>NZ_CAKJTJ010000001.1 GCF_917563925.1 Sutcliffiella rhizosphaerae
GAAAAAGAATAAAAAAGAAAAGGAAAAAGGCAATTTTCCGCTTAAAAAGCAGACGGAAAATTGCCTTTGGGCATTCATTTTAGATTACTGAAATAAAAAACGTAACTTTTTCAGTGGCCTATTCACTTCTTGGGGGCATTTTAGTGTCAAGACAAAGGTACTTTTTCTTAAAGTTAATGCAATTCCCATGTTGATCGTAGTGAAAGACACGAAGACTCCTGCGGGAGGAAGGGACATGGGAAGCCCCACAGGACGCAGTCCGAGGAGGTTCCCGGACCGCCCGCGGAAAGCGAAGCGTCTGTAACGAAGATCAACAGTTCAATGCAAAGACTAAAAAAATGGGTTTGTCAACAGTCTGAAATGCCCCCATCACTTCTTGGGGGCATTTTTGAAATTACGCTCTAGAAACGTAAGAAGAGTCCGTCGTATTAATAATTAAAACATCGCCTTCATTAATAAAGAATGGTACGTTTACAGTCACACCTGTTTCCATAACTGCAGGCTTGGAACCACCAGAAGCAGTATCACCTTTAATTCCTGGCTCTGTTTCTGCCACTTTCAATTCTACTGTATTTGGAAGCTCTACTCCAAGAGTTTCACTTTGGTACATCATGATGGATATTTCCATGTTTTCTTTCAAGAATTTCAGCTCATATTCAATTTGAGCAGAAGGAAGTTCCAACTGGTCGAAGGATTCAGTATCCATGAATACATGCATATCGCCATTTGCGTATAGGTATTGCATTTTTCGGTTATCGATTTGTGCTTTTGCCACTTTTTCACCAGCACGGAATGTTTTTTCTTGGATTGCACCGTTACGAAGGTTACGAAGTTTTGAACGAACGAACGCTGCACCTTTTCCAGGTTTTACGTGTTGGAAATCAAGAACACGCCAAATACCATTGTCCACTTCAATTGTTAATCCTGTACGAAAATCGTTTACTGAAATCATTAAATTGTTCCTCCTAAAGCCATGTAATTAGGGATAACTTATTCGTATTGTAACCTTGAGTTGAAAACTCTAGTACACGAAAAAAGAGATGCCTTTTACAAAATAATAAGTTCTTTTGTAGAGAAGGAAAGTGTTTCGTTACCTGTTTCTGTAACGATTGTATCGTCCTCGATACGCACTCCACCTAATCCAGCTACATAAATTCCTGGTTCTACAGTTACAACCATTCCTGGCTCTAACACCGTTTCAGATTTCACTGATAAAGAAGGGCCTTCATGTACTTCCATTCCAAGGCCATGGCCAGTGGAATGACCGAAATACTCCCCATAGCCTTTTTCTGTTATATAGTCACGGGTAAGTGCATCCGCTTGACGGCCTGTGATTCCGGCTTTAATACCATTCATTCCACGTAATTGCGCTTCTAAAACAATATTGTAGATGTTACGAAGCTCATCACTTGGCTCTCCTACTGCAATGGTTCTCGTAATGTCAGAATTGAAACCTTTATAATGAGCTCCAAAATCCATCGTTACAAATTCGCCTTTTTCGATTACCTTATCAGACGCAACACCATGAGGCAGTGCTGAACGGTAGCCAGAAGCAACAATAATATCAAACGATGAAGATACTGCACCTTGTTTGCGCATGAAAAATTCCAACTCATTAGAAACATCTAATTCTGTTAGTCCAGGTTTAATATATGTAAGAATATGCTCAAAAGCAGCGTCTGCAATTTGGGTAGCTTCCTTTAATATCTTAATCTCTTGCTCACTCTTAATCAAGCGTAACTTTTCAATAACTCCTGAAACTGGAACAAGATCTGTTTTAATAGTGGATTTATAGTTTAAATAGGTGGAGAAGGATACATGGTCCTGCTCAAAACCTAGCTTCGTAATCCCTAATTCCTTCACGACATTGGCGATCTCTTCTACTAACCCGCCTTTATGCTGAACGATATCGAATCCTTCACATTGCTTTGCTGCTTGCTCAGTATAGCGGAAATCAGTAATAAAAACCGCCTTTTCCCCTGAAATGACAGCAACTCCTGCAGTCCCAGTAAAGCCAGTAATATATTGGCGATTTGTCGCACTTGTAACGAGTAATGCATCAATTCCAGAAGTTTGGAATGACTCTCTCAATTTGGTTATTTTTGTCATTGTGTTTCCCCCTCTACTTTTTTCATTATTGCTTGTATTGCTAACTCATAGCCATGGAACCCAAGTCCGACAATTTGTCCTGCGGTTACAGCCGCTAAAACAGAGGTATGTCTAAACTCTTCTCGTTTATGTATGTTGGAAATATGAACTTCCATTACTGGGATGCTAATGCTTGCAATAGCGTCACGTATGGCATAACTATAGTGTGTAAATGCCCCAGGATTCATTACTACACCATCATAGCTCTCTTCTGAATCATGGAGTATATCAATCAGCTCACCTTCATGATTACTTTGAAAGAAATTCATATCCACATTCTGTATCTTCCCATAAGCTAACAGCCGTTCTTCTAGATCTTTCAATGTCTGGTTGCCATATACATCTGGCTCCCTCATCCCAAGCCGGTTAAGATTGGGTCCATTGAGAATTAGTAAGCGCATTGCTTCAACACTTCCTTTCAAAAGAAAAGAATGTTCACTTACTGAACATTCTCAGACAATTGTTTTCGTTTGTCGACTTTGTCATTTGCACATATACCCACACAGTCAAATTACCAAGGTCAAATGCTCCGACTGGCACATCTGTAATTTTTAATACCTTGTCTGTACAATGAAAATGTTCAATTACTGAACATTCTATCATATTTCCTCATTTCCTACTACTCATTTGATGATGAATGCCCTTGTTCTTTTAGGCTTTGTTTTTGGCTTTGCATCTCATTATGCTCAAAAGATATGGAATATCCAACAAATACCCCAAAGAGGATATAGAGACAGATATTTGTCACATTCGTATCCAAAGTCAGTTCTCTAACTGTTTTAATAGATGGGAACATTGGGTTTAATAGAAAGAAAACTAGTGCCCAAAGAGCTCCTCCATAGATAATTCCTATCCAAAACTGGTTGAATTTTTTTAATGCCATAGAGTAAATAAGAGCTGCACCAATTCCAAATAGTCCAAGGAGAATGACGCTGATAATATGACCAAGCCAACCTTCCTTCCAATTTCCGAGTGCCCAAGGCTGTAGTACAACATTCGGACTTATTTCGGTAAAGCTGAAACTATATGCACAATAGCCAATTAAACTCCAGAAAACACCTCCAATGAAGCCAGTTACTACTACCTTGGTCATAAAGCTCATTGGTTCTTCCCGTTCATTTTGTTCTAATTTCTTTTTCTCACTCATCTTTTTTCTCCCTTTTATAATGATAATTTACCCTTATCCTTCCAAAAAGTAGAATGAAACATTCATGAAAAAGAGGAAACAAGAAAATGTTATAGAGTAGAGGTTTTTGAGCTTTTCGGGTAGAATATTAAATGAAGGCACATTTTTGCTATAAGTGTAAATAGGTTAGTGTATTGTAATTTTTGTCATGTTATCAATGATTAAATTCTAAGTAAAAAGAATTATTTTCTTCTAAGAAAAGTTAGGTTGGTGCTATTATGTCAAATGATTCAAAACCAGTTTATGGAGGACAAGCGGTAGTAGAGGGTGTAATGTTTGGAGGTAAACGCCATTATGTTACCGCCATCCGTAGAAAAGATGATTCTATTGAATATCTTCATGTTCCAAGAAAATCAAATCCCTCCTTACAGAAACTAAAAAAAATCCCCTTTTTACGAGGAATTGTAGCGATTGTAGAGGCAGCAGGAAATGGTTCTAAGCATCTAAACTTCTCAACAGAGCGCTATGATGTAGATCCTAGTCAAGATGAGGAAGAAATATTTAATAAAAAGGAACCTTCCAAACTTGAAATGATACTTAGTGTTGCAGCTGTTGGAATCCTATCTTTTATTTTCGGGAAGTTTATCTTCACACTTGTTCCTGTATTTCTAGCAGAATTAACAAGGCCGATTTTTTCTACTGACTTTTCACAAATTTTCATTGAAACTATTTTTAAATTGATGCTCTTGTTTGCCTATATATATTTTATTTCTTTCACCCCTATTATCAGGAGGGTTTTTCAATACCACGGGGCAGAGCATAAAGTGATTAATGCTTTTGAAAACGGGAAGGAGTTAACTGTAAGCAATATCCAAGCAGAATCTCGTTTGCATTATCGCTGTGGGAGTAGTTTTATCCTATTTACTGTAATTGTAGGTTTCTTTGTTTATTTGCTTGTTCCAACAGATCCACTCTGGGCGCGTATTTTAAATCGTTTAGCACTTATTCCTGTTGTTCTTGGGATCTCATTTGAAGTGTTACAGTTAACCAATAAAGTTCGCGATATTCCAGTTTTAAAATTATTAGGTTATCCTGGACTTTGGCTTCAACTACTTACAACGAAGGAGCCAACAGACGATCAAGTGGAAGTTGCCATACATTCTTTTAACAAACTGTTAGAGCTAGAAGAAGATTCAGAGAAAAAGATTACAGAAGAAATAGTATAAAAATCAGCAACAAGCCTTATCCTAGAAAATATACTATAAAACAATCAGTGATGGTAACTTGCTGGTTACCTGGGAGGTGGCACAGATGAAAGGAAGCTTTCGAAAACCGATATTTTATACTCTCATATCATTAGCAGCTTTTGCTTTAATAGTGAATTTGTTTGAAAATCCAGGTGGATTATTTAGGAGTATCCTTTTAATAATTGGTGGTGTGACTGTCTTTTATCTCATTTTCCGTCATTTTATCCAAGGTAGATTGGGTGGGGGAACAGATTCACGCTATAATAAGGCAGTAAAACAATCTAAAAAGAGATACGGTTCCACAGGTTCAACAAGTTCTTCAAGTGCATCCAATTCAAGTGTCAGCCCAATTACAAATAAGGATCGTGCAAAATCCAAGCCTGCGGTACCAAAAAGAAAGGCACCAACTCATCTTACAGTAATTGATGGAAAAAAGGGCAAAAAGAAAAACCGAGCTTTCTTTTAACGGAAGTGCGGTTTTTTTTCTTCTTTAGTGCCTTGCACCTAAAGATCACAATAACGATTCAGTTACCGAATTTTGTTCAGTAACACCACCTCACCAAAAATGCCTCTGCTCTTTTTTTGCCAATTTCCACAAGTCCTCTTTTTCGTTCTTCCGTTAAGGCAAACTCTGTGACAGAAATGTGATCCATTGGGATGAAAATAATATCTTTTTCATGCCTGGAGGAAATATGTTTCGCATCATGGGCATCTTTCATCGTTTCAAATAATGCACCAAACATAGTAATGGCATTATTTATCTGATTTACTGGACGATCCTCTTGCTTGGCGCTTAATTTAATTCCAAGCACCGGACGAACTTTTGGTATTCTATCATTATCAAAAAGCCATATAGGAAAATTGCTCAGTACACCCCCATCAACGAATAAATAGGTGACACCTTTGCTTTTTATTTTGATTGGTTCAAAAAAGTAAGGAATACTACAGCTCATTCGAACTGCTTTGGCCACTGAAAAATTCTTAGGATCAATTTGATATTGCGGAAGATCATCTGGAAGCACAGCTATTCTACCACCTGTTAAGTCAGATGCAATAATTCGCAGATAATCTTTAGGAAGATCCCCAAATGTGGTTACTCCTTTTTTGGCTAATTTTTCTGCTAACCACTTTTCCAGAACATCCCCCTTATATAGCCCTAGACGCCAATAAAGTAATATCCATTTTGTAATCGGGGAAGGTAAAAATGTCCTTCGTTGATCCAAGAAGTTCATAATATCTGTTTCTGCCATCATTTCATAGATTTCATTTGCCGTATATCCAGCAGCTGAAAATGCAGCCACAATGGAGCCTGCACTCGTTCCTGCAAGCCTTTGAAACTGTAAGCCTCGAGCTTCCACAGCTTTCAACGCACCAATTAAGGCAAAACCTTTGATTCCCCCACCCGAAAAAACGCCATCTATTTTCATAGGGACCCCCTCAATCACCATACTCCTTTTACATCATAATGTGGGGGAGCCTAGATTATTCCGACAAATAAAAAAACAGAGGCTGTCCAGAATGACGTAACTGTCGTCTATCAGCCCCTGCATGTTTATTTAGTTATCTTCACTTTGCTTTTGTATGGATTGAAGCGCATTTATTCGCATTTTATCTTCTTCAAAGTATTGGACTAAATCACCAATTCTATCAATGGCATTCCAGCTTAAGTGATGCTCAATACCTTCCACGTCGTCATAGATATTTTCTTCCTCTACACCGATTACCCGTAAAAATTGTTCTAATAGTTCGTGACGATATAGTAAGCGTTTTCCTATTTTTTTCCCTTTAGCCGTCAACACAAGGCCTCGGTACTTTTCATAAATTAAGTACTGGTCCTTATCAAGTTTTTGAACCATTTTCGTAACTGAAGATGGATGAACTGCTAGTGCTTCTGCAATATCTGATACCCGTGCATACCCTTTATCTTCAATAAGCTTATAAATTTGTTCTATGTAATCTTCCATACTTGGGGTTGGCATGATATCCCTCCATTTCCAATCCACGTCCTAAAGCCGTCCAATAAAATGATACCTTAACTTAGAAAGGATGACAAGCAAGTGATTGATTAGTTTAAGAAGTCTTTTTTCTGAGTAGGTAAGGTACTGTCGATATTTTTTCTGAAAAATTTATTGGTTGATTAGTTAAATATATGTAGCTTTCTGCTTCATCCACTTTCATCCATGTTACATCTTCTATCTCATCAGGCATGGAAATATTAATTTTACCGCCGGAAATACTTCCTGTAAAAAGAAAAAATATTACATGATGTCCTCTATCTTCAAAGAAAGCTTCTTGAATGGTAAACACATCATGAATATTTACATCCAAACCGGTTTCTTCTCTAACTTCTCTCACTGCTGCTTGCTGCAGAGTCTCTCCTGCTTCTACCGCTCCACCGGGTAAAGTAAAATAAGAACCATTTGATCCTTTGTTTTTAACCATTAATACTTTTTCTTTCATCTCGTCAAAAAGTAGTACATACGCGACATCGACTCGTTTCAATAGTTTTCACCCTCTCTTTTCATCAATAAAAACGAACACAACATCATCTAGATATTGTGTTCGTTCGATTGGTCATTATAAACCACACTTCAGTTGTGAACCACAGTCTGTACATGTGTTGCATCCACCAATTTCTTTTACTGTTCCAACACGACATACCGGGCAAGTATTTCCGACTTCCGATCCGTATTGAACATTTGTGGAACGAAGATCATTAATGGTTTCCAGTAACACTACTGGTTTTTTAACTACATCTTCCATCTGGATTTGTTCACTTTCTTCTTCCATGGAGTTTTCTTCCGCCTTCAAGGTTAATACTTGTGAATCACGGCTTCCGTCAACATAAACCGTTCCACCTTTTGCACCACCATTATAGAGGCGTTCATACACTTTTTTCACTTGATCGACTGTATAACCTTTCGGTGCGTTAACCGTTTTTGAAATTGAGCTGTCAATCCAGTTTTGGATAATGCATTGAACATCAGCATGTGCTTCTGGTGATAATTCCATGGCAGAAATGAACCAATGCGGTAAGTTCTCTCCATTTGCTTCTGGGTTGGCATTCAAGTATTCCTGGACAATATCTGCCTTTACTTCAATGAACTTCCCTAATCGTCCACTACGGAAATAAGAGAAGGAGAAGTATGGCTCAAGTCCAGTTGATACTCCCACCATTGTTCCAGTAGAGCCTGTTGGCGCAACGGTCAACAAATGGGAGTTACGAATACCAGATTGAAGAATTCCAGCTTTAATATCTTCAGGCATTTTGCTCATGAAGCCTGTTTTTGTAAAAGCTTCACGCAACCTGTTTGTATCTTCTGCTGTTGCTCCTTGTAAGAATGGAAAACCTCCCTTATCTTTTGCAAGTTCGATAGAAGCACGGTATGCAGTAGTAGCAATGGTTTCAAATACTTTTTCAACCAATTCATTACCTTTTTTGCTTCCGTATTCCGTTTCACAGTAGATAAGTAAGTCATGCAGTCCCATTACACCAAGACCAACTCGGCGTTCACCAAGTGCTTGCTTTTTATTTTCCTCTAAGAAATATGGAGTCGCATCAATAACATTGTCTTGCATGCGCACACCGATTTCCACCGTTTTCTTCAATTTATCAAAGTCTACCGTCTTAGTTTCTTTATTCGCAAATTGTGCCAAGTTTACTGCTGCCAAGTTACAGACTGAAAATGGTGCGAGGGGTTGTTCCCCACATGGATTGGTTGCTACAACCTTTTGTCCGTATGCTTTGGCATTTGTCATATCGTTAGCATTGTCGATAAAGAAAATTCCAGGTTCTGCTGAGTATGTGGCACAAATATTAACAAGGTTCCAAAGCTCTTTTGCTTTTATTTTTCTGTACACACGTACTTTTTTACCAAGCTTTTCCCATTCGCGAACGTCTCCGATTTCAGCCCAGCTTTCATTATAAACGTTCATTTCCTCTTTATTATATGATTCCACATCAGGAAAACGAAGCTCAAACTCTTCATCTTTTTCCACAGCTTCCATAAATTCATTTGTTAGTGTGATAGAAATATTTGCACCTGTTAGGAACTCAGAATTATGAACGGTATAAGTACCGCCAACTTTTAATTTTTGTTCTGCATCTTTTATGTTCTGTTCTGTAAATCCACCATAGCCAGGGATATGCTTGAAATTCGTAATAGATTGATACATGGTCACTTCCTGATCAGTAAGTGGGGTGAATTTCAATTTATCTTCTGCAGCTTTTTTAATGCTTTCATCATTCGTGTTTTCTATTAGATAGCGAAGAATTCTCGGATTTTGCATCTTTGAAATGATGAATTCTACTATATCTGGGTGCCAGTCTGCCAGCATAATCATTTGTGCTCCACGTCTTGAACCACCTTGTTCCACAAGATGTGTTAGCTTTGCAATATCGTCAAGCCAAGATACACTCCCTGAGGATTTGCCGTTCACACCACGAGCCAGTGCGTTACGGGGGCGAAGTGTCGATCCATTTGTTCCGACACCCCCGCCGCGGCTCATAATTTCCATTACCTGCTTACGATGCTCAGAAATACCTTCCCTTGAATCTTGTACAAATGGCATGACATAGCAGTTAAAATATGTCACATCTGTATCTGCACCAGCTCCGTACAATACTCTTCCAGCCGGTACGAAGTTCATATTGACAAGCTCATGGTAGAACTTCTCAAACCATTCTTGACGTTTTTCTTCTGTTTCTTCAACCTCTGCAAGGCCCCTTGCATTTCGTTTTGCAATTTGTTCGTAGAAAATCTCCAAAGGTTTTTCAATAACATCTAAAGATCTGACGACGACACCGGTTTCTACTTCTCCCTCTTTTGTCAGCACTCCTCGATATTCTTCTTCAATTAGGACAGAAGCCTTTTTGGTAGTCATGTCAATATCTTGTATGTAACCAAGACCTCTTGCAGGGAATTTTGGATCTTCTTTGATTGTTAACACAACAAAGTCGCCTGCTGTCAAGGTAACTTTTTCTGTATCTTTGAATGCGTAGCGATCTAACATAACAAGACGGGAAACACCTTTATGGGTTGTGGTCATGTTTTCTGTAACGGGGAATACTTGTGGGAACAAGCTAATATCCTTGTTTAGGCGTTCTACATCGATTTTTTGTTTGTATTCATTCAATGCAATCGTCATGCTTACAACTCCTCTAAAACTATTATTTCTATCAAAATTTACTTAAGTAAAATTTGTTTGTACTCATACGTTATCACAGAAATGCATTCGATATCAACATATAGTACTTAAAATATTTTAAATACTACTATATATTGATTTTTGGTGAATAAAATCTAAATTTGTCAAATTGCAAAATCCTTAATATAGTGAGAAAAATAAAGAAAATTAACGTTCTAGTTCTTTTTTTCCTTTTAAACAACGGATTTTGTCAGTTGCGTAAAATTGCAAATTATAGCGAAGTGATGAAATCAACGTTTGAAGAAATTCCTCCCTTTTTCCGAAAAAAAAATATATATTTTTCCGGGTTTATTTTTACATATCTTGTTTATCTTAATTTTCTCTCAACTAGATATAGTAAAAAACAAAAAGATAACGAGAATACTACTTCCCGTTATCTCTTATAATTCCACTCGTCAGTGGAATATTTTTTTTGCATTATTGCATGAACTTTTGCCAGTTCTTCTACTGTTAGTTCATGTGGTTCAAGCTTTATATTAAGTGCCTTTTCAAAACCATTGTAAAATGCCTGTTTTGCTTCATCAATAGTAACTGGAGTCTCTCTTAATGCGTTAATCGCTACCGCTTTATTTTTAAAGTTATTTTGCATTCTTTCCTTTACTCTTTCACTTGGATAGTTAAAAAGGCTGAACAATAAGTCTTCATCAATATCAAGTAAGATAGAGCCGTGCTGAAGGATGACTCCTTTTTGACGAGTCTGAGCACTTCCTGCAACTTTTCTACCCTCTACTACAAGCTCATACCAAGAAGGTGCATCAAAGCATACTGCCGAGCGTGGGTTTTTAAGTCCTTGTTTTTCCTCTTCCGTTTTAGGAATAGCAAAATACGCGTCAAGTCCAAGAGCTTTAAATCCTTCCAATATCCCTTCTGATATGACACGATAGGCTTCTGTTACGGTATTCGGCATTTCCGGATGATTTTCAGACACGATGACACTATAGGTGAGCTCTTTATCATGAAGCACTCCCCTGCCACCAGTTGGTCTTCTCACAAAACCAAGTCCCGTCGATTTTACTTTTTCCATGTTTATTTCTTTTGCTACTTTTTGAAAATAACCGATAGATAACGTAGGAGGATCCCATCCATAAAAGCGGATAGTTGGAGGAATCATCCCCTCATTTTGCCAGTCAAGCAACGCTTCATCCAATGCCATGTTAAAAGCAGGAGATTGTTTTTTCGAATCAATAAATCTCCAAATTTCCTTTGTCATACTATGTACCTCATTTACATCTTTATGATGACTGATTCTATCAAACTTTCCCCTTAAATTCAAAGTTAAAGCTTGGGAAAAATCAATCATAAATTTTTCAATATTTCCTGGATATTTAAGCGTTAACAACATAATCTCTCTATAATACAGTATTTTTAATACCTCTAATTCTAAAATGACGCAAAGTGCCAATATTTTCAATCATCAATAGGACATACAATTGCTATATCTTTCCTATTGCGATAATTGAACTTACTGAAAAGGATGACATTTAAGACAAGCTTTTATATAATATAATTTAGTAGAAAAAGATTAAGAGGGGTTGTCTAGTTTGGGTTTATACGTAACATTAGCTATTATTGGGGGATTTATTGCCTACTCCGTCATTATGTTTATCTATCAACGAAAAATTCTTACTTCATTATCTGAGGAAGATTTTCGTGCTGGCTATCGCAAGGCTCAATTAATTGATGTTCGCGAACAAAAGGAATACGAAGGTGGCCATATTTTAGGGGCAAGAAATATTCCTATTTCTCAGTTAAAAATGAGAATGAAAGAAGTGCGACACGACCAACCAATTTACCTATACTGCCAAAATACATTGCGCAGTGGCCGCGCAGCTCAAATGTTAAAACGCAAAGGTTATACACAGCTTTACCAGCTAAAAGGCGGCTTTAAGCGTTGGGGCGGTAAAATTAGATCTAAAAACTGATCGTTTATGAAGAGCACTTACCTGCGTGGGAGTGCTCTTTATTCATTTTATTTGATAGCAAGAACTTCTCGAATTTGTTCCATATGTCTCTGCTCGTGAAAACCAATTAATTTAACCCATTGTTGTATAGAAAGGTAACCAATCCAACGGTGTTTGAAACCGAAATTATGTAAGGCGTTATCGTCCACTTCAATGATAAAGGCATTAAGCATATCTCTTGAATTATTTAACATTTTTATTAGCTTTTCTTTGGAAAATGCTTCTTCAGTTGGTACAAGTTCATCAGGAGCTTCCATTTTATTAGTACGGTTAGCAAGGATTTTCGCAAGATTCAATTCTATTTCTTCTACTTTTTTTTGCTTGTGAACTGCATTTTGCAGCCCGGCAACAATTTTACTTTCGGCAAGATAAAGGTGCTCTACATTCTGTCCGATTGTCCATTTGTTATCTGGCTTTTTTTTGTGTAGCTTTTCTTCTGGGATGTTAGCAATTAGTTCGAGCAATTCCATTCTTATATTGTAGGTCTCCTCGTAGTACATATGTGTAATCCCTCCTTATTCTTATACTATTATCATACAAGATATTAGTTGTGACTAGATAATTTTATTCTTCCAAAAACGTTCATAAAAAGAGAACAGGTCTCCCTGTCCTCTATAACTACCTCATTATGCTTCTTTCTGATAACGCAAAACTGGCTTACGAGCAGCCAGTGTTTCATCCAGACGCTTAATCACCGTTGTGTGAGGTGCTTCTTGTACAACTTCTGGATTTTCTTCAGCTTCACGGGCAATTTGAATCATTGCCTCAATGAAAGCATCCAATGTTTCTTTTGATTCTGTTTCCGTTGGTTCGATCATGATACACTCTTCCACATTTAATGGGAAGTAGATAGTTGGTGGATGGTAACCGAAATCAAGCAGACGTTTGGCAATATCCAACGTACGCACTCCTAGCTTTTTCTGGCGCTTTCCAGAAAGTACAAATTCATGCTTGCAGTGTCTGTCAAACGGTAAGTCGTAATGCTCTGCTAGACGGCGCATCATATAGTTTGCGTTCAACACGGCATATTCTGTTACGGCCTTTAATCCGTCTGGCCCCATTGTACGAATATATGTGTAGGCACGTACGTTGATGCCAAAGTTCCCGTAAAATGGCTTTACACGGCCGATAGAATCTGGACGATCATAGTCAAAGCCATATGTGCCGTCATCTTTTTTCACAACTAGTGGTTTTGGTAAGTAAGGAATAAGGTCTGCTTTTACTCCCACTGGACCTGAACCAGGACCACCACCACCGTGAGGACCAGTAAATGTTTTGTGTAAATTTAAGTGAACAACATCAAAGCCCATGTCTCCAGGACGTGCTTTGCTTAAAACCGCATTTAAGTTAGCTCCATCATAGTAAAGCTTTCCGCCAGCTTCATGTATAATCTTCGCCATTTCTAAAATGTTCTCTTCAAAAAGCCCTAGTGTATTAGGATTTGTGAGCATTAAAGCCGCAGTATCTTCTCCTACAACTCTACGTAGGTCTTCTAAATCTACTAAGCCGTTTTCATCGGACTTAACTGTAATCGTTTCAAGTCCAGCAACAGTTGCTGAAGCAGGGTTTGTCCCGTGGGCAGAGTCAGGAACGATAACTTTTGTGCGGTTAAAATCATTGTTTGCTTCATGATACGCACGAATCATCATAAGACCAGTCCACTCGCCATGCGCTCCAGCTGCTGGTTGCAATGTTACTTCATCCATACCAGTGATTTCAATAAGGTGTGCCTGCAAATCGTACATTAATTCAAGTGCGCCTTGTACAGTAGATTCATCCTGTAATGGGTGAATATGGGCAAAGCCAGGAAAGCGTGCAACATTTTCATTAATTTTTGGATTGTATTTCATCGTACAAGATCCAAGCGGATAGAAACCAGAGTCCACACCATGGTTACGATTGCTAAGTGCAGTGTAGTGACGCATTATATCAAGCTCTGAAACTTCTGGTAGTTCAGGTGCTTCCTCGCGGATATATTCTGCTGGGAAAAGTTCTGCTAAATCTACTTCCGGAACGTCGTTTTCCGGTAAGCTGTAACCTATACGACCCTCTCTGGACAATTCAAAAATGAGTGGTTGATTTTGCTTATTCATTGCTGATTAGCCCCCAATTCTCTCGCAAGTGTGTCGATTTCTTCTTTTGTCCGTAATTCCGTAACAGCCAAAAGCATGTGGTTTTCAAGCTCTGGATAATAAACTCCAAGGTCATATCCGCCTATGATGTCCTGTTCAAGAAGCTTACAATTTACTTCTTTGATCGGTGAAGTTAGCTTTACAACGAATTCATTGAAGAAAGGACCATTAAATGTAACTTCTAAGCCTGCTTCTTCAAGTGCGGTTTTCGCATATTGGGCTTTTTGAATGTTTTGGACTGCCATATCTCTTACACCTTTTTTACCTAGTGCTGTCATAGCAACAGATGCTGCAAGTGCATTTAAGGCTTGGTTAGAACAAATATTGGATGTTGCTTTGTCACGGCGGATGTGCTGTTCACGCGCTTGAAGGGTTAACACAAAGCCACGTTGTCCTTCTTCATCAACAGTTTGTCCAACTAATCTTCCAGGAACCTTACGCATCAATTTATTGGTTACAGCAAAATAACCGCAGTGTGGTCCACCAAATTGTGTTGGGATACCAAATGGTTGGGCATCACCTGTCACAATATCTGCTCCTAATTTACCTGGAGGTGTTAATGCACCAAGCGCTAACGGATTAGAGGATACGATAAACATACCTTTATCTGTATGTGCCAGTTTTTCAATTTCTACTAATGGTTCAATTTGTCCAAAGAAGTTTGGATATTGAACCATCACTGCTGCTACATCATTTGTCATCATTTCTTCCAATGCAGCAACATCGGTTACACCATTCTTCGTAGGGATTTCAACCACTTCTACATATTGCCCATTAGCATATGAGTTAACCACAGCTCTAGCTTCAGGATGTACAGCGCCAGAAATTAATACTTTTTTCTTCTTCGTATGTCCGCATGCAAGCATAGCAGCCTCTGCAAAGGAAGTTGCACCGTCATACATAGAGGAGTTGGCAACATCCATTCCAGTCAATTCACAGATCATAGTTTGAAATTCGAAGATTGCTTGTAGCTCCCCTTGAGAAATTTCTGGCTGATATGGCGTGTAAGCTGTATAAAACTCAGATCGTGAAATAACATGATCCACAATGACTGGCATGTAATGGTCATAAACACCAGCACCTAAAAAGGATGCGTGATTTTTTAAATCTTTATTCTTAGAAGCTAGTACGCTCAATTCTCTCATTAATTCTGATTCAGATTTCGCACGTTTGATCTTTAATTCGCCATCAAAACGAACGCTTTCTGGAATATCAGAAAATAATTCATCTATTTTCTCTACTCCAATAACTTGTAGCATTTCTTGAATATCTTGATCCGTCATAGGTAAGTAACGATGTTTCATGTGAGTTCCCTCCTGTTAGTTTTTTGGGCGTTGATAGAAAGGTGTTTGAACAACCTTTGCTTTTAAACGTTTCTTTCGAACTTGTACTTCCACTTCTGTTTCAAGATTTGTAAATTCTTTTTTCAAAAGGACAAGACCTACGTTTTTCTTTAAGGTTGGAGATTGCGTTCCTGTCGTTACTTCCCCTACTAGTTCATCCCCGACATACACTTCATAACCATGACGTGGAATTCCCTTATCAATCATTTCAATTCCAACTATACTACGTGGTGCGCCATTTTCTTTTTGTTCCCTTAAAACGTCTTTCCCAAAAAAGTTCTCTTCTTTATTTGTCTTAACTGCAAATCCGATACCCGCTTCAATTGGAGTAATATCTTTAGAAAGCTCTTGACCATAAAGGGCAAGCTTCGCTTCAAAACGCAAGGTATCACGAGCACCAAGCCCACATGGAACCAATCCATCTTCTTTACCGTTTGTTAAAAGAGAGTTCCAAAGCGATACAGCATCTTCCTTTTGACAATAGATTTCAAATCCATCTTCCCCTGTATAGCCTGTTCTAGATACGAGTGCGGACACCCCGTCAATCACGACATTTTCTTTAAATTTAAAAAATTTAATTTCTGATAAGTCAGTTTCAGTTAGCTTTTGTAAAATTTGTTGAGCTAAAGGACCCTGTATAGCAAGCTGGGCAATGCCCTGGGATATATTTGTTACTTCTACCTCTTCTGTCGCGTTACTCTTTAACCAGTCGTAGTCTTTTTCAATATTAGATGCATTAACAACAAGCAAGTAATCATTGTCCGCTTTTTTATAGACAAGTAAATCATCCACTGTTCCACCGTCTTGATAACACATGGCGGTATATTGTGCACCACCATCCTTTAGCTTGGAGACATCATTTGTCATCATTTTTTGTAAATACTCTAGGCTTTCTTTTCCCTTTACTTCCACTTCACCCATATGGGAGACATCAAATAATCCGGCTTTCGTTCGCACTGCCTCATGCTCTTCTTTAATACTTGAAAATTGCACTGGCAGATCCCATCCACCAAAATCTATTGTTTTGGCACCGTTCTCCTTGTAAACATCATACAAGGGTGTTTTTTTCAATTCCGTCATTACTTATCTCCCCTTTATCATTCGTTTTGGGCTCAAAAAAAGGACAGAGAAACTCCTTATAACTAAAGAGTCCCTGTCCTTTGCACCTGAAAGTTTACCTTATGTATCAAGGCTTTCCCCTTTGGTGGTTCACGCCACAAGCTGTGCATGAACTCTCTCCAGAGCCGCGTCCAACAAGAGTCTTTTTGCCTGAGAGATTCACATGGATACTGCTTGCTCCTTCGGCGCTGCCCGTATATAAAAGGCAGTCTCTCCCCTTGTTCTCATTCGCTTATTATAATTTTCCCTAACATGGTCATACTAGATTAAATAGTGGAAACCAAGTAGGCTTATTGCTACTAAAAGCACACTATTATCCTACCATTACATAAAGGAATCTGGCAATATAAAAACACTTATTATTATTATTTTTATATAGCTAAATGTTCGTCTTTATCACTAGGTTTTATTATAATTTCCAAATGAAAACGCTATCCTTTTGCAACAAACTAAAAATCGGAGAATTCAGAAAGGATGCACTGCAATGAATATTGAAGTTGTTTTTGATCATCAGTGGCAGGAAGAATTGCAAAAACGAATGACGGATGATGGTCCTTGGGCAAATTATGAATTATATAAATTGGCATTAGAAGTGGAAAAGAATCTAAGTATCCCAGCGTTTGAAGGATTATTAGCACCTGCTCATCTTCCACAATTAACACCTCTTCCACATCAATTAGAAGTGGCAACAAATGTAGTAGAAGAAATGAATGGTAAAGCAATTTTAGCTGACGAAGTAGGACTTGGGAAAACCATTGAAGCAGGACTAGTATTAAAAGAATATATGATTCGAGGATTAGTAAAAAAAGTGCTCATTCTTGTACCAGCATCCCTCGTTTCTCAATGGGCAATGGAGTTGAATCAAAAATTCTACATCCCTGCCATCGCACAAAAAAAAAGTTATGTATGGGAACAATGCGATGTCGTGGTGTCTTCCATCGATACAGCCAAAAGAAACCCTCATCGTGACATAATTAACAGTCTTGAATATGACATGGTTATCATCGACGAGGCACATAAATTAAAAAATAATAAAACCAAAAACTATGAGTTTGTCCAGAACCTTAAAAAGAAATTTTGTCTACTTTTAACCGCCACTCCCATTCAAAATAAAGTCGAGGAGATTTTTAATCTCGTATCTTTGTTGAAACCTGGCCATCTTGGAAGTGAGAGTAATTTTACAGAAGTGTTCCAAGCAAAGAATCGTAAACTAGAAAATGACGAGTATTTAAAGGAACTTGTCAATAAGGTTATGATCAGAAACCGACGCGGAGACACAGGTATTGAATGGCCAAAAAGAAATGTCAAGTCATGCCTCATTGAATTCTCGAAGGAAGAACAGAATCTATATGATGCCATTAATCAATTAAAGCAAGACCCATTTGTTCCGATTACAAGTCAATTTTCCATTATGACCCTTCAAAGAGAGGCATGTAGCAGTAGGGAAGCCGTCTATTACACCGTGAAAAATATGATTGAGCGTAAACAGAACGAAAACCCCCATTATAAACCGTCGGATGGTCTAGTGAATATTTTTCAAAAAATTGACCTTGTTGGAAGGAACTCTAAAGCCGAAAAAGTGTTGGAATTAATAAATGAGGTAAATGATAAAGTAATTATTTTCACAGAATACAGAGCCACCCAAATGTATTTACAATGGTTTTTAAAACAAAATGGTATAACCTCAGTACCATTTCGTGGTGGATTTAAAAGAGGTAAAAAAGACTGGATGCGGGAGCTTTTCAAAAATCATGTACAGGTACTGATAGCAACTGAAGCCGGCGGTGAAGGTATTAATCTTCAATTTTGTAATAATATCATCAACTATGACCTACCATGGAATCCGATGAGATTAGAGCAACGAATCGGTCGTATCCATCGTCTTGGTCAAGAACGAGATGTTAATATCTACAATTTTGCTACTAGCAATACAGTAGAAGAACATATTTTAAAGTTACTATATGAAAAGATAAACCTTTTTGAACGTGTAATTGGTGAGTTGGATGATATCTTAACGAAGCTAGAGATAAAAAATCTGGAGGAACATATTCAGGATATTATGCTTCACTCAAAATCAGAAGGTGAAATGAAAATAAAAATGGAGAACCTCTCTTCCATAATTGAATATGCTGACCAATTGAATAAGGAGGATGAACCCCATGCAGCAGCGGGAAATTCATAGATTTCTGGAGCGTTATTTTTCTGCAAATAGTTGTGAAGTGATTGAAAACACAAATAGCCACCTTACTGTCCAATTAACGGTTGATATGGATAAGGAACTGATGAACAGACCATTTTATTGGCACTATCTTGAAAAAACAGGTGGAGTTCCAAACCCCATGAAATTAACGTTGATCACAGACAGCAATCTTGCACCTGAAGAGCTTAAAGGAGATCATGTTCACTTCGGATCACCAAGAATGCACCAAATATTTGAATCAACGAAAAATTTGGCTGGCTATATCCGTTTATATGAGAACGTCTCCACTCATCATAACGCAGGCCATTTCCCCCTACATCCATGGATGAATGTAAATTTAAAAATAAGCTTTCAATGTGACAGGAAAAGAGATGTGATTAAATCACTTGGAATTCATCTTATTACCGGGGCAATTGTGGAAAATTTTCAAACTGAAGTGGAGAGGGTCAACCTTACACCGAAAATCCCTGACTTCTGCTTTACGATGACACCAATCATAATGCCTGTCAGCGGTTTGTCAAGACTTGAACATTATATAAATGGATATATATTAAGTCAGGACCATAAATGGGCAGAAGATGCTAGAAAAAGATGGGATAATGACAGGAGACTTCTAGAGCATTTTTATGAGGATGTGGATGAAAAGCCTAATTCTTATGAAACTGAAATGAAAGCCTTACAAGAACAATACGAACCAAAAATCCACGTTAATACTATTAACGGTGGCTTGTTCTATTTAAGTCCTTCGTTTTTGCAAATGGTACACAGTGGTAGTTGACCGTTATCACTGTGTACTCCAGATGATCCATACAAAGCAAAAGCTCAATGAACAAATATTTCCATTCTCCTTTGTTCCCTCTGAGGGTAAATAGTGAAAATCTTACCTTATTTGAATCACACGCGCCTAGACTACTAGCAGAATATTTTACAGAATCTTACGTTTTATTGAATAGCCAATATAAATGTAAAACACATACAAAGCTATAGCACGCTACAGCAATTATTGTGAATGATTTTAAGACGGTAGAGGTAAGGAGTTTCTTACTTTTAATAAAGTATATCAGTAGAAGGGATAGACCCAATTTCAACGTGATAAATATGTGCGGATTAGTTTCATAGAGAGAACGCATTAGAGGATTGCTTTCTTCGATGAGTTTGAACGAAAGTCCATAAAATGTGGCAACGCCGTCAAAGATATTTAGAATAAGTAATAGGAGTAGTAGCTTTTTTATCATAGTAATACCTCTTTGTTCTTTTTTAAGAACAATTATAATTTATCACAGTAAGTAACGCAAACTTTTTTGTTCTTTATTAAGAATAACGAATGGTATTCGATAGGATTTAAAGTTGCTGGTCTCGGATTAATAATACTTGTTTTGGATTTATTCCCTGTTTTATTGCCGCTCTAACAAAAAAAGCAGCCACATATGGGCCACTTACTCTCTTTTAGAACCAATAATTTTTCATTTCCTTCAAAAATAATGGCGTAATTGAAAGTCCTGAACTTTCACCTATTACCGCATCTGTTCCGCATTTAGGACAAATAGCCGTATCTTCATCGTCTATCCATTCTACTATTTCAGTTGGATGATAAACTTCTAAACAATAAAAACATCCACATCTATTATCCTTCTTTAAATGCTCCCGGTGATTACTGCTAAACCTATGAGCTGATTGTAAAGTACTTTTCATGTTCTAAACCCCACTTCTCAAATCAAAAAGAGCAGATAACATACTGCCCTCTTTTGCTAGCTGTTTACTTAATAGGAATCCATATTTCTGAATAAAGATCTGGACTGGACGGATCTTCATCGGTATACAATTCAAATTCAGGTGTACCAGCATGCTCGTGACTAGTAGATGGAAACCATTCGGAGAAAATTTGTTTCCAAGCTTTCTTCATGGCATCTGGCATCGAACCTCTAACTTCAAATATCGCCCATCTTGATGCAGGTATTTCCATACTGTCCATCCCTTCAGGTGCATCACCTTCGGCTGCAGTTGCAACCCAATACTCAATAAGCTCCTTCTTTTTCATATCATCAGATGACACATTACAAACACCAAGGACACCTGTTACAGGTCCATCATTCCTTTGAAATAGTTTTGCTGTGACTCCATTTTGATTCACCTCTTCCCATAACTTTGGAATCTCTGATGTTTGTGCATCATTCTCATAAGAAAAAATTCTCTTTACTCCCACTACTTTAAACGCTTTCTTGCTAACTACTTTGTAATTCATCGGATCTGCCCCTTTCAAAGTTACCTGGATGACCAGGCGATTATAGGATTGCAGCTTTCCTTGGAGCTTTCGCACTTCTGTTGGAGAAGTCCCATGCTGACGGCGGAATGCTTTTGTGAAAGCCTCGGGAGTTTCGTAACCAAATTGAAAGGCAATATCGATGATTTTACGATCTGAGGTTAATAGTTCTTGTGCTGCGATAGAAAGTCGGCGGCGTCTGATATACTCCCCTACTGGTATCTCTGTCAGCATCGTAAATACCCGTTGAAAGTGAAATGGAGACATTGTTGCATGACGAGCAACTTCTTCGATGTCTATTTGCTCTCTAAGGTTATTTTCGATATATTCTATCGCTCTTTGAATGGATTCAACCATTGCCATTTAGCTCTCACTCCTTACTTATATCCTATCAGGCAACTAATCCCCTGACCTGTTTAGAAATGCTCTATTTTGTCAGGTTTAGACAAATCGAATGTCAGCTATTTTTCCCTTTTCTTTAAAGCCAATATCCTGATAAATTTTATTGGCAGCAGGATTTTTCAAGTCAGCATAAAGCATGGGAGTAAGCCTTTCCTCCAGAATGACTGAACTAACGTTAGCGACTAAAGCACTAGCATAACCCTGTTTTCTAAATATTTCAGGTGTAAATACGCCATTAATCCTTCCATGTCTAGGAGAACGGTGCGCAATATTTGCCATAGAGACAATTTCACCAGCTGCCTCCCATAGATACACATTTCCACTACGAATCATCCTCTCCGCTCCAGATAATTGAGATGATGGTTCAACATGCTCACCATATGCATCCTTCATAAAACCAGCTAAGAATGACGCCACCTTTTCTACATGATCTAGTTTTGCTAAAAGCAGATTTCCTAAAACCCCATGTACAGGAATCACTTCTGGGCATTCGTATGCTTCCATCCACATATGGGTATTCCATTGTTTATTGCGTAATTTCGCATAATAATCGGCAAACAAGTTTGCAACCTCTACTCTACCAGTAATCCCTGGAATATCTCGATCGCCAAGATGCTCCACTAGTTCATTAAGTGTTCCTTGATTTAGGATATCATCAGATAACCAAATCCATCCATTATGGTCAGGTGTTTGCGCGAACACTAAATCTCTACCTGAATTTGTCAAACATACTGTTCCTTCAGTCTCAACAATTCGATGTATTAAATTGTACACCACTTCGTCTTTACTAAAATTACTTCCATTCGCAAACAATAAATCCCCTTTTTCAAATTCCATGAACATTGGTATTCTCCCCTTTATTTAACAAGTAAAGCCCGCTTTTTATCTGCTTCCAGTAGCCCTTCTCGCAACCAAATTTCTGTTTTCGGATGATGTAAAATCTCTTCGGTTGTCATCCAATGAACTGCATCTACTTCATCTGGGCTTTTTGGAAATGGCTCTCCTTCCTGCCATTCACATAGAAAGATAATGTCCACGACTTCTCTACCATCTGGTAAAACAAAAGAAGTATTTCTTATGTAAGTCATTTCTTCACATGCAATAACACCTACTTCTTCCATTAACTCTCGCCTTAACGTTCTTTCTAAAATATCAGAACTTGCTCCTTCCTTGTCCACAGTCCCTCCAACAAAAGCGAGTAGCCCTCCTGCATGTTCTTCCTTTGTACTGCGTTCAATCATCAGCCACTTATCTTCACGATACATAGCTGCTTCAACGTTAATGAAAAACATCCTATCCCTCCTGTTTTTAGATAATTGGCAATCCCGAAATTCTCTCTAACAATATACGTCCCTACTTACGTGCTTTTATAATAAGTGTAGAAGGGAACTTTCTCGCTTTGTTTAATGAATAGTAACGATCCGTAATAGGGGCATCCTCTCCATCAAACCGCTCCCCAACCTCACTTTCTACTACTCTTTCAATAACAAATCCTGCATAAATCAGTTCATTTATGAACGTACTTAACTTACGGGTGTGGATTACCATTGGGGCATCCTCTCCCTTAAACCTTTCAAAGCTTTGAGTTCCTTCATTTTGATAATTTCCATCGAGTGTTAAAATACCTGCTTCACTTTTAATATGAGCGTATAAGGGATGGTCCCAACTGAACACAAAGGTTCCTCCTGGCTTCAAATAGGAGTAAATAAGCTGCAAGGTACTTGTTAAATCTGTTGTCCAACCTAGTGCATAGATGGAATAGACACAATCAAAATAAGTTTTAGGAAGCCCGATATCTTCTTCCATTGCTGCGTTGTACAGTTTCGGATTGTAACCCATTAAGGTTTTTTCTGCTGCCCGCTTTTGTTCTGTGGAGAGGTCGACTCCCCACAGCTCACTCACTCCTTTAATATCACGCATATATTTAAGTGAATGTCCGCTACCATAGCCGATATCTAGAACAATCTTTTGCTGCAAATCATCCAAAAGATGCAGCTCATCTTCTGTTTGTGCAAAAGGTCCATAGCTTGGTAATGCATCCACACCATTAAAGTGATGGGCAACCTTATCCCAGCTTTTTTTATTATTGCTCAATACGTGATTCACCCATATCCCCATCCTTACTCTATCGATTTAATAAAAGCGATTAATCTACTTGATTCTTGGAATCCTAGACTTGTGTGAAAATAATAGCTTATCTCGTTCTCCAAATGAATGTCAGATCCAATTTGTTGGCACCCCCTAGCTTTAAGCCATGATTCTCCTGCATGTAATAGCTTTTTGGAAAAGCCTTTTCTACGATGTTCCTCTAACACAAATACACCTTCCACATAACCTGTTGGACTAGACTCAGAGCCCTCCACATAATCCTCTCTTATCGAAAGATGCATAAATGCAACAATCTCGTTATTCTCCTTGTAAAATAAAATTCGGTTGCGACTTGATGGTACAATATCGTGATATGTTGCTGCCAAATCCTCTTTTGTGCTCGTTGGCCATAAGGAGTGGGCAAGCTCTACATAATGTTTTTTGTGAGCGATAGTAGCTAAAACAATATGGTTTGTATCGTTTTCTGAGACACCCAATTCCAGTCTTGCCATCTGCTCCCCCCATGTAGCCATATCTGTTTCAACAAATCCCGCTTTTAAGTATAGTTGCTTTGCAACAAGATTTTCAGGCTCATAACTAATCATTACATAGGGGATGGATCTACCAATGTTATCCGTATTAATATCGTTCAACACCTCATGTAATGCTGCCTTCCCATATCCTTTACCTTGATGAGATTTATCCACCATTAATCGTGTAATCCAATAGTTACCATCATCAGAATCAACTCCGTATAATGCAAAGCCTACCATCGCTTCGCCTTTAAATACTCCCATCGCCTTAAAGTCTGGCAGAAATTGTGCTTGTGCTATCGAGTATAGATTAGAGGCAACAAAATTTTTCTGTGCTTCTCTTACATTTAAGTTTATTGCTTTTTCCCAGTTCTTTTCCGTAATTGGTTTTAATGAAAATATTTCTCCCATATTCCTTCCCTCTTTTTTCTATTTGTTTATCTCAAAAGTTAGTAATTCGATGTAATAGTTGAATAATCCTTTTCATATTTGTAGGTAGTGCTATTTACAAATTTGAAAAGGGTGATTTACTATGGCAACACATGATCCCAGAATTCCACAGCCGATCAGAAGTGACGGTGCTGGAGCTCCCGATTATGGCCCTCGTAACGTGTTAAGAGACATTCAGAATCCAGATTTACTCGTTCCCCCGAAAACTGATGCTGGTACAGTCACTAATCTACGATTTTCCTTTTCTGATACGTCCATGATTTTAAAACATGGTGGATGGTCTCGTGAAATTACTGCCCGAGAGCTTCCAATTGCTACTACTCTAGCTGGTGTTAATATGAGCCTGACTGCAGGCGGAGTCCGTGAGCTTCACTGGCATAAGGAAGCCGAGTGGGCTTATATGATCTTAGGGCGAGCTCGGATAACGGCCGTTGATCAAAATGGTAGAAATTTTATCGCTGATATTGGCCCAGGAGATCTATGGTATTTCCCACCTGGAATTCCCCATTCCATACAAGGGCTAGAACAATGTGAGTTTCTATTAGTCTTTGATAATGGAAACTTTTCAGATTTAAGTACACTTTCGATTTCAGATTGGTTTGCACACACACCACCGGAAGTTCTTTCTGCTAATTTCGGAGTTCCCGAAAGTAGATTTGATAAACAGCCAGGCAAACAAGTTTATATTTACCAAGATGATGTTCCTGGACCAATTCACTCCCAAAAAATCAACTCACCAGCAGGTGAAGTACCGCATCCTTTTAAGTACGAACTGCTTAAACAACCTCCACTAGAATTTTCTGGAGGCTCTGTTCGGATCGTTGATTCATCGGTTTTCAAAATATCCAAAACCATTGCTGCAGCACTTATAGAGATAAAGCCTGGGGGCATGAGAGAACTACATTGGCATCCAAACAATGATGAATGGCAATACTATTTAACTGGTAAAGCACGTATGACTGTTTTTTTCGGTAACGGCACAGCAAGGACATTTGATTACCAAGCTGGTGATGTTGGCTATGTTCCGTTCGCAACTGGCCATTATGTGCAGAACACGGGGAATGATACAGTTTGGTTTCTTGAAATGTTCAAAAGCGATCGCTTTGCCGATATTTCGCTTGCACAATGGATGGCTCTTACCCCTACTCAACTTGTGGACAGCAATGTACGTGTTCCATCCTCTTTTTCAAAAAATATTAAAAAAGACAAAGTGCCAGTTGTAAAATATCCCCCATATACGTATAAACAGAAACATGATTAGTATACAAAGTGCGCACCTATCTCGGGTGCAGCATTTTTTTATTGGAAAATCTTATGGCAAAATAGACAAGGCCAACTAAAAATGCTCCCCCTCCTAGGATGTACGGTATCCAATCCATCCAGTGAGAAGGTGCTTCATGAAGGTAATTTGCTTTCTTCCATATATGTTGACTATCCTCAACAGCAATTGCTTCAAGCGAATCGATTTCTTTAATTTCAAAATACTTTGTGCCTTTTTCGTAAGTATTCGAAGCATCACCATAGTAGTTGCCATTTGTGTCATTCGCCTTCCTTTTCACCTCTCCAATTACAGGACCTAAGTCATTCTGGCTTATTTGTACATCTGTCACTTCATAGACGTTTCCATTCCATACAACAAATGAATAAGCCCAATCAAGCGCATAAACAGGAGAAGCAAACACAAAAATGAGAAGTAAACAACCAGCCATTCGTCTTTTCATTAGGGTTCCTCCACACATACCTTTATAAGATTGGACGTAACTATTGCAAAAAAGTTTGGAAAATCTTTCATTTTATTTTAACAAATGTAAGTATATAATAAATCACTTTAAGAAAATTCAATTCAGAATATTACACTATATAATTCGGAAATATGATATCACTTTATAATTTTTAGTGTGTTAATAATCGACCTAAAATAGAAATAGACTTTCAGAATGCAAAAAAGTTAGGGGATGAAGAAGTCCCCTAACTTTTTAAACTGGCACGAAAATTAGTTTGCCCACTCTCCATCAACTAAAATAGGCTCTTTTTCTCCATTTGGCGTTTCACCAGTAATATTTAACCTAGCAGACCCAATCATGAAGTCAACATGAATCATGCTTGTATTAACTCCTTTAGCTTCTAGTTCTCCCTTAGATAATTTTGCTCCACCCTCAATGCAAATTGGATAGGCAGAACCTAAAGCAAGGTGACAAGAAGCATTTTCATCGTAAAGCGTGTTGTAGAAAATGACATTTTGTTTAGAAACTGGTGAGCTGTTTGGCACTAATGCCACTTCCCCTAGATATAGTGCTCCTTCATCCGTTTCTAATATATTTCTCAAAGCATCATAGCCCTTCTCTGCTTGATATTCTACAATTTTGCCATCTTTAAAAGTAAAACTAAAATTCTCCACTAAGTTACCGTTCAAATTTAGCGGCTTTGTAGAAGAAACGACCCCATTCACTCCGGTTTTGACAGGAAGTGTAAAGACCTCCTCAGTTGGAAGATTTGGGACAAAATATGTTCCTTGTTCATTGTTCAACCCGCCACCTAACCACACTTGTTCGTCTGGTAACTCAATCGTTAAGTCAGTACCGGGTCCATTGTAATATAGTTTTTTATATTTTTTCTCATTAAAGACTTTTAGTTTATTTTGAAGAGTATCAATGTGTGTGTTCCAAGCAGCAATAGGATCTGCCTCGTTCACCCTAGTTACCTCAAAAATATTTTCCCATAGAGAGCTTATCTGTTCTTCTGGTGTTAAGTTAGGATATATTTTTGCAGCCCATTCTTGAGAGGGTACCGAAACAATTGCCCAGCTAACCTTTGCAGTCTGAATGTATTTTCGATATTGTTGCATCGCTTCTGCTTGTGTCTTATTAGCAATGGACACTCTTTTGGAGTCCACTTCTTTAAGTAAATCGGGGTTGGAGGCTACTATAGACAAGAATGCAGCTCCCTCTTCGGCCATTTGCTCCAATCCTTTAACCTTCCATTCACGCACAGTACCTAAAGAATCTTCTGTTGCAGTTTCTAAAGTAATCTTTGTTAATTGCTCGTCGTTCCACTCTGTATGTACATATTTTGCCCCCAAATTATAGGCAATCTTAGCAACCTTTCTTACAAATGGTGCTGCAGTAATTGGTGCATTTATTACAAGTGGCTGGTCTTGTTGAAGATTGACACCTACCGTCACAGCAAGCTCAGCATATTTAGTTAATTTATCTTTCATCAAAGTGATCTTCCTCCTTCTTGTGTATGACACTATTGTATCATACGATAGGGGGGTATATTAATACAATGAGATAGCTTCATAACATAAAAACCGACCTTCCACACATTTGGAAAGGTCGGTGAAAAAATTACACATTAAATTTTTCTTTTACAAATGCCACTACATCTTCAGCAGTGCTCATGCTCAGAATCTCTTCCCGATAGGAAGCTGCTTCTGCTTTGGAAATTCCACGCAGCTGGCTTCTAGCAGGAAGAATGGATGTTGCACTCATGCTAAACTCATCCAATCCAAGTCCAAGAAGGATAGGTATTGCGATTGGGTCACCAGCCATCTCTCCACACATTCCAGCCCATTTGCCGTTTTTGTGTGCAGCTTGGATGACATTATCAATTAATCGAAGAATTGCAGGGTTGTATGGTTGATATAAGTAAGAGACTTGTTCGTTCATACGGTCTGCAGCCATCGTATATTGAATTAAATCATTTGTTCCGATACTGAAGAAATCCACTTCTTTAGCGAAAATATCAGCCATCACTGCTGTAGATGGAATTTCTACCATGATTCCGATTTCAATGTTTTCATTAACAGTAGTGCCTGCCTGCACAAGTTTTTCTTTTTCTTCTAAAAGAATCGCTTTTGCTTGGCGGAACTCATCTAATGTTGCAATCATAGGGAACATAACTTTCAAATTACCATATGAGCTTGCACGTAACAACGCGCGAAGCTGAGTACGGAAAATCTCTTGTTCCTCCAGGCATAGACGGATTGCACGAAAGCCTAAGAATGGATTCATCTCTTTAGGAAGATTTAAATAAGGTAATTCCTTGTCGCCACCAATGTCCAAAGTACGAACGACAACAGGCTTGCCCTCCATTTTCTCAAGGACTTCTTTATAGGCGTTGTACTGCTCTTCTTCAGATGGAAGTTCCGTTCTGCCCATGTAAAGAAATTCCGTACGGTACAAACCAACGCCCTCTCCACCATTTGCTAAAACTCCTTTAACATCCTTAGGAGTTCCAATGTTCGCAGCAAGCTCTACTTCTTGTCCGTCAGAGGTTAAGCTTTTCTCGTTAACTAGCTTTGCCCACTCTTTTTTCTGCCCTTCATGCTTCTGCTGCTTTTCTGTGTATGCAGTTATTTCTTCGTCTGTTGGGTCGACGATTACTACACCGTCAAGACCATCTACAACGACCATCGTACCATTTTGTATTATCTCCATTACGTTTTTAGTTCCAACAACAGCAGGAATTTCCATAGAACGCGCCATAATCGCAGAATGAGATGTTCTACCACCGATATCTGTTGTAAAGGCTTTAACATACTGGCGATTTAATTGAGCAGTATCAGATGGAGTTAGATCTTCAGCAATGATGATTACTTCTTCTGAAATCAAACTCGGATTTGAAACGCCAACACCTAAAAGATGGGCTAATACACGTTTCGTTACGTCACGGATGTCCGCAGCACGCTCTTTCATATATTCGTTGTCCATCTGCTCAAACATAGTAATGAACATACCCGCTGTTTCATCAAGTGCCACTTCAGCGTTTACATTTTCGTTTTTAATTTTATCTTTAATTGGATTTAAGAGCTCTGGATCACTTAGGACAAGCAGATGGGCAGAGAATATTTCAGCTTTGTCTGCTCCGAGCTCCTTGTGAGCATGCTCTTTGATTTTTTCCAATTCATTTTTAGAAGTTTCTACTGCTTGTACAAATCTTTCCACTTCCGCAGTTGCATTATCAATCGTTTTTTTTTTCACTCTCAATTCAGGATTTTCAAGACGATATGCCTTTGCAATAGCAATCCCGCTTGAAGCAGCGATGCCTTGAATATTGTTAGACATTATTCCCCTAACCCTTCTGACTTCAAAGTTTCTTCAATAGCTACTAAAGCCTCGCTCTCATCTGAACCTTCAGCAACAATTTTGATTTCTGCTCCTTGAGGAATACCTAAAGACATAACTCCCATGATAGATTTTAAGTTTACAGACTTCCCGTTATACTCAAGGTTTACGTCTGCATCGAACTTTCCAGCTGCTTGCACCAACTGAGTTGCTGGACGTGCGTGAATTCCTGAATCCGCTGTTACTTTAAATGTTTTTTCTGCCATTGTAATCATTCTCCTTTGAAATAGGTTATTTTCAATAGTTCTTAATGTACATGGATTTCTTCCTTGTTTCAACTGAAGAGCAATAGGAAAAATTTATGTACCGAAACATTCAGCAAGAACTTTTTCTTTTTTTCTATACCCTGTATCACTATGAGTATGTACAATATTGTATAGAAAAAGGCATGAGAAAGGGGGCTTTTCACTCAAAAAGGGTAAACATAACCCTTAGTATTGATCAAAACCACTTTACTCATGCCTGATCGTATCAGTAACACGTAAAAGTTCTTATCTATGTTGTAAATATTTGCATGGACATACAATTGAATGTTTCTTTAGTATCCGAAGAGATTGTAGCATAAAAATGAAAGGGTTGGCAATACTTTTGACTCATGTATCCCTCTTTTTAAAAAACATCATGAGAGCATAAGGAATTATACCAAAAAGTTGGTAAAGCATTGGTGTACGCTCTTGCTTCTTAAGCTTTCTTTGCTCTCGTTTAACTTCTTTTGGTTTGTCCATATACGTAACTAGCTGCTGTGTCACATATTTAACATAATCATTCGTTTTCATTTGGAATCACCACCATGTAGTACTTATTATTTTAGTGTTGACCCTTTTCCCATGATTTAACCACATCAACCACGCTTTTAACTGATTCAACTACAGACAAATTAGTTGTATCTACAATAAGTTGTGCCTCTCTATATAGAGGTAAACGCATTTCAAAGATTGCTGCTACTTCATCTCTGCTTTTCTGCATTATTAATGGTCTAGTCTGATCCTTTTCTAGCCTTTCCCAAACCTTATCCATTTCTGCATATAAGAACACCATACAACCATTTTGTTTCATCCAATCAACGTTTTCTCCGGAAAGTACTACACCACCCCCGGTTGTAATAATGGCATCTTGAACGGGTAATTCCTTTAATGCCTTTCGTTCCAATTTTCGAAAATACTCCTCACCTTGTTGAGCAAATATTTCTTTTATGGTCATTTTTTCATTGCTCTCAATTAATTGATCTGTATCATATACCGGTAATTGAAGGGCTTTGCCAAGTTCTTCGCCAATTGTGGTTTTACCCGCACCCATAAATCCGGTCAGATAGATGCTTTTCACTGTTTTCCCCCCGCTCTTAGACTGATGCTCATGCGAAAAATAAGTATTGGAATGTATTCTAATTATTAGCAACAATCTTTATTTCAACCTTTATTATAAGGTAACAAAGTGTCAGCCTGCCAGCTTTCACATTACAAATTTTCTGTCCACTTTAAAAATTCAAAATTCACAATATCATAAATTACTTTAGCTTGATAGCTTCTCTCTTCTCTCGTCATACAAAGAATGGTTATTTCTAACTCTTCACCTAGCTCTTTTATGTTAATTGATGCTGATCCATATGGAAAATGTATAGAATCAGCACGTATTTGACCGTCCTTCTCCAATTCATTTTGGACCACATCCCATGAATATTTCATCATTGCTTCCAATTTAAACTGCTGATCTGCTTCAAAATAGAACATTTTTTCAAGCCGATAGTTTTCTATTTGATGAAGCAACATATAGCTCAGCAAACTACACATAATAATAGTAACCGGTAATATATACCCATCTTCTTTTTTCTGACAATTATGGAACAGGTATTCTCCGGATAAGAATTTCATATTGGTTTTCGTCTCTCCCTTTTAATTTAATCATTACCCCTCCCGACACTTCTTCAAAAGCTGCGCTCATAACACCATGCAGCATAAGTTCATGACCTTTTCCATCCACTCTGCGTCGAAGCTTATCTTCATAATGTTCAAAGCTCACGAGTTGACCTATTTGGTTGGTCAATTTCACCACAGAACCATTCACTGAAATTTCACTAGCATTCCTCACCTCTCTAGCCGTCTGTTGAATAAACACTTCTAACTCTAGTGGATGTATGCCGTCTTTTTTTTCGGTTAAATGGTAAATACTTTTCATTAAAATAGGAAACAAAGCTGTAAGAAGGAGAACGAGAGAAAAGCTAATCATTACTTCGAGTAAGGTGAATCCTTGCTCTTTACGGATAATGAACATAAACGCACCTTTCTTTCTTATTCTGTCTATACTCCTTATATGACACACATAGCTCGGATATCTGTGATTCGAGGTGAAACTCCACCAAATAATCCGTCTTTTTACTAATCAACAAAGGGTATTCAGCTTGATGACCAATCCGTATTTTATCTTGTTCCATGTTTAAGATATATCTCGCCTCTTGTTCTAGTAAAAACCCTTTACGTTCCTGATTCATCCTCACTAGTCCCGGAACAAGGACCGAAGCAATGACTATCCATACAAATAACGCTGCAAGAACCTCTAACAAAGTAAAACCACTATCTTTCTTCCACATAAAAACGACCTTTCCCTAACGTAAATACATACCGGTAATTCTCTAATCCATCAACACTGACAATCAAAGCTCCTGATTTATCAATGCTCCCGTTCCCTAAAAACGCAAAGCGTTCTCCCATTGTTCTCGTATCAATTTGAATCGTCCGATGGTAACTTCTAGTAACAAGAGTTGTTGCCTGAAATGTTCCTTGACGTATCAAATAGGAATTGTTAGTCGGCATAAAAATGACATGGACATTCGATCTAGTACTTAGTGCGTATTGTTGGGCAAACAAAAGATCATTATTGAACTGTTCGATAAAATATCTTCCTATGTGTTTATCTTCCATTGTGGAAAGCTTCAGTACTGTAATAGATAATAGTATGGAAACAAAAGACAGAATAAGCAATGATTCTAAAAGAGTGAAGCCTTCTTCTACTTTTTCCCATTTAAGATGGATCACTTGGAACTGCCTTTCCATTTTCAATGGTAATAATTTTTCCGTTAGGACAATTCAATTCTCCAGAATCATTATCAAACCGGTCCTCCAAATATTCTGGCGTATTTAAATCATTTATCGATGAAGGAATTGTGCCATTGTCAAGACGGTATGCTTGTACTTGAGCATCAACCATACTTACGAGAGCTTCACATCCCTTATCTCCTATCACACTGCTGTTTTTCGTAATGTTTGGAATCATGATTAAAAGTAGAACTGTAATGACTAGCATTACCAGTAACATTTCCACAAGTGTAAAACCACGTTCATTCATCTTTAAATACCTCCCAGTAGTTGAAACATTGGAATAAAAATACAGATATACAACAAAAACACAAATGCACCAACAAACACGAACAAACACGGTTGTATTTTGGACATTACTTTTTCCCCACGTTCCTGCAATTTCACCAACAATAATTTACTGAACTGCTCCAGTTCCTGGGCCAATTTTCCATTCTTTTGTCCATGTACTATCACAAGGGGGAGCCCCTCGACAAATACCTTCTCTTTTTTTACCAACGTTTCAAGCTTCTCTCCTTCTAATAATCTTTTACGAAATTCTATTGCTTTCCCTTGAAAATAAGGCTGGTAATTCTGCTGTTCAAATACAGAAAGCGAATCATTAATAGTAAGTCCGCTTTGAAGCAAGGTGCTTAATTGTTGAGTGAAGTAATGAGAGTAATGTAGAGAGAGAAAGGTTTTTAATAGAGGTAGCTTCATGAAGAAATCAATTTTCTTTGAGGGTTTTAACTTCTTATTGCCTCGAAAGAAAAGAAAAGATAGAATACTTAGACCTAAAAAAACACTCATCATGATGGGCACATACGTTACAATCGAAAAAAATAAAGAGATAACTGGATTTAATTGAATATTCATCTGTATAAACAACTGATTGAATTGTGGTAACAGAATGGTTTGTACAAAAATAAACATGACGATCACAAAAAATAGTAGCATTATGGGATAGGTGACAAGCGTAATTAATTTTTCTCGATAATATCTTTTTCTTTCCATTAACGTGCCAGCTGACAGGAATGCTTGACCTAAATTCCCATGCTTTTGAGAAAAAAATAGTAGTGATAATACATCTTGATGAAAATGAAGTTTCTCTAAAACTGCATGTATACTTAAACCACTTTTCAACTGATTAATTGCCCCAACCATCTTTTTCTTCTTTGCATAATCATAGTGAATACTCATTAATATCAATGCATCCAACAATGAATAGCCATTTTCATAAAGCTCCCCCACCCGTTTCAAAAATTCTTCCTGGTCTTTTAACTGCCAAGCTTTATTTTTCTTTCCCATCATATACCCATCTTTCATATTCCTGCCCATGAATGAATCCAAGTGCAATCCCCTTTTTAATCACTTCCTTCAAGGTTGGATAATGCAATTCCACAGCTTTACCCTTGCATTGATCTAACACTTTTTTCAACTCACTCCCATAGAGTAGTTCATACACACTTGCAAGCCTGTGACTTCGGTATTTTCTGCAAAATGCCGAACATCTCCCTTCACAATATGGACACTTCAATTCTACAAGCCGTTGAGCTGAAACAGCGATCAGAGTCTGTTCCAGTTCCTGTTGAGTGACCCCGTATTCCATTAACCTGTAAACTGCTCCTTTAGCATCTCTAGTGTGTAATGTACTAAGGACGAGATGCCCCGTTAAGGCAGCTCTAGTCGCAATTTTTGCTGTTTCCTCATCACGAATTTCTCCAACCATAATAATGTCTGGGTCATGTCTCAATATTGCTTTCAATCCAGAAGCATAGGAAATGCCGGCTTTTTCATTCACCTGTACCTGTAGCACATGTTTGCTTTTTCTTTCCACTGGGTCTTCTAATGTAATGATATTTCTTTGCAGCAGGTTTTTAGATTGTTCCAAAAGAGAATAAAGAGTAGTTGTTTTACCAGATCCCGTTGGCCCAGTAAACAAAAACAATCCGTGTGAATGCTTCATTAACGACATAATTTTCCTAGTGGAATTCTGGAATAACGAAAGATGCTTAAATAAGAATTGACTGTCTTCTTGTGGGAGAATTCTGATAACGAGGCTTTCCTTGTTAAATGTAGGTAAAGTGGAGAGTCGAAGATTAATTTTGTTTGTATCAACAAGTAGAGTAAGTGCACCGTTCTGCGGCTTTCGTGTTTCGCCAATATCCATATCGGCTTGGAATTTCAAATGGGACAGCATTCTATTATAGATAGCAAGTGGAATTTCTTCTTGATCATAGAGATAATGATCTAAGCGGAATAAAATATTGGCAGATTGTTCAAGGGGTTTAATATGGATATCTGAAACTTGTAAGCGGACAGCTTGGCGAATTATTTCTTCACACTTTTTTTCAATATTCATTTCTCACCTCATTCTATTTAGTGTTTGGATAGGGGAAAGCTAGGGCAATAAAAACCTGTTCTCCTTTCTAATAAAATTTACTGCCTATAAGATTTTCTACATAGTTTGACAGAATCCTGCAAGTTTTTGTATTTTTTTGATATTCTCTTTTCTAAGTGATAAATGTTACCTTCTACTTTAGATTTTTATCACTTTTTCTTTAGGGCTATAGAAAAAACATTTATTTAGGAAGAGAATGTGTAAAACGGACCCGGTAATTTCCTAGTAGCTTATCTATGGCAAAAATGCATATAAAATCTGCCTTTAGAATTAACCTATCACTTCCTAAATAACGGTGTTTCCAACAGATAGGATTTTACTACCCAGCCAATTTTCTGAATAGCTCTTTTCCCCGCAGAATTATCTACTAACCCATCTATCATGACGATAACAATTAAATTTTTCTCTCGAAAAGAAAAGACTGCGCAATCATGCTCTACCCCTGGTAACTCTCCTGTTTTGTTTGCAACTTTTATGTCTTCTTCGTTTATGTAAAATGGCAGTTTATCCTGTAACTGTTGACCAAATATGATTTCAAGCATTTGCATTCTGCTTTTTACTGAGAAATGACGTTTATCTTGTAGTATATCCATGCATGTCATCATATCAATGGCTGATGTATTATTTTCAAGCCCAGATTTTGAAGCTATATTGTCCATCATTTTTCTTAGAAGAGTGGTTTTATACAATTCTTTTTCATGGCAGAATTGTTGTATTGATTCCATCGTTAGCACGTCTATTACCTTATTAGTGGCCATATTATCTGAGACTACAATCATTAATGTCAAATGATCTAATAATGAGAGCTCGGTGGCACTATCCAGATATTGAATGACTCCCGCTCCACCAACTTTTCTAATCTGATTTATTTTATATCTTTTTGATAAGTCCAATTTTCCTTTATCCACAAGGTAGAAAGCTGTTAACAATATTGGAATCTTTATTAAACTAGCAGCTTTTTTCCTTACATTCGGATGAATTTCAACCAAAGTTTCCTTTCCTTCTTTAATGATACAACTAACGTGTCCAGGAGTGGTATTTACCACATTCTGAACACGCTTCACTAAGTTCTGCTGTTGAGGATTAATCGGATTCATTTGCAGCTGCAACCAATTCTTTTGCTTTATCAGCGCCAACAATACTTTCATTATACAAATGACAGGCAACGTAGTGTTTTGATTCAACTTCCTGCCACTGTGGCACACTTTTACTGCATGCTTCCATGGCGTGCGGGCAGCGGGTACGAAACACACAGCCGCTTGGGGGATTGATTGGGCTTGGGATCTCCCCTTTGACAATTTGTCTTTCTCTTTTGTCTTCCACATCAGGATCTGGAATAGGTATTGCTGATAGAAGTGCTTGAGTATATGGGTGTAATGGCTTTTTGTATAAACTTTTACTTTCTGTTAACTCCATCATTCTCCCTAAATACATCACACCAATTCTGTCACTAATATGCTTCACCATGGAAAGATCATGGGCAATAAATAGATAGGTTAGTCCCTTTTCTTTTTGAAGTCGCTTCATAAGATTGACAACTTGTGCTTGCACGGAAACATCTAAAGCTGAAATGGGTTCATCTGCAATAATAAAATCAGGATCAAGGGCTAATGCTCGTGCAATACCGATACGTTGTCGCTGTCCTCCGCTGAATTCATGTGGGTATCTATTGGCATGTTCTCGGTTCAATCCTACATCTTCAAGTAGCTGATACACCCTTGCTGTTCGTTCTTTACTAGTTCTATAGATTCCGTGAACTTCCATCGGTTCAGATATAATCTCTTTTACTGTAGAACGGGGATTTAAAGATGCATAAGGGTCCTGAAAAATCATCTGCATATTTTTATGAAAAGAAAATTGCTCCTTTTCATTTAATGCATGTACATCTTTTCCATCAAATACTACATTACCTGACGTTTTACTATAAAGTCCGATGATGGTTCTGCCTGTTGTTGACTTGCCACAGCCTGATTCACCAACAAGTCCAAAGGTTTCCCCTTTATAAACGTCAAAAGAGATACCGTCTACTGCTTTTAGCGTCTTCTTCTTTCCCATATAAAAAAACTTTTGCAGATTTTTCACCTGCAGTAATACTTTTTTTGTCATCATCTATTCGCCGTCCTTTAGCCAATACCTTCTTGCTACACATAATTCCTTTTCATAAATCGTATCCTTCATCGGTAGGATTTCAATATCTCGACCTGTTTTAGGTGAATGAAGAAGCTTATCTTCACCATAATAGATACCTACATGGTGAATCTTTCCTTTTCCTTCTTCATAAGCAAAGAACAATAGGTCTCCTGGTTTAATTGAATGAATCGCTATTTCTTTCCCTTCCTTTGCTTGATCTGTTGCATCACGAGGGATAATATAGCCATTCGCTTTGCACATTGTGTAACTAAATCCTGAGCAATCCATTCCAAAACCGCTCATTCCTCCCCAAAGATAGGGGAGATCTAAAAATTTTTCTCCCGAACTGACAATATCCTCTCCGGATCCTTTCGTTACATCATTCCAACTATCAATAACGGTAACATCGCCTCTTTTTAATTGACCGACTTCACCATTGGGAAGCTTGACCATTACAACGTTTTCTTTACTCTCTAAAAACGGTAGAATTGTCTGGAAGCTTAGTTCAGTAATAGGTACTCCATCTTTAGAAGAAAGAGTGGAAATATTATTTTGAACAATAACAATTGCACCATTTGTAATATCCCAATTTTCAACTTCTGCTACCTGGTTTTTAGGAATCCAGCCTGGATACCCCCGTTCATCTTTTGAAGAGCTTTGCGTCAAAGCAATTATATGATAATATTCTTCTTTTTCGTCTAGCATCAACAGTTCCTGTCCATAAAGCAGCTGGGATTGTATAAGGTTAGCATTGCAGAGCTCCAGCCTCGTTTCATAATTCAATGAGGAAAGCCAACCTTTTATATCTGTTGGGTTACTAACTGCTTTTTGGTCGATTGATCTAGGAGAATCATAGGAAGTCCAAATTGTCGCTACTGGTACATTTATGATATATTTACTCAACACTAACTCCCCCTTGCACTTTTACGTCTGTTATTCCAAGCCCATAGTCTTTTGGAAACGTTATATTACTTCCGTTGTAAAGGATTCCTCCTATGACAATATCTTTCGCGAGCATAAGTGGTGCATCAAAATCAAAGCGGGTAATATTTTGTTTGCTTGCTGCAAAATGGGCTGCCGCTGTTATCCCTAGACGAGTTTCTATCATACTCCCAACCATGCACTCAACGCCAAATGCTTCTGCAATACTATTAATCTTTTCAGCCTGAAAGATTCCTCCAGCTTTCATTAGCTTAATGTTGATAAGGTCTGCACTTCTTGTTTTTAACACCTGAATTGCCTGTTCTGTGGTAAAAATACTTTCATCTGCCATAATTGGAGTGTCTACTTGATCGGTCACTTGCTTTAATCCCACTATATCGTGTGCAATAACCGGCTGTTCGACTAGTTCGATATCTAGTCCAAGATCCTCCATCTTTCGAATTCCTCGAATTGCATCTTTCGCAGTCCACCCTTGATTTGCATCCAGCCTTATTTTCACCTTGCTGCCAACTCGGTCACGTATTTCCCTTATTCTTTCAATATCTGTGTTAATTGTATCTTTTCCAACCTTTATCTTTAATACATTAAAGCCCTGCTCTAAGTAAAATAGCGCATCTTCTCCCATCTCTTTTGGGGAATTAACACTAACTGTATAATCGGTCTCAAGTTCTGACCTAGCACCACCCAAATATTGATAAAGTGGTAGCTTACTATGCTGTGCTAAACAATCGTATATCGCCATATCTACGGCTGCTTTTGCGCTCGAATTTCTAATTATCGCTTTATGTAATTGCTGTAATAAAGGTTCATAGTTTAAAAGATTTTGGTTCATAAATAACGGTTTCATAATATGTTGAATGACATACTCCATACTCTCCAAACTGTCACCTGTTATAACATGAGTTGGAGGTGCCTCTCCCCAACCTGTGATACCATTATCACACATTAGTTTAACGATCACCGCCTCTGCTTCATAAACAGTGCGCAGTGCGGTTTTGAAGGGTTTTGTTAATGGAACGTTCGTGCGGAATGTTTCTAGCTGTTGAATGAACATACAATTCCTCCTGTCATTGTACTCCGGGTTGAATGATCAGTGTTTTGTTGTGGGTATTGAGTTCAGCATGTGTTCCATGTGGAATAGCGATATGAGGGGTGCAATGGCCAAATTTAAAGCCTTTCATAGTAGGTTTTCCCGCACCAAGTACATGTTGGCTAATGACCTCTTCTAAACTTAAAGAGTCTTTTCCCTCATCAGGTACACAATTATGGAAATCACCGATTACAATTCCATTGGCATCTTCAAATTTTCCGGCCATCTTTAATTGATTTAGCATTCTATCAACCTTGTAAGGCTGTTCGTCAATATCTTCCAAAAATAGTATTTTCCCTTTCGTGTTTAGTTCAAATGGAGTGCCTAGTGAGCTAACTAATAGTGTTAAATTCCCTCCAACTATTTCTCCCCTCACAATCCCTTCCTTTAGTACATCAAGGGACGAAAAGTCTTCGGAATATACCGTTTCCATTGGTTCAAAAAGTTGTTGAAATCCAAGCTTAGAAATCGGATGAGGATTATCTAAACCAATATCAGAGCTTAACATCGGTCCATGAAAGGTTACTAGATTTGCTTTTTGAAGGAAAGACTGATGAAGAAAGGTAATATCACTATAGCCCCAAAAAATTTTTGGATTATTTTTGATAATCTCATAATCTATATTAGAAGCAATTCTAGCAGTCCCATAGCCTCCACATGCACAAATGATTGCCTTCACTTCATTATCAAGAAACATCGCATGAAGGTCTTCTAATCTTTCCTCATCCTTTGCAGCAAGATAGCCATACGGAGAATCCACATACTTTCCGAGCTTTATTTTTAATCCCAGATCTTCTTCTAAAAAGGTTAGTGCCTTTTCCAATTTTTCTTGCTTAGGCGGACTTGCAGGTGCAATGATGCCAACTGTGTCCCCTTTTTTCAACCTTTGTGGCAGCATAGATTTATCCCCCTTCTGATATACCTTTTTTTAGATGTATATGTATAGAATAAGCTGTAATTTCATCAAAATGGGTGTTCAATGAACACCCATTTTCATATTATTCTTTATCTGCCCATTTCAGTTCAATATAACCTACTGGGTGACGAACAATTCCTTTAACCGTTTCGTTTTGTAAATAAACATGGTTATAGAAATACAGTGGAATGATTGGCATTTCCTCAAATAAAACCTTTTCAGCTTCATACATTAATTCAAAACGCTTTGCTTCATCGGCTTCATTTAATGCATTTTGAATTAACTCATCATATTTTGCATTTGTCCAACCAGTACGGTTCATTGTGTGACCCGTTTGGAAATTCTCTAGGAAGTTAATTGGATCTGCGTAGTCTGCTAGGAACGAGCTACGTGAAAATTGGAATTCTAGATTACGCTGAGCATCAAGGAAAACATTCCACTCCATGTTAGCCAGCTTCACATCTACTCCAAGATTATCTTTAAACATTTGCTGAATGGTTTCGGCAATACGTTTGTGCTCATCACTAGTGTTATACGTTAAGGTTACTTCCGGTAAAGTTTCATACCCTTCCTCTTCCATTCCTTTTTCCAATAACGCTTTTGCTTCTTCGGCATTGAAAGAAACAAGATCCCCATTTGTTGCACGGAAATCATTTCCTGACGGATCTGTAAATCCTGTCGAAACAAAGCCTTTCGCAGGCTCTTCTTCACGTTTTGTAATGTAATCCACAATGTCCTGTTGATTTACTGCCAGTGCAAAAGCTTTACGAATATTAGCATTTTGGAATGGCTCCTGTTCTACACCAAAGCGGAAGAAGTAAGTTCCTGCTTGCTCTCCTACATTTACTTTTCCTTCTGCAAATAACGATTCACTCACATCTGCTGGTACACCAGAAGTATCAAGGTCTCCTGTTTGGTACATTTGGTATTCGGTATTGGAGTCGTTTACCATCGCCCAATGGACTTTATCGAGCTTAACGGTTGCTGCATCCCAATATTGATCATTTTTTTCCATCACAAAGTGGCTTTCATGTTGCCATTCTGCTAAGTTAAACGGGCCGTTTCCGACAAATGATTCTGCCTCTGCAAACCATTGCGGATTATCCGTTGCTATTTTTTCATTTACTGGGAAGAATGCCGGGTTTGTAATGACGCTCAAGAAATATGTTTGGGGTGCTACAAGTGTAACCTCCAACGTTTTCTCATCTAACGCTTTTACTGCTACATCTTCAGCAGAACCTTCTCCATTATTAAATGCTTCTGCCCCTTCGATAAAATAGCCAAGGAAAGCAGCTGGAGATGCAGTATCCGGATTCAAAAGTCGCTTCCAGGCAAATTCAAAATCTCCTGCAGTTACATCATCACCATTGGACCATTTTGCATTGTCACGAATGTAGAAAGTGTATGTTTTTCCATCTTCTGAGACATCCCATTTCTCTGCAGTAGCTTCTTGAGGAAGATGCTCGTCGTTCAATCGTGTTAACCCTTCCATCAAGTTGTTTAAGGCATTCCAGGAATATGAATCAAACCCAATCGGTGGATCTAAAGACGTTGGCTCTGATCCATTGTTCAGACGTAAAATCTTCTCTTCAGTAGTATTATCATTATTGTTGTTCCCTTCACTTGTGTTGTCTGTACCTGCATTTTCACCTGCTGTACAGGCAGCAAGAACGAACACAAGCATCGCTGTCATTAGTAAAAACAATAGCTTCTTCATGAAAACTCCCCTTTGTTTTATATTAGATGACACCATGAATCTATTTCACTATAAGTATTATCTTATAGTAGAAATCACTGTTTTTATTGGTTTAGGTGCTCTCGGATCTTGAAGCCAACAGTCCACATAATGTTCCTCTGACAAAGCCGTCTTCATCGGATACACCCGTTCACAAACTTCCATGGCATAGTCACATCTTGCAGCAAACGCACATCCAACAGGTGGTGAAAATAAATCTGGCGGTGAGCCGACAATTGGGACTAACTCCTCTCCATCTAAATCCAAGCGTGGAACAGAATTCAGGAGACCTTTTGTATATGGATGCTCCCCTTTGTAGAAAATCTCTCGCCTGTTACCTGCTTCTACAATCCTTCCTGCATACATGACGGCAACCCTATCCGCAACTTGTGCCACCACACCAAGATCATGTGTGATAAGAATAATGGAAACACCCGTTTTTTGTTGAATATCTTTAAATAAACGTAAGATTTGCGCCTGTATAGTGACATCCAAAGCAGTTGTCGGCTCATCTGCAATCAAAATTTCCGGCTGGCATACGAGTGACATCGCGATGACAATACGCTGCCTCATCCCACCACTAAATTCGTGAGGATATTGTTTAAGTCGTTCTATCGGACTAGGAATTCCAACAAGTTGAAGCATTTCAAGTGCTTGTTTTTTTGCTTCTGTTTTTGACACTTTTTTATGTTGGATAATTCCCTCCATTATTTGGTCCCCAATAGTTAGAGTAGGATTCAACGCAGTCATTGGGTCTTGAAAAATCATGGAAATATCTGCCCCTCTGATTTTGCGCAATTCCGGTTCAGAAAGTTTCGTTAGATCCTTATTTTTAAAAAGAATCGAACCTTTGGTGATTTTACCAGGCGGCTCTGGTATCAGCCGCATGATACTTTGGGAGGTAACGCTCTTCCCACAACCGGATTCTCCTACAATAGCCAGAGTTTCTCCTTTATGAAGGTCGAAATTCACTCCTCTTACAGCTTTGACTTCCCCACCATATGTTGAGAAAGATACATGCAGGTCATTTACTTGTAGAATTTTTTCCATGCTGTCCATTACCTCCTCAACTTTGGATCAAGGGCATCTTGCAGTCCATCTCCGAGTACATTAAAAGCAAACATCGTCATGGAGATGAAAAATGCAGGAAAGAACAAGCGCCACCAATGACCAGATATGATGGTAGATAAACCATCATTCGCCATTACTCCCCAGCTTGCATATGGAGCTTGTACACCTAGACCTAAAAAACTTAAAAATGCCTCTGCAAATATTGCCGCAGGTACAGTCAATGTCATTTGAACGATGATCGGCCCCATCGTGTTGGGCAATAGATTTTTTCTAATAATTCGAGACGTCTTGGTTCCGAAAGTCTTAGATGCAAGTACAAATTCATAGTTTTTAATCTGTAGGACTTGCCCCCTGACTATCCTGGCCATCCCTACCCATCCCGTAACAGTTAACGCAATAATGATCGTCAAAAGTCCAGGTCCCATTACCACCATCAATAAAATAACGACAAGTAGATAAGGTAACCCATATAACACTTCGACCACACGCATCATGGCATTATCCGTTCTACCACCTTTATAACCAGCAACTCCACCATAAATTACACCAATGAGAAAATCTATTAATGCTGCCATCAATCCGACAAATAAAGAAATTCGAGCACCATACCACGTTCTGGTGAATACATCCCTTCCTAGTTCATCTGTGCCAAAAAGATGAGTAGAGGATGGTGCTTGATTTTGGTTTGGTAAGTTAGTTTGGGTCACACTATGCGGGGAAAAAATCGGTCCGAAAATGGCCATAATCGTCAATAGAACTAAGAAAACTAAGCCAGCCATAGCAAGCTTGTTTTTTAGCAATCTCCTCCAAGCATCCTGCCAATAGGACAAACTTGGCCTTACAACAGCTTCTGCATCACCCTTCTTCTTATCAAGGGGTTTAAACCAATCATCAGGCACATTGTTGTGCTGGTTTTCTTTCCACTTCCGCTCTGCCATATTAGGTCCCCTCCTTCTTATGCAGCTTTATTCGAGGGTCTAATATCCCGTAAGCAATGTCTACAATAAAAAGCATCAATATCAGAAAGGCACTATAAAATACAGTCGTTCCCATAATTACCGGATAGTCACGGGTATTAATGCTATCCACGAAATATTTACCCATTCCTGGTATCGCAAAAATCTTTTCGATGACAAACGTCCCAGTCAAAATTCCCGCAGCTAAAGTTCCTAGGATAGTTACAACTGGCAGTAAAGCATTACGCAAAGCGTGTTTGAAAATAATTTTCACTGGAGATAACCCTTTTGCTTTAGCTGTACGTATGTAGTCTTGGGTAAGAACTTCTGCCATGCTAGCTCTCGTTAATCTTGCAATAATCGCCATCGGACCAGTTGCAAGTGCGAGTGTCGGTAATATCATATGCTTCCAGCTTGCCCATGTAGCAGGAGGAAGCCACCCTAATCCCACGGCAATATGTTGGATTAAAAATGTAGCTAGAACAAAATTGGGTATCGAAATACCAAACACGGCAAATGTCATGGCCATATAATCAATAACACCATTACGTTTCAGTGCGGCAATGACACCAAGAAAAATCCCTGATATTACTGCAATTGTCAGTGTGATCATCCCAAGTTCAAAGGAGATGGGAAATCCTCTCCCTAACATATCATTAACTGTTTGGGATGGTTGTTTGATAGATGGACCAAAATCTAATGTCACAAGCGTTTTTAAATACATCACATACTGAACAGGAATCGGCTTGTCCAAATGATAATGAGCTTCCAGATTTCGCTGTACTACCTCACTGGTAGATCGCTCTTCATTGAGCGGGGACCCAGGAATGGCATGCATGAGAAAAAAAGTCAATGTGATGATTACCCATAACGTAATGAGCATTGCAACTAATCTTTTCGCTATAAAAGTTCCCATTCTTTCACTCACGCTTTCTTACCCTATATGGCTTAATTAAAAGTTGTTCTCATGGCGAGCTCCGTCATGACAAGCATTGCTTGATAGGCTTCTTTAATATCTTTTGCCTGAAATGTAACAGTTGTTGTTCCAGGTTCAATCTGGGTTCCAGGCATTAGATTTGCCCATTCGGCTTGACCGTAATTAGCAAATTCAATACGTAGGGTAGGTTTATCTGGTGGAACTAAAGGTTTGATGTTTTGATAATCGTTTAATGCAATGGAAACCTGTTTTTTTATTAAAGATTGTGCTTTTTCAGGTGTGAATGATTTTGCGGCCGATCGGGATACGGCTTCCTTTACAACTGCGCAATGTATCCCAGGAATGAGTGCTTCAGCTTCTAGAGCTGCCTGATCATCCCCAGCAACCATGATTACTGGAACTCCATAATATCCAGCTACATAAGCATTAAACCCTAATTCTCCAATCTGAACATCATTTATGTACATATTTCTTACTCCAAATATCATGGAATGGGTCATGACGCCTTTTAAAGATGCTCTCGCATGATAACCGATAAAAATGGCAGCATCAAAGCTTTCATCTAATCCTTGTACCATTGAGAAGGGTTTCACATCACCAGTAATTAACTTTGTATCAGGATGGAGCTCCTCTATTAATATATTGTTCATTTTGGAATGACTGTCATTGACAACTACTTCATTCCAGCCCTTTTCAAATGCGGTCGTTACTGCCGCATTAGCTTCCTGTGTCATTATTTTTCGACCACGTTCATAATTATGTAATCGAGAGTCCACATGGGTATGATCTACTAAACCACTAATACCTTCCATATCCACGGAAATATACAAATTCATTGACTTCCCCCCTTATATTACAAAATACTTACAATTTTCTTAATATTATAACAGTATTATTATTCTGATTCAATTAAACTATAAAAATATGAGTCTAATTATTCAAATAATTTACAATAGTTTGTCGAACCTATAGAATTACTAGATAATTTGACATTGAAATATATAGAACAATTTCCACTGCCATTTTATAGATTAAAAGAAGATAATTAAAATCGTATTCCAGTAAAATTTTATGGGAAAAGAAGGGATTTTATTTCACTAATTATTGGCAAAGGAATTGTATTTTCTATATAGAAAATGCTCAGACTGGTGACAAACCCATTTTTTTAGACTTTGCATTGAACTGTTGATCTTCGTTACAGACGCTTCGCTTTCCGCGGGCGGTCCGGGAACCTCCTCGGACTGCGTCCTGTGGGGTTTCCCATGTCCCTTCCTCCCGCAGGAGTCTTCGCGTCTTTCACTACGATCAACATGGGAATTGCATTAACTTTAAGAAAAAGTACCTTTGTCTTCACACTGTGCTTTTAGCCTTATACACATAGATTTAATTATTTCTAATTAATATATACTTTCCAAAAAAAGAAACATTGACAATAAAATCAGACTAAATGTTTCAAAAAAAGAACTTGCTTTTTCTTCTAGCCCTTACTTTAGGAACCCCCGAAATTAAGTGGGAGCGTCTACAAATTTTGTATGACCCTTCCGTTCCAAGCACGGTGCTTTCCACAGGTTTTTGTGAACCCTTTCGTCACTGAATCTCAAAAGGGGTTCGGAATATGACCATTCCGAACCCCTTTTATCTACAAACTGGAACTATCAAATAGCCAGTCCTTTTTTATTTTGTTTTACAAAAGCTTTAATGACTCTCTAATAAACGCTGGAATGTCATCTGGTGTCCGACTGGAAACAAGCTGATCGTGGCAGACTACCACTTCTTTATCATGATAGTTTGCTCCAGCGTTCTGCAGATCGACTTTAATAGATGTGTACCCTGTCACATCTCGACCTTTTAATGCTTCAGCTGTAATTAGAAGTTGTGGACCATGACAGATTGCAAATACTGGCTTTTTATCATCCATAAATGCCTTCGCAAACGTGACAAAGCGATCATCTGCGCGGAGAATATCCGGTGAAAAACCTCCTGGAATAAAAAGAGCGTCAAAATCAGATGGATCTACATCTTCGATTCCTGCATCTGTAGTAACTTCTGTTTGATTTTTTTTTCCTTTTACCGTCTCTCCTTTTGATTTTTCAATAACGGTTAATTGATGTCCAGCTTCCTTAAATGCTTTTTCAGGCTCCGTGTATTCTGAGTCTTCAAATTCATTGGTTAATAGTACTGCGATTTTTTTACTCATCTCTAACGTCTCCTTTGTTCAATAATTGGCTGGGTGCCCTGCCTAAGGTTATACACCAATAAAATACCCGTCTTGCTATAAAGTAAACGTGTTTCAATCACCTGGAACAAACTGTTGAAAGATCGTATTCTTCGGAATTGGATAAACCTCTTTTCCAGCGACATCATTGATAATAGCCTGATTTCGCATAACTGCCAGACTCAAATTTGTCGCTGCTGTGCCATGTGAATGTTCTAAATTTGTAGAAATGTAAATATGATGGTCTTTTTTTCCTTTTTGAATGAGTCGGAATTTTTCATCGACCTTGAACTCTCTTGGGCTTTCCCATTCTAATTCCTCTTTTTTATCCCATATCCATTGTGGAATATTTGGCTTATATCCGGTTGCCAACACTACCTTGTCCACTTCTATCGAAAATTCCATTTCTTTTTCCCATTGCAGGCAATGGACCTCTAGTTTCCCGTCGGTTTCATTTATACCTGTTATCTCCGTTAATGGCTGAATCGTTATGTTCCTCTCCTTCCCTTCAACTGAGCGATTATATAATAGATTATAGATGTTAATTAACGTTTCTTTATCAACGCCATTCCTAACTGTATCCATTCTATCGATTGCGTCTTTTCTTTTACTATAGGATAGACTTTGAAAATAGCTCACATAATCCGGTGAAAACACTTCCTGCCCCAACTTTGCCATTTCAAGCTGTGAAATTTGCGGAGACCTGGTTAACCAAGTTAATGAATATTGGAAATGCTTCTGATTTTCCAATAGCTCATAAAAAACCTCAGCTGCACTTTGTCCTGAGCCAACGACAAGAACAGAGCGAGCATTTTTGATATCTTCTGCTGCTTGAAGATAATCACTTGTATGTATGATATGTTCATTTTGTACTACATTTTCTGGAAGGAATGGAACACTCCCAGTTCCAACAACAATATGTTTGGTAAAATAAACATGGGTTTCATTCGTTACTGTGTTTTTCACTTTTACTTCATAACCTTCGCTGCATTTCGTTACATTCATTACCTCTGATTTGAAATGGCAATTAGGAAGCTGCTCAACTACCCATTTTGTATATAAATTATATTCACGCCTAGGTATATCAAAACGTCTGTAAAAATAAAATTGATATAATCTGTTTTTTTCATGTACAAAATTTAAAAAACTGTATCTACTTGTTGGCTTTGCAAATGTTACTAAATCCGCAAGAAACGGAACTTGAAGATCAGTTTGCTCTATCAACATCCCAGGATGCCAATTAAAGCTTTCCTCTTGATCAAAAAAAATTGCCTCCACTTCTGGCACATCATCCAGTAAAGCAGCAATTCCCAAATTAAAAGGACCAATCCCTACTCCAATTAAGTCATATATTTTCTTAGTCAAATTTATCCCCCACTTTTTCCTACTAATATCATGTATATACCCTCATTTTTCTTTTTACACCCTGCAATATTAGAAAAGCGCCACGCAAAATTTGACTTGATATGAACTCTCTCAGTGATTTGGTTCTGGTACCAAAAATAGCTTTATACATACTGTAAATTCTCTTCAACAAAAAAAGGACAGAAGCATCTCTGTCCAAAATAATCCCGTGTACGAAAGGAGAAGGAAGCTGCACACGATATAGTTTATGCATGATGCTATAAATGGCTTGGTCATCTATCTTCTATCAAAAGCACATTTTTTATGGTGTAGGTAGAATAATGCTAACAGTTGTACCTTTCCCTTTTTTACTATTGATTTGTAAGGATCCATCATGATCCTGGATAATTTTTTTGGTAATGGTAAGACCTAAACCCATTCCTCTTTCCTTTGAGGTAAAGAATGGATCACCTATCTTTGTAATGTCAGTTTCACTGATTCCATCCCCATCATCTATCACTTCAAGATTAACTTGTCTATTCGAGATTTGTTGACAGTTGATAACGATGGTACCCCCGGATGGCATTGCCTCCATTGCGTTTTTGATAAGATTAATGAGTACTTGCTTCAGATTATTCTTATCACCTTTTACCGTTATTCCCTCATACTGTTGCTGAATATTTAACGTAATATTATTATTACGGGCTTCATTATCGACTAATTTAATGACGTATTCAATAATTTCTGAAACTTCAACTGATTGAAGTTCTTTATTTTGTGGTTTGGAGAGGACCAGTAACTCCGAGACGATTTCATTGATTCTATCTATCTCTGATAAAACAAGATCAACATGGTGCTTGTCTGCTTTACCAGATCTATCTATAAGTTGCATAAAACCTTTTATAGATGTAAGAGGATTTCTTATTTCATGTGCAATACCTGCTGATAACTCTCCTGCCACAGACAATTTTTCTTTCATGAGGAGTAATTGTTCAGCCTTTTTCAAAGAACTAATATCTCTTCCAATAGTGACAAGCGCCTTTCTTTTTCCATCTGGATAAAAAAGAGGGACTTTAATGACGTCGAAGGTCTTCCTTTCTCCGTTTGCCAAAAAGAAGGATTCTTCCGCTCGACTTATTTCCCGACCTTCCCAAGTTTGTCTATCTGTCTCTGTACAATACTGAAACGCTTCCTTAAAAAAAGGGGAGAACTCTCCAAGTTCTAGATCTGTTTTCCCTTTATAGTCAACATTCTGTAATTCATACAAGGAAAGACCATAGTCATTGGTCTTTAACCATCGTCCCTCACCATCTTTGAAGCAAACAAAATCGGGCATGTTATTAATAAGGGTGGAAAGTTCTTGTTCTTTTTGTTCCAACTCCTTAAAAGCAACATGCTTTTTCATTGTCAGATGAATTAGGATGGTAGTTAAGATAAGAAAAAACCAACCCTTCAGTAAATTAATATACTCGGATAATTCGATATAATTATTTTGTTTTAGGACGTAAATCCAATAATCAGAAAGAGTTAGCCATATCACTCCAAATAATAAATAGATTAAAGGAATATATTGCTGCCATTTCTTTTTCATATTATACCTCTGACATATTCATTTTGTACAAATTGTAGAATAAGAATGTAATCACTATTATTTCTAATATTTAAGTTACCTTTTATTATATCTTTTCCTAACAGTTATAGATATAAAGTCCTGGTTGGGAAAGTTGTCTCTGTTTTTGTCGAATTATGATGGATTTTAACACTAAACTTTCCTAAACTTCATTTTTCATCCATATAATTGTATTTATTTTATTTCAAATAAAAGTAGTTTAGTCCTTAAGTATAAGGGTAAATAGTAGGTAAACGAACGAGGAGGAATAAGCCATGGAAGACAAAGATGTAAGAGTTGATAAAAGAGAAACAAAAGAAGATAGAGGAATGGTCGCTTCCACTTTCATAAAATATACCGCCTATTTAGTAATATTCTTCGGTGTCATTTGGTTTATCATCAATTACTTATTACCAATGTTTTAAAAATTTCTAGGTAAAACAACTATAGTTTTCAGTAGTTGCATGGTCCAAGCTATCTTGGACCATGCCTTTTTATATGCTTATCAGGTTTAAATGAATTAACTATAAATGTACTAAAGTGCAGTACCTGAAAATTGTGGCATTTGCAAGGTGATGAAGTGGATATCATTACCTTCGATATCAACTCCCCACAGCTTATAGTTCGGCTTTCTCCGCATCCATCCTTGATCTTGAATAAATAACAACCTGTCCTTTCCATAATAAAATACAGGCTCTGTTATTAAAGTACGGAAGCTTGTAATGCTCTGTACTTCATTATTAGTGAGATCCATTGTGTAGAGTTCGTAAATGTACTCTGATTTTTCCCTTGGATTTTCACTTCCAGCTGAAAATGCAATGACACTTCCATCAGGTGATATTTTGGCGCTATATAAGATGTTATAGTGATAATCCATTTCTGGGATTATTTCTTTTTTTTCATTTGTTGTAGTATCAAATATGACGAAAGAAGAATCCACCTCATTTTTTTTGTTTATATGATAATCTATATATCCTAGCTTCCTTCCGCTCGAAGTGAGGGATAAACTTCTTTTTTTGAAACTGTTATCAGATGTTAGTTGTTGCTTGTCTCCTCCTGCAAGTGTTCTTTTAAAAAGGTTTATCGTAGTTGGACCTTCATCGTCCATATAGCTTTGTGCACTGAGGTAATAAATACATTGATTATCTTCTGAAAAGATGGCATCTGTAATTAGTTCTTCCCCATCCGTAACCTTTGTAAGATTGGATCCGTTCGCGTCCATCACATATAGTGTTTGTTTTATCTCTCCCTTTCCCTTTTCCTGAGAAAGAAATAAAATCTTACGCCCATCGTTAGAATAGCGAGGTTGAATGTGACTTTCATCTTCTCTTGGATAGGTTAATTGATTTACCATCGTCCCATCTATATTTGCTTGATACAAAGCAGCATCACCGCTTTGATAAAAAGAAAAAATAATGGTATCGTCATTGGGAGAAATAGAGATAGAATCTCCAAAGCCGTTATCAATTGGTAGCCAAGAACGTGTGAAGTGTTCTGAAAAGAAGTATAGAAGTACTGAAATGATAATGACAAAGGCTATCAAAGAAATAGTAAACAATTTTAATGATTGCTTTTTCATAGATATAAGCCTCCCTTCTCAAAAAATCTCTTGCTAGCACTGTATATGTTTCTAGTCTGCCCTTAATGTTACATTTTACATATATAAAAAAACCAACCTACTAGTAATGTAGATTGGTTCTTGGTTTACTTCGCTGCTTTCACAATTTCTTGAAGTATAATTTCTAACGTGTTCGGTGCGCTATTCTCCGTCATTTTCTTCTGCAATGTTGCTTTCTCTGCTTTTAAGGAATCTAATTGACTTTTTAATGACTCTGTTGTTAACTCCTCTTCAAAAAGTACTTTAGCGAAGCCTTTCTTTTCAAAAGATTGTGCGTTTAATATTTGATCTCCTCTGCTTGCCTGGCGGGAAAGTGGAATCAAAAGCATTGGCTTTCGCAATGCCAAAAATTCAAAAATCGAATTTGCACCTGCTCTTGAAATAATAAATTCAGATGCGGCAAGTACATCTGGAAGCTCTTGATTAATATATTCAAACTGCTTATATCCCTTTATCCCTTGGAAAGAAGGATCCATATTCCCCTTTCCACAAATGTGGACAATTTGATACTCCTCTGTTAAAGAATCTAAAAGCTTCCTAAGAGTCTCATTGATTTTTCTGGCTCCAAGGCTTCCTCCCATAATGGTGAGGATTGGCTTTTTATCATGAAAACCAAGCCATGCTCTTCCTTCAAGTTCTCTCCCTTTGAACAGCTCTTCCCGGATTGGTGAACCAGTAAAAAGAACTTTATTGTTAGGAAAGTGGTTTAACGTCTCATCAAAGGTAACAAGTACTTTTGTAGCGAACTTTGTTGCAATTTTATTAGCAAGACCAGGAGTGATATCAGACTCATGTATGATAACCGGTATTTGGAGCATTTTTGCTGCCATTACCACTGGAACAGTGACAAATCCCCCTTTGGAAAAAACTACTTTTGGTTTTTCTTTTCTTAAAATAAACAGCGCCTCGAATGCACCTTTCATGATGAGCAGAGGATCGGTAAAATTTTTCCAGTCAAAATATCGTCTTAATTTTCCACTGGATATGCCATGAAAAGGTACTTTTTCATTGCCGATAATTTCTTCTTCTATGCCTTTCCGTGAGCCGATATATGTAATGCTCCATCCATCAGCTTTTAATTTATTCATAATAGCAATGTTTGGTGTTACATGGCCTGCTGACCCACCGCCTGTAAATACAATCTTTTTATTTGTCATTCTTTCATCATCCTTCATGTACTTTCTCCACTCCATTATAACGAGGAACAGGCTGGAAGACCACCTATTGAAATATTCTCTATTAATTTGGTCAAAATCCCTATGCATTTCCTTAACCTTACAAATTGCACGATAATATGTTGAATGAATGATTTCATGCACTCTCATATAAAAAATATGTATGCATAAACTAGATAAGCTTGGAAAAAATGAACTTATCATGTAATCGTCACAAACTAGATACAAACGCTTGTTTACAAGTAAAGTACTCCTACATTATAATAGGTAAGTGACAAGCATAAGGATTAGTGCGTAAGGAGGGGATACATATGGATCGTATGTACCGTGTAATGGGTTTTTGGACAGGGATTTTTGCAGTTATGTTCTATCTTGGCCACATGACTCAAGCGTCTTTACTTTTCTTCGGACAAACGGTATTCTTCATTTTATTAAGTTATCTTAAGCTATCTGAACGTATGTACATTTATGTTTTCGGAGCATATTTAACCATTTTCTTTGTTGCCTTCACGTATTATACAACATTTTTAATGGTTCCAGGTGGCGGTCATTAAACATACGTAGTTTTACCATAAAAAGCGATTGACTAGAGTCAATCGCTTTTTATTTGTTTGCTCCATCCATCTGCACCTTTTTCATGAATAAGCACATAAAACGAGTTACTCCAGCTCCCATCCATGATAAGAGATCGAATCGCCCTATTCCTTTTACTTTTTTCGGAAAAAGGGTTAGGATTGTAATGTTCTTGGAGGTATTCCATTATCCCTGCCTTTACTAAAAACTCCCCTTGCCTTTTTGTACAAATATGCGTTAGAGCTTTTTGACTATATGCATCTTCAAGTGAATCTAAGTGAACATGGGTCGTCAAATCCATTTCGTACGGGTGTAATAGAGGATTTGGGATCATCGAATGCTGATAATACCCCCTTAGGCTTCCTGTCTTCAATTCTTCCCTAGATAGCTCAGCTAACCTATATCCATAGTCCACCGTTATAATAGATCCTCTATTGAGCTTTTCTGCTACAGTAGAGGCATACTCTAGCATAGCTAAGGGTACTTCTACCCGTTGTCCCTCACTTAAGTCCAATTTATTACTAGTCAAATATTCTCTAATGTCCTTATTTTGTAATGGTGATTTTTTCTCTTTCAAACCCTCGTTAGAATCAAGCGTTACGAATACTTCTACGATATCCGACCCATTTTTTTCAATTACATGGACAGGCAGGGCATCGAACAGTTCATTGGAAAAAATCATCCCTTCAAAAGTATGTTGTGGCATTTCATCAAGCGAACGATAGTAACGGATAGGAGCATCAGCAGGAATTTCTTTTTCCTGTAATTTCAAGTGATAGGGACTGGCTTCGATCATATAATAAGTAAGACTTTGATATAATTGTTTATCAAGCTCTCTAATTTCTTCAAGAAAATGGCGTGCAAACCGCCCATTCCCTCCTCCTATTTCTAAGAAAAATGGGGGGATTCCGGTCTGATAAATATAATTTACAAAAAGCTTTGCAAAAACTTTTCCGTATATATCATGAATATTACTTGATGTAAGAAAGTCACCTTTCGTACCGACCTTCTCCTTCTCCCTCATATAGTACCCATTAACCGGATTATAAAGAACTTCCTGCATATAAGCTGCATAATTCATTTTTTGATCTGTAGATGCGTCGATTTTCTCTTTAAGCTGATATGGAAGCATGTTAAAACCCATTTAAGAAAGGATTGCTGTCCATCTCTCTTTCTATCGTCGTTGTCATTCCATGTCCAGAAAGTACGGTTGTTTCCTCTGGCAGTGTCAGCAATTTATCGTGAATACTCTTGATAAGCAAATCTTGGTTCCCACCAGGTAAATCAGTTCTACCAATACTACCAGCAAACAAAGCATCACCTGCAAAAACGACTTTTGCAGCAGGACAATAGTAACTTACACTGCCAGGAGAATGTCCAGGAGTAAAAAGAACATCCATTTCAAAAGTAGAGATAACCAGTTTGCTTTCTTCTCTAAGAAGATTATCAGCAGGACGGGCAGTTATTTTACCGAACTGAAAGCGATGTGAGCCATTTAAAGCAGGGTCCGTCAACCAGTCTTTTTCTTTTTTATGTACATAAACAGGAATATCCCACTTTTCTCTTACCTCGTCCACTGCGCCAATATGATCAAAATGAGCATGAGTGAGTAAGATTGCAAGAGGTTTTAGTGAATGTTCTTCTATATATGCATTAAACGCTTTCCCCTCACTTCCGGGATCAAAGATCAAACATTCCTTTTTATTATTAATTAAAATGTAAGCGTTTGTTTGTATTGGGCCTAAAGGTAACTGAATCCATTTCAATTTTTCCCACACCTTTCCTTGATGTATCTATTCATCTATTCTACACTAAGTACAAGTACATGAGAAACGAAAGGAAGCTGCTAATGAGGTTAATGTTTGGGTTAGAAATTCAGTGCGGAGAAGAACAACCAGCATATTTTCAAAATCTTCTTTTACAACTCAAAGAAATAACAAGTATTTTTGATGTTGATGGGAATTTATTAATAACTAACGCATCATTGGAAGCAAAAATGGTAAAAAATCTGTTAACCGATCGAAGTATTCTAGAAGAATCATATGCATTAATTTTTCTCGAAACTCCTAATGCTAGCCCCTTATTTACTGATTATGGGTTTATGACCGACCAACACAATCATTTCGTCTACAAGGATATGGTTTCTATCTTTAAAATAGTAAGTGGGAAAAAGGAAGATATAGAGATGGCACTCATTCAATTTGAGGAAACAATTATTGGGATAGAAAATAATAAATTATATATTATTGATAAAGATAGTACAGAATATATTATAAAAGTTGCAAAGGCATATGACATAGAAGTGTCATTTTTTGACCTCGACAAATAATCTAAAAAGCTTTAAAATGTAGTTGGAGTGTAATTTACCATTACATACTTATTTTCAACTATTAACACAGCAATAGAATGATCTCTGAAAGGGGCGTTAACCTTGCCATTAGTTATTATTTTTGGGCTAGTAACTATTTTATCCGTACTTGGATTAGTACGTTCCGTAAAAGAAAAGAACTTCATGGGAGTACTTTTCTCTTTTGGAACAGTGGCTGTTTTCGGATGGTTTACAGTTATGACAATCATTAAATCTGGTTACCCGGTCGCTCACTAATTATTTTTAACGTATTAAGAGGCTGTTCGTATCTTACGGACAGCCTCTTTTCATTTATAACAGCATTATTTTATTGTACGTTTTGATTCAACGGATTGTAGTTTATCCTCCATCTGAACACTTCTATCTCGACGGTCATCAATCCTGATATTTGTTGCTACTCTATGCATACCTTTTTGGAATGGTGCTTCATGGATCACCTGTACAACATGCAAAAGTGTTGGCAACTCTCCCTCGATAATAGTGCTCATAGGAGTTAGTTTATAATTAATTTGACCTTCCTTTTTAAATTCTTCCAGAATATCTTGTATATCTGCCACATACTCGCTAACACTTGGGCCATTCGTACCTATTGGTATGACAGTAACATCAATTATTGCCAATCTAATCTCCTCTTTTCTAAGAAAACTCAACCAAATCCACGGTTTCACTTGTTGGCAAAATGATCAATTGCTCTAATTGATAACCATATAAGCAATAAAGTCCATTGGGGGAAATCCGTATTGGCTTATTTTCCAAATTTTCTTTCAGAACCTTCTTTTCCCCTTCTTCCATATCAATGGCTACAAGTTGAAAATTTTCCGTATAACCTTCGATACTGCCGCCATTATGAGGCAGAAAAGTATAAAAAAATGGGTTTACAACATCATTATAAGGAATAAAATAATTTGAGTACAATGTTAGTACAGGTACTGGCTGAAAATGAAGACGCTCCATATGTGGTAGGCGATAAAAAGTATACATTCCTTTATGTTGCTCATCTATATCACCTAATGTAACGAGAAAATCAGGAGAACTTCGGAACATCACCACATCATCCAAGAGTTTTGTTTGTTTATACTCTATCCTATCCAAACTGTACAGTGGGGCAGTAAGATTCGGTGTCTCATCATTCCAGTCAAGGTATACTAACTTGTCTTGTGATAACCACTGAGGGAATGGATCTTCTAAATCCTTCTTTACCATATTTCCTGAATTCACATCAAGCATAAAGCTTGTATATGTCCAATCTTCCTTAAAAGAAGTAACGATGATTTCACTTCCTGTGAATGGGTTCCATGAGAATACAAGGTCATAGGATTCATCAAATTCCCAACTTCCCTGTACTTGCGCCTCACGATTTAAGACAGTGAGCCTCCCTTTCGAATAGTCAGAAGAAGTCCGAACCAAAAACAAGCTATTGTTATAATTCGCAGTAACAGACATCACTTGTTCATCTGATTCATAAAACAAATTTGATTCGCCTGTCAAAAAGTGAAAAGTTTCAATTTTCGAGCCAGATTCATTACTCGTAATGTAAAGGACTGTTTCATCGTTAAGCCATTCAGCAACGGAACTGAAAGAGTCTGTATTTATTGTTAGCTTTTCTAATTGTACATGATGAAAGAAAAAAGGGTTGAATGATTTTTCTTTGATATGATTTGAAAGAAAAGGTGCATTATTAACTATTTTGGGGTGAGGGGAAGATTGGCATCCTGACATAATAATAATGGAAAAAATGAAACAACTAATCAGAATTTTTTTCATTGCACCCCTCCTTTTCTTTATCTTTTAAATACGGCAAACTTCGAAATACTTGTAATTAATGTATTTCTTTCCTTTTCCAAAAATAAGTCCATCTATATTACGATTATGAAGCAGAAAAGGTTTCAAGACAAGCAAAATCATTTTCATATTCCTATAGTAATATTTAATCATTTTTTCATAATAAAAAGGCACTAGATTACTCAGTGCCATTTGAAGAATATACTTCCTCCTAAAGGTAAAGTGAGGCTAAAAATATGCCAAGTGTTTTTTGATAAATAGTCCCATATTGTGAAAGTGGCAATGGATTAATACCTTTTCCAAGCTCTAGTGTAAACCCTGGTTTTCTGAACTGTTGAATATACCAATCTTTAAACCCTGCATGACTATCTACATACCTGACGCTTTTATACGTACTAACTCTTTCAAATTCATACGCAATACTACACGATACCTCCGGTTCCAATCCTTCGTAACCCCAGTAGAACTCTTCACCTTGCGTATGAACTGCCACCACTAGGTCAAACTTTTCTTTTTCAGCCAGTTTTGCCATCGCTATTGCCTCAGGCTCTGTTAATGGTGTCTCACCAGGGTAATCCCTTGGAGAAGGTACCTTTTCTTCTTTTCTTTCCTTTTCAATCATCCAATTAGCTGGAAAATGTTTATTTAGGTCGACACCTCGAATATTGGATTTCCAGCCTTGAAAATCTTGATGATTTTTATTTATTTCCTTCACCAAATGATCATACTTAGTTTGGAACGGTGGCCCATTCACCACCAAGTCTACCCCATCTGGATTCACCATAGGGACAATGGATAGTCGAGTCTGATGATAGCACGCTTCCATGGATAATCCTCTTATAGGAGTGGAGTTTGTTAATCCAAGCAAGTACTCATTCAGGAGATTCATCGTAACTGCTGATGTTATCCATTCATTAGCATGAAAGCTTGCATTCCAGTGTACCTTTTTACTCCCTTTTCCAATCCCTAAGTGAAGCAACGGTTTCCCCATCACAGATTGTCCAATCGTACTGCAGCTTAAAAAAGGATAAATTTCTTGTAACTTAGAGATATCGCGTTGAAGTGAATGAAAGTCATATGGTTTATTATTTTGCACTACACTTTCAACTACTCTTTTAGGGACCAGAATTTCATCACCAGCCACTGGCAGCGAAAGCCTTAAATTTTGATTTAGTAAATAAATACTGTCCACTGGCAAATTAAATAAATTTGCAATTACCTCAATCGTTTCACCAGGTTTTACTATATAACCGATACGAATGAACCCTGGGATGGCAATTTCAATTCCATTCGCTAATGGATTTAATTGTTTGTCTTTATTGGAGTCCTCGACTAACTGCTGAGAGATATTGAATAATTGGCTATAGTACCATATAGAATCTCCTTTTCTTACCCTTACCTTCACCCTATCCACCTACCAAACAATGCCTTTTACTCTACCTTATGGATACAGAGTAAGGTTTAGAACGCAGGGAAGTGAATAATTGAATCTTAGGAAAAGCGCAAACGCCAAGGGAAGCATGATTGTCGCAAGACCCATTTTTTTAAAAATGAAAAAAGCTGGATAACCCATTGGGCATCCAGCTTCTTATAATTGTGTTACTCCACTAATTTTGTCTCATCTAGTTGGATGGAAGTACCATCATAAAAGCGGAGAAGGTCTCCATAAATAATTTGATCAGAATATTGAAGTTCTTTTTTTGCTTTCTCCATATATGGTTCACATGCAGATTGATCAACTTCTTCTTCAGTTTCTTTATCATAACAAGCATTTTTCGTATAGACTACTTCATCTGTTACGAAGCCTCCGTCACGGAAAACAACGAAATCACTGTGTTCTGCTGAGAATAAATCCTCACCGAATTGGATATCATTCTTCGTTTCCATACCCATTAAATGCTTGATTGTTGGTTTAAGGTCAATTTGACCTCCAATTGTATCAAACTCTTTTGGGTTCTTGTCTGTAACACCAGGAATATGGACAAACAAAGGCACTCGTTGTAATTGAGCATTTTCAAAAGGTCCAATTTCTTTCCCTAGATACTGACTCATCGCTTCATTATGGTTTTCAGAAATTCCATAGTGATCTCCGTACATTATAATGATAGAGTCTTCATATAAACCAGCAGCTTTTAGCTCATCAAAAAATACTTTTATTGATTCATCCAAGTAGCGTACAGTAGGGAAATAACGATTTAATGTCCGGCTGTTGGAATCGAACTCATCAACGAACTTATCTTCTTCATCCAAAACAAATGGGAAATGGTTCGTCAACGTAATAAACTTTGCATAAAACGGTTTTTCAAGTCCCTGCATATGAGGAATTGACTGCTTGAAAAACTCAATGTCTTTCAAACCCCATCCTACAGAATTCTCTTCATTCACGTCATAGCTTTCAATGTCAAAATATTTTTCATATCCTAATGCGTCATACATTACATCACGGTTCCAGAAGCTTTTGTTATTGGCATGGAAAGTAACCGGTGTATACCCTTGCTCCTGAACCTCATTTGGTGTAGCTGTATGAAAATCATTAGTTCCATGAGTGAAAAATACTGCCCCACGCCCAACTGGGTATAAGGAATTATCTAATAAGAATTCAGAATCGGACGTCTTCCCTTGCCCAGTCTGATGATAAAAGTTATTAAAGTAGTAACTTTGATTTTTGAGCTCATTTAAGAATGGTGTAACTGGTTCACCATTAATTTCATTATCGATAACAAAACTTTGTAATGATTCCAGTTTTACGACAATAACATTTTTTCCTTCTGCGATACCGTATAAGTCTTGATTAGGCTCTTTATAATTAGCATAAATATAATTTTGAATTTCAGCCAATTCACTACCATCTGCAAGTGCGCGTTGAGCACGGGTTTTAGACTGTAGCACGGCATCATATACATGATAATTGTACGTACCTAAGTTTTTCACAAGAATTTCACGGTCAAATGTTCTCGTCAATAATTGTGGTCTTTCTGTTTCTGCCAATCCAAGATTAAAAAGGAATATACCAACAATGGACAAGAAATACATTTTACGTACTTTTGGTCTCCATGTAGACATGCTTACAAAAGAAGGTGTCCATTTGGCTAAAATTATTAAAATAATTACATCAGAAAACATTAATAAATCTATTGGTTTCATCAATTCTGTAATACTACCGCTAAGATCGCTCATATTCCCTGATTGGAAAAGAAGGGGGATAGTGATAAAATCATTGAAAAATCGGTAATAAACGGCATTTGCATAAAGGACAAACGAAACGATAAAACTTGTAATGATTAAATATCGCTTCATCCCCTTTTCCTTAAATAATAATCCTAATCCTGCTATCAAAAGTATGAAACTTAGCGGGTTTATAAAAAGGATAAATTCTTGTTTCAAGGATTCAATTGTAATATTAAAGCTTGTTTTGTAAACAATATACGTTTTTATCCAAAGCAGGACAACTGCAATCAGGATAAACGGCACTTTTGATTTAAAAGCTTGCTTCATCTTTATACCTCCTAAGAAAGACAGGGAAGCTCTTTATTATTATTCATAAAAATTCTTATTAGATGTAAGTGGGTAAAAACATTTAAGAAGCCAATTTTTTAGGCTACGACATATCTTAAAACTTTTTTTACAAAAAATCAATGGATAATTAATACTGCTTTAATTTGGGAAAGCTAGAATAGTAGTGTCGGATCGCAAAAGGACTTATATTATATAGACGATGTACAAGCAAAAAAGTTTCACAGAAAAACAATGTTTATATTTTCTGAATTTTCAAAACAAAAAGACCTCTTCGACGAAGAAGCCTCTTGATATCAGGTTGTATACGCTTCTCTCTTTAGTTTTACCCTACAAAAAGAAAGTATAAACCATCCATTTATAATTTTGTTTTTGCTAAATATGCTCCACCAATTACACCTGCATCATTTCCCAAAATTGCTTCCACAACTTTTATACCAACTTTTGTTCTAGGGAAAAGATGTTTCACAAATTGTTCACGAACTGGCTCAAGCAGCTTTTCTCCTGCTTTTGAGACCCCACCACCAATGACAATCTTTTCAGGATTCATTGCATTGGCAAGATTGGCAAGTGCAAGTCCTAGATGAGACGTAACGACACTGACAACTTTACTAGCTAATTCCTCCCCAGCTGCATACTGGTCAAATACTAATTTTGCTGATAATCCTTCTTTCTTCGCTACTTCTTCCAACTTACTTCCTGGATTTTCATTTATTAAGTTATTTGCAATTCGAACGATACCAGTAGCAGATGCTATGGTTTCAAGACAGCCAGTTTTCCCACAATTACATGGTGCTCCACCTTCTGCAATAACTGCAATATGTCCGATTTCACCACCAGCTCCATTAATGCCGTGCACAATTTCACCATTGGTAATAATTCCACCGCCTACCCCTGTACCAAGCGTCACGCAGATAAGGTCTTTAGAGCCATCGCCAGCACCTTTCCACATCTCCCCGATTGCGGCCAAGTTTGCATCATTGTCCACTACAACCGGCAGCCCTGTCTCAACTTCCAGAAGGTCTTTTAGTGGATAGTTTTCCCAGCCAAGATTAATTGCTTCATAAATTAGCCCTGTAGCCATGTTTACAGGTCCTGGCGCTCCCATTCCAAGCGCTTTCAATTTAGATTTTGATTCACCAAGCTCTTCCAATTTTCTATCAATAGCTTTTGCAATATCTGTTGTAATGTTCTTGCCTTTTTCACTAATATCCGTTGCTATTTCCCATTTATGTTCAATTTCACCGTATAGTGAAATGAATGCCATTTTAATAGTAGTCCCACCTAGGTCTACTCCAACCAACCATTTGTTTTCCACTCTTCTCACCTTTTCTATGTTAATTTTGAAGATTCATTTCTTAATATGATCATGACTGCCTGAAAACTTTTGGCGTCCAGTACATTAGATCGGTATAATTCTCTGATTTCGTCTTCCATCATTTCAATGTCAGCCCATTTATCACCAGTGTAAATAAAGGTACCATAACGCTTTAATAGTTGTCTTACATCATATATTGTATTCATGACTTCACCTTTTCTCCATTACTATGTAAAAGGGTAGCTGCTCTTACTTAGTATAAAGCATTCCAATCCAACGTCAATACCAAGAAAAGCGCTAGACATGTCGGGATTTTGATCAATGGCATGGCACTATATCATGAAGCAGAGCCTTTCGCACGAATTTCAATTAGTTTGGCTCCAACTTATCGCTATTCCGCACGAACTTTCCTCATTTTCGCATCAACTCACTTTCAAAAATTGTCGTGGTGAACAGGAATGTCACTTTATGCACTGGCAATCATAAGACGAGCCGATTTCTCATACTTGATGGTACGGCTTATGACCTCAATGCTTTTGATTTCTCGAGAAGCCACCCCTTTCTTCATGAAAAAAAGCCCAAAAACTTGGGCTTACAGTGAGTAAAAAAATTGATTACTACCTTTTTCTAGTGCTGTTTTTTCCTGAGTGTGCACTCTTATCGATCTGGATCTTCAGGGTGTAAAATGACAGGTCTTCGGTTTTTTAAAGGGATAGGCGACCGGATTAACACGTCTCTAAATCCGCGAAAATTAAACGGTATGAACGGCCATAAGTAAGGGACATTGTATGACTTCATCCTTAGTAAAAATAGGACCAAGAAAACAAGGCCGATCATAAAGCCGATTACTCCGAAGATATAAGTTGCTGCAAGCAAGACCAAACGGAACAGTCGATTAGCTAAACTAAGCTCATAGCTAGGTGTAGCAAATGTTCCAATTGCCGCAATAGCTAAGTACAATATAATTTCTGGAACAAACAAGCCCACTTTAACAGCTACATCCCCTATAAGTATTGCTGCTACTAGTCCGAGGGCTGTCCCTAAGGAGGTTGGCGTATGAATAGCTGCCATCCTTAGCATATCCATCCCTATTTCAATAATAAGAATTTGTAGAATTAAAGGAACTACCCCAATCTCACTTGGTCCAATATAAGAAAGCTGTTCAGGTAGTAGATTGGTATTAGTAGCAAGTAAATACCATAAAGGAAGAATAAAAATGGAAGCCCAAACTGCTATAAATCTAACTAATCTTAAATAAGCACCTACAATAGGTTTATTTCGATATTCTTCGGCATGTTGCAAATGATGCCAAAAGGTAGCTGGTGTGATTATGACACTTGGAGAATTATCGACAATAACTAAAACATGCCCTTCATATAAATGAGCAGCTGCTGTGTCAGGTCTTTCAGTATATCTTACCGTCGGATAAGGGTTCCAATGTCTACCTCCGACAAATTCCTCCAATGTTTTTTCAGCCATCGGTAGACCATCTGTATCTATCTTCTCCAACGATCTTTTTATTTCTTCTACTAGCTTCGAATCTGCCAACTCATCCAAATAACACAAGCTAATGTCTGTTTTTGACCTTCTTCCTACTTGTAAATATTCCATTCTAAGCGAGCTATCCCTTACTCTGCGGCGAATTAATGCGCAATTAAAAATCAATGTTTCGACAAACCCATCCCGTGATCCCCTAACCACTCTCTCCATGTCTGGCTCCTCAGGACCTCTAACTGGATAGGTTCTTGAATCAATAATAACTGCCTCCTGAAGACCCTCCACTACCATTACAGTTGGTCCTGCCAATACTTGATCCACTACTTTTTCCAAATCATCTGTTTTATCAATTTCAACGTAAGGTATGTAAGTCTTTAACAACTTATCAAGGGGATGTTCCTCTAAGTCTTCGGGTAAAAGTTCGGATAAGAATTTCATAAGAAATAACATGATTTCATCTTTTCCGAACCCATCCACTAAAAACATGCCGATTTTTCTACCTGCATAATGTAGATCCAAATAGATTAAATCAAAACTTTTTTCGACAGCCATTCTCTCTTTTAAATAGCTTATATCTTCATCAAAGTTTCCTGACATTATTTTGGTTGGTTTGTGCCAAGTCAATATGAACACCTCCTTCACAAAGCTCTCATTCATTTTTTGCTAAAGATATGTAAAACATGCAATTAAATGAAAAGCTTTTTTAGTAGTTCAAATTTTTTATTGAGCATTCAACTGTAATCTTTAGTGAAAAAATAAGGACTACCAAGAAACTGATTTCTTGGTAGCCCTTATTTATTGGTATATGGAACGACACGATTGATTCTTACATATAGACTATTATTTGCTGGCTGATCCCGCAAGACCATCCATCTCTTATTCTGATTCCAATTGCTTCATTATTTCCGCTCTAACATTTTGATAATTTTCACCTGTCGAATCCAATTCAATAGCTTTATTTATTGACTCCAGCGCATTATTCCAATCTTGCTGCTGTACATATGCTAACGAGAGATTATAATGAGCTTCATGTAATTCTGGTGTTAGAGTAACAAGCCTTTCTAACTGATCGATTGCCTCTTCATAATTTCCTTCCTGGAGGTTTATATAGGATAAATGAAATAGTGTCTCTGGGTACTCTTCCTCTCTATCTTCCAACTTGGAAAGAATGTTACGAGCCACCTGATATTCGTTTTGCTGTATGTGAGCTTTTGCTTGATTTAATAGCATATTTGGATTTTCTTCATGAAAGCCTTGGTTTATGAGCAAATTAGTTAATACTAGTGCCAATCCAAAACCTAATAGCCTTTGGATTGGTTTCTTGTGTTTCGGAAGATGTACAGTTGCTGATGCAAGGAATCCCCCTATTAGTCCACCAATATGGCCAGCATTGTCGATACCTGGAATTGTAAATCCAATAGCAAGGTTGATCCCAATCAACACAAGAATATTAGCTCCCATCGTACGGAAGAATAGCTTTGGATGCACGAGTCCAATAAACAGTAGCGCGCCAAAACAGCCAAAAATAGCACCTGATGCTCCAGCAGATAAGGAAGAAGTAAAAACAAAGCTCGCCAAAGACCCTGCAAAGCCCGCAAACAAATAAATGATTAAAAAGCGCACATTACCATAAATCCTCTCCACAGCAGTACCTAAATAAAACAACGCCATCGTGTTAAGTAGTAAATGCAATAAGCCAATATGGAGAACAATTGGGGTGAAAAAGCGCCACCATTCCCCTTCCAATATAGATGGGTTAAATTTGGCCCCGTGTTTTATTAAAGTCTCCGGATTTTGACTGCCACCATTTGTCTCTAGCAGGTAGAACATGACCAAATGAAGGAGTATAAAAATATACGTAAAGAAAGGTTTCCCCTGTTGAAAAATTTGCTTTTCTTTTTGAACTTTTTGAGCTGAGAAATTCAATGTGTTTTCTCTTAAATGATAAAGTTCCAATTCTTCCATTTCAATGTGTTCATTTATTTTTAGCTCTTCCCCAATATCACGAGAGATCTGTTTTACGGCATGTTCAATATTTCCTTCATGGAGCACAACAGACTTTATTTTTATTTTATTTGCCTCATATGGTTCCTTCACACGAAATTCCCAATCATCGACTGGTGGATAGGTCGATACATATATGTTCAATGCGCTTAAGCTACGTTTGCCAAGCTGTTTTTTAAAATTTATAACATGCTTTGAAACATATTCTAAATCCCTTTGAAGCCAATTGCTCCAATCCAAGTCGTATCTATATAAACGGATAATTGGTGCTTTTTTATTGGAAAGCCCTTCCAACCAAATTTCAGTTTGTTCAGGTGATATATGTAACACGCGATAATCTTGGTCTACAACCAATTGTTGGACCAATTGCCATAATACTATATCCTGTTTCAAATGCGCACCTCCCTCGTTTCTTTATTTATTTTATCTGCTCTAGTATAAAAAGTAAAAAAATAACGATGAGAACTCTACTATTACCTAGCAGAAGTGTTCATCGTTAAAGTATTTCCTTAATGTTTATGAAATCGTGATGAAATTTGTGCTAATGAAGCTGATAAAACCTGCAATCTTTTACCGATTGAATTCATATCTTTCATTTGAGACATCTGACTGTCACTAGCTAGTAACATCTCTTCTGAACTTGCAGAAGTTTCTTGGGAAATAGAGAGAAGGCTATCTGCTGCATTTTCTAAATTTGGTAAAAGTTTCTCCCATTTTAATAAATCTCTTTCCATCCCATATAGTTCATTGTGTACCCCATCTATCTCATACATCAAATCTTCAAATACAGTTTTTGATTGTGTTGCGTTTTCAAGATTGATTATCATTTTCGAATGCATATCTGTAAATTCTATCGCTGCCGATATGGTTTTCCCTTCCATTTGCTCAATAGAATTTGTAATTTCTACCGTCGCTAATGATGCTTGGTCAGCTAAATTTCGTACCTCCGCAGCTACCACAGCAAACCCTCTTCCAGCATCACCCGCCCTTGCAGCTTCGATTGTAGCGTTTAAAGCAAGAAGCTTGGTCTGCTCTGCAATTCCTTTTATTAATCCAACTAGTCCAGTTATAGAGCTTGAATAAGCTTTGACTTGTTGGATTGTTTTTGCAAGTTGGTCAAATTCTTCTTTCTGGTCCGAGATACTCTTAATAACAGTGTTCATATTTTCGAAACCGTTTACACCTGATAATTTTATGCTTGCTGAGCTTTGAAACAAATTTTTCATATTCTTTTGCATTTCTAAAATTTGCTCTTTCATCTCTTTAAAATGTCTGACACTTTCTTCAGAACTTACTGCAGTCTGTAATGCACCTTCCTTTACAATATGTACCGAAGAAATTAATTGTTCTGTGGAAACTAGGGAACTTTCAGACTGTGTTCCTAATTTCTTACCAGTTTCTTCTAATTGCGTCGTGGTTTGTTGGATTTCTATCAATATTTCCTTCATATGGCTAATCATAGTGTTATAACTTTTATTTAAGGACAATACTTCTGGAATAGTTGTACGTACTTCCTCTGAAGGAACCAGATTTCCACTTCTAACTTCTCTCATCGTCTCGCGTAGCTTATATAGTGGTTTTGTTAAAGTACGAACAAACAAAATTGTAAATGTGGTAAATAATATAAGGCTAATGAAGGCGGCTCCAAGAGTAAAATATCCAATATCATTTACTGGTCCAAGATAGGAGCTAGCAGGCAGTATCAAGCCATATACTCCACTGATAGCATTCATTTTCTGAAAACTAATGGTATAACTTTTACCATCAATCGTTGTATGTTGTACCCCTTTTTCTAGTGATACCATTTCACTAATTAACGTGTCAGAAATTGTTGGCAAATAATTATCACTAACGTTAAACGGAGTAACTTCCCCTTGATGTATGTAAAAGAAATGAGCTTCGATTCCATCATCTTCTAGCTTTTTTTGTTGTGAACGGACATTTCCTTCTAACTGCTGCATAAAATAATCTTCATCACTAATGTAAGTGAATTTTAAATTCTCAGCAATGTAATCCATTAATTCCGATTCTCTGATCAATCTTTTTTCAATGCTCTCATTTGTTATTTCTCTTGCTTTTAAGTAAGAAATTCCTCCCATTATCGTAATGGAAAGCAGAAACAAGCTGCTAAAAAGTAAGAGTAAACGCGTCCCCAAATTCATTTTTTCTATTAAAGACACAAACACCTCTTTCCATTCATTCACTTTACGTTTTAAACGAAGAAACAACATAAAATCCCCCTGTTCACGACCCTTTTATATGTATCGACAAAAATTTTACAGGAGGATTATTAATGAATTGTAAATAATATGTAATTTTTATGTATAATCGTAAACTAATTGCTTATTGAAATCACTTTTAAAAGAATTTAAAAAAGTAAGACGAAAAAACTACCTGTTTTTCCGTCTTACTTTTCTTATTGTGAATACCAACTCTTCAACCTCGAAAGACAGTTTGTAAAAAGCGGTCACGAACAAATGGAAGATCCATTCCAAATGCTACTACAAATTTTCTGATGCTACTAATTCCTAGAATGTAGTTTAAGACTTTATAACGGTTTTTGTAAATGGCATATGCACCCACAATAATAAAAAGTAACCTTAATAAAAATCCCATTATCATCCCTCCTATTCCTATTCTGCTTAAAAATAGAAAAAACATGCCACAAGACATGTTTTTCCTATTAATAAATAAAGGCTCTTTTCTAAATAATAATTACTATATAACCGGTAAACTAGTTATTAGTAAAGAACAAGGTTTGCGATAACAGCCTAAATGAATTTAATAAAGATACCGATTATACTGGCGAGAATAATTGCTGATATATTCACTACATCATTCGTAACAATTGGATGACCTTTTAGTAATTTACCTTTTTGATTACAATGTTCTTTTTTCTCCATGACTAGGCCGCATACATTACAACAGTAGGAAGCTTGAATCGTAGCTCCAAATATTGTGTCGATAAAACAGCCTAGTACCCCAATAATGCTAATATAAATAACTGATTCTATTGTTATTGCATTCCAAAATATGTAGGCAAAGCAGGCAATCAAAGTAGCCCCCGCAATTGCGGCACATGTTCCTAACCAAGAAATGGCACCTGATGTTCCCCGCTCTACCTGCTCCCAAGAGAGAATAGAAAAGGGTTTCTTTATGCTTAGTGTACCTATTTCCGAAGCCCATGTATCAGAATTCGCTACTGCAATACTTGTAATAAAGCCGTACACCCAATATTCAGCTGGAAACAAGAAATTTAGGCCACTAAAAAGAGCTGGTACAAAACCATTTGCCAGTACCTGAATTATATCTCTTCTCGAACCCTTTTCATGAAGTTCTTCTGTATGTTCTTTTTTTCCTCGTTTAAATTTACTCCAAAAGCTTGAGGTAATGAAAAAAATACCAATCAATAATAAGCCATATCCCTGATACCCCAACGCAATCAAGGCTCCAACTATAAGTGTACCTATGGCTCCTGAAAAACTTAGCGCTTTAAAAAAGTAACCGCAAAACGCAAGGACTAAGATTCCAACTATTAATACTAAACTATTCCCCAGCAGTACAGTCATACATACCCTCATTTGTAATGATTTTATGTACTGGTACATCGTATTCGTCTTTTGTAATACGTTTTACAACCTGTTTGTCAAATGCAAGTGCTATTTTCACACCAATGAAATCTAGTAGGTATCTGTCATAATAGCCTCCACCAAATCCAATTCTATATCCTTTGTAATCATAGACAAGACCTGGAACAAGCATCAACTCTATTTCTTTTTTCTGACATGGTTTCACTTCTGATACAATCGGTTCATGTAAGCCAAAATAAACGGTTTCGAGTTGTGAAAAACTCTCTAAGTAATAAAATTGCATCTCTCTATTCTTTGAGTGACACTTAGGCACCGCTATTTTCTTTCCCATTTCCCAAGACTTTTCGATAATCCTTTTAGTATCAACCTCTGGAAAACGAGAAATCGTGACCCCAATTGTATTTGCATTTTTCCAATCATCTGACGAAAATAATCTATCTTGAATGTTGAGGGAGTTTTCCCTATATGTTTCAATATTTAATCTACTAAGTATTTCTTTCATTTCTCGTCTTAACAGGATTTTTTCATTCATAAACATATCCTCCCATTTAGTACCCGCGAATATAAAGATACCAAAATAGTGCTTTAATTACTATGAATCGTTCAAAAAGTGTCTAGCTCACCCGCCTTGACCATCCCCTTCAATCATAAGAAGAGTTGGTGAGATAGTAGGTTGACGTCTCAGCATATTACCTCAAGGGCTTTGGGCTGGAGCTAGCCAATTATATATTGAGTAATCTCTTAAAAAAAACTGGCATTCAACAATAATAAGTGATATTATAGTAAGGTCTGAATGGAAAGCTTTTTATGTTTGGAGGGATAATGATGCGCGTTAACGTAACTTTAGCTTGTACTGAAACTGGTGATCGTAACTATATCACTACTAAAAATAAACGTAACAATCCAGATCGTCTTGAGCTTAAAAAATACAGCCCAAGATTGAAAAAAGTAACTGTACACCGTGAAACAAAATAAGCAGCCAGGAATTTCCTGTCTGCTTATTTTTTTTACCCTGCTTCTACAGGAGAAATATTCTTTTTGTTTTTTATTTTTAGAGAAACCCCTACTTTATATCCTTCACTTATTTGATGTTTTGGTGCCACTGTGACATTTTTAATACTAGATTTGTTCGTCGAATAAATATTCACATCATCCCATAAGATACTGCGACTAATTTTACAACCATTTTGAATTCTGCTACTTTTACCAATAATCGTGTATTTCCCAATAACAACTTCATCTCCAAGATAAGTGTCGTTCCCAATAAAGGCTGGAGTGTTAATTGTAACATTATTTTCCATTTGAACATTGGAACCAATCCATAAATTTGGAAGTATCTCTTCTGCACCGATATGAACACAAACCTTTTTGTCCAGCATATCATATTGTGCCTGACGATAATCCTCATGACTGCCAATATCCTTCCAATATCCGGTTGCATGATATCCAAGCAAACACTTGCCGTCTTTTATCAGTTTAGGGAAAATATCTGTACTAAAGTCATACCTTTTTCCTTTTTCCATCATACAAAGCATAAAAGGATCGATCACATATACACCAGTATTTACAACATTACTGAATATTTCATGTTTTTGGGGCTTTTCGAGGAAATTGGTTATATGGCCATGATCATCTGTTACCATGATGCCAAATTGGGTTGGATTTTTGACTTCTTTCATAAATATGGTTAACAAGGAATGGTTGTGATGGTGATATTCCACCCCGTCCATCAAATTTAAATCGGTTAATGCATCCCCACTTATGACAAGAAAAGGTTCTTCCAATAAATGTTCTGCATTTTTTACACTCCCAGCTGTACCTAGAGGTAAATCTTCATATACATACGTTATATTTACTCCCCAGTGTCTTCCATCTCTAAAGTAATCTCTAATCTTATCACCTAAATATTGAAGAGTAATAATGATATCTTTTATGCCATGTTTCTTTAATAATTCAATGCTATATTCCATCACAGGTTTATTAAGAAGTGGTACTAGGGGCTTTGGAAGCTTCATTGTTAACGGTTGGAGGCGAGAACCTTTCCCTCCCGCCAAAATAACAGCCTTCATCTCCTTATCCCTCCTACTTGATGGAAGAAGTGGTTACTATTTCTGTATATAGTGCTTCTGTATGCTCTCTTACATCTTCCCATTTATATTTTTCTCTCACTTCTTGCTTGGCATTTTCTCCAAGTTTTCTGCATAAAACAGGATGATTAAGTAAATGTTTTAGCTTTTCGGCAAGATCAACGGCATCGCTTGGTTCAAATAGAAGGCCATTTTTTTCATCTGAGATAATGGAAGTTAAACCTCCAGTCTTTGCTGCAATGACAGTTTTTTTTGCAGCCATACCTTCCAAAGCTACAATCCCAAATGGTTCATATAGACTTGGCACTACTAAAATGTCACAATGATAAAGCGCTGTCGCCTTTTCATTTTCATTCAAAAATCCAATAAAAAGTATAGATTCTTCAAGATCTTTATTTTTTACTATATTTTTGTATACTTCAAGCATCGGCCCTTTCCCTGCAAGAATAAATAATGAACTTGGATATAACGAGATTATTTCCTCTGCTGCATGAAGGAGGGTTTCAACCCCCTTTTCAGGTACCATCCTTCCTAAAAAGAGAATAAGGTGAGAATAGTCATACTGCTTCAAGAATTCTTCCATACTATTGCTTTTTAATGAATGATGCGTTATACCATTAGGGATAACATGAATGTCAGTGTTACTATGATAACTTTCTTCTATTACTGTTTTCATGTACGAACTGCATACGATTATGCTATTTGAGTTTTGGATTAGTTGGCATTCATACATGTAGGTTCTTTTTTGTAGTATGGTTTCCAAGTTGCTTCTTCCTAGTTCAAGTGCATGTATGGTAGTAACTAGCGGAATGTTAAGATAAGACTTTAATGCTCTGGCAGCTAAGCCTACCTGCCAGTCATGGGCATGAATAATATCAAAATTATAAGTTTTAGAAAGGTTTCGGACCGTTTCTACCATATTCATATTGACCATGGCAATATACAGATGGAAATCTTTATAAGTAGGGTTTACATCTTTAATTCTTTGAACTCTAATCCCCTCTACTTCTTCAAAGGAGGGTGCTCCAAGTGTATTAAGCGTCACGACTATTACTTTATGCCCTGAGGTTACCAAATGTTTAGATAGCTCATAAACGTGTTTCCCAAGGCCTCCAGTCACAGCAGGTGGGAACTCCCATGAAAGCATTAAAATGTTATAATTACTACAATTATCTCCCTGATAATTATGTGGAAATTTATTGGAATAGAATTCATTATAGGATACAGAGTGGTAAATATTATCAAGAATTTGTTTTTCCAGCTCGGACACCTCCCGTCATACTATAGTATGTATAAGTAGAGGTGTAAGCCTCGAATTCCTGTTTATCTACTAGTTCAAATAATGTCCATTTATAAGCACTATCACTATTAATGCTCTTTTTGATCGGAATGTCATACGTATGAAAAAACGGAAAAAATGATTCTTTTATTCGTGCACCTACTTCAGCACGTGCGTTAGTAAATGGGATGGATTCAGTAATTACTATACTGCCTTTACTACCTTTAGCAATTATATCTACGAAGTATGCCTTATTCCCATTAGTCTGTAAGTTTCCCTTCCAAGCAATTAATCGAATGGTTGTGTGAGAAATTGATTCATTGAAGTATAAATTAGCAAATTCAATTCTCCAATTGGCAATATTCCAATCTATTTTCCAGCTGCCGTCCTCATTCAATGTAAGGTGCAAATATTCGTTTGCTTCATCATGGCATATCATAATTAATTCCTACCTCCATGAATCTCACTTTCTTTCATCTTATCACGTATTTTTTTTAATCTACAACAGCCATATTTTGTCGTCTTTTAAACTTTAATGTAATAAGCATAAATTGATTCGCTAGTTTATGTCCGTAGTCACAAAATGTTCACAAAATCGTCGATTGTTTTTGAGGAATTTGTCGAAAGAGTATTTTTACATCTCTTCTCCTATGATATAAAAAGAAGAGATACTTTTTATGAGGTGACAATATGTTAATTGTAAGTATAAGTTTGATTGTTATCGCTGTAGCGTTAATTGTCGTTTCATTTTTTGTTAATGACAAATTTTCCGATTTGGAAAAAGAGATGGAACAACTTTCCTTTGATGTGGTTCAAGATAAGTATAAGTTGGAAAGAAAAATGAAAGTGTTAGAGGAGGAATTGTTAGGTGGATCCACCCCTCTACATAAATTTAATGAAAAAAAGGAATCCGCCATTCATTCTGTAAGTGAAAAAGATGTGGCAATCTCTCTTTATCAAAAAGGTTATACTCCTTCACAGATTTCACAATTTACTTCTACATCTATTGAAAAAGTCGAAGAGATCATTCAATCTGCAAATGTTAAAGGAAATGTAGCAAATGAGAGTTAATTTACGAGCATTTGCCATCGGTATCCTTTTCGCAACAGGAGTTATGGGTGTCGCATATTCCATCGTCAGTACTAGTGCAACTACTTTAAATGAAGAAAATGTTGCAACATATGTCGAAGAAAATGGGTTGCATCTATTATCGAAAGAAGAATATAATAAGCTTTTACCAAGTATAGAACCTGAAGAGAACCAAGAAAACGAACAAGCCGACAAAGATCAAGATAGTGATAAAGATTCTTCTGCTGAAGCAGATGAAAAAGAAGAAGTGAATAAAGAAGAAGTGAATAAAGAAGAAGAAGCCAATAAACCCTTTGAGATTGTCATACCTGACGGACTAGCAACGTATGAGATAACCGCTCTTCTTTCCGAAAAAGGAATCATTGAAGATGACAAGAAATTTGATGCGTATCTAGAAGAAAAAGGAATTGCAACAAAGGTTCGTTCTGGAACATTCACCATGAAAAAGGGTATGAGTTATCCGGAAGCTGCTGATGTTTTAATTAAGTAATAAAAGAGGCTGGCAGAAAGTTATTTGACTTTCTGCCAGCCTCTTTTATATTTTGAACTTATCATAAAGCCATGAGCATTCTTAAAAAAAATAGAACTACACGAAGACAAAAATCATCTTCTGAATAGTCCCAATCTTTTCTTGGCATTAGTCATTTAACACATAGTGACTGCCTTTTACTAAATAAAATATATTTTCTGAGATATTTGTCGTATGGTCTGCCATCCGTTCGATATAGCGGCAAATAAAGCTTAGCTGTGTAATTTCTGGTATTAAATCAGGGTGATCTTTCGTTAACTGAAGAAGCTCACGAATATTTTGTCCATACAGCTCATCAACTTGATCATCCATATCTGCTACTTTTTTTGCAAGAACAACATCTTCATCGTAATATGCCTTTAAAGCAAGAGAGAGCATTTCCGTTGCAATGTTATGCATTTTTTCAATCTTCTCAAGTGATAATAATGGCTTTGTGTCTTTTCCAATTCTAATAGTAGATTTAGCGATATTTACTGCAAAATCTGCTATGCGCTCTACATCTGTGGAAATTTTTATAGCAACGAAAATTCTTCTTAAATCAATCGCTACAGGCTGTTGTTTTGCAATTAAAAGAATTGCAAAATCATTAATTTCTTCATCAAGACGATCCGATTTGTTATCTTCTTCGATAATCTGAAGTGCTAAATCAATATTCTTATTCGTTAATGCATTGATGGATTTTCCTAATGCAATCTCAGCAAGGCTACCAAGCTCAAGCAATTTATCCCTTAACGTTTCTAAATCAACATGAAATTGACGTTGTACCACACGACTCTTCCTCTCTGGTTTTTTATCCGAATCGACCTGTAATATAATCTTCTGTACGCTTGTCAGAAGGATTTGAGAAAAGCTTATCTGTTGCGGTATATTCTATCACTTCTCCATTTAAGAAGAAAGCCGTACGATCAGAAATTCTTGCTGCCTGTTGCATATTATGTGTTACGATAACGATACTGTATTCTTTTTTCAGTTCCTGAACTAGCTCTTCTACTTTCATAGTAGAGATTGGATCAAGGGCAGATGTTGGTTCATCCATTAGAATTACATCCGGCTCAATAGCAAGGCAGCGAGCGATACAAATACGCTGTTGTTGTCCTCCAGAAAGACCGTACGCATTTTCTTTTAATCGATCTTTTACCTCATCCCAAATAGCTGCTCCACGCAAGCTTTTTTCGACGATTTCATCCAATACTTTTTTGTTTCGGATTCCATGTATACGTGGTCCATAAGCAATATTATCATAAATTGATTTTGGGAATGGGTTCGGTTTTTGGAATACCATTCCTACACTTGTACGTAATTCTTCAACTTTAAAAGTTTTCGAAAGAATGCTTTTATCCCTGTAAAGAATATCACCAGAGATACGTACAGTTGGTACAAGCTCGACCATTCTATTCAATGTTTTTATATACGTGGATTTTCCACAACCAGATGGTCCTATGATTGCAGTCACTTCATTTTCATATATAGGTAAATTAATGTTTTTTAATGCCAATTTATCTCCGTACCATAAGTGAAAATCCTTTGTCTCGTAAACCATATTTTTTTCAACAGGGGTATCGGAAGTAGATGTTCCATTCATACTCTCTCGCATTGATGTCACAATTTGCATGGATGATTCCTCCTTGAATTAATATCTTCTTTGGAATTTATTACGGATAACTACTGCAATAGAGTTCATTACTAATAAGATGAACAATAAAACTACGATAGTAGCGGCTGCCAAGTTTGCATATTCTGCAACTAACGCTGCATCTATTGTCCAGTAATATATTTGCATTGGGAGAACTGTAAACTTATCAAAAATTCCATCAGGAAGTGGAATTAATAATGCTGGAATCCCCAATACAACAAGTGGTGCAGTTTCTCCAATAGCTCGAGATAAAGCTAGAATTGTTCCAGTTAAAATTCCCGGTATCGAAGCTGGTAAAACAATATTTTTAATTGTTTGCCATTTCGTTGCACCCATTCCATATGATGCTTCACGTAAAAATCCTGGAACTGCGCGGATAGCCTCCTGACTAGACACAACCACGATAGGAAGAACTAACAATGCCATCGTAAGTCCACCAGCTAGTACAATATTTCCTAGCCCTGCTGCTCTTACAAATATCGTTAATCCCAATATACCAAATACGATGGAAGGAACACCGGCTAAATTAGAGATATTGATTTGTAAAAAGCGCTGCAGACGACCTTTTTTAGCATACTCTTCTAAGTAGATTGCTGTGCCTACTCCAAGAAACAGCGTAATTGGTGCAACTACAATCATCAGCCATAACGTACCGAGAATAGCTCCCATAATTCCAGCTCTTTCAGGCATTGTGGAAAGTTTATTCGTAATAAATTGAAGATCAATCCAGCCCATACTTTGTGAAATTACACGGTAAAATAAAATAACAAGAACAACAAGACCAATTAATGTTGCAACTAAAAATATTGATTTTGCAATACTATTTACCGTTAATCTTGCATTCATTTTCTTTTGAACTTGTTCAGCATCAACATACTTCATCTTAATATTCCTCCCTATACTTGCGAGAGATATACTGAGCGATAAGATTCATTATCAGAGTGAATAAAAATAATGTCATCGCTACAGCATACAAACTATAATATAAAGTTGAACCAGCTGGTGCATCCCCACCGGTAACTTCCACAATGTATGCGGTCATTGTTTGCATTGATTGTGTAACATCAAACGTAAAATTCTTCGTGCTTCCACTTGCAATCGTTACGATCATCGTTTCACCGATTGCACGAGAAATTCCTAAAACAAATGATGCAACAATTCCAGACATCGCTGCTGGAACAACTACTTTCCAAGAAACCTCTAATCTTGTAGCACCGAGTGCCAACGCACCCTCTCTCATAGAGTTTGGCACGGAGCTCATCGCATCTTCCGATAATGAAGCAACCATCGGAATGATCATGATTCCCATTACAATCCCTGGACTTAAAATGTTTGTTGGCTCCAAGCTAGGTATGATTTTTTGCAGCAAAGGTGTAACAAAAGTGAATGCAAAAAATCCATAAACAATTGTTGGAATTCCTGCAAGTACTTCCAAAATAGGCTTTACTACCCTTCTTACTCTATCAGATGCATATTCACTTAAGAATATGGCAGACATTAAACCTATAGGAATTGCTACAAACATAGCTATTGCTGAAGAAATTAAAGTACCTGTTATAAGAGGTAAAACACCAAACTGTGCATTATCACCTAACGGTTTAAGTACTGTTCCAGTAAAGAATTCAACTATTGGAACTCTTGTAAAAAATTCAACTGTTTCAAATAAAAGTGTAAAAACAATACCTATTGTGGTGAAAATAGATATTGTTGCAATTACTAATAAGAATTTTGGAACAAGTGCTTCAATAAGTCTATTAGTGTTAAGGGTAGATTTATTCTGTTTGATTAACTCCCTTACACTAATGTCAGCCTTTTGATTAGCCAATTTTGAAATCCCCTTTCATCCTTCACCCTATCTTACAAACATAGAGAAGATGAGCAGGCAAAATGCCACTCACCTTCAAAACAGGTTTTACTTTAATCCTTCAAGTTCTTCAACAGTTGCTTTTACTTCTTCATCTGTTAAAGGAGCAAACCCTGTTTCCCCTGCTACTTCTTGTGCGTTTTGCATCATATAGATAGCAAAATCTAAAACTTGTTCTTTTTCTTTTGCAAGACCAGTATTTAAGTAGGTGAATACCGGACGAGTGAAGTTAGCATAATCTCCATCTTCTGCAATTGTATCAAGAGATGGTTCAACAGGTCCGTTTCCGAAGTCTACTTTTACTGCTGTTAATTTATCTGTGTTACTAGCATAGTAACCATAACCGAAAAACCCAATTGCATTTTTATCTTTAGAAACAAGATCAACTAGAGTAGAGTATTCTTGTTGTAAGTTAGCTGAACCTACTAAATCTTGCTTTTCTAGTATCGTTTCCCAGAAGAACTCGTAAGTTCCGTGGTTTTCATTTGGACCGTATGTTTTAATTGGCTCGTTTGGAAAATCAGAACGTACATCAGACCAATTTGTTTTATTTCCATCTGCTAAGAAAATATCAATAATCTCTTGTTCTGTTAATTCAGTAGCCCAGTCATTATCTTTGTTAATAACGATTGTTAAACCGTCAAGGGCAACTTTCAATTCTTTCACTTCAATTCCAAGTGCATCTGCTTCTGCTGATTCTTCTTCTTTAATATGACGAGATGCATTATTAAAGTCTGTACCATTTTCAACTAAGAATTTTTTGAATCCAGCTGAAGTTCCTGCGCGACTTACTTCAACAGAAACACCTTCTTGCGCTTCAGTCATGTATTTCTCAGCCACGACAGACATAAATGGAAATACTGTTCCAGATCCATCAATTACGACACTACCTTCAAGATCCCCTTCAGAAGATCCGCTGTTGGAGCTACCACATGCTGCAGCAAAAACTGCCAAAGATGCTACGATAGCCAGTAATAAAAAACGTTTAAAGCTTTTCATTTCATTATTCCCCCTAAGGATATGTTTGATGTTTCTGTTATCTTGCCCTACGAATATTAGAATATAACTTCTGTGTTAATCCCGTATGAATCAAGTGTAAAGATTTTGTAAATGTCGATTATTTGCGGAGTATTTACACGAATTATGGGGAAAATGAATAAATTTTGGCACATAAAAAACCCGAAAGATATTCTTTCGGGCTAAAACTAGTTTACTCTATATCATCTTCTGTTAATTCTTCATTTTCTTCATCTGTTTGTTGATCTTCCAACTTAGGTTGACCTTGAGCACGCTTATTTTTCAAATCAAAATATGCTTCCATAACCGCATCTCCAATACGGGTACTTACACCCCCTGTAACATTAAAGTCTGTTGAAGCGTAAGGAACCATAATGGCAAATGCAATTTCCGGATCATCGTAAGGTGCATAACCTACTAGATTGAAGTTTAGCGTCTCATAATTTGATCTACTACCATCATCATGTTGAACCCTATAAACTGACTCTGCCGTACCTGATTTACCAGCAGGCTTATATTTTTTTGCCGTGGAACTCTTGGCAGTTCCACTTGTTCCATGATATACACGTCTAAAGCCTTCTTGAACATGTGCAATTTCTGCATCTGTCATATCCACACGATTGAGTACTTCTGGTTGGAAAGGCTTAACTACTGGTCCCAATCCTTCATCATTACTCGGTTCCCTTATTTCCCTAACAAGCTGCGGCTTCATACGATAGCCACCATTAGCGATAGTGGAAACATATTGAGCAAGTTGAAGCGTTGTATACGTATCATACTGTCCGATAGACAAGTCAAGCAATAGACCAGGTAAGCTTTTATCCGGACCTTCTACTCCGGAGGACTCTCTTGGTAAGTCAATTCCCGTTTCTACTCCCAGTCCAAATTGGGCAAGGTATGCTCTGAATGTATCATAAGCGGAAGGCGGAATAAATAATGGCTGCCTTGGGGTATAATTTGCTCCTGCAATGGCCATGGCTATGCGGAACATATATACGTTTGATGACCGTTCCAAAGCTGTTAAATCTGTAATACTACCCATGTTCGTATAGGAAGCCTTTCTTAGTGCAGCTTCACTTCTCCCAATATAAAGTGGTGTATCATAAAAGGAAGAATAAGGGGCAATGACTCCATGCTGATAACCCGCCAAAACTGTTGCACCCTTTACGGTAGATCCCGGTTCGTAAGCTTCCTGTATAGCACCTAAAGCATGATCATTGATTTCCATTTGTCCCGTTTCTTCATTTCGAAGTAATTGTTTCCCTGCCAAAGATAACACTTCGCCAGTTTTCGGATTCATGACGACTACAAATGCACGGTCCAAAAATCTCGCCCCAGCGCTCGGGTTTGCTCTCGTTTCAATTATTGCGTTAGACAAGATTTCTTCTACTTTTTGTTGAAACTCCATATCCACTGAAAGGATAAGATCTTTTCCGCGCTGCCCATCGAAAACCTTCTCCTGATGAAGTAGATTACCTGCAGTATCTGTTACATTTCTTACTCTTGCTTTATTACCTTGAAGGACATTTTCATATTGTGCTTCAAGCTGACTCGTGCCAACTCGGTCGTTACGATTATATCCACGCGCAAGGTATTCGTCTACACGCTCGCTAGGCAGACCTGAATCTGAAGTTGAAACTTTTCCAAAAATAGAGCTTAATGTGCTGCCAAATTGGTAAGACCGCACAAAGTCAGTTGTAATGTCTACCCCTTGTAACTCAGATAACATTTCACTTACCATTGCAAATTCTTTAGCTGATACATCACGGTTTTTTACAATTTGCGGAGTAAGGGAATAGCCTCTATTAAATTCACGGAAAATGGCAAGTACTTCCTCTTCCTCTTCTGTAATTTCAGCTAGTTGACTTTCTGAAATTCTGTCTAATTGTAGGCGGTAAAGGTCACTTTCCTCGATTTCTCCATTTGCTACTTTATCCCTATCTTCATCTGTAATGAGCGCTTCTGCTTCTTCTGGACGAGTTAGTATCCAATAGTCCTGTCTATCCCGAAGCGGTATATTATCCGTATCCATCGTGATTATCTCTGAAAGCTTTTTGGCTACTTCTAGCTGCTCCTTCGATGTGGTAGTTTGCATCCTCGTATATGTAATTGCATTTAACGGAGTGTTATCCACTACGACATTTTCAAAGCGATCGAATATTTTCCCTCTCGGTACGAGCGTATTAACGGTTACATTCTCAGTTCTGTCTACTTCTTTTCGGTAATCTTCCCCAAATACAATTTGCACAAATCCAAGTCTAAGGATAAGTGCGGAGAAAAGAAGAAATACCGCAAAAAACAAAAGATTCAATCTTGACGGCACATAATTTTTTTTCTTCTTTTTTTGTTTCTGTTTGGTCATTCCATACACCTTTTCATTTAGATTTTTTCCAAAAAGTAAGAGACACCTAAATGATGTATGGTTAGGTGTCTTCAGTCTATCTTTATTGTATAAGAATTTGAAAAAAATATCTATTAATAAATGGAATTATGGGGATGATTCTCCTTCTCCATCTCTTAAAGTTGTCACAATTGGTTGTGGTTCTTCATTTAGCTGATTTGGCTGAAGGGAATCCATGTCGATTTTTCTCACAAATGGATAGATTAGCGCATGTCCCGCCCCGATAAAACACATTAGAACTGAGATACTTTTATCCGTATCAAAGAATGTAACGGCTATGAGAAACAAAATGATGGACGTTGCTCTTCCAATATTAAGAAATAACTCCCTTACTACAATATATTCGATTCTCATTTCAGCTGCCCTCCAACCTCTCCCGATTACATCATATGTTAGAGAGACATATGGGACGAGCAACAAAGGATAAGCAATTGCAATGGTCACTGCATACATAATCAGCTTCGTATACGTAATGTCAAAAACTAAAAAGCCTATGGAGGCATATAGTATTAATCCACCTGTAAGTATCGCTTTCTTTCTATACTGTTTTTTGATCAATCGTGTAGCCAAGTAGTAACAGACAAAGGCTACTGCGGAATTTATTAATCCGAATGTACCAAGAGCAAGTTCACTGTCTGTTGTAATAAAAACTAATACGGAAACGGCAAAAATAAAAGTACCCTCTCTTAAGCCTTGAAAAATATGAGCATTTGTAATGTATTTCCAGTTAAGATTATTCTTTCTTTCATGGAGAATTCGTTTTAGTTCATACACACCTTCTGCGCCACGTCTTTTTAGGAACAAACTAAAAATAACAGCAGCAAAAAATAGTACAAGGGATACAGAAAAGATAACGGTATAACCAGTGAATTTGTCTAGTCTCGAAATGATAAATCCCGCTGCAAATGGGCCAATCATCCCACCTACAGAATTCAATATCCCTAAAAATCCGTTAAAAAAATCCCTAGTTTCTGGTTCTGTTATTTCAAACGTTAATACGTTGAAGGCCAGCCAGTAAAATCCATACCCGATTCCTAATAAAGCTCCAAGTACCAACAAGTATGAAGATGCTTTATCTCCAATAAATAGGACAAACAAATAAAAAAGTGCCAAGAATACAACACCAAGTCGTAACACTATGACACGATCGATTTTTTTTGCCCACCTTCCTGCCAGAATAAAGGTAAGTGGTTGAAACACTACGATTGCTAAATTATAAAACCCTAAGTGACTAAATTCGCCGGATTGTTTCCATAAATAAACGTTAACAAAAGTATTAGATAAGGCGATACTGAGTGAGTATAGCCCCCCGATTACTAATAGTAGCATCAAGTCTCTGTTTACCTCTACATCACCAATAATTTTTTTAAATACTGCCATCATTACCCCGCTCCTTTATCTACGCTTATTGTGGCTAAAAAAAACGGGAGTTATGTACAAAAAGAAAAACCTCCGCTTCTAAAAAGAGTGGAGGTTTCAGAATTTATATGAACACTGAATACTATATCATTTTATGTTTCTTTCCACAAAAAACCTCCGTATCAAAATATACGGAGGTTTCACTAGAAAATTATTTTGCTTCGTTGTAAAGCTTACCTACTACATCCCAGTTAATAACGTTGAAGAACGCATTGATGTAGTCAGGACGACGGTTTTGGTAGTTTAGGTAGTAAGCATGCTCCCAAACATCCAATCCAAGAACAGGTGTTTTACCTTCCATTAATGGAGAATCTTGATTTGGTGTGCTAGTAATTTCAAGCTCACCGTTGTTTACTACTAACCACGCCCAACCAGAACCAAAGCGAGTAGCAGCAGCTTTTGAAAATTCTTCTTTGAAATTTTCAAATGTACCGAATTTGCTTGTAAGAGCATCTGCCAATTCACCAGTTGGAGCAGAAGCACCACCAGGAGTTAGGATATTCCAGAATAGGCTGTGGTTCGCATGGCCACCACCGTGGTTACGAACTGCAGTCTTAATGTTTTCAGGAACAGCTTCCATGTTAGAAATTAACTCTTCTACACTTTTACCTTGAAGTTCAGTGTTACCCTCCAAAGCAGCATTGATTCCAGTAACATAAGTGTTATGGTGTTTCGTGTGGTGAATGTTCATTGTTTCTTTGTCGATGTGAGGCTCTAATGCATCATAAGCATAAGGTAATTGTGGTAATTCGTATGCCATAATTATCTCCTCCTAATTTTTATGTAAGGTTCAGAATCATAAGAAGATTGCTTCTTAATATCTGTTATGTTCAGATTACCAAAACTTGTACAATCTTTCAATCAATCTGCTCCAGTAGAAAAGATTATTATTATATAGATAATTCTTGTGAAAGGCGGTACATACTTTCATCCACTTTGTGGGGCATGGAAAAGACTTCATCGAATGAGTAATCAACAAGCATATTCCTCTCCATACCAACTGCTCTTCCAGCTTTTCCACTCATTAGTAATTCTACAGCATGGCCACCCATTCTGCTGGCCAGCACTCTATCAAACGCAGTTGGCGTTCCACCTCTTTGAATATGACCAAGAACAGATACGCGTGTTTCTAAATTAGTTTCTTGTTCAATCCGTTTCGCAAAGTCAATCCCATTGCTGACTCCTTCGGCTAAAACAATAATGGTATGCTTCTTGCCACGTTTTTGTCCATTTTGAATTCTTCCTACGACATCCGCCAATTTATAGTCTATTTCTGGGATAATAATTGTTTCCGCACCACCTGCAAGACCTGCCCAAAGTGCAATATCTCCTGCATGACGCCCCATTACTTCAATAATAAAAGTGCGTTCATGTGAAGTTGCTGTATCCCTTATTTTATCAATAGCATCAATGACTGTATGTAGAGCTGTGTTAAAACCTATTGTGTAATCAGTTCCAGGAATATCATTGTCAATTGTGCCTGGGAGTCCTATACAAGGAAATCCATGTTCGGTCAGTTTTTGAGCCCCGCGGTATGAACCGTCACCCCCAATGACCACAAGTCCCTCTATCCCGTGTTTCTTTAATTGTTCCATTCCTTTTTGTTGTCCTTCCAATGCTTTAAATTGCTCGCTTCTTGCGGTGTACAAAACGGTTCCTCCACGATGTATAATATCACCAACAGAACCTAGCTCCATTTTTTTAATATTCCCATCCATTAATCCTGCATACCCTTGATAAATGCCATAGACATTGAGGTTGTGATAGATTGCTTTTCGAACAACAGCACGAACGGCTGCATTCATTCCAGGTGAATCCCCACCGCTTGTCAATACTCCTATTGATTTCAATTCTTTCACTCCTTTTAAGGTCCTATCATTGCTATTACACCAAAGTAATTAAGTTAAACAATTTTAGTATAACCTTATTAAATCACTTCATGATGCTTTTATACTAGTCTTAGAAATGGCTGATTAAATAAAAATGATGAAGACAACAATCATAATACCTTGGATTATCCCTTTTACGATTGCACTGCTAAAAAGACCAACAACAGAACCAAACCCTGCCTTTACAGATGTTTTCCAATCACTCTTCTGAAACAATATCTCTCCTAGTATAGCCCCTAAGAATGGTCCAAGGATGATTCCTGCAACAGGAATCAGAAATGGCCCGACAATCAGCCCGATCGTACTGCCCCAAATAGAAGCATTACTACCACCAAATTTTCTAACACCTAAAAGATTTGAAAAATAATCTGCGACAAATAGTAACACAACAAATAAAGCGGTAATGACCCAAAATAATAAGGTTAGCTTTTCAAAAGAAAAAAAGATGCCATAAAGAATAAACCCGCCCAACAAAAAGAGAACACTCGGGATAATCGGATAGATAAGACCAATAAACGCTATAACAAATAATGCGATAATAATTATCCAGTATAATATATCCACAATTTTACCATCCTTCTCTTCATGATATTAAAAACCAGACCCTATAAAAAGAGTCTGGTTTCCATACGTAATGGATGCTTATAAAGATTCGTGATCTTCACCTAATACTGCCTCAGCGATATTTACTGCATGATCTCCAATACGTTCTAAGTTACTAATGATGTCAACAAAAACGATTCCAGCTTGTCCGGTACATAAGCCTTCATTCATACGAATGATATGTTTTTTACGAAGTGAGCGTTCCATTTTATCAATCTGGTCCTCTTTCTTCCTTACATCATTAGCCAATTCTTTGTTATTTGTTTTTAAGGATTCAATTGCTTCTTTTACTGTAGTAATTGTTAAATTAAACATTTCTTCAAGATCTACTTCTGCAGCCTCTGTAAGCTCCACTTTGTTTCGAATTTGGTAATCAACCAATTCTACAACATTTTCAAAATGGTCTCCAATTCGTTCAATATCGCGAACTGTATCCATTAAAACAGAATGCTCTTCAGATTCATTATCGGTAAGAGAACTTGAAGACAGCTTCACAAGATAGTCAGTAATTTTACGATCTAAATTGTTAATGGCATCTTCTATTTGATATGTTTTTTCAGCATATTTGGACGTTCCTGTTTTTAAGTACTCGTGACTAGTTTCTAGACCTGCTATGGAGAATTCACCCATTCTAAGTACTTCTTCTTTTGCTTGCCCTAACGCAAGAGAAGGAGATTGCTCGATAAATATAGGGTCTAGATGTTTTGCCTTATACTCCATAATATGGTCTTCACCAGGAATAATTTTCGTTACAATCAAGGCGAGTAAACCAATAAACGGAAACTGAATAATCACATTCGCTACGTTATATGAACCATGCGCAAAAGCAATGGTCATTGCTGGATTCAGGTTTAACGTTGCTTGTAAATACTCAATGAATATTTGAAACGGTATCAAGAATATCATAATAATAATCGCACCGATTACATTGAACATTACGTGAGACATAGCAGCACGTTTAGCAGCAACACTAGTACCGATTGCAGCAAGAACTGCTGTAACTGTCGTACCGATATTGTCCCCGATTAAAACAGGCAATGCAGCACTAAGCTCAATTGCATCTTGTTGATATAACTGTTGAAGTACACCGATTGCTGCTGTGGAACTTTGAACAATTAGCGTAAATACTGTACCTACAACTAAACCTAAAATAGGATTATCACTCAATGATACGGTAAGATCAGCAAATGCTTGCAGCTCACTTAGTGGCTTTAGACCGTTACCCATTGTTTTTAACCCAAAGAAAAGAGCTCCAAAACCAAAGACGATTTGCCCTAGATATTGAATTTTGTGGTTTTTAAAGAAAAATAAAAGAACTGCTCCTACCGCAATGATTGGTAAGGCATACTCATCAATCTTTATCCCAATAATAAAAGCAGTTACAGTCGTACCGATGTTAGCACCCATTATAACACCGATTGCTTGACGTAAAGACATAAACCCTGCACTAACTAAACCAACTGTCAGGGCAGTCGTTCCAGAACTGGATTGGATAAGAACCGTTACAAAAATACCCGCTAATACACCCATAAACGGATTTGTCGTAAAACGATCTAGAATATCCCTCAGCTTATCACCCGCTGATTTTTGCAGTCCATCAGCCATGTATTTTATCCCGAAAAGAAAAATACCAAGACCACCAATAAATTCAAAAATAATCTTTTGAACATCCAAGTCCAATACTTTCAACCCCTTAATCTAAAAGCTTAATTACAGTCGACAAAAAACTACAATAAAAAACCCCCTACAATTATTAACGTAAAGTAACGACTTTGTAAATATCATTCACAATAAATTTACATTAACTTTACAATCTGTAACTTGAAATTTACATACGAATCATTGATGATTTTTTATTGTCCACTATGACGAGATAAGGTACGATAAGAAGTGATATTTAAACAAAAGGACTGACTGGATTGAGTATATTCTTACAATTAATAAAAAGTCTTTATTCTCCAAAAACTATGGCTGCTTTCCGCTTTCAAGGAATAGGCAAAACAATACTTTACGTATTTTTTCTTGTACTAGTTACTTCTATTCCCCTCTTTATTAGTTTTGGAACCAACGCATTTGATATTTTAGATAATTTAGATGAATCAACTGCAGACCTTGACCAATTAATGGTCATCTTTATCGTTTTGGGTTATATATATTTCAGTGGAATAAAGTTTGTTCAAATTAGTATTTTGGCAATGTTTGGATTAATTATTAAAAAATGGACTGGTCGCCATAACCTACAATATCGTCATTTATGGTTATTATCGGCTTATGCGGTGACATTACCTACCATTATCTTTTCTCTTTTGCAGGCATTTCAGATTGCTTCTCTAGGATCCGAGACTCTTTATCCCATCATCAGTTTCACAATTTGTCTCTTTATCCTTTTCCTAGTTATTAAACAAGTTAAAGTGAGAAAACCACAACCGCCATCAAATAAGATGTAAGTTGCTTTTACGATTTTAATTAATTTCACCTAATAAACGTTATTGTCGAGCACCTTTCCTAACAGTAGTTTTCAAGCAACGAGTTACAATCTTTTAGAACACCGATTCTTCGGTGTTTTTTTCGTCATATTATTCCCGGACAAGCATAGAATGAATTATGTTTTCATGTTTGGGAGGGAATAAAATGATTCGCCTACTAGTTGTAGCTTTAATTTGTATTACTATATACAGCATATATTTTGATTTAACTTCTGGAACAATACCGGAAGGAACATCAGCCATTGCCTCTGCTCCTCTCACAGACGACTCTTCTAACCAATTTGAAGAGATTTCTTCAAATGAACCTTACTTAGAAGTGGAAGTTATGGCAGGTGATACTGTGCTCACCATTGCCGAAAAAATTGCTAATAAACCCATACCCGTTTCCATTCAACAACTAATTGAGGACTTTCAAACTTTGAATGAAGGAATTTCTCCTGAAAAAATTCAAATAGGTAAAATATACAAATTCCCTGTCTATTAACAGGGATCTTTTCAGTTTTCTACTTGCATGTTGTTTGAAAGCTTTTTGTAAACTAAATGCAGGATAGGAATTCTAATTAAGTTCATAAAAACAACAAGGTTTGCGAAAACACCTATCTTTTTCACTTGTCATAAGGTCAGACGATTGTTAAAATATGTTTGGTGCTAGTGGTTAATACTAGCTTTTTTTTACATGAACAAGTAATCTGAAGGTAGATATGTTTTGATTTCTAGATCATTCCTAAAGGAGCGATTCATTCGTGAATGAAATAATACATCGTACAAAAACACGCCCAGTGAAGGTAGGTAACCTCACAATAGGTGGAAGTAACGAATTATTTATACAAAGTATGACAACAACAAAGACCCATGATGTTGAGGCAACGGTAGCAGAAATTAAACGATTGGAAGAAGCAGGCTGCCAGGTAGTGCGTGTTGCATGTCCAGACGAGCGAGCTGCAAATGCAATCGCCGATATAAAGCGTCAAATTAATATTCCACTTGTAGCAGATATTCATTTTGATTACAAGCTAGCCCTTAAAGCTATTGAAGGTGGAGTTGATAAGATCCGCATTAACCCTGGAAACATAGGGCGACGCGAAAAAGTGGAAGCAGTAGTAAAGGCGTGTAAAGAAAAAGGGATTCCTATCCGTATTGGAGTAAATGCCGGATCTCTTGAAAAAAGAATCATTGAAAAATATGGATATCCTACGGCGGATGGGATGGTGGAAAGCGCTCTTCATCACATAAAAATTCTCGAGGATCTCGATTTTCATGACATCATTGTCTCCATGAAAGCGTCAGATGTGAACTTAGCTATTGAAGCATATGAGAAGGCTGCAAAAGCTTTCGATTATCCTCTACATTTAGGCATCACGGAATCCGGTACTCTTTTTGCTGGAACTGTAAAAAGTGCCGCTGGCTTAGGTGCCATTTTAAATAAAGGGATTGGGAATACTTTACGTATTAGCTTAAGCGCAGACCCTGTAGAAGAAGTAAAGGTTGCTCGTGAATTACTAAAATCATTTGGTCTTTCTTCCAATGCAGCAACATTAATTTCATGTCCGACTTGTGGTCGTATTGAAATTGATTTAATTAGCATTGCGAATGAAGTGGAAGAATATATCTCTAAAATTAAAGCCCCAATTAAAGTGGCGGTGCTTGGCTGCGCAGTTAACGGTCCTGGCGAAGCAAGAGAAGCAGATATAGGAATTGCTGGTGCACGCGGAGAAGGTCTGCTGTTCCGTAAAGGGGAAATTGTTCGAAAAGTTCCTGAAGCGATTATGGTAGAAGAACTAAAGAAAGAGATCGACAAAATTGCGGAAGAATATTTTGAAAAACAAGAAGCAGAAAAGGCAAAAGCTTGACACCAAAATTGGTGTCAAGCTTTTTTTCTCAGTCATAGGCTGAGTGGTTAAAACAATGGCAAAACAAAAATTCCTACAACGATGGAAACGATACCGATCCCAATCGCCCATGCTCCTAACCCTTGCGCTCCTCGCTTACGTGCGATAAAGCCGACGATAATACCTGCAGCACCCATGATTATTGGAAGGAAGAACAAGGAAAGAATGGATAAAGCCAATCCTAATATCCCAAGCCCTCGTCCACTCATCCCCATCACATCACTGCGCTCTTCTTCAAATACTGCTTCTCTGTCCCTATTTCTATTCGATTCCACGACAGGAACACCGTTAACTCCTATTTCGGCAGCATGCTCTTCTAAGAAATCACGATGTCCTTTCGCTCTAGAAATATGAGGCTCTTCGTAAGCTACGTCTGAATCATAACGGTCAAGTTTCTCTTCGTTTTTCTCAAATTCACTCGCCATTCGTATCCCTCGCTTTCTAAGAAGTTAGGAGCATTACTTAGTATTAACAAGTACCACAAAAACATGGATGTTAATCTTTGCTAAGTTTTTTCTATGCTTAAGGAAAAATATAGTCTACATATTAATTTGACTAAGGGAAAATTATGATAAAATAATAAAAGGCATATGACAGGAGGATACTATGAAGAAGAGATTTGGCATCGATATTGATGGTACGTTAACTTGTCCTACAACGTTTGTACCCTTTATTAATGAAACACTTAACAGAAACATAACTTTAGATGATATGAAGCAATATGACCTTACGCCATTAATGGGCTTGACAGAAGAAGAATTTTGGAAATGGATGGATGAGATGGAACCCGTTATATACAAAGACGCTCCTCTCGCACAAGGAGCCCAATCCATTGTCCAAAAATGGAAGAATGAGTTTGATTTATACTTTATTAGTGCAAGACGTCAACATTTATTTGAAATAACTCAAAATTGGTTTTCTAAGCAGGCAATAGATTATAATCACTTGGAGCTTATTGGTACACATAATAAAATCGCCTCAGTGAAAAAACATCGTATCGATCTCTTTTTCGAAGATAAACATGACAATGCATGTGATATTAGTGAGGAATGTAAAATTCCTGTTATATTATTTGACACTCCTTACAATAGAGAACCAATCCCTCAAAATGTTTATCGGGTGCAAAATTGGTTAGAAGCTAACCAAGTGGTTCAATCTCTTTTAGAGAGAATGGCGATTCAAAAATAATAGCACGCCTTTGTGCTTAAGCTGACACTGTTAAAATTGACAAAAAAGGCTGCGTGACCCTCTTTTAAGAGATCATGCAGCCTTTTTATAGTTGTTGCTATTAATAGATTGCAAAACACAACTTTCTTATTTCGACATCGCACGCGTTAGATGGGTTTCGATCTCTTTTACAAATTCCTCTGTGCTGATTTTATTTCCGTTTGAACCCATCTCTTTTAGTTTCATCATAATGGTTAACAAATCTTCTCTCCTCAAGGAAGAAAGCTGTCGATTCGCTGTTATCAAAAGAATCACCCTTACTTAGTTCATTTAAGACATGATTCGTGTGCAATCACCATTTTTCGAGGGCACTCAAACGAAATAGGTGTTAGTTATTTATATATGATAGGAGGGAAAAAATGTGCCATCAAACACACGCTGGGCATTTGCCATATATTTCGAATTTATGACCTGTAACATCATATCCTTTTAAATTTTCAGTCAGGTTTTGCATCGGACAAGTATCAATTTCTTTTGTTTTTCCACACATTAAACAAATAAAATGATGATGATGATGACTTGTCGAACACGTGAAACGAAAGTGCTTTTCACCTGAAAGCTCCGTTGATTCCAAAATCTCCAAGTCCACAAACAAGGCAAGATTACGATAAATGGTATCAAAACTTAGTCCAGGATAATGATCCTTCATCGAATCTAATACATCTTTGGCAGTAAGGTATTTATCTTCTTTTGAGAAAAGTTCAAGCATTTCTTGTCTTTTGCCTGTATATTTATATCCTTGATTTTTCATTAACGTTAGTGCCTGTGAAACATTCACTTTTTTGTCCCCCTTATCTTATTCCAGATAATTGTCATCGTTAATATAACAACTGAAATAATGACAATTGTCCCTCCTGGAGCCAAATCAAGATAATACGATAATATAAGTCCACCGATTACCGCTATCTCACCAAATAAAATCGCCAGAAAAATAGTCTGTTTAAATCCCCTACTTAACCTCATACTTGCTGCGACTGGAAGCGTCATTAAGGAAGACACTAAAAGGATTCCAACAATTCGCATGGAAGCAGCAATCACCAATGCAACCATTACAATAAATATGAGATGGAACACTTTACTATTAACGCCTGACACCTTTGCGTGTTCTTCATCAAAGGATAGGACAAAAAATTCTTTATAAAAAAGAACAATTGTAATAACCACTGTAACCGCAACAACTAACACTGTCCATAAATCACTGCGGCTGACCGCACTTACACTCCCAAAAAGAAAGTTGAATAGATCCGTATTAAAGCCGTCTGCTAATGAAATAAAGATAACTCCTAACCCAATCCCCGAAGAAAGAATGATTGGTATCGCAAGCTCCTGGTAATGCTTATACACCGCACGTAATTTTTCAATAAATAGTGCCCCTGTTACAGAAAAAGCCATTCCAAAATAAATGGGACTAACTCCTACCATCAAGCCAAATCTCTTTTCCACCAGCAAACTTGCGGCTATGCCAGCAAGTGTGACATGACTAAGTGCATCGGCAATCAATGATAGTCTCCTCACAACTACAAACACACCTAACAATGGAGCAAGAAAACCAATCAGTATTCCTGTATAAAATGCATTCCTTAAAAACTCAAACTGCATCAGCGCTGAAATCATGATCTATGCCCTCCATCATGATGATTATGACTCAGAACATGAACATCATGACCATAAAACTGAGAAAGGTCAGTATTACGCATAGCTTCGAATTCATCGGTTACGCCATGGAAATGTAGATTTTTATTTAAACAAGCAACATGCGTTACCTTTTCCGTAATTGTTCCAACATCATGTGTGACAAGAATTAACGTGATACCTAGCTTCTTATTCAAATGAGCTAGCATCGAATAGAAGTTTTGCACATTTCTTATATCTACCCCAACTGTAGGCTCATCTAAAATTAGGAGCTCCGGCTCGCTTACCAATGCCCTTGCAATAAAAACCCGTTGCTGCTGACCACCAGAGAGATCACCAATATTTCTATTTGCAAATTCCTCCATTCCAACTGAATGAATAGCCTCCAAAATTTGCTCCTTATGTGACTTATTAAAAAAGCGGAATAAACCCACTTTTGATACTAAACCAGTTGATACCACTTCAAAAACGGTTGCAGGAAAACCTGAATTGAAACTGTTCGCTTTTTGAGAAACAAATCCAATTTGGCTCCAATCTTTAAATTTGCGAATATCTTTCCCAAAAAGCTCGATTGTTCCTTTATTCGGACGCAACAGGCCAAGAATGCATTTTAACAGAGTAGATTTTCCAGATCCATTCGGACCAACCAACCCTAAAAAAGCTCCTTTTGGGATACTTAAGTTTATATTTTCTATCACGTTCTGTTTTTCATATTTAAAAGATACATTTTTTATTTCCAATACATTTTCCAACATAATCACACCTTAAAGATAAGAATCATTACGATTTTATAACAATAGATTAGTATACATGACGTGAAGGAAAAAGTAAATCATGATGCCAGTTTGAATTACTGGAGAGAAGTAAAACATAAGGCGACTGAAGTTAGAAGGAAATGATCCATGCCACAATTATCTACGTTGTTAATTATTCAACAAAAAAAGCCTTATTCAGGCTTCATATTTAAACATTCTTAAATCATCCTGCAATAAATTACTCTACTCCAACTGACAATCGTTATCAATCAAGGTTAAAATCAGGCACTAATCCTACTAATTACACTCAATATCCCCTTTATTTCACTAGGGGCAGTCGGAAACAAAAAGTCGACCCTTCTCCTAATTTACTATCGATAAACAACTCTCCGTCGTGATCTTCAATAATTTTTTTACATAGTGGAATTCCAAGCCCATTCCCTTTTTCCTTTGTAGTAAAAAAAGGCTTGCCAATTCGGTCTAAAACTTCCGCGTTCATCCCTCTACCGTTATCAATCACCTTTATCTCATAAAAAGAATCTATTCGTTTAGCTCGAAGTAGAAACAGTTTATTCTTTTGGTCTGCAGGATATGCTTCAATTGCATTACGGAGAAAGTTTAGCATCACTTGCTTTATCATTGCCTCATTCACGATCACATTTTCTTCCACTTCATCTATCTCAAAGTCGAAATCTATATTATGTAGAAGACATTCTGATTGAAAAATATACACTAATGACTGAAATATTGCCTGAGGCTGGACCGACTGCTTTTTCACTTTTTTTCTGGAAACGGCAAGAAAGTCCTCAATGATAGCATTCATCCTATTAATTTCTGCCATGATGGTGTCATAATACTTGTTCCAATTATTTGTTATTTGGGAAAGTTGTATGAATCCTTTAATGACCGAAAGCGGATTTCTTAGTTCATGAGCCATCCCTGCTGAAATTTGTGACACTGATTCCATTTGTTGTTTGTATATCAGGAGGTTTTCAAACCTTTGTTGATACGATCTGTCATGAATAATAAAAAATACTTTTTGAGAGCGTTCAAAATGAATTCCTTGTATTTGAAAAAGCATATCATCATCATAGCAGATACGCTCTTTAAATGTCTTATTTGCCAATACCTCTTCATAGATCTCATATAGCTTTTCTTTTAAGAAAACAGGTGTTAAAAGATCTTGAAAGGCAAGATTATTGTAGCTTTCATCAACATCCAGTTCTAGTAATGTCATACATCTATTGTTTATGTATTCAATATTGCCTCCCTTTGAAAGGACAAGTATGGCAATATCTAATAGGTTCGTCATAAATTCATTAACTTTTAGTGACTGTTCTATTGTTCCATAATGGAGTGGCAATACAACTGAACTATCTTTACCTTCAATGATATGCCCACTCAGATAGATTCTCCCATCGGAATATAGCCCCGAATAGGCAACTTCGTAATATGTACCATTTAACCGATGAAACAAAAAACGTTTTAAACTTTTTCCATCTGCTTTGATAATTTGTTGCAAATATGTATATACTTCATTTCGGTTACTAGAAGGAAAACTTAGAAAAAAAGAACGTTCCTCCCCAATAGAATCCAAAAACTTACTTGCTTGTTCATTCCACTCTTCTATAAACCCATTTGCATTCAAGATAATTCTTAAATCTGAACTTAGTTTTTGAAAAATATTCTGTTCCTTCTTATCTATAATAAACGACAAGGTGACTCCCCCTTGTTACCAATGAATATCATTCGTTTATGGAATATTTTAATTATACAATAATTTCCCAACCGTTGTCATATTATTTCGTAAAGGTAGCCTTTTAGTTTTTTTAACATAGGCTATGATGGGAGGGATAACAGATGAATATTTATCAACAAATCGTAAACAAAAAGCTCCACACAATTACAGCTCAGGAATTATTAAAGTATAGTGGCGAATACGACATCTCACTAACAAATGATCAAGCAACGAAAGTCGCTGCATTGTTAAATTCTAAAAAAGTAAATGTCTTTAATACGTCTGAAAGAATTCAACTCATGAAAGAAGTTGCAAAAATTACTGGCCATGAAACCGCCAAAAAAGTAAATCAATTGTTTTTGGAGTTTACAAAGTAAATAAAATTCACCATGCTAAAATAATGGTGTATGAAATACCAAATATAAAAAGCCCAAGGGATGCTAATAAGAAAAATAGCATTCTTGGGCTTAATTTTATTTCATTTTAAACTTATAAAGGCTCTACAATCATTGATTAATAATGTTTTTTAACAATTCTTCATCAAATTGCTTGTTTTTAAGCATTTCTATTTCAAATTTGTATGGAGGTTTACGATCTTTTTTATCTTCACCAACATAAGGCGTTTCAAGGATTTTTGGAATGTGCTTTAATTGGTCATGATGCACAATGTAATTGATGGCATCAAATCCGATGTTCCCAAATCCAATATTTTCATGACGGTCTTTAGCAGCACCTCTAATATTTTTACTGTCATTAATGTGTAAAACCTTTAAACGATCAAGTCCGATTAAATCGTCGAAATGTTTTAATACACCATCAAAGTCATTTACAATATCATAGCCCGCATCGTGAACGTGGCATGTATCCAAGCATACCGAAATCTTTTCGTTTAGATGAACTCCATCAATGATAGTCGCTAGTTCTTCAAAGGCTTTACCACATTCAGATCCTTTTCCTGCCATTGTCTCTAACGCGATTTGAACATTTTGTTCCTTCGTAAGGGCTTCATTTAAACCTTTTATAATTTGGGCAATTCCAGCTTCCGCTCCAGCTCCAACATGTGCACCTGGATGCAAAACAATTTGTTTTGCTCCAATTGCGTCGGTCCTTCTTACTTCTTCTGCAAGAAAATTAACACCAAGCTCATACGTTTCTGGTTTTTGTGAATTACCAATATTAATAATATACGGAGCATGTACTACTATTTCGTGAATACCATGCTCTTTCATATGCGTAAGGCCAGCCTCTATATTTAAATCTTCTATCTTTTTTCTTCTAGTATTTTGAGGAGCACCTGTATAAATCATAAATACATTTGAACCATATGATGCAGCCTCTTCACTTGCTGCCAATAACATCTTTTTGCCGCTCATCGATACGTGAGAGCCGATTAATAAGTTTTCCACAAACATCACCTCATTAAAATTCATTTTTAATTTTAACATATGGATGTTGGGAATGGTTATGAAATTGCTTGTTCTTATCTTTTTTTCAAGCGTCTTTGTCTTTTTTTGTATTGCTCCACTTCATACTTGTGTTTCTTTTTATAACCCGGTTTTACCTTGGTGGACTTCTTAACGGCAGTTTTAGCTGCGATATCCACCTCATTCACTTGTTTTTTTCTGTTTTTCCGTTTATTTCTTGGGCCAATTTCCACCAGTTCACCAGCTTTTAAATCAACTTGTGTAAACTGTATGCCAAGGTTTTCAATATGACTTAGTGCCGCTTCGTCAGAAGGTTCGTAAATTGTTACAGCAATACCAGAATAATCTGCACGCGCTGTACGACCAACTCGGTGTACATAAAAGTCTAAATCTGTTGGAAGTTCAAAGTTAACGACATGACTAACCCCTTCTATGTCAATCCCTCTTGCCGCTAAATCTGTTGCCACAACATACTGGAATTCGAGATCATTTATTTGTTTCATCATTTTTTTGCGCTCTCGAGGGTTTAAGTCACCATGAATTCTCCCCACTCTCAGTCCCTGCTCTAATAGGGAATCTGCAACTTCATCAGCCTTCTTTTTCGTATTAGTGAACACAATAGCAAGAAATGGGTTATATTTCACTAAAATATCATGAAGTAATTTTGTTTTGCTTTTTGATTTTAGTGGGATAATTTGATGTTTAATTTTTTCTGCTGTAATCTGTTTTGGAGCAACATGTGTGTACTTTGGATTCTCCATGTATTTTCTTAAAAATGGTTTTAATTTTTCAGGAATTGTCGCAGAAAAAACGAGAATTTGTAATTTTTCCGGCATGGCAGCTGCTATTTTGTCCACATCTTCAATGAACCCCATATCAAGCATAAGGTCTGCTTCGTCAACCACAATTGTTTTCGCGGTATGCACAAGCAATGCATTCTCTACCATAAGATCCTTAATACGGCCTGGAGTACCAACTACAATATGCGGCTGCTGTTTTAGACGGTCAATCATTCTTTGTTTATCCGTTCCACCAACATAGCATCGTGCATTAATCATTTGATCTTCTTCGCTGAATTTGGTAATTTTCAAAACTTCCTGATAAATTTGGTTTGCAAGTTCTCTTGTAGGTGCTGTAATAACTGCTTGTACTTCTTGAACGGTTGGATCAATGTTGTTTATGATTGGAAGAAGAAATGCATGAGTTTTCCCTGTTCCTGTTTGTGATTGCCCAATGGCGCTTTCACCGTTTAATAGTGCTGGAATCATTCTTTCTTGCACTTCGGTTGGTTTTTGAAAGCGAAGTTCTTTTATCGCATTAAGGATAAACGGTTTTAATGGAAATCTTTCGAAATTTTTTGTCATATAATTTTTACCTCCGTGGTTGCATATGTGTCTAATAGGTTAAGTTAGTGTGAGCGAGCCTTCTCCATTTGATCAGAAAAATCATATATATTTCTAGATATATAAATAGTTGTTTTATTGAAGTATTGATCATATTTACATTTACCAGATCTATGTCTCGCATATTCTCTATACGAGTATGTCTCCCGATTTAAACCCCAAACAACTATTATAAAGGACTTTTCCCCTTTTGGCTACATTACGGTTGTGCCCATTCTTTACATACAATAAACATGTCAAGCCTTTGTCGCATAAATTAAAGAAGAGCATATAGACGAAAGATATTTATGAAAGGAGGATTACCATGTTATTTGGACCAAATCGACCTATGTCGCCAATGCAGCAACCATCTTTATTTCGTAATAACCCCTCTCCGTTTATGCAACAAGCACCTAAAAACTTATTTAATATGTTTAATATGCGCAATCCAAGCATGTCCAATATGCAGAATCCCATGATGATGATGAGAAATCAGTCACCTTTTATGGGAGGTATGGGAAATGTGGGAGGTGGAATGAATCCTGGAGGAATCATGAATGCTGGAGGAGGTAGTAGAGGTGGCGGACTACTTGCAAGATTACTCGGAAGAACAGGTGCAAGAAGCATCGGCAATATGGGTGGTCTTGGGCAACTAGCAAGTGGTGGTGGCGGTCTTGGACAGCTTGCCAATACTGGAGGAGGTCTTGGACAATTAGCTAATGCTGGTACCCTACAACAACTCGTTAATCCGAACAATCTAACTGGTATGCTTGGAAATGTTCAAAAAGCATTGAAGATGGCAGAGGGAGTTATGCCAATGGTTCAGCAATATGGACCTCTTGTACGCAATGTACCAGCTATGCTTAAACTGTATAGTGAGCTTAAAAATGTAGATGATGCAGAGGAAGAAAGTGAGAAGGAAGAAGAAGTAAAGGATTCAAAAGAGGATGCTTCAGAAGAAGCCTCAACTGAAAAAAAAGTACCTAAGAAGAAAAAGAAACGTGTCACCAAAAAGCCAGAGTCAACAGAAGCTGCGGAAGATAAACCTAAAGGAACTCCTGCCCCTAAGCTGTATATCTGATGGCTCCTAATATCTTCTTTTGTACTATCCTTCTAATTTATACTATAATAAGAGTAAGTAATGAGAGAGTGTTCATCCACTCTCTTTATTGATGTTAGGAGGGTAAACCTAATGGAGATTATTAAGATTGCCCCTCGCGGTTATTGCTACGGCGTTGTGGATGCGATGGTGATTGCTAGAAATGCCGCATTAGATACAACATTGCCTCGCCCAATCTACATTTTAGGTATGATTGTTCATAATAAACATGTAACAGATGCTTTTGAAGAAGAAGGTATTATCACATTGGACGGTGCAAACCGCCTTGAAATTTTAGATAAGATACAAGAAGGCACTGTAATCTTTACTGCCCATGGTGTTTCACCAGAAGTTAAGCGACTAGCACGGGAGAAAGGATTAACAACGATTGATGCCACATGTCCAGATGTTACTAGAACTCATGATTTAATTCGTGAAAAAGAAGCACAAGGATACGAAGTAATATATATCGGTAAAAAAGGACATCCAGAACCTGAAGGAGCTATAGGGGTTGCTCCTGACATCGTCCACCTAGTTGAAAATGAGGAAGATGTCGATCAGCTTTCCATCAATAGCGAAAAAATTATTGTTACAAACCAAACAACTATGAGCCAGTGGGATGTAGCTGACATTATGGTAAAAGTTCAGAAGAAATATCCGCATGTGGAGCAGCATAAAGAAATTTGCTTAGCTACTCAAGTTAGACAGGAAGCAGTTGCGGAACAAGCAGGACAGGCGGATGTCACGATCGTCGTGGGAGATCCAAAGAGTAACAACTCTAACCGGCTCGCGCAAGTATCAATGGAAATTGCTGGCACTCAAGCTTATCGCATTTCCGATATAAGTGAACTTAATGTGGAATGGCTAATGGAAGCGAAAACTGTAGCAGTAACGGCAGGAGCTTCCACTCCGACTCCTATTACTAAAGAAGTCATTCAATTTATTCAGCAATTTGATCCTTTTAATCAAGAAACATGGAAAACAGAAAAAACTGTACCATTAAAAAAAATATTACCTAAAGTAAAAAAAGCGAAAACTTCATAATGATTGCATATAGCCTATCTTAGTCTTGATATTTCCTTTCTTGACGAATTAGTTAATGACCTCGAGGGGATGCGGCATTGAAAACAAAAAGTAAGCAGCCATTTGTTGGCCGCTTCTTTTTGTTTTACTACATAAATGTAAAAGGATCTGTATTTGTTTTAGACACTATTACATCAAGCTGCCACTTCTTCCGTTCTGCAGTAGCTTGCAATTTATCTGCCACACCTTGCTTCATAATTTTTTCTGCGTAATGCCCTGGATCTACTACATTGAGTCCAAGTGCCATTGCATCATGGGCAGTATGGAAATATAGATCTCCTGTCACATAGACATCTGCTCCTGAATACTTGGCAGCATGAATATATTTGTTTCCATCTCCACCAAGAACAGCAACTTTTTTGATACTACTATTAACATCTCCTACTACACGTACATTTCGAACATCCAAGCATACTTTTGTATACTCTGCGAATTCTGCCAATGTCATGGATTTTGCTAGCTTTCCTACCCGACCGAGACCAAGTTTTTCTCCTTCGTTTTGCAACATGAATATATCATATGCTATCTCTTCATATGGATGAGTTTTGATCAGGGCGTTTAATACTTTTTTCTCCAACGAAACGGGATAGATAGTTTCCACTTTCACTTCTGCAACCTTTTCAAGCTGCCCTTTTTCCCCGATAAATGGATCGGTACCTTCTAGCGGAAGAAAACGACCTGCTCCTTTGATAGTGAAGGTACAATGGCTATAGTGTCCAATATGACCTGCTCCTGCGTTACCAAGTGCATTTCTGACCTCATCTTCGTGACTCTCAGGTACAAATACACTTAATTTCCGAAGTCCTTCTTCATAGGTAGGAACTAACACTTCTGTATCATTAAGCTTTAAAGCATCTGCTAACAAATCGTTAACGCCTTCATTCGTAACATCTAGATTCGTATGTGCTACATAAACCGCAATATCATTTTTGATACATTTTGTAACGATTTTTCCAGCAGGACTTGAATCTGTTACAGTAGCCAATGCTTTAAAAATCGGAGGATGGTGAGCAATTATTAAGTCAATTTTATTATCAATTGCCTCATCCACAACATGTTCCAAAACATCTAATGTCACCATTACTTTTTTAATAGCCTTATTTAATGTGCCTATTTGTAAACCTATTTTATCTCCTTCGACTGCGTACTTCTTGGGAGAGAATTGTTCAAACCATTGAATTACTTCATAGCCATTAACTGTTTTCAATCTTCAATACCTCCTCCACCAATCGTATATTTTCATTTAGTTCCTTCATTTTCTTTTCATTCGCTTCTGATTTTGCAGCAGTCTCAAGTTGTTCTACGATTCTTTTCCAGTGGGCAAGTTCATGAGACCATTTCTTAAGGAATATCTCATTTCTTTCCTTTGCTAAAAATGGACCAACCAATAAGTAAGCAGATTTATTATCTTTATAAGGCTGTGTTTCTTCCCCACGCTTGGCAACCAAAATCTCGTAAATTCTTCCGTCTTCCTGAAGTATGGTCTCTGCTACAAGCTCCCATTTATTTTGAAGTAACCATAACCGAATTTTTTTTGCACCAATGTTTGGTTGAAGAATAAGCGTTTGAACACCTTCTAATTTTTCTTTGCCTTTTTCAAGGATGGATTGAATCAATGTCCCTCCCATACCAGCAATGGTAAGGCAAGTTACTTCATTAGGAAAAATAACATCTAAGCCGTCTCCCTTTCTAACTTCAATAACATGTTCTAATTCTGTTTTTCTTACTTGTTGAAGGGCAGATTGGTAAGGGCCTTCTACTACTTCCCCAGCGATACCGCTTTTTATTATCCCTTGTAAATATGCATAACATGGCAAGTAGGCATGATCTGATCCGATATCAGCAAGTATACTTTCCTTAGGAATGTGTGCAGCTACTGCTTCTAATCTTTTTGAAAGCTTTAGTTCATTCATTTATAAATTCCTCACTGCTTATGTATTTGTATTTATTACAAAAAGTTTTAGCACCCCTCTCAGTCCTGAAAAGCATAACATTAGGTTTTACCTTCATGATGAATTGTTTAGGAACTTGAGGGGCTTCCATTATTCTTTCATATTTAGTAAAAAAAACCCTTCACAAATGCAAAGGATTTTTTTATTTTATAGCACTGTTAAACTTGGAAGTTGATTTTCATCAAGACTTGCAAGGGTTAGACCGTCCACTTTAACATAGCCTATATAGTAAAACGTTTTCTTAATGAACTAAATTATTCTTCGCCTTCTTCGCCTTCTTCACTTTGAGCTCCATTAGCAAGCCACTCAGCAAGAATTTCTGCTTCTTTAGGTGTCGCTTGGTTAGCTGGCATTGAACCTTGTCCATTAATAATGATGTCTTTAATTTCCTCTTCGGAAAGTTTCTCACCAACATCCGTTAATGCCGGCGCAGCACCTGCTCCTTCTAAGTTTCCACCATGACAGCCGATACAAGAGCCTTGCTGATAAATTTCTTCTGCAGATAAATCTACTACTTCATCTTCGCCGGACGCAATTTTTTCCGCTTGATTAAGTCCAACGAAAGATAATAAGAACATGAGTCCTAAACCTAGTACTGCAATGAATGCAAAAGGAATAAGTGGGTTACGATTCATGCTATTCAAACCTCCTTATGTACATGTACGTGAGTCAATTCTTATACAAGCACTCTCTATTTTACTTTATATTTTACTATAGGAAAAGACTAAAATGCTAACTTCTCTCTGAAATTCACAGTTTAGACAAAAACCTTCATCTTTTCGGATGAAGGTTTTCTTGAAACTTAATAGTTATTATACCTCAATCAAAGAAAAGGCATGTGTCATGGCAAAATATTTTTGTAATTATATTCCTAAAGAGCGGGCAATCACCATTCTTTGCACTTCTGATGTCCCTTCTCCTATTTCTAATAGCTTTCCGTCACGCATAAAACGCTCTACATGATATTCTTTCATGTAGCCATAACCACCGTGGAGTTGAACGGCTTGGTCTGCAATTTCCATACAAACCTCTGATGCATATAGTTTGCACATAGATGCTTCTTTTGAAAAAGGTCTACCTTGATCTTTTAACCAAGCGGCTTTATATACCATCGTTCTTGCCAGTTCAAGTTTCATGGCCATATCAGCCAACTTAAATTGATTAATTTGAAAACTGGATAAGGAACGTCCAAATTGTTTTCTCTCTTGAGAGTAAGCGAGCGCTCGCTCAAAAGCGGCTTGTGCAATACCAACCGCCATAGCACCTATACCGATACGCCCACCATCTAGAGTAATTAAAAACTGTCTGAAGCCCTCTCCGCGCTTACCCAGTAAATTCTCTTGTGGTACTCGGACATCTTCTAAAACCAGTTCGGTTGTATTGGAAGCATTTAGTCCCATTTTTTCGTAGTTATCTATAACCTCAAAACCTTTTGCATCAGTCGGAACAATAATTGCAGAAATTTCTTTTTCATTCCCTTGCTTATCTGTTATGGCTGTCAAGGCAAGATGTTTGGAGTATGTTGCATTTGTAATAAAACATTTATTCCCATTAATGATGTAGTCGCTTCCATCTTCTATTGCGGTAGTTTGGGTTCCACCGGCATCTGATCCGGCATTTGGTTCCGTTAACCCAAATGCACCTAACGATTCACCTCTACAGATTGGCACTAAATACTTCTGCTTCTGTTCTTCTGTACCAAAAAGGTTAAGTGGGGCTCCACCTAGAGAGACATGTGCAGAATAAGTTATCCCAGTGGATCCACATGCTCGGCTCAATTCTTCGACCACTATGGCAAAGCTTACAGTATCTGCTCCTGCCCCTTCATATTCTTCTGGAAATGGGAGACCCATCATTCCTAAATCTGATAATTGTTTGAAAATCTCAATCGGAAACTTTTTATCACGATCACGTTGTAGTGCACCAGGTGCCACCACTTCATCAGAAAACTCTTTAATTGTTTTCTTAATCATCGCTTGTTCTGACGTCAAATCAAAATTCAAAACTATTCCCCCCTTGTTGTTTAGAAAACAAAAGCCAGAGCTAATCATTTTCTTCCATCTAACACCTATTGAATACGCTTTCATTTGTATTATAATGGATTCAAGGGAATTTTCACAACTTTTTAAAATTATAAAATTATTTAAAAACTACATTACGATAACTTTCACCACTAACAAAACCATCGTTAATATTGCTGCAATATTTAGGTAGTACCATTTCTTCAAGTAGCCTATCAAAAACCATATTAAAGCTTGGATTGTTATGAATATAAAGGTTCCTGGCATTTGAATCTCCATAATATCCAATACTTTTATCGTTAGGATAAGAATTAAAATCGCTTTTATCGTTACTGTAATGTGCTGAAGTAATTGTTCTTCCCGAAAAACAAAAAAACCAATAATAGAAAGGAAAACAAAAAAAGTTACTAGGAGCATTTGCAAATCAACTTGCATTTCAGTAAAATAAATGACAAGAAATGTTATTGGTACCAACAAACACAATAGTATCGCATATACTTGTTTAAATATTTTTCTTTTTACTAAACGAATGGGTTCTTCGCCCTCTGTATATAGTGCCATCAAATAATTACAGTATTGCTCCGGTAATAGGCGACTTTTTTTCCAATATTCTATTTCCTGGATAATGGTTTCTTTCCTTTGTCTATTCACATCTTACACTCCTAATGCAGGTGTATCAGCAGATAACTGAAAATTTAAAAATTACTGAATTGCAAAAAAAGAGAAATAGTCTACTCTTTTATAAAAAGCAAACTATTTCCATAACGCATTTTTCTATTCAAGGAAATCTTTTAGACGCTTGCTGCGGCTAGGGTGTCTTAATTTACGAAGCGCCTTGGCTTCAATTTGACGGATACGTTCTCTCGTAACACCGAACACTTTACCGACTTCTTCTAAAGTTCTTGTACGACCATCATCTAAGCCAAAACGGAGTCTTAATACGTTTTCTTCACGATCAGTTAGCGTATCTAAAACATCTTCCAATTGTTCTTTTAAGAGTTCGTATGCTGCATGATCTGAAGGTGATGTAGCATCCTGGTCTTCAATGAAATCACCTAGGTGAGAATCATCCTCTTCCCCAATCGGTGTTTCAAGTGAAACAGGCTCCTGAGCAATCTTTAGAATTTCACGTACTTTATCTGGGGTAAGGTCCATGTCTTCTGCGATTTCTTCAGGTGATGGTTCACGTCCTAAATCTTGCAAGAGTTGACGTTGAACACGAATTAATTTATTTATCGTTTCTACCATATGAACTGGAATACGGATCGTTCTTGCTTGGTCAGCAATTGCACGTGTTATAGCTTGTCGAATCCACCATGTGGCATATGTAGAAAATTTGAAGCCCTTTCGGTAATCAAATTTTTCTACTGCTTTGATAAGCCCCATATTACCTTCTTGAATTAAGTCAAGAAAGAGCATCCCACGACCGACATATCGTTTTGCAATACTAACTACTAAACGAAGGTTTGCCTCTGCAAGGCGTCTTTTTGCTTCTTCATCGCCTTCTTCAATTCGGTTTGCCAAATTGATTTCCTCTTCGGCGGAAAGAAGGTCTACTCGCCCAATTTCTTTCAAGTACATTCTAACTGGGTCATTGATTTTCACCCCAGGAGGTACTGTAAGGTCATTAAGATCAAACTCTTCTTCTTTTGCAAGTTGTTGGGTATTTGGATCATCATCAGTTTCTGTTTCACTGATAATCTCTACCCCTTGCTCTCCAAGGTATTCGTAGTATTCATCCATTTGATCTGATTCTATCTCAAATCCAGCCATCTTCTCGGCAATTTCTTCATAGGTTAGGACACCACGTTTTTTACCTATCTCTGTTAACTGTTCTTTTACTTGGTCGATGGTTAATTCTGTTTCCATCTCTTTTGATTGCGCTGATTTTTCAGGCATCAAATGTCCCCTCCTTCCAACATTGAACGCGATAAAGAGGTATATTTATTGTTTTAACTCTTTTTTCATTTGGATAATTTCCATCGCGATTTTTGCAGCACCTAGAAAATCACTTTGTGCTTCTGCTTGTTTCTTTTCTTGTTCTTTATCTTTTATTGTTAACAACTTTGGATAATTAAACACCTGTTTCATATAATCATGCAGGACTGCCTCACTTATTTCTTCCTCAAGGTGCAACATTCCCAGTTCAGAAATGACCCTCTTTAAATCCGGCTCTGGGATGCGTTCCATGAAAATACTGACATTAGGCTCATATCCTTCTTCATAAAAAGCATAAAGATAGGTAGCTATGGCACGATGCTCTTCTAAAATAAAGGACCCTTGAATGGAATCTTGAACTTTTTCAGATACACTTTTGTTTTTCAACATATGTGCCACTAAGTATCTTTCAGCATTTAAGTAGGCGGGTTTTAGTGCCTGGGTGAATACTTTTGGCCTATTAGCTATATTTATTCTATTTTGTTCAGTATAATCCTTTTTTTGCTTAAGAGATTTATAAACTTGGAATTGCTGTTCCTTTAAAGCATCCAGTGAAATGGAAAACTCATCTGATAATTGACGTAGATAGTGATCACGCTCAACCGCCTTGTTAAGCATGCTGATTTCTTTTAACACATCTTCTACATACCGGATTCTTTCTCCTTCATCCTTCATGTTTCTACCTCTACGCAGAAACAATAGCTTGAATGACATAAACGTTAAACTTGCCCCTATTACATCCTGCTTAAAGGAATCAGGTCCTTTGCTGCGGATATAGTCATCAGGGTCCATTTTATCAGGAAGCATAGCAATTCTTACATAACAACCTTGCTGGATAAGAAGTGATGCCGCCTTGTATGCCGCTTCCACACCAGCATTGTCTCCATCATAACAGATGGTGACATTTTCGACGTGTCTTCGGATTATTCTTGCATGATCCTCTGTAAGAGAAGTCCCCATTGTAGCGATAGAGTTTGGAAATCCTGCCCCGTCTGCAGCAATAACATCAGCAAATCCCTCGAAGAGAATGACACGTTCTAATTTTCTAAAATGAGGGCGTGCCTGGTGAAAATTATAAAGTATCTTGCTTTTATTAAATATGGTGGTTTCTGGAGAATTTAAGTATTTCGGTTCTCCTTCACATAATACTCTCCCGGAAAAAGCTATGACATTCCCTTTGTGGTCATGAATCGGAAACATAATTCTATTTCTGAATCTATCATAGTACTCCGCAGTATGTTCCTTTTCAATTAATAAGCCTGCCTTTTCGAGAAGCTGTGAGCTGTATCCTCTTTTACTAAGGAATTTCAATGCAAAATCCCAACTATTAAGAGAATAACCAACTCCAAACCTCTTTAATACTTCATCGGTAAAGCCTCTCCCGGTGATATAGTCATACGCTTCTTGCCCTTCTTTTGTATTTAACAATAAATGATGGTAAAATTTATGAAGTAAAGCATGGGCGTCCATCATCCATTTTGTATCACTTGGCTTTTTGGCTTGTTCTAAGTTAGAAGTATCAGGTACATCCACTTCCACATTGGCGGACTTTGCAAGCTTTTGTGCAGCCTCTACAAAGCTTATACCTTCTATCTCCATCACAAAATTAAAAGCATTTCCTCCTGCACCACAACCAAAACAATGATAGATTTGTTTATCAGGAGAAACTGAAAAAGAGGGGGTACTTTCTCCGTGAAAAGGACAAAGTCCGAAATAATTACGGCCTTGTTTCTTTAATTGCACATATTCACTTATAACATCAACTATGTCGTTAGACTGTCTGATTTGATCAATGGTTTGTTCAGGAATTCGATAATTCATAACAACACTCCGTGACTATTAATTCTCTCTCTATTCGAGAATTCCTGCAATTTTCGACAAAGTTTTTTTAAGTGTATGGACAAATCTTTCCCTGTCTGTATTTGTAAAAGCTTTTGGACCTTTTGAATGGTTCCCTTTTCTTCGTTCTTTTGCGGAAAGAAATCTCATATGAAGGCTCGTTTCCATTTCACTCTCTTCATACTGTTTTCCACGTGGAGAGAGAACATAAACGTTTCGTGACACAAGCATACTTGCAAGACCAATATCTTGGGTAACTACGATATCTAGTCTTTTCGCATGATTTAGAATATACATATCTGCTGACTCTTTTTCATCATCAACATATGTCCAGTGTCCTTCCGTTTTATTGGTCATGACGTGGGAATAGGAAGCAATGTAATACACATCCAATTTATATGTATGACTTATTCTGCTAATTTCTTCTTTTACAGGACAAGCATCAGCGTCCACCCATATTGTAGGTTTACGATTATTTTGCATGTTAAATGGTTTCTACATCCCTTCCCAAAAACCTTCTTTTTTCGATATCTTTTTTGCAGTTGTCGAACGAAACTTTAGATGTGTCCTTGACATATTGTTAGTTTTAGTTTATTCGATAATCCACCACTCTAAACCTAATGGATTAATTTTTTTATCACAATTTTTTATTATAATATAAACTTATGTATTTTACTACTAATTTAACTAGTGATATTTAGACCGTCTAGACCATAAAAAAGAGCACTTGTAGAAGCGCTCTTATTTTAGGCGGCTATTGTAAATATTAGCAATAAGATTGGCTGTTTCTTCTACAGCTTTATTGGTAACATCAATAACCTCACATCCTATTTTATTTACGACAGAATCAAAAAATGTTAATTCTTCCTTTATTCTTTCTAGATTCGCATAAGCTGCTTTGTCATTTAACCCTAAAGCCTTTAAGCGTTCCTTCCGGATATCGTTTAATTTTTCTGGACTTATTTTTAAACCGAAGCATTTTTGAGGGTTAACCTTATAAAGTTCTTCCGGTGGGTCAACCTCGGGAACGATTGGGACGTTTGCTACTTTCAGGCGTTTATGGGCCAAATACTGTGATAGTGGGGTTTTAGAAGTTCTTGATACACCTACTAAAACTATGTCTGCTTTGATAATACCTCTTGGATCTCGCCCATCATCATATTTTACGGCAAATTCCACTGCCTCAATCTTTTTAAAGTAGTCATCATCTAACTTACGCACAAGGCCAGGCTGATACTTAGGTGTAACTCCATATTCTTGTTCCATTAAGTCAACAAGCGGTCCAATGATATCGTAAACTGGTACTCCTTCATTTTTAGCTATTTCAATGAGATGATTTCTCATTTCAGGAACGACAAGCGTAAATGCAACAAGTGCTTTATTTAACTTAGCAATTGAAATCACTTCTGTTATCGTCGCGATATCTTCCACATATGGAATTCTTTTCAAATGAAAGTTTGCCCCATTAAATTGGCTAATAGCTGCCTTTACTGTAAGCTCTGCTGTTTCCCCAACAGAATCTGATACAATGTATACCGTTCTCTTCTCCATAGTTCTCCTCCAATCTAAATGATTTCATCATGTGCCAAGGCGACAAGTACTTTTGTAATGTTGGTTTTTGTGATTCTACCAATTACTTCATAGCCTTTATCCGTCTGCTTAACGACTGGAAGAGCATCAATTTGTTTCTCGATCAATTTTTTCGCGACATCAATAATCAGGTCCTCTTTGAAACAATAGGTCACGTTGGGCATTCTTGTCATAATAATATTTACAGGTATAGAAGTTAACTCCTGTTTTCCGATACTTGTACGCAGAAGATCCTTTCTTGAGAGTACACCGACAATAATAGAGAACTTATCTACTACAAATAGGGTTCCCACATCTTCAAGGAACATTGTACAAATGGCGTCATACACCGATACACTTTCATGCACAACAACCGGAATGGACTGATGATCAGTCACTTGAATTTTATTTATCTTTTCAGACAACAATTGCGATCCAGTTTTGCCAGTATAGAAATATCCCACACGTGGTCTTGCATCCAAATAGCCTGCCATAGTTAATATTGCAAGATCCGGTCGAAGGGTCGCCCTTGTCAAACTTAACTGTTCTGCAATGGCTTCACCGGTCACAGGGCCTTGCTCTTTCACAATTTGCAGGATTGTTTCTTGTCTTTTATTCAGTTCGATTGTCGTTCACCGCCTTATATAAAAAAGTTTGCAAGTTCAACTTATGTAGAAATAACATTATTTATTGCTATCATTTATGACATACTATTTAGTTAAAAATATATACTAATTATACTTTTAAACAGAAAAAATGAAAAGAGGCTGACCTCTTTTAGTTGATACTAGCCAGCCTATTTCTGTTGAACTATTTTATCACAAGGGGTGAACTTTGTCTTAATCAAAGCTTCTTTAGATATTATTACTTGAAAAATATACACTTACTTTACAAGAATCCCATTTACATTTCCGAAAATGGAAATTAAATCTGCCAATTCTACCATGAGAGCTAATCGGTTCGAGCGGATCTTTTCGTCATCTACCATCACCATCGTATTATCAAAGAATTCATCGATTACCATTTTTAAGGAAGCTAGCTCTTCATAAACCAAGGCAAATTGTTGTGAATTAGCAGCTCTAGTTATTTGCTCCCTTTTTTCTTTAATTTGGTTATATAAGTTTTGTTCTTCTATTTGTTGTAATAGGCTTTCTTGAACTAGTTCGGAGGAAGTTGCTTTCTTTGCGATGTTGCAAACTCTGCTAAATGATTCCATCGTTTCTTTAAAGCTTGCATCATCCTTTTTTATGTTTAATGTTTCTGCTTTTCTTACAGTAGCACAAACATTATCTAAAGGAAGGTCAAGAAGGGCATCTACAATATCATAACGGATTCCACGGTCTGATAAATTGTGTTTTACTCTTAATTTAAAGAACGCTAATAACTCTGCAAGAATATTCTCTTTAGCATTTTTTGCGATTCCGTCACTAATATATCTGTCAACCAGTGAAGAAACAGTAGTTTCAATTGAAACCGCCCATTCTTTATTGATTAATGTCTGGATAATACCCGATGCTTGTCTTCTTAATGCGTAAGGATCCTGTGATCCTGTCGGTGTTACTCCAATTGCAAAAAAGCTGACAATGGTATCCATTTTTTCTGCAATACTAAGCACTGCACCGATGTCACTTGAAGCAGTTTGGTCTTCTGCAGAGCGTGGCATGTAGTGTTCATTGATCGCTTGAGCAACTTCAGGACTTTCTCCTTTTTCAATGGCATATTTTTCTCCCATGATTCCTTGCAATTCTGGAAATTCATATACCATATGTGAAACTAGATCGAATTTATAAATAGATGCTGCACGACTTAAGTGAATAATCGCTTCTTCATCCATGTCTAACAGTTTTGCAAGTGATAATGCGATGGATTGTACACGTCTAACTTTGTCTCCTGTTGTCCCGATTTCTTCATGGAATACGATTTTATCCAACTTTTTTACAGCCTCATCAATAACTAGTTTTTTATCCTCTTTTGAAAAGAAGGCTGCATCTGATAATCTTGCTCGTAATACTTTTTCATTTCCTCTTGCAACAATGTCCAAATTCTCATGATTTCCATTACGGACTGTTACGAAATAAGGAAGAAGTTTACCGTCTTTACTTTTTACCGGAAAATAACGCTGATGTTCCTTCATAGAAGTAATAAGGACTTCCTCCGGCAACGATAGGAACTCAGACTCAAACGTACCAAATAGTGCAGTTGGATACTCGACAAGGTTATTCACTTCCTCTAACAAGTCTTCATCAACTGGAATATTCCATCCGTTTTCTTCACTAAGACGGGAAAGCTGTTGTCTAATCGCTTCTTTTCTTTCAACCGGGTCAACAATTACATAATTAGCCAACAGATTGGTTGAATAGCTCGCTGCACCTGCTAGTTCCATTTCTCCACCAAGGAAACGATGTCCAAAGGTTTTTCGTCCGGCTACTACCTTTGCAATCTCAACTGGTATTATTTCGGTTCCAAATAATGCAATTAACCATTTTATCGGACGCACATATCGTAGTTCTTCGTCTGCCCAGCGCATGTTTTTTGGAAAGTGGAGACTTGTTGCCACCGTTGAAATGGAAGAGAGAAGTTCTTTCGTTTCTTTACCTTTTACATGTTTCTGAACGTGGACATATTCCACTCCATTTATTTCTTTAAAGTAGATATCCTCCACACTAAGGCCTTGACCTCTCGTAAAACCTTGGGCTGCTTTAGACCATTCTCCGTTCTCTGCAAGAGCTACTTTTTTTGCTGGACCTTTAGCTTCTAAAGTAACATCCTCTTGCTTTTCTACCAGACCTTCTACAAGGACCGTTAATCTTCTCGGAGTAGAATACACACGAATTGAATCATAAGGTAATTGGTTATTTGCTAGCCATGCAGCCACTTTCTCATGAAGTTGATTCATGGAGTCGGTTACAAATCTTGCAGGCATCTCTTCCAGACCAATTTCAAACAAAAAATCCCGTTTACTCATGTAGATTCTCCTCCTTTTTTAAAATAGGAAAGCCTAATTTTTCTCTTTCGTCATAGAAAGTTCTGGCAACTTTTCTTGCTAAATTACGAACACGGCCGATATATCCTGTTCTTTCCGTTACAGAAATGGCACCTCTTGCATCTAATTGATTAAATGTATGGGAGCACTTTAAAACATAATCATAGGCTGGATGGACAAGTCCATGATCCATTTGTCGATGCGCCTCTTTTTCATAAATATCAAACAAAGAAAACAGCATATTAGCATCGGATGTCTCAAATGTATATTTAGAATGTTCATATTCCGGTTGTAAGAAGATATCTCTATACTTAAATCCTTCTGTCCACTCCAGATCAAACACATTCTCTTTATCTTGGATATATGAAGCCAAGCGCTCAATACCATACGTAATTTCTACTGAAACTGGCTTACATTCAATACCACCAACTTGTTGGAAATAAGTAAATTGAGTAATTTCCATTCCATCTAACCAAACCTCCCAACCTAGACCTGCAGCACCTAATGTCGGAGCTTCCCAATTGTCTTCCACAAAGCGAATGTCATGTTTAAGTGGGTCAATGCCCAACTTTTCAAGAGATTCTAAATAAAGCTCTTGAATATTGTCAGGTGAAGGTTTCATAATGACTTGAAATTGATGATGCTGGTAAAGACGATTTGGGTTTTCTCCGTAACGCCCATCGACAGGTCTTCTTGAAGGTTCCACATAGGCAACGTTCCAAGGTTCTGGTCCAATACTTCTTAAGAAAGTATACGGACTCATCGTACCTGCTCCTTTTTCGACGTCATAAGCTTGCATTAAGATACAGCCTTGTTCTGACCAATGCTTTTGTAAGGTTAATATCATGTTTTGGATATTCATTGTGACACCATCCTTTGAAGAATCTGTTGGCAAAAGAAAAAGGAAAACCTCTTGTCTCTACGCCAACGCAATTGTTAGCATAGGGACGAGAGGTTCTCCCGCGGTTCCACCCTACTTGTAGAAAGAAAATATCCTTCTACCACTTTATCCGTATTGCTCCAGAACGCCTTCTTTATCGCCCGTATTCCCCGGCTCGCACTATCCCAGGTTCGCTTTAATCAGGTTGGATAAGTACTACTTTCCTTCAAAGCAATCATAATGAACGTAATTGGATAATAAATGATTTCCATAATAAAGTCAATCACGTACGGTCATTTTGTTCAAAATTCGCCTTCAAAGCCCCCATTTGCTTCAAAAAACGTTTTGATTTTAACATAATACCAGAATATGCTTCATAATATTCATCGATGACAAATCTGATTTCTTTTCGAGTTTCCTCTTTCAATGTAATATTGCCCATTCTGTCTAAATCATAATAATATAAAGCTCTTAAAATTTTTAAAGTTGCAGGGCTAATTTTAATTAAATGAGAATCTTTATGAAAACATCGATTACAGAGAAAACCACCTTCTTTGATTGAAAAGGCAAAGTTCCCTTCTTTAGCACCACAAGATGCACAACCATTCAATTGAGGCGTGATACCAATCCTATCACACATTTTCAATTCGTAAATAAAGGTCAAAATTTCCGGGTCATATCCATCGTCCATAAAATGCAGTACTTGATATAACAGCTTGTACAAGGCTTGGTTCCTTATTCCTTCCTCAGTTACCTTATCCATTAATTCTACTATGTATGAGGCATAGGCTGTTAAAAAAATATCCTCTCTAATAGATCTCATGGAGTCCATGATCTCGCCTTGTTGGAGACTTCCTAAACCAGTACCTCTTTGAAATACAAAAGTCGCATGTGAAAACAGTTGTGAAACAGCAGTAAAGCGACTGCTTGGCTTGTTTGCCCCTCTTGCCATCACACCAACTTTACCAAGTTCTTCTGAGAAGATAGTTAATATTTTGTTATTTTCTCCGTAGGCATTTGTACGGATTACAATTCCTTCACATTTATGCAACAAGTTGGACACCATCCGTCATTAATATATTATTTATTGTAATGTCATGCATAATAAAAGGCAATCTACAGTTAATTATGCAGATTGCCTTATGGCATCAGTCAATAAATATTATGAAATTGGTAAGTCGCGATTAGCTAGCTCCTCTGATTGTTCGGGCAAATCAACATTATCTTTTTCAAGCTCTTTAAAAAGCAGATAAGTATCAATATTACCTGTTTCCTTAAATATTTTCCAGGTAAAATCCAACATTGCAAATCCCACCCTTTCTGTAATAAAGACCAGCATACTTGTTCCAATTCCTATATGACTATGATGACCTTAGGAGGGTCAAAACATGTTAGATAAATATTGTAAATTTATTGCAAGGGCAAATACTTCGATTACGCTCGTCTTTTTAGATTAATATTCATCCTCTTTAAAGCCGAAATCCCTAAGTTGTGATTGTTTATTACGCCAATCTTTCTGTACCTTTACCCAAAGTTCCAAGAATACTTTTGAACCTAATAATGCTTCAATATCAGTTCTGGCTTTTTGTCCCACTTCTTTTAGCACTTTTCCTTGTTTTCCAATAACGATCCCTTTTTGTGAATCTCTCTCCACAACGATAGTCGCTTGAATATCGACAATATCTTTATTTTCCCGTTTCTTTATCGAATCAATGGCCACTGCTATGGAGTGTGGAACTTCTTCTCTTGTTAGATGAAGTACTTTCTCACGAATGAGCTCAGCAATGATAAAGCGTTCCGGGTGATCGGTTACTTGGTCTGCTGGATAATATTGCGGACCAACAGGAAGAAATTTCTTTATTTGCTCCAATAGAATTTCTACATTGTTCCCTTGCAGAGCAGAAATCGGAATAATCTCCTTGAATGGAAACAAGCCTTTATATGTCTCCATTAGTGGTAGTAGGTCATCAGGGTGAATTTCATCAATTTTGTTGATTACCAAGTAAACAGGTGTAGATGTTTCCTTAAGCTTCTCAATAATAAATTCGTCACCTTTACCTAAACCTTCTTTTGCATTAATCATAAATAAGATAAGGTCTACCTCTTTTAACGTGTTTTGTGCAACCTTCATCATAAAGTCGCCTAATTTATGCTTCGGCTTATGGATACCTGGTGTATCAATAAATACAATTTGTGCATCATCTTGTGTAAATACACCTTGAATTTTATTTCTAGTAGTTTGTGGTTTGTCACTCATTATGGCAATTTTTTGACCAATCACTCGATTTAAAAATGTCGATTTACCTACATTCGGTCTGCCAATTATAGAAACAAAGCCTGATTTATATTCCGTATTAGTTATATTATGCATTTAAGTCCTCCGGTGAAAAGGCTCCAGGCAGTAGTTCCGCAACAGTTAGCTCTTGTACATCACCATGAAGGTTTGTCAGGATCACTTTCATTTCAGGTGCACATAACTCTGAAATAACTTGTCGGCATGCCCCACATGGTGGAACAGGTCTTTTCGTATCAGCTACAACAGCAATTGCTTCAAATTGCGTTGCTCCTTCTGAATACGCTTTAAATAAAGCGGTTCTTTCCGCACAGTTACACATGCTATAAGCAGCGTTTTCAATATTGCATCCGCGATAGACCTTTCCGTCTTTACCTAACAAGGCAGCCCCAACTTGGAATTTTGAGTAGGGTACATAAGCTAATTCTCGTGCTGCTTTTGCTTCTTTGATTAATTCCTTGATGTTCACAGTTGCTTCTTCCTTTCTTCTGTAAGCTTCAGGTGCGCGTTATATATATTTTACCTTATTTCCATTTATAAATCACGTTAAAATTAAGTAACAATATAAAAAATTTTAAATTTTCAATTTATTTAACAGATTTAATATTTCCTTGGTATTTTTAATGTTACTTTTCGTCAATTTAAGCCCTTTAATAGCAAAATAACGGATTTTGAGTTAAGTTCTGTACACTCGATCAAACCTAGACGAAAATAAGGAAAATGCGACATTACGATTCATTTTTGTAATATGCTAAAACGACTTCTGTAATATTTGTGACTAAAGCATTTCTATAATATAAGGGCTAAATAAGATTACACCAATTATTACAGAGATACAAGCAAAAACTAAAGCCGCGGAAGCCGCTACATCTTTCGCTACTTTAGCAAGCGGATGGTAATCTTCTGTTACAAGATCCACCACATTCTCAATTGCTGTGTTGATAATTTCGATAACAATCATTATCGCAATGACCAAAAAAACAATGGCCCATTCAATGGTTGATAGTTGAAAGTAAATCGAGATTAAAATAACTACGGAAGCAATTATTAAATGTATTTTAATGTTTCTCTCTGTTTTAAGTACAAGTAAGAATCCTTCCAGTGCATAATGGAAACTTTTGGCGAATGAACCCCTAAATCCCTTCCCTTTATGTTCTTTTGAGTCCATAAGCATTCAATATTTCCTTTTGTTTATCGAACATTTCTTTTTCATCTTTTTCATTTTCATGATCATAGCCTAGCAAATGTAGCAGACCGTGAAGCGCCAAAAAGCCTAGCTCTCGTTTTAGGGAATGTCCATAATCTTTCGCCTGCTCTTCTGCTTTTGGAACTGAAATAACAATATCTCCGAGTATTCGAGGGGCATCATCTTGATAATGTATTTCCATTTCACCTTCTCCCAACTCTTCCATAGCAAAGGAAATTACATCTGTTGGACGATCCTTATCACGGTATTCGCGATTTATTTCCTGGATACGTTCATTATCCACAAAGGTCACCGACAATTCTGCTCCAGTTTCCACCCCTTCTTTTTTTGCCGCAAATGTTAAGAGACTATTGATCTCATTTAATTGCTCCTCATTTAATGCTGAGGTTTCATCATACATGTCTAATTCGATCAAGATTCTTCATCTCCCTTCGGATATTCAATTCTGGAATGAAAAATTCCTTGCAATGTTTCACAAAATGATTTTCCGATATCTTCAAGCTCACTAAATGTTAACGAACATTCACTATATTGCCCATCTTGAAGTCTGTCCTTAATTATAGCTTTAACAATATTTTCAATTTTATCTGGCGTAGGATTGTCTAACGATCGTACGGCTGCTTCAATGCTATCGGCAGTACCGACAATCGCAGCTTCTTTTGTCGAAGCCTTCGGTCCAGGATAACGATAGTCATCTTCTGAAACAGTATCATTTTTTTCTTTCGCTTTATGATAAAAATACTTTAATAAAGTATTCCCATGATGTTGTGCTGCAATATCGACTATTTCTTTCGGCATATTATGATCTTTCAATATTTGAGCACCATCCGTAGCATGAGCAATAATAATATTTTTACTAGTTTGTGGCGGTAGCTTGTCATGTGGATTAACTTGCCCCATTTGGTTTTCTATAAAATAACTTGGCCTTTTCGTTTTTCCGATATCATGATAATAGGATGCAACCCGTGCTAACAAACCGTTTGCCCCAACTGCTTCACAAGCAGATTCAGATAGATTGGCCACCATAACACTGTGGTGGTATGTCCCAGGAGTTTCCATCAATATTTTACGTAGCAGAGGATGATTCGGGTTGGACAATTCCAAGAGCTTCATCGTTGATAGCATACCAAAACCTACTTCTAAAAATGGCAGAATACCTATTGTTAATACTGCAGACACTATTCCAGATCCTACAGCCATTGTCCCATTTATGCCTAGCTCTAATAGCTCGGTCATTCCTGTCAAGTCCTTGTTGGTTAAAAGAACCATAGCAATAACTGTTACCACATTGATGAAAGAAACAAATAATCCCGTTTGGAGAATGGTGAGCCTTCTGTTATGTTGATTCAAGAAAAGCACTGATGCTACTGCCGAGATGATTAAATAAGAGCCAACGGTATAGTTCATAGCTCCAGGTACTAAGTTGAAAATAAAGCTGCCGCAAAAACCTAAAATAATACTTGATATAATCGCTATGCGATCATTTATCAGCATTTTAATAAGCATGGCTCCCATTGCAACTGGTGCGATATAACCTATTTCAGTTGAATTTAATGTCTGAAAAAAGCTAAATATTTTCATAAGGACCAAGGTAATAGAAAAAATCAATAGATACATTGTCAAATACGTATTCTTACTATGGATGGTTGTGTCAATATTCCTAAACAGATATATCAAAGAAGATAGCATCAAAACAATCATTACTAACAAGCCAACAAAAGGAGTAATACTACGGGATTGGTCTCCAAATCCTGCCGCATTTAAAAGTCTATATGTCTCGCGATCAATGTATTGGCCAGCCTTCACTATGGTATCACCTTGTGAAATACGCACTGACTCCACTGCATCAATCGCTTCTTGTTTCTTCTCCTGTGTCAATGCTGAATCGAAAATAACATTGTTTATTACAGCAAGACTAGATAAATTGATAATAACTCCTGGTATATTCCCTGATTGAGTCAATTCTGTTCTAACACTGTTTCTTGCTTCAGCAAGGTGTTCAGGAGTCTGAATATCACGTGACATAGCATTTATTATTGCCGTCGCCGATGCTTCTTTATATTGATTCAAATCCGAGGAAGGTAGGCCAAACAAGAATAACAAATTTCCATCATCTAATTCTTCTTCCCATTGGGATGGAATTTGACCCTCAAGATTCTTTTTCAATAGCTCTAAATTTTCCTCATCTGAGAGTTCGGGTGGTGGAGGTGGTTCTTGATTATCAGATGATTCCTCTTCCTCATCTGTAGTAGGAGGGGTGTTTTCAGCCGATTTTCTAGCAAGTTCTGAAGACTCACTTTGTGTCGCGCGAAGCTCTCCAAAGAAACTTTCAATCCTTGCAACCTGCTGGTATGCCTTATCTTTATCCCTATTATATTGATTTGGCACACTATCTTCTGCTTCTCTCCTTAATAGTTCTGTTGCTTCCCTATCTTCAAAGCTGTGAGGGGCTACAATCGTCTTTTCAGCTTGTGAAAAAAGCTGTACATTAATTTCTTCCGGCTTCACATTGCTAAACATTAATCCGAACATAATAAGCCCTAAAAGAAAATAAATGATTATATGGTAAAACTTGAAGTTTTTTAGATGCTGAAAAGAAAAATTCCATCTCTTTACTTTCTTTTTCACTATCCCTCTTCTCCCTCCAAAACGACATATCCATAATAAGAAAAGCGCAAGTGCCTTTGCAAGTCCGTGACAAACATAAATTGGGTCTCCGAGAAGGTTGGGTTTCACCTTCTTGACGGATTGGTTTATAGACTCGAGGGGCTAGGCGCTGGAGCTAGACCTTTTTATGTATTTAGCAAGTGAAAGAGCCCCTATCAAGGGGCTTTCTGACTGACAACAAATAACTATAGCCCTTCATTACTCTTTTCAAGAGTACCTCCCAGGGGGCTCCGTGCTTAGTGCAACAATCTAAGAGTCACATCATTTCTCTTCTAGCTTATCGTATGCGTCAATAATTTTGGCTACTAAAGGATGGCGAACGACATCGGATTGTTCCAGTTCAATAAATCGAATTCCGGAAGTATTTTTTAATATATCACGTACGACAGCTAAACCTGATTTCATTCCTTTTGGAAGGTCTACCTGTGATATATCCCCTGTTATCACCATTTTTGATCCAAAGCCAAGTCTCGTTAAGAACATTTTCATTTGGGCTGTCGTTGTATTCTGGGCTTCATCCAAAATGACAAAAGCATCATCAAGTGTTCTACCTCTCATATATGCTAAAGGTGCAATTTCAATAGTTCCTCTTTCTAATAACCGCTGTGTATGCTCTGCCCCAAACAAATCATGCAATGCATCATATAATGGTCGCAAATAAGGATCCACTTTCTCCTTCAAATCACCTGGGAGAAACCCTAAACTTTCACCCGCTTCTACTGCTGGACGTGTAAGAATAATTCGCTTTACTTGTCCATTTTTTAATGCAGTTATTGCCATAACAACTGCAAGATACGTTTTCCCAGTACCGGCAGGGCCAATTCCAAAAACAAGGTCACTTTTACGGATCGCTGCTACATAACGTCTTTGTCCGAGCGTTTTGACCCTTATAGCCTTGCCTTTAACATTTTTCGTAAGCTCTTCCTCAAATAACTCTTGAAAGGTATCTAGCTTACTGTCTCTTGCTAACTGGATCGCATAAATGACATCGCGCTCACTAATAGTGACACCTTTGCGGATGACTTCAAGTAAATTTTGGAGGACTGCATCCACCATTTCTACATCTTTCACATCACCTGAAACATTTACAGTTTCCCCTCTTGTTACAATGGAAACATTTAATTCCTCTTCCATCCGTTTTAGATGTACATCTTGATTCCCAAACAAAGCTATAGCTTCGTTCGGATTCTTAAGTTGCTGATTCATCATCACTAGTTCTTCTGACATTCATTAGTCTCCTTGAGTAATTGGTTCGATTTTTACGATATTTTCAATGACTTGGAAGTGTATATCTACCATTACTTTACCATTCTCCTTAGTCGTTCGCAAAACTTTTTCACCCTTTATCTCTGCATCTTTACCAAAATTTGAAAGCAATTGTTTTCTTCCAATGGAAATAGCTTGTTCAACCACTTCCTCGTCATCATAAATTCGTTCCACTTTTTCCTGTTCGTGTATCGTTTTATCTACATAAGAAATCGGAAGTTTCCATTTTCCAAAAAAGAAAGGTCGTTCTGCTTCATATTCCTCTTTCTGAGCAAATTCAGGTTCAAATAATCCCCAAATTGGAAGCTTAACCTTGCCAAATTTCAAATACTGTTTACGATACGTCTCACCAGTCAAAACGGATAATTTAGTCTTTATTGGAACAGCAACCTCTGTTAAATACCATGTTTCTCCAAGTACTTCTCCAATGGCAGCAATAGACCTTTCCTTTCCCTCTTTCCCTATAATACCGGAAACAAGAACCTGACCTTTTTTCACGTGATCGTTTACTTGCACCATTGGTTGTCCTTTTTCAACGTAGATTTTTGTTATCATAGCCTTTTTCGTTGCAACCAAACTCCTCGGAGAAGGATTCTCTATCTTTTTCGGTTCATTTTTTTCAACGACTTCAAAGTGATAGGATGTCCCATTTAAAACCACACCAATCCATGTAATTTCATTAACTGTATCCGTCAAATACCTCTGAATACTCTCGACATCTTTTATAAAAAATTGAAACTTCCCCTTTTTTACACCTAGCTTGTCTAATTCCTGCATGATTTTATGCTCAGTCGCTGGTTCCGCTCCTTTAATTTCAATACTCCATACCATATTAGATAAGAGAAATACCGAAATAAAAGCTATCAAAATACCTATTAAAATTCCGCTGTTCTTCCATGAATATCTTGCTATAAAAGGGAGGCCTTTCCTCGTTAAAAAGCGAAAGGTACAATCCTGTGTTCTTATCAATCTTTTTAGTGCTTTTACATCTTTTAGAAGCACATAGCAGGTATAAGCTTCCTCACCCATTTTTTTTACTTTCCAAACTTGAATTCCTCTTCTAGTACAATCATTAAGAAATCGTTCTACACCCTTGCCATGAATGATTATTTTAACAGTTCCAGAAATAAAGTTTATCCATTGATTTTTCATGAATATCCCCCTAATTTATTCTTCCAGATACGTGACTTGATCTATTTTCCCTTCAAGGAGAATTTCTTCTGGTAGGATAGTTCTAATAACAAAAGAATTCCCCTTCACCAAGAGCTGCCCTTGTTTAAGCATTAAACGGATTTCCGTATCACTAAATTTTAATAATCCACGGTGATTTTCTATATATATATGTATTTGTCCAATCATTGTAATTCTTGGCAGATCCATCATGACATCTGCGGGTAATTCCATATTGTTCGTAATCCAATTATTTATTCGGGAACGAAATTTCTTCAGCATGGAAAGACCCCCCTTCTTTTCATATGTATGAAGAAACAAGGGGGTTTAATACAGAATTTTTTGAAGGAAAGGGGACTGGGGAGAATATAGGGTTAAAATTAATTTATAAATCAAAAGCCCCTTGCATTATTACACATGCAAAGGGCTTTTATTATCTCTTCTTTTGAATGTATTCCGAATAAACAGGACGATGCGGATTTCTTGCACGTGGCTGACCAAGAATTTCTGACCACATTACACCTTCGACAACACGGTCAGGATTCATCTTCAATCGCGGGTTAGCGACTCTTCCTTCTGACCTTTTCAAATCATTTTTGAAAATAGGACTGTCTTTGGCTATATCTTGCATGGAAGTAGTAACATCTTCAATCTCATCCTTAATACGATCTTCCAGTGGTGAAATTTGCTGTCTTTTCTCTTCCACTTTCTCCATATAGGGATTTACTTTTTCACGAATTTTTTGCTCAAGCTCTTCCAATTTCCCTTCTCCAAATACGTCCCAATCAATGCGGGGTTTTTCTTCGGTTCTTGTAGATGCTTGAGTATTAGATGCAGGTTTTGCCGCACTTTCGCGTCTGTAATCTTCATAGTCTTCTTGGCGAGACCTTGCTGCTTGCGGCTTTTGTTGCCGCTGTTGAGTTTGTTGTTGCTGACGATTCTTCTGTTGCTTATCTTCTGGACTTTTTCTAAATAATCCTGACAAAATTCCAAACAGAATAAGAATCAACCATGGATTTTGTCTTAGTAAGTCAAAGATTATCTCCAAAGAATGCATCCTCCTTTCATCGAGGAGTAAAAGGAATACTTAAGCATTCCCTCAAACTACTGACAAACGCTCGTATTTTTCGTTATTCGCCTTAGTAGTATGCTCGAGCGCGGTTATTATTTAAATAGCCTTATGCACTTTTTAATATTCTATTATTATTTTTTATCATCATCTTCAGATTGATCTGTTAGTTTACCGATTGAATCTCTCATATCTGTATCTGCTGTGATATTCTGAATGTTCATATAGTCCATCACACCAATGTTACCAGTGCGTAATGCTTCTGCCATAGCAAGCGGAACTTCTGCTTCTGCTTCGACAACTTTTGCACGCATTTCTTCTACGCGGGCACGCATTTCCTGCTCTTGTGCAACGGCCATTGCGCGGCGTTCTTCCGCTTTTGCTTGGGCAATTTTCTTATCTGCTTCTGCTTGGTCTGTTTGAAGCTCTGCTCCGATGTTTTTCCCGATATCAATATCCGCAATATCAATAGATAGGATTTCAAATGCCGTACCTGCATCCAAACCTTTAGATAATACAGTTTGTGAAATCATATCAGGATGCTCTAGTACTTTCTTATGATTATCAGCGGAACCAATCGTACTAACGATACCTTCCCCAACACGGGCAACAACTGTTTCCTCACCAGCACCCCCGACTAAACGGTCGATATTGGCACGAACTGTTATACGCGCTTTCGCTTTTACTTCAATACCATCCATCGCAACACCAGAGATAAATGGCGTTTCAATTACTTTAGGATTAACGGACATTTGCACTGCTTCTAATACATCACGACCAGCAAGGTCAATTGCCGCTGCTCGTTCAAATGATAATGAAATATTGGCACGCTGAGCTGCAATTAGTGCATTAACTACACGGTCCACATTACCACCAGCTAAGTAGTGACTCTCAAGCTGATTCGTTTGAACTGGTAAACCTGCTTTGTGCGCTTTGATCAAAGGGTTGATAACTCTACTCGGGATTACACGTCTTAATCTCATCCCAACAAGTGTGAAAATACTAACTCTTACACCGGCAGCCAATGCTGAAATCCACAGCATGATTGGTACAAACGTAAGAAGAACCGATAGAAAGATAATACCTAAAACCACTGCAAGTAAAATAATTAAAGTACCGGGATCTAACATAATAATTTCCTCCTAAAACATTATTCAGCAGATTGAATTTCTCTAACTACGATGCGGGAACCTTCTGCTTTGATTACTCGTATCTTTTTGTTCGCTCCAATAAAATTACCTTCTGTTACAACATCAAATCTTTCATCACTATTAAAAACTGCAGTACCTGCAGGTCTTAAAGGAGTCAATGTAACGCCTTCTTGCCCGACCAACTCAATTCTAGAGACATTTGATACGTATCCTTGTTCACTATTTGTGGAATCACGTAGCACAATTCGGTCGAAGAGACGAATTCTCTTTCTAAATACAGTAAACATCAATATCATAACAGCAACTGTTACTATCATAGCGATCAATAATGATAACCCCATTCCTGCAATATCATCTGTTGCCAAAAAGAAGCTTACAATAACTGCTCCAAGGCCGAGTATTCCCAGAATCCCTCCTGGGACAAAGAGCTCTAGGACAATTAGAACCACTCCAATGACAAATAAGATAATAGATTCCATACCTGCAAGTCCAGCAACTAAATGTCCATAGAAGAACAATAGTAACGCACTTATTCCCATCGCTCCAGGGATTCCAAAACCAGGTGAGTACAATTCAAGTACGAGTCCTAGCGAGCCAATAGATAAAAGGATAGGTACTACTACCGGATCAGTCAAAAAGCGAGCGATTTTTTCGGCAAAGGATACCTCTGACGTTACAACTTGTGCATCCTCAAAGCCTATTTGACTTAAAAGGTCATCAAGATTGTTAACCGTTCCTTCTGAGTAGCCAACTTCTAAAGCGTTATTAGGTCCTAAAGTGACCAGCTTACCTCTTTCCGCGCCAACCTCTGGAAGGTCAATTTCCTTATCTGCCATGCCCATTGCATATTTAGGGTCGCGGCCATTTAATTCTGCCGCATTTTTCATTTCATTTAACCAATAGGACTGAGATTTATCATCAGCAGCATTACCATCACCAGTTATGACAGCAGCTGCCCCCATGCTTGCACTTGGTGTCATGTAGATCCTGTCTGCATATAAGGCTAAGTATGCACCTGCAGATAATGCCCTATTATTAACAAATGCTATCGTTTCAATGGTAGTACCTCGAAAGCTATCAGCTATTTCACTGGCTGCATCAACGAGTCCACCTGGTGTGTTTATGTCAAACACAATTAGGTCTGCACCTTGCTTTTCAGCAGTATCAATGGAACGATTGATAAAAGCAAGCAATCCCTTTTCTACATTGCCTTTAATCGGAATCACATGGACCACTTTCTCTGCGCTACTAATCTGACCTGGAAATAATGGAAGAACGGATAATACTAATGCAAGTAATATGGCACTAATATAACTAATACGAAGAACTTTTTTCATAATGTCCTCCTCTCCAAAAAACTATTCATATTTTCACCTTATTCACTTGTTAATACGCACAGAAGTTTTCTAGGTTTCAAAAATTAGTGATTATTTTTTTAAAATGTGGCAATCAGGTGAACAAAGGAGAAAATGGTAAAATTTATGTAGAAGTCTTTAAAAATGGCACCTTACAAAGGTAAGGTGCCATTTTTGGTTTTTATGAAAGATGTTGTTGTACAAGTTTGTTCACAAGGCTTCCGTCTGCTTTGCCCTTAACTTTAGGCATAAGCGCACCCATTACTTTACCCATATCCGCTTTGGAAGTCGCATTTACATCCGCAATTATTTGGCGAATTATTGTTGCAAGTTCTTCTTCAGATAATTGTACAGGCATATAATGTTCGACTATGACAATTTCACCTTGTAATTTATGAACCAAGTCTTCACGACCGGCTTTATCAAATTCTTGGAGGGAGTCTTTACGTTGCTTTAATTCACGAGACAATACGGTAAGTTCTTCCTCTTCAGATAAGTCTCTGCCGTGCTTAATCGACTCGTTTTGAATCGAAGACTTTACCATTCGGAGTACGGAAAGCTTCTCTTTGTCCTTATCCTTCATTGCTTGCTTGATATCGGTATTTAAACGTTCGAGAAGACTCATTCTTACACCCTCTTTTAGAATTTACGCTTTCTAGCAGCTTCGGACTTCTTCTTGCGTCTTACGCTTGGCTTTTCATAAAATTCACGCTTTCTTGCTTCTTGCAACGTACCAGTTTTTGAAACTGAACGTTTAAAACGGCGAAGAGCATCTTCAAGCGATTCGTTTTTACGAACAACTGTTTTTGACATTCTAAATTCCCTCCCTCCAGAACAACCACTAACATTTTCAGAAAAACATGAACTATAAATACAAAAAAGCATGTATAGAACATGTACCTACCAATTATAATATATTCACTTTTCCTGGTCAACAAATTATCAAGAAATGCTTGTAGTTAACTATTATCTTGATATAGATTTATTAGCTTCGACTTATCATTGGCAATAAAGTACTGAGATCTTCCCATATAGAGGGGGATTGATAGCTTATCCAAATCCGGTAATCCATCTTTCCTAAAGAGGCCTTCATCCTTATAAAAGCCTGTCATCTCCCCGACAAACCAATCATGATCACCATATGTCTGTTTGTCCATAACTTTACATTCATATGCAATATAAGCTTCTTTCAAAATTGGAGCTTGAATGGTTTTACCCTGCTCGTATTGTATATTAAGGCTTTCAAATTTATTATGTACTTTCCCAGTAATTGTTCCAGATGTTTGATTATAGTGAGCATAATCTTTTCCAACAAAGTTAATAGCAAACTCACCAGAGTTACGTATCAAGTGATGAGAAAATCGTTCCTTAGCAATTGCTACACCGTAAATTGGCGGCTCAAATGAAATGTAAGTATGCCATCCAGCAGCCATGATGTTTTGTTGGCCATTCCAAGAAGCAGTAACGAGTGCCACCATCCCAGGGTAACTGTGCATCACTGTTTTATCTGTCCATTCTCTCATTTCCCTTCTCCTTTCTTGTCATTCTTGTCCACTTCCTGCCATATATTTAGTAAGGAGGTGATGGATTTGTTTTCTATTATAACTCTAATGGCGATTTACTTAGCGATATTTTTAATTGGTATGACTGTCATGAGATCTGGCCTTTTACAGCTCTCAGAGGATCGAACAAAAAATTTCATAACAAAATTTACAGACTATCCATGGAAAGGTTTACTTATTGGCATAATAATTACCGGGCTCTTGCAAAGCAGTTCTGCGGTAATGGTAATTACAGTTGGGCTTGTGGCAGCTGGCTACCTCAGTTTTTACCAAAGCATCGGTATCATGCTTGGAAGTAATATTGGATCGACGTTTATTACAGAACTTATTACGATAGATATTACACCATTTATATTTCCAATATTGATACTTGGATTTATCCTATTGTTCTCTAAACGAAAGTTACCTTTTAGTTTTGGCTCCACAATGTTCGGGTTAGGATGTTTGTTCGTGGCAATGAATGGTTTTGAATCATTGGCAGCACCTTTATCAACTTTCCCAAAAGTGCAGGAATTCCTAACACTGACGAATGAACACCACTTGTTTGGCGTAGGTATTGGAACATTATTAACTGCAATTATCCAGTCAAGCTCTGCTACAACAGGAATAAGCATGAGTTTTTTGTCTCATGATTTATTGTCGCTCCAAGCAGGTATAGCCATAATGTTAGGGGCTAATATTGGAACATGTGTAACGGGTTACCTTGCAAGTATTGGATCTATAAAAGAGGCTAAGCTAACCGCATTTGCTCATATTTGGTTAAATGTAATCGGAGTAACTCTGTTTTTCCCTTTAATTCCTTTTTTAAGTAGATTTGTGGAGTTGTTAGCATCAAGTGCAGATGTTCAACTAGCGCATTCCAGCTTGATATTTAACATTATATGTTCAGTGTTGGCATTGCCATTTGCTAAACAGTTTGCAAAGTTTGTCGAGAGGATTCATGGGTGAAGTTGGGGTTGTGCTAAGGGTAAAGATTCATGTGATTATGGGTTGCAGGCGTTTGGCGTGGCATGTCGAATCTTGTAGTTTCGTCGATATTTGGGTCGTATTCGTCGATATTTTTCACAGAAACTACCGGGTTTTTGTCATAAAGTATTACGATAACACTGCCGATATACCAAAAAATGCACCACCTTTTGAAAAAGGAAGTGCATTAAGTGTATGTTTTTTAGATAAAATAGCGCAGTAAGAAGGAGACCCAAACTTACCATTATCCAAAATTAATTAATAGTCGCTATCTGCAGTTAAACCTTTTACAATGGCGATCCCAGAGCTTGCGCCGATACGTGTAGCGCCAGCTTCGATCATTTCTTGTGCACCTTTCGCATCACGGACACCACCAGATGCTTTAACGCCAATTTCTGGCCCTACTGTTTTTCTCATAAGTGCGATGTCTGCAACTGTCGCCCCACCTGTAGAGAATCCTGTGGACGTTTTTACAAAATCAGCACCAGCATTTACAGCCAAACGACACGCCTTTTCTTTTTCTTCGTTATTTAAAAGTGACGTTTCAATGATTACTTTTGTAAGAGCTCGTCCCTTCGCAGCTTCTACTACTGCACGAATGTCTCTTTCCACTAGCTCATCGTCACCGTCTTTTAAAGCTCCAATATTAATAACCATGTCCACTTCTGTGGCACCGTTTTCAATTGCATTTGTAGTTTCAAATGCTTTAACTTCTGGTGTGGTAGCTCCTAATGGAAACCCAATTACTGTGCAAACCTTTACATTGCTTCCTGCTAAAAGCTCTGCGGATTTTTTTACCCATGTAGGATTAACGCATACTGATGCGAAATTGTATTCTCTTGCTTCTTGGCAAAGTACTTCAACTTGTTCTTTCGTTGTTTCTGCTTTTAATAATGTATGATCAATCATTTCTCCAATGTTTGTATGCATGATAGATACTCCTTTCAAGTTAAGAGGTCTGACCTCTAACATCATATCATGTTTATTTCTCTTTGGCGAGAATAATATTAGTATTTCCTGCAAGTTTTTTTCCACGACAAAAAAGTGATTCCAGATAAATGGAACCACTTTCCGCAAATTCCTATGAACTTAAACGTACATTCGATTCTTCAATCTGTGGAGAATCTGAAAGGACACGAACAAACTGACCTTCATTATAAGGGTAGCCTGCTTTTGTAATTTTTACTTTAACTAGCTTACCTACCATTTCTTCCGTTGCTGGAAAAACAACTTTTAGATAGTTATCCGTATAGCCAACATATAAGCCTTGGTCAGGGTTTTCTTTGAAAATTTCTTCTGGGATGACTTCCAATACTTCTTCTTCAAAGCGAGATGCATATTCTTTGGCAAGCTGATCAGAAAGTGCAATCAGACGGTGAACACGTTCATTTTTCACATCTTCATCGACTTGGTCATCCATTCTGGCAGCTGGCGTACCTGTACGTTTAGAGTATGGAAAAACATGTAGTTCGGAAAACTTATGATTTTTAATGAAGTTATATGTTTCCAAAAACTCTTCTTCTGTTTCCCCAGGAAAACCGACGATAACATCCGAAGTAATGGCAAGACCCGGAAGAGCTTCTTTTAAGCGCTCTAGGCGTTCAGCAAAAAACTCCATCGTGTATTTACGACGCATTCTTTTAAGAACTGTGTTGGAAGCGGATTGAATTGGAATGTGCAAGTGACGTACTATTTTTTCAGAATTGTTTAGTACTTCAATAACCTCATCGGTTATTTGACTTGCTTCAATCGATGAAATACGGATACGCTTTAATCCGTTCACTTTTTCATCCAACTCACGCAACAACATTGCAAAATTGTAGTCTTTCATATCTTCGCCATACCCGCCTGTGTGGATACCCGTTAAAACGATTTCCTTATAGCCGGCATCAACAAGCTGTTGTGCTTGGGTAACAACTTCCTTTGGATCACGAGAGCGCATTAAGCCACGTGCCCATGGAATGATACAAAAAGTACAGAAGTTATTGCAACCTTCTTGAATTTTCAAAGATGCTCGTGTGCGATCAGTAAATGCTGGAACATCCAATTCCTCGTATACACGTGCTTTCATTATGTTTCCTACACCATTAATCGGTTGGCGTTCTTGTTTGAATTGTTCAATATAATCTAGCATTTTTACACGATCTTGTGTACCTACGACAATATCTACACCAGGTATTGCCATGATTTCTGCTGGAGAAGTTTGTGCATAACATCCTGTAACACATATTACTGCGTTGGGATTTTTTCTGATAGCTCGACGAATGACCTGACGGCTCTTCTTATCTCCAGTATTTGTAACGGTACATGTATTGATGACATATACATCAGACGTACCTTCAAATTCAGTACGCTCATAGTTATTTGCTTTGAAAAGCTGCCAAATTGCTTCTGTTTCATAATGGTTAACTTTACACCCTAGTGTGTGAAAGGCAACTGTTGGCATGTTTTCCACCTCACATTAATTCTAAATGATAGGATATGGCTGCAAGCGTAAATAGCGGGGCCGTTTCCGTTCTTAAAATTCTCGGTCCAAGTGCACAGCAGATGAATCCATATTCCTTTAGTTTTTCAATCTCTTTTTCACTTAGTCCACCCTCTGGGCCAAAAATACAAAGCAGGGATTCACCATGCTTTAATTTTTGAAGGGTGTGAGCAAAAGCTGCTTTTTCACCGTCTTTTGCACTTTCTTCATAAGCGACGATTTTATGGTCATATGACCTGCTTTTTTCTAACAATTGAGAAAAGCTTGCAGGTTCAGATACGTTAGGAACAACGGTACGATGGGATTGCTCTGCAGCTTCTTTCGCAATCTTATTCCATCGCTCCGCTTTCTTTTTACCTTTTTTTTCATCTAGCTTCACAATGGAACGAGCAGCATTAAAAGGGATAAATGACTCTGCTCCAAGCTCTGTCCCTTTTTGAATCACAAGTTCCAATTTATCCCCTTTAGGCAACCCGCTCCCAATCGTTACCCGAACCGGCATCTCGCTATTTGTCTCTATCCATTCTACAATATCAACAACTACCGATTCATTGGTAATTTCAACAATTTTACACTGTGCAGTTTTTTTTATTTCAGAAAAACTGCACAAAAGGTCATCGCCTACATTCATCCTCATAACTCTAACGATATGATGTACATCTTCTCCTGTTATCGAAATAGAAGATTCATTTACTTGATCGTTTTTGACAAAATAACGCTGCACGACTATCACGCTCAGCTTTCTTCTTTTTTAGCGATGAAGGCAACCCAATCTTCCATCATCATTGTTTCCTCTATTTTAAAGCCAGACTTGATGAGAGCTTCTTTCACCACTTGTTTTTTCATGCTGATAATACCTGATGATATAAAGGTTCCACCGTTTTCTAGAACATGGTACACATCATCTGTAAACCTTACGATAACTTCTGCTAAAATATTGGCAACTACAACATTTACAGGGCCATCTACATTTTTCAAAAGATTATTTTGTTTTACTGTTACCTTTGGATGAACTTTATTTAACTTTATATTAAGCTTTGCAGACTCTACTGCCACTTCATCTAAATCAAGGGCAAGTACTTCTTCTGCTTCAAGTAAAGCCGCAGCAATGCTTAATACACCCGAACCAGTTCCTACATCAATAACTGTGTCATGAGGCTTTACTATTCGTTCAATTGCTTGAATACATAAAACGGTAGTAGGATGTGTTCCGGTTCCAAATGCCATTCCTGGATCTAGCTCAATAATTTTTTCGTCTGTATTTACAGGCTCGTAAGTTTCCCAAGTTGGTACTATTGTAAATTTTTCAGATATTTTTACTGGGTTGTAGTATTTTTTCCAGGCTGTCGCCCACTCTTCTTCGTTCACTTCACTAATAGAGATCTTGTTAAGTCCAAGGTCAATGTCATAAACCAATAAATTATTTATGGCATCCTTGATTCCTTCGACTGTTTCCCCTAAAAAGCTGTTAACTGGAAGATATGCCTTCATGATGACTCCTTCTTCGGGATAGTCATCTGGATTGAGTTGGTATATCTCACCGAATTGATCTTCTCTTTCTTTTGTGAGTTCAAATGGATCTTCTATCACAACTCCACTGGCGCCAGCTTCATGAAGAATATTAGAAATAGGTTCTACCGCCTCGTTTGTTGTATGGATACTAATTTCTGACCATTTCATACATACCAACTCCAATCCTAATCGTGCTAATGTTATTCACCTTTTAATACACGTTTTACTCTTGCAAAAAAGCTATCTTCATTCTCATCAGGGGTTTGCCCACTGATATCTGCAAATTCTCGTATTAATTGCTTCTGTTTTTCGGTTAATTTCGTTGGTGTTACGACACGAATTTTAATATGCTGATCTCCTTGTCCGTAACCTCGCACATTCGCAATTCCTTTACCCTTAAGACGGAAATTAGTACCAGTTTGAGTACCTGCGGGAACTTTCAATTTTACTTTCCCATGAAGGGTTGGCACTTCTACTTCATCTCCAAGTGCTGCCTGTGCAAAAGTAATTGGCATTTCACAGTATACATCATCGCCATCACGTTCAAAGAATTCATGACTCTTAACATGGAAAACGACATACAGGTCTCCAGCAGGTCCGCCATTGGTACCAGCTTCCCCTTTCCCTGCAACTCGTAATTGTTGCCCTTCATCCACGCCAGCTGGAATATTCACTTTGATTTTGTTTCGTTTCTTTATACGGCCATTCCCATTACAGGAGGAGCATTTATTCGGGATAAACTTGCCTGTTCCGTTACATTTTGAACAAGTTCTTCTATTGACGATTCTTCCAAATGGTGTATTTTGTTCGACACTCTCTTGCCCTGTACCTCGGCAATGTGAACATGTCTCCACTTTTGTTCCAGGTTTTGCACCAGAGCCGTTACATGTGTCACAGGACTCTTCGATAGGAATTTCAATCGTAGTTTCTTTTCCAAAGGCTGCATCTTCAAAAGAAAGCGTCATGGAATATTGTAAATCAGCGCCTTGTCTTGGTGCATTTGGATCACGACGTCTTCTGCCACCACCTTGACCGCCAAAAAATGTTTCAAAAATGTCTTCAAAGCCAAAGCCACCACCGAAGTCTCCGCCACCGCCAAAACCTTGATTAGGGTCGGTGTGACCAAATTGATCATAGTGAGCTTTTTTGTTATCATCACTTAATATCTCATAGGCTTCTTTTAACTCTTTAAATTTATCTGCCGCATTAGCCTCTTTATTAATGTCTGGATGGTATTGTTTGGATAGCTTGCGGTAAGCCTTTTTTATTTCATCTTTCGACGCGCTTTTACTGACGCCAAGTACTTCATAGTAATCGCGTTTACTCATCTAATACCCACTCCCGTTTCATTTCACATAAAGGTTATTGTATCATTCTCATAGCAAAAAAAGCAATAAAAGATAATTGCTATCTATCCATATTACACAAAAAGAAAGCCAAAGCCACGGCTTTGACTTTCTCGTTTTCATTTATCATAGTTTTACTTTTTGTCGTCGTTTACTTCTTCATATTCTGCATCTACAACGTTGTCGTCGTTTTTCGCAGATCCGCCTTCTGCACCTTCCGCACCTTGAGCTGCTTGTTGTGCTTGTGCAGCCTGCTCATAAAGTTTCATGGAAAGCTGTTGAACGATTTCTTGAAGTGCATCTTTTTTCGTACGTATCTCTTCAAGATCGTTTTTCTCGATAGCAGCTTTAAGCTCTTCTTTTGCATCTTCAGCCTTCTTCACTTCTGCCTCATCCACTTTACCTTCAAGGTCTTTTAAAGTTTTTTCAGTAGTGAATACAAGCTGGTCCGCCTCATTGCGAAGTTCCACTTCTTCTTTACGTTGCTTATCAGCATCTGCATTTTCTTCCGCTTCTTTTACCATACGGTTGATTTCATCTTCAGAAAGACCAGATGAAGATTTGATGGTAATTGCTTGTTCTTTGTTTGTGCCCAGGTCTTTTGCACGAACATTCACAATACCGTTTTTGTCGATGTCAAATGACACCTCAATTTGTGGTACACCACGTGGTGCAGATGGAATATCTGTTAATTGGAAACGACCTAATGTTTTGTTGTCACTAGCCATTGGACGCTCACCTTGCAATACGTGAATATCTACAGCTGTTTGATTGTCTGCAGCAGTTGAGAACACTTGAGATTTACTTGTTGGAATCGTTGTATTACGTTCAATAAGCTTTGTAAATACACTGCCCATTGTTTCAATCCCAAGTGAAAGTGGTGTTACGTCAAGTAATACAACATCTTTCACGTCTCCAGTAAGAACTCCACCTTGGATGGCAGCACCTAAAGCAACAACCTCATCTGGATTCACACCTTTGTGTGGGTCTTTCCCAGTTTCTTTTTTAATTGCTTCCTGAACAGCTGGGATACGTGTGGAACCACCAACAAGGATCACTTTATCAAGCTCAGAAGCAGAGATGCCTGCATCTTGTAATGCTTGACGAACAGGACCCATAGTACGTTCTACTAGTCCAGAAGTTAGGTCATCGAATTTCGCACGAGATAAGCTAACTTCCAAGTGAAGCGGCCCAGCTTCTCCTGCTGTAATAAAAGGTAAGGAAATTTGTGTATTAGTTACACCAGAAAGATCTTTTTTCGCTTTTTCTGCTGCGTCTTTTAAACGTTGTAACGCCATTTTATCTTTAGAAAGGTCAATGCCGTTTTCTTTTTTAAATTCAGCAACTAAAAAGTCGATAATAACTTGGTCAAAGTCATCTCCACCAAGACGGTTGTCACCTGCTGTTGAACGCACTTCAAATACTCCGTCGCCTAACTCAAGGACAGAAACGTCGAACGTTCCACCACCAAGGTCATATACAAGAATTGTTTGATCCTCATCCATTTTATCCAATCCATACGCTAATGCAGCTGCAGTTGGCTCGTTGATGATACGTTCCACTTCAAGACCAGCAATCTTACCTGCGTCTTTTGTAGCTTGACGCTCAGCATCATTGAAGTATGCAGGAACGGTGATAACCGCTTTTGTTACTTTATCTCCCAAATATTCTTCAGCATAACTTTTCAAGTGTTGAAGAATGATGGCAGAAACTTCTTGTGGAGAATACTCTTTTCCTTCTACTTCTACTTTGAAATCTGTTCCCATATGGCGCTTAACAGATTGAATAGTATTAGGGTTAGTGATAGATTGACGCTTAGCAACTTCCCCTACTTGGCGTTCACCGTTTTTGAAAGCAACTACAGATGGAGTTGTTCTATTTCCTTCTGGGTTTGGAATAACTTTTGGTTCTCCACCTTCAAGAACAGCAACACATGAGTTCGTTGTTCCTAAGTCAATACCAATGATTTTACTCATTTAATTTTCCTCCTAGTGCATTATATGTAATGGTTTTATTGTTTTACTTTTACCATAGATGGTCTAATAACACGATCTTTCAGTTTATAGCCCTTTTGGAACTCTTCTAATACCGTGTTTGATTCTGCATCCCCTTCATCTACTTGCATAACTGCTTGATGTAAGTGAGGATCAAATGATTGTCCGACAGACTCAATCGCTTCAAGACCTTCCGACTTTAAAGCTTCTACTAACTGACGGTGTACCATTTCCATTCCTTGTAGGAAAGATTGAATCTTTTCATCATCAGAATCTACTTTGAGAGCACGTTCAAAGTTATCTAGGGCTGGAAGTATATCTGTTACAAGATTTTGTGCACGATATTTTTGTGCAGCTTCTTGATCAAGTCTCACGCGTCGACGGTAGTTGTCGAAGTCAGCCTGCAGGCGAAGGAGACGATTTTCAGACTCGTCTAATTTCGCTTCTAACTCTGCTGTTTTTTGATCCTCAGCAGAACCCTCTACCTTTTCAGTAGTTTCGTTTTCTTCTTGATTATCAATTACTTCTTCATTTATTTCTTCCGTTTCCACTGTTGCTTGTTCGTTCTCTTTTGCCAATGGTTTCACCTCCCTTAAAGTATCTGTTCTTGATGTATTTGAGGATTGGGGCCCCCCATCCTTACCAATAATCAATATTTCCAAGCTCAGTCCTTTTGATACAGCTTATTGACTGCTTGTGTAAGGTCTGAACTCACTAACTGCAATAAACTTATGACGCGGGAATATTCCATCCTAGTTGGACCAAGTAAGGCGATAGTTCCAAGTTGCTCGGGTCCGATCGAATAGGTGGCAGAAATGATACTGCAGCCTTCCATACCAGGAATGTTATTTTCACTACCAATTCTCACATTAATACCAGCTTCTTTTGCTCGAATATGTTGGGAAAGATCTTTCCCTTGATCGATTAGCAGCATTAAAGAGCGAATTTTATTAATATCATTGAATTCCGGCTGGGCAAGCATATTCGTTTTCCCACCAAAAAACACTTTATCCTTTTCTTCCATATACAAAGTGGAGCTTAATGACTTCAAGATATTCTCGTAGTTTCCAATATGCGAACGCAAAAGAGTTGCCACTTCTTTGTATAGCTTATTGATTAGGTCAGATAGTGGGACTCCTATCAAGCGTTCGTTCAATATATTAACCATTTTTTGAATATCAGACGAGTCTAGATTCGGCGGGAGTGAAAACATTCGGTTTTCTACATGCCCCGTATCTGTGACAATGATAGCAACTGCTTGATCATTATTTATCGGGATAATCTGGATGTTTTTCAGCCGGTGATCTCTCACACCAGGTCCAAGAACAATGGAAGTATACTTGGTTAAATCTGATAGTATCTGTGCTGATTTTTGTACGGTTTTTTCTAATTCATAAATTTGCTCTCTGAAGATGGATTTAATTTCAAAAACATCTCTTTTTGTAAGCCTATCTGGTGACAATAGATGATCGACATAATATCGATACCCCTTTTCAGATGGAACCCTTCCAGATGAAGTATGTGTTTTTTCAATAAATCCAAGCTCTTCTAAGTCAGACATTTCATTTCTTATGGTTGCAGAACTGAAATTGATCTCATCTTTCTTTGAGAGCGTTCTGGAGCCCACAGGTTGTGCAGATCTTATAAAGTCGTCAATGATAACTTGTAATACTAACAACTGTCGTTCTGTAAGCACTCAGCATCACCTCTGTTAGCACTCCTTAACATCGAGTGCTAATTCTATAAATAAATTACCAAATACCCATTCACATGTCAATTAGATAACACCAAGAAAAGCCTGAAAAACTTCATTCCCTAAAAATTTACCTTTTTTTGTGAGTCGGATATGTCCTTCATGTCTTTCCAAAAGCCCCTTAGCAAAATTGGATTCTATCGGTTCACGAAATACGGAGATTAACTCCACACTAAATTTTTCTTTAAATATTGCTTCTGATACGCCTTTAGATTTTCGTAAACCTAAGAACATTTCCTCTTCCATACTCTCCACTTTGGTAACATGATGAGTCTCTTTATAAGGAAATCCTGTTTCTTTGATAGCATCCATGTATTTTTTTAGTGGACCATGGTTGGTAATTCTATTTCCATTCACGTATCCATGTGCGCCCGCTCCAATACCGAAGTATTCATCATTATCCCAGTAAGTGATATTATGCCTGCTCTCATAACCCTCTTTGGCAAAGTTAGAAATTTCATATTGCTTATACCCATTAGCAGCCATTACATCAAGTAGAACTTCATACATTTCTGCTTCTTCTTCCTGAGTCGGAAGAGGCAGCAGTCCTTTATTCATAAGGTTATAAAAAACTGTTTTTGGCTCAATAATTAAGGAGTAAGCAGAATAATGTTCCATATCAAGGGATAATGACGTTTTCAAAGTCTCTCGAAAGTCATTAATCGATTGGTCAGGAAGACTGTATATTAAATCGATACTAATATTATGGAAGCCAGCCTCTCTAGCATGCTCAATGGATCGAAATACATCAGCTTTTCGATGGGATCGTCCGATCTTTTTCAAAAGATCATCATTGAAGCTCTGTACCCCAAAGCTCAACCTATTAACCCCTCCTTCTTTTAACAGAAGTAACTTTTCTTTCGATAAATCTCCCGGATTCGCTTCGAAAGTATATTCCATCTCATGGCTAATAGGAAAATGACGTTGGACAGAATCTAATAATTTCTCCAATTGCTTTTCATTTAAAGCAGTTGGAGTACCACCGCCAACAAAGATCGTTTCCAACTCGTTAGCTTTATTTTTTTCAAGCGTATTTTTCATTTCCATATCCATAAGATCCAAATACTCATCTACAGGCTGATTTTTCAAAAACACCTTATTAAAATCACAATAGTGACATATATGTTCGCAAAATGGAATATGCAAGTATGCTGATTTTATCATTGATTTACTCATTCCTTCCAGATAACCTCAAGTCACGTGCTCGGCCCCAACAATCATAACACTAGGCATTGAAGAGATTTGGTTATTACCTGTGTATATAAGTTCTACTTATGACCTTTACTATCACAGGCAACTATTTATCAAGATATAAAAATACCGCAGTGCCTCTGCGGTATTTTGCTTTTATTTTTTGTTAGCACTGTCATCCATTTTCAATACAGCCATGAATGCTTCTTGCGGCACTTCTACAGAGCCAACCTGTTTCATACGTTTTTTACCTTCTTTTTGCTTATCTAAAAGTTTACGTTTACGAGAAATGTCTCCTCCGTAACACTTAGCAAGTACATTTTTCCGCATTGCTTTTATATTCGATCTTGCAACAACCTTTTGTCCAATTGTTGCTTGAATCGGAACTTCAAATTGTTGTCTAGGAATAAGTTCTTTCAACTTCTCTACTATCACTTTTCCACGCTCATAAGCCGAGTCACGGTGTACAATGAAGGAAAGAGCATCTACTTTTTCCGCATTGAGAAGTATGTCCATCTTCACAAGACTGGAAGGTTTGTAGCCAATTAATTCATAGTCAAAAGAAGCATATCCTTTTGTATTAGATTTTAGTGCGTCAAAGAAATCATAGACAATTTCTGCTAATGGAATTTCATATACCACACTAACTCGAATGTCGTCCAAATATTGCATATCAATGAAATTCCCACGTTTTTCTTGAGAAAGTTCCATTACTGCACCAACATATTCGTTTGGAACCATGATAGTCGCCTTAACATAAGGCTCCTCCACACGATCAATCGTCTGGGGATCAGGCATATTGGACGGGTTGTCCACTCGAAGCTCTTCTCCATCAGTTAAGTGCACTTGATAAATTACAGAAGGAGCAGTAGTAATCAAATCAATATTAAATTCACGTTCAATTCGCTCTTGAATGATTTCCATATGCAATAATCCAAGGAAACCACAACGGAATCCAAAGCCTAGCGCTTGGGAAGTTTCCGGTTCATATTGAAGAGCAGAATCGTTCAATTCAAGCTTTTCTAATGCTTCACGTAAATCATTGAACTTGGCTGAATCTATCGGATATAATCCGCAGAAAACCATTGGATTTAATTTTCGGTAACCTGGCAGAGGCTCTTGCGCTCTGTTTTTTGCGTGAGTGATCGTATCACCTACACGAGTGTCCCCGACGTTTTTAATGGATGCAGAAAGAAATCCTACATCCCCAACTGTTAACTCGTCCAATTGAACTGCTTTTGGAGTGAAAACCCCAACTTCATTCACTTCGAATTCTTTACCTGTTGCCATCATGCGAATTTTATCGCCAACTTTTACGGTACCTTCAACGACACGAATGTAGGCAACTACACCACGGTAAGGGTCAAACAAGCTATCAAAGATCAATGCTTTTAACGGTGCATCTGGGTCTCCCTCTGGAGCAGGGATTTTTTCTACTACTTGCTCTAAAATTTCTTCAATACCTATACCTGCTTTTGCACTAGCTAGCACTGCTTCTGAAGCGTCGAGCCCGATAACATCCTCAATTTCTTGGCGTACTCGTTCAGGTTCAGCACTTGGTAAATCAATCTTATTGATTACCGGCATAATCTCAAGATCATTGTCGAGTGCCAAATACACATTTGCTAATGTCTGGGCTTCGATTCCTTGAGCTGCGTCTACTACGAGAACTGCTCCTTCACAAGCTGCCAAACTTCTAGAGACTTCATATGTAAAGTCGACATGACCAGGTGTATCAATCAAATGGAAAATATATTCTTCTCCATCTTTCGCTTTGTATCTTAATTGTACTGCATTTAATTTAATCGTAATTCCGCGTTCACGCTCAAGATCCATAGAATCCAACAATTGATTTTTCATTTCCCTTTGTGTCAAGGCAGCTGTTTTTTCTAAAATACGATCTGCAAGGGTGGATTTCCCATGGTCAATATGTGCGATGATGGAAAAATTTCTTATTTTAGATTGTCGTATTAACCGTTCTTCTCTATTCATTTTCTGTTTCACTCCTACACTTTCGGCAACGTACACTATTTTTGATTATAACAATTCAGGCAGGAAGATTCAATGAAATAAAAAAATGCTTCTATCTCAATAAGTCGATAAAAAGATAGAAGCATTTTTTTCTAACTTTATTCTCTTTAGTTTTCTTCAAGAGTATCCTTTGCCTTGTCAAAAAGTCCACTCATTAGACCAGTCATCCCGTCTGCGAGTTTTTTGCCAGTTGAGGATAGGAAATTATAACTCTTCATTTCTTGAAGCTTTTCTTGCTTTTCCTGCATATCTTGATTACTATATTCCCTACCTAAGAATGAGATGTTCTCCGTTTTTTCTACTACATGAAAGACTTCTCCACTAAATGCAGGATCATCATACCCCTTCATTTTGCGCATTCCATCATTTGCTTGTTGCATCCCCAAAAGCACTCCAAGAAAGAGCACAAACGTAATGAACAAACACTTGAGCATAAATCTTTTCATCGCACCTTCACCTCTTTCTATCAGAATCCCTTTATTGCGCTTCACCCTCTGGGGCTCCATCCACTTTTTCAGCCTGCCAATATAATTCGCTAAAAACTTCTGCGAAAATCTCAATGGTACGATTCATCTCTTCAAAAGTATTGTCAACTCCACCTACTTCTAAAAGCATTGAATTTGGAGAAAGATCTTGGTTGTAGAGACCATTTCTTGTTTCTACTGCTTTTGGTGCAAAAACTCCTCTACTTAAACCTGGATATTTCTCCTCGAGCCTCTCATGAATTTCATCTGCAAGTTGTTGATTCTTTTCAAAATTTGGATTCTTTTTTCCGATAACAAAATATAATCTCGCTACTTGTTCTCCATTAATTTCAACCGTAGTATCTTCCTTCCTTCGGGAATCACGGTGTATATCAATTAAATAATTTATCTCTTGGTTTCCAGCCATAGCTTCTTCAACTATTGGTCTAGTTATGTCATACGACCTTCCATATGTCCATCCTCTATCTTGTAAGCCTAGAGCTGTATCCGTGGTATCTAAATCACTTCCGATTCCATGAGTACTAAGCTCTTCTTGAAGCTTTTTCCCAAGCCGAGTGACGTTCACTTCCGAATGAGAAGCATGATTAGGATTCGTTACACCTTTTAAATATGGCAGGAAAGACTCTCTGGAATGGGAATGGTAAATAAAAACCGGCCGCATGTTTCCAGTGGTTTGAGTTGGAGGTGGCGTGTTTTTTGGTTCTTCTTCCAACTCCACAACGGAAGCTTCCCTTTCAGCAAGCAAAACCTCCATAGGAGGGGCTGATTCAAATGGCATATTTGCATAATTTACCCCCTCTCCTGCAACAATGATTTCACCATCATAATGATAAAATCCAGGAATCTCATTACGAATTAAACTGCGGGGGTCGTCCAAATTCAAGCTTGTCGTTAATTCAAATAGTGTTGAAGCAAAATCAGGTGCCTTCGCTTCTTCCGGAAATCCATGTGTAAAGTAAGCATTAGCGTATCCAAAAATAAAAAGTAAAGAGTCTCCTGATAGTTTTTTGGAAAACTCATGAATGGAGCTTGAGGTGACCCGATACTCTGGTTTTAAGGAGGTCATAACTCCGGATACCGCGAACAAAAGAAAAAATCCGAGAATAGCTGCTACGATTGCTTTTTTTAAGCTTGTCCCATTTACTGTTACGACGACGTGCGAGGAGCGGTAGCCCTTCATTTTCTCACCCTTTCACATACTTGTTGCTATTATATGTATGCAAAAGGGTAGAAGTTAGAACATGTAGGATTAATGTGTATAGACGTCAACATTATCTTGATTTACATGATAATGTAGAGCACTATTCAATCCTTCTGCGATGACATTCGCCATATCCTCTATAAAGTCGTCCACTTCTTTTGGTGTAACCATCAGATTATGACCTAAAGGAGCAAGTACTTCATGAATCAATTTTCTTTTTTCCTGTTCTTCTAACGTTCCTACCAGTCCTAAGAAATTTTTTCGATGCTCTTCACCGGGAAGATCTTCCTCTGTTAACGTTCTCTTTTCACCAAATGTCATTCCAGCTGGCGCGAGTGACCTGGACGGACTGCTCCCTTCTCTCATTTCTTTCCCAAAATGCTTTAGAATAAAATCAATCGTATCACTCGCCATGGAAACAGCGTCAACCACAGTAGGGATTCCAATAGCGATAACAGGAATCCCCAGCGTTTCAAAACTAAGTTCTTTCCGCTTATTACCAACACCAGACCCAGGGTGAATACCTGTGTCAGAAATTTGAATAGTCGCATTCACTCTTTCAATAGAACGTGCTGCTAATGCATCCACCGCAATAACGAAATCCGGTTTTGTTTTTTCCACAATGCCCACGATGATATCGCTCGTCTCAATTCCTGTTATTCCCATGACACCAGGAATTATGGCACTTACCGGCCTAAAGCCATCTTGGACAGATTCCGGTTGTAAATTGAAAAGATGTCTCGTTATTAACAAATTTTCACAAACTAGCGGACCTAGAGCGTCTGGGGTAACGCTAGCATTTCCAAGACCAACGACGAGACAGCTTGAATCCTTTGTGATGTTAACCGATTGAAGAAAGGCGCTAAATTCTTTCGCAAACACTGTCTCGACTTTTTTTTGCAAATCGGAATCTTTTTGTCTAATTCCTGTTGTTTCAAGTGTTAAATAATTTCCTGCTTTTTTTCCGGTCATTTCTGCACCCTTTTCCGAAATAGTTACATTTACAATTTTGACACCCTCACTTTCCCGTTCTTTTACAACAACACCTTCAATTGAAGAAACCGTTTCATCTGTCTGATTTTCTCTATTGTGCTTTTCGACCGCCATTTGATTGGCTTCTACTGCAAGATCAGTTCGTATTTGATAGTTACTTAAGTCTAAAGGTTCCGGTTGATTCATTTTTTATGCCTCCATCATTACCAAAATTTAGTTTTATTTTGACCTTAAGAAAGGTTTTCATGCATTTAATCCTCCACTCTTTTACTTTAAGAACATCATTCCTAAGGCTCTTTTCAAAACATCAACGGTTCTTAGATTTTTCGCGTCCCATGATTCTTCCTTTCACCCAAATGTCCATGGAGGAAAGGAGCGAATAAGTAACGTCATTGCTAAATTATCGTAAAATTCTTAAAATTAACAGAGTTTACATATTTAGCTTTCAAGAAAATTCCCTTGACTCCCTATTGCATAATCATTTCGGATTTGATAAAATATCTCTTGTTCTCATAAGTACACAAATGTCGAGTTTATTTATTCTCGATCGTCGAATTTGTATGGAGGTGAAAGATATGCCAAACATTAAATCTGCTATCAAACGTGTGAAAACTAACGATAAACGTCGTGCTCATAACGCTACTATCAAATCTTCTATGCGTACTGCTGTTAAGAAGGTAGAAGCTTTAGTTGCAAACAACGATGTTGAAGCTGCAAAAACTGCTTACACAGATGCTGCAAAGCGTCTTGACAAAGCTGCTCAAAACGGTATCATCCACAAAAATGCAGCAAACCGTCAAAAATCTCGCTTAGCGAAAAAAGTAAACGGGGCTACTGCATAATAAAAGGACGATCCTGTTGGGTCGTTTTTTTATTTTTCCTTTAGGAGCGTTAATTCCTAAAGGATTTTTTATTTTAAGTGCTATTTTCCAACAACAAAAAAAGTCTCCCTGTTTTCAGGGAAACTTTTTATCTTCTATAACGGGGCTAATTTGATTAACAGCATTTCCATTGCCAACTGTTTATCAATTTTTCCACTTTTCATCAAGTAATCCGCTTCTGCAAGTTCTTCCATCATTTTCATTAGTTCTTCACGGTTATAATGTCCGGCTTGTTGGGCTGCCAGCTTGACTCGATATGGATGCACTCGTAATAACCCTGCCACTTTTTGCTGGCTATAGCCTTGCTCACTTAAATCCTTGACTTGATATAATAGCCTAAATTGATTGGCTATTAATGCATGAAGCTTAATTGGTTCCTCATTATTCCTAATAAGTTCATAAAATAATTCAAGTGCTTCGTCAATTTTCCTCTGAACCATTTTCTCAATTAACTCAAAAACTGAATGCTCCATAGATTTCGCTGCGAGTTTTTTTACAATCTCTACTGAAATTTCTTGTTCGGATGCTCCAATATACATGGCCATTTTTGAAAGTTCTTGCGATAGTACTGACAAATTAACACCAGCTACTTTTAATAACTCCTCTGCAGCGTCATCTGTTAATTGTGCACCATACTGCTCTGCTTTTTCTTTCATCCATTGTTTTAATTCCCGTTCTTCAAGTGGCTTAGTCACGATGAGCTCTGCTTCTTGTTTTAGCTGTTTGACCATTTTCTTTCGTTCATCCAGCTTTTCATATGGGGCTTGAATAACTAAAATTGTATACGGTGCCGCTGCTTGTATGTAAGATAGAAATCTATCCATATTATGTTCAACCTTACTTTTATTTTTTTCACCCGTAAGAAAAAATGGATTGGAGATCACCACTACTCTTCGCTCTCCCATAAAAGGTAAGGTTTCTGCATCTTCTATGGCAATATCTACTGATTGCTCCTCCATATCGTAAAAGGACAAATTGAAATCATGCTCTTCTTCGTTCAACGCATGCGTTATGATAGCCTCTCTGACTTCTTTCATTAAAAATACTTCAGTACCCAATAATAAATACACTTGGGCAAAATGATTGGCTTTTATTTTTTTTAATGCTTCAAATCCCATTGTTTTGTTTTGCTCCTGTCATTTTCTATTCCTTTTCATCGTACATGACAGATACCAAGCTTGACAAGTTCCAAAATAAATCAAAGGAGATTAGTTTTAGCAACTAAAACTAACCTCCATTTTATATAAACGTTAACAATGTCAGCCCCAGGTAACTGACTCGCCAACGATTGCCCCGTATGGGTGTAACTATAGGTTCTCCCGTAATTTCTGAACTATTTGTGACAACTCTTGTCAAAGGTGGAAAAGCAAAAATGTCTGGTGGATTTTTTTAGCTGAATAGCTTATACTATTGTTTGATAGGAGGGATACTTATGAACGAATTTGAAAAGAGCGTCCAAAGTAAACGTAACGATGCAGTTGATTCTGGTGTCGGTTTTGTCGTATCCTTCGGGTTTTTCGCAACAATCTTTGCTATGGCAACATTGATTCATTTCATAGGATCTTAATGACGGCATAGAAATTACATACCGTCGTGATTCTTTTCCAAAGCCAATGTTGTGAAAAGAATGAGGATAATTGAAAAGCTTCGCTATAAAAGAGACTGCGTCCATCGGTGCAGTCCCTTTTTCTTTTTGATATTGTATCCTATGGGATTACAGTTGAAAACGTTCCTTGACTCTGTGTAAATTCAAAGATTATTGCCCCTTGTGTATCCGTACGGTAAATAAGTGATCCTACTTCTTCCATACGGTCTAAAACATCTTGACGCGGATGACCAAAACGGTTATTTCTTCCAGCAGATATGATACTTATCGATGGCTGTATCGCTTCTAAAAAAGGTTCAGTGGAAGATGTACTACTTCCGTGATGACCAGCCTTCAGCACATCAACTTTTAATTCTGGATATGATCGAATTAGATCAAGCTCCCCTTGACTTTCTAAGTCGCCTGTAAAAAGCCATCTAACCCCTCCTATAACAGCATACATTACGATAGAACCATCATTTTTATTTTCATAATATTTTTCCGGATGTAAAATGACAAAGGTACTCCATTTATTCCCCCATCCCTCATTAGGCTTCGCAACTTTTACATCCACATTCCGTTTTTTTGCTTCCATAAGGATTGCATCTTCCAAGTCGCTAGCACCAAAACCTATCGGAACCAGTAATTGCTTTACGTTAATCCTTCCCCATAACCTTTCTACATTTCCAATGTGATCATAATCTCCGTGAGTAAGGATTAATTTGTCGAGTTTTCTGATTCCATGTGCTTTTAAAAATGGTACAAGAACTGAATCCCCGCTATTATAATCCCTTTTTCTTTTCATCCATTCTTCTTGTGGAAAAGAAAAATAACCACCTGTATCAATCAGGTATGTTTCTTTATTGAACGGCATTTGAATGAGAATAGCATCTCCTTGTCCTATATCCAACACTACCATTTTCCCGTATGGATTAAGTATTGCAAGGTTATAATGCAAGAGCATAAAACACGTTAAAACCAGCATACCGATAAGCCATCGTCCTTTTTCCAACCAATAAAAAAACAAAAATAAGATACCCATATAAAAAAGAAGAAACCATTTTGGCGGCTTCGGAAAGATTAATGTTCCAAATGGCCAGCGATCTACCCAAACAGCAAAATTATTCATCCACTCTAACGGAAATGAGAGTAATGGGAGAAAGGTTTGCAATAAAAAAGGATGAATGAGTAAAAGAACATAGAGAGCAAAAGAAGCAGGCAACACAAATAGCGAGTAAAACGGAACAAATAGCAGGTTTAGAAAAGGACTCCAAATGGAAACTTGATAAAAGTGAAATAGAAGGATTGGTATTGAAGCAATTTGAGCGATAAATGAAACAAATAAGATCTGTACCCCATTGTTCTTTATTTGGGTTATTTTTTGGGAGGACAATAGTAAGGAAAGACTAACGGAAAAAGAAAGCTGAAACCCGATGTGGGCTAAATAATAAGGGTTCATGATGAGAACAAGCAAGCATGCAAATCCTATCGTATCTATAGAAAGACTTCTCTTCTTATATAGCATTAAAAGCAAAAACATCCCCGTCATAATAGCCGCTCGTAAGACTGAGGGAGCAGCACCTGTTAAAACAACGTAAACAGGAAGTAACATAAGCAATAAAAGATTTACCTTTTGTCTAGCAAACCCAGCTCTAATCCCAATATAAAAAACTCCGGCAGAAACTATTCCAACATGTAACCCTGATATTGCTAATAGATGTACAATCCCCAGAACCTGGTAAGTATCTAATAAATCACTTTCAATTAAGGATCTATCCCCATAAATTAAGGAAATCATGAAACTTCCCACTTGGGGATCTGTATTTTGTGCAATCTTTGCAATGCCATCTGTTCTAAATTGTTGTAAATGCATAAGGATACTTTTCTTTTTCAGTCGATCGCATGAGCTTGGAAGTTTCTCGAGACTGAACACCCAATGGATTTGCTGCTCATAGAGGAATTTTGGATAATTAAAGGCATGAGGATTTGTTGGGGGAATTGGCTTTTTCATAACTCCAATCCATTCACATGTGGCTCCTAATTCAAGCATGGTATAGTCTTCTTCTTTATATTGCATAAAATATTCAACAAGTACCTTTTCATTTTCAGAGCTCTTGATTTCAAAGCTGAGTTTGTTTCCATCCCTATCCACTGGTGTCGTAATAGCCCCAAAGATTAAGGAAGTATCCTCTGAATATACGGTTATGTTAGCATTATCTACTATTGCCATGTAAATATAAAATGCAATTCCAGAAAGTAAAATCAACCAAAAACTTTTTCGTAATTCTCGCTTAAAAAAATAGAACCAACATAGGTAGATAATAAAAAGCAAGAGCAGCCCCCATTGATGATCAGATCTAGAGACTGCTATACCAAGACATCCAGCAATTGCCATGTAAGCAAGAGTGCCTGTCCTATTTTTCATTAATGATTTCCCTGTTTGCTGAATAATCCAGAAGATTGATTTTGCCATTGGTTTATTTCTTCCTCAGACACTCCCGATTCTTCCAACCGCTTTATTAACGTATGAATGAAATTCATCTTTTCCGTGTCGTTTAAATTAATGGCCGTTTCATCTACCTTTACATATTCTACACGAACACCAGCTTGTTCAAACATTTCCATGGCATATGGATGGTTTTTGTAGTTCATTGCATAATAGACCGTTTTTATACCTGCTTGGATGATTGCCTTACAACAATGTAGGCACGGAAAATGGGTTACATAGATTTCTGCTCCAGATGTCGGCACACCAAATTTGGAGCATTGTAAAAGAGCGTTCATTTCAGCGTGGATGGTTCTTACACAATGGTTATCAATTACATAGCACCCTTCGTCAATGCAATGCACCCCACCCGCTATAGAACCATTATACCCACCTGCAATGATACGCTTGTCTCTGACAATTGTAGCTCCGACTGCCAATCTTGTACATGTACTTCTCAAGGCTAACAAATGACTTTGTGCCATAAAGTATTGATTCCACGAAATTCTCGTCACCTTATTTTCCCCCTATCATTCACAATGCTTCTAGTTTATCTACAAAGTTCTATCTTGGTCAAATTAATTGGATACCGTTATATCATTTCGTATGTTATCAAACGATTTCTGTCCTATTCCAGATACTTGGAGAAGATCCTCTTCTTTTTTGAAAAAGCCATTCTCTGTACGGTATTGGATGATCGCCTTTGCTTTTGCAGGACCTATTCCAGTTAGCCTAGTTAATTCTTCTTCTGAAGCGGTATTAATATTTATTTTCCCATTAGACGAGAGTTGTTCTCCCGTTCCTTCTTGGAAATTGATAAACGTGAACTCCTCCCCTTCCTTTGGTACAAAAACAACTAACTCATCAGACAAAAGAGCAGCTAAATTTACCATCTTTGTTTCAGCATTAGCCTGAAATCCTCCTGCTTTCTCTATAGCGTCCATTACCCTGTCCCCCTCTTTCATATTATAGACACCAGGATGAATTACCGCTCCTTTCACATCAACCATTATTGGAAGGGATTCCTGTTTTTCTTCCAGAAGCTCCTCTCCTTTTGCTTCATCTGTATCTTCAAGCATCAAGAAATCTACATCTGATAAATGGAGTTCCGTACTTTCAGGCTGAAATTGCATCCAAATTAAATAACCCACTAATCCAATAGCTGCAAAACCACCAATTATCTTGCTTTTATGGAGGTGCCAAATTTCCATTATTGCTTTCACCTTCTATTCATAATACTTTTCACTAATTCATATAGTGTATGAGAAACGTTTGGATAAAGGAGGGAAATGAAATGAAGATCGGAATGATTGGAACAGGTAACATGGGGAAAATCTTAGTGGAATCGTTTATCGACTCTAAGGCAGTACCTCCTGAAGATATTACGATTACGAATCGCTCACTTATGAAGGCTTATCATATAAAGGAAAAATATAAAGAAATTCATGTAGAAGAGACTGCGGATGAAGTGGTTACTGCTTCAGACATAATCTTTTTATGTGTTAAACCATTAGATATTCACCCCCTTCTAACAAAGATTAGTCAACACTTAACAAATAATAAATGTATTATATCCATTACAAGTCCCGTTTCGGTTGGACAGCTTCAAACCATGATAAGTTGTCAAGTGGCGAGAATAATTCCAAGTATAACAAACAGGGCACTATCAGGTGTCACATTACTTACTTTTGGTAGCAACGTGTGCGAAGAATACAAGGAATACCTTATTAAAATATGCAGCAACATTTCAACTCCTATTCATATTGAAGAGAATGTCACAAGAGTAGCTTCTGATATTGTTAGTTGTGGTCCAGCATTTTTCAGTTATATTCTTCAACGATTTATTGATGGCGCAGTAAACGAAACAGCCATATCAAAAGAACAGGCAACAGAACTTGCCAGCCAAATGATTATCGGTATGGGGAAACTTATTGAAAAAGATATATACACATTGCAGACATTACAGGAAAAAGTATGTGTCAAGGGAGGTGTGACCGGAGAGGGTATTAAAGTACTTGAAAATGAGCTCGGTGATGTGTTTAACCAACTCATTCAAAAAACACATGAAAAATTTGAAGAAGACCTGACTTACGTAAAAAGGCAATTTCAATAATCTTTTTCTACATTAACTGACAGATTCCTTCTTTTTAATTTAAAAAAACAACAGAAATTAATTACTGAGTAAAATGCACCTCCATTAACGAAGTATTTAACAGCAAAATGAACCATCCATTTATCAAAAAAAGACTAGGATTTTAGATTCCCCCCTAGTCTTTTTGTTGTATTCTTGCTATGAATCTCCCTGACCGTCAATTATACTATTCGTTCACTTTAAGGTTTCATTTATTACACGCACAATTCTCCATCTTCTGATACGTTTCTATGACATTGATTTCGTATAAACACATCTTCAATGTACCAACTGTTATCTTCTAGTTTCATCATGACTTTTTTTATATCGCCAGCAATAGAGTCATCTTTATATCCATATGTCAAGACATAACCTATTGCTTCTTCATTTTCAGAATCATAATCAATACGCATATTTACTTCAAAAAGATCCATGCCATTCCAATAAGAAAGGTCATGATAATTTATCCAATTGGATAATAATTGACCTGGTGTTTCCCAATTTTCATTAATTGTCATAAACGGTTCACCGATTTCACCATCCCACTCACGCCAATTAGTTTCGCCTCTTTCAAAACCATTTTCATAAGACATTGAAAAATCAGTTACCATTTCCCATAATTGCACGTCCAGATTATCTCGCCAACGAGAAGCAGTTTCTTTTGGGATCATAATGAATTCTTCGTCGCTATTAACTTGCTTTAATTCTTTTAACTCTTTTTCGGTTTCTGCTAAAGTTTTAGACTGTTCATCAATTTCTTTTTCTAGACCTTCAATTTGTTCGTTTAACAATACTGTGGCAGCTTCCTCGTTTTCCATATTAATTGTACTTTCAGCATCAGAACAACCTGCTAAAAATAAAATTACTAGCATTCCAGTAATAAATGTTTTCAGTACAACCACCTCCAAGTAATATAAAATGATTCACACTCTACTACAGATAGAATAACCTCAACAAAAAAACCTTAATAATGATATCCCCCTATTCATAAAACAAAGATTATTTTCAGACTGATAAAATAATTGTATCAACACTTCCCAATTTTGTATTATATTTACTCTATTATTTTTGAAGTATTTAAATATATTTCTAGAAATTTTCTGCTAGTACATAGTTTTTTTATTATTTTTCTATACTTCAACACATATATTTGGAGTCCAACAGTCAAGTGTTATAACTGCCATGAGGTTAAAAAAACGCATAAAAAAAGGTAACTCATTATCGAGTTACCTCTCTAAGTGCCTATTTTTGTGCTACAAAAAATACTCTTTCCGAATGTTCACTTAAGTGATCGGTTGAAAAGTCTCCTGTGACCGAGTGCAATGTAAAACCGATTTCTTCGAGCCATTTTTTGTACATTTCCACGCTATATGTTCTTTGTTTATGTAATTCATCAAATCGAGTATAGACATTACTTTCTTCGCCCTGTACAAAAAAAGAAAGTTCATGTTCTACACTATTGGGGTGTTCACCTTGGAAACTATTCCATATGAAAGCTACCTCTTCTTCTGCACTATTAAAGGAATTGTTCATGAAAACCTGGCTCATTTTATAGACAGAATGAACATCAAATAAGAATAGTCCACCATCTGCTAATTGCTGATAGACAGATTGAAACGTGTTTTTCACATCATTTTCAGACTCCAAATAGTTTAATGAATCACAGAAGATGGTAATACAGTCCAGACCTGAAAAGCCTTCAAGTTCAGCCATGTTTTGCTCATAGTATGGGATAGATAACCCTTTAGCTTCTGCTTTTTCATGGGCAACTGCCAGCATACTCTCGGATAGATCCACACCAGCAACTTTCCATCCCTCATTTGCAAAACGGAGTGTTAGTTCTCCTGTTCCACAGCCAACATCTAGGATGGAAAATGATTTAGTTGAATTGCTAGTATGTCGGCTTTTTATAGCCTTCACAAAGGAAACCCAATCTTGATAAGGCACATCCTTCATTAGGTAGTCATAAATGTATGCAAAATGTCCGTAAGCCATTATGCTAGCTCAGTTTGAACATCTTCGCGAGGTGCATCTCCCCATAGACGTTCTAAATTGTAATATCCACGCTCTTCACGATAGAAAACATGAACCACGACATCTCCTATGTCAACTAGGATCCACCTTGCTTCGTCAAAGCCTTCCATTCTTTTAACAGTATACCCTTGTTCCTCAGCAGCCTCTTTAATACCACGAGCAATTGCTTGCACTTGCTTATCAGAATTCCCGTGACAAATTAGAAAGTAATCCGCTACAAGCGAAATTCCTTGCATATTTAAGGCAACTAATTCTTCTGCCCGTTTATCATCGGCAGCATTTGCTGCAAGCTGTAATAATTTTTTTGTCATTTATTGTAACTTCCTTTCTTTTACCTTCATCATCATATCATTGTATGCATGGAATGTATTTGGATAAATAGGTTGGTTCCTTGTGAGTAAAAATAAAATTGTATTTTTCATCGCCTGTACCACTGCAATATCAAGGGACGTTTTTGCAGAATCCCTTACAACTTCAACCCCTGGAAAATCTCTATTAGGTTCAATATAATCTGCCACATAGATCACTTTGTCTAATTGACTCATATTTATTTTACCCGAAGTATGACATCTAATAGCCTCCAAAATCTCCTCATCAGAAATTCCAACTTCTTTTTTGACCAAATACGCACCAACTGGAGCATGCCATAATTCTTCATGATGCAAAAGAAGATCATGAGGCATTTTTTGATCGATAATACATTGGCGCATTTCCTCTTTGTTCCGAAATTTGGCATAATCGTGAAAAATCGCAGCTAGTTCAGCTTTATCTCTATCAACATGAAAGCGATCTGCCAATTCTATAGCTGTCTCCATTACTCCAATTGTGTGCACATACCGTTTCTCTGTCAGCTGTTTCTTCACTATTCGTAATGCTTTGTCTCTATCCATAAAGGTTTTTCTCCTCTATTATTTGTTTAACCCCTTCAGGTACTAAATATAAAGAAGACCGACCTTCCTTCACTCGATTGCGTATCATAGTAGAAGAGATATCCATCTCTGGAGCTTCCACTTCCGTAATCTTATATGGAGATTGAACAGGATAACCTGGTCTTTTTACACCGACAAAGGTGACTAATTCAAGTAGTTTCTCTATGTTGAACCACTTTGGAAGATACTCCACCATATCAGCACCAATAATAAAATAAAAGTGTGTATCTTGATGGTTTTTCTTTAGCAATACCATTGTATCATATGTATAGGATGGCCCTTCCCTTAAAAGCTCAATTGATTCCACACGGAAGTAAGGGTTGGATTCAACAGCTGCCACAAGCATCGCTTTTCTTACTTCCGTAGGTGTAATCGTATCATTTTGCTTATGGGGAGGAATGTGATTTGGCATAAACCATACTTCGTTCAAATTAAGTTGTTCCCTAACATCATTTGCAATCAAAAGATGGCCAAGGTGAGGTGGATCAAAGGTGCCTCCAATGATGCCCACTTTTTTCACATAAATCCCTCCAAGCATTATCTTGGTAAAATGATTTGTTTATTTTCCCTTGATTGTTTATATAAGATTATCGTGTTACCAATTACCTGAACTAATTGAGCTTTTGCTCCTTTTACTAGTTCTTCCGCCACTATTTTACGGTCTTCCTCACAATTTTGAAGGACACTTACTTTTATGAGTTCTCTAGCTTCCAAAGCTTCTGAGATTTGATTCGTCATATTTTCATTCACGCCACCTTTTCCTACTTGAAAAATAGGATCTAGATGATGAGCTTCAGCCCGTAAAAATCTTTTTTGTTTACCTGTTAACATGTTTTATCCTCCTAGCTTTTCTTCCACTAATTGTTCTAATCTTTTTGTATCTGGAAACTGACCTGTCCAATGTTCAAATGCCAGTGCTGCCTGATAGACAAACATCTTGACACCATGTTGAATGGTTGCTCCTTGATTTTCTGCATCTCTTAAAAGCTTAGTTTTAAGAGGATTATAAATTATATCACTGACAATGGCACCTTTTTTAAATTTCCCATCTGGTAAAGGCGTTTCATTCGTGCTAGGGAACATACCCACTGATGTGGTTTGGACCACGATATCAAACTCACATAACCTCTCAATTGCTTGTTCTACTGTAATACTTATACAGATATCCGTCAAAGAAAATTCCTCTATAAGTGATGCTGCTTTAGCTTCAGTACGATTACAAACAGTAATCGTCACATTACTTTCTAGAGCTAAAGAATAAAGTATCGCTCTTGCAGCACCTCCAGCACCTACAATCAGGATATTCTTTCCTTGTATGGCCGATACCTCTTTCAATGCTTGTACAAAACCAGAACCGTCCGTATTATATCCAACAAATTGATCCGCTACCTTCACAACTGTATTTACAGCACCGATCTGTAAAGCTCCTTGATCCACCTTATCCAACAATGGAAAAATAGCTTCTTTATGTGGAATGGTTACATTGAACCCTTCCACACCTATCGCTTTCATACCAATTACGGCTTGTTCTAGATGGTTTTTTTCCACATGGAAAGCATGATAATGAGCATCTATTCCTATATTGGAAAATGCATCATTGTGGATGAGTGGAGACATAGATTGTGAAATAGGAGAACCGATAACACCATAAAGTTTTTTCACGCCTTAGCCCTCCGCTTTTTTCAAATCAATGATTTTCTTACCATGACCCCAACACCTTTAGGTACATGCGCTACAACCTTTACCCCAGGTTCGTTTATTGTTACCCAGCCAAGGCCAGAGAAAACGATGTCTGTTTTGTTATCTTTTATCATAAACTCATGGGCAACGAGCTCTGGAAATGAACCTTTTAATGCCTCCCCTGGCGGTTGCAACATGACCCCAAGATGTTCTTTATAAACATGGTTTGCATTTTCCAGTTTGGTTCTGTGTATATATAGATCATTCGATACATAACAAGTAAATGAGTTCCTGTTACCTTGAATAAAATCAAAACGAGCTAAACCTCCAAAGAACAGTGTTTGTCCCTCATTCAGTTGGAATATTTTAGGTTTAATTTCTTTTTTAGGAGAAATGAATTTTAAATCCTTCTTGTCCACGTAATGTGCCATTTGATGTCGGTTGATAATTCCCGGAGTATCAAATAGTGACGCTCCGTTGTCAAGTGGAATATCGATAAGATCCAAAGTGGTCCCTGGAAATTGAGAGGTAGTGATAACATCTTCTTCACCGGAAAACTCCTTTATAATCCTATTAATAAAAGTAGATTTCCCCACATTAGTACAGCCAACAACATAGACATCCTCTCCTTCACGATAGGACTCTATAGCTTGAGCTAGTTCTTTTACCCCAATTCCTTTATCTGCACTAATTAAAAATACATCCTCAGGCATTAAACCAAGCTCTTTCGACATTTGCTTCATCCAGTTAATTACTTTCGTTGGCTTAACGGACTTTGGCAGAAGGTCTACTTTATTACCGACAAGTATCACGTTGTTGTTTCCAACAAATCTGTGCAAGCCTGGCAACCAGCTGCCATCAAAATCAAATATATCAACAATTTTTATGACAAGCCCCTTCGTCTGTCCAATGGAATTCAATATTCGAAGGAAGTCATCATCTGTTAATGATACATCCTGGATTTCATTATAGTGCTTTAGTCGAAAGCATCGTTTACAAATAACCATTTCTTTATTTAAAGAAGAAGGAGGTGCGTACCCTAATCTTTTCGGGTCATCCGTTTGAATCGCAACTCCACATCCGACACATACTGCTTGTTCTTCCATTTCTATTAATCCTCCCAATTAATCATACCTTTTCGTTTCATCCATGACAGAATACGTCTTTCCACACGACGATTGAACTTCGTGAAAAATCCATCGGTTTGGGCAACTGGTACAACAAGAATAGTATGCAGGCCAAGACGATTTCCACCAAGTACATCTGTCAACAATTGGTCCCCGATAACTACTACATCTTCCTTTTGGAGATTCATTTGTTTTATCGCTTTACGAAATGCACTTCTCATAGGTTTTCTAGCACCGTAAATATAATTTATTCCGAGAGGATCAGAAAACAGCTTGACTCTTTTCAAATTATTGTTAGAAACAACTGTCACCAAAATACCTACCTCCTGCATTTCCTTAAACCACTCTATTAAAGCAGGTGTTGCCTCTGGACGGTCCCATTCTACAAGGGTATTGTCTAAATCTGTAATAATACCTTTTATTCCTTTTTCTTTCAGGTCATTCGGCTTTATCTCAAATACACTTTTAACATGCTGTGCAGGCAGAAAATATTTAATCATGCTATCACCCTCTATATATAAAATACGTTTTAACTCTTTTCATAATGTTACCCATCCTACATTTAAAATGTCTGCAGTATGGATGACCAGTTGTTTCCAGTTTAGATAATTTAACACTTTATCATCTTACCTAAATTCTTTGTACCTGTTAAGCATATATTTCGATTATCCATTTGATAATCACTTAAACTTCGACAAAAAACATATTGCAAAGAATATTTTTCGACAAATTGACAACGATTTCAACAGCTGTGGATAACCTTATCTACAATATACCCTCTATCACAACTACCTTAATGGTAATTATAAACATTTTACTCACATGTTATCCACCGTTAATTGTGGATAACAGAACGGTTGTTCTAACAAAAAATACATGTTAGAGTAATCATACAAACAAACTACTTGGACTTACCATTCTATGAGCTCAAAAGAGAAAATAGAACCTCACATACATAACGAAGATTATAATAGGAGGTGTATGGCCTCGGCCTAGTAGATGAGAAAGCTATCTGACGAACTTTTATTAGAATCCTACCACAAGGCAGTTGAATTGAAATTAAGCACAGATTTTATACAACTTATTGAACTGGAAATAAAACGCCGGTCCCTAAGTTACAGCATAAAAGCAACTTCCTAAGAAAAGGGTAACCGCATTGGTCAGCCCCTTCAAGTATTAGACGAGATGTCAAAAAGGTTGTTTTTTCCTCTCAAGGAGCTAGGATTTTCCAACTCCAAAAACTAATACTTATTTCTTGAAAAAGCCGGCCCTCCGGCTTTTTTTATTTGCAAAAACTCTTTTTTAAAGTTTTGTAAAAAAGATGGTTTCCGAATTTGCAGGATTGTTGATAATCTGTCCATTATTTTAATTGAGCATATTTGTCCATTATTACTAGTTACTTACCATGTTCATAAACGCAACAAAATTTTCGAACATATCCTTCACAAAAAATTAAAGCTAGCATATCTACTAGCTTCCTTGTGTGAACTAAGTACCAAAATTAATATTGTCAAGCAGATTGCAATAATAGGTAGTTGAGTTTCGTAAGTTGGAACCATTTTTCGACGTCTTTATTTAGCTTATCCAAGTACCTATTCGTTGTCCAACCTTTACTTCTTCTCTTTCTCTAATCGTTTCTTCCATATGAAAGACATCTTTTTCAAACAATAATATAACTGTGGAACCGAATGAGAAGTATGCCATTTCTTCTCCTTTTACTAACCGATCACTTTGGTGGGTCAGTTCAATACTATTTACAAACATCGCCCCCACTTTAACGACCACCACATGTTGTCCTTCGCACGCTATTTCCGTTAAACGACGATAATTCTTTGCAAGTGGTTCTTTCCCATATTTTAATCCCATTTGATTAACCGGATATGACTTCCCACCAAGTGTCCATTGCTTCGTAATCTCCCCAGATATTGGCGTGTGTATTTTATGATAGTGACTTGGGCTTAGATACAATACCATGTATGTTCCACCCATATACTTTTCTGCTAAGCCTGGGTCTGAAAGCATCTCTCCAACAGAGTAATCAATTCCTTTTGCTGTTAAAAGCAAGTCATCCGTAATTCTACCAGCTTTCTCCACTACCGCATCTACTGGACTCACAACTGAGTTTTTTGCCGAATCAATTGGTCTGACGGTTGGCTTTAAATTTCGGATAAAGAATTGTTGCAAGGTTGGAAACTCATTTATATTGTCCTGCATTTCCTCTGTGTTTATATTATATACCTTTGCAAAAGACGGAATAAACCGCTTGCTAATCTTAGATCCTGCAAAGTGCTTTACCGCCATGGATGACAACTTGTGATTTGTCAACTCAATTGCGATTCTGTAAATACCCTTTAACACTTCTCATTCCTCCAAACATTACATAATCCGCTATCAATTTGACTACATTTTGCTATTATATCATTTGCCACCATAACTCTCCATTAAATTATCAATGGTTTAGAAAACAAAAAAAGACGGTTCCTTCTATTAGTTAGGAACCGTCTTTACATTTATTTGTTAGTTAATTGTAGGAACTCTTCTACATCTTCAAGGGATTTCTGTACCGCTTTTTCCCAGAAGTCACGTTCTGTAAGGTCAACTCCTAAATGCTTCATTGCAAGGTCTTCCACTGTCATGGAAGCTGTATCTTTAAGTAACGCAATATATTTCTCTTCATAGTTAGCGCCTTCTTCTAGCGCTTGTGAATAAATACCTAAGGAGAACAAATATCCAAAGGTGTATGGGAAATTATAGAATGGAACTTGCGTGATAAAGAAATGCATTTTAGATGCCCAGAATGTGTGATCATACTCATCAAGAGCACCACAATATGCTTCTTTTTGTGCCTCCACCATTAAATCATTCAGTTTTTCCACGCTAACAAGTCCTTTTTTACGCTCTTCATAGAATCTTGTTTCAAATAAAAACCTTGCATGGATATTCATATAGAAAGCTACACTACGTTGAATTTTATCTTCAAGTAGCGAAATTTTTTCCATTTCATCTTTTGCATACTTTACTGCTGCATCTGCTACAATCATTTCTGCGAAAGTTGAAGCCGTTTCCGCCACGTTGCTTGCATAAAATCGATTTAAGGTTGGCACGTCGTGCATGGCATGCTGGTGAAAAGCATGACCCAATTCATGAGCGAGAGTTGAGACATTGGAAAGTGTTCCAGAGTATGTCATAAAGATACGAGATTGGCCTGAAACAGGAAAGCTTGTACAGAATCCTCCTGGACGCTTTCCAGCACGATCTTCCGCTTCAATCCAGCGGTCTTCAAATGCCTTTTCAGTGAAAGAAGTGAGTTCTGGTCCGAATTTAGAAAACTGCTCTGTAATGAATTCTGCCCCTTCTTGATAGGAAAGTATTGTTTCTTCTGAAGATAAAGGTGCTGAAACATCATACATGTTCAGTTTCTCCAAACCAAGCAGTTCTGCTTTTCTTGCCAGGTATTGTTTAAATATATCTTTGTGATCAGTTATTACCTGCCACATTGTATCAACTGTTTCTTGCTTCATTCTGTTATTCTCAAGAGGCTCTTTCAAGACAGAATCCCAACCTCGTTGTTCATAAACTTGTAGACGAAAACCAGCAAGGTGATTTAATGCAGCTGCGATGGTTTCTGACTGCTCTTCCCAAGCTTCCTGCCATGCTTTGGAAACCTCTTTTCGGACAGTACGATCGCCATTTGAGAAGCGGTTATGTGCTTGGCCAACTGATAGTTCTTTCGTTTCTCCATTTTCTTCTACCGGGATTTTAATGGAGCCAACAATTGAATTATATAATTTACCCCATGCATGATAGCCATCCACAGCCAATGAAGTGACTAGTTTTTCTTGTGCAGCAGGCAATTTTTCACCAGCACGTCTTCTTCTTTCATTTAATACATATTCTAAAGGTGCGAAGGTTTCGGTTTGTAAAAGATTTGACCATGAGGAATCATTAATATCTACCAACTTTTCATCTAGTGCACCTAAATGAACTTGTAATTTAGCATGAAGCTGCGCCACTTTCCCTTGAAGTTGGGATGCCTGTTTATCTTTAACATCTTGTGCAAGAAGACAGCTGATGAATGCTGATGCCTCCACCACTTTCTTCACAACTCTCTCATATGAACCTAACACCTCTTCAAGTGAATCAGCAGAAAATGCCTCTATCTCTTGACCAAAAGCTGAAATTTCTGAATGTAAACCATCTAAATATGTATGAAAATCTTCCGACTTGCTTCCACCATTGAAAAAAACATCTAAATCCCATGTTTCACTGTATGTTTTTGTTGCCATCTTATTTTCCCCCTCTTCATTTATCATTTTCATTATAAACGAAGTGAGTAAATATTTCTATAATTCAAAACTTTTTGTTGTGCGTAATTTTCGTTTTACGAAATAAATTTCGCGTAAGTTTTGGTTGAAACTTCCTTCTGATTTTATTTCATATGCAAATTGAAAATCTGCTCTAAGCAGTGCGTTGTAAATACTGAAAAAAGAATAGTATTTGGTTAAAAAATGATTGGCAAATTTGATGTTGGATAAATATGTGATGTGATCATAAAAATCCTTTGAAAATGACACAACCCTTTACTATAGGATAAAACAGGATAAGGCCTTCATTTTGAATATGATTATGAAGGCCTTGGATTTTTGAATTCACAAGGCTCATGAAAGCATTTTCCTTGCTGTTATTGGTGGATTTTGGTCTTCATAACGCTCATGAAAGCATTTTCCTTGCTGTTATCGGTGGATTTTGGTCTTCATAACGCTTATGAAGACATTTTCCTTGCTGCTCTCAATGGAGTTTGGTCTTCATTATCTTATGAAACGTTGTTTTATGATTTTCTCAATGATCTTTATTAAGTTTTATGGGGTATTGATTTATTATAAAAATCTTAGTAATTGTAACTACTTATCTGTATAGTTTATTTTTATACCAGTGACCTCCACCAAGCAAAAGTAGAATAAACAAGATAACAACAAGCCCGTAAAGCCAACCTCCAAAGAATCCTGGTCTACATGGTGCAGGATATGGTGGTGGACAGCATGGACTGAACCCATATGGATATCCGTACATCTCGAAAACCCCTTTCTTCATATAGGTTACCTACACTATTACCATATGCACATCCTACAAAATAGACAGGGCATATGCGGAGTTTATAGCAATTTTATCCGCTAATATCATAAAATCACCTTGGTGAGTAATAACCAAGGTGATTTATTGAAACATTATTTCTTCTTTTCTTTTTCTGCGCGGTAGTACTCATGGAACATTTTCATCAGTGCCCGTTTTTCAATTCGGGACACATAACTTCTTGATATTCCGAGCTCTTTAGCAATTTCACGTTGTGTTTTTTCATCTTTTAAATCTAGTCCGAATCTGCCGACAATTACTTCCCTTTCTCTTTCGTCCAAAACATCAATATACACCTTTATTTTCTCTAGTTCCATGTTCAATTGAATGGTATCAATGACATCTTCTGATTCAGATTTCAATACATCTATTAAGCTAATTTCGTTGCCTTCTTTGTCTTGACCTATCGGATCATGTAACGATACATCCTTTTTTGTTTTTTTCAATGCTCTCAAATGCATGAGGATTTCATTTTCAATACAACGTGCGGCATAGGTTGCAAGCTTCGTTCCTTTTCCCGTGTGGAAACTCTCTATTGCCTTTATCAATCCAATTGTTCCGATAGAAATTAAATCTTCCGAGTCCTCACCAGTATTTTCGAATTTCTTAACAATATGCGCCACCAGTCTTAAGTTATGTTCAATAAGTATATTTCTTGCCTCTTCATTCCCCTCTGCCATCAATTTTAAATATTTCGCTTCCTCATTAGATGACAGTGGTTGTGGGAATGCATTATTTTTTACATAAGAAACTAGAAAAACAATTTCTTTGATTAAGAATCCTACCGATGCTAATAAGCTTGACACACTTTCACCCCCAAAAGAATGTTAGGCAAGTGCCTAGTAGTAATTCTTATGAAACAATGGTTGAAAGTGTGCAAGTACATAACAAAATTAATCCAAATCTACCCTTTTTTCTAACTATTCCGATAAAAGTAATATTTTTGTGCTATATTTGTTGATTAATGGTACAATTTCAGTAAAGAGAACATTTGTTCATAAAATATTGCATTACAAAAAAAATCTTCCTACTAATAGGAAGATCATCTTAATACTGAATATACGGATATTTCTTAAGTTTGGAAGGAAGAGTACCTTTGCCAACTTTCACAACACTATACTCATGGTACAATGTTTCAAACCACTTAGAAACTTCTGCGTATGTTTTATTATTGTAATCCACAAGCTGGGCAACTCGATAACGACTACGTGCCTTGTGCTCACGATCAACTACGACAAACCAAAAGCAAGCAAGTTCAAAAGTGTTTGTACTAGTCATTGACATGGTATCAACCATCCTTATTTTTTAATTAATGTTGATATGGAAGTTCTTGTGTATCGAAGCCACCAGTTGGAGCTGCTGAAGCAACACCATGAGAACCAATTAGTGCTAAAGAAACCAGCAAAGTAGTAATTAGGAATTTTTTCATACGTTTCTACCTCCATTTTTGATAGAATATTGAAAATATTATTTTTATTACTTATAGGAATAATACACTATTTTTGAAATCATTTCTTTAGCCTATTTCAACTGTTTGAGGTATATTTTAGGGGTTTTTCTCCTATTTACTAAAATATTCATAGGAAAATATAACTTTAGGAATAATTTTATAGGAAGTGAAGATTATGGATTTTTCAGTTATCGGAAAAGAAATTAAGTCTCTTCGTCAAGAGCTTAGTATTTCTCAAGCAGAATTAAGTAATGATATATGTACTCAGTCTCAAATTAGTAAGATTGAAAAGGGCGAAGTCTATCCTCTAGCAAATACATTATACTTTATTGCTGAAAAACTCGGTGTAGATGTTAACTATTTTTATGACCTTGCCACTACTCCTCATCTAGAATATGTAAAGGCAGTAAAAGAACAAGTTAGAAGTGCATTAAATGAGTATAACTATGAAGAAGTTTATCGTATTATTAGTGTCGAAAAGAAAAACCCATTGTTTTTTAACAACAGAAAGAACTCACAATTTTTACTTTGGAACGAAGGAATATGTAACTATTATACTAAGAAAAATAAAGGTTCTGCACTAAAATTATTAAAAGAAGCCCTTGACCTTACAAAAATGACCAACAAATTGTTAGGTGAAAGTGAAATTGAAATCATTAATAGTATCGGAATTATTCACTCAGAATCAGGAGATTTTGATAAAGCAATTGATACTTTTAATAGCGCATTTTTGCATTTTATTAAAATGCCTTCCGTCCATAATTGTACAATAAAAACAAAAATTATCTACAATAAGTCTAAAGCATTAACAAAAATAAACAAATACAAGGATGCTATTAGTGAGTGCGAAAAGGGAATCAATTGGTGTGTTAAAAATAATAGCCTCTACTTGCTTGGTTCGTTATACTATCATATAGGTTTTAACTACTCATTATTAAATGATTATGATGCTGCAATTAAAAATTATAATAAGGCAATTACTGTTTTTGAATTACAGAGTAATAGCGAAATTATTAAATATATTAATCAAAAAATTGATGATTTAAATTGAAAATGAGCTGGAGTTTCCTCACAGCTCATTTTTATTATTAATTATTTATAAGGTTCTTACCTTTCAAAAACTCCAATGCCACTTCATATGGTGTCTTTCCTTCTACTGTTACTTGGTAGTTCATATCTCGCATTTCATCGTCGTTTATTTGATTTGCGAGTTTGTTTAGGATTTGTTCTAGTTCAGGGTATTGCTCAAGGGTTTCGTTTCTCATTAGTGCTGCTCCTTGGTATGGAGGGAACAAGTTTTCGTCATCTTCCAGTACCTTTAGGTTGAATTGCTGGATTTCAGCATCAGTGGAGTAGGCATCAACGAGGTTAACGTCGCCGGTTTCAGTGGCCTGGTACCTCAATTTCGCTTGCATAGTTGATACATTTTCAAAGGTAATTCCATAGAGTTCCTGTATGCCCAAATATCCATCTTCTCTATCGGAAAATTCGAGGGTAAATCCTGCTTTAATTTCATTTTTGGCACCGTTCAGGTCTGAGATCGTGTTAATATCATTCTGCTCTGCAAAGTCTGATGGTATTGCTAATGCATAGGTATTATTGAATCCCATAGGCTGCAACAAGTATAAATCATCTTGTTCAAGTAACCCTTCCTTAGCTTGCTCAAATACTTCTTCGTCATCGATACTAACTGGTTCCTCTCCAAGCAATGTCATGATGGCAGTACCAGAATATTCCGGATAGATGTCTATATTTTTATTCTTTAATGCTCTATACACAAAACTAGTATTTCCAAGTGACGGTTTTAGTTCCACTCTTAAATCGGTTTCCGCTTCGATTAATAGTTTATACATATTGATAATGATGTCTGGTTCTGCTCCGATTTTCCCACTGATAACTAAGTCCGGCTCTGTTGCTTTCATTACAGCGAATGGAGAAATGAAAAGCAAGACAGCCACTATACCAGCAATAAGCGCCTTTTTTCCAGATCCATTTCTTGCTGCTCGTTCAATGATGCGGAGCACCATATCAAAAAGGATCGCCAGCAACGCTGCCGGTATTGCTCCTAACAGGATAAGGGTATTGTCGTTTCGGTCAATTCCGAGTAAAATCAGGCTACCTAGCCCGCCTGCACCGATCAATGCCACAATGGTAGCTGTGCCAATAATTAATACCATTGCCGTTCTTATACCAGCCATGATTACAGGAAGTGCCAATGGTAGCTCTACTCTGAATAGCCGTTTCATTGACGTCATTCCCATTGCTTTTGCTGCTTCACGTACGGAGGGATCGACTTCTTTTATCCCAGTATAAGTATTTCGCAGTATTGGTAGCAAAGCATATAAAAATAAAGCTATGACTGCAGGAAGAAATCCGATACCAACAAGTGGGATAAGCAACCCAAGCAACGCTAAGGATGGAATGGTCTGTAGTACTGCTGTTATTCCAATTATCGGTTCAGCGATTCGTTCTTTTCTAGTAAGTAAGACACCAAGTGGAACGGATATTGCCACCGCAATCGCTAAGGCGATTACCGATATTTGGATGTGTTCCAGCACAGCCGACCAGAGCTGATCACCACGTGCTTCAAATAATTCTTGTAAAAAATTCATTAGACATGTCCCCCTTCCTTGCTATGGTTATGAAGGAATAAGAGGACATTCTCTCTTGTCAAAACTCCAAGTGATTCCTGGTTCTTCATAATTGTAATAGCTTCTTCTTTACTGAACCACTCTAATGCTTTCCCTAAAGTGATGGAGCTCTTCACTTCTTTTAGAGATGTACGTTCAGAATCAAGTCCCAGTTCCTCTAACATTTCATCCAGAGGCTGCTGAAGAATGCTTTGTCTATTGCCAATGAATGATTTTACGTAATCATTTTTCGGATGGTTGATAAATTCTTCTGGTGTACCGATTTGGACTATCTCGCCATCCTTCATCAGACAGATACGGTCTCCTAGTGTAAGTGCTTCATGCATATCATGGGTAACAAATACAATTGTTTTTTGGATTTTTTTCTTGAGTCGTAAAAAATCTTGCTGGAGCTGTTCTCTACTAAGTGGATCTAGCGCACTAAAAGGCTCATCCATTAAGATTATTGGTGGATTGGCAGCAAGTGCTCTCGCCACCCCGACACGCTGCTGTTGCCCACCTGACAACTCAGAGGGTTTGCGTTTTTTGTATGTATGTGGCTCTAAACCAACTAGATCTAATAGCTCATCCACTCTTTTCGTGATGTCTGCTTTTTTCCAGGACTTCAACTCAGGGACAATTGCAATATTTTCTTCTATCGTCATATGTGGAAAAAGGGCAATTTGTTGGAGTACATAGCCGATATTCCATCGTAGTTCATGGATGTTATGACTATTGATACTCTTTCCATCAATTAAGATATCTCCATTTGTTACATTATGTAGTCTATTTATCATTTTCAAGGTCGTCGTTTTCCCACAACCACTTGGACCAATCAGAACGAAAAACTCTCCCTCCTCTATTTCGATGTTAAGGGACTGAACTGCATTAGTTCCATCTTCATACGTTTTTGATACATCTTGAAAGGTTATCAACCGAAAGCACTCCCCATTCATACTTAATCTTTTTTTAATATTTCCTAAAAGTACAAACAATAAATACCCTATTTTTCGGATTTTAAAACAAAGAAACCTCCTTTCCATCGCTTTGTCATGATATAATGGGGCAAGATTTTCCGAAGAATAGGTGACAACAATGAGAAGTATATGGTTATTATGGTGCATGTGTTTATTATTGGTATCAACAGGTTGTGTTTTGGAAGAGGATACTTTCAGCACCCCCTCACTGGAACAAGCACAAGAAAAACAGGAACAAAGTGAAAATCGAGAGCATGACTACCCAAGATTAACGGTTCCCCTTGTTCGAGTAATTGATGGTGACACTGTGAAAGTGATGGTAAATGGGGAAGAGGAGAATATCCGTTTTCTATTAGTGGATACTCCCGAAACAAACCACCCTCGAATGAACGGTCCACAGCCGTTTGGACCCGAAGCAAAGGATTTTATGGAGAAACTATTAAAAGATGCTGAAGTGGAGATAGAGCTCGACGTTAGTGAACGTGATCGATATCGGAGAATATTGGCCTATGTTTATGCTGATGGAGTATTGGTACAGGAAGAATTATTACGTGCAGGACTAGCCAGAGTGGCATATATTTTCCCTCCAAATACACGGTATGTTGATCGTTTTCAATCTATTCAGAAGGAAGCACAAGAAAAAGCTGTTGGTATATGGAGTGTAGAAAACTATGCACAAGAGGATGGCTTCTATCCTGAGTTTATGGAAGATATCCAATCTAATGAACAAAAAGAACAAGTTAAAAATAGTCAAAACTGCACTATTAAAGGAAACATTAACTCTAAAGGCGAAAAAATCTATCATATTAAATCTGGTGCATTTTACGATAGGACCATTCCAGAAGAATGCTTTGATACAGAAGATGAAGCAGTAGCTGCTGGATACCGAAAATCAAAAAGATGAAAATAATAAAGGAGCCAATGCTAGGTTCATCCCTATAACACTGGCTCCATCTAATTTATTTATCCTCTTGTTCTTGTAATTGTTTTTTTATTTTGCTTACCCTAAAAATAAAAAAGATCGCAAAAACAAGTAACAATGCAGTTGTTCCCATCATAGTAAATAATTGCAAGGAGTTTTTTCCCGCATGCTGAAAAACAACGCCGATATATAAAAAGACACTAGCCGCTGTTAAAATTATAGCAAATCGTTTGTAGTCTTGTAACTTCGCTTGTAATTCTTTTACGTTCACCTCAAAACCCCCTATCTCCCATTACTTTAACATAGATTAGTAGAGTTTCCACCTTGTAAATTTTCCCTTCAATTGTCAAATAAGGTCCTTTCTCCTAGTAACATAAGGTAAAAAGAATCAATCTGAATTTCTTGTACCCTGTCACTGTCTTATCCTTTTATAACTAGGTATAATGAAAAAATAACTTGGAAGGAGGGACTTCCTTTGAAACACATTCTATTAATTTTCTGCTTCTTAACTCTACTTGCCGCATGTTCCTCTGGTAGTGACAGTACGGAACAGATTATTATTGTAGATCCTCCGCCTGAATCTGAAAATAATGCTACTCAAAGCACAAAGGATGGTACTCTATACCCCAGAAATGATGGTGAAGATTAAGAAAGGATGGGAACACCGTACAACCATTAGGGCGTACTGACAAGCAAAATTTCTATAAAAGATATTATTTATCTTAGGTAAAAAAACATTCTTCTTAAAATAGGATGTTTTTTTTGAAATAATACCTTGCATTATTAAGTAATGTTTTTTATAGTGAAACAGGAGGTGGAAATTTTGGAAGTAAATAAAGAGGTTTTAAAAGGTCATATAGATACGCTGATATTGTCCCTTTTACATAGTAGAGATATGTACGGATATGAATTAGCTAAATTAGTGAGAGAAAAAAGCGAAGAACAATTTGAATTAAAGGAAGGAACACTTTATTTATCTCTAAAGCGATTAGAAAAAAACAAGTGGATTACCTCTTACTGGGGCGACGAACAGGGCGTTGGAGGAAGAAGAAAATATTATAATCTGACACCTTTAGGTGAAGAAGGTTTTGAAAATAAACGCAAGGAATGGCAATTTGTTAAACAAATGATTGATAAATTTATTGAAGGGGGAGATAAATTTGAAACAGATAGATAAATATGTAAATACGGTTTATAAGAATGCAAGTGGGAACAAAAAAGAAATTGAAGAACTAAAGTCAGAGATGAAAAATCATCTTTTGGAAGCAGTAAATGATTTAAAAGAGAAAGGGTATTCCGAACTAGAAGCGATTGATATAGCTATAGAACGTTTTGGTGAAGCAGAGGAGATGCGCTCTATTGTATCTCAATTGTTTAAGGTACAAAAAACTTTTTCTAAATGGGTTCTTTATATAGGAATAGCAATTTTACTACTCTCAACTGCAATTTTTGGTTACTTTATAAATATCGGAAATGAACGCACAAGTGAACAGTCTGAAATTGCTTATTCAATCGGAGATATTATCGATAACGACCCAGAATTATCAGATGAGACAAAAGAGCAAATTGAAAATTTGTTAAATAACGCCAATTACATTAGAAAAATGAACGTTTATCAGAATGGTGATAGTGAGAACCCTGTATATAAATTAGATAAAAACACCCATCAAACATTATCTTTAGTATATAGTGATTTGCGATATGGCAGTGGAAATAGTAATAGTTTTGTTGAAATTGAAGTTCTTGATTATCGTAACATTGGAATATTATCATTATTTTTTGGTGTTACGTGTTTTGGTGTTCTTTTCATCATATGGACAATTATCAATGCGTATCATAGAAGAAAAAAGGTGTAGCGAGTGAAAATTCCTCCATTCAATTATCATTAGGATAAATAAAAATAGCAACTGAGAGAATTCAGTTGCTATTTTTTATGCGAATTAGTTTTCATTATGATTGATAAAAAGTATCTTAATTCAGGAGAATTGTAGCTTTCTCCAATCAACAAAATCAGTTTAGCTTTCAGGTAGCTTTGTTTTTATTAAAATTGATAGATAGCAGCATATTTTTCTTCTAAATATCTAACTAGATACTTGGCATCAAGTTCTTCTCCAGTTAACTTAACAATTAAATCATTTGGTGAATACAACTTTCCATATTGATGAATGTTTTCCTTTAACCACCCACCGATTGCCAGGAAATTACCTTGCTCGATTTTATCGTAAAAATCAGGCATTTCTTTTAAGAAGGTATAAAGGATTTGTGCAGCATAGAGATTACCTAATGAATAGGATGGGAAGTATCCAAAACCACCGAAAGACCAGTGAACATCCTGAAGAACTCCTAATGTATCTGTTGGCGGTGTGATCCCTAGGTATTCTTCCATCTTTTCGTTCCAAACCTTTGGAAGGTCCTTCACTTCATATTCTCCGGCAAACAACCCCTTCTCTACTTCATAACGTATCATGATATGAAGATTGTAGGTCAATTCATCCGCTTCTACGCGAATATAGGATGGGTCCACTTTATTTACTGATCGATAGAAATCGTCTAAAGAAACTTCAGAAAGCTGCTCTGGGAAATGTTTTTGCAGATCCTCGTAAAAATATACCCAGAACTCTTTACTTCTGCCGACCATATTTTCTAAGAAACGTGATTGAGATTCATGAATACCAAATGAAGTTCCTCTACGAATTACTCTTCCTTCATAATCAGGATTGACTCCTTGTTCATACATACCATGACCTGCTTCATGGATGGTACCAAAAATGGCAGATCTAACATTTTCTTTAAGATAGCGTGTTGTAATTCTCACATCGCCAGTGTTGACCGAAGATGCAAAGGGGTGTACTGTTTCATCTAATCTTCCAGCTTCCATATCAAAACCAATTAAAGGTAAAATATATTGATTAAATTTCTTTTGAGATTCAATGTCATAGTCTTGAGCAAAAATGTCTTCTCTTGGCTGGGATTTGGAGGCTTTAATTTTATTTAAAATTTCCACACTCTTTTCACGAAGCTCTTTAAATAACGGATCAAGTTTCTCCACTGTTAATCCAGGCTCAAATTCATTAAGCATCGCGTTGTATGGATGACCTTCGTATCCATAATACTCAGCGAATTTCTTTTTAAATACAAGTACTTTTTCCAACACCGGAGCATATGAGGCAAAATCATTGTTCTCACGTGCTGCTTCCCATGCTTCATTTGCATCATTCACTAGAACTACATACTCCTGATATTCATCAGCAGGAATTTTAACCGATTTATCATAATTCTTTTTACGTTCACTTACACATGCTTTCGTTGCATCATCCAGTTGTTCCCAAACCTTGTCCTCTGTTAAAAATTCCAATAAGTCTCCCATTTCTTTGGAGATGGATAATTTGAATGCTTCTGTTGAAAGGGTCCCTCTTGCTTTCCCAAATAGTGAACGCCCTTTTTTAGGTGCTTTTGTTTTTGAATCCCAGCTTAATAAGCCTAGTACATCGCTATAGTGACAAAGTTTTTCATCTAATTTGTTGAACGCATCCACCTTATCTTGGATGCTAGCTTCCAATACAGGTACTGAAGACATCTGTATTCCCCCTAATAAAAATAGTATGAATATTATGTATTCTCATTTATTATAGCAGATAAATAATGAGATTAGAAAAAATAAAAACTCCCTGTAAGAGAATTCCTCTAACAGGGAGTGACAAAATTATCCTTCAATTGCTTGCTTTAAATCGGCAATTAAGTCTTCAACATCTTCAATTCCGACAGAGATACGAACGAGGCCATCCACAATTCCAAGCTCAGCACGACGTTCAGCAGGAATGGAGGCATGTGTCATTCTAGCTGGGACAGATATTAAGCTCTCTACCGCTCCTAGACTTTCTGCAAGGGTAAAGTATTTAATTCTAGCCAACAGCTGATCTGCTTTCTCGGCACTTCCGATATCAAAGGATACCATTCCGCCAAATCCACCAGCTTGCTGTTTTGCAACATCATGATTTGGATGTTCTTCAAGTCCAGGGTAATATACTTTTCCAACTAGTGGATGGCTTTCCAAGAAATCAACAATTCTGCGAGTATTTTTCTCAGTTGCTTCCATCCGTAATCCAAGGGTTTTAATACCGCGCATTAATAACCATGAATCCTGTGGCCCTAAAATTCCACCAGTAGAATTTTGAACAAAATGGAGTTCTTCTGCAAGTTTTTCCGAATTTACTACAACAAGACCAGCTACTACATCGCTGTGTCCACCGATGTATTTAGTTGCACTGTGTAAGACGATATCTGCTCCAAGATTAATAGGTGACTGCCAGTAAGGCGTGCTAAATGTATTATCGACGATAGTGATCAAATTATGTCTTTTAGCTAAAAGACTAGCCTTTTGAACATCTGTCACTTTTAATAAAGGATTGGTTGGAGTCTCAATAAATAGTGCTTTCGTGTTTTCCTTGATTGCTGCTTCAATGTTCTCCAAATTGCTTGTATCAACAAAAGTCGATTCAATTCCCATTCGGTTTAATACCTTTGTCATCACACGATATGTTCCACCGTATACATCATCTGTAAGAACGACATGATCTCCGCTATCAAAAAGCATCATTACTGCAGTAATAGCGGCCATCCCTGAACCAAATGCAAATCCAGCTTTTCCATTTTCTAAATCCTTAATCAATTCTTCCAAAGCATGACGAGTAGGGTTGCCGGTTCTAGAGTATTCGTACCCTTTGAAATTTCCTACACTCTCTTGTTTATATGTGCTAACTTGATAAATTGGTGTGGAAACAGCTCCAGTATGTGGATCACCAACAATACCACCATGAATCAATTTTGTTTTTTTATGCATATTAGATTCCTCCATCATAAATCTTTTTACTTAAATAGCGTTCACTGCTATCCGGGAAAATAATGACGATATTAGTTCCCTCTTTTGCTATTTTCGCCTCTTCCAACGCAGCATGGAATGCCGCTCCAGAGGAGCTACCTACAAGAAGGCCTTCGTTTTGAGCTAACTCTTTTACACGGTTAAATGCATCCACATCATATACAGTATGAATGGCATCAAAGTAAGCTTCGTCCATATATCCTGGTAGAAATTCCATCCCTATTCCTTCAGTTTTATGCGGACCAGATTCACCACCATTTAAAATGGATCCTTCTGGTTCCACGATGACAGTCTTTACATTTGGATTTTGTTCCTTTAAATATTTTGCAGTACCCATGAACGTCCCACCAGTACCTGCACCAGCAATAAAGACATCGATTTTGCCATCTAATTGCTCCCAAAGCTCTGGACCAAGTGTTTTAAAATAGGTTTCCGGGTTTGCCGGATTTCCAAACTGCTGCGGGCAGTAAGAATTAGGAATGTCTTTTATAAGCTCCTGCGCTTTTGCTATTGCACCTTTCATCCCAAGTGAAGTAGGTGTATGGACAATCGTGGCACCTAAGGCCTTCATTAATTCTTGTTTTTCTATACTAAACTTTTCTGGCATACATACCATTACTTTATAGCTTGTGCCTATAGCAGCTAATGCTAACCCAATTCCCGTATTCCCTGCTGTAGGCTCGATAATAGTTCCGCCTTCTTTCAGCCTGCCTGTTCGGACTGCATCTTCTATCAGTTCTTTCCCAAGTCGATCTTTTATGCTTCCACCTGGGTTATAGAACTCAAGTTTTGCAAAAAGGCGAATACCTTTTGGCACATTCAAATTCGTTAATTCAACAACTGGAGTATTCCCTATAAGGCTATGAACATTTTTATATATTTTCATTATATTTCCCCCTGCGATCAACTAAAAACTAAGCTGACTTCAATTCAGTAAGCATGTTTTCAATCAGCATGGAAGAATGCAATGCGGCTTTGCTTAAGAATTGGTCAAAGCTAATGTTTGACTCTTTTCCAGCAATATCAGATAACGCACGAATCACGACAAATGGCACTTTAAATGAGTGGCACACTTGCGCGATGGCAGCAGCTTCCATTTCTGCAGCTTGTAACTCAGGCATCTTTTCACGAACAGCCTCCACTCGAACAGGGTCATTCATAAAGGAATCACCGGTTGCAATCAATCCCTCCACTACCTGCATGCCACTTACATTTTTCGCTGCCTTTTTAGCGACATTCATTAATTTGGAATCCGCTTCAAAAGCTGCCGGAAGACCAGGTACTTGTCCATACTCGTATCCAAATGCCGTCACATCTACATCATGGTGACGAACCTCTGTAGAAATCACGATATCTCCAACATTCAGAGATGGTGAGAAGCCTCCTGCAGATCCTGTGTTAATAACAACATCAGGCTGGAACCTTTCCAAAAGTAACGCAGTACTAAGTGCCGCATTTACTTTTCCGATACCCGATTTTGATAATATAATATCTACTCCGTTAAGAGTACCTGTGTAATATTCACAACCAGCAACGGTTGTCGTTTCCATTCCTTCGATTTTATCTCTTAGAATGGTTACTTCCTCTTCCATTGCACCGATGATTGCTGCTTTCATGGTAAAAATCCCTCTTTTCATAAGATTAGCCGCCAGAGCTTTTCCTCTGAAAAGAGAGAAAAGTGGCGGTCTGTTATTGTTTGACTGCTTCCATTACCCAGACAAAATGATTGAAACGATTATACTCTACTTTAAAGCCTTGCTTTTCAAAGATAGTAGTAAGTACATCAATTGTTGTATAGTATTCCGTTTTGAGATCGTTTGCTAAATTAAGGAATGTATGATTTTCTGCCTGTTTTATAGTCGCTTCATATGAATCTTTATTTTCAAAGACAGTGTCAGCAAATACTATTTTACCACCTTTTACGAGTAACTTTCCATAGTGCTCCACCGCTTCTTTTTTTTCAGAGTCTGTCAAGTGATGAAACGCATAAGTGCTTACAATGGATTGAATCTGTTCCGTTGGTTCTGGAAAGCTTAGAAAATCACCATCTTGTATGACAACTGTTTCTGGAAGCTTTTCAGCAGCTTTCTCTCGCATTGTTTTGGATGGCTCTACTGCATATACTTTGTGACCCTGTTTTAATAACTCGTTTGTTAGATTTCCAGTCCCCACCCCAAATTCTATTACAGGGCTTGTCGCTTTCATTGCAACATCTTTTAAAATATCTTCATAGCCACGAAATACTTCCGCATACTCTAAGTCCTTGCCACTGACCGTTGCATCGTAATAATTAGCCCAATCATTAAACAAGTCGACGAATTCACGTCCCATTTTCTCTCACTCCACCATTTATATAATATAATTCCTATGAGTATAGTATGAATTAAAGAAATAACTGTTCTTAATCTAACACATCTTTCTATTTTCTTCAATGAATTTGTTTGGTAAGATGTACACAGATAACTGATTTCTTGTATAGGTAAACCCTCTGAAAGGACTAGAATAGAATGAATTTAGATTTTACATTAATTGAAGATAAAATAGAGTTTTTCGAGGCACCTCAATTATCACTTTTGGAAAAGAAAATTAATGAACAAATTGACCATAACCGCGCCCTCATGCTTGGCGTACATTCTGTTTCCCATCAGATGCACATGGATGAGGAAGGAAGAAAATACTACAGTGCAGTCGTACACTTTAAATTAAAAGGGAAATAACATGTAACTTTTCTCCATTTAATTCGTCTAGGTATTAAGAAGGAGGGGGATTAGTTTTGTGGAGATGGCTTGTAATAGGCATTACTATGCTAATTTTATCAGGATGTGGGGCACAAGCGAGTCAAGAAGGGGTTAAACTAACAGAACCTCCAATCGTTCAAGTGAAAGCGAATGATGCCGTGTATGAGGCGACACGTGGAGCTTACTGTTGGTCTTATAACAATACTGGTGAATGTGTAGATATTGCCGGATATGTGGAGCTCCAAGAAAAGCCTCTATTTACAGTTGAACCTGGAACACAAATAGAGTTTATTTTTCCTGAAAGTCCAATTCCCGATGTAGAGGAGTTAGTTTATTCATTAACTACCGCTTATGAAGATGTAGATTTCCCGATTGAAAATCATTCATTTACTGCTCCAGATGAACCCGGAATTTACTACTTTGGTTACAATGTAAATTGGGAAGGAAATCCAGGGGGAAGTGTGTCATATGCTTTGATGGTTGCGGTGAAAAAAGACAGTTAGAGATAGTAGATTCGTCCTTTTTTCTTCCCCTTTGAAAAAGGTTTTGCGCTGCTAGCAGTTTTGAAGCCACAAAAGTCGACTCGATACATAAGTATTCTCGAAATTTTTGATTAGTAAGTGTATTTCCAATCCCAGGTAGCTTATAATCCTTAAAGCTGCTGGTATTGGATTTTTTTCTGTGTTTTGGCAATTGCTGCATCTCCATACTTTATAGGATTTGTGCATTGGGGAAAATGAACAGTTGGCACACATTACTCCATGTATTATGTCATTTAAGTTTAAATGATAATATTTAATTAAGTTAAACTTATCGGGAGAGTGGTGATTTATGAGGGAACGAGTAAGCTTATTGTTAAAGGTTTCTTGCTTATAGCTTTCATCAATTATTTTTCTTTGGAAGATTTGTATGGAAGTAATTCTTTCAAGTATAGTGGGGGATTTTTTATAGAGCATTGCATGGTTATGAGTAATAACAACTTGTGTGGCTATCGAATAGGGGGCAAATTTAATTGCATTATCAATTGTGAAAGCTGAATTTTTTGCTGATCTAATTGTGCAAAGGGATCTCCGAGTCTTTCGCTGTTTTCCCCGCTGTGTCGTATTAATGTTCCCGTGTCATCATCAAATTCAAGAATTCCTGAGATATATTTTGAATCTAGGATGACACAATGTGTAGATGATATGAGCTATGTGTCCATTTGAAAGTATCGACCCATTGTATCTTGAAGCCTTAATCCATACAGCACTTGATAGCTTTCATGTGGTAGAAAGGAAGAAAAGTAGTCCATCGCTTTTTCTCCTTTATGTTCGTAGTGGAGACGGAAAAACTCTTTTTCAATAAGTGCGTATTTCGAATGAATGTGCTTTCTGGATCCTTCTAACGCCAGCTTCGTGTGCGAGTAAGCGAAATGGCTTTTCTCTGTCCTTTTTTATCATTGGACAATTCCTTTTAATTTCTAAATTTATTTCGCTATTCTGGTCACAATTTCCTGCAACATTATATTATTGGTCACTTTACATGATATATTTGCCATTCGACACGACACAACAGTGTTCGCATTAAAGCCTTCGAGTTTCACACAAAAAACCACCCCAACAACAATGTGCCAGAGTGGATTTTAAGATTTTTAAAGTGCTTTAACTTGTTCAACCTTTGTTGGTTTCCAACCTTCATTTGTTACCCATTCGAGGTAAATCTTGAAGTTTTCGCCAGTGGATTTGTTACGGATAGATGCGACTGCATGATGTTCGCTTCCACCGTTCCCTAAGAACATTAACGTATAGTCACCACTGTTCAATCCAGTTGCTGCATGAACAGCATTTAGCTTTTCTTGCCAGTCTATATGGTTTTCATCATATACAGATGTATGTGGTTCAGATTGGGAAGTTCCAACTGGTCCCCAGCCTGCATTTGTCATTGTTTTGATTACATTAGGGTCATCAGAGTTTTCAGAGACTTCCGTTTCAGAATTAGAGTCGTTTTCGTTTTCCTCATTTTCATCTTCTTCTTGGGATTCCTCTTCTTCTGGTTCTTCCTCTTCTTCAGACCTTGCTGCCTCTTCCTCTTCAGCTTTCTCGTCTTCAGTTGGAGTATTTTCATCTGATTCATTCTGCTGTTGATCATTTGCTAGCTGATTCTCGGTATCTGTTGTAGGATCGTTTTTACCAAAAAATAACGAAGATCCTAGAACAATGATAAAAATAAATACAACACCTATTAGGATATTATAAACCATGTTCGTTTTTTTGCGTTTCGTTGTCCGGCCATAACGTGAGCCACCTTTGTTAAAGTCTAATGACATGTGAGTCCCTCCTAGTCAGAGCCAAAAATAGTATAATTACAATAGATTATTGTAACATCATTACTAGTAAATTGACAGTGAAAAGGGGTGGTAGTTTAATCCTCCTTTGCTCTTTCATATAAACCTTGGACTATGTCCTTATAGATTGGTGTGACTTTGTACTCATCTTCTAATACATCTAAATCTACTACAACCATGGCATATTTTGGGCTTTGAATTGGAAAGTAACCAGCAAACCAACGATTATAGAGCTCCACATCATTCCCATTCATATTTATAACCTTCCCAGTCTGGGCAGTACCACTTTTTCCTGCCACTTGGTATGGGAGGTCTTTCATTAATCTTCCAGTCCCAACCTCAGATGTGACTACTTCCCGCAACAAATGCTGGATTTGCATAATCGTATAGGAGGATAGCTTGTCTACTTCACGTTTATGTTCAGGAAACGAAAAGAGGGGTGTTCCATTTTTATATAGAATCTCTTCAACTAGCTTTACTTCCATTGAAACCCCACCACGCGCAATTGTTGCCATCATGTTAGCAACAGAAAGTGGTGTTACCTTTACATCTTTTTGCCCAATAGAGGTTTGTGCGACAGCAAGCGGCACTCTCTTCTCTTTGTCATCCGTCCAAATAATCCCTTTTTTCTCTTCTGGAATTTGATGGAAATCGGAAAATCCGAACAATTGTCCACTCCAACCAACTTTTCCTGTTAGCCCCAGAATATGTGCGTACTTTTCAATAATTTGTGGGTCTTTGGCTGCTAGTTTCTTCCCAATTTCACCAAAGGTGTTATTACAGCTGCGAGTGAAGCTTGTTTCAAGATCAAGCATTCCCATCTGCTTGTCTTCTTCTTCTGGGTTACCATTTATTTTAAGATCGCAATTATAAGTCATTGTTTCATCAATGACATTTTCTTCGTAAGCAGCAGTTGTTACGACTGTTTTAAAAACCGAACCTGGGAAATGTGGCTCTAGCATCAGGTTGTGTGCACCAAGTCCCTCTGAAGGATTAGTCGAATCCATGGATGGCTTGGAAACCATGGCTAGAATTTCATTTGATGCAATATCTAAAAGAACAATTCCGCCTTTTTTCACTTGATGGCTTTCTAAAACTTCCTCTGCCATTCTTTGAATATCTTTATCCAAAGTCGTTTTTACTGACACCGGATAGTAAGGGTTCGATGGAGACATGTAACGAACATCTATTCCAAACAAAGGTCCTCCAAACCGATCTACATGATACAGCAATTTGGTGGATCCTTCTGGTAAAATGATTTCATCAAAAGCCATTTCCAACCCAGAAACGCCTATTGGGGTATGTGGTGAATAATTTTCTTTCGATACTTTTTCCGAGTATCTATTCATGAAGGTGTCGGCATCTTCACTAGTATAGCCAATGACATGTTTTGCTACTTGCTCCTTTAATTTAAATTGACGGTATAATGCAACCACTCCAGGATACTTGAGCTCATTAATTTGTTGCATTTGTTCATCTGTCAAGCTTTCAGTAAGCACAACAGGTACCTTTGCGTTTTCCAATAAGCGGTCGATTTCTTGTGGTTGTGTTTTTAATATCATTGCAAGTTCCTGTTTCGGCCATTCTAGATCCTTTAAAAACGGAAACAAAATAACACTTGGAAAATAATCATGTGTTAATGGCTGCCCATACCGATCGATAAATCGTCCTCGCCCTTCGTCCACTACAAGTGATTGAGTCCTTTGTTTGACACTTGCTTCAATTAAATTAATATGATTGCTAGTAAATGATTCTGTACTTATAAGCTGCACTTGAACAAGCCTGCCGATTAACAGACTTAAAAGAAGTACGACACAAATACCTAATTTATTGATTCTCCCTCTGATTAGCCGTTGCATAAAAAAACACCTCATCAACATTGTTGACGAGGTGTCTTGGATTTAATCAATCCGATTTATTTTACTGATACGATTCTTACGTTCATTTCTCCGCCTGGAGTTTGAATAGCTACTTCGTCGTCTACACGTTTCCCCATTAGGGAACTACCCATTGGGGATTCGTTGGAGATATTACCCTCAAATGGATCTGCTTCAGCACTTCCAACGATTGTATATGTTTCCTCTTCACCATCAGGAAGTTCAATGAAAGTAACGGTTTTCCCTAATCCGACCGCATCTGTCTCTTTATCTTCTTGGATGATTTTTGCGTTGCGAATCATTTGCTCAAGTAATGTTATACGCCCTTCAACAAATGCCTGCTCTTCTTTTGCGGAATCATATTCGGAGTTCTCAGACAAATCTCCAAAGCTACGTGCTATTTTAATTCGTTCCACTACTTCTTTACGTCTTACGGATTTTAATTGGTCCAGCTCTTGTACAAGCTTATCTTTCCCAGCTTGTGTCATTGGATATACTTTCTCTTGTGCCATGACTACTCACTCCTTCTAGTAATTGCATTCCCCAATTTACATTATTTTATATAACACTTACGAATGAGGCATATGTAAATGCGGAAAAAGATGTACCCATTAAATGGAATACATCGGCTTTACTTCCACAATTGGAAAATTCTCTAGCTTCTCATATGTTATTACAAAATCTCTTTTTGTTCAAGAATTGTTTGAATTTTTGTGACCATTAAGTCAATTGCTACGTGATTATGTCCACCTTCTGGGATAATGACATCTGCATATCGTTTCGTTGGTTCAATAAATTGATTATGCATCGGACGAACTACTGTAACATATTGTTCGATAACAGAATCAATAGTACGTCCTCTTTCCTTAATATCACGAAGCATCCGTCGAATGATTCGTAAATCTGCATCTGTATCCACAAAAAGCTTTATATCCATTAAATTACGCAATCGTTCGTCTTCTAATACCAAAATTCCTTCTACAATTATTACATCCTTTGGTTCTACTTCAATAACATGAGAGGACCTTGTATGAAGAGTATAATCATAAACTGGCTTTTTTACACTGTCATAATTTATTAAACTTTCGATATGCTTAATCAATAAATCATTATCAAATGCTAATGGATGATCATAGTTCGTTTGTAATCTTTTCTCCATTGGAACATCAGCTTGGTCTTTATAGTAATAATCCTGTTCCAACATTAAAATTGATTTCTCTGTAAAATGATCAAAAATTGATTTTGTTACACTCGTTTTCCCTGAGCCAGAACCTCCAGCCACTCCGATTACGATCGGTTTCTTCCCCATTGCCTTACTGCCCCTTTCGCATCATGTTATTCGGATAGACCGGTTTTTCCACTTTAAATTGTACGATTTGTAAAGGGTGTCGTGCAGCATCCATTTCGTTGCCCTTTTCATCCCATATTCTCTCGACTCTTTGTGTGAAGTTCTCAATTTCAGGACCGAAGAATTCGACTTCTTCCCCTGGTTTGAAAAAGTTTCTTTGCTGTAAGGTTACCATTTGTGTTTCTGGATGATAATCTAATACAAGTCCAACAAAATCATATGTTGTTTTTTTGCTATGATTGCCAAACATCTGCTCTTTATACCCTGGTACTCCCTCAAAGAAAGCCGGTGCTGTCTCACGATTTGCACACTTATCTAATTCCTCTAACCACTCTTTTTGGATGACAAAATTCTCTGGATCTGCGCAATATGCATCAATTACTTTCCGATAGACACTCACAACCGTTGCCACATAGTGAATGGATTTCATACGTCCTTCAATCTTCAAGCTGTCGATACCTAGTTCAATCATTTTTGGAATAGACTCGATTAATTTTAAATCTTTTGGACTCATGGCAAATGACTCATCATTGTCTTTGAATAGAGCAACCTCTTCCCCATGGTTTAGCTCATAAAGATCGTAGTCCCAGCGGCAGGACTGACAGCAACCTCCACGGTTAGAGTCACGAGCAGTCATATGATTACTTAGTGTACAGCGACCTGAATAGGCAATGCACATTGCCCCATGAATAAAAGTTTCAATCTCAATATCCACTTTTTCCTTCATTTCACGAATTTCTTCTGCACTTGTTTCACGGGCAAGGACGACACGCTCCAAGCCTTCTTCCTTCCAAAACTGAACAGCTTTCCAGTTAGATAGGGATTGCTGGGTACTTAGGTGAACCTCAAGTCGAGGTGCAACCTTTCGACAAGTTTCAATGATTAATGGATCCGCAACAATAATACCATGTACCCCGGCTTTTTCAATTCCCCGAAGGTAATCGTCAAGTCCGTCAATATTTTCGTTGTGGGCAAAAATATTGGTCGTTACATAAATTTTCGCACCATAATCTTTAGCAAATTCCACACCTTCCGCCATTTCTTCATGTGTGAAATTTCCTGCATTTGAGCGGAGGCCATATTCTTGTCCACCAATAAAAACCGCATCTGCGCCATATTGTACCGCAATTTTCAATTTTTCCAGATTCCCTGCTGGTGCTAGTAATTCTGGCTTTTTTACAATTACACGTTTACCATCTATAAATGTTGAAATAGTATCATTTACATCAGTTGTCATGACCCTATCCACCTCCTTTTCAAATTAATAGACGGTTTCCTTAAAGAAGAATCCAGTGTCAAGTGGGCGGTGGTCTTGTTGCAGATCTTCTAATTCATTTAGTAAGTCGTCTTTTATTTCTTCGTAATTCTCACGATTTTCTACGCATAGGTCAATTGCTTTTCGGTATTTTTTGGTCGCTTCCACGATATATTCGGGCGTTTGCAGGATACCATCAATTTTAAAGCTATCAACTCCTGTATCCACCATTTCTTCGAGTTCATCAATTATGCACATATCATTGGGACTCATAATATGTGTACCATTCTCATCTTCAAAGACTGGATACTTATTATTCCTTTCCTTATCATGAAGAAGCATCGCTCTGTCATTACCTCTGTCCACTTCCATCTCTTTTCCCTGATATTCAAAATAGTGACCAATTAGAGAGCGCTTGGACTGAAACATACAGGTCATTCCGTGAACTTGTACTTCAATTTCTACTTCTGCATTTTCTTTTATATCGTTAATAGCTTCCATATTAAGTTCACGTGCAAGTACTGCTCGTTTTGCGCCTTTTCGACCCCAATAATTGCACGTATAATAATTGGTTGCCGTCGTTTCCGTATTCCAATGTAATTTCAAGTTAGGAGCAACTTCCCTAGCAGCCATCAGTACCGCCGGGTCTCCGAAAATCACTGCATCCGCTCCTATTTCATCAACAAATGATAGGTAATCGGAAAGTTCGTCTACTTTTTCATTATGAAATAATGCATTCATGGCAACATAGATTTTTTTGCCATTTTCATGGGCAAGTTGAACAGCCGCTTTCACTTGATCTCGACTAAATTCACCTGCTAGTCTCAGTCCAAAACGCTGTTCTCCTATGACAAAAGCATCTGCTCCTGCTTTTATTAAGACTTCCAAGTTTTTTAAGTTCAAAGGGGTAACTAACAGTTCTGGCTTATTCACCTTTTTCACCTCTTCTTTTACTTATGGCAATGCCATCTCCAACTGGCAGAATCGTAGTAATATAACTTGGGTGCTCCGTTAGCCATCTGTTGTAACGATCAATTTTTTTAACAAGATTCCTAATTCTCTTCGGTTCAATTGCTTCGTAATTGTCTGCTACAAGCCCGCGAAATAGTACATTATCCGAAATAATTGTTCCTTGTGTAGAAAGCAACGTCTCATACATAGAAAAAAATCGCTCATATTGACCCTTTGCCGCATCCACAAAGATAAGATCGTATGATGCTTTCATTTTCACCTCGTCAAACACTTCTAACGCATCTCCAAAGATTAAATGAATACGATTTTCTAGCTTAGCTAAACCTATGTTCTTCTTTGCTTCCAAGTATCTTTGTTCGTCCCGTTCAATTGTGACTATCGTTGTGCTAGGTAACGCTTCAGCCATACGAATCGCAGAATATCCTATTGCTGTCCCAATTTCCAAGATACATTTCGGTTGCTCTAATCTTAGCAATTGGAGCAACGTTTCCATTCCTACCAAATCCATGATGGGTACGTTGTCTTCCCTCGCTTCATGCTCCATTTGGGTTACAAGATTATTTCTTTTTGGAATTAATGATTCCAAATACGAAATCACTTTATCATTATTGGCTTCCAACGGAAGGACGCCTCCTTTTATACAAAGAAAATAGAGGTAACCTCGATCGAGGAGCCCTCTGTTCAGTACTCGCTTTTCTAAATATGAAAATATAGGCTTAAGTTAGAACAGTGTCTAGCTTCAGCTCTTATCACTTAAATAAGTTCAAAACAACTCGATATATTTTATCACAAAAAAAGAGGGAAAGCGAATTAATTTCCGCCTCCCTAAAATTGTTTAACTATTGTCTTGGTTAGTAATATGTTCATTTTTATCATGGTTGTGACCTTCAAGCGTTTCATTAAACAGTACTTCTCCTTCGGGTGTTGCAAGGAAGTAGTAATACTCAGTATCTGCTGGCTCCAATGCCGCTTGAATGGAGGAAACCCCTGCATTAGCAATCGGGCCAGGTGGCAATCCTTGATTTCTATACGTATTATAAGGTGAATCTACTGCAAGATCTTCATATAAAGTTCTTTCTTTATGTTCCCCTAATGCATATAAAACAGTTGGGTCAGTTTGCAACGGCATACCTACATCTATACGATTATAAAAGACACTTGCAATCATTTCGCGGTCTGTTTGTACAGTTGCTTCTGCTTCTATTAAACTAGCCATGGTCAGTAGTTTATGGGGTGTGAATTCTTTGTTAGCCATTGCAATCCTTAGTTCATCATCTTCTAGAATTTCACTAGTTTTTTGCAGCATAACTTCAATGATTTCCTCAATAGTAGGATTTGCTACATAAAATGGATATGTTGCTGGGAAGAGATAACCTTCAAGAGCATATTTAATATCTTCATTCAATATTTCCTCAGTAATAACTTTAGGAAATTTTTCTATTAAGCTGCTTAAATAGCTCTTGTCATTGGCCTTCTCCATAAATTCATCCTTGGAAACACCAATTCTTTTTTCTAGAATCTCTGCAATTTGTTCTAATTGTCTGCCTTCTGGGATAGTAATTTGGAAAACCACATCTTGCTGAACTCTTCCTTGTTTAAGATGTCCAATAATGTCATCTAGTTTCATGGAAGGACTGAGTTCATATTCCCCAGCCTGAAAGCCCGATTCATTTTTAAATTTTACGTAATATCGAAAAATTTTCCCACTTTTGATTATCCCATGATCTTCAAGTATTTGTCCAATCATTGTCGTGGAAGACCCAATTGGTATTTCTACTGATTCTATACTCGTATCCTCTTCATTCACTGGTTGTATTGCATTTTTTATAAAGAAATACCCACCACCAATAATGCCGGTTAATGCAAGCATCAAAACAACAAATACAGTAAACACAATGCGGCGGACTATTTTCGCTTCTGTATGTTTTTCTTTTAATTTTTCTTGTATATAGTTTTTATGATTTTTATTTGACAAAACAAATCCCCCTCTCACACACACCAATTAATTATACAACAATTTCATTTTATTTTTGACAAAAAACAATCATTTTTGCTTTTCCGACACAACCCCACATCATATTTTACCATTTTTCTCGGAATCAGCATTACTTTTTCCCTATATCTTTTCAAAATATTTGTAATTTATGATATAGGCGATTAGAATCCTACGCATTTTTCTAGAGGGAGATAATCAACCTGCAGTGTTTGCGTTATTGAGGATATTATTGGTAGGCAAAAGAGGGATAAAAATCATTGCAAAGCTTTAAGTAGACATTATTTCCAAAAAAAAAAAGCATGCAGAATTTATTATTCTGCATGCCCTTCCATTTTACTCTTCTTCTTCTGCTAGGAATGTGTTTAACATTTCCTCAATCATGTCCCACTCTTCATCCGTTTCTACTGGCTCTAAATCGCCGCCTTCATTTGAATCACTTGGCGTGAAGCTTGATGCATGTATTTCGATGTCTTCATTGTCATCATCTTCTGATCCTACTGGATAGTAGAGCACATAGGATTTACCAAACTCGTCAGATTCAAATGTGAAAAGAACCTCACAAAGCTGCTCATTTCCGTCTTCGTCTACTACCGTAATATGCTGTTCACCATGTTCCATTTTTAAATCACCTCAAAATTATTGTTGGCTGTCAAGATATCCTTGTAAAATAACAACTGCAGCCATTTTGTCAATTACTTGCTTTCGTTTTTTTCTACTTACGTCAGCAGATAGAAGAATTCTCTCTGCTGCTACAGTAGAAAGTCTTTCATCCCAATAGATAACAGGTAATCCCGTTTTATCTATTAGCTTGTCACCATACTGTTTACTCGCTTCGCCACGAGGACCAATGGTACCGTTCATGTTCTTAGGTAGTCCTATTACTACTTTTTCAGGCTTGTATTCTGCGATTATTTGTTTTATGCGCTTAATGCCCAAGTTTTTTACTGCCTCGTCAATTTTTATCGTTTCCAAACCTTGAGCGGTCCATCCCATTTCATCACTAATGGCAACACCAACCGTTTTGGAACCGACGTCTAAGCCTAAAATGCGCATGTGTTACTCCTTGCGGTGCTGTTTTAGATAGGACTTCACCAATTCTTCAATAAGCTCGTCCCTTTCGATTTTCCGAATAAGGGTCCTCGCGTCTTTATGACGTGGAATATATGCTGGATCCCCGGAAAGTAGGTAGCCGACAATCTGATTGATTGGATTATAGCCTTTTTCCTGCAGTGCCTCATAAACCGTTATTAATACGTCATCAACATTTGCATCCAATGCATCTTCAGGAAAGTTAAATTTCATCGTTTTGTCAAAGGAGCTCATCATTTGCACCTCTCTCTTAGACTTCTTTTTTCTATCTGCTTGTCAATTGTTACCTATATTGTACACCAAATGTCGGCAATGTTAAACGGATTTTATCCATTCTTCAACAGATTGTAATGCAGAATCGACTTGTTCCGGGTTTTTTCCACCTGCTTGGGCCATGTCTGGGCGACCGCCACCTCCACCACCGCAACGTGTAGCCACTTCCTTTACAACCTTACCAGCATGGTACCCTTTTTCAATCAGGTCTTTTGTAACTCCTGCAGAAATATTAACTTTTCCTTCTTGTACACTTGCAAGTACTATGATACCAGAACCGAGCTTAGTTTTTAAATCATCCACCATCGTCCGGAGATTGTTCATATCAGTTCCTGCTACTTTACTCACGAGCATTTTTACACCATTTACCTCTTTCACTTTAGAAGTGAGGTTACCTGCTTCGATGTTTCCAAGCTTAGAAGCTAGTGATTGATTGTCTCTTTGCAATTCTTTCATATCCGTAAGCAAACCATCTATACGGACGATTACTTCCTGAGGCTTCGTCTTTAATTTCGCCGCTGCCTCTTTTAGAAGTAGGACTTGATCGTTCATTAATCGATATGCTGCTTCACCCGTTACAGCTTCTATTCGTCGTGTACCAGCACCGATACCAGATTCGGACATGATTTTAAACAAACCAATTACGGACGTATTTGGAACATGACAACCACCACATAGCTCAATACTGTAGTCAGCTACTTGTACAACACGAACGATATCGCCGTATTTTTCACCGAAAAGTGCCATTGCCCCCATTGCTTTCGCTTCTGTGATGCTTTTGTTCTCAATGTTTACATCAAGGCTTGCCCAAATTTTATCATTTACAATCGCTTCGATTCTTTCAATTTCTTCTTGTGTTACTTGACCAAAATGAGAAAAGTCAAAACGTAGTCGCTCTGCTGTTACTAATGACCCTGCCTGATTAACATGTGTTCCCAGTACATCTTTTAATGCCTGGTGAAGAATATGCGTTGCTGTATGGTTTTTGATGATATGCGCACGATTTTGTGCATGAACTTCCGCTTTTATAGCCTGTTCTCTATGAAGAGCCCCTTCTTCCACTACGATAGTGTGTAGGTTTTGTCCATTCGGTGCTTTTTGAACATCTTTTACGAAGCCTCTACCGGATTCCGTGACTACATATCCATGGTCAGCAATTTGCCCCCCACTTTCTGCATAAAACGGTGTTTCCGATAGAATAATTTGAACTTCGTCCCCTGCTTCAGCAGAATCAGATAGCTTTCCGTTTTTTACAATTACAGATAGAGTTGCTTCAGCTGTAAGATTATCATAACCGATGAATGAGCTCTCTGAGCGGATATCACCAAGAATACCTGACTGCACCTGCATGGAGTTGGAATCTTGGCGAGCAGAACGAGCACGGTCACGCTGCATATCCATCTCTTTTTCGAATCCTTCATGGTCGAGTGTCATTCCATGCTCTTCCACATATTCTTCTGTCAGTTCAACAGGGAAGCCGTATGTGTCATACAATCGGAATGCATCAACGCCTGAAACAACGGTAGTACCCTCTTGCTTTGCTTTCGCAATAACACTTGAAAGAATAATTAAACCTTCATTCAATGTTTCGTGAAAACGCTCTTCTTCTGTTTTAATAACACGTTGAATAAAGTCTTGTTTTCCTTTTACTTCTGGATAGAAATCAACCATAACTTCAGCCACAATCGGGACAAGTTCGAACATAAATGGTCGATTAATTCCGAGCTGTTTTGCATAGCGGACTGCTCTTCTTAATAAGCGGCGCAACACATATCCCCGACCTTCGTTAGATGGAAGTGCTCCATCGCCTACAGCAAATGTAACGGTACGGATATGGTCGGCTATTACTTTAAAAGCAACATCCTTTTCACTGTCTGCTCTGTATTTTTCACCAGAAACATTTTCAGTAGCCTCGATAATTGGAATGAAAAGATCTGTATCAAAGTTGGTTGGCACATCTTGAATGACAGATACCATACGTTCTAATCCCATACCAGTATCAATATTTTTCTTAGGTAAAGGAGTATACGTGTGATCTGGATTATGATTAAACTCTGAGAATACTAAGTTCCAAATTTCTAGGTATCGCTCATTTTCCCCACCTGGATATAATTCTGGATCGCTTTCATCACTTCCATAGCTATCCCCACGATCGTAGAAGATTTCAGTGTTCGGTCCACTTGGGCCTTCTCCAATATCCCAAAAATTACCTTCTAACCGTATAATTCTTTCAGCCGGTACCCCAATTACTTCGTTCCAGTATTTGTATGCTTCTTCATCTTCCGGATGAATCGTGACTGATAATTTTTCTGGATCAAATCCTATCCACTTTTCACTCGTTAAAAATTCCCAAGCCCAATCAATTGCTTCTTTTTTGAAATATTCACCGATAGAAAAGTTTCCTAGCATCTCAAAAAAAGTGTGGTGACGAGCGGTTTTCCCAACATTTTCAATATCATTTGTGCGAATTGATTTCTGTGCATTACAGATTCTTGGGTTTTGCGGAATTACTCGTCCATCAAAATATTTCTTTAGTGTTGCAACCCCGCTATTAATCCAAAGTAAAGATGGATCTTCATGAGGTACAAGAGATGCGCTTGGCTCGACTGCATGTCCTTTTTCCTTGAAAAAGTCCAAAAACATTTGGCGAACTTGAGCAGATGTTAGTTTTTTCATTTTTAGTCCTCCTTTTTATCAAAGGTTTTTTCACAAAAAAATTAGTTGCTTTTGCGCACTTATACTATTTGCATTTAGTTTAAAGGTAGGGAAAGCTTGCAAGCCTAATGCAGATACATAGTAATTGGTTGTTAGCAAACATCTTTTAGAAAAAAACCTTAGCAAAACATAAAAAACTCCCGTCCCCAATAACAGGGACGAGAGTGTTCTCGCGGTACCACCCTGATTATGACAATAAAGTCATCTCTCAGATTGCGTTAACGGTGCAAGCCGGCAGGATTTTACACTGCACTCCGGATTAGCTTTCTGTTACCCTTCATCCTAGAGTTCTTTCAGCCTTGGAACTCTTCTCTATTGAGCATGACTTACCCATTTAAGATGGTCTGTAACGTACTTGGATCCTTCTTTGAATTAATGATTATGTAGCTAGTATGTTTCGATTATATGCAAGAGAACAAAGCTTGTCAATGTTTGATGAAATGGGCACTAACATGTGTAAGAGTCACCTTCAACACAGCGAATACTGGGACAGCTAATATCAATCCTACCACTCCAGCTACTTCTCCGCCTATCAAAAGCGCTAAAATGATAAATACCGGATGAATATGAAGGCTTTTTCCAACTATTAATGGGGATAAGATATTTCCTTCAATAAATTGAAGAGAAAAGATAATGACGATAACGATTATTACCATTTTCACAGAGATGGTCGCAGCAATAATAACTGCAGGAAAGGCTCCAATAATTGGGCCAAAATAAGGAATCACATTTGTGACACCAATTATTGCCCCAAGGACCATCGGGTATTTCATCCCGCTTATCCACAAGCTTGCAGTTGCTAATATCCCTATTAATAAACAAACTGTAAGCTGGCCTCTTATATAGCTTCCTAAAGAGATATCAACATCTTTTAAGAATGCCATACCCGGTTCCCTCCACTTTCTTGGAGTTAGATACCACATGGTCTTTTTGACCTGATCAAAGTCTTTAAGTAAATAAAATACAATGAACGGAATGACAATCAGAATAAAAAATGAATTTAGTATTCCTTTTAGACCGGCAACCACTTTCGTCATAAGGTTTGATAGCATCGTTTCAAATTCATTGAAACTTTGTTCCACCCTATGGTGCATACCATCTGGCCAATTGGAAGTAGAATGATGGATTTGCTTGATCCATGAGCTATAGGTCTGTGCAAGGCGTGGGAAATTATCGGAGAGTTCCCACAGCTGATCGATAATGACAGGAATCCCCTTATAGCCTATCAATCCGATTCCACCGAAAAACAACAGATAAATTAACAGGATCGCAATCGGTCTTGACATACCACGATTATGCGTGTATTCGACTACTGGGTGTAGCAAATAAGTAATAAAAATACTTATAATAAACGGAATACTAATCTTGAAAATCACTTTGAAAATTGGTTGCCACAATGGACCTAATTTCAAAAATACATATAATATGATCATAACGAGTAGAAGTATAACAAGCCGTAACAGCCATTTCTTCTGTTTTTCCAAGAGAAACGCCTCCTACTCGTTATTCTCTATTTAGTTTATCGGAAATATACAGTGCTTTTACTTAAGTTCTGAAAGTGCTGAGGTTACCGTCCTAATCACAAATTGTAAGTCTTCATCTGTAATGGAAAGTGGCGGAGAAAGCGTTAGGACGTTATTGAACCCTGCTACAGTAGCACCGTTCTTTCCAATAATTAATCCTTTCCTTTTGCAGCTCGCAATAACTGCATTTATTTTTTCCATTTCTATCGGTTCCTTCGTTTTTTTATCTTTCACAAGCTCTATCCCTAGTAACAGCCCTTTCCCTCGTACATCTCCTACATGTGAAAATGCAGAAAGTTTAGATTTCAATTCGCTCAGAAGGATGGCGCCTTTTTCTGCAGATCGCTCAATCAACATTTCATTTTCCATTATTTCAAGATTTTTCAAAGCTAATGCACATGCAGCTGGACTACCTCCAAATGTGTTAACATGACGGAGATAGTCGTATTCTTCCTCCCCTTTAAACTGATCATAAATTTCCTTTTTTACTGCTGTAACAGAAAGAGGTAAATATGCACTTGTAATCCCTTTTGCCATCGTAATGATATCAGGACGCACACCATAATTCATGAATCCAAATTTTTTGCCGGTCCGGCCAAATCCACAAATTACCTCATCCACTATCAATAAAGCTCCATGCTTTTTACACACATCTGAAACTGCCTTCATATAACTTTCAGGAGGAGTAAGAATTCCTCCACCTGTAATAATTGGTTCCATAATCATCGCCGCAATGGTTTCACTCATTTCCCATGTCATCACTTGATCGACATCTTTGACACAGCGCATTTCCTTTGGGTCAGCTAAATGAGCGTCTTCCATCCTGTAAGTATCTGGAGGAGGAACATGGACAAATCCAGGTGCAAGTGGTTCATATTTATATTTACGTTGTGCTTGCCCTGTTGCGGCAAGGGACCCCATTGTGTTTCCATGATATGATCGGTACCTAGAGACTATTTTATATCTACTAGCATTTCCTTTTTGTGCATGATACTGTCTAGCAATCTTAAATGCAGTTTCATTTGCCTCCGATCCACTATTGGAAAAGAAAATAACATACTCTCCACCAAGCCATTCATTTAATTTTTCGGCAAGCTTTATTGCTGGAACATGACTGTGAGTGAGAGGAAAATAAGCAAGCTCTTTCAGCTGTTCATATGCTGCCTCAGCAAGTTCTACTCTTCCATATCCTATGTTTACACACCAAAGACCTGCCATTCCATCCAAATACCGATTTCCATCTATATCCGTTATCCATGCACCTTTTGCCTGTTTTACCACCATTGTAGACGAGGGGCTGTACGGCTTCATGGAGTGCCAGACGAAACGTTCATCTTGCGTAAACAAATGACTAGTCATTTCTTGATTTGTGTTTACCAATCTATTTCTCCTCCTTGAAAGAAGGCTAATAAAACAACCTCTTTTAATTTATTAAATGCTAAGGCTGTGTTCACAAACTATGTTGGTATTGCGTATCATTTAAGATACTCGAACAACTTTTACTGTCGTGCCCTTTTTCATCAAATTAGTATAGAGTAGTCTGCAAATTTTCTATTGGAAAGTTGGTAAATAGTCCAAAAATTACTTTTAAGACTTACTAGCAATCTCTTAGAAAAGAGCCGATGCTAAAAATCAAATCGGGATGTAATCACTTTTTTCTTTGTGAAAAAATTGACCCCATCTTTTCCGTTAACATGAAGGTCGCCATAAAACGAATCCTTCCAACCTGAAAAAGGGAAAAATGCCATCGTTGCAGGAACTCCTACATTAACACCAATCATTCCTGCATCTGCCTCTTCTCGGAACTGTCTTATAGCTTTGGCATCCTTTGTATAGATGGTTGCTCCGTTACCGTAGCGAGATTTCTCGATGTGTTCAAGTGCCTCATCCAAATCTTTTGCTCTTAGAACACTTAATACAGGAGCAAAAATCTCTTCCTTTGCAATTGTCATTTCCGGCGTTACGTGATCAAAAATAGTCGGTCCAAGAAAGTACCCTTCCTTAAGCTCATCCATTTCTTTTCTTCCATCTCTTACTAATGATGCACCCTCAGAAATACCCTGTTTTATATAACCAAGTACTTTTTCTCGGTGATTCTCTCTAATAACAGGGGTTAGTAAAACTTCTTCTTCCATGCCATTTCCGATGGTAAGTTCATTCGCTTTTTTCTTTAGTTCATCGATAAACTGGTTTTTATCATCATCTACAACTACAACTGCACTACATGCCATGCACCGTTGACCTGCACTGCCAAAAGCAGAGGTAAGAACATGTTGAGCAGCTTTCTCAATATTTGCATCCGGCATTACGACATGATGATTTTTAGCTCCTGACAAAGCTTGAACCCTTTTACCATTTTTAGCAGCAGTTTCATAAACGTGTTTAGCAACAGGCTGTGACCCAACAAAAGAAATAGCTTTTACGTCTTTATGATTTAATAACCCATTCACAACATCATGTGCACCGTGCACAATATTTAGAACTCCGTTTGGTGCGCCAGCTTCAATAAATAGTTCCACTAGCCTATTGGCAAGCAGAGGGGTTCGTTCTGAAGGTTTTAGGACAAATGTATTCCCACAAGCTATCGCAAGTGGAAACATCCATAACGGAACCATCATCGGGAAGTTAAACGGTGTTATTCCCCCTACCACTCCAAGAGGATAACGATACATGCTCGAATCTATTTCTTCTGCAATATTGGACAAAGACTCTCCCATCATCAAAGTAGGAGCACCTGCTGCAAACTCTACACATTCCAAACCGCGCTGCACTTCCCCATGAGCTTCCTTATAAGCTTTACCATTTTCCTGGACTATCAGTTTTGCTAGTTCATCATGATGCTTAGCTAGCAAATGATGATAGGCATACAATATTCGAGCACGCTTTGGCACTGGTGTACTTCTCCAAGTTTTAAAAGAGGTTTTTGCAGCTCTTACAGCTGCCTCCACATCTTCTTTTGTAGAAATTGGCACTTTTGCAAGACAAGCTTTTGTGGCAGGATTAATAACATCCAAGTACTCTACTCCGTTAGTCTGGACCCAGTTTCCATCAATAAAGTTCTTCAATACTACTGTTTCTTTTGAAGTGATAGTCATGTTCTTTCCTCCCTCTCCTTTCTTTTATTTTTGTACTTATGATTATTATCTGACAAATTTAAAAGGCTTTCATTAGACATAATGTAAAATGGATAGGGGGATGATTCTAACATTTTGATAATGAGTGAAAGAACTTCTTTCAATATCGGTAGTGTGACAAGGTAGTGTTAACACAAATTCTTATCCTTTTACAAATCTGATTAAGAGCTCATAAAAAAACAGCGGATTTATGAATGGCACAAATCGCGCTGAATAGTTTTATTGTGAGAAACTTTTACTTTCACCTTCTAAATAGGATGTGGTGGTATGCAAATATTCATACACCATAACCATAAACTCTATAACGAGACGCTTTTCAGCGATCATGAAATCCTCTCCTAATAAGGTTTCAAGTTTCTGAATTCGATGATAAAGTGTTTGCCTTACGATATAGAGTTTTCCTGCCGTTTCTTTTTTCGATCCATTACAAGCAAGATAAACTTTCAAGGTTTCAAGCAGTTTACCATTATGTTTTTGATCATATTTTATGACTGGCTCTAGGTACTCCATTACAAAGTCACGAAGATCATGGTGCCTTTGCATGAAGGATATTAACCGATAAATATGAAGATCTTCAAAACATGAAAAATCTTCATGCTCTAATAATTGCTCTTGTATTTGTAATGTTTCCATGGCAGATTGAAAGCTTTTAGAAAGGTGGTTTAGTTGCTGTACATATTTTCCAGCTGAAAGACGAATGAAAGTACATCCCTTTTTATCTTGCTGTTTTTCCAGTAACGATCTAACCCCCGTTCTCAAACGTTCCTTCCAATCTTTTTCATCTCTGCTATTTAACATAATGACAGTAAGGGTGTTTTTCATTTCTGTAAAAAAAACAGTAAATCCCAAATGTTCAAAGTTTGATCTGATTAATAATGTTAAGTACGTTTTATCCAATGGTGGGGATTTAGAATCTCTTTTTTTACAAAGTAGCACCATTGCACCTTTTGAAATAAAGCTTTCATTCCTCATGAGAAATTCACGAATGGACTCTTTTGTTTGTCCACCTTCCAACCAACTTCTAAGCCACTCACTTTCTTCTAATTTCCTTTTTTCTTCTACATAGAGCCCCCTTAATATATGCTGTGCTAGCGCTGTCAATGTTCTGTCCAATAGCAGATGATCAAATTCTGATATAGATCTTTCGTCCGTAAATATATGTACGATTCCATACTGTTTTTCCATGACAAAGACCGGTTGCTTCCAAGAGGATTTAGGAGAGTTAGCTGATTGAAGACGACAAATATATTTCTTACGGTCATGAATGGGTACATCTGGGATAAATAATCTTTCATGATTGCTATTTTCATAAATAATTTGTGCATTTATATGCTCGTGAAGATATGTTAATATCTCAAACTCATGGGTGATGGTTAAAAGTTTTTTATTTAAGGATTGAGAATAGTTTTCTAGTTGTGTAATCATTTGATATTGTTGATTAATAAGGACAGAATGAATATCTTGTGTGATATCTACAAAAGACACTTCTTGTTGAAAGAGGATAAGGGGGAAATGTTCTTTATTTGCAAAGTCTATTATTTCTTGTGGTATCTTGGGGATAAAAGCTCCTTTTTCTATGGCTAACCCTGCTGCTTTACAATTGATTAGCTGTTGAACAAACGAACGAAATTCGGAAGTATCTTTACCAAATGAAACACCAGTAGAGAGAATTAGTTCTTGTCCATTCAGTAGTTTTTCAATGTTAGTTACCTCCACCACGTGAACCCATTTCACATGTCGATCCATTCCTTTCTCACCAGCAACAATTTCTGCATTTTCAAATTGTGTTCGCTTCATAATATCTTGCAGTGACAGCATTACCTTCATTTTTTCACCCCTTAACGAAGTATGTAAATAATGTCCATATCATCATTATAACGAAAGATGAGTCATTATTTTGCTAAATAGTCAGACAAATTAACACAAAAGGTGACAAGTTATCCAAAACTTGTCACCTTCTGATGTTTAATTATTGATGGGAAAATAGAGTTGAATTTCCTGTACCATCTCTTCAAACTCTCCTTCATCATTGAAATCACTGGATTCCCAATTCTCTAAAATCCAATGCACTAGTTCTTCAGGAGAGTTAAAAAATTCACCACTTGAATCTGCCTTTCTAATGGTAAATCTGTTGTTGTCCTCATCAATGGTCACTTCACAAGGATACGCGCTCTCTTTACATTTCAATTGATATTCCATTTAAGAATACTCCTTCCACGAAGCAGTTTACATGATTTTATTCTCGTTAATGATAGTCTATGAGCATTTTATAAATTTTCTCTCCGCTGCTGTTTGATTAAAATAGAGGAGAAGTACTTTCTTGCGTCCGCATGTTTTATGTGAAGGGTTTCTTCCTGTTTTTCCTTGTTTTCAAGGACAAGAAATGCACCTTCTAAATTTTCTTCCACTACTTTTATACGAAACCCTTTATCTATAAAAAAATCTATTCTCTCTTTTTCTATAGCATATTGTTGGTTGTCACTCAAAAATTATTCCTCCTTTTTAACTAGTAAGCTCCTTTGGCTTTTCGTAATAGTCAGCTACTTCTTTGATGTCCCAATCTCTTCCTACCGTTATGCCTAAATACTTTTCATCGTCTGGATCCATTATTTCTGCTTGTTCATGTTTTCGGAAATACCAATATTTAGCCAATAGATAATAAAGCACTGCACCTACAACAAAACCTACTATGAACGAATAATTAGCGAGAAAGTAAGATGCTAACCCTCCGGCAAACCATGCGATAAATCCAGCAAGATTGAATCCTTTTGAATACTTGTACTGGCCATTATCTTCATAAAGGTCATGTACATTTACACGACGTTTTCTTAGTAAATAGTAATCTGCAAATAGGATTCCAACGATTGCAGAAAGAATCCCACCAACTATGAGTAAAACTTGAATAAGTATATCAAATAGATTCCAAGGTTGAACAACCGAACCAACAATCCCAGCTATGACTACCCCTGCCCAAAAGGGAACTTTAGGTCCCCCTACATTTGAAAAAATAGTGGCAGCAGGTATTAGGTTAGCAGCAGCATTAGTAGACCATTGCGCAAAAATGATCATCAATAATAACACACCAAGTACGATTCCAGATGCCGCTTCCTGAAGAGCAACAACTGGATCGTAGTTTGAAACTGCTATATATGAAACGCCGCCGATTGCTACCATAAAAGTTTGGGTAAGTGGTAATGCAATAACACTCCCAATAATGCTTGATTTATTGCGTCTTAGCCAGCTACTTTCATACTTTGGTGCTTTTATAAATCTCGATATGGAAGGCATGTCTGCAGCCAAGGTTGCCCAAAAACCCATATTGCTGAAAATGACAACCAAAAAAGCAGTAATTGCTGCGCCTCCTGTGACAGGACTTTCAATCCATGCCCACACATCTCTTCCTTGCTCCAAAGCTCTTTCCGATAAAGTAGTATACATCCAAGCAGAAATAATGATAATGATTGGAGCTGCGAGATCAGCAAAGCGCTCCACCGCTTTAATACCAAATGCAGTATTAAGTACTTGAACTGCAGCGAAGATTAAGAAGCAAACAAACCAATTGTTGAAGCCTGTTAGCGTAAACAAAATCGCATTCATGGCAGTTGCACCAAAGAAAGTATTAATTCCAAACCAGAATGATGCAGTTAACCCACGTATAATGGATGGAATATGAGTACCAATTGTACCAAAAGGAGCTCTCATATATACCGGAAAGGATAGGCCATGTTCTATCCCAATATCTCCTGTAATTGTCATACAAAGACCAATTGCAACACTCCCGATAATAGTGGCAAGAATCACCCAACCTAATGATAGATTTTGGACCCCTGCTCCCCCTATCGCAAATGCTGCAAGAACAACAGCCATACCAATCCACATTAAAGCAAAGCCAAGCGTACCAATTTTTCTTCGAGAATGTCCGATTGGCAAAAGATCAGGTGACTTTAAGTAACTTGATTTCTTCTCCATTTCCACACCTCATACAAAATTATTTCGATTGTATTTTGTTACAACAAATGCCTGACCTAAAAAAGAGGTCAAGCATATGGAGGTTGGCTGCAAATATAGTTTTAATGTTCGTGGTCTATATGGATATCGATTCGTTTCGTTTGAGTTCTTTTGTAACCCCATATTTTTTTCGCTTTATATATTCACCATGCCCAGCTTTTCCAACAAACTGTTTATCACGGATTACAAAGTTACCTCTTACTAAAACCGATACAGGTTCTCCTGTTATTTTCATCCCCTCAAATGCATTGTAATCTACCGCCATATGATGGGTGGATGCCGAGATTACTCTTTCTTTGTTTGGATCAAAAAGCACAATATCTGCATCTGCACCAACAGCAATCGTCCCTTTCTTGGGGAACATTCCAAAAAGCTTTGCTACACGTGTAGAAACTATATCAACAAATTGGTTTATAGTTATTCTTCCTTTATTCACTCCTTCTGAAAATAGGATGCTTACTCTATCTTCAATCATCGGTCCACCATTCGGAATTTTCGTAAAATCTCCCTTGCCCAAACTTTTTTGACCATTAAAATCAAAGGAGCATTGATCAGAACCAAGAGTTTGCAGTTGACCACTTTTCAATGCATTCCATAAAACACCTTGATTCCACTTTTCACGAAGAGGTGGAGACCAAACATATTTTGCTCCCTCAAAATCTGGTTTTTCCAGATAGCTTTGATCAAGCATCAAATATTGAGGACAGGTTTCACCCCAAATATCCACCCCTTTTCCCCTTGCTTCAGCTATTTTTTCCACTGCTTCAGCACAAGAGACATGCACGACATAAAGTTGGGAATTTGCAAGTTTTGTTAATTGTGCTGCACGGCCTGTTGCTTCTCCCTCTGCCTCTGGAGGTCTTGTAAGGGCATGGTATATTGGTTCTGTATTTCCTTTTTTTAAAGCTTCCTTTGTCAAATAATCAATTACATCTCCATTTTCTGCGTGCACCATCACTAGTGCTCCTTGTTCTTTGGCTACTTTCAGTGTATGGAAAAGGGTCGCATCATCCGCTTGAAATACATTCTTGTAAGCCATGAATACTTTAAATGATGTGATACCTTCTTTTTCTATTACTTCTGGAAGTTCTTTTAAGACGTTTTCGTTCATTTCACCAATCATTAAATGAAAGCTGTAATCAATGACGGATTTATCTTTTGATTTGTTATGCCAAGTTTGAATGGCATCATGAAGAGGTTTACCTTTTTCGGTTAAACAAAAATCAATAATGGAAGTTGTCCCACCGAATGCTGCAGCAATTGTTCCACTTTCAAAATCGTCCTTTGTAACAGTTCCTCCAAAAGGCATATCAAGATGTGTATGAGGATCAATCGCTCCAGGGAATACGTAGCACCCTTTTGCGTCAATCACTTCTGCACCTGGTGCGGATAAGTTATCTCCTATTGCTGAAATATGTTCACCTTCAATTAATATATCTGCTTCATACTGGTCACTTGCAGTTACGATTATTCCGTTCTTAATTAATTTTCTACCTGACATTTCTTTTCCATCTCCTTTATTTAACCGTATCCACTTCACTTTGCTTTAGTAATCCCAGCGCCGTTTGTCTTTCATTCCAAGTCATTGGTGGTTGTTCGTGAGGTAATTCTACCATTGTAATCGCATCCTCAACCGGACAAACAATAGAACACAGGTTACATCCAACACAATCCTCTTCTCTTACTTTTAGATAGGATTTACCTGAGGTATCCTTCAGCATATCAATACATTGATGGGATGTATCCTCGCAGGCAATATGACATTTATTACAGTTAATACAGGTGTCCTGATTGATTCGAGCTACAATTTTATAATTCAAATCTAAATTACCCCAATCTGAATAGTTAGGGACTGATTTACCTACTAGATCCATCACATTTGCTATTCCTTTTTCATCAAGGTAATTGTTCAACCCATCAATCATATCCTCCACTATTCGAAACCCATGGTGCATAGCTGCTGTACAAATCTGGACCCCTGTGGCACCCATTAGCATGAATTCCACTGCATTCTGCCAGTTGGAGACACCTCCCATTCCAGATATGGGAACACTGATTCTTTGGTTTCTCGCACATTCCCCTACCATGTTAAGGGCAATCGGTTTAACAGCTGGACCACAATAACCTCCATGTGCCCCTTTCCCTCCAACATGTGGAATTGTGTTCCAACTATCAAGGTCAACACCTGCCAAGCTATTAATCGTGTTAATCATACTAACAGCGTCAGCACCACCTCTTACTGCAGCTTCGGCAGTCACTGTTATGTCAGTAATATTTGGTGTCAATTTCACGATTACCGGCGTATTTGCAACTTCTTTTGCCCAAAATGTCTGTTTTTCCACAAGATCAGGAACTTGCCCAGACGCAGATCCCATTCCACGCTCGGCCATTCCATGGGGACAACCAAAGTTTAACTCCAATCCATCCACACCAACAGCTTCCACTTTCTTAACAATCTCATGCCATTTCTCTTGTTTCGGTTCTACCATTAATGATGCAATAAGGGCTCTATCTGGAAATTTCTTTTTTGTCTCTTCTATTTCTTTCAAATTCACATCAAGTGGCCGGTCGGTAATAAGCTCAATATTATTGAATCCTGCAACCCTTTGCCCATTAAAGCTAACTGCAGCAAATCTGGATGAAACATTGATAATCGGGTCACCTAACGTTTTCCAGACTGCCCCTCCCCAACCAGCTTCAAACGCTCTCTGTACTTGATAGCCTGAATTTGTGGGTGGTGCAGAAGCTAGCCAAAATGGATTTGGTGATTTTATTCCTGCAAAGTTTATTGATAAATCTGCCAAATTGTTCCCCCCTCACATTGAATTAAGCTGTTCCTATTTTCTTTTTTACGAGTTTTTCATAAAGAGCATAGGCAGTTTGCTTCCCTTGTTCAGCTGCAGTTACGACCATCGCCTCTCCTTGACCTTTTCCAAAAATTACATCACCACAGGCAAATACTTTCTCATTAGAAGTCTGATGGGTGATCGAATCAACAACCACCACACCTTCATTATGAGAAAGGTTGAACTGCTCAATCAAACTCATGTATCTTGTCTGACCAATCGCTTTTATTACCGCATCAACCTTCAATGTGAATTCCGAGCCCTCCACTTGAATGGGTCTTCTTCTCCCATCAGCATCTATATTTGATAATTTTATTTTGACGCATTCTATAGCAGTTACCTCTCCTTTTTCATTTCCTATAATGCGCTTTGGTGCTGTAAGCCATCGGAATTCCACCCCATCCTGCTTAGCAAATTCATATTCAAAGTCGTAAGCAGACATTTCTGCCTCTGTTCTGCGGTATAGAATCTTTACATTTTCTGCTCCAAGTCTTATCGAACAGGTAGCCCCATCAATTGCGGTATTTCCAGCACCGATTACAACAACATTTTTACCTTTAAAAGTGTCAGAAATGCCCTTTGTTTTCGTTGCCTTTACAAATTCGATTGCGTCATGTACCCCTGCTAATTGCTCTCCAGGTATACCTAACATCGGTACACTTGCCATCCCTACTGCTAATACAACAGCATCATATTGGGAGAGGAGTTCATTCACTTGAATATCCACTCCTACTTTTGTGTGTGTTAGGATTTCAACATCCAAACTTTTCACTTGTTCTACTTCCCAATAGGAGACACGCTTTGGAAGCCGAAAGGACACAATTCCATACGTATTTAACCCTCCAGCTTCTTTTTCTGCTTCAAATATGGTGACATGAAAACCTAGTAGTGCAAGTTCTCGTGCTGAGGATAAACCAGCTGGACCACCACCAACTACAGCCACCTTAAAACCATTGGAAGTTCCTTTTTGAAACAATACTTGCTCATTAGCTATCGCCCAGTCTGTTGCATAACGCTGTAAGTCACCAATGACGATTGGTTTTGTATGATGATTAAGGACACAAGCTCCTTCACATAACTCTTCTGTTGGGCAGACTCTTGAACAACTTGCTCCTACAGGGTTAGCGCTCATAATGGTTTTAGCAGATCCTTTTAAGTTTCCAGAAGCTATTTTCTTTATGAAAGAAGGGATATCTATACTTGTAGGGCAAGCGGTAATGCATGGGGCATCATAACAATATAAGCATCTATTGGCTTCTTCAACTGCTTCCGTATCTGTTAATCCAGGCTTCGCTTCCATGAAGTTTAAAGCCAAATTTTCGAGATCGATTCTTTTCGCCACACCTTTCACATATCCACACTCCTTATCTTTTTTTATAGAGGTGAAGCAAAGTGCCAGTAGTAACAACAGACAACTTTGCACATACTCTATGCCTGAATCTAAATTATTTCTAAGCGATTTTCCCTATATAAAAAGGTGACTTTAGTCGCCGGATGTGCCTAAAATTCTATCCCGGAATCAGGTACACAACTGCGAATAAGCCACCTTTTTTGTCTTACGGTAAAAGTGCTGTCATTTCTTCATATGTTTCTGGCCTTCTATCTCGATAGAACTGCCATACATCTCTCACTTCTCTTATTAATTTTTTATTCATTTCACCAATAATGACCTCATCTTTGTCTCTACTTCCTATAGACACAAAAGACCCTCTAGGATCAACAAGATAAGATTGGCCGTAAAACTCTCCCATTTTCCATGGACCTTCCACTCCAACTCTGTTGATTGCACCAACATAGTAACCATTTGCCACAGCATGTGCGGGTTGTTCAAGTTTCCATAAGTATTCAGACAAACCAGCTACAGTTGCAGAAGGATTAAAAATGATTTCCGCTCCCTTCAAACCAAGTAGTCTCGCGCCTTCTGGAAAATGTCGGTCATAACATATGTAGACCCCAATTTTCGCAAACGCTGTTTCAAATATTGGGTATCCTAGGTTTCCTGGCTTAAAATAGAATTTTTCCCAGAAACCATGCCCATTTTCTCCAACCCCCACTTGAGGAATGTGTTGCTTACGATATTTTCCTAAGTATTTTCCATCTGCGTCTATGACAGCAGCAGTATTATAATAAGTGGCAATACCCTCTCGCTCATATATTGGCAGTACAATGACCACTCCTAGTTCCTTGGCAAGTTCTTGAAACAGTTTAGTAGTAGGACCATTTGGAATTTCCTCTGCAGCTTCATACCACTTGGAATTCTGTTCACTACAGAAATATGGTCCATAAAAAATTTCTTGAAGGCATATAATTTGAGCTCCTTTTTCCTTTGCCTCCCGAACAAGTTTGATATGTTTTTCAATTGCAGCTTTTTTATGAACTTCGACTGCTTCTTTACCATCCACATCGTTAGAAGCTTGAATTAAACCAATCATCACTTTGTCGGACATTTATTAACCTCCTTTTGATGAAAGCTTTATTTGATTTTTTTGAATAATTAGAACTTTATGTTTATTCTACTTTTTTTAGGCTTGTTTTACACTATACATAATGTTAAATGATAGTCGGTGCAAACTTTCCAATATGTAAAATAGCTAGGTATGCTTTGAAGTGGATTTCTGATGACTTTAGCGCTTTCTTTTAACATATAAAAACCCGTTCCTCGAAAGGAACGGGATTCTATTAAGAAAACAATCGCTTCGCTTGTTTTCTGATTTTTTTCATATTTCGTTTGGAAGTCATATCTCCCAAGAAATTCTGCACATCATGGTTTCGACTAAGTCGTGTAGCAGCGGCACCGATGCCAATCATTAACAAGGATTTCATTGCTCTGTTCATGCGACTCACTCCCAACTGTTAGTTATTACATACTAATATGTCGATCGTCCTCATGAAACAAATCATCTAAAGAGCTGAGTGTACCATCTTCCTCTACTTGGTGCGTATGAACAATACCTTTTGAAATGGATAGTTCTATAAAACAACCCCAACAATAATATTGATTCACACCAATTTTGCCAATATCCTTACTTTTACAATTAGGACAAATAAGAGCCAATTCAGACACCTCACGTCAGGTTATTACAGAAACGACGACGGTATCTTTTCCAATAATTAAATCTGATGGAGACTTTACTACCTTTTTTCCTTCAGATAAATCAGCAAAAAAACCGTCCGTAACTTCATATCCTACGATTGTGCCCGTTTCTTCATCGAAATATACATCGTCTAACAGGCCAAGCTTATTTCCTTCCCCAGTAATAAAGGTCTTTCCCTTTATGCCATGGAAGTGATGAAAATATACTTGCCCGTTTTCTTTCGAGATAGGAGTTAAAAGATGTTTACTTACCATTATCCCATCTTCTCCAAAAGAATGAATGTAGTCGAAAGGAAGAAACTTCGCTCGATGGAATAAGCCTTTTCCATCCATAACTATGCCCTTTAGTTGTCCTGGTTCTTGCAAGCAAAAGTCCATCACTTTACCAATATTGTTTCCTGATGCAACGTCATAAATTAGCATCCCTACTACTCGAGAAAATGTTCTCAAAGACACCACCTCTTTTCGAACATTTATAGCTTTTGTTACAAAAAGTTAACTCATACTGCGAAAGGTTTTCCATTTGTAAATAGGTGAAAGAGAGTGAAAACAGGCTCTATATTTCCATGTTTGACCAAACCTTAATTAATTGGAAAGAATATCATTAATATGGAGTACGAAGGAGGTGAAAATAAAATGATGTCAAAATATTATTATTATAAAAACAACAAAAATAATGAAAGTAGCGCGGAAGAGCATAAAAGAAGCAAACATGATGATAAATGTAAAAGGAATCATGAGGCAAAGCTTGTGGGATTTGCACATGATACTGCAGATCCAATTGTAAGCTCTCCTCTTCCTACAAACTTCCCCCTTACTACAACTCCTCAAGTATTAGCTGCTCTAACATTGCGAGATGTAAGTCCAGGAAATGCTGTTTGGTTACAAGGTCTGTATCATGCAAACAATAATTCTGGCGTAGTGGCTGATTTAATTACAAGAATTTATCGCAACAGTATTACCCCCTCAAACCTTATCTATCAAAGTGTTGTTGAAATAGATATTGAGGGTCGCGATGATGTAATTGAATCTGTGTCACAGTTTGTGGATTTGATTCGACAAGGAGAAGAGGATGTCACGTATTTTTTAACTGCACAAAAAGACCCACAACAAGCTGCACTAGCTGTTTTTGTTAATGGTCCGTTCACTTTTACAGCAGCAGAGATTAAACAGAAAAACTAATTCACACTTAGTAAGAAAGAGGCTCGCCCATTGGTGGACTAGCCTCTTTTTATGTATCCTCCATAAAATCATACGGACTTATATTATCCATACCGATATTAGCATCATGCCAAAAAGGAATTTCCTTAAGTATTTCTTCATCCTGTGATTCTATTGGTTCCCCTGGTTGCTTTTGTTGCAATTTCTCTTTAAGTGATGTCTGTCTAGACTGTTCATCTGCCCGCCCTACACCAAGCTTTAGTGCATCCTCTTCTCCACAAAGGATTAGAAATCTCTTCGATCTAGTGACGGCTGTGTACAGGAGGTTTCTGCGAAGCATCCGATAGTAGCTTTTCACAACAGGCAATACGACGATTGGAAACTCGCTTCCTTGGGATTTGTGGATAGAACAACAATAAGCATGTGTAATCTGCCCCAAGTCCTGCTTTGTATACGTTACTTCAATACCATCAAAGGAAACGATAACCATATCTTGTTTTTCAGTGTTTTCTTTGGCATAAAAGATTGATACTACTTCCCCTATATCACCATTAAAGACATTACTTTCTGGTTGATTCACAAGTTGGAGTACTTTATCACCTGTGCGATACACAACTGTTCCAAAGCTGAGTTCACGGCGTTGGTCATTTTTCGGATTAAACAGCTCTTGTAACGCTTCGTTAAGCTTATCTATCCCGGCATTTCCACGGTACATAGGAGCAAGAACCTGAATATCCTTTGCAGAATATCCTTTGTTCTGTGCATTCGCACAAACTTTTTTTACGACATCCAATATTTGTGCTTGATTACACTGAATAAAAGATCGGTCTTTTTGTGCCACCGAAATATTGGAAGGTATCAATCCATCCTTCATATTATGGGCAAGTTCAATGATGGATGAACCATCCGCTTGACGATAAATATCCGTTAGTTTTACTGTAGGAATCACACTTGAGGCCAATAAATCCTTTAATACTTGTCCTGGACCAACAGAAGGAAGTTGATCCTCATCCCCTACAAGCACAACTTGAATATCATCCGGAAGAGATTTAAACAATTGATTTGCAAGCCATATATCAACCATAGACATTTCATCAACGATTAAAAGCTTACACGTTATCGGATTTTCTCCATCATGTTGAAAACCTTCCGAACCATTCCAGCCAAGCAAACGATGAATCGTTAAGGAAGGTAGCCCAGTAGATTCACTCATCCGTTTGGCTGCCCTACCTGTTGGTGCCGCAAGCATAATTGGAAAAGGGTCTTCTTTGCTATAATCTTTTGGATCTAAAGAACAACCATGAAGATCAGCATACAATTCCACTATACCTTTAATAACTGTCGTTTTTCCTGTTCCCGGTCCACCTGTTAAAAGAAGCATTGGTGACAATAATGCCTGTTGAATCGCCTCTTTTTGCGATGGAGCATATTGAACCTTTAGACGGTCTTCCAATTCTCCTAAAGCAAGTAAAAATTCCGATTCTGGAAACTGTTCCTTATATTGTGATTGTTCCAACACCTTTTGAATGTTCGTAACCACACCTTGCTCCGAAAAATAAAGGCTAAGAAGATAAACATTGCCATCTTCACTTTTCAACTTTCCTTCTTCTGTTAATTGCATAATTTCCCGAGAAATGTCAATGGCTGCAACAAGATCACGTTGTTTTTCATTTAACAGTCGTAATACCTCATCTACTAACTGCTCTTCTTTTACATAACAATGCCCTTCTTGCATCGAGTACTGTTCGAGCATATATAAGCATCCTGCTCTAATACGATCAGGGTGATTACCAGAAATTCCAAAATGGCTTCCAAGCTCATCTGCTCTCGCAAAACCAATTCCCTCCACAGTCTCCACTAGTTGATAAGGATTCTTTTGTAACGTGTTAATGGTTTCATCCTTGTAAACTTGATATATTTTCATGGAAAGCTGTGGTCCGAACCCAAATTGAGATAATGCAATCATGACTTGCTCGAGTCCTTGATGCTCCATCAATGTATCATAAAGTAACTTTGCCTTGTCTCCTGCAAGCTTGGGAACGGAATCAAGAACAGAAGGATTCTCCAAAATTTTAGAAATAGCATTTTCACCGAGGGAATCAGCAATCTTTTCTGCTGTTTTTCTGCCAATACCAGAAAAAAGATCACTTGATAAATATTGGACAATCCCTTGCCTTGTTTGAGGTATATCCTTCCTAAAGTGCTCGACGTGGAATTGGCGTCCAAACCTAGGGTGGTCCTTCATCTGTCCAAAGAATATGTATGTTTCATCTTCATGAATACGAGGAAAATAACCCGTAACGACCGCTTCTTTTTCATCATAAGCAACATTTGTCTCTGCCACCCTTATACGAACAACGGAATACATATTGGATTCGTTGTGAAAAATCGTAACGAGGTGAGATCCTTTGATAAATTTTTCATTTTCCTCAAATAGATCTAAAGAGGACTGCTGCTTTTGGTCTTTCATGGGAATTCTCCTCCATTCTTTAATTTTCTGTTAGGATTTTTTTTGCATGTGATGCAAGCATATGGTCTGCTTGAATATCCAATGCTTTATCAAGATTTTCTAGCGCTTTTTCTCTGTTTTCTTGAAAAGCATAAGCGACACCTAAATTATAGTAGGCATCCGCATGTAGTTCATCAGCCTCAACTACTTGTTCAAATGCTGCTGTTGCTTCTTTTATAAGTCCTTGGTCAGCTAGGCAAAGACCATACTGAAATCTTGCTTCAGCATCTTCTGGTTTCAATTCTACCGCACGTTGGAAAAAAGGGAGAGCTAGTTTTGGTTGATCAAATTGAAGCAATGTCATGCCTAGCATAAAGAAAGTATCACTGTCGCTTACACCTTTTTTCATTGCCATTTCAAATTGATCCTTTGCTTCATTCCATTTTTCTAATTGATAATAAACATTCCCTAGTCCGTAATGAGCGGTGCCCATTTCTGACTCTTTTTCTAGAGCGCGTTCATAAAATTTGATTGCTTTCTCTAGTTCTCCAACGGCACTTAATACATTGCCAAAGTTAACATATGCCACAGCATTATCTGGATTCACTTCTATTTCTTTTGAAAAAGCAGCTAGCGCTTCCTCATATTTGCCTTCTTGTAAGTACTGAATTCCTATTGCGTTGTTGTCTGTCATTTAATTCTACACCTCGATTTATAAATAAGCCCATACTAGTATAACATAGAAAAAACCTCTATTCCCAATAGTGAAATAGAGGATTTCTTTATAGAAAACAAAGTTTAGCTATAGGCAACTTCCGCTTTTCTATGGTTGTTTTCGCAAACTTCTTATCTTTTACGAATAATAGTAACTCGGAATTTGAAATCTTATAGAAAAGATCCTTTCAAATTAACCAACATACCATAACTTTTCGTCATTTTTAAAGACGTCATCAATGGTTCCGCCACCGAGGCACTCATCATCACTGTAAAACACTACTGCTTGTCCAGGGGTAACTGCACGTATTGGCGTGTCAAAGACAACCTTTACTTTATTATCTTCCAGTCTGTGGATTGTTACTTGATTGTCTTGCTGTCTGTAGCGAAATTTAGCAGTACATGACAAGCCATCTGCTGGTAATGTATCTGAAACCCAGCTAATATCTGTTGCGATAATGGAATCTGAATAAAGAAGTTCATTATGAAAGCCTTGACCAACATAAAGGATATTTTTCTCCAAATCCTTTCCAATAACAAACCAAGGATCACCACTTCCACCGATTCCAAGACCATGACGTTGTCCGATTGTGTAATACATCAAGCCGTCATGCTTCCCTTTTACCTCTCCATCAAGCGTCACCATATTGCCTGGCTGTGCTGGTAAATAACCGCTAAGAAACTCTTTAAAATTTCTCTCTCCAATAAAGCAGATTCCTGTGCTATCTTTTTTAGTAGCAGTAGCTAACTCTGCCTGTTTTGCTATTTCCCGGACTTCTGATTTTTCAATATTACCAATCGGGAACATTACTTTTGAAAGTTGGTCTTGAGTCAACTGATTTAAAAAGTAGGTTTGGTCCTTGTTATCATCCAATCCCCGCAACATTTTGTATTCTCCATTACGGAACTCCACCTGGGCATAATGCCCAGTCGCAAGGTAATCTGCACCAAGGTCCATTGCATGCTCCAAAAAGGCTTTAAACTTAATTTCCTTATTGCACATAACATCTGGATTTGGCGTACGTCCTGCTTTATATTCGTCTAAAAAGTATTGGAATACTTTATCCCAATATTGTTTTTCAAAATTTACCGCATAATAAGGGATACCGATTTGGTTACAAACTCGGATTACATCATTGTAATCTTCTGTTGCTGTACAAACACCGAATTCATCGGTGTCGTCCCAGTTTTTCATAAAGATGCCGATTACATCGTAGCCTTGTTCTTTTAGTAGAAGTGCCGCTACAGATGAATCCACCCCACCTGACATTCCTATTACTACACGGGTATCTTTTGGTGCTTTTGTCATCATGATCACCCCGTTTCAATTATTCTATATAAACATTATGTTTCTTGCTAACTACTGCACTCTTTACACCTGCAAGTCTTTGCTTATTTTTTCACCAATCTGTTAACAACCTTTGCAGTTGCTTTAGCAGCATATATGATATCGACCATCGTATTACCTAATCCAAAACTAAAACGAATGGAAGAGGCGATTCGATCGGATTCCTTCCCAAACATCGCAACAAGCACATGGGACGGATCAATGGAACCCGCTGTACACGCAGAACCGCTCGAGACAGCGACTCCCGCTAAGTCGAGGTTTACAAGCAAGGATTCCACATTCGTTCCTGGAAAATACACATTCATCACATGTGGTAAAGTTGCTTCTGCACTGTTATTCATGTGAAAAACGACTCCTTCTTCTTTCCAGATTTGTTGCATGATTTCTTTAAAGTTATTGTATTGAAGTGACCTTTCTGCTGCCTCGTCCAAAGAAAATTCAATAGCGGTTTTTAATCCTACGATACCAGCTACATTCTCTGTTCCTGCTCTCCGTTTTCGCTCTTGTTCCCCACCATATGTGATTGGAGAAAAGTTCGTACCCGTATGAGCATATAAAAAACCAGTTCCTTTTGGTCCATTTATTTTATGAGCAGATACTGAAAGAAGGTCAATACCAGCTTCCTTCACATTAATCGGTATTAACCCAAAAGCCTGAACTGCATCCGTATGAAAATATGCCTTGTGTTCTTTAAGAATTTCCCCTATTTCCTTAATCGGCTGGATGACCCCAACCTCATTGTTCCCATACATGACAGTCACAAGAATGGTATCGTTCCTCAAAGCTGCCTTTAATTCATTTATGTCAATTAGTCCTTCTTTATTTACAGGAAGATACGTTACTTCAAACCCTTCCTTTTCGAGTTGTTCACACGTATGGAGGACAGCATGATGTTCAATCTGTGTTGTAATTATATGCTTACCTCGATTTTGATTAGCTCGAGCTACACCTACAATTGCTAGATTGTCACTTTCCGTCCCGCCACTGGTGAAAATTATCTCTGATTCCTTTGCCCCAATGCTTTTAGCTGCCATATGCCGAGCTTCATCCACAAGATGCCTAGTTTTCCTTCCAAAACCGTGAATACTTGAGGGGTTACCAAACTCCTCTTTCATTACAGAAAGCATGCTGTCAAGGACAACTGGGTGCATAGGTGAGGTCGCCGCATGATCCAAATAGATTTGTTTCACTCACAGACGCCTCCTTTCAATATAAAATCCAATTATTTAAATATAAAACATATACGATTCTTGCTCGCCACCACTGTAGTTTGCAAGATCATCTAATGTTGTACTATCAAGAACATCCTTGACAGCATCGCGGATTCTTATCCACAACTCTCGTTTTGCAGGTTCTTCATCATCAATGACTTCAACTGGACTAATTGGACCTTCTAATACACGAATAATATCACCAGCGGTAATCTTTGTCGGTTCATCCGCTAAAATATATCCACCATATGCCCCTCTTATACTTTTCACAAGACCTGCATTTCTTAGTGGTGCAATTAGTTGCTCCAAATAGTGCTCAGATAAGTCATGTGTCTGTGCAATTGTTTTTAAAGAAAGCGGACCTTCACCAACATTCTTTGCTAACTCAATCATAATCGTCAGGCCATAGCGGCCCTTTGTTGAAATTTTCATTTCCTACACCTCTACTCTTTTCTCATTCTATATATGCAAGGTAATTTTTTCATCATGTTTATGTTGAATTTTTTCAATGATTAAATCGGTCATCCGTTGGCAAGCAGGTAGTGTCCATCCCACAATAATGCCAATTGTTAAACTGAACAGGATTGTACCAACAAACACTGGACCACCCAAAAGCCATCCTAAACATAATACTACTATTTCCATTCCTAATCTAATATGCTGCACTTTCCAGCCTGTTACTTCTGTTAAAGCTATCATTAAACTGTCACGTGGACCAGCACCACATCGAGCGGAAATATAAATACCTATTCCAATTCCCATAATGATTATACCAATAAATAACATTATCATTTTACCTATTAATGATCCCGGTGTTTCCAGTTGAGGAATTAATAGGTACATATCAATAAAGATTCCAACCATCAACATGTTCAGTAATGCTCCAATTTGTGGAGGTTTTTTTACAATGAAAGAAGAAATTACCAAAATAAAAAAGCCCGCGATAATAGACCATGTACCAATCGTCAAGCCAAGTTGATAATAAAGGCCAATATGAAAGACATCCCAAGGGGCACTACCAAGATTTGCCCTTATCATTAATACAATACCAAAAGCCATTATAAATAATCCAATAAAATATATGGACCATTTCACTAAGAATATTCTTCTGCCTATGCTCCGCTCTATATGCATCTGTCTCTACCCTTCAGTTGTCATTTTTATTAGAAAAGCCCAAGCGCCTTGACCAGCCCCGACAAGCATAAGACGAGAAGGCGACTATACAAAATATCTTTCATTATAGCATAAAAGAAAAAGTATTACAGTTCATGAAATGAAGAGAATTATGATAAAGTGTGTATTAAACAGAGTCTGTTTTCACAACCTTTGTTGCTTTTGTGAACTATATAAAAAATTCTTAACAATCAATATTCATTCGAGCTTTTATACATAAACCAAAAGGCAAATTTCTCAGAAGCCGAATTTATACAATAACAACATTCTTCAAGAAAAGACTCTAGACAAAAAGCATGTCAAGTAATAGGACGGTGTCATAGCATGAATAATAATCCATTGGCCTTTCGCATGAGGCCAAGAACGATCGAAGAAATGGTAGGACAGGAGCACCTTGTTGGACAGGGGAAAATCATTCAAAGAATGGTAAAAGCAAAGCATCTTTCCTCCATGATTTTATATGGACCACCAGGCATTGGAAAAACCTCTATCGCAACGGCAATAGCTGGAAGTACCCAATACGCTTTTCGGACGTTAAATGCAGTTGTCCACAATAAAAAAGATATGGAAATTGTTGCGGAAGAAGCAAAAATGTCTGGAAAAGTCATCCTTATATTAGATGAAGTCCATCGTCTGGATAAAGCAAAACAAGACTTCTTATTGCCACATTTGGAAAATGGCAGAATCGTATTGATTGGTGCAACTACAAGTAATCCCTATCACGCCATTAATCCGGCAATTCGTAGCAGATGTCAGATTTTCGAATTACATCCTTTGTCTGTTGATGAGATAAAAAAAGTTATTATGCAGGCACTAGAGGATAAGGAACGCGGGCTCGGAGAATATAGCGTCGTTCTAGAGGACGACGCACTAATACACTTTGCCAACGGCTGTGGAGGGGATGTTAGATCAGCTCTTAATGCTCTGGAGCTAGCAGTTCTATCGACAACACCAAATGATGAAGGCGCAGTCGTCATCACTCTCGAAACTGCCGAAGAATGCCTGCAGAAAAAAAGCTTCTATCACGATAAGGATGGGGATGGCCATTACGATGTTTTATCAGCCTTCCAAAAATCCATTCGGGGAAGTGATGTTGATGCGGCTCTTCACTATCTCGGTAGATTAATTGAAGCTGGTGATCTTGTAAGTATAAGCAGACGACTTTTAGTAATTGCTTATGAAGATATCAGTCTTGCTAATCCTCCTGCAGGGGCGAGAACACTAGCAGCAATTGAATCAGCAGAACGCCTTGGCTTTCCGGAAGCACGCATACCACTTGCTAATGCCGTAATCGAACTATGCCTTTCCCCTAAATCCAATACGGCGTACAAGGCATTGGATGAAGCGCTAGCTGATATAAGAAAAGGGCTTGTGGGAGAAGTTCCACCACATTTAAAGGACGCCCATTATAAAGGTGCCACCACGCTTGGAAGAGGTGTGGATTACTTGTATCCTCATGATTATCCAAGTGGTTGGGTAGCTCAGCAGTATCTTCCTGATAAACTGAAAAATAAATCTTATTATAAGCCAAAAGAGACGAGCAAATTTGAAGCTGCTCTTGCTAAAATTTACGAAAAAACGAAAAATAAATAAGAGGTGCTACACCCAGGTGCGCCTCTTTCTTATTCAGCTCCTTATCTGCCTGCTCAAATAATTAAAAAAACAACTAAAATTGCAAAAATGACGTTCCATTCTTATAAACTAGTTTATTTTCTGTATATTCTAGTCTATTTACGGAAATGATGGTAAAAAATCGCCCGTTTATAAGGAGAGAATGCTAATGAAAGTAAGACAGGATGCTTGGTCTCATGAAGATGACCTCTTTTTAGCAGAGACCGTTTTACGATACATAAGAGATGGTGGCACACAACTAGGTGCATTTGATGAAGTTGGAGATGCACTAAATCGAACGTCTGCAGCATGTGGCTTCAGATGGAATGCAGAAGTCAGAAAGAAATACGAGCCTGCAGTTGCCATTGCCAAAAAACAACGCAAAGAGAAAAAGCGAGCTCTCGATAAACAGACTAAATTAGAGCAAAAGACTACAAAAAATGAATTAAACAATCAACAAGTGGAGGTACAATGGCTCCCTGCACCAAAGATACAAAAAGAAACCAACACCTCCCTCCCTTACGAATTAGATCTGGAGGATGAAGAATATCTCCCACTACCAGTCAGAAATGCAACACAATCACCATCTTTAACATTAGATGACTGTATTCATTTTTTACAAAACCTTGCTCAAGATCGACAGTCAGAATATCGTCAGACGATGGAGCAAGAAAGACTGCAACGGGAAAATCAATTATTGAAGCAAAAAAACCAAGTTTTAGAATTAAAGCTAAAAGAATTGGAAGATCAACAAACCACTATCAATGAAGACTATGAGATGCTTGTACAAATTATGAACCGTGCTAAAAGACTAACAGGTAACGTTCAAGATTGTGTAATATAAAAACCATGTATAAAGCTGTTCCAAGAAGTTTGAAAAATATTTATTAAAGAAACAACCACTTTAACTTCTTGAATTTTCACTTTTTATAGTTGCAAGGTACTCCTTGAAAAATTATCTTATTGAAGTATGACTTAAATAGTAAATCTGATAGAAAAGTTTCATATTGATTAACAGTTATCCAGTTTCACTGAGTTTTTAGTCTTCATTATGCATATGAGGACTTTTTTATCGTCCTTCTGAGATTTTCGTCCTCATATCGCAGATGAAGTCATTTTTCTAAAGGTTCCCCTCGGATTTTTGTCTTCATACTGCTGATGATGACATTTTCCCATTAACTCTCATGGGATTTGGGTACTCATAGATCTGATGATGATTTAGATACTATATCAACCCTATCCAAAAGAACAATCAGTTGTTTATTTGATTTAGCAAACGGTTCACTTCTAAACGAACGAACAATTGAAATACCCTTTCAACAATAAAAAAAAGTAGGATGGAATAACTGCTCGTTTTCGTCCTACTTTTTCTCTTATTATTGTTGTCCACCGACACGCTGGATTTTTATATGCTTTAGTAAATCATTAATCACATATCCACCAAGGATTAGACCAGCTACAGATGGGACAAACGCATTCGAGGATGGCGGCATTTTTGCCTTCCTGATTTGTGCCTTGTCATTACCAACTGTTTTTCTTACGTCTTCACGAATGACGATCGGACTTTCATCAGAAAAGACAACCTTGATTCCACGGTGAATTCCCTCTTTACGCAGGCGGGTTCGTATTACTTTAGCAATTGGATCTGTATGTGTTTTGGAAATATCCGCAACTTTAAAGCGTGTTGGATCCATTTTATTGGCAGCACCCATACTTGATATGACTGGGATTTTTCGTTGAAGACATTCTTTCATTAAATGAATTTTATAAGAGATTGTATCAGATGCATCAATGACATAATCAGGCTTATAGCTGAAGAACTCTTCATATGTCTCTTCGGTGTAAAACATTTTTAAGGCAATCACTTCGCATTCAGGGTTTATATCCTGAATACGTGCCTTCATTAAATCTGCTTTAGGTTGTCCAACTGTTGACAATAATGCATGAAGCTGGCGGTTAACATTGGTGATATCGACATCATCTTTATCAACTAAGATAAGGCGACCTACTCCAGAACGTGCAAGAGCTTCAGCTGAAAAAGATCCGACTCCTCCAATACCTAAGACAGCAACTGTACTGTTTTTCAGCTTGTCCAACCCTTCTTTTCCTATTGCTAATTCATTTCTTGAAAATTGATGCAGCATTGTTTAATCAACTCCATTTATCATTCGAATCAACTTTTATCTTTTAAAGATTGTACCCGAAATCGAATATAACATACTTTTGGTGAAAATCAAGTGGTCACAAGTGGATGGAATGGAATTACCTATTTTGTATGGAAAGGGTTTAATGAATGTAAATATTGTCAATAATTTTGCTTTTATAGGTTTACTTTTTACGAAACTGGTTTGTTTACCTTATAATAGAGGGAATAGAAACGAAGAGTTAGTTTATTTGAAGGCGGGGGATGTTGATGAAAAGTGTATGGAAGGTCTTATCATTTATATTTGTACTAGTTAGTGGATTCCTGACAATTTTCAATGTAAAAAGAAGAAATCAACAAGTGATTGCTAAAGAGGTCACTTCGTTTCAAGTTAAGCAAACACTAGAGGCTATTGCGGTGACGCTGGAAAAATCGAAAAAGAATACTAAAGAATCTATGTCTGAACAAGAAAACACTCCATTAATTAAAGCAAATAAAAATGCTCGAGGTGAAAATATATATCATGTTCCTGGCGGTGTTTTTTATGATCGAACGACACCTGTTGAATGGTTTCATACAGAAGAAGAAGCAGAAGCTGCTGGATATCGTAAATCTGCCAGATAACTATGAAGATTCACCCCTTCTCTGATTTAGGGGTGTTTTTTGTTTCTATCTAATTTTTCACAATTTGTTATCTAAAACATCCTTGTAAGCGAAACCTATTTTTTTATCAAACAAAAAAGAGGAGGCTGGGACAAAACTAAAGAACACAAACAAAAAGACGAACAATATAATGGCCGACAATAAATACCGCTATTGATTTCCGTGCAAGACTTCGCTTTCCGCGGGTGACCCGCGAGCCTCCTCGGCTTCGCCTGCGGGGTCTCACATTAGCCACTTCTCCCGCAGGAGTCTACGTCTTGCCCTCCAATCAACCGCTAGTGTAATCTAAAAAATAAAAGCATATTTTTATACTAAAAAACCGAACATATTTGATCAATTACTCAAATAAGTTCGGTTTTGTCTTAGGCTAAAACATTTTTGTCCCAGCCCCTTTTTCCGTATGTATGCAAGTCCCAATTGTGCCGTCGTTGATGCCTTCGTTTTGAACCCGCTCACAGCAGGTGGGTGCTCTGTTTCATGCATCTAGTAAGTCCTCACAGGGAAGGCATTTACGCAGCGACGAAAACTCTGAGCTCCCGTATAATCTATTGTTCGGTCAAAACAATAGGTTATACGACGAACACATCAGGACTTGCAACTTCTTGAAAGTATCATACCACACGGATAACCTTTTTTACAAGGGAACAACACATAGGAAAATCTACTCTTTTTTGTCAGATAGCGACAAATGTAACTCGTCTAATTGCCCACTTTCGACAGGACTTGGAGCGGCTGTTAAGATACAGCTTGCGCTTGCAGTTTTCGGGAATGCAATCGTATCACGAAGATTCGTTCTCCCTGCAAGCAACATGACAAGACGGTCTAAACCAAGCGCAATTCCACCATGTGGAGGAGTTCCATATTCGAATGCTTCTAGCAAGAATCCGAATTGTTCCTGCGCTTCTTCTTTACTAAAACCTAGCACTTCAAACATTTTTTCTTGGATGTTTCTTTCATAAATACGAAGAGAACCCCCACCTAATTCGTAACCATTTAAGACAAGGTCATATGCTTGAGCCCGTACTTGTCCTGGATTTGTATCAAGTAACGACATGTCTTCACGTCTAGGCATGGTAAATGGGTGATGTGCTGCAAAATAACGCCCCGCTTCTTCATCGTACTCTAAAAGCGGCCAGTCTGTTACCCATAAGAAATTGAATTTACCTTCATCGATTAGTCCTAGTTCTTTTCCTAATTTCAGTCGAAGGGCACCAAGAGCATCCGCCACTACTGATTTTTTATCTGCTACGAAAAGAATTAGGTCCCCTTCTGAAGCATCCAATGTTTGAATAAAGCTTTGTTGTTCTTCTTCGTTAAAGAATTTCGCAATCGGTCCTTTTAAACCTTCTGCTTCCATCTTCAACCAGGCTAAGCCTCTAGCTCCATAAACAGCAGCATACTCTGTTAGTGCATCAATGTCTTTTCTTGAGTATTTAGAAGCTGCACCTTTAACGTTGATCGCTTTTACTTGTCCACCGTTTTCTACAGCGGCACTGAACACTTTAAATCCACTACCTGCAACTTGTTCGGAAAGGTTGATAAGTTCCATTTCAAAACGTGTGTCTGGTTTATCTGACCCGTATCTTTCCATTGCATCTTGATAGGTGATACGAGGGAAGGTATCTGAAACTTCCAATCCTTTCGTTTCTTTCATTACCATGCCCATCATTTCTTCCATCATTTGAATAATCTCTTCTTCTGATAGGAAGGATGTTTCAATATCGACTTGGGTAAATTCAGGCTGTCTGTCTGCACGAAGGTCTTCATCTCGGAAACAGCGGGCAATTTGGTAATAACGCTCAACACCAGAAACCATTAACAACTGTTTAAAGATCTGAGGTGATTGTGGCAGTGCATAAAATTCACCTGGGTGTACACGACTAGGAACTAAATAATCACGTGCTCCTTCAGGTGTACTTTTAGTCAAGATTGGTGTTTCCACTTCTAAAAATTGTTTATTATTTAAAAACTCACGAATAGAACGTGATACTTCATGTCTCATTTTCAAAGTGTCAAACATAATAGGACGACGTAGGTCTAAATAGCGATATTTCAAACGAACATCTTCATTTACTTCTGTTTTGTTGCCTACAACGAAAGGTGGTGTTTTTGCAGCATTTAACACTTCAATCGCTTCTGCATGCACTTCAATCCCACCAGTTTTTAAGTTGGTGTTTATTGTCGCCTCATCTCTGGCAACTACTTTTCCTTTAATATATAGTACAAATTCATTACGGACAGATTCAGCAGTTTGTAACGCTTCCGCAGAAACATCCGGATTAAAAACGATTTGTACAAGACCAGTACGGTCACGTAGGTCTAAGAAAATTAATCCCCCAAGATCACGACGTTTTTGAACCCATCCTTTCAGTTCAATCGTTTCTCCAATGGATGATTGTGGGACTTCTCCACAAAAATAAGTTCTTCCTTGCATCATGATCTCTCCTCACTTTTCTTTTCTGAAATATATGCAACAGCATTTTCAAATGGGACTTCTTGTTGCTCTCCAGTTTCCATTTCTTTAATAGAAACTACTCCTTTATCTAATTCGTCATCCCCGAAAACAACGGTATATTTAGCCTGCAGGCGATCAGCTGCTTTAAACTGGGCTTTTAATTTTTTATCCTGGTAATCTTTTTCTGAAACTATGCCCGCTTTACGGAGGTCAAAAAGTAGTTTAACTGCGGTATCCTTTGCTTTTTCGCCTAATGCTATAACAAAACAGTCAATAGAATCTTCTTTCGGGAACTCCACATTTTCTGCTTCCATTGCAGAGATTAATCGCTCGATACTTAGTGCGAAGCCAATACCTGGTGTCTCTGGTCCGCCAATTTCTTGAACTAGACCATTATAGCGTCCGCCACCGCATAGAGTAGTGATGGCACCAAATCCTTCAGAAGTACTCATTATTTCAAATGCAGTATGGAAATAATAATCAAGTCCTCTAACAAGATTCGGGTCAATTTCATAATTCACTCCCATTACTTCTAAATAACCGATGACTTTGTCAAAGTAAGCTTTTGAATCACCATTTAAATAGGCCAGGATGGATGGTGCTGTGCTCATCAGCTCGTGCTCACGGTCTTTTTTACAATCTAAAATACGAAGCGGGTTTTTCTCTAAACGCGATTGACAGTCTCCACAGAATTCATTAATTCTAGGCTGGAAGTGATTAATTAAGGCATCTCTATGTGCCTGTCTGCTTTCTTGATCACCTAAACTGTTAATAACTACTTTTAAGTTTTTTAAGCCAAGGCTTTGATATAGGTCTACTGCTAATGCAATAACTTCTGCATCTATGGAAGGGTCGTTACTTCCGAGCGCCTCTATACCAAATTGAACAAATTGACGAAACCTACCAGCTTGTGGTCTCTCGTAACGGAACATCTGTCCAATGTAAAATAGTTTTGTAGGTTGATTAGGGGATCCAAACATTTTGTTGTTGACGTAAGACCTTGCCACTGAAGCCGTTCCTTCTGGACGAAGAGTAAGACTTCTACCTCCACGGTCTTCAAATGTGTACATTTCTTTTTGGACAACATCTGTGGTATCTCCTACTCCTCTAAAAAAGAGCTCAGTACTTTCAAATATTGGAGTTCTAATTTCTTTATAGTTATAAATCTCACAGATTTCTTTTGCCTTTGCTTCAATATACTGCCACTTTTCCACTGTACCAGGTAAAATATCCTGTGTTCCACGCGGTATTTGAATTGCCATTAACAGTTCCTCCTCTTCCTTTCAAAAATAAAAAAACTCCCGTCCCTTGTTTAAAAACTAAACAAGGGACGGGAGATTATCCCGTGGTGCCACCCTAATTGAAGTAACTAAATAAACGATACTTCCACTCAAGCAGTTAACGCCTGCAACGTCCATCTCCTAATAGAGCAATTTCTGCTTTTTCAGAGGGGATCCTACGGAGTGTTCGTTCATTGAGGCATCATGGTGAAATGCTTTCAGCCCAAGGCATTTCTTCTCTTTCCATGTGTTTCTCAACTACTGTTCCCCATCATCGGTATAAAATATAGTAAGTCTTTTAAATAGACAATTGGCTATGTAAGATACTTGCTAGTATATATACATTAGAATCCTCTTGTCAAGATATTATTAAATTCGATTTATTTGTTTTTTTAACGATTTGACATCCCTTACCGATATTCCAAACTCAGATGCCAATTCCAAGTATGTGGAAGAGTCTTTTTCCTTTTCGAGAAAATCATGAAAACTTACACCGAATACATCTCTACTTCCATAAGCTCTATTATGTTTTTCACTAAATTTCATCCTCATACGCTCCTTTTTTGCTACACTAATTACTATCCTGTCCTTTTTCTGGCTAAATCTTTCAATATTAGCAGGATTTTTTTGATTACATGTAGAAGAGAATTTGGTGAGCACACATAAAGGAGGCAACGGTTTGCGTCAAAAACTACATATTTTTATTACAGCACTCTTATTATTTTCAACAGTTTTTGCCTTTTTGGATGTTACATCTGCTTATGCAAATAAATCAGTTGTTGTCGCGACAGATGTCTTAAACGTTAGAACAACTCCTGATACAAATGGGGCAATCATTTCCAAAGTATTACGCGGAGAGACATATCCAGTAGTGGAGAGTCAGGGAGAATGGGTGAAAATTCAAGTTACCTCTTCAAAGGCTGGTTGGGTAGCATCTTATCTTGTAAAAGAAAGCAGTAATGGCGGTGGTTCTACTGCTCCTAGTACAGGCGGAGAGTCTTTTGTCCAAATACTAACTGACGATTTACGTGTTCGTACTGGACCAGGTACCAACTTTTCAGTAATTGGTTTTGTTCACACCTCTTCCGTAAATGTCCGTTATTTAGATGAAAATGAAAATTGGGTGAAAATAAGCGGGGACGGAGTAGAAGGCTGGGTAGCAAAAGAATTTGTCTCAATAACTGCTAAAAAAACTGAAACAACAGTCGATGAAGAAAAACAACAAGTGGCCACTATTCTAACAGACGACCTGAACATACGCAGTGAAGCTTCTACTCAAGGTGAAGTGCTTGGGACATTATCAACTGGACAACAAGTAATGGTAACAGCGTCAAGTGGTGAGTGGCTAAAAATCAATTATCAAGGAATGGATGGATGGATACACAAAGATTATGCCACTCTTAATCAAGATCAAGCAGGATCAGCACCAACCGCTACTGAAGCAATTATCAAAGTAGCAGGTCTTAATGTAAGAAGTGAACCATCTTTGAATGGAAGTGTGTTGAAACAGCTTGCAGAAGGCTCCAAGGTAAAAATAATCAATGAAAGAAATAATTGGTGTGAAATTGAAATGGATGATGGACAAAAAGGATGGATTGCAGGCTGGTTTCTTGAAAAGAGTGGACAATCATCACAAGAAATTCCATCAAACACCGAGGGAACCATTGTCATAGTCGATGATGCAACCAATATTCGCAGTGCTCCTTCAACGACTGCAAACGTAGTGCTAAGAGCAAATAAAGGCGAAGAATTTGAGATTGCTGGAGTGGAAGACAATTGGTATAAAATAAAGCTATCTGACGGTTCTGACGCCTTTGTTGCTGGATGGATAGTCACTACAAAAGGAAGTACTAATAAGATATCAAGAGCTGGTGCAGAGCAATATTTGGCCAATAAAGTTATTGTCATCGATCCAGGACACGGAGGAAGAGATGTAGGAGCAATTGGCGCTTCTGGTACTTATGAAAAGGAGTTAACATTACGTACTTCACAACTATTGCATGATAAGTTAAGGGCTGCAGGTGCTAAAGTCCATATGACTAGACAAGCTGATACTTCTGTTCCTTTACACACACGCCCTCAAATGGCGAACTATTACCAAGCTGATGCTTTTATCAGTGTCCACTACGATAGTCTGGACGATAGTAGTGTAACAGGTACTACGACGTATTACTATAGTAATTCCGATGAGAGCTTAGCAGAAAGTGTTCATTCTGCACTTACTCAATATATCCATTTACGCGATCGGGGTTATAGACAGGAAAACTATCTTGTTTTAAGAGAAAGTATGCGACCTTCCCTTCTATTAGAATTGGGGTATATTAGTAACCGTGGTGAGGAAATGACGATTAAATCTGGTGATTTCCAAGAGAGAGCATCAACAGCCATCTATCAAGGACTTGCTCAATATTTTAAAGAAAATTAGACAAGCCGCTTGATTCCCTAATTTAAAAGGTGATCAAGCGGCTTGTTGTATATTACTTACTTTCCACAATCAATGTCACAGGGCCATCGTTCACAAAATCCACTTCCATCATGGCTCCAAATTGACCGGTCTCCACTTCCAACCCTTTATTTCGGAGCTCTTGATTAAAAGCATTGTATACTTTTTCTGCATAATCTGGCTTTGCTGCAGCCATAAAGTTTGGGCGTCTACCTTTCCGACAATCTCCATATAGAGTAAATTGCGAAACAGATAGAACTTGTCCCCCTACATCTAATAAAGATAAGTTCATTTTACCGTTTTCATCATCAAAGATACGTAAATTAATTACCTTCTCTGCAACATAAGCCGCATCTTCAAGTGAATCTTCATGTGTGACACCAACTAGGAGCATTAACCCTTTGTCGATTTTACCCACGGTTGCTCCTTCTACACGGACTTCTCCTCTTTTTGCTTTTTGCAGCACTACTCTCATTTTCCAGGTAACCTCACTTATTGCATAATTCTACGAACTGCATATATATCAGAGATTTGTTTAATTCTCTCCACAACTTTATGCAAATGATTTATATTATGGATAGCTATTGCCATATGAATGGTTGCCATCTTATTTCTGTCAGAACGCCCAGATACAGCTGTTATATCAGTTTTTGTTTCATTAACAGCTTGTAATACTTCATTTAACAAGCCTCTTCGGTCGTAACCAGTAATTTCAATTTCTACATTGTATTCACGATTATCTTTGACATCACTTTCCCATTCCACATCTATCAAACGATCATTGGTCTCTTCAGCAAGAACATTTGCGCAGTCAGCACGATGGACTGATACTCCTCGACCTCTCGTAATAAAGCCGACTATCTCATCACCAGGAACAGGATTACAGCATTTTGATAAGCGAACAAGTAGACTATCAATACCTTGGACAACAACACCTGCGTCCTTACGCTTCTTTACCGGTGCCGTTTTTTTCTTTTCTGCACTTTCTGTAATATCAGTAATTTGTTGCTCCTGATCCCGTTTTCGACGTTGTTTTTCTGTTAAACGGTTGGCAACTTGCAGAGCAGTGATTCCGTTATAACCAACAGCAGCAAACATATCTTCCGGAGTCATAAAATTGAATTTCTCTGAAACACGGTTAATGTTTTCTGATGTTAATATTTCTTTAAGGTCAAAATCCAGTCCTTTAATTTCCTTTTCAACTAAGTCGCGGCCCTTTTCCTCATTTTCTTCACGACGTTGTTTTTTGAAAAATTGTCTGATGCGATTTTTTGCTTGGGATGTTTGGGCAAGCTTTAACCAATCCTGGCTTGGTCCGTATGAATGTTTGGATGTCAATATTTCAATGATGTCACCAGTTTTCAGTTTATAGTCCAACGTCACCATTTTCCCATTAACTTTGGCACCAATTGTCTTATTCCCGATTTCAGAATGGATTCGATAGGAAAAATCAATCGGAACAGATCCAGAAGGTAGTTCGATTACGTCTCCCTTCGGTGTAAACACAAAGACCATATCTGAAAAAAGATCAATTTTTAAAGATTCCATAAATTCTTCTGCATTGGTGGCATCATTTTGCCATTCGAGAATTTCTCGGAACCAGGTTAATTTATCTTCAAGGGATGCACTATCATCCGTCTCTTTACCTTCTTTGTATGCCCAGTGAGCAGCAATTCCGTATTCAGCAATTTGATGCATTTCATTTGTCCGGATTTGCACTTCCAAAGGGTCCCCTTTAGGACCGATTACGGTTGTATGCAACGACTGATACATATTTGGTTTTGGCATTGCAATATAGTCCTTGAATCGACCAGGCATAGGCTTCCAGCACGTATGAATGATTCCAAGAACAGCATAGCAGTCTTTAATACTATTTACGATGATTCGGACCGCTAAAAGATCGTAAATCTCACTAAATTGTTTGTTTTGCATCGCCATTTTACGATAAATACTATAAATATGTTTAGGTCTACCAGAAAGCTCAGCAGTAATTTCCACTTCCTCGAGGCTGTTATTAACCTCATTCATTACTTCAGAAATATATTGCTCCCGCTCTGCACGCTTACGTTTCATTAAATTTACAATCCGATAATATTGTTGAGGATTAAGGTAGCGGAGCGCTGTATCTTCAAGTTCCCACTTTATTTTGCTAATACCAAGCCGATGAGCAAGTGGCGCAAAAATCTCCAACGTTTCATTAGAAATACGGCGTTGCTTTTCTTGTGGAAGATGCTTTAAGGTGCGCATATTGTGAAGACGGTCTGCAAGTTTAATTAAGATGACGCGGATATCTTGCGCCATAGCTACAAACATTTTACGATGATTTTCCGCTTGCTGCTCTTCATGTGATTTATATTTTATTTTTCCAAGTTTTGTAACGCCATCCACAAGCATCGCAACTTCTGTGTTAAAAGCTTCTTTAATTTCTTCCAAGGAAATAGAGGTGTCTTCTACGACATCATGAAGAAACCCAGCTGCAATAGTGCATGGATCTAGATCAAGGTCTACAAGGATTCCTGCAACCTGTATCGGGTGTATGATGTAAGGCTCTCCTGATTTTCGATACTGTTCTGCATGAGCATTTTTAGCAAACTCATACGCTCTTTCTAAAAATGTGATATCGTCGCCTTTCAGATAGCGCCTCGCATTTTCTATCACCTGGTCTGCAGTTAATACTTGCTCATTTGCCATTTTTTCTACTCACCTTTTTTGAATTTCTCCATTTTGGATTCACAATATTTCCGATTTATATTAAATAATTCTATTACTTTATTGACAATTACTTTTCAATTTTACCAAAACAAAGATATTGTTTTTATTATCGTGAAAATTTAAGTAGATGTAAAGGGATATTAAGTGAAAAATAAAGATTTGTCGACAGATTTTTTAGGAATAGGTGTAAAAATTACCCTGTTACAGAAAAGCGTAAGCGCCTTGATCAGCCCCGACAAGTATAAGACGAGGCGGCGAGGCGCTTGACATTGTGCTTACTTAAAAAACTCTTTTTAAAAAAACTAGGACTATTTTCAGTCCTAGTTTTTGTATTAGTATTTCATCAATGTTAAGATATCGAATCCATCAAGCTTATTGCGCCCATCCAAGTAAGACAGTTCAATTAGGAATGCAATACCAGCAACGACTCCACCAAGTTCTTCTACAAGTTTAATCGTCGCTTCAATTGTACCACCTGTTGCAAGAAGGTCGTCAGTAATTAATACACGCTGCCCAGGTTTAATGGCATCTCTATGAATCGTTAGTACATCTTTGCCGTATTCTAATCCGTATTCTACTCGCGCCACTTCACGTGGTAGCTTTCCTTCTTTACGAACTGGTGCAAAACCTACTCCTAAAGAATATGCAACCGGGCAACCAATGATAAACCCTCGAGCTTCAGGACCAACAATCAGATCTGCCTCTTTTTCGCGAGCATACTCAACGATTTGATCTGTTGCATAGCGATAGGCATCCCCATTATCCATCAATGTTGTAATATCTTTAAACTGAATGCCGGGTTTTGGCCAATCTGGAACAATTGTAATATATTTCTTTAAATCCATCTTCTATTTTCCTCCTATGAATGAACAATGCATTGCCTGGTTAGATGCCGATCAAACCACGATTTTAGTTGTTTATATGATGAGTATAGAAACAAGTTTTCGAGTTCCACTTGTTGTTGCTTTTTTTGATAAGTAGGGGACTCTTCAATGTCCCGTTTTTTCGCGGTATGGTTCAAAGCGATAAAACCCTTGTCTATTGTAACAAATTCTAACTCAAAAAACACCTGTGATATGAAATATACCGTTTCTTTTGACCAACCTTTGTGCTTGGCAATATCTCCAGCATGTTTTGACAGTTCAAATGACCCTTTTTTCACAAGTAGTGCATAAAACCATTTGAAATGCTCTCGGGTTGGGATTGTTGAAAAAAAGTGCGTTTCTTTTTGGAAGAATGCTGCATATACCCTTGCAGGCTCTGCTTCTTCTAAAATTGTTGAAAGCAACAATTCATCTGAAGGTATATCCAGCAGTACAAGGTATTTCCCTTTTGTTTCTATCTTAGTCCCATTTACCACATAGGTTGCGTACGGGTACAATTCATTATCCAAGTTTACTTCTTTTAGTGTTTTTTCGTTAAAATACATAATACAAAGTTTATCTTTAGCAATTCCCTGCAATGTTTGGTTAAGTTGTTTGATAGAACGGATGTCAAACAGCTGGTATTCCTTCACCCGTAAATCTGCTAAAAACAACTGTGGTTTACGGAAATTATTCCATTCATTAATAGAAAGTTCCCCAAGCACATCAAGAGTTGCTCCTGGAGAAACATGATGAAATTTTTCTCCAAAGCCAAATCCTACGCAATCTAAAGAACAACCATCTTGTTCAATGACCATCTTTAAATGGTTACTCTTATTACCAATTTGTCTTAGTTGTTGTGGAGAAACACTTTTTACTAATACTTTGGGCTTAGGATTTGCCATTCCGAATGGAGCTAGTTTGTCTAGTTGTTCAATTGTCTGCAAAGTTACTTCTTCGACTTTGCATTCTATATCCACATCTGTTATTGGTGAGAAATCTTCTTCCTTTAGTATTTCAGATGCTCGCTGATTCATCCTTAATCTGAGCTTTTCTACATCTTCCATATTTAGAGTCATTCCCGCAGCCATCGGGTGACCTCCAAAATGAGGTAAAATGTCCCGACATCCAGATAAATTTTCAAACAAGTCAAATCCCGCGATTGATCTTGCGGAACCTTTAGCTAACCCTTTTTCTTCATCAAGGCTTAACACAATAGTTGGTCTGTAAAAGCGATCAACGAGACGAGAAGCAACAATGCCGATTACACCTGCATTCCAGTTATGTCCCTCGACAATAATAAAGCTATTTTCTTCAGGTGGATATTTTTCTTCCACTTGTTGAATCGCTTCTTCAGTTATCTGCGTGACAATTTGCTGACGCTCTTTATTATAACTTTCCATTTCATCTGCCAGCATTTTTGCTTCTTCCACATCTTCTGTCATTAATAGATGTACAGCAGGGTCAGCATTGTCCAATCTACCAACCGCGTTAATTCTAGGACCGATGGAAAAACCTATTGTTTCTTCTGAAATAGTGTGAGTTTCTACCCCACATTTTTGGAACAAAGCCTTAAGACCAATCCGTGTTGTTTGCTGCATTTTTTTAATACCCTTTGAAGCTAATAACCGGTTTTCTCCCACTAAAGGAACTAAATCGGCTATTGTTCCTATAGCTGCCACATCTAGAAGATGTTCAGGATTTTTCCCTAATAGCGCATGTGCTACCTTATAGGCAACTCCAACTCCCGCTAAGTCTTTAAAAGGATATGTACAGGTCTCTTTTTTCGGATGAATAATCGCGAATGCATCAGGAAGTTCTGGACCAGGTTCATGGTGATCTGTAATAATGAGATCCATATTTAGATCTTTGGCAATCTTAGCTTCATGAAGTGCGGAAATCCCTGTATCAACTGTAATAATGACGGAAAAACCGTTTTCCTTTGCTTGCTTAAAAGCAGATTCATTCGGTCCGTACCCTTCTGTAAATCGATTCGGAATATAAAATTCAACTTTTGCACCAATTTCTCTAAGTGCCGTTACTAAAACCGTGGTGCTACTAACTCCATCTGCATCATAATCTCCGTAGACAAGAATTTTTTCTTCCGTTTGAATAGCTTGATTAACTCTTTCTACAAGCTTGTCCATATCATCCATCAAAAACGGATCGTGAAAATCCAGTTCATGTGTATATAAAAATTCTTTTGCAGTCTCAAGTGTATCCATCCCTCTGTTTACTAAAAGGGAAGCAATTAGTGGGGCAATATTAAGAGACTCCGCCAAATATTGTACTTTTTCTCTATTTGGTTCCTTAACATTCCAACGTGATTTAGAAGCTATCAAAATAATTCCTCCCTTAGCTTTTCTAATTATACTAGAGAGAGGAGATGGCTTCAATAAAGGTTTAACATAAGAAAACACAAGCCACTATTTCAGCTTGTGCTTCCTTTCATGTGATGCCCCCGTTTTTGTATTTTCAGATGTGTACGTCTTAGTAGTGTTACTATTTTTATGCTTTTGTTCGAATTTACGCCTTGTCATCACTACTTGATAGATACCTATAGAACCTGCTATTATTATCCCCATCAGTGTGGAAAATAATATTACTAACACAAGTGGCCATTCAGCAGTTCCGAACAAGAAATTAACTTCAACCGGTGCCACATTCAATACAGCAAATACCGATACAAATATGGTAAACAAAATTCCAGCAAGTAAATACCATTGTGTTTTCACAATGACTTCTCTCCTTTTTTATGTTACTTGTTCAGAGTAAGGATTGATATGAACAAATACATCCTGTACTTCTTTACTTTCCAATAGCCTAGCCTTTACTTTCTTCCCTATTAGATGACCAGCTTCAACAGTAATGTAGGGATTTACGGAGATTTTCAAATCGATGATTACATAGTGCCCATGCTCTCTTGCATGAAGGCTATCTATCTTCATAACCTCTGGTACTGATTGAACAATGACTCGAAATTTTTCTGTATCTTCTTCGTGTAGAACGTGATCCAACGTACTGTGTATAGATTCAGAACCGAGCTTCCAGGCGATCTTGATGATAATAATTGCAACCACTATTCCTGCCACTGGATCTAAATATACTAGCCATTCAATTCCGATATTACCACCAAAAACAGCACCTGCTATTCCAATTAATACAGCTATTGAAGAATAAACATCTGACCTATGCTCATAGGCATTTACGATAATTGCATCACTTTTAATTCTTTTTCCCAATCTATGCTTATATTGAAACATCGCTTCCTTCGCAATAATGGAAATAATGACGGCATAAATAGCGATTATCTTTGGTGGGTCGATGGGTTTAAAGAAAGCTTGAAAAGAGGATTTTCCAATCTCAAAGCCCACAATAAGCAAAAGAACTGCAACTATTATTGCAGCAATATTCTCAGCTTTTCCATGCCCATACGGATGATCCTCATCAGGCGGCCGCTTTGCCGCTTTTAACCCTATATACACGGCAAAAGACCCTACAATATCAGAAGCGGAATGAGCAGCATCTGCAATAAGTGCACGGCTGTTGGCAATAATTCCGATCCATGCCTTAAAAACCGCTAAGATAACATTCCCAAACACTCCAACTAATGCAGCAAATTCAGCCTTCTTAAAACGTTCGTTATGTTCCATCACCCAACACCCCTTCCTTCTTCTATTGTATGAGAATCTTTTTTATTCTTCTTTCTAAAACAAAAAAAATCGCACGTCTTATAAAAAGACGTACGACATTTTTCTTATACTTCCGGTTCCGCTTCATTTACTGGAGCTTTTTTTGGTTTATTCAATTGCTTATGCTTCCAAACAAGCCATAGCTGGGCAGCGATGAATAATGAAGAATACGTTCCTGCAATTAAGCCAACGAGCAGTGCTATCGAGAAGTTTGATATGGATTCACTTCCTAATAACAACAATGCTACAACTGCAAACAATACCGTTAATACCGTATTTATGGAACGAGTAAATGTTTGCTGAAGACTTTTATTTACAATTTCCGCTAAATCCTCATAAGTTTTAACACGCTTCTTCTTTTTATAATTTTCACGTATTCGATCAAATGTCACAATCGTATCATTTAAAGAATACCCAATTATAGTCAGTACTGCCGCTATAAAGGTGATATCAACCTCTAGCCTCAAAATACTGAAAACGACAATGATAAAAAACGCATCATATAACAAGGCTGTAATCGCAGCTAATCCATACAAAAACTCAAAACGGACTGAAATATATATAACAATACCTATGGATGCAATTAATACTGCGAAGAATGCATTTCGGGCAAGCTCTTCCCCAACAGTCGGTGATACAGTACTAATACTAGGTTCGCTTCCATATTTACTGCTAATATGCTGCTTAATTTCCGCAATTTCAGATTGAGAAAAATCATCAACATACCTTGCAACAGCCATTTCGTTATTGTCCCCCGATAAAATGACATCACTTGGTTCAAAATTAATGGATGCTAACTCCTCTTTAACTTCTTCTGCAGTTAAAGGATTTTCGCTCATTATATCAATTCGAGCACCACTAGCAAAATCAATTCCTAGATTTAACCGGAACACTGTCAGAATTATTATCCCAATCACGACCATTGTTGCGGAGAAAACAAAGAATTTATTACGATGTTTTAAGAAATCCCAGTTTGAAAATCTATTCGGTGGATCTGTCTGATCATTGATTTGATTAATATCTAGTATATCCTCTTTTTTCACTGCAAAAAGATGTGGTTTATTATTTAAAATTCTACTATTAACTAGTAGCCCTAACAGAATCCGTGATCCAAATACTGCCGTCACAAAACTTAACAAAATACTTACAATTAACATGGTCGCAAACCCTTTTACAGAACTTGTCCCGTATGCAAACATAACTCCTGCAGCAATCAAAGTGGTTAAGTTCGCATCTAAGATAGTTGAAAAAGAGTTTCTTGTACCAGCTCGAAATGCTGACATCGTCGATCGTCCAAGCTTCAGTTCTTCTTTAATTCTCTCATAGGTGATGATGTTGGCATCAACTGCCATCCCAACCCCGAGAATTAATGCTGCGATACCAGGCAATGTTAAGACCCCGTTCATCAGGTTAAACACTAACAAGATAAGGAAGATATATGCGCTCAATGTAATGACAGCCACAAAACCTGGCAGACGATAAACAACTAACATAAATAGCAAAATGATAGCAATACCAACTATTCCAGCAAATACCGTTTTCTGAAGAGCAGTTTCACCGAATTGCGCTCCAACGGATGTTGAGTAGATTTCTGTTAATTCAACTGGTAAAGAACCTGCATTCAACAGATCCGAAAGCTCTTTAGCAGATTCTACGGTAAAGTTTCCAGTGATTTGGACATTTGTATCATTAATTACATGTTGGACCGTTGCAGCTGAGAGGTACTTTGGATTCTCCTTTTGTGCTTCCGCAGCGTAAGAGTCCACACCTTCTTCATAATCAAGCCAAATGACAATTAGATTACGATTAGGTCCCATGTTCATAATTTGACGTGTTAAATCACCAAATTCGGACGCAGAACGAAGCGTTAATGAAACACTTGGTGCATTATATTGATCAAAGGACTGGGTTGCCCCACTTTCAGCCAAAGCTGAACCATCCATTAATAACTTGTCATCCACGTCACGGAATGTTAGTTTTGCTTCTGTGGACAGTAGTTCCCGTGCTTTAGCTTGATCGTCGATACCTGCAAGTTGAACACGAATTCGATCTGTTCCTTCAATCTGAATATTTGGTTCACTTACACCCAGAACGTTTACACGATTATTCAATGCACTTACAGTACTTAGTAAAACATCTCTGTTTAATTCACTATTTTCATTGATTGGTTTTACTTCATAAAGGACTTCAAATCCACCTTGAAGATCAAGGCCAAGTTTAATATCTTTTGTAATTGGATTCGTAAACACCCCTAATGTGCTTGCTATAAGAATTAAAAGTAAAAAGAATGCTACTATCCGTCCTCTTTTGACCATTTGTTAAAAATCCTCCTTCTGCTCTTACAATCGATGAAGAAATATTTTAACCTAACCTTCTATTCATCTTGCTAGGTTACAAGCTTCTCTTTCAATATGTATAGGTATGTAAATGATATAAAAAGCAGTGATTATCCATCATGTACCATTATGATTCATCCGAGAATCCGTGTCAATTTTTGCTGAAAATTTAATCATCTTTTTGTACAAAAAAATTCGGAGCTTTATATGCTTCAATCGTTATAAAGGTCATATATTCGTTTAATGATAAACTGTACACATCATTTACCAACTCATAAAGCATTTTGGTTTCGGGGCGCTTCCACTTCTTTTTTGTTAGGCATTCCCATAAATCATTTTCGGACACAGTGTTATATCCAAGTAACTGAAATTCCTCCAGCTTGCTTTGTAAAACTGGATTAAGCTCATACCGATAAAGGTCATAAGCATGTTGATTTGTAGCTTTAACCCCTGTCATATTTATTGATCCCCCATTCTTTTCCCATTGCTTGTCATGCTTGGCCCATATCTTTGCATATAGATAATTGTAAAGGATATGTCAGAAATTGAGAAGGCAGGTTATGGCATGACAAAGCAGACTTTTTTAAAAGGAACATTGATATTAATTGTTGCAGGACTTATTACTAGGGTACTTGGATTTGTGAACAGAATTGTTGTAGCAAGGTTTATTGGGGAAGAAGGGGTTGGCCTTTATATGATGGCTGTTCCTACCCTAGTCCTTACCATTACCATTACCCAATTAGGATTGCCTGTCGCTATCTCAAAACTAGTAGCAGAGGCTGAAGCACAAGGAAATACCCGTAAAATTAAGAAGATTCTTGTTGTGTCCCTAGCTATAACTGGGGCTCTAAGCATTGTATTTACTCCTGCCATGGTCCTCCTTGCACCATACCTTTCTGAGCATTTGTTTACGGATCCCAGGACCTACTATCCGTTAATGGCAATTGCACCTGTTGTTCCTATCATTGCAATTTCCTCTGTCCTTCGTGGTTATTTCCAAGGCAGACAAAATATGAAGCCTTCTGCAATATCGCAAGTGATTGAACAAGTGGTTAGAATTTCACTTGTTGCTGTTTGTACAAAAGCATTATTACCTTATGGAATAGAATATGCCGCTGCTGGTGCCATGTTTTCCGCTGTGGTAGGGGAACTAATGTCATTACTATACATGCTTTTCGTCTTCAAAAATAAAAAGAAATTCCGACTGCGTGCGAAATTTTTCAGCTATGTAGGAGAAGGCAAGGAAACGTTTCGCGATTTAATGCGCATTGCCATCCCAACTACTGGGAGCAGGATGATTGGCTCCATCGCATGGTTTTTTGAACCAATTGTCGTCGCACAAAGCTTGGCGTTAGCTGGTGTTGCCACTTCCCTTGCAACTAAACAATACGGAGAACTCGTTGGCTTTGCCCTTCCACTCATGATGCTACCATCCTTTATTACTTATTCCTTATCCACCGCTCTTGTTCCTGCTATAAGTGAGGCTGCGGCGAAAAAAAATAACGCAATGATTGAACACCGTCTTCAACAAGCATTACGTTTATCCTTCGCTACAGGGGGGATTGCGGTCGTGCTCCTCTTCGTCTATGCAGAACCAATCATGTTATTAATGTATGGTAGCAGCAAAGCAGCCATTTATATTAAATTGATGGCCCCATTCTTTTTATTCTATTATTTTCAAGGACCACTCCAAGCAACATTACAGGCATTAGACCTTGCGAAAGCAGCCATGATCAATAGCTTTATCGGTGCTGCCGTAAAAACTGCCGTTATTTTTATCCTTGCAAGTAAACCAGCCTTCGGAATAATGGGAGCAGCCCTCGGTATCGTAATTGGGATGATGCTCGTAACTCTTTTGCATATGGCAACCATTATGAAAGTTTTATCCTATTCGCTCTATGTGAGAGATTATATAAAAAGCTTTGTTAATATGGTTATATGCGTGTTGGTCGGAAAATGGATGCTGGATAATCTTTGGCAAGAGCTTAGCGTCGGTCCCAGAAGCATTTTAATGATTGTCATCACTAGTATCCTCTACGTTTTGTTAATGGTCATGTTCGGGCTTGTTAAGAGAGAAGAGCTTTCAAGGCTTCCTCTCTTAAGGAAATGGTTGAAAAAGTAACTTTTCATGAAGAAGAATCGGGTGAGGCAATTTGGAAGACCGTTAGGAGCTTTATACCGATGATGACATCTCAGTTGGAGTGTTTTCATACTAGTGATGAATAACTTTATTCTCCTGTTTTAGACCCTATTTATTTAATACTGTTTCATGATTCTGGAGACTTCATTCATTCATTGATTTATTTTTCCCGCTTTAATGTGTCTACCTAATCTTAAAAGGCACACTTAGAAATTCTAATCTTTTATATCTATAAAAAAAGCTCCTTGATCATAGCTACAGTAGGAAATTTTTTTGAAATCATGATAACCTAGTGATCTTAACTGCTGACGCAACCACAGGTTTGTTTTTCCAATCAGCTGCAAATGATCATCTTGAATAATTCCGTCTTTAATGAGAGGAAGATTAAGGGACTCTTTCTCTCCTTGTGTAGTGTTTTCTGAATTATTTTTTTCAAATACAGAAAGTTTTCCAGATGGTTCGAGAATCGCGAATTCTACATTGGCCAAGTTCTTAATATCTTTATCGCGCAATTGAATTAAAAGGTCATCAAAATTATAACGCTGTTTCTTCATAGCTTGTTCGTCAATTTTTCCATTACTAATGATTACCGTTGGTTTTCCATCTACAAAATCTCTTATTCGCTGGCTTTTTAAAGAAACATATGCAAGTAATATTTGTATTCCCATTAATAAAAACATTGGTAATAAAGTATGTACCAATGGATCTTTTGGGTTTTCAATAGCCATTACTGCCATTTCTGCAATCATAATAAAAACAACCAGATCCAACACACTTAGCTCTCCTATTTCCCGCTTGCCCATTACGCGAAAAATAAAAACAATCGTAATATAGAGAAAGATGGTTCTGGCAATCATCATTACATATTCTTCCATTACACATCAACCTCCCTTTTTCCTTTAACATTTCCTAGGCTTTAACCGTCTACAATACCTGTTTCTCCAGATGCCTTAATCACCATTAGTGTTATTCTTTATTAGATATTTCATGAATTGAAGCATTTTCCAATGTTCTTTTGAATATGCTTGTATTACTTGGCATGTACTAAGAAAGGGGATGGATGGAATGGAATCGAAAAAACTTGGAATTGCCGTTATGTATGGACTGATTACGATATTTATGATAGCTATTGCCGTTAGCTTTATTTTTTCTCTAATACTTCGTTTTACTTCTCTCCAAGAAACAAGTGTTGCTTGGCTTATCCTAATACTTTCTTTTTTGACACTTTTTATTGGTGGATTTATTTCAGGGGGGAAAGGAAAAGAAAAGGGCTGGCTTCTCGGTGCGGTCACGGGTGGAGCATATACTTTGGTCATTTTTTTGTTTCAATATTTAGGAAATGATTCGCTTTTCACACTGCAACAAATGATGTTTCACTCAGGTTTTATCGGTGTAGCAGCACTTGGGGGGATTATTGGGGTTAACATTAGTTCTGGATATTCTTCGAAAACATAATAAAAGCATGCTCCCGTGAGAGCATGCTTTTTTGACATTAATCTGCAATTACTTCTCTTACCGCTTGACGGTCGTATGTAAGACGAGACCCGTCACCTGCTTTGATGACAACTTTGTCCTCATCAAGTGCATCCACGATACCGTGTAATCCACCGATTGTTACAACTTTGTCTCCCTTTTGCAGGCTAGTTTGCATTTCACGTACTTGTTTTTGACGCTTTTGTTGTGGGCGAATTAACAAGAAATAGAAAATAGCAAACATAAGTAGTAAAGGTAATATAGCACCAGCCATTCCTTCCATGTAGTAGCCCTCCTTTCTCCTATGTCATGTATGTGAAGAGATTTTAAAAGTTTTTCGCATTCGGTTTATTGAAGCCATATTTCTCAAAAAACTCTTCCTTGAAGTCTCCTAGTCGATCTTCTCTGATCGCTTGTCTGACTTGCTCCATTAATTTTACCAGAAAATAAAGGTTATGGTAAGTTGTAAGTCTAATTCCTAAAGTTTCGTCACATTTGATTAGGTGACGAATGTAAGCTCTTGAATAATTTGTGCATGTGTAGCAGTCACATCCTGGATCAAGCGGTCCAAAGTCGCGTGCAAATTTAGCATTTTTCACAACAAGCCGCCCTTCACTAGTCATTAATGTCCCATTACGGGCAATTCTAGACGGAAGTACACAATCAAACATATCTATTCCACGGATAGCACCATCAATTAGTGAATCTGGAGATCCAACTCCCATTAAATATCGTGGCTTATTATCAGGTAACCACGGAGTTGTAAATTCAAGCGTCCGGTTCATTACATCTTTCGGCTCTCCAACAGACAAGCCACCAACAGCGTAACCTGGGAAATCCATGGATACAAGGTCTTGGGCACTCAATTTACGAAGGTCTTCAAATTCTCCACCTTGTACAATCCCAAACAACCCCTGGTCTTGTGGTCGCTGGTGTGCTTCTAAACAACGTTCTGCCCAACGCGAAGTACGTTCCACTGATTTTTTCATATAATCATGCGTTGCTGGATATGGCGGGCACTCGTCAAATGCCATCATAATATCGGAGCCAAGATCATTTTGTATTTGCATTGCTTTTTCTGGTGAAAGGAAAAGTTTATCTCCATTTAAGTGATTTCGGAAATGTACGCCTTCCTCTTCAATTTTGCGTAAATCACTTAAACTAAATACTTGGAATCCACCAGAATCGGTTAGGATGGCTCGGTCCCAATTCATAAATTTGTGAAGTCCGCCAGCTTCTTTTACGATATCATTACCAGGACGTAACCAAAGATGATACGTATTGCTAAGTATGATTCCTGCCCCCATTGATTTAACATCTTCCGGTGACATCGTTTTAACAGTAGCAAGAGTTCCAACTGGCATAAATACAGGCGTTTCAAAGCTGCCATGCGGAGTGTGGACCATTCCAAGTCTTGCACCAGTTTGCTTACAAGTTTTGATTAATTCATATCTGATTGCTGTCATTATTATCTCCTTATTCTAACTTATAGGATAAGCATTGCATCGCCAAAACTAAAGAAACGGTATCTTTCTCTTACTGCTTCTTCGTATGCATGCATCACATGATTACGACCGGCTAGTGCACTCACAAGCATAATCAACGTTGATTTTGGCAAATGAAAATTTGTTATTATTCCATCAATAGCTTTGAATTCATAGCCTGGGTAGATGAAAATATTAGTCCAACCGCTTGCCTCGCGGAACTTTCCAAAATCTCGAGCAATAGTTTCTAACGTTCTGGTAGAGGTCGTTCCTACTGTAATTATTTTTCCGCCTTGTTCCCTGACATCATTGAGAAGTCGTGCGGTGCCATCTGAAACCTGATAAAACTCCGCATGCATATCATGTTCCTCTACCGTATCCACACTTACTGGCCGGAAGGTACCAAGTCCTACATGCAGAGTGATAAAAGCAGTGTGTACGCCTTTGTTTTGCAATTCTTTTAAAAGTGCTTCTGTAAAATGAAGACCAGCAGTAGGTGCTGCCGCACTCCCTGTTTCTCTAGCGAAAACGGTTTGGTATCTTTCACGGTCATCTAATTGTTCCTTGATGTAAGGAGGCAATGGCATTTCTCCTAAGCTATCAAGCACTTCATAGAAAATTCCTTCGTATTGGAAGTTAAGCTTCCTCCCACCATGTTCACTTTCGCCAACGCATTGTGCGGTTAACCGACCATCTCCAAATGAAATCGTCGTTCCTTCTTTCACCCTTTTTGCTGGCTTAATCAATGTTTCCCACGTATCACCCTCTAGTTGTTTTAACAAGAGAACTTCAATTTTGGCACCTGTATCACTTTTTATACCAAAAAGCCTTGCCGGGAGTACTCTTGTATCATTTAAAACAAGGCAATCACCCTCTTTTACATAGTCCAAGATGGATCGAAACGAGGCTTCATGTTTCAATTCGCCTGTTTCCTTATTTAGAACCATTAGCCTGGAAGCTTCTCGCTGTTCTAGTGGAGTTTGGGCAATCAGTTCTTCCGGTAAATGGAAGTCAAATAAATCTATTTTCATCATGTCACCTTTTCTTTGCCTTTAGCTAATATCTTAAATTCTTCCTTTTACGTGCTTTATTAGATACTCAATATAAACTCTAATATCGCGCTCTTTTCCTGCAAATTTCTTTAGTAATAGGACAAGTTTTCTAGCAACATAAAGGTAAAATGTCCAAAAGCCGACTTTTTACGGGTTACTATCAACAAACTATTGAAAAGAGCTTTGCTTTTAGCCTATCTGAATTTACCAATAAAATAAAACACTAAACTTAAAACAATACTTATGACAATGGATGTTACAACGGGAAAGAAGAAGGTGAAATTCCCTTTTTTCACAACAATGTCACCAGGAATTTTCCCTATCAATTGCCATAACAATCCTGTAACAAGTAAAACCGCTCCAAACACCATTAACATTTTAGGCAGTTCCATTACTCTGATGGCACCTCCAAATTGAAATGACGGTATACCAAATCCGTCACAATCCGCCCCCTAGGAGTCCGTTGAATAAATCCGATTTGTAAAAGATATGGCTCATACACATCTTCTATGGTGTGCGATTCTTCTCCAATGGTCGCTGCTATCGTGTCAAGCCCAACTGGACCACCACGAAACTTTTCAATGATCCCCATCAACAATTTCTGATCGATATGATCAAGTCCAAGTTTGTCGACTTGTAATCGGTCAAGCGCTTCCTTGGCAAGAGATACACTGATGGTAGTTTTTCCTAAAACTTGTGCAAAATCCCTAACACGCCGTAATAATCTGTTCGCTATCCGTGGTGTCCCTCTTGCTCTTCGACTTATCTCTATCGCAGCATCCTCTTCTATTCCGATATCAAGGATCTGTGCCGTGCGAAGGCAAATTTCGGTTAGCTGCTCTTCCTTGTAATACTCCAGACGGCTGAGAACTCCAAAACGATCTCTTAATGGAGCTGTTAACAATCCAACCCTTGTAGTTGCACCAACTAATGTAAAAGGAGGAAGATCCAAGCGCACTGATTTAGAAGTTGGTCCTTTACCGATAATGATATCCAGACAATAATCTTCCATGGCAGGGTATAATACTTCTTCTATAGAGCGGTGCAAACGGTGAATTTCGTCTATAAATAAAACATCTCCAGGTTCGAGAGCAGATAAAATGGCAGCAAGATCTCCTGGCCGTTCAATTGCAGGTCCAGCAGTTGTGCGTAGCTGAACACCCATTTCATTCGCAATAATTGCAGCTAATGTCGTTTTACCAAGTCCTGGGGGTCCATACAATAGAACATGATCCAACGTCTCTTGACGCAGTTTGGCAGCCTGAATGAAAACTTCCAGATTCTCTTTCACTTTATCTTGGCCAATATATTGCTGTAGGTTTTGGGGACGCAAGCTATATTCTAATGAATGATCTTCATGCATTGCATCCTGTGACACCATTCGGTCATCCACTTTGTAATCCCCCCTTCTTATTTAAGGCTGTTTTCGAAACTTTGAAGTTATTTGTACTAAACATTATTATGGAAAAAAGAACCTTATTTTAAAAGCAACTGCAATGCTTTTTTTACATATTGATCTGTTGAGAGTTCTTCCTTTTTAAGAGCAGGTATAACTTTCTTTATTTCACGGTCTCCATAGCCGAGTACTTTAAGGGCTTCCATTGCTTCGTCCAATGCCATATTTTCATTATTGGAAAAAGAAACGTCGACATCCTGTTGAAAAAGATCTGGAAAAGCACTTGGAACTAAATCATTCAGCTTCCCTTTCAAATCTAAAATTATTTGTCGGGCTGTTTTTTTACCAACCCCAGGAAACTTGATGAGAAATTTTTCGTCCTCATTTTCAATGGCATAGACAACTTGTTGAGGCTGTCCTGAAGCAAGTATGGCAAGTGCCCCTTTTGGTCCAATGCCGGTTACATTCAACAGCTTCATAAAAAGGTGTTTATCTTCTCTTGTTTTAAAGCCATATAAGGCTAGAATATCTTCTCTTACATGCTGATATGTATATATGGTCACTTCTGTATCGTGATCTACACGGTATATAAAAGGATTTGGAGTATTTACTTGATAGCCAACTCCCATTACCTCTATTACGATATATTCTGGTGACACATAATTCACAAAACCTCTTAAAAAATCAATCAATGTTACAATACTCCCCTTTACATTTTGTTCCCACTCTCCATTTTACCATGAATAAAGAACAAAACGGCTCAAAAGAAAAAGATAGCATATTTTATGAATAATGTTAAGATGCCAAAACAAAAAAGCCGGCGCTTCGCCAGCTTGAATATGTGAACTATAAATTAAAATTTTTACACTGACTAAAATTAGTGTAAAAAGCTATGTAGAAATTCAAAGGTATCTACTGAATGCGTGGCAAAGGTACTTACAGCCTTTTACTGCTTTTTTGTCGTATATGGCTTAAATGTTTCAAGCACTTGCACATATTCATCTTTGGAAACCACTTTTATTCCATCTTTCAGCTTTTCATGTTGATGGCTTTCTAGCTTGCCTATATCAATTTGAAAAAAAGATTGAATTATTTTAGATTCTTCTGTTGGTTTCCCCTCATATATAGTAAGAATCCCATCATTAGAGATACCGAAATATCCATTTGATTTCAATAGTGGCGATATGTCATCTATATATTGTTGGAATACTACTTGCTCTTCATCTAAGTCAATTACTTGCCATTCTTCATACTGTGACCAAAAATCCTCCATCGCCCAAACCGTTTTTTCCAGTACCTCTTCACTTACCTCACCATCTAAATAAATTCTTTCTAAAACAACTTTCAGGGTCAATGGCCCACTAACTTCGAAGGCATCTTCAATTGCTTCTTCATCAACAAAGTCCTGTTTATCTGCAACCCCTTCATGGGCATTAAATATATGAAAAAAAATGAACAACGTAAAAGCACCTGTAAGTATTAGCAACAACTTATTTGGCATGATGGGTTTCATCGGAAATTTCCCCCTTAAGTCATCTACTAGTATATTTTTTAGTATTTTCACTTCTAGTTTGACCACATTCAGAAAAATTAACCATAAAACAAAGGAAATTTTATGTAACTTCGAAAAAGCAGCCCCATTTAATATGAGGCTGCTTTCTTGTTTATTGAGTCATTGTTCGATATATTCCCCTCATGTTTGATTCTAAATCATTCAATCGCCACTCACTATTTCGAAGATCATTGTCTACATTGCGAATAGCATTAAATGCACTTTCGTTTACTCCCACCCTTAACTCCTTGTTTTTAACAAGTGGTTCAAGTGCACGCTCTACAGCACGGCTTACCTCACGATCGTTTGCGCCACGTTCTGGCACAACCGCAACAAGTACTTCCCCTTTACTAATTAAAACCCCAGCATTTTTCACACCATCTACTTGTTCTGCACGATTGCTTAGCTGCTCAGAAAGTCGTCCTTCGTAGCGATTATAATAGGAAGGATTCCCTACATTTTCTAAGTTATTTAAATGCCCATGATAGTTCCTATCAGTGCGGCTGAAATGTGGGGTATTATATCCAATCCCTAAATAACCACCATGACCTCCTCTGTTTCTGATGTTTCGTATGCCTTCATTATTTTTTCTGATTCTATTTTCATTATAGACAACAGAGCGGTCAAGAATTTCGTTGATTGGACCATCATTGTCTTCAAACAGACGAGCATTTCCTCTCCGTTGTTCTCCAGCTCCGCGGTTTTGGTCGTTGTTTACATAAGGATTGTGTTCACTTGTGTAATAGCCAATAGGACTTGCTTGGTCATAATATCTATTGTCTGTAGCACTTTCTTTTTGTCCACAACCGGATAGTGCCCCGATCATCAGTGCTGCAGAAGCTACAGTGAAAAATGACTTCCTCAATGTAAAAACCCCCTATCAAGTCTTGTTGAGTACTAAAAAGGTACTCAATACTAGGGTGACAAGATAGAGGGTGTTTTATTATGTTAAAATTTTGGAGGAGCATAAGCTAACTGACGTTTATGATCTGTGTTTTTATGCATTCTATCAATAATTTGCTTATCTTTTTCCGGGATTTCTTCCCCTTTTAAATAGCTGTCAATCATATTGTAAGTTGTTCCCATTTCATTTTCATCTGTTTGCCCTTCCCATAGGCCAGCACTTGGTGGTTTGTTAATAATGCTATCTGGTACTCCAAGAACTTTTGCCATTTCACGTACTTCTCCTTTGGTTAAATGAACAAGTGGTACTAAATCTACTCCTCCATCACCATACTTTGTGAAATAGCCTGTATGCCATTCTGCAGCATTATCTGTTCCTACTACCAAATAACCGTAGTTGTTAGCAACTGCATACAAAGTAGTCATACGTAAACGTGCGCGTGTATTTGCGTCACCTAGGCGAGCTGTTTTCTCATGCCATTCGCCTTTTTGTTTTAATTGTTTTTCCATTTCTGAAAATAACACCGTATGTGTATCAGATAGATCGACTGTCATGTGGGAAATACCACAGCTTTCGATAGCTTCCATTGCATACTCTTGATCTTTCGGGTCACTTTTACACGGAAGTATAAGCCCTAAAGAATTATCTGGAAAAGCGCGTTTAATAAGGTGTGCCACTACTGCGGAATCGATTCCTCCACTAACACCAACAATTGCTCCATTTACTCCTGCATCCTTTACTTTTTCCTGTATCCATTGTACTAGCTTGGCAATTTTTTCTTCCATTACGTTTTCTTCCCTCCAATTTGACAATATAGATTATTGTATCAGATTGTATTCATTCGTCAAAAATTGTTTGCTTCAATTACTTGTAGAAAGTAACTATTGGACGTTCCATAACTACTTAAGAAATGTTTCAAATTACATTGTCCTTTAAACAACTTTTTACTATTGAAAATTACTTTATGTAAACCTTCACGGAAAAGATGTCTGTAGTATACAATTTCACTAATTACAACAGAATCAAACCAAATTTTTATGATTGGAGCATTTTTTTAAATATTTCGTCGAATTCACTTGCCACATAAAAAAGACGATTCCGGGTGAAATCGCCTCTAAAGTGGTAACCTTTAACTTTCATCATCATAATCGGGACCATCAAAATCTGATCCTTCACTTCTTTGTTCGTTATAGTTTCCATAACCATATCCATAGCCTGGTGGATAGTAGTATCCTGGAGGAGCTACTGGATAACCATAGGGGGCATATCCAATGTTCGCATCTTCTCGATAGCCTTTCGATCCTCCACAACCACAATCGCTTCCACCACTTACACCAGCCACTTGTTGAGGACCATGCGTTGGTTCAAATCCTGCACCTGGAGACACTGGTCCCATTGGGTAACCAGGATAGCCACCCATTTGACCCACTGGCATTCCTTGTGGCATCTGACCCATTCCTGGCATGCCATATTGACCCATTTGGTCATGAGCACCAAGCACAGCCGAATCCATCTCATCTTGACTCATTTGTGGCATTTGTCCCATCTGTTGAAGCTGTTGCATTTGCTGTAAATAACCATAATTTTCTGGGGATTCCTCACCAGATCCCATAGGCATACCCATTCCTGGTGCTCCATATCCTGGTGCTCCATATCCCGGAGCCCCAAAACCCGGAGCCCCAAAACCCGGGCCTCCAAAACCTGGTCCCCCAAAGCCTGGCCCTCCGTATCCTGGAGCTCCAAAGCCCGGGCCTCCAAAACCTGGACCTCCCCAGCCATAACCATGACCCCAACCATGGTGGTGATGATGTGGTGGACATGGTGGTGGACAGAAACCACTTCCTGGCATCACAGGAGATATTGGATAACAGTGTTCCATTGGCATTTGTGGAGCTGGCTGTTCAACTCCCATGACCTGCTCTGGCGCTTCTATTGGTTTTGGAATATTTGCAGGCATATTCACATTAGGCATTTTAGTATTTGGCATTTTAGTATTTGGCATTTTGGTATTTGGCACCTTTACATTAGGCATTTTAGCTGTTGGCGCCTTTGGCATTTTAACGTTAGTCGGCTGTTTTTTAGGCACATTTACTGTAAAGTAATTATTTACATCAACTTCTGGAAAATAAGGTTTTAGCTGCGGCATTTTAGGTACATAAGGAGTTTTAGGAGCTTCCTTTACCGGTTGTTCTTTAACAGCGGGCTTTTTTGGCATCTCCTTATAAGGATGTTGCGCTTTTGGCGCCTGAACTCCCATCACTTGCTTTGGTGCTTCTTTCGTTACACCCATTACTGGACTCTCTTTTTTCACTGCTACTCCTGCCATTGGCACTTTTATCTTCATTCCAGGCATAATCATGTCAGGATTGCTAAGCTGTGAATTTGATTTCTTTAATTCTTCAAAATTCACATTATATTTCTGAGCAATCTTCCATAATGTATCCCCTTTTTGGACAATATGGATTTTCAAGGATTTTCCCTCCTTAGCAAAGTCTCTACAGTTTATGTGTTAGTTGGGCATTTTGCCACTATTCTTCACATCAACTTATGCACCTAGGAGGAACTTTATGAATAAATACATGGACACTTCAGGGGAAAAGAGGTATTTTTTTTCGGCGCCTATTTTTTGAAGGCTCTCTTTTTGGGGGATTTTTGCTCTTTACCTGTAAAAGTCTGCGTATGGAATTTCACTTACATTTTGTATGGCGGATTAATAAAAGGAATTATGATATTCTTGAAAAGTTTGCGAAAACAACTCTTTGTATACTTCATTTTACTCTCAAAAAAACACAGTGTGCAGCCTAATCACACTACACACTGTGTCTCCCTGTACAAGCTCAAGCGTTCGCTAGCATCTTATCCAATGCCGCAATGGCTTGCTTGGCAATATAGTCCTCTACAGATATTTGATTAATAATGTCACCATTTTCTATTGACTCCAATGCCCATAAGAGATGCGGAAGATCAATGCGATTCATCGTTAAACAAGGGCACATATTAGGATTTAATGAAATGATTTCTTTATCAGGATGCTGCTGGATAATACGATTAACCAAATTCATCTCGGTTCCAATTGCCCATTTGCTTCCAGATGGAGCATTTTCAATGGTTTCAATTATTTTTTTAGTACTTCCACTATCATCACTCATTTGGACCACCTCCCAAGTACATTCCGGGTGAACGATGATATTCATATCGGGTTTGGTTGAGCGTAAATGCTCAATATTTTCAATAGTAAACTTTTCATGAACAGAGCAATGACCCTTCCAAAGAATGACCTTTACATTATCAAGCTCTCCCTCATACTCCAGCGTATCAGTTATAGGATTCCAAACCCCCATCTCTTCAAGCGGAACACCGAGATCGTAAGCTGTATTTCTACCTAAATGTTGATCTGGCAAAAACAACACACGCTCCTTTTTAGTAAATGCCCATTCCACCATTTTATGTGCGTTTGAAGAGGTAACTGTTGCTCCACCGCGCTCGCCGCAAAACGCTTTAATGGCTGCTGTGGAGTTAACATATGTTAATGGAAGCATTGTATCTCCAAAAAGATTCAACAGCTTTACCCATGCCCGTTCCGTCTGATATATGTCTGCCATATCTGCCATGGAACAGCCTGCGCGCATATCAGGGAGAATGACGACTTGATCTTTCTTTGTTAATATATCTGCGGTCTCCGCCATAAAATGGACGCCACAAAAAACAATATAAGTAGCTGTTGTGTAGGCTGCAGCCTGTGCAAGTTGAAGTGAATCCCCAGTCGAGTCAGCAAATTCCACCACTTCATCTTTTTGATAGTGATGACCAGGAATAAAAAGTTCTTCCCCAAACTTTGCTTTTATTTCGGTCACTCTTTTCTTCATTTCTTCTTCAGTCATATCCCGATATTTAGATGGTAACATGCCATTTCCTTTGTTAACGATTTCCAATAAGTTCATATCTCTACACTCCTTTTGTTCCTACGTTAAAACTTATATCAAGTGCCTTTACTGAGTGAGTCAAAAACCCAAGTGAGATGTAATTTACTCCAGTATCCCCGTAGCCTGCTAAGTTGGAAAGTGTTATACCCCCAGATGCTTCTGTTACAATATGATTTGGCACATGTTGAATAAAGGTTTTTATTTCTTCCGGATTACGGTTATCAAACATAATAACATCTGCGCCAGCTTCCACTGCTTCCTGTACTTGTTTCAAGGATTCTGTTTCCACTTCCACTTTTACCATATGACCTATGCTTGCACGTACTCGCTTAATTGCTTCTGTTATAGAACCCGTAAATTCAATATGGTTATCTTTTATCATGATCCCATCATAAAGACCAAAGCGATGATTATAGCCACCACCGCAAGTAACTGCATATTTCTCCAACATACGAAGCCCCGGAGTGGTTTTTCTTGTATCACATATTTTTGTTACTTCACTGTTTAATGTTGCCACTGCTTCTGAAGTCAAGGAAGCAATCCCGCTTAAGCGCTGAACTAGATTTAATGTTACCCGTTCTGCTCCAAGAAGCGTTCTCATTTTACCGTTCACAGTTCCTATTACATCTCCTCGTTCCAACCTATCTCCATCTTTTTTAAGAAGCGTAACTTCTGTTTCTAGGTCAAGTGTTTCGAATGCCATTTTTATAATTTTGCTTCCAACAAACACACCTGCTTCTTTAGCAAGAAAAGTACCTGAGCCCCTTTCCTCTTCTGTAAAAAGAGCCTCCGATGTAAGGTCTCTTTCTCCGATATCTTCATTAAAAAATTGATGCAGCATTTCTTGTAATAGAATATTGTTCATTTGTTTCCATTTCCCCCTTTTTGTCTGGTACATTATGCATTATTCGAACTTGTTTCCAAGCTTCCTTCGCCACTGGATGGTCTGTCCGATAATGGGTACCTCTACTTTCCGTTCTTTTTATTGCCGCTTCAGTTATTAAGAAACTAAGCTGAAGCATGTGGATGGTTTCTATTTCTTCCAATGAAAGGATAGCTGTTAGCTGATTCAATCCTTTCCAATATGGTTCAAAGATTTCTAAGTAGTTTTTTAAAGTAAAAAGTCCTTCTTCATTTCGAACAATTCCTGCATATTGCATCATCATCTGTTGAATATCTGATTTTATAGGTAGAGATTCACATTTCCTTTGTAGGAAATCAGATGGTAATTCTTCTCTTCTATACCTGAGTGCTGAGGCAGGAAGATCTATTTTTTTTAAATGGTCAGCAAGTGTTTTGGAAAAGACCATTGTTTCCAACAAAGAATTGGATGCTAAACGATTAGCACCGTGGACTCCATTGCAAGCAGCTTCCCCAACTGCAAAAAGACCTGGGAGAGTTGTCTCTCCATTAATATTGGTAAATATCCCACCCATATAAAAATGGGCGCCAGGCACTACTGGGATTCTTTTCTTTTCCAAGCAGATATTGTGCTTTTTACAAAGCGCTGTTATCGCAGGAAAACGCTCAACAAAATCAGAGACGTGCTCAATATTCAGGTAAATGGACTCTCCCTTTTCCATTTCATAAAAAATTGCACGGGATACAACATCTCTTGGTGCTAAATCCTTTAAAGGGTGGTATTCTTCCATAAAACGCTTCCCGCTCCCAGTTTCTAGATAAGCACCTTCTCCTCTGACTGCCTCTGATATCAGGCCAACTGCTCTTCCTTCATAAGAAAGCATGGTTGGATGAAATTGCATGAATTCTAAATCGGTTAATGCCGCCCCCGCCTGATATGCCAGTGACAATGCCATCCCTGTAATACTTATATTGTTTGATGTAAATGGATATAACGCACCTGCTCCACCTGTAGCCAACACAACAGAACTTGAAAAATAGCTTTTTCTCATTCCATTATTGTTTATTGTTTGTACACCACTACAAACACCATCTTGTACTTCTAATTTGATAACGGTTTCATGTTCAACAAGCTGTACTTTGTTAGATAAGGTTGATTGAAGCCATTCCATTAATTTTTTTCCTGTCTGATCGCCACCAGCATGCAGAATTCGCCTTTTGGAATGTGCACCTTCCATCCCTAATGAATAGTTTCCTTGTTTATCTTTATCAAATTTCATGCCTTTGTGAACTATTTCACGTAAAAGTTCAGGCCCCATTTGGGTAAGAACTTTCACTGCATTTTCATCATTATGGTAGCAGCCTGCAAACAACGTATCTTGATAATGTTGTTCCCAAGAATCCGTATGTTCGATTGCACAAGCAACTCCACCTTGAGCTAGAAAAGAATTATTATCGTATTTACTAGACTTTGTGAAGATAATCACATTTAATTTATCGCTTAAATAATTCGCAGTTAGTAAAGCGGATAACCCACTTCCTACTACAATAACATCAGGCTTTTGCATTGATACAAAAAACCTCCTGTGTATATAAGTGTCTTGACACCTATATTTACATATTTTTATACTTATGACAAGAGTTTTTTACTGGGAAGCAAATTGGCGACTCCAGGAAGGAGAAATGACGATGATATATTTGGATTACGCAGCAACGACACCTATGAGTAAAGAGGCACTGAAGGTCTTTAGTCATGTTGCAATAGATTATTATGGGAATAGTAGTAGTTTACATGATATTGGTGGTAATGCAGGCAACCTTTTAGAATCTTGCCGCAAAGAGCTTGCAAGGATGATTTCTGGGAAGAATGAAGGCATCTATTTTACAAGTGGAGGCAGTGAGTCCAACATTCTAGCTATTCGATCACTCCTAAAAGGAAACGAACAAAAAGGCAAACATATAATTACGACAGAAACAGAACATTCATCCATTCACCACTTGTTTCAATCTTTATCAACAGAAGGTTATGAAATTAGTTTTCTTCCTGTTGATCAAAACGGTGTCATCTCCCTATCTATGTTAGAAGAAATAATCAGAACGGATACATGTCTTGTTTCTATTCACCATGCCAACTTTGAAACAGGAATTCTACAACCGTTAGAGGCAGTGGGAAAGCTATTAAAGGAAAAAAATATCCTCTTTCATAGCGACTGTGTCCAATCTTTTGGTAAACTACCTATAGATATAGAGAAATATCAATTAACAAGCATTTCTATTTCATCCCATAAAATATATGGACCTAAAGGTGTTGGCGCCCTGTATATTTCGCCAGAAACAGCCTGGAAACCTGTGATGGATGGTGCTACACATGAGAACGGAATGCGTCCAGGTACAATCAATGTACCTGGTATCGCTTCATTCATAATGGCAGCACAACAAATGGAACAAAACATGCCCATATTGATTGAAAAGTACGAAATGCTTAGAATATACTTTCAACAACAAATCGAACGATTATGGCTACCGATATTGATAGAAGGTGAAAATGTTGAAGGACTACCACACATTTTAGGTCTTCGCTTACCAGGAATAGAAGGACAGCATGTGATGCTAGAATGTAACCGTAAACAGATTGCCATTTCTACTGGGAGTGCTTGTCAGGTCGGAACTCAATCTCCTTCTAGAACTATGATTGCTACAGGAAAGTCAGCTGATGAAGCGAGAGAATTTATCCGTATTTCATTTGGTAAAGATTCTACTACTAGCGATATTGATCGCCTAGTTATCGCATTGAAGGAAATAATAGAAAATTATTAGAAAAGCGGAAGTGGTGAGCACTAGCAAATGATGTTTGCTAGAAGGTTGGTATTCCACCAACCTTAGCGTTGCTTTCACTTTCATTTTTTAAAAGGAGCGGCAATGGATGACACAAGAAAAAAAAGTCTTAGGGGAAGAACGAAGAAATCTGTTGCTAAACTGGCTACAAACAGAAAATAAACCGCTAACAGGTGGTGAATTAGCATCAAGAACGAATGTCAGTAGACAAGTCATTGTTCAAGATATCTCTCTATTGAAAGCTAAAAATGAACCAATCATGGCGACTAGTCAAGGGTATGTCTACATGAAACCTTATGGCCAGCCAATAAAAAAAGAGCGAATTATTGTTTCGTATCATGAACCGTATCGCACGAAAGAAGAATTATATATTTTGGTTGATTATGGTGTAACCGTTAAGGATGTAAGAATTGAACACCCGGTGTATGGGGACTTAAATGCTTCCGTCATGGTAAGCACTCGAGCAGAAGTAGATGCATTTATTCGAAAAATAAAGCAAACGAATGCCTCCTATCTTTCTCAACTTACGGATGGAACACATCTTCACACATTAGAAGCTGATTCCGAAGAAAAGCTTGATGCTGCATGTGCAGCTTTGATGGAAGCAGGTATGTTGGTAGAATAAGAAAAATGGAAAAAGCGAGTACTCAAATGGATATTGAGTGACCCGAAAATAGCATAATGGAAAAACCGGGCACTCAAATGGATATTGAGTGACCCAAAAATAACATAATGAGAAATTCGGGCACTCAAACAGATATTGAATGACCCGAAAATAGCATAATGCAAAAAACGGGCACTCAAATGGATATTGAATGACCCGAAAATAGCATAATGAGAAATTCGGGCACTCAAACGGATATTGAGTGACCCAAAAATAGCATAATGAGAAATTCGGGCACTAAACATAAATGAGTCCCCGGAAAATTGCAAAATGAGAAACCAGGGCACTCAATATGCGGGACTAAAGTTAAATACTCGAATCTCAGTTCTCAAAAAGTATAATAACAAAAGAATCAGTTAATTTGCGTAATAGCTAATGGCTTTTGCACCAATTAAAAGTCTTGTCACGACGTTAGCTTTATAAAAAGTAGACGTCGAACTAGCTATTTAATAGAGTAACTGTGATACTTGCCTAATATTTTTACCGAGCTCCCCAATGATTCTAGCTCCTCAATGGCAGGGGGAATCAATGGATGATTCATCTCCTCATTCACATCGATAATAAAGAAGTAATTTCCAAGCCCTGTTTTCATTGGCCTTGACTCTATTTTGGAAAGGTTTAATTTTCTCCAAGCAAACACTGATAATACTTGGTGAAGCGCTCCTGAATGGTCCGTTGGGAGTGTTACCATCAGTGTTGTTTTTTCCCCTGAACTTTCATATACTTCGCTCTGAATCATTTTATTCTGATCACGATGAAGGACAATAAATTTTGTATGGTTGTTATCATAATCATGAATATCTTCTTGAAGAACTGCTAGCTTGTACTCTTTTGCAGCAAGTGAATTAGCAATACATGCAGCTTTTTTGGAAAGGCGGTGATCCGATATCAGCTTTGCAGCAGCTGCTGTAGAGGAGGTCGGTTCATAGACCGCTTCTGGATAATGTGTATGTAAATATTTGTGGCATTGAGCAATTGCATGTGAATGAGAATAAATGACCTCTAATTCTCCGCCGTTTTTTAAATGATCCGTGTGGACCAATAAATGTTGACGGATAGGGATTGTAAGTTCCCCAACAATTGGTAATGGACAGTCATGTATTAAATAATCCAATGTCACATTCACAGAACCTTCAATGGCATTTTCCAGTGGAACAACTGCCGCCTCCACACTCCCATTTAGGACAGCGTCCATACATTCAGGAATGGTGGCAAATGCCTTTTTTTCACTATCAGGAAAGAATTTTGTTACTGCCAAATCGGTAAACGTTGCTTTCGGTCCTAAAAATCCAATCTGTGATGGTTTCATATTCTCTACTCCCTTAACTAAACTAAACTCCTTGTGAACTTGAAGAGCCTAAGCCCCGGTCCCCAAAATCTCTACTTTATCTACAAATTCTAGTCTCTTTAGCTTCGAAAGTAAAGTATGAATATCACCTTGAAGTCCTGACATATCTAAAGATAATGTAACATTCGCTTTACCTTGAAGTGGAATGGTTTGGTGAATGGTTAATACATTGCAGCCTGCAGTAGCTACAGTAGCAAGCAATTGTGAAAGCGCACCAGTCTGATCCTCCAAATGAAAAAACAACGTCATAATCCTTTCTTTTACCATCGTATGAAAAGGAAATACGGTGTCACGGTATTTATAAAAGGCACTTCTGCTAAGATCCACTTTTTGTACCGCTTCCGCAATGGAGGTCACTTTCCCGCGAGCTATCATTTCTTTGACCTCTAATGATTTTTTCATCGCTTCTGGTAGCACATCTTCCCGTACTAAAAAGAACTTCTCCTCTAACATCGGACATCTCTCCTTGACATCTATATGTAAAGAAGAGAGGATAAAATGAATTATCCCCTCTCGTACAACTATTCTACAAATTCAAATTCATATTTCTGCAAACGAACAATGTCGCCATCTTTTGCACCTCTAGCTCGCAATGCTTCATCCACACCCATTCCGCGTAACTGGCGAGCAAAACGTCTAATGGATTCTTCATGGTTGAAGTTTGTCATGACAAACAGCTTCTCAAGATTTTCACCAGAAAGTACAAATGCACCATCTGGATCTCTTGTAATCATAAAGTCAGCTTCTTCTTTTTCATGTTTATACACGACACGCTGTTCGATCGCTTCTTCTTCATACAAAGGATACTCAGGAGCATTCTCAAGCTCGTCGGCAACTGCATAAAGCAGGTCGCGAAGTCCTTCACGAGTTAATGCAGATATCGGGAATATCTTTACGTTTTCCCCAACCTGTTCCTTAAACATTTCAAGATTTTCTTCTGCATCAGGCATATCCATTTTATTGGCTACAATAATTTGGGCACGCTCTGTCAGTCGCAGGTTATATTCCTTTAATTCTTGATTGATGGTCACATAGTCCTCATAAGGGTCACGGCCTTCTAAGCCTCCCATATCAACAACATGCATAATAACTCTTGTCCGCTCTATATGACGCAGGAATTGGTGACCAAGTCCTACTCCTTCATGGGCACCTTCTATCAATCCGGGAAGGTCAGCCATGACGAAACTGCGGCCATCTTCTGTTTCTACAACTCCTAGGTTGGGAACGATTGTGGTAAAGTGATATTCCGCAATTTTCGGTTTTGCAGCTGACACCACTGATAGGAGAGTAGATTTCCCTACACTTGGGAACCCAACAAGGCCAACATCAGCTAGTACCTTTAATTCAAGAATAACATAACGCTCTTGTCCAGGTTCACCGTTTTCAGCAATTTCTGGTGCTGGGTTTCGAGGTGTTGCAAAACGAGTATTTCCACGGCCACCACGACCTCCCTTTGCTACCACATATTGCTGGCCATGCTCTGTTAAGTCAGCAAGTGTCTCCTTTGTGTCGTCGTCTATTACGACTGTCCCAGGCGGCACTTTAACGATCATGTTTTCCGAATTTCTACCGTGCTGGTTTTTCGACATCCCATGTTCACCACGGTTTGCTTTAAAGTGACGTTTATAACGGAAGTCCATTAAAGTACGCAAACCTTCCTCAACCTGAAGGACAACGCCTGCTCCCTTTCCTCCATCGCCACCTGCTGGTCCTCCGTCCGGAACATATTTTTCACGCCGGAACGCTACCATTCCGTTTCCGCCGTCTCCACCTTTTACATATATTTTGACCTGATCTACAAACATTGCTTATTCACTCCGATATCATAAAAAGACTGGAATTTGTCTTTTATTCATATTTTATGTAGTCCATCATCCATACGAAAGACTAGTGTCCTATATTACTTATTTACAATTTCAACGACACTGTAAAATTGCTTTCTTCTATGCTAATTTCTTTTTCATTAACATAAAACTCATTTGGTTGATTTTTCAACCAATGTTTTAAAAAGCCTGTGTCTTCTAGTATCCCATTTATATCAAAAAAGAAACGAACTTCCGTCTTTTCTATATGCAAACTTAAGAATAAATGATTATCCCCTGTTCTATTCACCACTTTTTCCAATCCAGTGAATAAGGAGGAAATCCAACGGTACAGTATGTCGTCCAACTTAGACATGTCAACAGGATTACCAATCACTTCATATTCAAACGAGAATAGTCTTGGCTCCCAATGATAGGTGATTAGATACTCAGCAAATAACGGTGCATGTAAATTGGTAAGATTTGATTCATGGTTTGATTCCAAAACTATTTCGTCTATCAAGTTGCTTACTCTCTCTAAGCGCCCCAGTGACAAATTTGCCTTAATCAATTGCAGCCTATTAAGCCAATCATGTCTGGAATGACGCAGAACATCCAACGTTTTTCTTTTTCTCATCTTTACCGTTCTCCTAGCTTTGGCTTATTCCGGTACCCATTCAATATGTCGATTATAGCATATTTGTACATAAACGTGGGGAAAAGATGGAAAGGTCGTTATTGTGTGTATTAATATTGGAAAGGCTCATTTCTACATGATGGTTGCTATTAACCTGAAAATAGTCGGATTCTTGACTTTCATAACGATCTAGTAAAGTTTCCAAAAGAAAGCAACTATTGGCAACAAAAAAACCCTAACCTATAACTTAGGCTAGGGCATCTGCATGAAGCTTACGCTTCTTGTGCAACAGGATATACGCTAACTTGTTTGCGGTCACGACCTAAACGCTCGAAACGAACGATTCCGTCAACCTTCGCGAACAAAGTATCGTCACCACCACGTCCAACGTTTGCACCTGGGTAAATTTTAGTACCGCGTTGACGGTATAAAATAGAACCACCAGTAACCATTTGGCCGTCTGCACGCTTAGCGCCAAGACGTTTCGCGATAGAGTCACGTCCGTTTTTAGTACTACCTACTCCCTTTTTGGAAGCAAAGAACTGAAGATCTAATCTTAACATGTATTCCACCTCCTAGTTAGAAATGGTTATATAATTTCCATAATCACGTTCTATCGTCTCTAAAGACACAACCATACCTTCCAACAACAGCTGGATTTTCTCTTGTGTCGCTTCATCTATATTAGATGGAATGGAACAGCGGAGAAACCCATCTGCTCCTTGCTCAATTTCAGGTGTAATCTTACAAAGTGTCATTACTGCGTTCACAGCACCGAAAGATACTGCTGAAGCACCTGCGCATACAATGTCAGAACCCTTCTTGGCAAAGTTAGCATGTCCAGTTATGGTAAACGATTGAATCAGCTGTTGATCGTCTCGTTTAATCGTAACTTTAATCATTCAATCATCCTTAAATTATGCGTTGATTGCATCAACAACAAGCTTCGTGTAAGGTTGACGATGACCTTGTTTTTTGCGGTAGTTTTTCTTCGCTTTGTATTTGAATACAGTAATTTTCTTCGCACGGCCTTGTTTTTCAACTTTAGCCGTTACAGAAGCACCTTCAACTAGTGGGCTACCAACTTTAACATTGTCGCCACCAACGAAAAGAACCTGATCGAAAGTTACTACATCACCTTCAGCTGCATCAAGTTTTTCGATGTAGATCGTTTGACCTGCTTCAACCTTGATTTGCTTACCACCTGTTTCAATAATTGCGTACATACTCTTGCACCTCCTATAATAGACTCAGACTCGCCAGTGTTAGGTATATGTACGAAAATCGTCCATATTTTTCATAGGACCTAGACTGTGCGGTTGTAGCACGGGTGCTACAAACTAACAAAGAACATCTTAGCATAATACAAACCTTGATGTCAATAAAGTTTAAAGCGATTCTAACCGAATATTAGCATCTTTATTGGAACCCGCAAATCGTATTTCATAGCTAGATACTTTTTGTTTTTTGATAAAATAAATCTCAAGACCTATCCGCTCTTTCACATTAAGCATGTTCAATAGCTTGTCCACTACTTCTGCCTTTGTTTCTACGATCACTGCCTCTACTTCACTACCTTTAAACTCAAGCAATTCCCGTTCAAGCTGATAAGATATGGTTTCAATGGAATATACGACTTCTTTTCCTTCTCCTGCTTGCAATAATAAGCTCGTTAAAGGCTCCCGAACTTTTTTTCTTGTTAGCTGCATAAGGTTTAGCTCCGTAAATCCAACCACTCTGACAAAAGATCGGTCTTTTTCAACAGCTGCTTGTAAAACGTTTTGAACTTGGGTTCGCTCCTTACCGTTTTTCATATCAATAAAATCGATAATAATAATGCCACCGATTTGACGTAAACGAAGTTGCCTTGCTATTTCAACAGCAGCTTCCAGGTTTGTCTTTAGTACCGTTTCTTGCAATCCTGTCTTCCCAATGAACTTTCCGGTATTCACATCAATTACAGTCATTGCTTCCGTATGCTCAATAAGGATATAGCCACCACTTTTTAACCAGACTATTTTTTTGAGTGCTTTTTCAAGCTCCTGCTCCATTCCTCTTCTTTTGAAAATTCCTTCTTTCCCTGTATAAAAACGAACAGGGTAACCTTTCTTTTTCAAAAACTGAAAAGTTGAAGCATCGTCTACCTCCACATGGTTTACTTCAGCTGGTGAAATATCACGAATCAGCTTTGAAACAAAGCGTTCTTCTTCGTGAAGTAAAGAAGGAACTTTTACGGAATCAACCTTATCATGTGCAGTTAAAAATTGCTGTTGTAAATCCATCAGTTCTGCTTCCACCAACTCAGGAGGAATATGTTCACTTGCAGTCCGAAGAATAGCACCCTCCTCCTCTGTCAGCCATTCCTGTAGGTGCTTCCGCCATTCTTTTCTTTTTACATCCGACATCTTTTTAGAAATTGCTTTATATTTCCCATATGGCTGATAAACGACATGTGTTCCAGGAAATTCAAGTAACCCGGTAAGCTTTGGACCTTTTGTGCCTTCTCCTTCTTTTACGACTTGCACAAGGATGGCCTCTCCTTGGTGAACAAAATGAGAAATTGATTTTAATTCCTTTTCTGATTTGGAAAGCAAAGATGTTTGAAAAGAACATAAATGGTCGCGGTGAAGGTAGCCGTGTTTCTGCTGTCCAATATCGACAAAAGCAGCTTGCATGCCAGGCAATACATTCACAACGCGACCTATATAAATATTTCCATCTATAGGATGAGTGTCTGGCCGGTCAATTAACAGCTCGACTAATTTACCATCCTCTTTCACAGCAACCCGTTTTTCAGTTGCTTTCATTTCCATAATTAGCTCAATCAATTCAGATAGCCTCAGCTTTCCACTCGAAGTTTAGTATGAATAAAGCATATCTCCTATATCAATGGACGTCAACTTCTCCTTGAAGTATGCATGAAGAAGCTCATTTTCATCTAAAGGAGGCTGTTTGTTGCTTCCCTTCATCACAATAATGTTATGCTTGCAATCCCGCTTGAATTTTTGTAAGACATGATGAATCTTTTCCTTTTCATCCACTATGATGGGTGTAATATGAGAAATAGAGTTACTCTTACCATAATAACGCTCCATTAAAAAACGCATAACAACAAAATGGCGCTGTGACCATTCCTTTTTTAAGGTAAATAATAAAAATACGGTAATGATCCAAATATTGATATGCATTGGATCAATGAAAAGATAGATCGTCACAAATAAAATCAAAAACAAAAACGAAGCCTTCAATGTACGTTCATGAGCATCAGAAAAGGCTAAAAATCTACTGAATAGCAATCCCATCAATTTCCCACCATCGAGTGGCCAGATTGGAAGAAGGTTTACAAGGAATATCATCAAATTGAAAATAGAAAATAATTCCCACATGTCTCCTGAAAGAAAACCAAGTTGAAACAAAAGATACCCTCCAGCGCCTAGCCATATATGCTGCAAAGGTCCTGCCAGTGTAACTATCAACTCTTCCTTCAGTGGTCGATTCCCATGTTCATCCGTCTCCGCAACCCCTCCAAAAGGAAGAAGTAACACTTGCTTGATTCGCCAATTATAATAGGTAGCAGCAAGACCATGACCAAGTTCATGCACAAATACAATAAAGAAAAGAATCAACAATTCCCAGAAATTCCCCGTCATTAAAGCCAGTCCAACAAGAAGCCACATGAAGGGGTGTATATGAATTTTTTGATAGAGCATAATCCATTTATTATTCAAAAGAGATCACCTGCATTGGATCGATAAATTCATTATCTTTTTGAATCGCAAAATAAAACATCCCTTTAGACCCATCCTCTAAAATCGTAGTTTGTCCAATTACATCACCTGTTTCAATAAAATCGTATAGTTTTACATCTACATTTTCTAATTGACCGTACCAGCTATAAGTTGCATCTGCATGCTGCACAATCACCGTTTTACCAATATCAGGTTTTTTACCGACAAAAGTAACCCTTCCGCTTTTCATCGCTTCTACTTTGGAATACGCAACTGTTTCTACCATAACCCCCTGCCCATTTGCTTCAAAACTCTCAAACACTTTACCAGAAGCAGGAATGACCAATTCTTCATCTGCTAAAGGCTTCTTATTGTTGGGTGGCAATGGCAACAGTGCAAGTGATTTTCCAAATTTGCCTTCATACCAATTGGAAAACGCCGTAAACTGAAAGCTTTCTTCCATTGTATTTAGAACAAACTGACGGGGCTTTTCCCATGTACCACCAGCAGGTTTTTGAAACATTATTGCCACAACCAACAAAAGGATAGCTGATGCTAAAATCTTAAAAAGAAAATTCCGGCCATTAAACAACGGATGATCCCGATTACCCTCCGGACCCCCTTCAAAGGAAGAAAAGCTCGAACCACCGTATCGGTCTTCATCACGAAGTATATCACTAGATACTCTATCCCTAGCCGGAAGCCTCTGCTGCCTTTGCCGCTTCCGTTTGGCTGCCCTCTTTCTTATTTCCGCTAACCGATCATTCATACTAACACCCTTCCCACAAATAGGTTTGTACCATTTTATGACTTGTCCGGGAGGGATATGACGACAACAAGCTTTGCTTTTATAATCTATTAATTTTGGAAAACATATATGAACTTTTACAAGTTTTAGTATAATAGAAAGCAGGAAGAAAGTAGGATTAATGAAATGTTATAGATTTAATAAAAGAGGGGAAAACGGTGAGGACAATACATAACAACTGTAATCAAAAAGGTTTAACTTTAATAGAAATTTTAGTTTCCATTGTCATACTAGGAATTATTTTTACAGGCATGCTAGGATTCTTTTCCCAAATGACTACATACTCCTCTCATGCTGATAATAGAATCACTTCAATGAATTTAGCTGAGAAAGTATTGAATGAATACAAATCAACCGGCTCTTACCCAACAGAAGAACACATAATAAATGGGAAATCTTATTACCCTAAAGTAACTGAGCTTTCTGCACACCAAAGCTTGGATCTAATCTCGCTCCATGTGGAGATTTATTCTGACCCTACTCATTCAACATCCTCTTTATTAACGGAACTTTATGGATATAAGGAAGGAAATTGATATGAAACAATACAGGAGCACTCAAGGGGGCTATGTCCTTCTTTACGTTTTGTTGACGATTGTTCTAATTGGATTGTTTATTCCCCCTTTAATGAACGCCATTCTAACAAGTAATCAGCAATATAAAAAAACGGAAGAAATACTTCAGCATGAAAAACTTGCAGAGATGGGTACCGTTTTTTTTGAAAAAACGGTCATCGACATTATTAAAAATTGGACGCCTTCTTCGGAAGATGTCAGCAAAGATCCGGATTATATAAAACAATATGTCCTAACCTATCTTGAAGATGAATTGCAAAAAGAAACATTTGACTCAGATTTTTTGAATACATCAGGCTATACAATCGCAATAACTGAAATAGGTTTAAATAATACCTCCAAGACAATTGCTTACAGGTTAACAACAACGTTCAATCAAAGAGAGCAAAAAATATTTGATCAAGAAATGTCCATTCCCAATGTAAATTTTATATCAAGTGAATGACCACTTTATTTCCAAATTGAAAAACAAAAATTCTCTCCCCATACTATTTTTGTACAAAAATAAAGGCTGTTTTCGCAAACATTGTTGCTTTTACGAACATTATTAGATACTCGTAATAATCGTTACGTTACTGTAGTGCTCTTTTCCTGCATTTAGTTTCAGTCAAAAGGACAAGTTTTCAATGAACATACACGTAAAAATCTTTTAGAAAAGAGCCAAAATAAAAAAGACTGCCAATTATGATGGCGGTCTTTTCATTTTCTTATCGTACCCCAAAAAATTTCTTAATTTTAAACATAACTCCCTTGCTCTCTTCTTCTAAAGATTGCAGTGGAACTGATTCACCTAAGATGCGACGGGCAATATTTCTGTATGAAATGGAGGCTTTGCTATTTGGGTCCATTACGATAGGCTCACCGCTATTGGATGCACGAATCACGCTGTCATCATCCGCTACTATTCCAATTATATCAATGGCAAGGATAGAGACTATTTCATCCACATCGAGCATTTCTCCATTTTTCACCATATGGTTGCGGATTCTGTTCACTATCAGTCTTGGAGGTTGGATTTTCTCCTCTTTTTCTAACAAACCGATTATGCGGTCTGCATCGCGTACAGAGGAAATTTCCGGTGTGGTTACAACGATAGCCATATCTGCACCAGCAATTGCATTTTGGAAGCCTTGCTCTATTCCAGCAGGACAGTCGATAATTATATAGTCATAGTCCTGTTTTAATTCCATAATCAATTTTTTCATTTGATCCGGCTTTACGGCCGATTTGTCACTTGTTTGGGCAGCCGGCAGGAGCTTCAAGCATTCAAAGCGCTTATCGTTGATTAAAGCTTGATGAGTTTTGCAACGTCCTTCTACAACGTCGACTAGGTCATAGATGATCCGGTTTTCGAGTCCCATGACAACATCCAAATTTCTAAGTCCAATATCTGTATCCACTAAACATACTCTTTTTCCTTGTAAAGCAAGAGCCGTGCCGATATTTGCAGAAGTTGTCGTCTTGCCGACTCCACCTTTACCAGATGTAATTACGATAGCCTCTCCCACTTATTACATTCTCCTTTCAAGCCGAGTTAACATCGGTCTAAGTTGTGAAAGCAATTGTAAGCGGTCTATGACAATTTGTTCTTGGTGGTCAATATAGGCACATTCCATCTCGCTGCTTCCTTCGAGCTGTTCACTTAGGTCTGGAGCGCGATTAATGATGTCATGAATGGAAAGTAAGGTCGGTTTCATCAAACTTGCGGCTATGACGGACTCCCTTTTTCCTTGAAGCCCCGCATAAGCACTTCCCCTAAGGGCGCCAAGGATGAAAATATTACCTCCAGCCTTAACAGTACCTCCGGGGTTAACATCCCCTATAAGGAGAAGATCACCTTCTACCTCCAGTACTTGACCTGAGCGAATCATTTTGGCAACCGGTACAATTTCCGTTTCCTTTTTCCATTGAATTGCCTGTTCTTTCGTCACGACATTACTTTCGATTTCTTCCACGATAAAATTCTTCTTACTTCTTATGACATTTCGTAATTTTTCTTGTTGTTTATTCGATAAATAACGATTCCCTACTCTTAAACGAACTCCCAAGAGCGGAGACTCGTCCGGATTTTTGTTCGACGTTAGTTTTGCTTCTATTTCAGCTAAAAGCTCTTGAAATGAGCAAGTATCATCGAGATGCAGGATTAGGCCCTCTTTCGTGCCTTTAATGGTTACATACTGTTGTTTTTGTCTATTCACGACCTTCACCTCAACAAGTATATAATTCGACATCGCCCTTCTATTTCCTTTTTCCTAATAATAAAAAAAGATTAGTAGAATGAGTATGTATATGAAAAGCCCAGCTATAAATGTTGGGCTTTTCTGAAGACTGTTTTCGCAAATTTTGTAGCTTTTCCATTCATTACAAGAAGCTAGTAATAAGCTTTATTTGGAAAAAGCCCTTCTTAAAGTTCATCTTTTTGATCAATTGCCAATCGCTCCATAAACAGTTTGATTGGAAATAATAGCACAATTGCAATAATAGCATTAAAACCAAGTGTTGGAAGTAATCTTACGGAAACAAAATCTGAATGTGTCATTATAGTGGATCCAATTAACGAATGAATACCAAATACAATATGTTCGGTTATTGTGATAGATAGTAGTATCATAATAAAAGAAATAATATAGTTCGTATTAACAAATCGTAATATTCCAGACACAATATATACGGAAATTCCGAAAGCAAACAAATACACTCCCAGTATCTCCGTATAGACTATATCATAGAGAAATCCGAAAAGCATTGCACATATTAGACCAACATAGGGACTAGTGTAGATAGCACACAATGTGATGACAATAAGCATATATCTCGGAACAATCACCCAATCTTGATTTATGGTGAGAAGCCCAAAGAAGTCGACACTAATGCTTTCTAAAATAAATAGACATAGAATCAGGGCTGGTAGGACATACTTCCTCACTCAGAGTCACCCTCTTCTGATGTTTCTTCTTCTGGTTCAGGTTCATTTCCCGTCATCAGCGTTCTTTCGATAATCATTACTTGACTGATGTTATAAAAATCTGCTGCTGGTTTTACATAAGCCATTTGTGTCAATCCGTATTCATCTGCAACTACTTCAGTTATTTCGCCAATCATTAATCCTTCTGGGAAAACTCCACCAAGACCTGAGGATAATACTACTTCCCCTTCTTGTACATTTGCTTGATGCGGAATTCTTTTTAATAGAAGAGCTGCTTTTTCTTCATCATAGCCTTCTATTAAACCAAAAATCTCTTCTTCGCCTTGTATGTAAGCAGAAATACGATTTTTAGGATCAAGTGAACTTAGTAGTTGTACAGTTGATGTAAAGGCATTGGCATGTTTGATTTTTCCAATCAACCCACCAGACGTGACAACTGCCATGTCTTTTTCAACACCATTTTGCTTACCTTTATTAATGGTTATTTGTTCTACCCACTGATCTGGGTTTCTTGCAATGACAGTTGCAGGCATTGGCTCATAGTCTCTAAGTGACTCCATCTCACCAATAACTTCTCTAAACTGTTCATTTTCGTTTTCTAGTTTTTGCACTTTCGTTTCTAAGAGAGCATATTCTTCCAGTCTAGCACGTAGCAGTTTGTTTTCCTCATACGTATCTTTTAAATATCCTACATTATCAAAGAAGCCCGCTACAAAATGTGCAGGCCTATAAAAGATAGATTGGACAAAGCCAGTTGAGTCTTTAACGAACTGTTCTGGCCATGTCAAATCGTCCCGTTCTTTCAAAGAAAAACCAATCAATGCCACTAGAAAAATTAAGCTCACCAACAAAATAATCAATCTTTTATTGAGAAAAAATTGTGGCATGACTTAACACCTTCTTAGCGATAATCTCTTGATTTCTTTTTAAATTCATCAATATAATCCAATGCTTTTCCAGTACCAATTGCAACACAATCAAGTGGATTTTCTGCTATAATAACTGGCATTCTCGTTTCATCACTAATTACTTTATCAAGATTACGTAACAGTGCACCGCCACCAGTTAAAACAATTCCACGATCCATAATATCTGAAGCAAGTTCAGGTGGAGTTCGCTCCAAAGTTGCCTTGACAGAATCAACTATTGCCGTTACTGTATCATTTAATGCTTCTGCAACTTCTTTTGCTGTGATTTCAACTGTTTTCGGAAGTCCTGTTAGAAGGTCACGGCCACGAATATCCATTGGCTCAATCCCTTCGGAGTCGCCTGCAGAGCCTACTTCCAATTTAAGTGATTCAGCTGTTCTTTCGCCAATCATTAGATTGTAGTTTTTGCGGATATAAGCAATGATTGCATCATCCATTTCATCTCCTGCTACTCTTATAGATTGACTAGTAACAATTCCTCCAAGTGAAATAATTGCTACCTCTGTCGTTCCACCGCCGATATCAACAACCATGCTGCCTGTTGGTTCCCAAACTGGAAGATTTGCACCAATCGCTGCTGCAAAAGGCTCTTCAATTGGATAGGCATCACGAGCTCCAGCTTGACGAGTCGCATCAATAACCGCTCTTTCTTCTACTGCAGTTATACCAGAAGGCACACAAACCATTACGTAAGGTTTACGGGAAAAAGCATTTTTATTTTTTAACGCTTGCTTAATATAATATTTCATCATCGTTGCTGTCGTTTCATAGTCTGCAATAACCCCATCTTTCATTGGACGGAGCGCAACGACATTACCAGGTGTACGTCCAATCATATTCTTGGCGTCATTCCCAACTGCCACAATTTGTCTTGAGTCGGTTTGAAGTGCCACAACAGACGGTTCACGCACTACAATTCCTTTTCCTTTAATAAAAACTAATGTATTGGCTGTTCCTAAGTCAATACCAAGATCTCTCGTTCCAAACATATAAGTGTATCTCCCTTTCTGAAACTATAGCATAATAGTGGTAAATGAAAAATAAATATAACGGACGAAGCCTGCCCTAATAATTTTCATAAACATGTGGAATTAAATATTGTGTAGAAGTTGATGTGAAAAGAAGGTTGTCCTTCCAAACTCATGAGTAATATTATATCGTAGGATATGAAAAAAGCATAGTATTACATATAGCCTTTTTCTTTCAAACTGATAAATTTCTGATCACCAATAATTAGATGATCCAATAGCTCGATACCAATCAGCTTTCCGCACTCGCTAAGTCGCTTCGTTACGTCAATATCCTCCTTGCTTGGTGCGGGGTCGTAGGGTAGGGAGCATGCGCCTTACTTTGTCTCCAAAGCAGGTCTCACAGTCCCCCCCTCAGAACCGTACGTACACCTTTCAGCGTATACGGCTCGCCAGTTGATTAATCGGAATTTGTTTCTCATGGTGGTCATGATGGCACTTAAAACAAAGGACAATTGTCTTTCGATTCCGTTCAATCATAATTTTGTCCAAATATTTTAAGTTTGATTTCTTTTTCAAGTCCTTCAACTTTCGTACATGATGGACCTCCATCTGACCTTCTGTTGCACCACACGCTTCACACTTGTTCCCCAATAGTCGCCTTTCAAATTCTGTTCTACCTGAATATTTCAACGTATTTACAAATGTATCTATTTCAGGAGAATCGGCTTTAATGCACCTTTATGTTTAGGAAGATCTTTGAGTTTCACAAACTGATGAATTTTTTCATTGCCCTGTTTATCTTTCCTAACAATGCATAAGACTCCCTGTTTGTGTACCCTCATGCTCGAAGTAACCTTCTTAGAGGTACTTCTGCGTGTATTGGCAATGGTTTTTATAAAACTACTTTCTGCTAAATAAAACAACTTATCAAGATGATGGTAATTATTTGCTAGCTTGTAGTAGTTTGCAATTCCTCTTAGTTCAGCATTATAGGTTAACAGAATTTCAATTTCCGAATTGTTAATAAGTTTGGCTCGATGTATATTTTTGAAGTTGTCGAGATTTCCATAACCATTTGTTAAGGCAAATTCTTTTATTCTTTTTTCGGGAATTTCCAATTTAATTGCTCCTGAAAGAGTTCTCTTTTTTAATGGATGTTTTTGATTTTTATACGCGACCCTAGTGACCTTTACTTCAGCCCACTTACAAAATTCATATCCAAGAAAGGGAATGGGATTTTCCAGATGGGTGATAAGTGTTTTTTCTTCACTTAATTCAAGGTGTAGTTCTTGTTTAAGGAAATCCTTTATCCTATCCTTTACATTGATTGCACTATCTTTGGAACCAGCTATCCCTATTACAAAATCATCTGAATAACGGACATATTTCATTCTTTGATAGTTATTATCCATTGGGTCGACTGAGGGTATTAGAACTTGTTTACGCTTAAGTTCTTCGATTGTTTTTATAAATCCCTCTCTGCCTTCCCACAATTGATGTCCATTTTTCTCATCAAGTCTTTTAGCTCTTCGGGAGAGTGTCCTGATTTCTGAGCGTATACGAGTGTATTCTTTATTTCTTTCCCTTATTTTACCTTTATCAAAATTTTCCATTTGTTTTTCCATGAATAGGTCAAACTCATGAAGGTAGACATTGGCTAGTAAAGGTGAAATAATACCGCCCTGTGGTGTACCGCTGTAAGTTTTATAATAAGTCCAATTCTCTATTACACCACTTGTTAGTGCATTGTGAATAAGCAAAAGGAAACGATGGTCATTGATTCTCTTAGAGATAAGATTTAATAATACAGAATGGTCAATATGGTCGAAGAAGCCTTTAATGTCTCCTTTAATACACCATGTTAACCCTTTCCATGTGTTCTTAATTTGGGACAATGCTGTATGACAACTTCTTCCCTCTCTAAATCCATGGGAATTATCTGAGAATGTTGGTACATAAACGTTTTCCAAAATCATTCTCATTACTTCCTGTACTAACTTATCTTTGAAGTTAGGAACCCCTAAAGGTCTCTTTTTACCATTCGTTTTCGGAATATAAACTCTTCTTACAGGTGCAAAGCGAAACGTCCCTTTCTTAAGTTGTTCAATGATTTCATCAATCTTTTGTAAACTAAAACCATCGATTGTTTCTTCGGACGTTCCTTTTGTTAGATTCCCAGCATTCGGATATACCTTTGCATATGCCTTAATCCATAATTCTCTTTTATACATGAGACGGTAACAATCCGTTATTGTTTTACCACTTTGAGAAACATTCCTTATAACGTCCAACTGATGAAATGGATTTGTAGCCATATTCATGACTCCTTTCTCAATGACGTTAACATCAACCTGTCTCCCTTCCCCCTGCTAAACTCATTACAAGCAAACGTTGGGTACTATGGAGACTCCGTTACCGTATGCAATTTTCATAGACCTATGTCTAATAGCCAATCGGCACTCGCACTTAGGTAATCCCTGCATTATGACATAATTTTAGTTACGTGGTGGTTAGGTATCCCTTTTGACGGTTTCCTCTAGTCGAGGATTGAAGGACAAACCTTACTATGGACAGGAAAGCGGCGATTTCCAACAGACGCTCAGGAGATACGTCTTCCATTTTGTCCTCATTGCCTGTTAACTACCGTAGACAACGGCGCACCCACCGCTCATTCGTCTAGGATTCAAGCAGTATAGCTTTTACCATACACCACTTGGTCTGAAGAACTGACTCGACATTAGATAGTTTTGTCGTCTTTTCTCCTTTTCACATCATGCTCTGTTCCCTCTATGAGTTTCCTCTCAAGGTAAGATGCTGACCATAGAACATTGTAAGGAGTTCTAGATTACAAAGTAATCACTAAAATTACGCACCTTACAGGCGCACTCCACTAGGATGGTTGTGCAAACAGATGAAAGAAGCAGCTGACCTCCTGAAAGCTTCCTTGAACACCTCGCGAGGGTGCACGATGCTAGCATTTAAGCTTCCAATGAAGATGGTTTGTTGATGCAATACTTGATTTTTCGTATTCAAATAAAGACAAACAAAATGCTCTTGGGAGAGAAAACGCATATCTTCCATCACATAGTTTGCAGCGTCCTCTGGCGACCTTATGACATAGCGATCTTCGTATTGAACCCGGTGTATTCTTCTACCAAGCTCCACAGCAGCCATAATTTGGATCGCCTTAACATTCCCGATGCCTTTTAAATTTGTGATTTCTTCAATAGATGCATCCTTCAGAAGTCGTAGTCCTTCAAAATTAGTAAGTAACTTATTAGCAAGCTGTAATACAGACTCTTCCTTGGATCCTGTTCGGAGTAAAATCGCCAGTAGCTCATGATTGGATAGGCTCTTTGGTCCGTCTTGGATCATACGTTCTCGCGGCCTTTGGTCTTCGGGATAATCCTTTATCATTAAAGTAGTTGAAGTAGGTGTTTCCAAATGCCTTTTCCTCCTTTATTTCTGAGAGGCAGGCTCCTTCCGTCTTATTGGAAATTCTTTAATTCTCGAACTGTTCGTGAAAGGGGCAATCCCACAATGGAAAAATAATCACCCTTGATTTCTTTTACAAACAGAGCTCCGACTTCTTGAATACCATAGGAACCCGCTTTATCCATCGGTTCACCAGTCTTGATGTAAAAGTCAATGTCTTCCTCTGTAAGCTCCCAAAAAGTAACAGCTGTTTTTTCGAAAAAGTTAAGTTGCTTCTCTGCACTTACGATAGACACTCCACTAATTACAAAATGCGTGTGTCCACTCAGCTTCTGAAGAGTTGCTCTTGCTTCATCTTCGTCTTTAGGTTTACCTAGAACAGTTTCCCCTAAGACAACAATAGTATCCGAGCCAATGACAACTGCTTCCTTATTTTCTTGGAAAACATTGTTTGCTTTTTGAAAAGCTAGACTAGTAGCAATTTCCTCTGGTGAGAGAGATGGATCAAATGTTTCCTCGATGTTACTCACCTTCACTTGAAAAGGGAGATGAACTTGTTGGAGAAGTTCCTTTCTTCTGGGGGATCCTGAGGCTAAAATAAGAGGTTTCATCGTTTATCACCTTTCTACTAATAATCCTTACTCAAGAGATACATTTTTATCCTATCATAAAAATAGATACAGCAACAAACATCTTCCTGTAAAATTGCATGATTGTATTTTACATAAAAAAACAGCCCAAAAATAAATTTTTGAGCTACTAAAGAATATCTAATAGGATTTGTTAATTCACGACAGTACACTAAGTGTTACTCATAAAAAAGAAAATGGAACAAAGCGTTACGAAAACACCTTAGTAATAAATTTTCAGTGCATCAAGTAGCTTTTGCTGAGCACTCCATAAATCTTGTTCATTGCTTGATTTTTGATAGGATTGATAACTTTCAAATGCCGCTAAAAGAGATGCTTTCCATTCTGTCGTTATTTCAGTTAACTCCTGATCCTTTATTGCTGCCACTTTTTCAAAGCTTGATTGAATGGTTTCCTTTGTGGCACCATCAAGAGTACTACCTTGCAGCAGAAGAGAGGTTGCTTCAGTCAACTGGAGATAGAATTGTTGCCCTTCTTCCAATAATGTTAAATCCGGAGTAGTCAAAGAGTTGAGCGTTTTTTCAGGAACTGCTATTTCTTTTGCAAATGGAGATGGTTCAATTCCCTTTCCATTTACTTCCGAACCAATTTCCTTCATCCCTTCAACTGATTTACCAACTGCCATGAAAATATGGGTTGGGTCAGATCCAATAGCAACTGCTGGAAATCCGGCAGCTTTTAGACGGTCAATCTCCTCATTTACACTATCACTTTTTGAAAATACACCTGCTTGTAATACAGAGAGTGTTTGGGCTTTCAGTGTAATACTTTCATTGCCAGAAGCTTGCGAAGAATCAGCATCTGGTCCATTTTCCGAATCAACTGGAGCAACAGCAGGGACATTAGGATTTGTCGGCGAATCAGAAATATTCATAATTGCTAATATGATAAAACCAAGACAAGTTCCAATTCCTATTGCCATACCAATAGATAACAATAGTTGTTTCGCGAATGAGGGGGTCACCATTTGTTTCTTTTTCCCGAATGGGGATGGGCTAGATTTAGAACCCTTTGTTTTTCTTAAGTCTTCAATATAGGAGGATTGTTGTTTTTTAGATGGGTTCGGTTCTTTAGGTAAGACCCATTCAAATTCTTCCGCTTCTTTTTTTTCAGCTGCAGCAGCAGACTCGTCCACAATAATAATAGGTAGATCCCCTTCTGGGAAATCAGCATCTTCTTTCACTTTGTCAGGAATTGGGGGCACCTTTTCCTTTTTTGACTGTTGCTTTCTTTTCTTTTTACCTTGACCATATGCTTTTTCCTGGCCGTTTATCTTAATCTTCATTTGGTGATGATTCATTTTTCCCACCTCCGCTTACATGTGACAAATAATGTCCTGATAAGATTTGCTTTATCCTACCATAGCCCATAAAAAAAAGAACAAGACTTTTGTCGTCTTGTCCTAATTCTTTTCCGACACATTCCTTAGAGCTGTCAATGTTTCGAGCATTTCCACGGAAATAATTAATTCGTGTCGATAAATGGATTGGTTCTGTTACTAGGTGCTGGAACCGATAATGGCGGAAGGTCCTCAAGTAAATCTTCAAGCTCAGGATAATAAAAAGCCGACATCGTTACAGAGTATGTCAAAGTATCAAGTTCTTGTTCAGTAGAGGTAATTTCCGGTTGACCAGTAAAAGTGACCGATTCTATTTGCGTAACACGCGTCAGATTTTCAAGGGAAGAAAGAAAACTGGTCAAATCCTCATATGTTTCTGATTCCACAGAAAGGTTAACTGTAATTTTCTTTAACCCTTCTGGTAAATATGTCACTTCTTCCACATTTTCTTCCGTTTCATCTGAGTTTCCATTTTCATAGTCATCAAGAGTGGAAGTTGCAGGAGTAAATGTCTCATCCCCAAAAGTCATGTTAATAATTCTACTATCAGAAAGCACTTCTGCCTTATCCAACTCCAAAATTAATTGTTCAACAAAAGGAGTAACTGGAATTTTCCGCTGAAGTTCCACCGTATTCCCACCAGTAGATGCCTGAAGCTGACTTTGCTCTTCCAACGCTTGAATCAATCGTTGTTCTATTACTATTTCCTGCTGGAGCTGCCCTACTCTAAGCTCCTGTGGTTGATAAAATAAAAAATAAAAAGTAGTGATTCCTAAAACCATGATAAGCACACAGGAAGCTAGGATGAGATAGTGTTTTCGTTCAAGTTCTAGCCTCATTCGTCCTCACCTCCAACATCTTCTACGGATTCTTCCGCTTCCTCACTTGATTGGAATTTGCTCCTGTCAAAACCAAGATTGTACTGTCCTACATAACGTGGCAAGATGCCTGTAGTCGTCTCAGTCTCCATAGAAACAGTAGCTATGGAAGATAGTTCAATAGAATGATATAGTGGTGATTCATTGAGATGGTACAAAAAGTACGCTGCATCTTTGGATTCATCAAACTGTACTGAAAGGTTTAAGATTCCTGTTTCATCATAGGAGAATCTTTGAATGAACCCTCGGTCTGGAAGCAAGCGGATTAAGTCCTGCATAATTGGAACCATTTCAAGTGGATACTCCTCTGCCCAAAGTACTGTATCTTGGAGTCGTTTAGAAGAAGATCCGCCTTCTGGATTGTTCAATGCCGCTTCTTGTGCAAATCGTAATTCCTGTACTGTTGCCAGTTCTTGCTCAGCAGTTTTAACGTCATTATTAACTAGATGATAAAAATAAAAGAGGGCAACTGACACAGTCAAAACAAAGAAACCGCAAATGCCGTACACAAGAGGAGCGGTAATATTACGAGCTCTTTTTTTAGGTAATAGATCAATATTTACTAACATCATTGCACCTCTTTTAGCGCCAGGCCGAGCGGATAATAATAGTTGGGATCCACAACCTCTTGTTCTTGTGTATACACTTCCTGCTCAAAGCTATCAACCTTTACCGCTAGTTTCTCTTTTAACTTAGATAAAATTAACGGAAGGTTCGGATGATCACCATGTATAAGCACCCTATTTACTTCTTCGTTGCCTTGATTCAGTGAAAAACGGAAAAAGTTCATAATCCGTTCCACTTCTGTAGTAAAATCTTCTAAAAAAACATTGAACTGAACGATATCCCCTGCCCATTCTAACTGAGTATTAGCTAAGGAAACCTCCCAGATTTTCAAATCTTGCGGTAGCGCAACGGTTCGGATAAATACTGGGACATGATTCATAAAAATACTTAACGTAATACAGCTCACATCAAAATGAATGATTAACAAGTGGTCTTGCTCATTACGTTGACCAAACTCATAATACAATCGATATAAGCATAGGGAGGACACATCAGCCGCAGCAGGTTTCATCTTGAAATCTTCTAGGATGGAAGAGAGCATTGTGACATGCTCTTCTGGAGAAGCAAACAACACAAGTTCCGTTTTTTCAGAACGGTGAAGGACATGCACATCAAACACTGGATCTTCAAAAGGTAAGTGAATGGTTGAGCCAAGTTCTAAGTATAAGTAACCAATGATTTCATCATCCATAACATTAGAAGGAATAGTAAGCTTTCTCGTCACCACGTACTGATCAGGCACAACAAAGCGAACATGCTTACGCTTTAATCCCCAGTCTTCTACACATTCCTCAAAGATTAGACGAAATACATCTTCATCGACAATTTTCCCATCTCGCATAATGTTAGGTGGCAAAAATCGTTCATTTGTGCGCTTAATGACAAGAGGATTTACACTTTTTAACTCTATCATTCTAATAACATGGTCTCTAATAATCAAATTTATGAAGTTGTTTTGCTTCGGTTGTAAAAATGAAAATTCCATCCAAGAAACTCCTTATGTAAGATAGATTTCTAGTATAGTAAGGAAAAATACCAATGTAAAAGCGCTTCCCCTTTAAAATAAACAATAATGGCAGCAAGTGCAATAGAAGGACCAAAAGGAAATGGAACTCCTTTCTTCACTTTACCAAAAAGCATCCCTATAACTGCAGCAATCATTCCTATTAGTGACGATAGGAAGAAAGTGAAGATAACCAACTCCCAGCCTAACACAAAGCCAAGAACAGCAAAAAGTTTCACATCTCCTCCGCCCATACCTCCCTTTGAGATAACAGCAATCAGGAATGGAATCAGGAAGCCCACGACCAATCCTAGTAAATGACCAGTTATTGATAGATAGGGAATGAATATTCGTTCCACAATAAATAGAGCAAAAAAGAATAAAAGTATTTTATTTGGTATGAGCATGTAATGGAGATCAGAAATGACAATGATAATAAGCATCGAAATCAATGTCCATGCAACTACTAGTTCATAAGTCCATCCCATCAAAAAAGGTGCAAGGACGAAAAGCCCAGCTGTTAAAAGCTCGAATAATGGATAAATAGGAGACACGGACTTTTGACAGTGCCGACATCTCCCTTTTAAAAATACATATGAAAGGACGGGGACTAAATCTAGCCCCGTCAATGTAGTTTTGCAACTTATACAGTGCGACCTCGGTGCGACAATAGACTCACCCTTGGGTATCCTAAGACCTACTACATTGTAGAAGGAGCCTAGGAGGAGGGCTAAGAAAAAAATCAAGTAATACATTTACTTTACAGAACTTCTATTTAATTCTGAAATTGCAACTGGGGATGTTGTGTCTGAACCATAAATACCATAGTTTGTTGTCCCTACAGAAGCAAGTAGTATTACTCCAGATATTTTATCCTCTGAAATAACTAAGTAAGATCCTTCTTCATTATATTCTCCCTTTTGAGGATTAGAAAACTCATCAATGTAGTTATTATCTATCAATTCTTTCAAAGTAATTTTCCCATCAGTAGCTAAATCAGGGCTATTTACTAAGACTAATTTACCAGCACTAATCATTTGTTGAGCATTTGCAACTTGCGCATCTTTCTTACTATTTTCAATCAACCCACCAATACTCGGTATAGCAATCGCCGCAATAATTCCCAATATAACTACAACAGCCAGTAATTCAATCAGTGTTAGCCCTTTTTCGTTCCGAAGCATGTTTTTGCATTTTTGTAACACGTAAATTTCCTCCCTTAATGGAAATAAGTAGTAATTAAATCTATTTATAATTCTATTATACTATGTTTTAAAATACAATATGATTTTACAGCATTCTACATCTGAATATGGTTAAAAATATCGAACATTGGAACTAGAATAGATGCGACTATAGTCCCGACTATTATTGCAAGCACCACAATCATTAACGGCTCTATTAAACTTTTTAATCGGTCTGTTGCATAGTCTACTTCTTTTTCGTAGAATTCCGCAATTTTTTCTAGCATGGTGTCTAAGGAGCCTGTGCTCTCGCCGATTGAAATCATTTGTGTGACAAGAGGTGGAAATGCCCAATGTTCTGACATTGGTCCTGTTAAGGATTCCCCTTTTTCTAGTTCTATTTTACTTTTTGAGATTACTTGGGATATTACTTCGTTATCGACAATTTTCTCTACAATGCTGATTGCTTGCAATATGGGAACAGAACTGGAAAACAAGGAACTTAGCGTTCTCGTCATTTTTGCAATAACTGCCTTCTGTAATAGAGTTCCGAAAATAGGCATTCGTAAAAGAGCATAATCAATGTAGTATTTCGTTTGTTTTTGCGTTTTCATTCCCATCAACGCCACAGCAAATCCAAGGCCAATCAATATGAGCAACCACCAATATCCCTGCATCCACTCGCTTGCGCCGAGGACAAAACGGGTAATTAGTGGAAGCTCAGCACCGAAGTCACTGAACATCGCGACAAAAGTAGGAACGACACCTACTAAAAGGAAGATCACCACTCCGATGGCAATAACTCCGAGAACAGCTGGATATGTTAACGCAGATACAATCTTTTGCTTTGTTTCATGTTGTTTCTCAAATTGAGTAGCAAGCCTGTCTAATGTATCATCTAGTGCTCCACTTGCTTCTCCTGCCTTAATCATGTTGATAAACATTGTGGAAAACACCTTGGGATGCTTAGCGGCAGCTTCTGAGAGAGGGTTTCCTTGTTTCATTTCTTCCTCCATATCAAAAAGCACACGCTTCAATGCTTTACTAGACGTTTGTTGTGCAAGGACATTTGCTGCGTCTACCACAGATATTCCTGCCCGAATGAGAGTGGAAAATTGACGAAGGAAAATGACAAAATCACGAAGCTTGACGGGGTTCCCAATTGTAATTTCTTTTGTGAAAATGGATTCTGGTACCACTTCTAGCTTCATGACACGGATACCTTTTTCCTTCAATTTCACAATTGCTTCCCTGCGAGAGCTGCTAATGATGCTTCCAGATTGTTTTCCTGCTGTGCTTCTACCGGTGTAGGTAAATTTAGGCATTTTGCAACGCCTCCTGTATATAACTCTCGGCAGAAAGCTTACTAATTTCTCCCTGCTGGATAAGTTGTTTAATACTCATTTCTAACGTATGCATACCTTGTGCACGGCTTGTTTGCATCACATTTTGAATCTGATGAATCTTTTCGTTTCTAATCAGATTCGCAACTGCGGGCGTATTGACGAGAATTTCAGTAGCGACTTTCCTGCTTTGGCGGTCAATAGTTGGAAATAGTCGCTGAGAGATAATTGATACTAGCACAGATGCAAGCTGAACCCGGATTTGCGCTTGTTGTGGTCCTGGGAAAACGTCAATAATCCGGTCTATAGTAGACGGAGCGCTTGTAGTATGTAGTGTTCCAAGGACAAGGTGGCCAGTTTCAGCGGCAGTTATAGCGGTCTGAATGGTCTCGAGATCTCGAAGCTCTCCAACTAGAATAATATCAGGGTCCTGTCTTAATGAAGCTCTAAGACCTGTCGCAAAACTCTTCGTATCAAAACCGACTTCACGCTGGTCGATGATACAGTGATGATGTTTGTGCAAGTATTCAATTGGATCTTCTAGTGTAATGATATGCTTTTTCTGTTTTCTATTAATAAAATCAATCATGGATGCAAGCGTTGTCGATTTCCCACTCCCAGTCGGACCTGTTACAAGAATGAGCCCTTGCGGTTTATCCACAAGTGTTTGTAGCACTTGTGGCAGCTGCAATTCCTCCAATGAAGGAATTCTAGTCGGAATTATACGGATAGCAATCGCAACAGAGGATCTTTGGCGATAGGCATTTACACGAAAGCGCGAAATTCCTGGTACACTATAGGAAAAATCCAATTCCCCTTTTTCCTCAAAGCGCTCCCACATGAAGTCTGGAATCATTTGCTTAGCAAGTGATTCCATATCTTCTGGTGCTAATGATTCTTGTCCGTATCGCTTCAGTTCTCCATTAATCCGAAAAACAGGGGCTACACCAACGGAAAGGTGAATATCGGAAGCTTTGCATTCATAAGCAGCATATAGCCAATCATTCATTTTTTCAATCAAATTACTCACCTACTCCAATAATGCGACACGTAAGATTTCCTCTGTTGTCGTCAAGCCTTTTCTTACTTTTTCTAAGCCATCATCAATTAAAAACACAGTATCCATCTCATTCGCCATATCACGGATTGATGAAGCTGATTCATTGTTCATAATGTGCTTTTTCATTTGGTCATTGATAACAAGAAGCTCATGAATGGCAAGGCGACCCTTATAGCCCGTCATATTGCATGTTCCACAGCCTTTTCCTCTCGGTACCTTTTCCACCGTTAAACCTCGTTTGGCAAATATCTCTACCTCTCTTACAGTCGGTTCTTCCATCACGCTACAGTCTCTGCATACTTTTCGGACAAGTCGCTGAGCAATAATTCCATTAATGGAGGAGGCAACAAGGAAAGGTTCCACCTTCATATCTATTAATCTCGTAATCGTACTGATAGAATCGTTCGTATGGAGCGTACTTAACACTAAGTGGCCGGTTAAGGATGCACGAATAGCCACTTCTGCTGTTTCTCTATCCCTGATTTCCCCTACCATAATAATGTTTGGATCCTGACGGAGAATGGCACGAAGCCCTTTTGCAAAGCTCATTCCGACATTAGTATTCACCTGGATTTGATTGATTCCTTCCAGCTGATATTCCACAGGATCTTCCACTGTAATAATATTTACTTCTTCACTGTTTAGGTGGTTCAAAGTAGCATATAATGTGGATGATTTCCCTGAACCTGTCGGACCTGTTATGAGAATAATTCCAGTAGGTCGGTGGATAAGATCCATCATACGATTATAATTTTTCTCATTAAAACCGAGCTGGTTTATATCATTTAGCGCACTGCTCATATCAAGAATACGCAAGACGATCTTTTCACCAAATACGGTTGGCAAAGTAGATACACGTACATCCACAGGGTGAAAATCTATATTTGTTTTGATTCGGCCATCTTGTGGAATGCGATGCTCGGTGATATCCATTTTCCCTAATATTTTTATTCTTGCTATTAGGACGTTTTGGGTATGTTTAGGCAGCGTACGTTCCATTCTTAGTACACCATCAATCCGAAATCTAACAACTACTTTCGTTTCTTGTGGATCAATATGGATGTCACTTGCTCGCTGTTGAACAGCATTTTGCAATAGTTGATTGACTATCTTAACAATAGGAGAATCATCTTCTGTAATGCTTTCCTCTTGTACGTTTTGCTCCAGTCTTGATTCAAATCCATTCAACAGCTCATCCATCGAATCTGTTGTTTCATAGTACTTGTTGATAGCACGAAGGATGTCATCTTTTGTCGCGATAATCGGCTCTATTTCAAATCCAGTAGATAAGCGCAGGTCATCCATTGCAAAGAAGTCCATTGGATCAGCCATCGCAACAAATAGCTTGTCCTGTTCTTTTTTCAGAGGAATGATAAGGTTCCGTTTCGCAAAATCCTTTGAAATTAAATGAATAAGCTTTTCATCTAATGGATATCGGTAAAGACTTACATGTGGAATACCGAGCTGGAACTCCAGTACTTCAATAAGCTGCTGCTCTGTAATATATCCTCGCTGCAAAAGCACATCTCCAATTTTTTGTTCCCTTGTCTTTTCCTTTAAGGCACTTTGAAGCTGACTTTCTGTGATGATCCCGGCATCTACAAGCAGGTCACCAAGTCTTTTTCTAATTTGTACCATGTTGTGATCATCCTTTTTTAACACTTATTTTCCCTCAGCACCGGAACCTTTTCCTGAATCATTATCTTCTTTTTTGTCATCACCATTTGAAGTACCAGGATTGGACGTATTATTGTTTCCTGTATTGGTATTTGGGTTACCTGTGGAATTTCCAGAGTTAGAATTATTATTTGTGTTACCAGAGTTATTTCCTGTATTCGTCCCTGTATTTGTATTGTTATTGTTACCAGTATTATTGTTATTTGTGCCTGTGTTATTATTGTTAGTTCCATTATTTGTTCCTGTATTAGTGCCAGGGTTTGTATTAGGATTATTGTTGGCACCTGTGTTTGTACCGTCATTATTTGTATCTGTTGCAACAACTGGTTTAGTCAGACTATGGAGTTCTACACGTTGTATTGGAGCGTAATAGTCCTCACTATAGACACTGGTTTCTACAGCTTTACCAGAAGAGTCAAGTGCTGTTCTCACCAATTGTATATAGCTGCCATTCCTACCGGTTTCTTTCACTCGAGTTTGATTGGTTGCTAATGTCGCGGAATATTGGATAACCTTTTTCGGTAATAACGCTTTTTTCTCCACTTGCTTAACTTCATACGTATACGGCAATTCTCCACCATTTAGGTTTGCTGTCATAGAGGTAGAATCGACCGAAAGTTGAATCGTAAATCTACCATTGTTAGGGTTCGTAAAAACAAAGTCCATTTTGTCTTTTTGAAATCTTGCCTCATAGCCTTCTGTAGCCCATGATGGTAGTTCTTTCGAAATATGTCTTTCCACTATTGTAAAATTAGTTGGAGCTATAACTTCATAAAAAAGGGATGCCAATATACTAGCTGATTCATCTGCGAGGGTAATTTCCTCATCCGCAAGCCACATATCCAAAGAGAATGTATGTTGAGGGTTTAGCTGGATTTCCTTCCCGTTAAGTACGTTTAACTCGGCTCCTGCAGTCCCACCTAACAAATTAATCCGTTTTTGAATATCTGTTTCTGCAATTGTATTTCCTTCTACTAAATAATCACTAAAAGAAAAAGTGTGGTCCCCTTCTTTTAACAAAGAAGCTACCGTTTCCAAATCACTTTTGAGTTTATCTGTATCCATACTTGCAAAAACATCGCTATTTTGAGTAATCTCCTCAATCTGTTCCAACAATGTTCCATGGGCAAGTTCCACTTTCAAAGGATTCTGAGATCCATCCTCTGCATACTCCACAGATTCTAATATGTTATAGGCAAATGCTTCTTTAGGTAATGGTTGGAGTTGGCCAGCCCATTCCAAATAAATGGTTCCATTTATTAGCCATTGATTTTTAGCATCTTCTATTTTCTCCAAAGCAGCTTGTTTGGAGGTGTTACTCACTTCTTCATTGGCAATCAATGTGGATTCCGAAAAGGAGTTAGTATGTGGTAGCCATTGATTGGTAACAAGTACCCCCACCTTAGAAAGTCCAAATATAAATACTGTACATACCAGCAGAGCAGCCAAAAGTTTTAGACTTTGCATTACTAACCCTCCATAAAGTAGCCTTATCGTGTTCTTAAACGCATGCTTTCCATTTAGCCCCAAATCAAACAAATACAATTTCAGAACTATCTAAATTTGTTAAAAAGTCCCCGATGAACTTTTCAATATGGATTCTCTTCTTTATTTGTTTCAAATAATTGATGATTTAAATCATGGTTTTGATGATTGGTTTCTGTTGAAGATTTAAACAAAGGAAGTCTTTGTAGTAGAATTGCGGTAAGCAGCAGGAGAAGTGCCATTGCCAATAAACTGTGCCACCAAGTATGTATTTGGTTAATATAGATCCCAAGGATGCTTACTAAAAAGGAGATTGCGGGTATGAACCATTTCCCCACTTTCGAAAATTTTATCGGTACTAAAAAACATAGTAATAATAGTAAAAGAAATGCCAGTCCGGCAAATACATAATTCCCCAATTTCTCACCACTTTCTCTCTGTTTCTCTGATTTTGTAGAATGTAAGAAACTATATTTATTGTATAATAAACCTAGTTAATTGGAAATAGTAGATTGCAAGAAGCTAACAAATTATTGGAAATTATTCCACTTACATCAACCACTGAAAGCTCCCGTCACTCTGACGGGAGCCTTTTCATCTTAAAAAACTGTCTTTATAGATAACTTAAAATGGAATAGCAGTGTCCGGTTCCTATCGCCTTTCCATTTTCTAATTAGGAAGTCTTTCGGTATTCTGCCACTTTGTTACGCCCAGCTTGTTTTGCCCCAACATACATAGCACGGTCAGCGTGTCGAATAAGATCTAACGTATCTTCTGCGTCATCTGGCGCAGTGGCAAATCCGATACTTGCGGTTACTTTTACAAGTTGCGCTCCTGGTGTATCCCGGATATGTTGTTTAAGAGGGAAGGACCTTGTAGCAATATGTACGCGAATTCTTTCTGCAAGCTCGAAGCATTGATTCCGTTCTATATTTGGTAGTAAAATAACAAACTCTTCCCCACCATATCTTGCTACTGTCCCTTTATTTCCTACAAGGGTTGTCAACCTCTCCGCCACTTGGGTGAGGATCTCATTTCCACTTTGATGTCCATAGAGATCATTGATCTTTTTAAAATGATCCAAATCCAGCATTATCAAGGAAAGCGAAGTAGAATGACCACTATTAAGCTTATTGTATTCCTCTTCAAGAAGACCTTCAAAGAAGCGGTAATTATAAAGTTTCGTCAAGGCACAGCGCTCACTTTTGTTTTTTGTTTCTTGATAGTGGCGGGCTTTTTCCATTGCAACTCCAAAATAAGAACAAAGAATATCCAAAATCATTAATTGCGATTTATCATAGGTACGTTTTGATGAGCTTGCTAATAATACTAGACCCTCAATTTTATGGTTTCGGATAACAGGGACACACATTAGGCTTTGGATCGTTGAGGGTAAATGGGTTTTCTCCACATATAACCATTCTTTTTTATTGCGATAACATACACTCTTTCCACGATTCAATACGTATGCAAGCAATTCCTCCTGTTCAAGCTTTAGCAGGGTATTGACCTTTATTATTTGATTTTTATCAATTACTCGCAGAATTTTCATGGTATTTTCGGCATTAACATCAATGATGGCAGCATAATCCACTTTAAATAGAGTTGATACCTTTTCAATAAAAATATCTAATACTCCTTTTGTATAAAGTCGTTCGGTTAGCTGATGACCGACATCTGCTGCCTGTTGAAGGTGACCATTTACCTTTTGACTAGAGTGATATAGTTTAAGAATTAAAGTTAGGATAATAAAAGGCAGTCCTACATAAAGAAGCGCTATTGGCCCCACCTGTTCATACAGGGTGTATAAGATAAGACCCACAGGTAATACGACAAGGCTTGTTACACCATCCCATTTCGTATCAGATGTGATGAATTTACTTTTCCTTTTGTAAATGGATACTTGAATAAAATATAGACTAACTTGGTTTAATGTAAAATACACCAGCTCATGCGCAAGGATCGGAGTAATGACCCCAATATTCCATAGCTTAATATTTCCAATCTCTCCACCGAGTGATAAAAACACAAAACCTGCAATGAGAGAAATCCCTGAAAACATTAACATATTAATGGGAATTCTCAACCTAGTTTCCTTATTAACACGTATGAAGATTAAAAGTGCAATTACAGAAATGAGGGTAATGATCATTTCGATGAAAAGACCAAAAGATAATAGTACTGCCAAAGACACACCTTGCGTTAAAAATAGATGTACATCCCCTACCACTATTGGGATAAATGCCAGAATGATAGCCAAAACAGCAAAGCCAAATATATGCCAGAGAGGCAATTCATTTAATGTAACAGGAGAAAGCCGATAACCCAGACACAAAAATATGGGAACTAGTGTAAAAAAGCATGCCCAAATCACCAATTCCTTTTGGCGACTCACTGCTTGTACGACCAAATTAACCTCTCCCTTCCTTATTCTATAAAGCTCTTTTAAAAAGTCCGCTTCTGGACCTTCAACTTTTTCACTTGAAGACTTGTCCTTTTCTTGATACTAAATGAAGGAAAATAAGATGGTAACAATTTTTAAAAGTGGTGCAAAAAAACAAAATTTTCGATAACAGCCGTCATTTATTATCACGTGCATTCACAATAATTAAATATTATCAAATTTTCTAACATTTGTCACAAGAAAAATAGGATAATTATCCCTAATTTTAATATGCATTCCTATAAGAGATAAGTCCTAATTTCGGAAATAAAGTACAGAGAACCTGTGATGAGAAGCACAGAATCCTCATTTAGCCTTGGTAATAATTGTTTTATGGCGATTTCCCAGTCTTCTTCAACTACCTTCTTGGGATGGCTACATACTTGAAAAAGATCTTCTGCTTTTGCTGCCCTGTTAAAATCGAAAGAAGTGAAAATCATTTCTGTTGCAACCTCCTCCAACTGATGAATCATCGATTCGACTGGTTTATCCACTAGCGCACTAAATACTATGTACACGTTTTTTTCACTGAACTTACGTTTAATAAAAGTTACTAACGCATCTACAGCTTCTGCATTATGTGCTCCATCCAGAACAATTAATGGATTTTCATTAACTATTTCTAATCTTCCTGGATGCCTAGCTTTCCTAAAAGCACTTAATAAATTTTTGTCTTTTCTTTTTACATATCCCATTTCTGCGAGTGTAAGATAAGCCATTATTGCAAGACTTGCATTAGCAACTTGATGACTGCCTTGAAATGGGATACGTATGTGAGGAATATCTATATCCTGTGAACGAAAGGAGAATTCCTCCTGTTGCACATCATCTAAGTAATAAGTAAAATCATCATTTATAAACATGCATTTTGCATATTTTTCTTGTGCTTCCTGCTCAATTACTTTTTTTGCTTCGTCCTGAATCACACCAGAAATGACAGGAATAGATACTTTAATGATGCCAGCTTTATGGTATGCGATTTTCTCCAAAGTATCTCCTAAAAAACCTAGATGATCATAGCCGATATTCGTAATAATAGAAAGTATCGGAAGGAGGATATTGGTTGAGTCTTCACGCCCACCTAGTCCTACCTCCACAAGCGCAAAGTCTACCTTTTTTATTTCAGCAAAATAATAAAATGCCATTGCTGTGTGCAATTCAAATTCTGTTAATTCAGCCTCTTCCAAGCCATGAGCATAAAATACTTTTATCATTTCCATCATCTCTTCATCAGAGATCATTACACCATTCACTGAAATCTGGTCATTGATATATTGATAGGCAGGAGAATGGAAAACTCCCACGTTCATTTCCTCTTCTCGCAACACACTCTCTAATAAACGTAAGGTGGATCCTTTTCCATTTGTTCCACCAATATGAATTGCCTTTAATTTATCTTGTGGGTTACCTAAATTGGCTAAAAACATCTCCAATCGGTCCAGCCCTAAGTTGATTTCATTTTTTATAGGTACATCCGTAACAGCTTGCACTTCTTTCCACGATTTAAACATGTTTTCTCCTTTACTCAGGTATATTCGATTTGTGCCTTTTAGGTTAATATAGTGAATAGTAACATTCATAGCGATACATATAGACAAATTTTGATATTTATTATGGAGGAAAAGATGGCAGATTATCAAGCCTGGATTATATATAATGGAAATTTATCGGAAGAAAAATTCATCGAGTTGGCAAGCTGGATTGATACAGTCGCCAAGTCATACTCAATTACCACCAAGTTAGTGAAAAATAATCATCTACTTCCTACTTGCTCCGACACAGGACCGACGTTAGTAGGATACTCAGAACCAGAGCTTCCCCATTTTGTTATTTTCCTTGATAAAGATGTGCTTCTTGCTAAACAATTCGAATCAATGGGGATTCCTGTCTACAATAATGCAAATTGCATTGAAACTTGTGACAATAAATCACTTACCTTCCAAGTGTTGGCTGCTCATGGGATTCCAATGCCTAAAACGATTTTGGCCCCATTTGTGTTTCATCAACATCAGGATTATACACCTTTTCACCAAGCAGCAAAAGCTCTAGGTTTCCCGCTTGTCTTAAAAGAAGCTTACGGGTCTTTTGGAATGCAAGTATATTTGATACACAGTATGGGAGATCTTCTACAAAAAATAAATGAGCTTGGTAACCGGCCTTTTCTTCTTCAGGAATTTATAGCGTCTAGCAAAGGAAAAGACATTCGGTTGAATGTAGTCGGAAATGAAGTAGTTGCGTCTATGATGCGTATTTCTTCAACAGATTTCAGGGCAAACGTGAGCAATGGAGGAGAGATGTTGACGTACGATCCTTCTGAAGAAGAAATAGAACTTGCGATAAAAAGTAGCCAACTGGTCGGTGCTGATTTCGCAGGAGTGGATCTCCTGTTTTCAGAAGATGGGTCACCACTTGTTTGTGAAATTAACTCCAATGCACATATCAAAAATATTTTTGATTGCACAGGGATCAATGTAGCCAGCTATATTGTTCCGCACATCTTACAAAAGTACAAGGAGCATTTGAAATGAAAAAGCGGGGCTGGCTGGTTTACGAAGAGGAACATGCTAGCAAGAATGCTGCATTCATCGATTGGTTTCTTCAAGAAGCAGAAAATCTAAATATAACATTGGATTTCATTTTGCAATCCAATATTTCTTTTGGTGCAGGGCCAAAAGGACTCTTTTTATCTGTCAATGGAATAAAGAGCAATACTCCAGACTTTGTAATAATGCGAAATATTTATCCATTATTTAATATGCAGCTAGAAAAAATGAACATTGCTTGCTTCAATCCCTTTCATGTTTCTTCTATCTGTAACGATAAAGCAGCAACGCACCAATATCTTGCACCACACGGTATTCCAATGCTTGAGACGCATTTTGTCCATTCGAAAGACTTACAAACCAATACGCTACCAATCCCCTTTCCTTTTATCTTAAAATCTCGCACAGGAAGAGGCGGAGAACAAGTCTTTATGGTGAATGAACAAGAAGAATTAGTAGAAGTACTAGATGCTTTAAACGAGCACGAGCTTATCCTTCAGCCTCTTGCTGGTACCCCTGGAAAAGACCTTAGAGTCTATGTGCTGGGTGATAAAATTGTAGGAGCAGTATTAAGAAAAAACGATAAAAGCTTTAAAGCAAATTATTCACTTGGTGGAAGTGCAGACGCATACTTCCTAAATGAGAGAGAAAAGGCGCTAGTATCACAAATCACAAAGCTCTTTGATTTTGGTCTTGCGGGCATCGATTTCTTGTTTGATAAGGAAAATAATCTACTTTTTAATGAAATAGAAGATGTGGTAGGCTGTAGGACATTGTGCCAAACAAGTGAAGTGAATATTGTACAGCTTTATTTATCGTTTATTTTAGACAAGTTGGAAAGGGAGCGAATCAGATGACAATCCAAACGATGAACGAGGCAATCCCTTATCTCTACTCTTCTTTACTTAGAGCGCAACCGCATCACATAGCAGAAAATGATGCGATTACTCGTGCTCCCCATTTAACAAGAAAGTTGCTGGAAACTTTGAATTTACTTCCACCTAAAGAAAAGACCATTCTGGTAACTGGTAGTAAAGGCAAAGGTTCCACATCTAGGATGATTGCTGCAATATTACGTCGTTTAGGATACAAAGTTGGCTTGTTCACTTCCCCCCATCTCATTCATTACAATGAGAGAATTAGGATTAATGGAAAAGCAATATCCGATGAAAAATTTTTATACTTTATGAATAGCCATGCTCCAGCAATTGACGACATTACAGGTAGAATCGAAAACCCAAAACATTATCTTGGACCAACCGGTATCCTTTTATCCATTGCACTTGCTCATTTTAAAGAAGAGCAAACAGATATTAATGTCATTGAAATTGGTCGAGGTGGAACTTATGACGATACGAATGTTCTAGAAAACAAATGGGCAATTATTTCAAAAGTGATGGAAGAACATGTCGGGTATCTTGGAAATACTATTTATGATATTGTCTCCCATAAGACTGGGATCGTAAAAAGCATGACAGATCATGTGATAATCGGGAAGCAAACGAATGATGTCATGACCTACATAAAAAGTAAGCTTAGTATTGAGGCCTCCTATTATGGAGCAGACTTTATCCCAAGTCTACTAAGATCGGATTTGTCAGGAAGCTACTTTGATTGTCTGATGAGTAAAAGTAACTATGAAAATCTTTTCCTCCCACTGTTAGGATCTTTTCAAACAGAAAATGCTGCTCTAGCGATCCAAGCATGTGAAACAATTGTTAAATCTGCTATTCCTGTTAACGTAATTCAAGAGTCCCTAGAAAGTTTAAAGTGGCCAGGTAGATTAGAAGTTATCTCAAAAGATCCATACATTATTTTAGATGGTACAATTAATCGAGTTTCTGCAGAATATATAAAAGAAATGTTGCCGCTAGTGGATTCTAAAAAAGTAGCAACCATTATTGCGGTTCCTGAAAATAAAGATTACGAAGGTGTCATTCAAGTTTGCAGCAAGTTTTCTCACATATTGGTGGTAACTACACCTGAACATTCCCACAAAAACTTTCCAAAAGATGCTTTGGAAGTAGCAAGAAAATATCATGCAGCTGCCCAAGAAACAAAACTGCTATCTAAAGCGATAGATTTGGTGATGCAAGAAAAAGCAACCACAATCTTTATTGTCGGCACTCAATCTATGATAGGAAGCGCAAAGGAAATTTGGAAGGATTCGTTAATGGATATTGGGTAAGTTAGAATGGGTAGGGTTTCATCATTCAATGTGGTTTTTTGATAAGTTGTTTGTGAGAATTGCATCATTACCGAAAATTTCTTGGATAACACAATTAAAAATGGTAGCAGAGATCGTGACTAATCTCAGCTACCATTTTTTATTAGCAAAGCTATGACTTATTACCCTTTTAATTCTTCGATACGAGCCTTCACAGCGTTGCGTTTTTCCACATAATCTTTTTCTTTTGCTTTTTCTTCTTCTATTACATTTTCAGGAGCTTTTATGATGAAACCTTGATTAGATAGCTTTTTCTGTACACGATCAACTTCTTTATTAAGCTTGGCAAGCTCTTTATTCAAACGTGCAATCTCTTCATCAATGTTAATAAGACCCTGTAATGGCAGGATTAACTCCGCCCCAGTTACAACAGCTGTCATTGCTTTTTCTCCGTCTCCCAATGATACATCTATACCTATTAGCAGGTCACTCGGGTTACAGAAGCGTTCAAGATAAGAACGGTTTACTTCTAGTTTTTCAGCAATGTCAGTAGTTTTCGTTTTTACAAGCAGTTTAACTTGCTTGCTCATTGGCGTGTTCACTTCTGCACGTACATTACGGACACTGCGAATGATGTCCACTAATAAACGCATATCAGCAGCTGCATCTTTATCTGTAAGCTCGCTCTTCACCTCTGGCCATTTCGCAACTGTAATAGACTCTCCTTCATGAGGAAGCTGCTGCCATATTTCTTCTGTAATAAATGGCATGAATGGATGCAATAATCGCATCGTGTTATCAAGCACATAAGCTAAAATGGAACGAGTTGTCTTTTTAGCTGCTTCATCTTCACCATAAAGTGGTAGCTTAGCCATTTCAATATACCAGTCACAGAAATCATCCCAGATGAAGTTGTATAGCGCACGCCCTACTTCCCCAAACTCGTATTTCTCAGCAAGTTTTGTTACTGTCTCGATTGTTTCGTTTAAACGAGTTAAGATCCACTTGTCAGCCACAGACTTTTTGCCACTTAAATCGATTTCTTGAAATTTCATATCACCCATATTCATTAAAGCAAAACGGGAGGCATTCCAGATCTTATTGGCGAAATTCCAAGTAGATTCGACTTTTTCATAACTGAAACGAAGGTCTTGACCAGGTGAACTTCCAGTAGATAAGAAATAACGCAAGGAATCTGCGCCGTACTTCTCGATAACCTCCATTGGATCAACACCATTACCAAGGGATTTACTCATTTTTCGACCTTGCTCATCACGAACTAGTCCGTGGATCAATACGTCATTGAACGGGCGTTCCCCAGTGAATTCAAGACCTTGGAAAATCATACGAGATACCCAGAAGAAAATGATATCATAACCAGTAACTAAACAAGCGGTTGGGTAATAACGTTGATAATCCAATGATTCGGTCTCAGGCCAGCCCATTGTTGAGAACGGCCATAACGCTGAACTAAACCAAGTATCCAATACATCTGTATCTTGCTCCCAGTTTTCGATATCTGTAGGTGGTTCATGATCTACATGAATTTCCCCAGTTTCTTTATGATACCAAGCTGGAATACGATGTCCCCACCAAAGTTGACGGGAAATACACCAATCTCGAATATTTTCCATCCAGCGCAAATAAGTATTCTCAAAACGGTTTGGAACGAAATTAACTTTATCTTCGTTTGATTGCAGCTCAATCGCTTTGTCAGCAAGTGGTTGCATTTTTACAAACCATTGTGTAGAAAGGTAAGGCTCAACTACTGCACCACTGCGCTCACTGTGTCCAACAGAATGTAGGTGGTCTTCTATCTTGAAAAGAACACCTTCTTCCTGCAAATCTTTTACAAGTTGTTTCCGGCATTCAAAACGATCTAGCCCTTCGTATTTACCAGCCTTTTCGTTCATGCTACCATCTTCATTCATAACGAGTATTCGCCCCAAGTTATGTCGGTTCCCAATTTCGAAATCATTCGGGTCATGTGCTGATGTTATTTTAACTGCACCAGAACCGAATTCCATATCCACATAGTCATCAGCCACAATTGGAATCTCACGGCCAGTAATTGGTAATGTCACCATTTTTCCAATTAAATGCTTATAGCGCTCATCTTCAGGATGAACTGCGACTGCGGTATCACCAAGCATCGTTTCTGGACGTGTTGTGGCAATTTCAATATGTCCAGATCCATCAGATAATGGATATCTCATATGATAGAACGCCCCTTGTACATCCTGGTAAATAACCTCAATATCTGAAAGAGCTGTTTTCGTAGCTGGATCCCAGTTAATAATATACTCTCCGCGATAAATAAGTCCTTTTTTATATAGTTTTACAAATACTTCACGAACTGCCTTGGAAAGTCCTTCATCTAATGTGAATCGTTCGCGGCTATAATCCAAGCCAAGACCAAGTTTAGACCACTGCGTTCGGATATGCTTGGCATATTCATCTTTCCATTTCCAAGCTTCTTCCATAAACTTTTCGCGACCTAGATCATAACGTGAAATTCCTTGGTTACGTAGCTTCTCGTCTACTTTAGCCTGTGTAGCAATTCCGGCATGATCCATTCCTGGTAGCCATAAAACATCAAATCCCTGCATACGCTTCATACGTGTGATGATATCTTGTAACGTGGTATCCCATGCATGACCAAGGTGTAATTTACCCGTTACATTTGGTGGTGGAATTACAATCGTGTAAGGTGATTTCTCCTGATCATTTGTCGCTTCAAAAAAACGACCATCCTGCCAATATTGATAACGGTTTTTCTCTATCGTTTGCGGGTCATATTTTGTAGGGAGATTTACTTCATTCGTTTCCATAATACTTTCCTCCTGTTCTTTTAAGAAATGGCATTGTTTCGGTTTGTTGTTGAGAATAAACCGAAACAAGCCAACAAAAAACTCCCTTCATCCAATAAAAGGACGAAAGGAGTTAAGTTTCGCGGTACCACCTTTTTTCACAGGGAAATAATGAGACTTCCCCTGTACACTCTAATCGGATAACGGCTTTTCACCGGTTTCAACTACTAAACATTTTCATTGAAACTACTCAAGGGCGACCTTCCAATCCAGCTTTCCTAAGAAACCTTTCAGCATATGGTTTCTCTCTCTTAAGGGGCCTGGCATTGTACTCTTCCCTGTCCATGTATTTAAATCATATTATTATCTTTCTATGTTACATAATAGAAGTACTAATAGTCAATAAGCATCTCCAACTTTTTATTAACTTATGCATAAAATTTATTATTTGTGCAATTTTGGGCACTAATTTCTAAATAGGCTCATATCTTGGTTATATACGCTTCAAAACTTGTACGTTAAAGGAGGTACAAACTATGCGGAAATACAATCCCTATTCCTTGCCACCTTGGCTTAGACAAGTTCGGGGTGTATGTGCGCAGTTTATAATTCCCATCTGTGTATTTCAAGGAATTCGCACCATTTTTCTACCAACAACGTTTGATGTTTTGATTTTAGCCATATGTATTGTCATTGCAATTTGTTTTCACTTGGAATGGATATAAGAAAAGCCGGGCAAACCCGCCCGGTCTTTTTTTATTGCCTATATCCGAATATTTCACTTACACTGAATACTTTTCCTTCCATGTTTAATGATATAAAAACGATGCGGAGAGTCTCCTTCTTGAAAAATTAGCATGATAAGCTAGCAGTAATATTTGAAGCAATAAAGAGACCCATTCCAGGTTAACTGGTTTGGGTCTCTTTATTTTTCTTCTGTTCTTCGATTTGATGTATTCTACCTGCAACATACTCGATGTTTTTCGCCATCCAGTAGCCATCCTGAATTTTCTTTACTAACTCACGTTCAGAGTGGAAGCGACCCCTCATATTTTTAGGCTGTTGGTACTGATTAACTGCCTGCATAAACGAGGCAGGATGGGATAGGTAACTTAAAGTGAGGTCTTTTTCGTAATCTTGCAGGCTGAATCCTTTTTGGTAATCATAAAACCAATCTATACAATCATCACAAAAAATAGGATATGTTTTTAAGTAACGCTGATAAAAACTAATAATGTCATTAGCAGGTGCCGCCTGCTTTGCCCTTTCCCAACTAATAAAATAGCCTCTACCATCAGTATCTTTTACAAAGTGGTGAAAGGAAATTCTTCCGTGCGTCATCGCAACCCGATGTTTTTTTGTTTCTTTCACGGCTTCTTGCCAGTCTTCCAATTTTTTTTGGGAAAATTTTTGCGCAAGTGATATTTCATGTGCATAAGTACACACCTGTAGTTCAAAAGGGGACATATAAAGCTTTTTCTCACATGAATCTACAAATCTTTCTAATTCTTGTTCTTCTTTCGTCCAATTTCTGGAAAGATTATTGTAATAGTTCGTTATTTCTTCTTCAGGATATTCTTTTTCAGAAACGGTCATACTATGCAATTTGGCAAGTTCCTTAAACATTAAACTGTCTTTATAATCCACTTCCCGCTCTTCCTCATCCTCAATCCAAGGCATCAGATAATAAGCATCATTCATTGACTCTATAAAATAATACCCCTGTCTTGTTTGATAAATAGGTACCACCGTTTTAATACCGCGTTGAAAGAGAGAATGAATATTACGGAACAAAGGATATGCACTTTCCTTTTTTATTTTTTTCAATGCAAATGCACCATTTTTTGTGGCAACCCTCCATACTCCCCCATGCTGTTCGATAAATTCTGGAATCATTCCATATTGATAGATTAATTCTTCGATGCCATGCACATTCGTCTGCATATCGAAAACTCACTTTCCTCTTTTAATAGTCAACCAACTTAAAAGAAGTGAGAAAGGTTTCCCTCCCTCACATAAATTCCAAAAGCTGGAACTTAGCTTTTTGAGGAAGCTTTTACCGGAATATATAGCAGCTGTCCTTCATTAATATGGTCGTCTGTTGACAATCTATTAACCCTTATCAGCTGTTGTATGCTTACGTCATACCTCTCAGCAATATGATCCATAGACTCCCCTTGTTGCACTATACAAATCTTTAGTTTTGTAAATTCCTGACCATCATCTTCTGCAAAAATCTTGGTTAAGGATAGATTATTTTCGTCTCTCTCCTCCTGATATTCTGCATATTCCTCCTCTTCGAATTCTGCAACTGCATGATTACCAGTTCTTTTTTCTGACTGATATTGATTCGATTGAAGGGAATAGAGGGAAGAATAGGCATCCTCATTATCCTGATACAAATAATCGGTAGGATTATAAGGTGCCTCCTCCTCTTCCGGAGTTTTTCTAGCTTCCACATTAAATGGAACATAGTTTCCGTCGTTATAATTATCATCAGGATCACTTTCATCTATTTCATGTTGGTTCAGTATCTCTTCTTTGTCGTCCTCTGTATAATACTGATAAGTATCTTCTTCAAATTCATTATCTGATTGAGAGCTACGATACATCGGTTCATACTCTTGTTCATCTGTATTCTGATACTGATTTTCAAAGACCTCTTCATGATCTTGATTTGGTTCCACTTCATAAACTTCACCATGATCACTGTTAGAAACTACCCCATAAACTTCATCATGATCCGAGTTCGGCACAACTTCATATTCAGCCTCATGATCACGATTTGGCTCTACTTCATATTCGTGCTCGTTATCCCTGTTCGCTTCGATCTCGTAAGACTCTTCTTGTACCTCCCAAGGGTGAGTACTTTGTTGATGACCATAAATGCCAGAAATGGAAAGTTCCGCATCTAGGTGCAAGCAGCCACGCTCTGGAATATTGTAATCAAATGATTCAATAGCTACATAGATATCATCTAAACTCTGAATTCTGTTTTTTGGAATGGTTATATCTACCGGAAAACGGTGTTGCAAGGAGCAGACCCCATCTTCCCTCTCTTCCACTTCCTGTACAATCCTGGCCTGTGGCTGGTATTCTTCTTCCTCATTATCCTCACCTAAATTTAATTGGTATTCCCCCGTTAATACTAAAGCTCCCCGAATGGAAACATATTGGTCTTGCTCATAAATCTGTATGTCTGGATCTAAAGCGATGGAAATGAGCTCAGATACTTCCTGTCCCTTTTGAAACCATATAGATTCTTCTACTGAAAATCGCAAGCACGATTGCTGTTCTGAAGACAAAGGGGGTTCCTCCTTTCAAACCTAAAAATATTTACTATATCAATAAAGATGTATGAACGGAGAGATAGGAATATGAATGAAATGAGAAAAAAGAGCGTATGTGGGTATATTTGAACGTGGGACGAGGATAGATATATGGGAAAGGACAAGTATTGGGGTGGCTTCTTTTAATAATTGAAGAGAAGGAACGGATAAATCAATTTTGCTCAGTGGTTGACAGAACTAAAACACCCCACTGTAAATTTTTAAAAACCATTTCATCAAATGAAATGGCAGACTGTTGACAAACCCAAATTATTTTTAGATTTGTATTTAACTGTTGATCTTCGTTGCAGACGCTTCGCTTTCCGCGGGCGGTCCGGGAACCTCCTCGGGCTGCGCCCTGTGGGGTTTCCCATGTCCCTTCCTCCCGCAGGACAAGGAAGGCTTCGGCAGCCATTCATCGCACGAAGAAAATGTGTCAGCATTTTCGAGGAGTCTGCGCGTCTTCCACTACGATCAACAAGGGAATTGCATGGATTTAAATAAAAATGTACCTTTGTCTACACACTGCCATTTCATCAAATGAAATGGCATTTTCCGCAATCAGTTATTTATTATGTGATGGACTTTAATTTTATGCCAAATAGTCTTCCAATTCTTTTTTATAATCCGCTCCTCATATATTGCAGCAAGTTCTTTTGTTTCTAAAAAGTAGGGAGTCGGTTTCAATTCTAAATTAATGACATCATCTATTCCACAAGGAGAAGTGAGAACTAAATGATTATCCTTGTCTAGCTTTACTCCTAGAGCAGTTGCAGTTTCTGGAAACTTTGAAATAGCATCTTCCGAAGAACTATAAGGGGAAAAATTATTAATGATGTGCATTCTTGCTTCATTTTTAACAGACCAAGGTATATTAGGCATTATTCTTATCAACTTATTCTCTAATTCCTTTTCAAAATTCTCATCAATGTTTGTGTTATCAAAATAGATAACATCGACATCTGGGGTCTCAGTTCTTTCATGAAACCCATGTAATGTATCCCAGATTTTAGAACGTACAAAACCTGCACATATCCACCAATCAGGTAAATTCAATGAACTTGCAGCCTTTATAATTTCCATCATCCTTTCATCGCTCTGGAGAATCTTTATTACATCTTCTTTATTCGTTAACATTTTAAAGTATCCCCCTTCCAACTCACGAACATATATTCCCATTTTAACACATCAAAGTTGAAGGGGGAATATTCCATTAAAATTCCCAAACTGAAAACTACAAATTTATTAAAAAGAGCATATTACCTATGTTTTGATTAGAAAGGGGGCTGCTTCATGATTTCCACCTGGCACCTTATAGGATTCACGATCTTAGAATTTTGTGTGCGGGCTAAAATGTGGCGAGTTCGTGCCAAAACGGGGTCAAAGTAATTTTCCACTTGCATCCAGAATGAGCAAGATTAAATCTGATAGTAACTTTAGTAAATCCCAAACTCCCAGCTATAAATCCTACCCATCAAATTCAATATCTCACCATCATTACCAACACAATTCGAGCAATATAAGTAACAAATAAACCGCCCTGGATGCTCACATCCTGGACGGTTATCTTTATTACGATTGATTAACCTTTATAGCAGCAAACGATTTTTCAATTGCTTCTAACGTATTCTCGATATCTTCATCACTATGTGCTGTAGATAGGAACAAGCCTTCAAATTGGGAAGGTGGTAAGAACACGCCATTATTTGCCATTTCACGGAAGAATAGTGCAAAGTAGCCTAAGTCTGATGATTTAGCTATATCATAGTTTACTACTTTCTCATCGTTGAAGAAGAAGCCAATCATCGAACCCGCACGGTTTACTGTTACAGGCACGTTGTACTTTTCGCCTAAGGCGTTAATTCCCTCTTCTAAACGATCTGCCTTCTTTGCAAATGCTTTATACGTTTCTGGTGTCAATTGAGATAATGTTTCATATCCTGCCGTCATTGCAAGTGGGTTCCCTGATAATGTTCCCGCCTGATAGATAGGACCGCTCGGGGCAACTTGGGCCATAATTTCTGCTTTTCCACCGTAGGCACCGACCGGTAGACCTCCTCCTATTACTTTCCCTAGACAGGTTAAATCAGGTGTTATCCCGTAGTATCCTTGTGCGCAATGATAATCGACACGGAATCCCGTCATGACTTCATCAAAAATTAATACTGAACCGTATTCAGTAGTAATATCACGTAAACCTTCTAAAAATCCAGGTAGTGGTGGGACTACACCCATGTTACCGGCAACAGGCTCCACGATAACTCCGGCGATATCTTCACCAAATTCACGGAAAGCAACTTTTATGCTTTCTAAATCATTGTATGGGACCGTTATAGTATTTTGCGCAACTCCTTCCGGCACTCCAGGACTGTCAGGTAAACCTAGTGTCGCCACACCAGATCCAGCTTTAATCAACAATGAATCCCCATGACCGTGATAGCAGCCTTCAAACTTTACAATTTTGTTTCTACCTGTGTATCCGCGCGCTAAACGAAGAGCACTCATCGTAGCCTCTGTTCCGGAGCTAACCATCCTTACAACTTCAATTGAAGGGACGCGTTCAATAACCAATTTTGCAAGTTCGTTCTCAATAAGTGTTGGAGCGCCAAAGCTTGTTCCAGATTCTGTTACTTTCTTAATTGCTTCGACTACTCTATCATTCGAATGGCCGTGAATAAGCGGTCCCCAGGAAAGAACATAATCTATGTATTCATTACCATCGATGTCATAGATTTTGGAACCTTTTCCCCTCTCCATGAATATTGGATCCATGTCTACGGATTTAAAGGCACGAACGGGGCTATTAACCCCGCCCGGCATTAGTTTAGATGCTTCTGCAAATGCTTGTTTAGATTTTTCAAAGCTTCTCATTCCACTTCACCCTTTCTAAATTTAAAGAACATTACTGTTATTTTTGACATCTACAAGTGGTCCATTTACCGTGTCTCTTTGTAAAACTCAATAAATTTACTCTTCATTCAACCAACGGGCAACGTCTTTGGCATAATAAGTGATTATCAAATCTGTTCCGGCACGTTTCATACCGATCATCTTCTCCATTACTGTTTCTCTTTCGTTTATCCAGCCATTTAAAGCAGCTGCCTTAATCATGGAATACTCTCCGCTTACATTATAAGCAACTACCGGTATATTGAAGTTGTTTTTCACGTCACGGATAATGTCAAGGTAAGCAAGTGCAGGTTTTACGATTAGGAAATCCGCACCTTCCATCACATCGGATTCAGCTTCACGAATCGCTTCCTGGCGATTAGCTGGATCCATTTGATAAGTTTTTCTATCACCAAATTGTGGTGAACTGTGGACAGCATCTCGAAAAGGGCCGTAAAATGCAGAAGAATATTTGACTGCATATGACATAATCGGTACGTCTTCAAATCCATTCGCATCAAGTCCTTCTCTGATAGCTGCAACAAATCCGTCCATCATGTTGGATGGTGCGATAACATCCGCACCAGCACGAGCCTGACTTACAGCAGTACGTGCAAGTAGATCTAGTGTTGGATCATTTAGTATATTCCCTTCTTCTACAATTCCACAATGTCCATGGGATGTGTATTGGCAAAGACATGTGTCCGCAATGACTACAAGTTCAGGGAAGTTCTCTTTTATTAAGGAAATTGCTTGTTGTACAATTCCGTGTTCATGGTAGGCTTGAGTCCCTACTTCATCTTTCTCTTTTGGCACACCAAAAACAATAACAGATTTTATCCCTAGATCTGATACTTCTGCCATCTCTTCTTTTAATAGATCTAAAGATAAATGGTAGACACCAGGCATAGATGGTACTTCATTTTTTATATTTTCTCCTTCTACCACAAAAATAGGATAGATAAGATCTTCTTTGTGTAAATGGATTTCACGCACTAATGAGCGCATACTTGCTGAGTTTCTTAGTCTACGATGACGGGCAAATTGTAAGTCTTTCATTTTTAATCCTCCCTAGTAAAAAATTGTAATATGTTTTGAATCAACCCATCCACAGTGTATTCTTGTGGGCAAATATCTACTTGTATTCCCGCTTTTTCTAAAGCCTGCTTTGTTATTGGACCAATAGCAGCTACCGGACCTTCGGGCAAGCCAAATATTTTTATAAAATTATGTACAGTAGATGGACTAGTAAAGGTGTATAAATCTATATTTGCTTCCTTTACAATGGTGCATTCCTTTTCTTCAGGGATACTCAATCTGTTTTCATATACCACTATCTGTTTAACATTGTACCCTAGTTTCGCTAGTTCATCACGTAAAATGGGCCGGGCGAGATTGCCCTGTATTAGCAAAATAGACGATGGTTCCCATTGAGCAAACATCTCTACCAAGTCTTCTGCTGAATACTTTTCAGGTATGATATCCACTTCATTTCCTAGTAATAAAAGAGCTTCTTTTGTTTTTTTTCCCACTGCAGCTGTTTTGTTTGGTAGTTTTCCTTGATACAATTCATAGAAAAACTTCACACCATTAACACTGGTAAAAACAATCCATTCGAATGATGAAATGTTTTGTGTAATCTCTTTTTTCAACTCCGCTTGATTAGACGGAAACTGAAACTGAATAAGAGGGACTTCCAATGAGGTCCCTCCGAGTTCTTGAACTTGACGGGAAAAGTACGATGCCTGCTCTTTGCTTCTTGTGATAAGAATGCGTTTATTGGCTAAAGGCAAAGTACGATTCATTATTGATCAAGCTCCTTTTTCACATTATCAATTAAAGCTTTACCACCTTGTAGGGTTAGGCTTTCAGCTGCTTCTAAACCAACTTTAATTGGGTCTGTTCCAGTAATTCTTTCTTTATAAAGGATCGATCCGTCTGGTGCACCGACCAAAGCGGAAAGTGTCACTTGGTCATCCTGTCCTACAGTTGCAAATCCTGCAATTGGAACCTGACACCCGCCTTCCATTTTATCAAGGAAAGCTCGCTCTGCAAGGACCGCTTTTTCCGTTACTGCGTCTGTGAATAAAGCTAGGGTATCCAGTAATTCCTTGTCATCCTCCCTGCATTCAATGGAAAGGGCACCTTGACCAACTGCTGGAAGGCAAATATCTTCATCAAGGAATTCTGTTACCACATCATTAGACCAACCCATTCTCGCAAGCCCTGCTGCTGCTAGAATGATCGCATCGTATTCTTCACTCTCCAGCTTGGCAAGACGTGTATCAATGTTACCGCGAATCCATTTTATTTCAATGTCTGGACGCTTTGCCAGAAGCTGAGCACCACGACGCAAGCTACTCGTCCCCACAATCGCACCACTTGGCAAATCTCTAAATGTAACATGACCTTTTGAGATGAATGCATCACGATGGTCTTCACGGAACGGGATACAACCAATCGTTAAACCTTTTGGTAACACTGCAGGCATATCCTTCATACTATGAACAGCCATATCTATTTCTTTATCAAACATGGCTTGTTCAATCTCTTTTACAAAAAGGCCTTTGCCTCCTACCTTGGAAAGAGTTACGTCTAAAATTTTGTCCCCTTTTGTAACAATTTCCTTCACTTCAAAATCAAACGGCGCACCTAAAGCCTTTAATTGATCGATTACCCAATTTGTTTGTGTTAAAGCTAGTTTACTTCTTCTAGAACCTACAATAATTTTTCGCATATTTCCTCCTCACCCCAACAATTTGGGATTCTATAAAATCCAAAAATGGAAATTTGAAAGTCTGCCAAAAAGAAAAAAGTTGATAAGTACAACAAGAAATGCAGCAATATTCCAATTGGCTATTGCTTTACCACTTATTCCTTTAGCAATCCTTTGGTAAAAATAATAGCTATATGCAGTAATGACAATAAAAGAGCCTATAACCTTAGCATCGTACCATTGAAACTCTGCAAGTTTTACGGAAGCCCAGATACTACCAAGTATCAGTGATAATAATAGCATCGGTACCCCTATTACATTTAATACATATGACATATGGTCCAGCTTAGATAAATCCTCAATTCGTAGTAGCCGTTTCCCCCATTTTTTCTCTTTCAATAAGCGATATTGAATGAGATAGAGCATCGAGAAAACAAATGATAGAGAAAATGCACCATAAGACAAGATTGCCATCGTTACATGGATGATCAGCAATTCAGAAACCAGTGCCTGTACGACAACTTGAGATTCATGTTGATAGGGCGTAAAGGTATGTAAAGCTAAAACTAAAAAGCCGATGACATTCGTAAAGAAGACGATAAAATCTACCCGTAAAATTCTATTAATGATAAGGGAGAGGGTAATTAGCACCCAAGTATAAAAGTACATACCTTCATAAAGAGTCAAAATTGGAAATCTACCTGTATCAAGCATCCGTAAAAATAAAAAAATTGATTGTAAAACCCATACAATTGCAAGTAACCAGAAGGCCGTTTTGTTAGCCTTCTGGTTATTTTGAAGAAAATCAATAAAATATAAGAGAACGCTTAAGGCATATAGTAATACCGTTAATTCGTACAGCCTTGCGATAGTCATCTCTAGCATATAGAACAGCCTCTCTTACGACTGGTATGTCGCAGCTTGAGGAAGCGGGATTCCAATAGGGGTTGCTTCTTTTTCCTTCTTCACAGTGTAATACTGCTTCTGGACTTCCTGTTGAACCGCTTCTTCAATGTTAAAGATTTTAGTGAATAGGTCTAGTGAATCCTCGGCATTCGGTTCAGCTGAAAGCTCTTTTGCGCGAAGAATCGGGTCACGCAAAATCTGGTTAATAATACTCTTTGTGTGCTTATTCAACACTTTCATTTCACGCTCGGAAAGATGAGGAAGTTTCCGCTGTATGCTATGCATCGTCTCAGATTGAATATCTAATGCCTTTTGACGAAGCGCAGAAATTACTGGTACCACGCCAAGAGTATTAAGCCAATATTTAAAATCTACAATCTCTTCTTCAATGAAAAGCTCAATCTCTTCTGCTGCTTTCTTTCTTTCTGCAAGATTGGCATTAACGATTCCTTCAAGATCATCTATATCATATAGGAATACGCTGTCCAGCTTGTCTAACTCAGGATCCAAATCTCGTGGCACTGCGATATCAATCATAAATAATGGGCGCCCTTTTCTCATGCGCTCCACATATGTCATATCTTCTTTCGTAATAACAAAATCTTTTGCACCGGTAGAAGAGATTAATATATCTGCTTCTACCAACGCACAGGAAAGCTCCTGCATGGACTTCGCTTGTCCGTCAAAACGATTTGCCAAATTTTCCGCTTTTTCCACTGAGCGGTTCATAACCGTTACTTTTTCTACCCCATTGCCGTGAAGGTTCTGGACGGCTAGTTCTCCCATTTTCCCTGCGCCTAAAATTAATACATGCTTATTTCGGAGATCCCCGAATATCTTTTTCGCAAGCTCTACTGCCGCATAACTGACAGAAACCGCATTTGAGCCAATATCAGTTTCAGAATGTGCACGTTTTGCAAGCGTGATTGCCTGCTTAAATAATTGATTGAAGATAGTTCCAACCGTATGATACTCTTGTGCTGTCAGGAAACTGTTACGAATTTGACCAAGAATTTGTGTTTCACCAAGTACCATGGAATCTAATCCACAGGAAACTCTGTACAAATGCTCAATGGCTCCATCATTCTCATATATGTTTAAGTAAGGAGAAAATTCTTCCTTCTCCAGACCAAACCAGTCTGCAAGGAAGGCTTTAATATAATAACGTCCAGTATGCAACTGATCTACCACTGCATAAACTTCCGTTCGATTACAGGTCGAAACAATGGTATTTTCCAAGATGGATTTTTGCTCCTTCAAGGCAACCATCGCTTTCTCCAGATCAGCTGTATTAAAAGTTAATTTTTCACGTATTTCAACAGGGGCCGTTTTATAATTAACACTAACTACTATAATATGCACTTGTTCGTACACCCCCAGAAAAATAATAGCATTTGTAAAAATTATAACATGACGAAAGGTTCAGGCATTTGATAAAATGTGAACAACTGACGAAATGCATCAAAAAACAACAATGAATGGACAATTCTCTTAGTTCTATATTACAAACATTACAATTCTTTTATTCACCAACTTGTACATTATCAGAAAATCATAGGAGAATCAAGGTTTCAGCCTCGATTACAGGGAGGAATTTATGAAGAAGAATAGCTTTTTACCAGGTTTACTTTTACTTTTCTTTGGTTTATATTTCCTGTTACAACAATTAAACATTTCTCTATGGGATGGCATGTTCACATGGTCCACCCTTCTCGTTATTACAGGTGCAGCACTTTTATTACAAGCATATAAACAAAGTGATTATCCAAATATCCTCCCAGGCTTTGTCTTACTCGGAATTGGGCTTCATTTTCAATTAAAGGATACAGTAGCAGTATGGCCAGACCATTTTGCTGTAATCATACTAATACTCGGTGTTGGATTCATCCTCCGTGCTCAAAAGACGAAAGGCGGCATGTTCGAAGGTGTTCTGCTATGCATTTTGGCCAGCTTCTTTCTTTTTTACGGTACCTTCATGGAAATGCTTGGTGTTGTAGAAACCGGTGTAGAGCACCTATACAACTACTGGCCTGTTATCCTTATAATTATCGGTGCTTTTTTGGTAGTTAAAAAGAAATAAGCAAGCATTCACAAACTCGAGTATGGAATAACAACAAACATAAAGAAAAAAGCTTATTGAAAGACCTACAATCAGTGGAATGAATATTCACATGATGTAGGTCTTTGTTGTGATTAAAGGACTGCCTCCAGGAAGTCTTTTGTCCGTTGGTTCTGTGGCATATTAAATAGCTCATGTGGTGTTCCTTCTTCAACAATCTTGCCATCATGCATGTAGATAACCCTGTCTGCCACTTCTTGGGCAAAGCCCATTTCATGTGTTACGACGACCATAGTCATACCCTCTTCTGCCAATTGTTTCATCGTTTTTAAAACCTCTCCAACAAGTTCTGGATCTAGTGCTGAAGTGGGTTCATCAAATAGCATAACTTCCGGCTTCATGGCCAACGCTCTTGCGATGGCAACACGTTGCTTTTGACCTCCTGATAGCTTTTCAGGATAAACATCCGCCTTGTCGGACAAACCAACTTTTTCCAAAAGGTCCAGCGCAGTTTTTTTCGCTTCTTCTTTTTTTGCTTTCTTTAGTTGAACAGGTGCTTCCATGACGTTTTGAAGCACCGTCATATGTGGAAAAAGGTGAAAGTGTTGAAAGACCATCCCGACCTGTTGGCGTACTTGGTTTAGATCATCTTTTTTCACATCAATTTCCTTTCCATCTATTACTACAATTCCGCTATCTTTCATTTCAAGAAAATTTAAGCAGCGCAGAACCGTACTCTTTCCAGACCCGCTGGCACCAATCAGGCAGACTACCTCTTTGTTTTTAATTGATAAAGAAATATCCTTCAAAACATGTAAATCACCAAAAGATTTATTCAAGTCCGTTACTTCAATTTTGTTACTCATTTTTCCCCCTCCTATCTATCACTTGCTGAAAATTTGCGTTCTAAAATGTTTACGACGATACCTATTAAGCCAACAAGAACTAAATAGTATACAGATACAACTAATAAATGAGTCATATAGTCAAATGAATTTGATCCTAACGTTTGAGCGACACCAAATAACTCAAAGAATCCTATGAAAGCTGCTAAGGAAGAATCTTTCACACAGATAATAAATTGATTCCCTAATGGAGGTAGGGCACGTCGAAACGCTTGGGGTAAAATTATCCTGCGCATTGTCAAATTACTATGCATTCCTAAAGATCGACCTGCCTCCATCTGACCTTTATCTATGGATTGAATAGAACCTCTAAATATCTCAGCAATATATGCCCCGTTATGAAAAGCAAGGGCAAGTGTAACCGACCAAAAACCAGATATACCTAGTTCAACCATTCCATAGTAAAAAATAAATATTTGTGCAATAAGTGGAGTTCCACGGACTATATAAATATACGTATTTGCTATCCAAGCTAACACTTTAATACTAGAAATTTTTAAGAATGCAAAAAACAAGCCAACTATGAGTGCAATTGCTATAGATACAACCGTTACTTGTAGTGTATTCCACATTCCTTTAAGGAACATATCATAAGAACCGAAAAAAACATCAAAAAAGTGCGCTAAACTAGGCATACTTGTTCCACTTCCTTTGTTATACCTCCAAAAAAATGTGTGGTGAACGAAGCACCACACATTTCAGAGACAGGATTTTATTAGACTTTTAACATTTTACTCATCCGGGTCTGAAGTGATGTCTTCACCAAAGTATTTTTGACTTATTTCTGCAAGTGTTCCATCTTCTCTTAGCTTTTCTAGTGCTGCGTTAATGGCTTCGAGTAAAGCCTCATTACCCTTTGCAACTGCTACAGCCTGTTCACTTCTGTCAAGAAGTTCACGGCCTTCGAGTGTCATCCCTGCACCGATCGCCTCTCGACCGGTTACAAAGTCTGTTACTACCACATCGTGGCGGCCGTTATTCAGTGATTCCAAAGCAACGACATCACTATCATAATTCACGATATTATCCGTCAGATCGGCAACAAGAGATGCATAAGTAGATCCCCTGGACACCGCGATCTCTTTTCCTTCCAAATCGTCCAATGTTTCGATATCACTATCAGGTCTTACAAAAATTTGTGCACCTGAATAATAGTAAGGCGTGGAAAAATCCACTTCTTTTAATCTGTCTTCGGTAATCGTATGAGAGGCTACAGCAGCATCAAAACGACCGTTTTTTACTCCTTCAACAATACTTGCGAATGTGTATTTTTCTTGATCAGACTCAAGACCGAGTTCAGCTGCGATAGCTTCCCCGACTTCAATATCAAAGCCTGTCATATTCCCGCTCCCATCTGTCACACTGAACGGGGCAAATTCTCCTGAAGAAGCAAACTTAAATTTCCCTTCCTCTACCAATTCATATCCTTCACTTGTTGTCACTTTTCCACCACATGCTGCCAGAATGGTAGATAAAAGGAATAATGCGATAAGCCATATCCTTTTTTTCAATGTCCTGAATCCCCCTTAACGTCTATTTTTTTATGTCTCCCTAATATGTTAACAATTGCGAGAAACTACTACAAATGACCTATTGATAGGTTTTTCCTAATAATTCTGTAAACTTACACTCCTGAATAACTTACGACCTATCTTTCTTATGTATGCTCAGAAATGCTCTCTATACATCCTATTCCCTAAAGACAAACATCATTAAACTTATTTTTTGAAATTTCTATTATTTTTGAGGAATAGGAGATAGCTTGGCAATATCAAATGATCATTCCCCGCAGAATTTAGGCTTTTATTTGGAGAAATTTCTTAACCGCCTTAACCAACATTTGATTTGATTTTGAACTTAATTATCCCTAGAAAGCTACTTATCAATACTAAAAAAAGAACCTGTTAGGTTGTCATTATCCATGAGATTCTAAACAGACCCTTTTTAGGTATAATGTTTATTTTACTAACCGAATGAACGCTTGTAATACTATATCTCCAGTACCTCTTCCTCCTCCTTGAGCAAAATCTACTGTGCCCCCACCTTTTCCATTAATCTCCGTTATAAGTCTTTTTGTAATCATGTTCATATTAATTTCTGAAGCTTTTCCCCGCGCACAAACAAATTGTAGCTTCTCGTTATTTTCTAAGACAAGTAAAACATTCATATTTTCATTTGTATTGGTTATATTTCTTGCAAGAATCTGCAAATCACTAAAGGTGCGATTTTGAAATACCTTACCAATAACGTTAAGATCCCCTTTTATTTCTACTTCAGATAGTATGCTGTCTGCTTCGAACTCCAGGAGCATGTTCGTTTGTTCTTTTACAGTTTTTTCGAGTTCTTTATTTTGTTCTAATAGTCTTTTTACACCGTCTACCATACTAGCCTGAGGAGCATTTAATTGTATGGCCAACTCACTTATCACTTTCTGTTTCTCATGCAGTTCTTTAAGCACCCTGTTTCCGCAAATGAAAGTAATGCGCACTTTCTTTTTTTGCTTTTCCCAGTTCATTATTTTTAGGGCACTCACTTCTGCTGTACTATTTGGATGTGTGCCGCCACATCCGTTGTAATCATATTCAGGTACAATTACAAGACGGATGTTTTCTTTAACAGAAAGCTCTTTTCTAAGCGGATATAAAGAAAGTTCTTCCTTTGAAACCCATTTTGTTTCAATCATGCGATTTTCTAGAATTATTTGGTTCACAAGCCCTTCCGCTTTGTTTGCCTCATCCAGAGTCAATTCAGGTGTTGCAATATCAATGGTGCACATTTCTTTTCCTAAATGAAAGCTTATTGTTTTATAAGAAAAAAGCTCTTCAAAAGCTGCTGATAGAAGATGCTGGCCAGCATGTTGCTGCATATGATCGAAACGTCTTTCCCAATCAATTATTCCAGATATGTTTGTTGTTCCTTCCGGAAGTGGAGCTTCTAAATAATGTCTGATTTCATCATTTATTTCTTGGACGTTTACCACAGTTATGTCATTTAAAACCCCTGTATCGAATGGTTGTCCCCCACCCTCCGGATAAAAAGCAGTCTTGTCTAAAACAGCGTACCATTCTCCATTGCTATTATCTTTTTCTTGTTTTTGCAACGTAGCAGTAAATTCCTTTATGTAAGGGTCTTGATAAAATAGTTTATTTTTCAAAATTTCTCCTCCCAAATTCAAAGAAAACTGCGTACATTTCTGCACACAGTTTCTTTTTTACTTCATTCTTTTTTGTAAAATACCCCATACTTCATCTTTACCTTGTCCTGTTTCAGATGAAAAGAGGATTACTTCATCTTCTTTTTCCATCTTAAGGGTTTCTCTGACCACCTTAAGGTGTTTTTGCCATTTTCCTTTTGGGATCTTATCTGCTTTTGTTGCAATTACGATTACTGGTAAATCATAATGTTTAAGATATTCGTACATGGTGACATCGTCTTTTGATGGTGGATGACGAAGATCGACTATCTGGAGCACGGCACGAAGCTGTTCTCTCGATGTCAAATACGTTTGCATCATTCTCCCCCATGCATCCCGCTCAGATTTTGGAACTTTAGCAAAACCATATCCTGGTACATCAACGAAATGCATCTTTTCGTTAATGAGGTAAAAATTAAGGGTTTGCGTTTTTCCTGGTTTTGATGACGTTCTTGCCAGGTTCTTGCGGTTGATCATCTTGTTGATAAAAGAGGATTTTCCGACATTTGAACGCCCAGCCAAAGCGAATTCAGGTAATAGTTCACTTGGGTATTGCTCTTGTTTAACAGCACTAATGACAATTTCTGCTTGAGTTACTTTCATTTTCCCTCTCCTGCTAATGCGTGTTCTAACACTTGATCTAAATGTGAAACTAAAACAAACGTTAAATCTTTGCGCACACTTTCTGGAATATCATCCAAATCTTTTTCATTCTCTTTTGGTAAAATTATTTTTTTAAGGCCAGCACGATGAGCACTTAAAGACTTTTCCTTTAATCCCCCAATTGGTAGAACACGGCCTCTTAACGTTATTTCGCCTGTCATGCCGACATCTTTATGAACAGGGCGCCCTGTCAGAGCGGAGATGAGGGCAGTCGCCATCGTTATCCCTGCAGATGGACCGTCTTTAGGTACTGCCCCTTCTGGAACATGGATGTGTATATCATTTTTTTCATTAAAATCTGGATCAATATTGAGTTCATCTGCTCTGGACCGGATGAAACTAAAAGCAGCATGTGCGGATTCCTTCATGACATCCCCAAGTTTACCAGTCAACATCAACTTCCCTTTACCTGGTGAAACGGAGACTTCAATGGATAATGTATCTCCACCTACAGTTGTATAAGCAAGTCCTGTTGCGACACCTACTTGGTCTTCCACTTCTGCCTGTCCATATCGGAATTTTGGCTTCCCTAAAAATTCAACTAAGTTTTTTTCAGTAATCACTACCCGTTTCTTCTGACCGGATACGATAATTTTCGCTGCTTTTCTGCAGATTGAAGCAATCTGTCTTTCCAAACTACGAACTCCTGCCTCACGGGTATGATAACGGATAATAGCCATCAACGCTTCATCTCTTATTTGTAAAAGATTCTTCTGCAGCCCATGCTCTTTTGCTTGACGCGGAAGAAGATGGTCTTTTCCAATATTCAGCTTCTCGATCTCTGTGTATCCTGCAATTGTAATAATTTCCATTCGATCACGGAGCGGTCCAGGAATAGTCGCCAAGTTGTTCGCTGTTGCGATAAACATGACATTGGATAAATCATACGCTTCTTCGATATAGTGATCACTGAAATTATGGTTTTGTTCTGGATCTAATACTTCCAATAGTGCAGACGAAGGGTCACCTCTGAAATCATTTGACATTTTGTCTATTTCATCCAACAAAAACACTGGATTTATCGTTTCTGCTTTTTTCATGCCCTGGATGATTCGTCCTGGCATTGCCCCTACATATGTTCTTCTATGTCCTCTTATTTCGGATTCATCGCGGACACCTCCGAGGGAAACCCGGACAAATTTACGATCCAAAGATTTAGCAATAGATCTTGCCAGCGATGTTTTCCCGACACCAGGCGGTCCTGCAAGACAGAGTATCGGACCCTTCAATGATTGTGTTAACTGCTGTACAGCCAAATATTCCAGCACACGCTCTTTCACCTTTTCAAGCCCGAAATGATCTTCATTTAAAATCTCTTCAGCTCGAATAATGTCAAGTTGGTCCTTTGTTGCTTCTGTCCAAGGCAAATTTAACAGCCAATCAATATAGTTACGAATGACAGAACTTTCCGCAGAACTGGAAGGGATTTTTTCATAGCGGTCAATTTCTTTCAATGCCGTCTTTTTTACATTTTCCGGCATACCAATTTTTTCGACCCGCTCCTTTAATTCTTGAATTTCTCCACCCTTACCTTCTTTATCGCCAAGCTCTTTTTGGATAGCTTTCATCTGTTCACGAAGATAATATTCTTTTTGTGTACGCTCCATAGAACGTTTTACGCGAAGACCGATTTTCTTTTCTAATTGAAGGACTTCTTTCTCATTGTTCACGTGTCGGATTACCTTATGAAGACGATCTTTTACATCTTTTGTTTCCAAAACAGATTGTTTTTCTTTCATATTAATTGGCAGATGAGAAGTAATAATATCCGCCATACGCCCCGGTTCTGAAATATCGGATACAGTATGATATGTTTCAATCGTCGTTTTTTTAGAGAGCTTTGTATAGGTATGGAAATAATCCAACAATGTTCTCATTAACGCCTCATCTTCTGCATCTTTTTCATCTGGATCTGGGTATGTAAGGAGCTTTGCTTCCCAATGCGTGTCTTTTTCTATAAATTCTTCTATTTTTGCTCGTTCGAGGCCTTCTACAAGCACTCTGACTGTTCCATTTGGTAGCTTTAACATTTGTTTAACTTTTGTTAAAGTTCCCCATTCATAAAGATCCTCTTTCGTTGGATTGTCTTTTCCTACTTCTTTCTGGGTAGAAAGGACGACTATATTATCTCCAAGCATCGCTTGTTCTAATGCTTCTATTGACTTCTCTCTTCCTACATCCAAATGTAAAACCATTGTAGGGAAGACCATAAGTCCTCGTAAAGGCAATAATGGAACATGATATTCCTTGTTTGTTGCCATGGTAACACCCCCGTACGCTCTTCCTATATATTTCTTTGTTCAATTCTATCCTAATTGCCAAGCCCTGTCTAATTATACTAGCTAAAGACAAAAGAAAGAATCGTGTTTTACTATCATTTGCTAGTAGCTCTAAGTTATTTATGAAACTTGTAGTCAAAATTTTACCTTTTTCCATCCGGAAGTGCAAAGGGAAAGCCTAAATTTTCATGGTAATAAAAAGGGGGCAGACCTGCATTTGGCCTGCCCTGACTTTACATTGATTCTGTCTTAGAAATAGGGATTGGTGCTTGCAGGATACTATCAAAATTAGTTTCTGCCGCTTTTTCCCTTACTAATGCAAGATCTAGCACTTCCTGAAAATCCTTTACTGGTATCACTTCTACTCCGTCAATTTCTTTAATGATGGATTGCATGTTATCAAAAGGAATAATGACCTTTTGTGCACCAGCCTGCTTGGCTGCTTTTATCTTTGGAATTACCCCACCAATTGGTTTTACCGTACCGTGAATACTGATTTCTCCAGTCATTGCCACAATATTACTAACTGGAATTTTGAAAATTGCTGAATAAATCCCTGTTGCCATCGCAATCCCTGCCGATGGTCCATCTATTGGTATTCCTCCTGGAAAATTGACATGGATATCATAATCAGCAGCTGGAACACCCAATTTTCTTAAAACGGTAATGACATTTTCTACAGAACCTTTTGCCATACTTTTTCTTCGGATAGATTTCCCTTGATTTCCCATGCTTTCTTCTTCTACAATCCCTGTGATATTAACTGTCCCTTTTTTCTCTTCAGTTGGGATTGCGGTAACTTCGATTTCCAAAAGCGCACCTGAATTTGGACCAAATACAGCAAGTCCATTTACAAGCCCTGGCTTTGACAACTCTTTAATTTTGTTTTCGTATTTAGGAGCGAGCTGGCTAGAGTGAATCACCCACTCGATATCCTCCACTTTTACACTATCTCTATCTTCTGTAATGGCAAGTCCACACGCAATCTGCATCATATTAACTACTTCACGACCATTTCTTGTGTATGATGCCAATAGACTAATACCCGCTTCTTCTACCTTCATATTAATTTTAGAAGCTGCATTCCCAGCAACTGATTCCAACTCTTGTTGGTCAAGCTCTCTAAAAAATACTTCCATGCATCTCGACCTTATTGCTGGAGGAATTTCATTAGGCGTTCTTGTTGTTGCCCCAACCAACCTAAAATCAGCTGGAAGACCATTTTGAAATATATCATGGATATGTGTCGGTATTTGATTATTCTCCTCGCTATAATAAGCACTTTCTAAGTATACTTTTCTGTCTTCCAACACTTTAAGAAGTTTATTCATTTGTATGGTATGGAGTTCACCTATTTCATCAATGAACAGCATTCCTCCATGTGCATGAGTCACTGCTCCTTGCTTTGGTTGGGGAATACCAGCTTGTCCCATCGCGCCTGCACCTTGATAGATCGGATCATGAACAGAACCAATTAACGGATCGGCAATTCCTCGCTCATCAAAACGTGCCGTTGTTGCATCTAACTCAATAAAGACCGCATTTCCTCTAAATGGGGATTTTGGATTTTTCTTTGCTTCTTCCAAAACTAGCCTCGCAGCAGCTGTTTTCCCCACACCTGGCGGACCATAAATGATTACATGCTGTGGATTCGGTCCACAAATTGCTGCTTTTAAAGCTTTTATGCCGTCTTCCTGACCTACAATTTCCTTAAAGCTTGTTGGCCTTACTCTTTCTGCTAGTGGTTCTGATAAGGAGATACTTCTCATCTTGCGTAATTGTTCCATTTCTTTTTTCGATTCTTTATCAATGGTAACTTTCTGTGTACGTTGATTTTTAAGTAGGTTCCAGAAATACAGACCGATGATAACCCCAAAAAAGAGTTGTATGAACAGTGCTATACCCGTGATAGACATAGTTACCCTCCTGCATTCATGATGTGATTATATGGTAGTATCTCCGCGGAAATGGGGAATAATCCAACAAATAGAATTTGGTTAAAATAGGTTTTAACGAAACTTTATATTAAATGGATCCGTAGAATAATGAATTCTAATCATTACCAGTAATTTAGAATTTAAGGGGAGAGGTTTTATGAAAAGAGGAATAATTTTTTAAATTGCCTAATGAATATGGATCATTTCTTGGAGATGTATTAAAGTCTATAAATATAATTGCTTTCAGTTGGCTCATAGGCAGTGGAGAATCTTATAAGGTGAGATAAATACTGAATTAAACGAAGAACTTCTTATCACTGACAATAAAAAGATTATAGAAGGAACTGAACTTAAAGCACTATTAGAAAACAATTGCTACTATCTTATATTTGCTGATTTAAAATCATATTCACAAGGAAAAGTCACAGAAATTCATACATATGAAGAGTTTTTGCAAAGCGAATGTGAATTTGTTCTGTTAATTGTAGATAGTTGTATACAACCATCTATTTAAAAGGATAAACATTTACTAGAGCAACTTTAAACGAATGCACAAAAGTGTGAATTTTTACATTTCTGATGAAAATGATAGAAATATACAACTATCAGCTTGGTAGAAGCACATAATAAGAATCATGGATATCGTGGACTTTGACAAAAAAGAGCACTTTCCTCGAAAGGAAAGTGCTCTTTTTCTACTATGCAGAGGTCTTTTCGTCTTCTTTCAACTCAGATCCATCGTCTAAAATCAGTTTTGGAGCAATGCTGTCAGCTACCGTCTCTGCTGTGATAACACATTTTTTGATGTCATCACGAGATGGTAGTTCATACATCACATCAAGCATGATTCCTTCAATAATAGAACGTAGACCGCGGGCACCTGTTTTTCGTTCTATTGCTTTTTTAGCAATTTCAGATAAAGCACCTTCTTCAAATTCTAGTTCTACATTATCAAGATCAAGCATTTTTTGATATTGCTTCACAAGTGCATTTTTTGGTTTAGTCAGAATTTCAATCAGTGCTTCCTCATCTAACGGCATTAAGCTTGCAGTTACTGGAAGACGACCGATAAATTCCGGTATTAGACCAAATCGAAGCAAGTCCTCAGGAAGTACTTTAGAAAGTAACTCTTTTTGCTCCATATCATCCGCTTTTTCTACCGTACCAAAGCCAATAACCTTCTTACCTAAGCGGCGTTTGATAATTTGTTCGATTCCATCAAATGCTCCACCACAAATGAACAGGATATTTGTGGTATCAATTTGAATGAACTCCTGATGCGGGTGTTTACGACCACCTTGTGGAGGAACACTAGCGACTGTTCCTTCTAAAATCTTAAGCAATGCCTGCTGTACTCCCTCACCAGAAACATCACGGGTGATAGAAGGATTCTCAGATTTACGAGCAACCTTATCAATTTCATCGATGTAGATAATACCTTTTTCAGCTTTTTCAACATCGTAATCAGCAGCTTGAATAAGTTTTAAAAGAATGTTTTCCACATCTTCTCCTACATATCCAGCTTCAGTTAATGAAGTGGCATCCGCAATAGCAAATGGAACATTTAAGATTCTTGCCAATGTTTGGGCAAGTAAAGTTTTCCCGCTACCTGTCGGCCCAATCATCGCAATATTACTCTTTGCAAGCTCTACGTCATCAATTTTACTGTTTGAATTAATACGCTTGTAATGATTATAAACAGCTACAGAAAGAGATTTTTTGGCAGATTCTTGCCCGATTACATATTCATCTAGAATATCGCGGATTTCCTTTGGCTTAGGTACATCTTTAAACTCTACTTCTTCTTCTGTTCCAAGCTCTTCTTCCACAATTTCCGTACAAAGTTCAATACACTCATCACATATGTATACACCTGGACCAGCAACTAATTTACGAACTTGATCCTGAGTTTTACCACAGAAAGAACACTTTAATTGTCCTTTTTCGTCATTAAATTTAAACAAAATGTTTCACCCCTTATCATTTCTCTCTTTTCCCATCCATCAGCTGGTCTCCTAAACAATGAGAAAAACTGTTGCAGTATCTAATTCTGACTTCGTCTTCACCCTGTAAAAAAATAGTTATGTACTGCATTTTACCACATATGTGCCTGACATTTCTAATATTTACCCTTTGGTTATGTATGGAATTTTTAGAGGAAGAGTCCGTACTATTGTATCCATGAATGTCCATTACTAACACAGCGATAGATGGAAATGATTGATAATACTAATGAAATGATTTTTTATGGTACAAAACAAGGCACGATCAAGTCGCGCCTTGTCTCTTATTATCTATTATGCAACATCTTTACTGTTTTCTACAAGAAAATCAATTGCTTTTCTGATTTTTAAATCTTCTTTTAGACCTTCTAAGCTACCAAGAGCTTGTGTGATTTGGTCTACAGACATGTTGTACATACCAGCCATTTTTTCTACTTCTTCACTAGCTTCTTCATCTGTTACTTCAATGTTTTCAGCTTTAGAAATTGCTTCAAGCGTTAAGTTCATTTTCACACGCTTTTCTGCATCTTCTTTCATTTGTGTACGTAAAGCTTCTTCATCCTGACCGGAGAATTGGAAGTAAAGATCCATTGTCATACCTTGCATTTGAAGACGTTGTTCGAATTCACGAACCATGCGGTCAGTTTCAGTTTTTACCATAGCTTCTGGAATGTCAACTTCTGTGTTCTCAGCAGCTTTTTCTACTACTGTATCACGAAGGTGATTTTCAGCTTCTGTCTTTTTTGCTTCTTCTAAGCGAGTTTTTGTTTTTGCTTTAAGCTCTTCAAGTGTTTCCACTTCTTCATCCACATCTTTAGCAAACTCATCATCAAGTGCAGGAAGTTCTTTTGTTTTGATTTCATGTACTGTTACTTTAAACACTGCAGGTTTACCAGCAAGCTCTTCTGCATGGTATTCTTCTGGGAAAGATACCTCTACTTCTTTTTCTGATCCAGCTGTAAGACCAACAAGCTGCTCTTCAAAACCTGGGATGAAAGTGCCAGAACCGATTTCAAGTGAATAGTTTTCCGCTTTTCCACCTTCAAACGCTTCACCATTTACGAATCCTTCGAAATCCATAACCACTGTGTCGCCGTTTTCGATAGTTCCTTCTTCTTTAACAACAAGCTCAGCTTGACGCTCTTGAAGGCCTTTCAAATCAGCTTCCACATCTTCGTCCGTTACGTTCGCATCTAAGCGCCCTACTTCTAGGCCTTTGTAGTCACCTAGTTTTACTTCAGGCTTTACGATTACTTTAGCAGTAAATACTAGCTTTTCGTTTTTGCCGATAGACTCGATGTCAATCTCAGGCTGATCTACTGGCTCAATTCCAGTCTCAGCAACAGCATTAGAGTATGCAGTTGGAAGAAGGATATCAATTGCATCTTGGTATAAAGACTCTACACCAAAGCGTTGTTCGAACATTCCACGAGGAATTTTCCCTTTACGGAATCCTGGTACATTAACTTTTTTAACTACTTTTTTAAATGCATCTTCAAGACCTTGGTTAACAGTATCCGCATCAACTTCAACCGTTAATACGCCTTGATTACCTTCTAATTTTTCCCATTTAGCAGACATAAATTTTCCCTCCAACATCTATTTTCAAAAAAGATAATGATACTTTCGATTCTCACTATCTAATCTGCTTGACCACTCATGGTGGTAATTGATTCTTTCATTTGCTGCAAGTAGACTAAACCCTTATATGGTATATAAAATTTACAACCCTTACATTATAACATAATCCACGATGAGTTCAACATATACCATCACAAACGTAGAAATGAAAAATCTTCAAGCTTTCTAATCTCCCGAACAGCTGATTGTAACTCTATTTCTGAAATATTATATTCTGCTCGCAACTCTTCTTCATCCAATTCAAGTCCAAACAAGTCGCCTCCGAGTTTGTGCAGTCCCCCAGCCCATACTTCCGCTTTATCCGGTGAAAATGGAAAAGGGAATTTAACAGTATGTATTCTCACTAGCATTTCTTTTAAACTTTCAAATAAAGTAGGGTTATCACTTTCCACTGTGTCTTCAAGAATGGAAATGACTTTATTTAAGAAAGGATCTTCTTCACCAGATGCAAGTTCAGCAGGTACAAATGAATCTTTTTGCCCAAACTTGATGAGTTCTAACTTCTTATCCCAACCTTGTTCTTTTAAAATATGGATAAGAAAAGTTTTCAAAACTGGGTGATGAAGTTCATTACTTAAGAAGGCTTGTATGTCCGAAATAAAAGGTCGAATATTTCGGAGCTTTAACATTTGAATCGTCTCAAATTGCTGTTGAACAGATCCTTCATGAAGATTTTTCAGGTTTTCGTCATTTTCTTCCATAGAAGGACTTTCTACTTCTTCTCCTTCAGGTAGCATTTTTCTGGCAAACTCCAAAAGCTGATAAAATGTCTGGGCATACTGTGCTGGAAGCCTATCTTCTTCTAAAATCGCTTCAATCGTTGACTTTACTTCCACATATTCCTTCAATTGAATAAGAATGGTTATGTATATTTGTAGGACATGAAAATATTCACCAATATCCTCACTCAGCATCTTCTTACAACGATTTTTCGCTTCCGTCAGTTGCCCTAGCTCCATATAGCAAACTACCATTCCGAGCTCCACCTCTGCATAAGCAAAGTCATTGTTTCTTGCCTGTTGAAATAACTCAAGCGCCTCTTGGAATTTCTTTTCTTTCATCATTTGCATCGCCTTTTCTAAAAGCCGCTGCTTTAAATTAGGAAACTCTACAATTTTTTTGTTTTTCATCTCAGCTCTGCCGTCCTGTAATTTGATATTTAACCAAGTTTATCAATCTTTAGAAGGGAGTACAAGTCAAATGGGAGATAGAGGGGATTAGACAAATGATGATACTACTTAAGCTCAATAGTTTCAACTCAAGGACAGGCATTACATAACTCATTTTGAGAAGTAATTTTGTTTTAAGCTTCTACTCTAAAACCTAGTAATTGATGAGATTTGCGGGGGACATCACATAGGATTAAGGGCTCATTATCAAAGGTTTTAAAATTTACACTATAGGTTTCAGGTTTATCTCCAAAGGGGTCGCGTTCTCCACCAAAGGTTTGAGAATAACCTCAAAAGGTATAGATCATCATGAAAAAAACACCATGCACTTTTTTATCAATATTCTTGTTAAAGAATACTCATAAAAATGCACATGGCGTTTTAGGTAAATGGCGTCCCAGGAGGGATTCGAACCCCCGACACACGGCTTAGAAGGCCGTTGCTCTATCCTGCTGAGCTACTGGGACATGATTAAAATTAAGACTTATTTATCGGTAACCTTACTACCGTCGTCCCGATTTTCACGGAAGCTATTTCAGGGTGGTTAAAATCGGTACGCTGTTGTTAATTCATCGAAGCATATTCGATCGTGCTCTATCCTGCTGAGCTACTGGGACATGATTAAAATTAAGACTTGTTTATCGGTAACCTTACTACCGTCGTCCCGATTTTCACGGAAGCTATTTCAGGGTGGTTAAAATCGGTACGCTGTTGTTAATTCAACGAAGCATATTCGATCGTGCTCTATCCTGCTGAGCTACTGGGACATGATTAAAATTAAGACTTGTTTATTGGTAACCTTACTACCGTCATCCTGATTTTCACGGAAGCTATTTCAGAAGAAATATTTACTAATTTTCATCAGCGACAAGATTTATTATATGAGATACACTTTTTAAAGTCAACACTTTTTAAAAAAGTTTTCTTATATAATTTGTTGAGAGTAAAATGAAGAGAGGGAATATCCTCTCTTCTTTATTTTTCGAATGTATGGGAGGATAATTTTTCGCCTTTTTCATTATAGTAATGTACAAAAAACATCTTATCCTTTAGCTCAATTATAGCATAGCTTTTATCCGTTGTCATACGAGGGAGGGAGATACTTCCTGGGTTCACAAAAAGGATATTGTCCATATATTCTGCACCTGCGATATGAGAATGACCGAAGCATGCTATGTTGGCACCAGCTTCCTCTGCTGCGTACTTGAGTGGCAGTAAAGAGGATTTTATTTGGTGTAGGTGACCGTGAGTTACAAATAGCTTATGACCTGAAAGTTCTTTTGTGAGTGTTTCTGGATAGCTAGTATCTAAATCGCAGTTTCCCCGAACTCCGTGGTAACCATTCATCGCTTCGTCAGAAAAGGTGAGCTCCGAGTCTCCACAGTGAATAAAATGATCCACTTCTTCCTTATGGCGTGCTTTAAGCTGCTTTAATATCTCTGCTTCTCCATGATTATCGCTAACTACTAATACTTTCATATTTTCACTCCTAGTTTTGGTGGGATAGCATATTCCACTTGCTTTGTAAGAGTTTTATCGCCTTTGCTCTGTGACTAATTTCATTTTTTTCTTCCTTCGTTAATTGAGCCATTGTCTTTTGAAAATCACTTACAAAGAATATAGGGTCGTATCCAAATCCATTTTTCCCTGCTGGTTCGAAGGCAATGGATCCTTCACATGTTCCACGTACAGTGAACGAATCACCACCTTCGTCGACAACTGCTAATACACACACAAATCTCGCAGTTCTTTGTTCTATTGAGACATCTTTTAGCTTTTGCAATACCTTTTCATAATTTAGCGTATCATTTTTTTCCATACCCGCATATCGGGCAGAATACACACCTGGCTCTCCATTTAATGCATCCACTTCCAAGCCTGAATCATCTGCCAACACTATTTTCCCAAGTTGCTTTGCTAATGCATCCGCCTTTAAGAGAGCATTTTCTTCAAAAGTTGTTCCAGTTTCATCTACTTCTGATATGTTAGGAAAGTCAGCTAAGGATTTCACTATGTACCCTTTTGGCTCCAAAATTGCTTGAAAATCTTTTACTTTTCCTTGATTGTTAGTGGCGATGATGATTTCCTTCATAGATTTTCTCCTTTTCTAATATTTTCAATTACTGGTCCTAATGCCTTTTTCTGTGCTTCTATCAAATAAAGAATTCCCTCTTCCGCAAGGTCTAGCAGAGCATTTAATTGTTGTCTCGAAAACGTTGCCTCTTCTCCGGTCCCTTGTATCTCCACCATTTCAAGGGAACCAGTCATTATGACATTCATATCTACTTCAGCGTTTGAATCTTCTATGTAGTTTAAATCTAGTAATGGCATTTTTTCCTCCCCTACCCCAACAGAAATTGCTGCAAGATAATCTGTTACTGGAAGGATTTTCGCTTTCTTGTTTTCAACTAGTTTTTGCAAGGCTAACACCATGGCTACAAAAGCACCTGTAATGGACGCGGTTCTCGTTCCGCCGTCAGCTTGGATAACATCACAATCGATCCAGATTGTTCTTTCTCCCATTTTTTCAAGATCTACTACTGAGCGTAGGGTACGACCTATCAGTCGTTGAATTTCCATTGTTCTTCCCGTTACTTTCCCTTTAGTAGATTCGCGCATCGTTCTTTTTTCAGTGGCACGTGGAAGCATAGAATATTCTGCTGTTATCCATCCTTTTCCCCCACCTCTCATAAATGGAGGCACTCTTTCTTCTATAGAAGCGGTACAAATAACCTTTGTATTACCTATACTAATAAGTACCGATCCTTCTGCGTGCATCAAATAGTTAGGGATAATTTCAACTTTTCTTAATTCATTATTTTCTCTTCCATCTACTCTTGACATGCTTTTTACTCCTTTTATATCATCCATCTTATTCTAACAAAGAAAGAAGAGGCAATTTTCCACCTCTTCTTGTTACATATATAGTATATCAAAAATGGTTGATTAAAATCTTCCTGTGTTCACATTTTCAGGTCGAGAAACTGGTTCTGACACATTAGTACCGTCAGTAGCCATGAGATCTCCTTCTCCATCTACAGTAATAGCAATACTCTCGACACCCTCTTGTTCTGTCAAACTTAATACCAATGTATCAACAATTGTTTTGGAAACAATTCGTCCTTCGATACCAAGAATGGCCTCATTAAAGTTTAATACAAGGTTGCCGTCTTTTATGATTGGTTCATCAAGCAATGCTACTTCATTACTAATATCAATCATTAAATTAGAATTATGTGAAGGGCCAGCAATAAGCGCTTCTACTATTGCTGTATACTTGTCTTTTCCTTCAAGGTTTAAGCGAGTACTGACTGGTACATAATATGGTTCACCGTCATTACTTTCCCCCATAAAGTAAAGAGTTACTGGTCTCGTATTCATTAGATCCAGCGTTTCTGCTGTATGATAGTTTATGCCATTCGCTCGGCTTACTCCCTCCCCTATAGGAGTTTGCTTTAACGGCATGACGTTCTGAGTATGACCATTTACCATAATTTGCACTTTTTCTACGTTATCAAATTGGGTTAATGTCCAGGTAATAGATTGGAGTATACGCTTTTCGTCCGCTGGATCATAGGTTGTAAATTCATTTGAGAAATCCGCAACGATGGTACCATCCTCTTTTAAATTCACATCTACTTCCGTCCCTGGAGGCAATACTGCCCGAAACCCATTTGGAAGCATGCCTTCAACAGGTCCTCCTGCCACTAAGTATTCCAATGCCTGTTTGGCTACCTCGTTTGTTTTTGGTAATTCCAACGATTGCGAAACGACATAGCCATTGCTGTCAATTAAGTATAATTCTCTTTGTGTACTTTCAGAAACTGCTTTGTTATCGTCATCACCTGTGACTTCTGAGTCCGTTCCATTATCGTTTTCTCCATCCTCTACAAATGTGACATCTTGCTGAATATCTGTTTCTAAGTCAGCTTTCTCGTCACCTCCAAATAATCCGCATCCTGACAATAGAACAGATGAAGCAAGTACTGCAGCAGCAGTTATTTTTACTTTTTTATGAGACATAGATTTCCCTCCCAAGACGGTTTGTACTACTATGTATACGAGCTATTCAAAAAAAATAGACCGAGCTTTAAAAAAAGTTTTATCTCATCTAATGGGAGGGGAATCTATCAAAATGAAAAACAGTCCACATAAATATGGACTGTTTTTCATTCCTTATTAAATTCCAATTGGATCCAGTACAATCGTTCTAACATTTTCGATTGGTTGCTCAAATAGCTTACTCGCTATTTTTTCAAATAGTTCCTTGGAACCTGTCGTAAAAAATTGATGATTTTCGGATGGTTCATTACGATTCAGCAATCTCTTGAAATTCAAGATTGTACTGACTTCCCTTGCTGTTTCATCACCTGAACAAATCAATTGAATATGTTCACCCATCACTTCTTGGATGGTTGGTCTCAACAAAGGATAATGGGTACAACCAAGAATTAATGTATCAATACTGGAGCCCTTAAATAAATGTAAGGTATCTTCCACTATAGCCTTAGCTCGTTCGCCTTCAAACTCGCCGCTTTCTACTAGGGGTACAAAATTCGGACATGCTAGACTTTCCACTTGCACTTCATTGTTAATCGAACGAAGCGCATTTGCATAGGCACCACTATTGATCGTTCCAACTGTGCCGATCACTCCCACAAAGTGATTTGAGGTAACCTTAAGGGCTGTTCTTGCACCTGGATCGACCACACCAATAACAGGAATGTCTAATTGTTCACGAATTTCGTCAAGCACTACCGCCGTTGCAGTATTGCAGGCAATAACCAACATCTTAATATTGTGGTTTAAAAGATATCTAGTCATTTCCCATGTATATAAACGGACCTCATCCACAGGCCTTGGCCCATATGGACAGCGGGCTGTGTCTCCGAGATAAATAATACGTTCTTTCGGAAGCTGACGCATTATTTCTTTCGCAACGGTCAAGCCTCCAACTCCTGAATCAATAACTCCAATTGGTCTTTGCAACTAAATCCCTCATTCTTTCATTTCTAGATGTAATCGTGCTAAACACTTTTCTAACATGAAAATTTCATCTTTGGAATAGTTCTTTAGTATGTTTTGCAAATAATCCTGCCGTTTTCTTATTACTTCAGCAATGATACGTTCGCCTTCTTCCAGAAGATGAATACGTACAACTCGGCGGTCATTCGGATCCTTCACACGTTGAACCAATTCGTTCTTTTCCATCCGGTCGACAAGATCTGTTGTCGTGCTGCAAGCTAAATACATCTTTGTGGACAGCTCGCCAATTGTCATATCCCCACCTTCTAGCAACCATTGCAACGCAACGAATTGAGGAGGTGTAATGGTATAATTACTAAGGATTTCGCGACCCTTTTGTTTTACTAATGTTGCTATGTATCTTAATGATTTTTCAATATCAGCCACGACTTGTTGATCTTGCAAGATTACTTCATTTTGATTTGTCATCCTCGACCCTCTTTCTTCCCTTTTGTCCTATTTATTTCAACATTTGCTGTAAAGTGTATTTTTGTGTAGTAATTTTATTTTCTTATGTTTTCATATAAAAAGCAAGTTGTAAAGAGTTAAACATATTTGCTCACATGGAAATACTAGGGATTCCTTCTTTTTCTATGCTTTTTAGCCTAATAATTAACCGACTATCACTCACAACTGGTAAGTTAGTAGGATAGTCGGCAGATTAGGTTAAAGCTCTAATTCTCCCATGCGAAGAAGCTCGACAACTGCTTGGGAACGCCCCTTTACTCCCAGCTTTTGCATAGCGTTTGATATGTGGTTCCGAACTGTCTTTTCACTGATAAACAACTCACCAGCAATTTCCTTTGTTGTTTTATCCTGAACTAACAGCTCAAAAACTTCTCTTTCTCTTTTGGTAAGCAATGGCTTTGGTTGAAATTCTTTCTCCTTCAATAATTGTAACCCTCCTTGCCTTAGCCAGAGCTGAACTAGCGGATGGGTGTATATTTAGTCAAGGTATAATATGTTAGAAGGCTTTCGGGAGTTACACCCATTTAGAAGGATTTTTTTATTTTTTCAACGTTTCATTTATATGAAAGAGTTCTCGTTGTTTTTCACTCCAAGCTTCCCCTTTTCCTGTTAGTCTATTAAGTTGCACCATTCGTCCTCTCCCTACAAAACAAGGTGTGCTATCTTTCCTTCTTCCAATATAGTGAAGATCGACAGAAGATGTTCCGACTTCATTTGCCTTCACACATATTTCCAAGTTCTCTCCAAAAAATACTTGAGAAAGGAAATCACATTGCAAATCGGCTACCACTGGAATCGTATTACTACCAGGTTTTGTCCAGTCCTGCATAAAACCAAGACTTTTAAAATACTCGATTCTTGCTTCTTCAAAATAGACGAAAGGCACAGTGTTATTCATATGGCCAAACATATCCGTCTCGGAGAATCTTACTTTTACAGGATGACTGAATGAGAATTCATTCATCCATTCTGGCAGATTATCAATGTATGCAAGCTTTTTCATACAAAATTCCTCCTTTATTGAAACATTCTTTAATTGCAAGACACCAAATTAAAATGATCATGTTAGAAAAAAAACGCCTCTTTTTCAAAAAGAGGCGTTCTTTTCATTTGTATATTAGCCTTGGTCACTACCAAAGAAGTTTCTGAACATTTGAACCGTTGTATCACGGTTAAGCGCAGCAATTGATGTAGTGAGTGGAATTCCTTTTGGACAAGATTGCACACAGTTTTGTGAATTACCGCAGTTTGCAAGGCCTCCATCACCCATGATTTCTTCTAGGCGCTCTGACTTATTCATCTCTCCAGTTGGGTGAGCGTTGAATAAACGAACTTGGGAAAGTGGTGCAGGACCGATGAAATCGGATTTGCTATTTACATTTGGACATGCTTCCAAACAAACTCCACAAGTCATACATTTAGATAGCTCATATGCCCATTGGCGCTTTTTCTCGGGCATACGAGGACCAGGTCCAAGATCATATGTCCCGTCAATAGGAATCCATGCTTTTACCTTTTTCAAGGAATCAAACATGCGACTTCTGTCAACTTGAAGGTCACGCACAACTGGGAAAGTACTCATTGGTTCAAGTACGATCGGCTGTTCTAATTGATCAACAAGAGCAGTACAGGATTGGCGTGGTTTGCCGTTGATTACCATCGAACAAGCCCCACATACTTCTTCTAAACAGTTCATATCCCAGTTTACAGGAGTTGTTTCTTTCCCTTCATTATTAACAGGGTTACGACGAACTTCCATAAGTGCAGATATGACATTCATGTTTGGACGGTACGGTAATTCAAATGTTTCATAATAAGGGGTTCCCTCAGGTCCATCCTGACGCTTCACTTTAAACGTTACAGTTTTAGTTTGTTCAGCCATCATTATTTACCCCCTTTTTTCTTGGAATAGTCACGTTTACGTGGTGAAATCAGGCTAACATCCACTTCCTCATAGAAGAATTCTGGAGCTGATTTTGGTCCAGTGAATTTCGCCATAGTTGTTTTAAGGAATTGTTCATCGTTACGTTCTGGGAAGTCCGGTTTATAGTGCGCTCCGCGGCTTTCATTACGGTTAAGAGCACCAATTGTGACAACACGTGAAAGTTGAAGCATATGTTGAAGCTGACGAGTGAACGCCGCTCCTTGGTTGCTCCACTTCGCAGTGTCATTGATATTGATATTGTCATAACGCTCAAGTAATTCAACGATTTTTTCATCTGTTTGCTTAAGCTTGTCATTGTAACGAACAACCGTTACGTTGTCAGTCATCCATTCTCCAAGCTCTTTATGAAGAACGTAAGCATTTTCTGTTCCAGACATCGTCATAATCTTATTCCACTTTTCTTCTTCTTCTTTTACATAGCGATCGAAAAGAGAGGAAGATAGTGAGTCTGTAGATTTTTCCAAACCTGACATATACTCTACTGCTTTTGGACCAGCAACCATACCACCGTAAATAGCAGATAGTAAGGAGTTCGCACCTAGACGGTTTGCACCATGCTGAGAATAATCACATTCACCTGCAGCAAATAGACCAGGAATGTTTGTCATTTGATCATAATCTACCCATAGACCACCCATTGAATAATGAACAGCTGGGAAAATTTTCATTGGTACTTTACGAGGATCGTCACCCATGAATTTTTCATAGATTTCGATTATTCCACCTAGCTTAATATCCAATTCTTTCGGATCTTTATGAGAAAGATCCAAATACACCATGTTTTCACCGTTAATTCCAAGCTTTTGGTTAACGCAAACATCAAAGATTTCACGTGTTGCAATATCACGAGGCACAAGGTTTCCATAGGCAGGATATTTTTCCTCTAGGAAGTACCAAGGCTTACCATCTTTATACGTCCAAACGCGTCCACCTTCTCCACGAGCAGATTCACTCATCAAGCGAAGCTTGTCATCTCCAGGGATTGCTGTCGGGTGAATTTGAATAAATTCTCCATTTGAATAATATGCACCTTGTTGATACACAATGGATGCAGCAGAACCAGTATTAATAACTGAGTTCGTAGATTTACCAAATATAATTCCAGGTCCACCAGTTGCCATAATGACGGCATCTGCTGGGAATGAAACAATCTCCATGCTAGTTAGGTTTTGTGCAACAATTCCTCGGCAAACACCTTGGTCATCAACGATGGAACCTAAGAATTCCCAGCCTTCGTACTTCGTTACAAGACCAGATACTTCATGACGGCGAACCTGCTCGTCTAGAGCGTACAATAACTGTTGTCCAGTAGTTGCCCCTGCAAATGCAGTACGGTGATGCTGTGTACCGCCAAAGCGACGGAAATCAAGTAATCCTTCTGGTGTACGGTTAAACATTACGCCCATACGGTCCAATAAATGAATAATTCCAGGTGCTGCTTCACACATGGCTTTTACTGGTGGTTGGTTTGCAAGAAAGTCCCCACCATAAACTGTATCGTCAAAATGTTCCCACGGAGAATCGCCTTCTCCTTTTGTATTTACTGCCCCATTAATTCCACCTTGGGCACAAACTGAGTGAGAACGTTTTACAGGTACTAATGAAAATAAATCAACCGGTACGCCTGCTTCTGCGATTTTAATGGTTGCCATTAAACCCGCCAAGCCACCGCCAACCACGATAACCTTTTTACTCATATGTAACTCACTCCTTAATTAGTTGCTGATTAAACGAATGCGAAAATTGCACGTAATCCTACGAATGATAATGCAAAGAAAATACCAATCGTCACGTAGGTTGCAATTAGTTGAGAACGAGGAGTTACGGTAATTCCCCAGCTTACACAGAAGGACCATAATCCATTTGCAAAGTGGAAAATTGTCGCAATTACACCAACAATGTAGAATACTAACATAAATGGACTAGAAAGAATGCTAGCCATCATATCGTAGTTTACATCTGCTCCTAAAGCAGCTGCGATTCTCGTTTCCCATACATGCCATACAATAAAAATCAATGTAATGATTCCAGTAAAACGTTGAAGCATAAACATCCAGTTGCGAACAAATCCATACTTGCTTACATTGTTTTTTGCTGTAAAAGCAATATATAAGCCGTAAATAGCGTGGAAAATGATCGGAAGGAAAATCACAAAAATTTCTAATGCATAACGGAACGGCAAGCTCTCCATAAAATGTGCCGCTTTGTTAAAGCTCTCTGGCCCCTTCGTAGCGAAATGGTTTACAACCAAATGCTGAATCAAGAATAGACCAACAGGAATGACCCCTAGTAAAGAATGGAGTCTACGAAGTAAAAATTCACGTTCTGTTGCCATCACTAAACCCCCTTTTTAAGTCAAAAAATAAAATTGATGCTAGTAAGTTCTTTTTTTCACTATCTATTATAGTAAAAAAATCATGGAACTTCTCATTCCATTTTTGAAACTTTCAATAAAATGAAAGCCTTTGCAGATATATCGACAAATATGTGACACATTTATTTTACCCCCCGATATTGGTAGCGTCAAGAAAACCCGACCAAAAATTGAACTTTTATAAAAACTTACACGAGCTATCATTTTCTGAAAAATATAAAAATATATTAATAGAATAAAATGCTCCATACGTTTTATTTATTAACGAGTTTGAATAGTATATAATGGACTTAGAGAAAGAGGGGAACCAAATGACAGAATCGAACAATCAACAAGATGTAATAGACAAACAACTACAAGTTCCTATCTTTGGATATGAACTGATTCGCGACATGCTCCTTCCTGATCTATTAGGGAAAGACCACACTCAAATTATTTATTGGGCTGGCAAACAACTTGCCCGCAAATTCCCTATCGATACTCACGAAGATTTTACTCAATTTTTCCGTGAAGCGGGTTGGGGTGAACTTGAAATTACGGAACAAAGTAAATACGAAGTAAAATTCGTTATACGTGGTAAAATGGTAGAACGCAGACTTGACCTTAATAAAGATGCTACTTTCCAACTGGAAGCAGGGTTCCTCGCCGAACAGATTCAACGTCAAAAAGGAAAAACAGCGGAAGCAATGGAAGAGCAGAAAAAACGTAAAGAGATTATTATTACCGTTCAATGGGATAAATAATTGTTTGCTGCCTCCAGGGTGGTTATCGGTTTCTCAGTATTCCGGCTAAACAGGCTACCTTAAGGGTGGCAATTTTAAAGACCAAATTCCTCATGTGAGGAGTTTGGTTTTTTTCTACTTCTATGGAAAGCGAAGCCGTTGCTGAGATAAACAGCAACGTTTAATAGAACTTATTTAATTAATAGAGGCTGCCAGACGAAAGTATTCACTTTCTGGACAGCCCCTCAAACAGATGACATACTTTGAATTTGTAGTATCCATCAAATTAAATTTTGTAATTATCATGAAGCACTGCTTAGCTTTTAACTCATCACTCGCTCGACAGACTCTTCACCAAGCTTGAACGCCACATGCAACGCCTCTACTGCATGAACCATCTCATTCACGTCCACTACTGTTGAAACTTTAATTTCTGATGTGCTGACCATTTTTACACGAATGCCTTCTGTAGCTAGAACTTGGAACATTTCTGCTGCAACACCAGGATTTGAAACCATACCTGATCCTACGATAGAAACTTTCGCTAACCCGCTCTCTTGCTCAATGGAAGTAAATCCAAGGCGATCCTGATACTGGTCCAGGACTTCAATAGTTTCACTCACGTCCACCGTTTTGACGGAGAAGGAAATATTTGTTGTATCTTTATCCATGCTTGTTTGAATAATAATGTCAACATTCAGCTTATGATTTGCCAATGTAGTAAATATGGTTGACAACGTATGTAGTTCATTAGGTAGTCCACATACCGTAATACGTGTAATTTGATCTTCAAATGCAATTCCTCTTACTACTAGATTTTTTTCCATGGAAACTTCCTCCTCAATAATCGTTCCTTCTACATCTTCCATACTGGATCTCACAACGAGCTGAACTCCATAATTTTTGGCAAATTCCACCGCACGTGGATGAAGTACTCCTGCACCAAGGTTTGCAAGCTCAAGCATTTCATCATAAGCAATAGCAGCAAGTTTTCTAGCGTCTTTAACATACCTTGGATCTGTAGTGAATACCCCTGTCACATCAGTATAAATATCACATTTTTCCGCCTGTAAAGCTGCAGCTAATGCAACTGCAGTTGTATCAGAGCCACCGCGACCAAGCGTAGTGATTTCGTTACTTGCTGTAATCCCCTGAAAGCCTGCAACAATAACAATTTTCCCTGAATCTAAATAACTCTGTAATAGGTCCGTTTCAATGTTTGTAATTCTAGCATTTCCATGAATTGGCTCTGTACGTATTCCAGCCTGCCAGCCAGTTAACGAAACTGCTTCATGCCCTCTCATCTGCAATGCCATCGAAAGGAGCGAAATTGTAATTTGCTCTCCTGTAGTCAAGAGCATATCCATATCTCTTTTACTAGGATGGGGGTTAATGGCATTTGCCAATGTCAATAACTCATCCGTTGTTTTTCCCATTGCAGAAACAACCACCACTACCTTATTTCCGTTTTCTACTTCTTTGATGACCCTTCCTGCCACATGTTGAATTCTTTCAACCGACCCCACTGATGTTCCTCCGAATTTCTGTACAACAATCGTTGACATGCACACCATTCCTTTGTATAAAATTCATCATAATGTAGATAGAAAGCTACAGATTTTGGATATAAAAAAACAGCAATGAGCTAAAGTCTCATTGCTGTGATTGGCATAAATCGAGTATCCGTTCACGCGGTGAGATAGCTCTCCAGGCAACACGAAGTAAACCTGACAGTCCTACATTTCTTAAACGCAGAACCAGTAAAAAAAAGAAAAAGAGACTTTTTTTTACTTCGGCGATCCTCCCCTTTCCGTAATCTTCTCGGAAGCTCTTTCTTCTCCGATTACATACTTTTGAAGTTCGCACCTCTATCATCACTTCAATAATTTGAAGTGGCACATTATGAAATTAATAGTAATCATAACAGACCTTTAGTTTCCTTACAACACCTATTCACGAAGTTTTTTAAAAATATCTTCTGCCAGCTGTCTAGGTATTTTGGCTTCTTGTATCTCTTCTACCGTTGCTTCCTTCATTTTTGCTACAGAACCAAAATGCTTCATCAATGCTTTTTTCCTGGTTGCTCCTACTCCATTTATTTCATCAAGAATAGACTGGAAAACGCTCTTACTTCTTAATTGACGATGGAAGGTGATAGCAAAACGGTGGACTTCATCTTGAATACGTTGCAGGAGATAAAACTCTTGGCTAGTCCGCTCCAGAGGTACAATTGACGCATCTTCTCCGGCGAGCAAATTACTAGTGCGGTGCTTATCATCTTTTGCAAGTCCAACTACCGGGATAAATAAGCCAAGTTCATTTTCCAATACATCTCGCACTGCACTCATGTGCCCCTTTGCACCATCAATCACAATGATATCTGGGAGAGGAAGTCCTTCTTTTAGTACTCTAGTATACCTTCTTCTTACTACTTCCCTCATCGATTCGTAATCATCTGGCCCTTGTACACTTTTGGTTTTATATTTTCGATACTCCCTTTTTTCTGGTTTTCCATCGATAAATACAACCATGGCAGAAACGGGATCTGTTCCTTGAATATTTGAATTATCGAAAGCCTCTATACGATGTGGGGTCATGATTCCCAATAATTCACCGAGATTTTCAACAGCTTTAATTGTACGAATTTCATCACGTTCAATCAGTTGGAATTTCTCGCCAAGAGCAACTTTAGCATTTTTGTTTGCTAAATCGACCAGCTGTTTCTTTTTACCACGCTGCGGCTGAAAAACATTCGTTTGTAAAAGCTCCTGCGCTACGTGTAAATCAGTGTTAGAAGGGAGCATCACTTCTTTCGGTACAAAGTGATGTTGCTTGGAGTAAAACTGTCCAAGGAATGTCAGGAAATCTTCATTCGGTTCATTATAAATAGGAAAAAGGGAGACGTCACGTTCTATAAGTTTGCCTTGGCGAATAAAAAACACCTGAACACACATCCAACCTTTGTCATATGAGTAACCAAATACATCCCTGTCAATAAAATCATTCATTTCCATCTTCTGCTTTTCCATCGTGGCTTCAATGCTAATGATTTGATCACGGAACTCCTGAGCACGCTCAAATTCCATATTTTCTGAAGCTAACATCATCTTTTCGGTCAGATCTTTTTTTACTTCTTTGTACCCACCGTTTAAAAACTTAACGATACCTTCAACCATTTCCCTGTTTGTCTCATCTGAAACATGCTCCACGCAAGGTGCCAAGCACTGCCCCAGATGATAGTAAAGACATACCCTATCTGGCAAAGTAGAACATTTTCTTAGTGGATAAATCCGGTCGAGAAGTTTCTTCGTATCGTTTGCAGCCTGCACGTTTGGATATGGACCGAAGTATTTCCCCTTATCTTTCGCTACTTTACGAGTTATTAAAAGTCTAGGGTGCTTTTCAGCTGTGATTTTAATGAATGGGTAACGCTTGTCATCCTTAAGCATGACATTATATTTTGGACTATGTTTTTTGATAAGATTAAGCTCAAGAATTAATGCTTCAATATTAGAAGACGTCACAATATATTCAAAGTCAACTATCTCATTTACAAGTCTGAGAGTTTTGCCGTCATGGCTCCCTGTAAAATAAGATCTGACGCGATTTTTTAATACTTTTGCCTTACCAACGTAAATGATCGTTCCCTGCCTGTCTTTCATCAAATAACAACCAGGTTGGTTAGGCAGGATCGCCAATTTTTCTTTTAATGAATCGTTCAAGCTTTTTCTCCTCCCAACCTAAGATAAGTGGTACGTTTATTATACATTGTTTCGTACATATGTTCCATTAAGGAGGTAAAGAGATATGGACGGGCTGGACTTTAATGGAGCTAATCATTTTAGACATTTTTGTTTTTATCAAACAAAAAAGCCCAGCCATAGGCTAGACTCTGTTCCATATTTCTATTAAGCGTGTTTGTTTAATAATTCAGCTAAAGCTTCTTTGGGTTGGAAACCAACTGCTTTGTCAACTACTTCGCCATCTTTGATAACTAGTAGAGTTGGGATACTCATTACACCAAATTTACCTGCAGTTTCTTGGTTTTCATCTACGTCCACTTTTACAATCTTCACTTTTTCTCCCATATCTTGATCTAATTCTTCAAGAACAGGAGCGATCATTTTACATGGACCACACCATGGTGCCCAAAAGTCTGCCAGTACAAGACCGTCGCTTGTTTCTTGAGTAAAGTTTTGGTCAGTTGCATTTGTAATTGCCATTATAATTCCTCCTACACCTTTTGTCTCATGATTAACAATATTGCAGTTAACCATGACTCTGTCAGAAGGGAATATCCTCCAGAGTCTTAAATATAGATAAAGTATAGCATTTCCGATATTGGGATGCTATTTATTTGCTTCAATATAGCTTTTCCCATAATCGTGAATTTATTTCAATCTGTTTTATTGCAAGCTTTATCCCTTTTGCTTATGCACTTTCTCTTCATTTCTTTTAGAGCTTGGGCACATTTTTGTACTAGCTATTTACTTTAGCCTCTCTATAATAGAACAGCCAGGCCGATACTACAGCCTGACTGTTTTACACTTTTCTATTTAATTAATTTGTTACTAACAGCTTTTTAAATTCTGCGGTTAATAGTGGTACCACTTCAAACAAGTCACCGACAATTCCGTAATCCGCTACTTTAAAAATGTTTGCTTCCGGATCTTTATTTATCGCGACAATCACTTTAGAGTTAGACATTCCGGCTAAGTGCTGGATTGCTCCCGAGATTCCACAAGCGATGTAAAGATCAGGTGTGACTACTTTTCCAGTTTGACCAATTTGCATGGAGTAGTCGCAATAATCAGCATCACATGCTCCTCGAGAAGCACCAACTGCGGCACCAAGTACGTCTGCAAGTTCTTTTAATGGTTCAAATCCATCTGTGCTTTTTACTCCGCGACCACCTGCCACAACAACTTTCGCCTCTGAAAGATCCACTCCATCTGTTGCTTTTCGTACAACTTCCTTAATGATGGTACGAAGGTCTTTCACATCAACTTCTAATGAGGATACATCTCCAGAACGCGCATCGTCTTTTTGAAGGGATGCGATGTTATTTGGACGAATGGTAGCAAAAATGACCCCATCCGTTACGATTTTCTTTTCAAATGCTTTTCCTGAGTAAATTGGCCTTGTGAATACAAGATTACCCCCGACTTCTTCAACTTCAGTTGCATCTGAAATCAACCCAGAATTTAATTTTGAAGCAAGTTTAGGTGAAAGGTCTTTTCCAAGTGCAGTATGACCAAAAATAATTCCTTCTGGACTCTCAGCATCCAATACAGCCATTAAAGCTTGGGAGTATCCATCAGATGTGTACGCTTTCAAATTAGCATGTTCTACTGTAATAACTCGGTCTGCTCCAAAAGCAATTAGTTCCTGTGCTAAAGACCCTACACTCTCTCCAGCTAAAACAGTTACAACTTCCCCACCCTCAGCTACAGTTTTTGCAGCTGCAATTGCTTCAAACGATACATTACGCAATGCTGAATCACGTACTTCTGCTAATGTTAACACTTTTCTTGCCATGTTTGTCTCCTCCTGTCCAAATAACTATCTATATATAAACCAATCGAATATATTAGATAACTTTCGCTTCGTTTCTTAATGCAGATACTAGTTCTTTAACTTGATCTTCTAATTCTCCCTGCAGCACTCGACCTGCTTCTTTTTTAGGTGGAAGGTAAATTTCTAATGTTTTTGTTTTTGCTTCTACATCTTCTTCTTCCAAGTCAAGATCATCAAGTTCCAATTCATCTAATGGCTTCTTCTTCGCCTTCATGATACCTGGTAGAGATGGATAACGCGGATCATTCAACCCTTGTTGTGCAGTGACAAGTAACGGTAAAGAAGTTTCAATTACTTCTGAATCTCCCTCCACATCTCGTACGATTGAAACCGTTTCACCATCAATCTCTAATTTCGTAATGGTTGTTACGTATGGAATATTTAGCAATTCGGCCACACGAGGTCCTACCTGTCCAGAACCCCCATCAATGGCTACATTACCACCAATAATCAAGTCCGCCTCTTTATCTTTCAAGAATTCTGCTAAAACTTTTGCTGTCGTATATTGGTCACCATTTTCTACATCATCTTCAGTATTTATTAACACGGCCTTATCAGCCCCCATTGCCAATGCAGTTCGAAGTTCTTTTTCTGCTTCTGTCGTTCCAACTGTTACAACGGTTATTTCTCCCCCATGCTCATCTCTTACACGAATAGCTTCTTCTACTGCGTATTCGTCGTATGGGTTGATAATAAATTCAGCACCGTCTTCATTTATGCTGCCATTTGCTACAGTCAACCTTTCTTCCGTATCAAATGTTCTTTTCAATAATACAAAAATATTCATCACAGTACCTCCGTTTAAACATTATTTTAATTAGTAATATTCAGATTCTTTACTGCAAAAAAAATTATTTCCCTTTAAATTCTGGTGCTCTTTTTTCAATAAATGCTGAGATACCTTCTTTTCCATCTTCAGAAGTAAAAACCTTACCAAATAATTGAGCTTCTTGATCTACGCCATGATAAAATTCCTGATGCTTGGCATATCGGGACAATTCAATAACTGAAGCAACAGATATTGGACCTTTTTGTGCAATTTTCTTCGCCATCTTCAAAGCTTCATCCATCAAAACTTCTTCATCGACGGCTTTATTTGCTAGACCCCATTGAACAGCTTCTTCACCAGTTAACGTATCACTTGTGAATAGCATCTCAAATGCTTTTGCAGAGCCAACAAGTCTCGGCAGGCGTTGTGTTCCTGCAAATCCAGGTATTAATCCGAGCTGCAGTTCAGGTAAACCAAGTTTAGCATTCTTTGTAACAAGCCTTATGTGGCATCCCATTGCAAGCTCCAGACCTCCACCTAAAGCAGCTCCGTGGATGGCAGCTATAATAGGTTTTGGGAAATTCTCCATTTTTTCGAAGAGGTCTTGGCCGTACTTGGCAAGCTGCGTGAATTCCTCTCCTGTTTCAACCGTGGTAAATTCCTTTATATCTGCACCTGCAGAGAAGAATCTACCTTCTCCATGCAAGACAATTACTCTTACTTCTTCCTGTTTCTCCAAGTCATTCATCAAAAATGAAAGCTCTTTCAAAACTAAGGAAGACAAAGCATTCGCTGGTGCTTTATTTATAGAAATTGTTGCGATCCTGTCTTCAACCTTCCATTGCAAGTAATCCACTTTATCTCCTCCTTATGTAAGGCATGGAGCAAGTATTAATTTGCTCCAAAACCTTTGATTAGTAGATGATGAATTTTTGGGGCAATTGAAGTCAAATCATATTTCTGATCATTCATTACCCAAGTGGTAACTGTTTCATCAATTGTTCCAAATACCATTTGTCTAGCAAGTCGAACATCAAGATCATGAAGAAGCTCGCCTGATTCTTTCCCAGCTATGAGAATATCATCCACAACTTGAAGATAATCTTTCAGCACTTCATTTATCTTCAGGCGAAGTTCCAAATTCGACTGGCGTAGTTCAAGCTGTGTCACTATTGCTAGATGCTGATCTACTGCCAGCATGGAAAAATGCTTTTCAATCAATGTTAATAATTTCTCTTTTGCTGTCGATTTTCCTGCAATTTCTTGCCGAATCTTTTCGACGAAGAGACCCATTTTCTCCTGAAATAGAGAAATCAAGATGTCTTCTTTGTTTTTAAAATATAAATAGATTGTACCGTCTGCAACTCCAGCTTGTTTGGCAATCTTTGAAACCTGTGCATGATGATAGCCATTTTCAGCGATAACAATGACGGCAGCATCTATTATTTGTTTATATTTAGGCTTTTGTTGTTTCAACCTTTTCGCTCCTTTTACAAAAATGAATGAACAATCATTCATATTTTCATAATACTGTAACCCTGCTATGCTGTCAATTAATATCTTATCATAATCTGACTCAAAAATCTATTCTGAAAATATGAGGAGAGGGGCTGAAATATCCCCTCTCCAAGTAAATCTCTCTTCTCATAAATCGTGACAATGAAAAGAAAATTTAATATCTCAACTACTAGCTAGATGATCACGTAAAAAATTCTTTCCACACACTATTTAGCAATCTTCTCTTTTTCTTCCTCCACCAAAGCTCTTCTTAATATTTTCCCTACCGCAGTCTTTGGAAGTTCTTCCCTGAATTCATAAAGTTTTGGCGCCTTATAAGCAGCTAGATGTTTCCGAGCATATTGATCCAATTCTTCTTCTGTCAAGGTAGCTCCTTTTTTCTTCACGATGTATGCCTTAACGGTTTCACCACGATAAGGGTCTGGAACACCAGCAACCACTACTTCTTGAATTTGTTCATGCTCATAAAGCACTTCTTCAATTTCACGTGGATAGATATTAAAGCCCCCCGCAATAATCATGTCTTTCTTTCTATCCACAACATAAAAGTAACCCCGTTCATCCATATAACCAAGATCACCTGTCAAAAGCCATCCATCTCTAAGCACTGCTTCTGTTTCTTCTTTACGATTCCAGTATCCCTTCATGATTTGAGGACCTCTTACAGCGATTTCACCTATTTCACCAATTGGTGCCATATCTCCCGTTTCCATGGATAGTACAATGGATTCAGTGTTTGGCCAAGGAATACCAATACTACCTGTAACCCTTTCATCCCACAGGAAGTTAGCATGAGTAACTGGAGAAGCTTCTGACAATCCATAGCCTTCAACAAGCTTACCACCTGTGACACGCTCGAATTGTTCCTGCACCTCCACTGGCAATGCTGCAGAACCACTGATGCATGAATCAACAGAAGAAAGATCATATTTTTCTATATTCGGATGATTTAATAATGCAATATAAATTGTCGGTGCACCAGGGAAAAGTGTCGGCTTTTCCTTATGAATAGTTTTCAATGTAGTTTCTGGATCAAATTTAGGCAACAGAATCATTTCAAATGCTTGCATAATGGAAAGGTTCATGACTGCTGTCATACCGTACACATGGAAAAAGGGTAATATACCGATAACTTTTTCCTGAGCTCGCTTACAGCGGTACATCCATTTCACACACATCATCGTATTTGATACTAAGTTTAGATGGGTAAGCATGACACCTTTCGGAAAACCAGTAGTCCCCCCTGTATATTGAAGTAATGCCAAATCTTCTTTTGGGTCTATTGGTATATCAATGGTTTGTGCCTCTGATTCTTTAATCGCTTCTGTAAATAAATGATTTTCTCCACTATGTTCGACTTTCACAACTATTCCATATTGTTTTTTCTGCACGAATGGGTAAATCATATTTTTTGGAAAAGGGAGATAGTCCTTTATGCCAGTAACAATAATATTTTTTAATTTTGTTAGCGCTTTCACTTTTGACACTCTAGGATATAGAATATCCAAAGTTATAATTATTTCTGAATCTGAGTCATTTAATTGGTATTCTAATTCTCTTTCCATATAAAGCGGATTAGTCTGAACAACTATTCCCCCGGAAAACAGAACTCCATAATAACTTATAACCGCTTGCGGACAGTTCGGAAGCATAATAGATACGCGGTCGCCTTTTTCAACACCGAGTGTTTTTAAGTAGTTTGCCAGCTTTAAAGATTGATCATACACTTCTTCAAACGTTAGTTTTTTCCCAAGGAAACTGATAGCCGTTTTTGATGGATGCTCTTCAGCAGCTTGCTTTAAGTAAGATTGCAACGTTCTCTCTTCGAAGTTGATCTCATGAGGTATTTCTTCTGGATACAGTGATAGCCATGGCTTTTTCACTTCTTGTTCCATTTCATTCCCTCCCTTAATCGGCCTGTACTACTACAAAAGGCCCACATCTGTATGTTATAGTATATCAGTATTTAGTAGTAAAATATAACATTTTTTTGATTTTTTCAAATAAAATGAATTTCCATTCACTTTTTTAGCAATTTAGACAATCCTAATTGTAAAAATACTTTGTGCAAAACCATGCTGATGTGAAGTTAATTAATATGAGCTACCCATCAAGCAATGAGTTTTAATAAGAGCTTGTATTCTTTATTGTTTATCTTTCTCTAATTCTCCTAATTTAGCGAAAAAGTCGATGAGGAAATGAAAAACGATGAGTGGTAAAATTGACCCCAATCCGATATATAGAATAGAAAAGATGACTCCAAAAATAGTTGTCCTTAATACTCCTGTCATAAAGCCTTGGTATGTGTGAGCGAGACCGAATAATAACGATGATAAGAAGATAATAATCCATATAGAAAAATTCGGAAATAAGAACGATAAAGCAAAAATTAAAAATCCTCTATATATAATTTCCTCCGTTATTCCGGCCGTAATAGAAACGTAATTCCACCATTTTTTTTCTTTTGTAGTTGTAGGTAGTATGTCCGAGAATTCTACATTATCCCATTGGTTTTCTTTTGCTTGTGATAGTTTTTTTCTAATCTTATCGCTATATCGATATCCGATTAAATAATATGTAATACCGAGTAGATACACTAGGGCAATAGCGAATACAGAATAGGTAGTAATTGGACCAAGTACTTCGGTATTGATAGTTGGGAAGGTTAGTCCAATATTAGTGAATGTAAGGTCAGTAAATACAATTAAAAACAATATAAATATTGTGGGAATCCATAGACTTATAATTGAATTAATGTAGTATTTTGTCCTTGCGTTTTCATTTAATTTCACATTTAGTTTGAATTTCTGGAAATCGAAATAACCAAAAATTGGCTCATATACTAATGTAAAAATGATTATTATCCAAAAGGCATATTCCATTTCGTCTTTCACCCCGTTTTGATATTTATTTGTTTATTTTACCAATAAATTGGGGGTTTTTAACAGAAATTTTAATTTGTTTTTCTTTAGGAAATACGATTACTATGTTTAATTCAATGTAAAAAAGGGTTCGGAATGTGTCCATTCCAAACCCTTTTGTCTACAATCTAAAAGCAATTAATGCTTCTTCTTTTTATGCAATAAACAAATATATAATGCCAATTAATACAAATATTACACATAAACCAATTAATATCTTCGCTAAAGTTTCCACGCTTAATTTCTCCTTACCTTATACTTGCACCGATAATAAATGACAATCCAACAGAAATGACAAATGAAATCAGGCCAACTGCTCTATTATCATTTCTGATTTCCTCGTCAACTTTGAAACTAGGAGTTAAAAATTCAAAGATAAAGTATGCGACTAAAAGTAGAATAAACCCAATGGAACCCCAACCAATCATCGTTAGAATAGAATCATGATTCCCTATGGAATAGCGAAAAATATTTGCAATTCCAAGGATTTTCCCCCCTGTGGCCATTGCAACGGCAAGATTACCTTTTTTGAGTTCTTCCATATTCTTATATCTAGTAACAAGTTCAAAAATAGCTAAAAACAAAACGAGACACAGAACCACTACGCTAAAGTTTGCCGCGGTTCTTACCAGTTCGTTCTCCCAAAATCCTGTCATACACAGGCTCCCTTCTTATTTCAGTTCGACAACCGTTACACCAGTGCCACCTTCTGAAGCTTCCCCAAATCGGTAATTCTTCACGGACCGATGATTTTTCAAATAGTTCTGTACCCCAACACGAAGTGCACCTGTCCCTTTCCCATGAATGATGGACACTCTATGATATCCTGCTAATACTGCATCATCGAGGTACTTTTCCACTCTCATTAACGCATTTTCAAATCGTTCTCCTCTAAGATCAAGTTCGAGGCTCACATGATAATCTTTTCCTTTAATTGTTGCAAGAGGTTTTGTTTCCACTTGCTTTGGTCTGCTGATATATTGGATATCTTTTGATTTTACTTTCATCTTCAATATCCCGATTTGTACTTGCCATTCTTTCTCATTAGTTTGTTCAACAAGATGCCCTTTTTGATTCAAGCTAAGTACTTTTACTTCATCTCCAAGCTCTAGAGTTTGATTAACCATTTCTTGTTTTTTCGTTGAAGATGACTTTTTGACAGTGGGGACTGCACCCTCTAGTCGTTTTTTGGCATCAATAAGCTCATGCTCTTTTACACTAGCATGCTGCTCCATCCGCATTTTGCGAAGGTCTCGGATGATCTGTTCTGCTTCATGTTTGGCATCTTCCACCAACTTTTCTGCTTTAGCTGCTGCCTTTTCCATTAATTTGTCGCGTTGTTCATTTAAACCTTGCATTTGTTGTTCCAATTCTTCATGTAACTTTTCTGAAGTAATTCTAATTTGTTCCGCTTCTTTCCATTCTGCTTCTGCTCTTTTTTGTGAAGCCTCAAGGGATGCGATCATGTTCTCTACCTTATTGCTATCTTCGCTGACAAATCCTTTCGCTCGCTCAATAACTGCCATATTAAGACCAAGTCGATTGGAAATTTCAAATGCGTTACTTCTTCCTGGTACTCCAATAAGTAATCTGTATGTAGGACTCAATGTATCAACATCAAACTCCACACTTGCATTGATTACACCTTCCCTGTTATATCCATATGCTTTCAGCTCCGGGTAATGGGTAGTTGCAATTACACACGCACCACGCTGATAGACTTCATCAAGAATAGAGATTGCCAATGCCGCTCCTTCTTGTGGATCTGTACCAGCACCAAGCTCGTCAAAAAGTACCAGACTGTTGTAATCCACTTTTTGAAGGATGTCCACAATATTCACCATATGGGAGGAAAATGTACTTAAGCTTTGTTCAATGGACTGTTCATCACCAATGTCGGCATAAATTGCAGAAAAAACACCTATCTCAGAGCCGTCTTGAGCAGGAATATGAAGTCCTGATTGAGCCATTAGAGTTAACAAGCCTAACGTTTTTAACGTTACAGTCTTTCCTCCAGTATTCGGTCCAGTAATGACAATAGAAGTGTAGTCTTTTCCCAATTCAATCGTATTGGGGACTACTATATCTTCTGCGATTAATGGATGTCGTGCTTGTACTAGCCTTATATATTTCTTATCATTTATTTCTGGTTTTGTCCCTCGGATATACTTGCCATACTTCGCTTTTGCAAACATAAAATCTATTTCGGCAAGAATATTGATATTTGCTAAAAGATCTTTGGCAACCTCAGCTACTTCTGCGGACAATTCAGCAAGGATCCGATCAATTTCCAATTTTTCTTTCACTTTTGCTTCCTGTAGGACATTGTTTAAGTCCACAACTTGCTGTGGTTCTATAAACAACGTTGCACCAGAGGAAGATTGATCATGTACAATCCCGCCATATGCACCACGGTATTCCTGTTTCACAGGAATTACATAACGGTCATTTCGAATCGTAATAATTGCGTCTGAAAGCATTTTTTGCGCGTTGCTTGATCGGACCATACTTTCTAGTTTCTCACGGACTCTAGATTCCGTTGAACGTAGCTGCTGACGAATACCCCTGAGCTTTTCGCTTGCACCGTCCAGAACTTCTCCGTATTCATCAATGCAGTTTTTAATGTTACGTTCCAATTCAGGATAAATAATTAACTGCTCCATATACCCTTCCATTATTGGAATAGATATTTCCTCTTCCTTGAGCCCATCTACAAATCGATCAAGCTTTCTAGCTGCATAAATGGTACCCGCGATATCCAAAAGTTCATGGGTATTTAATGCCCCACCTATCTCTGCTCGCTTAACATGTGCCCTGATATCTGTGATACCACCAAGTGGCACTTCCCCTTTTAGTCGTAAAATGGTAGCAGCTTCATCTGTTTGTAGCTGGCTTTTTACTACTTCATCATACTTAGTTGCTGGCACCAATTGGGAAACCTTATCTTTCCCTAATGAGGAAGCCGAAAAACTTGCAAGTTTCTCTTTCACCTTATGAAATTCCAATACCTTTAATACTCTCTGTTGCACGTTACCATAACTCCCTTCTTTGCTAGCCTTACGTATGGTGTCGTGTTAAAAATTTATTTAACTCTTCAATATTCCATGAATTTATTACATTTTCTTTCTTTATCCAACCTTTTCTTGCGGATGCCACCCCCACTTCCATGTGTTCGAGCATCTCAATGCTGTGGGCATCTGTATTAATAACTATTTTTACGCCTGCTTCCTGGGCAAGCTTAACATACTCACTAGAGAGATCTAATCTATTTGGATTTGCATTCAGCTCTAAAGCTGTGTTGGTTTCTGCTGCAAGCTTGATTAGCATTTCCATGTCCACATCATAGCCTCCTCTGCGACCAATCAAACGGCCAGTCGGATGTGCAATAATATCCACATGTTTATTTTCGAATGCAGTTTTCAATCTATCCATAATTACTTCTTGCTTTTGTGAGAAGCTTGAATGGATAGAGGCAATAACAATATCCAATTCTTCTAGTAGGCTGTCATCATAATCAAGGGATCCATCAGGTAGAATATCCATTTCAATGCCAGACAATATCGTAATATCATCATATTTTTCATTAAGTTTCTTGATCATTTCATTTTGTTGCCTGAGTCTTTCCGGTGTCAATCCATTAGCCACCCTCAAAAATTGTGAATGGTCAGTAATCGCCATATACTTATACCCTTTAGCACGATTTGCTTCAATCATTTCTTCTATCGTATGTGCACCGTCGCTCCAGGTAGAGTGCATGTGGAGATCGCCTTGGATGTCATTTAATGAAATAAGTGGAACTTGTCCATTTTCAAGGACAAAATCAACTTCTTTACCATCTTCTCTTATTTCTGGGGGAATAAAAGGTAAATTAAAATGGGAAAAAAAAGCTTCTTCTGTATCAAAATGTATTACTTCTCCGCTTTCAACAATTTCCACACCGTATTCACTTATTTTTTCTCCACGCTCTTTTGCAAGCTGCCTCATGCGGACATTATGATCTTTTGATCCAGTAAAATGATGAAGTGTCGTTGGGAAGCTCAAAGGTTCAACTAAACGGAAATCAACTGATACATCATAATCGTAATTTAGGATAATCGACACTTTCGTATCTCCATTAGCAACGATTTCTGACACTTTATCCATATTAACAAGCTGCTCTCTAACTTTACCTGGCTCCAATGTAGCAATAATAAAATCTAGATCCTTTATCGTTTCTCTATATCTGCGTAAGCTACCTGCACGAGAATATTCTTCAATTCCTTCCATTGAGTCAAGGAAGAGTTCCACTTTTTCCGCAATCAAAGTCATAAAAGAAATTGGAAGTCTTTCCGGACGTTTTCCAACCTCCTCTATTGCAGCTAAAATTTTTTCTTCTGTCTTTTTTCCAAAACCAGCTAGTGCCTGTACTTTTCCTGCCTCACAAGCTTCTTTTAACGTAATGATATCTACTACGTCCAATTCCTGATAAAGTTTCGCTATCTTTTTCCCTCCAAGTCCAGGCAGTTTCAATAGAGGGACCAATCCTTCCGGTACTTCTTTTTTCAACTCTTCCAGAACGGAAGATTTTCCAGATTCTATAATTTCTTCAATGACCGCAGCAGTACCCTTTCCAATTCCACTAATTTTCGTAAGATCATCTATTTGACTAAGGCTTCTTTCATCATTTTCCAAAGAAAGGGCAGCTTTTCTGAATGCTGAGACTTTAAATGTATTTTCGCCTTTTAGTTCCATAAATATCGCAATCGTTTCTAACCATTTTATAATCTGTTTTTTGTTCAACTTAATCACCTGACCTTGTATAAGCTTGTCTATAAGAATCATACAAATAAATTGCGAAAATGTACAATCCAAGAATGTTTTCTAATGGTTTTAAAAAAAAAACGAAACTTTTTCCAATTTCATTCGATATATAGTTATAAGCCTTTTTAGGTTTGCATGTTAATAAAGGATGTTCATTTTTGCCAATAAGAGACAAATACGAAGGAGGAATAATATATGAGCATTATTGCAAGATTCAGAGATATTATGTCCAGTAATATTAACGCCTTGTTGGATAAGGCAGAGAACCCGGAGAAAATGATTGATCAATACTTAAGGAATTTAAATAGTGATCTAGGAAAAGTGAAAGCTGAAACAGCTTCTGTAATGGCTGCTGAACAAAGATCCAAAAGAGAGCTTAATGAATGTAAGGAAGACATGGATAAAATGGAACGCTATGCGATAAAAGCATTGGAAGCTGGTAATGAAGAGGATGCCAGAAAGTTTTTAGAAAGAAAAACGACTCTAGGAACTACACATTCAGAGCTTGAAGCCGCTTATCAACTTGCGATGACAAACTCTCTTCAAATGAGACAAATGCATGATAAGTTAGTAAATGATATCGGTGAATTAGAATCTAAACGAAACATGCTAAAAGCTAAATGGTCTGTTGCCAAGACGCAGGAAAAGATGAATAAGCTTGGTGCATCTGGAAATGGTGCTGGTCAAACAATTTCAGCATTTGGTAGAATGGAAGAAAAGGTAAATTTAGCACTTGATGAAGCAAACGCAATGGCTGAATTAAATGCAGCACCAAAGGACGATATTGATAATCTTACATCTAAATACGATGAGAAAAGTATTAATGTAGATAATGAATTAGCTGCCTTAAAAGAAAGGTTAAAAGGTAATTGATAGTCCCAAATATTGAAGCTGTAGCTTAATGCTGCAGCTTTAAAATGTCTATCGTTATAGAAAGAGGTGAAATAGGATGATTCTCCATTATAAATGTCCTAATTGTGGAAATGATATGCGTTATGATACGGCGTTAGAGACGCTTTCTTGCCAAAGCTGTGGAATGAATGAAGAAATTACAGAACATCCAGAACATTTGATTACCGCAACCTTTGAGGAAAATGAAGTCAAAGAATATAATTGTAATAACTGTGGAGCAATTTTAATTACGGAGGCCGAGACGACTGCCACCAGCTGTAACTTCTGCGGAGCAGGTGTCGTAATAGCAGACAGACTATCAGGACATTTGGCACCAGCGAAGGTTATACCTTTTACCATCAGCAAAGAACAAGCCATGGAAGCTTTTAAAAAATGGTGCAAAAAAGGTTTTTTTACACCAACAGAATTTATGACAGCTGACCGTATTAAAAGTATCACAGGCATGTATGTGCCTTTTTGGTTATATGATTTAAATAGCAGTATTCAGGTTAATGCTGTTGGAACTAAAGTTCGAAAATATACAAGAGGAGATTACATCTATACTGAGACAAATTACTACGATATATTTCGAGACATAAATTTGGATTATGTAAAAGTACCTGTTGATGCCTCTGAAAAAATGAATGATGACATAATGGATAAGCTTGAACCATTTCCATACGACCAACTAAAGGAGTTCAAAACACCATACTTAGTAGGTTATATAGCAGAGAAATATAATTTCACAGATGATGAATTATTACCACGAGCAAAAAACAAGATTAGTACAAACATAGACTCCTATATTCGATCTACTCTTTCTGGTTATAACTCTTTGACATATCAAGATAAGAAAATTAATACCCAAAACTTAAAAAGTCATTATACATTACTCCCCGTTTGGATGGTAAGCTATGATTACAAACAATCCGAGCATACTTTTGCTATGAACGGACAAACAGGCAAGATAGTTGGAAAACCACCAATTAGTTATGGGAAGATGGGAATATGGTTTGCTAGTATGTCAATATCACTATTTATTCTTTTTATGATAATTTTGTTTTTAGGGGAGGCTTTCGGTGAAATACAGTAAAGTGTTTTTGATATTATTCGCTTTTTTCTTTTTACTATCCTGGAGCAATCCAGTATTTGCTGATGTTCCTCATCAAAAGCAATTTATCTTTGATAACGCTAATCTACTAACTGAAGAACAAATTACAGAGCTTGAAGCATTATCTGAGGAACTATCCATGGAAAGTGAAACTGCTCTCATCATCTTGACAGCTGATGGAATGGACGGAAAAGTGATTGAGGACTATATGGGGGATTTTTATGACGAAGAAGCACCAGGCTATGAACAACCCCATGGAAATACTGCAATTCTGACAATAGATATGGAAACCAGAGATTTTTACTTGACAGGGTTTAAAAAAGCAGAGATCTATTTAAATGATGATCGCTTAGATGAAATCCGAGATATTATTGTTCCTTCACTAAGGAATGGAGACTATTTTCAAGCTTTTTCAACTTTTATAGAGTTAACACATGATTTTATGTTAACGGAACCTGAAAATGAAGAAGTAGATCCTGCTCCTCCTAATGCTCACACAAATAATAATACAGGAGGAGAATCAGACTCTTCTTATAACAACCGCTATACAAAAGAAGTAGAGTTAACTTGGATAGACGTACTTGTAGCTTCAATTGTACTTTCAGCTATAATTGTGGGAATCATGTTGCTCTTTAATAGAGTAAAGATAAAAGTTAATCCAGGAACCTATTTAAATAGAAATAGTTCAGGAGTTTTACAAAAACGTGATCAATTCGTAAGGCAAACTGTGACAAAAGTAAAAAAACCTTCAAATAATTCTAATAACAATAGTGGAGGCGGATTCTCTAGCGGTGGAGGAATCACAAGAGGCGGGCATTCGCATAGTGGTAGTAAAGGTAAGTTTTAAGTATTTATGATGAAAGGAGCAATAAAAGGATGTCTTTTTTCAGAAATCAATTTGCCAATGTAGTGGAATGGCAAGAATTTAGAGAAGATATGATTTTTTATAAATGGCATAACAACGAGATCAAAAAAGGCAGTAAGCTCATTATCCGTCCTGGTCAGGATGCTATTTTTTACAACAATGGAAGAATTGAAGGCGTATTTAAGGACGAAGGAACGTATGATGTGGAGTCTCAAATAATTCCGTTTCTCTCAACTTTAAAAGGATTCAAGTTCGGATTCAATAGTGGTATGAGAGTAGAAGTACTCTTTGTAAACACGAAAGAATTTACTGTGAAATGGGGTACAAGAAACGCCATAAACATCCCTGCTCCTGGTCTACCTGGTGGCATGCCAATAAGAGCAAATGGGACTTTTCAATTTAAAGTAAACGACTATATTTCATTAATTGATAAAATAGCTGGAGTTAGAGCGAGATACTTAGTTGATGACGTTAAATTGCGGATTACATCAATTCTAGATCCCTTACTTATGAAGTGGATTACAAGAGAAGGCAAAGATATGTTTAATCTTCAAGCAAATTCCTTTGATATATCAAAAGGAATTAAGGAAGACTTAGATATGCAACTGATAGAAAGCGGCCTTACCATTACCGGCTTCCATGTAATGAGTTTTAACTATCCGAAAGAAATTCAAGATATGATATCTAAGGCAGCATCCCATGGTATGGTAGGTGATGTTGATAAATATCAACGTATTTCCATGATTGATGGAATGTCTTCTGGTAAAATGACTAGTGGAGGTGCCGCTTCGGATGTAGCTGGCATGATGATGGGTATGAATATGGCGAACCAAATGATGAATCAGATGAACCAACCTAATCCAAATCAAGCCCAACCTAACCAAGCCCCTCCAACACCTGCACCTCCGAGTAATTCAAATAGTTTGAGCATCCCGAATTTCTGCCCAAATTGTGGTACTAAAACTAATGGTGCAAACTTCTGTGGTAACTGCGGACATAAACTAAATTAGTTACCAAATAGAAAAACGGATCATCATTCAAACTTGAATGGATCCGTTTTTTGATAATAGTATTTTATTATCTACTCGCCATGTACCCTGTCCATAATTCTCTAAGTTTTTCCGAAAAAATGGGTGTATTCTCTACAATACCTGTTGCCATGGAAGAATCGCTTATTGAAGTTTGAACCAATTCAACAGGTACAAGTGCACCAATATATAATAAAATAAACACAATCAAATATACTTCTACAAACCCAAGAGCTGCACCTGCCCAACCATTGATCTGTTTTAAAATAGGAAGGTGCGCGAGAAAATCAAGCATGGAGCCAATTATTTGTGTTGCAATTCTCGTACCAAAGAATAAAATAGCGAATGCTACTGCCCTGTAGTAAGCAGTATCCAAGCTTATCGCTTCAAAAAACATGGATGCTTCTGCATTTCCAAAGTGAGGCATTGGTACCCATAACTTAAGCTTTGGTGCTAGATCTGCGTAAAACATATATGCAACAACAAATGCTGCAATAAAACCCGATAAGTGAACAATTTGCATGATAAATCCTCTACGAATTCCAACTATTAATCCCAATATAAACATGCCTATTATTATTAAATCTAACATTGTATATTCAATCCTTTTTCTTTAAATCTCTTTGCAAAGTATCATATTCATCTTTTAATTTGATATAATCATGTACAACGTTAACAGCAGTCAGTACTGCCAATTTACTTATATCTAAATTGGAGTTCTTCGTATTGATTTCTCTCATTTTTTCATCAACAATGGAAGCAACAAGCCGTATATGACTGATACTTTCCGTACCTACAATAGAATATTGTTGTCCATATATGTCGACAGTTGTGCGAGTTTTTTGCTCTGACAACGTGTATGCCCCCATTCATAAAATCCTAATCTTTATAATACCATGAAACATTATAAAGTGGAAAAGAAAGATAGAAAAATGTAAAAATTTGTAGTAGGAGTGAATGAATTGTCCTATCAAGTCCTTCAAGTATCCACAAGTATATTAAACAAAATGGAGATTTTTTATAAAGATCATCGGTTGGAGAAGCTCCCAGTAGGTGCCATTTTTGCTGCGAAATCTCCATCATGCAATATAACTGCATATAAATCTGGAAAAGTATTGTTTCAAGGAAAAGGAGCAGACGAGGAAGCAAAAATATGGCAGGAGTTTGGCGCAAATACAGCGCCACAAAAGGCTAAAAAAGCACCTACTGGAACAACAAAAGCACACAAAACATCCTTACCAGAAGGGTTTTCATCGCTTTCAGTCATTGGTTCTGATGAGGTAGGAACTGGAGATTATTTTGGGCCAATCACTGTTTGTGCCGCCTATGTAAAAAAGGAGCAAATGGCTAAGTTAAAAGATCTTGGTGTGCAAGATTCAAAAGCCTTGAATGATGAAAAAATAATAAGGATCGCTAAAGAGATTATTCCGCATATTCCATACAGCTTATTAGTTTTACATAATGAAAAGTATAATGAAATGCAACAAAAAGGAATGACACAAGGTAAAATGAAAGCACTTTTGCATAATAAAGCATTACAACATGTTTTAAATAAAATTGCTCCGGATAAACCTGATGCCATCCTAATTGATCAGTTTGCCGAGTCTGGTGTGTACTATCGTCACATCGCACAGCAACAACAGATTGTGAGAGAAAACGTTTATTTTCATACTAAAGCGGAAGGACTGCACTTATCGGTCGCAGCAGCTTCAATTATTGCAAGATACTCTTTTTTACAAGAGATGGATAAATTAAGTGAACTGGCAGGAATAACGATACCAAAAGGTGCAGGTGCAAAAGTTGATGAAGCTGGTGCAAAAGTTATCTCAAAGCATGGAGAAGCCTTTTTAAACCAGGTGGCAAAAGTGCATTTTGCTAATACAAGTAAAGCAAAAAAACTACTAAGATGAAAAGTCATACTTCAGCCGTATACTGTTGCTCTTGTTATGATATAATTTTTATATATATAAATTAGTGTGAGCGGATTTTTTCTGCTAAACATTTCTTAACTTTTTATTTCTTTAAAAAGCCAAAGTGTTGGCGCACTTTGACTCTTAACAGTATAATTTCCGCAGAAGCACGGCTACTGTGGAGTCGAACGTATTACTAAACTCACCCGACTGCCTAACAGCGAATTAGAAAAGTCACGGGTGGGTTATTTTTTTGTCATTTCCTTTATAAGCACTATTACTAAATTTACAAACGCAAAGAGGAATAGCCCTGTGGTAAGAAATATCTGCATCTCGCTCATACGGTCACCCCCGTTCTCCACAGGGATTCACCGCACCACCCGTTCCTATTATACTGTCCATTCCATTATACCATTCCCAAAGAAAAACAGAACACACGTTCGTATAAATCCTTCCATTTTCCTATTTTTAATAAGGCTTGCATTCAAACTCTTTTTTCTTTTTTCTAGGAAGCAGTAATTTTGCTGAAGTTATTACTAGCTTAATCTGAAAGTCAATAAAAAACAGGAGTCCATTAAATTAGGAGTCCTGTTTCTTAAATGATTATTATTAGCTTCTAAGTACAGCCGCAAATTTCTCTTCTACTGCTTGTAATACTTTGTTGTGAACTTTAGTTACTTCTTCATCTGTTAGCGTATGTTCAGGGTGATAGTACCTTAGTGCGAACGCCACGGATTTTTTGGAAGTATCTATTTTGTCGCCTTCATAAACATCAAATACTTGCACTTCTTTCAATAAGGAGCCACCAGTACTTTTGATGATTTCTTGTAGTTCACCCGCTGGAACGTTTCTGTCTACCACAAGTGCAATATCTCTGCTAATGGACGGGAAGCGAGGAATAGCTTCATACTGAATTTCTCCAACATTTTCTGTTAATAGACTAACCAAATCCAATTCAAACACATACGTTTCGGGAAGATCTATTTCATTTAAGATTTCAGGGTGAAGTTGACCAACAAAACCAATGCTTTTCCCATTCAACAAAACTTCTGCCGTACGACCAGGGTGTAATCCGTCTTTTTCTAAGCGAGCATAGGAAATAGATTCTTCTACTCCAAGGATACGGAACATTCCTTCTAAGATACCTTTTACTACAAAGAAATCAACTGCCTTTTTCTCTCCTTGCCACGGGTGTTGTTCCCATAAACCCGTTAAAGCACCAGCAAGACGTTCTTTTTCCTCTGGTAATGTGGTATTCTCTTTTCCGATAAAGACTGAACCGATTTCATAGACAGCGTTTGCTTGTAGAGATCTCGCAATATTATGCTGTAATGCATCAAGTAAGTGCGGAACTAGACTTAAACGTAACGTACTACGCTCTTCACTCATCGGCATTGCTAAACGAATCGCTTCTCCATCTTCTAAGGCGAATTGCTTCGCTCTTTCTTCACTAGTCAAAGAATACGTAATATTTTGAATCAACCCTGCTCCTTCAAGGTAACGGCGAACTTTGCGTCGCATCGCTTGATATGGAGTTAACACTCCCGGTGTTGCAGCACTGACTGGAAGTGTAGTTGGAATGTTGTCGTATCCATAGAGACGTGCAACTTCTTCTACAAGATCCTCTTCAATGGTTATGTCACCACGTCGAGTCGGTACCGTGACAGTGAAACTGCCATTGTCTTCTGCTACACCAAATTGTAAGCGAGTAAAGATGTCTTTAACTTCCTCAGATGTAATGGAAGTCCCTAAAACCGAATTAATTTTTTCAACAGTTGTAGTAACTATTGCGGGTTCAATGGTAAGCGTATTTGCTTCTACAGAGCCGCTTACTACTTCTCCACCTGCATACTGTTCCATTAAAGAAATCGCTCTTTCTGCTGCCTCACGAGTGCGAGCTGGATCAATACCTTTTTCATAGCGGGCACTTGCCTCACTTCTCAGACCATGATCTTTTGAAGCTTTTCTAATTGTTACACCGTTGAAATAGGCAGATTCCAAAAGTACTGTCGTCGTATCAGATTGTACTTCAGAATTTGCCCCGCCCATTACTCCTGCCAAGGCGATTGGTTCTATTCCATTCGTAATCACAAGGTGATCTTCGGTTAAAGTACGTTCTGTATCATCCAGAGTCGTAATTTTCTCGCCTTTTTGTGCACGGCGTACTAGGATTTCCTTGCTTCCAAGTCGGTCATAATCAAATGCATGCAGTGGTTGGCCGTATTCTAGTAAGATGTAGTTAGTGATATCAACAACATTATTATGGGGGCGAATTCCCGCAGCCATCAGGCGAGCCTGCATCCAAAGTGGTGATGGTGCAATTTTGATGTTTTTCACGACTTTAGCCACATACAATGGGTTATCTTCTTCTGCTTCCACTTTTACAGAAATATAGTCTTCAGCCACCTCATTATTTGCTGCATATTCAGTGGAAGGCCATTTAACTTCACGTCCCAATATTGCTCCAACTTCATAAGCTACTCCAAGCATGCTTAGAGCATCAGAGCGGTTGGGTGTTAAACCTAATTCCAATACTTTATCGGTACGGTTTAAATATTCAAGCGCATCTGCACCAACTTCCACATCACTTGGGAAAACAAATATTCCTTCTGCAAAATCTTTTGCAACAAGTTTCGAGTTAATGCCCAGTTCCTGAAGAGAACAAATCATTCCGTTGGATTCCTCACCACGCAGCTTTGCACGTTTAATTTTGAAATTTCCAGGAAGTACTGCACCAACAGTCGCAACTGCAACCTTTTGTCCCTTATCAACATTTTTAGCACCACAGATGATTTGTACTGGTTCGCTTTCTCCAACATCTACAAGGCATTTGTTTAATTTATCGGCATTTGGATGCTGTTCCCTTTCAAGGACGTGCCCAATGACAACTCCATTAATGCCTTCGTTTAATACTTCTACACCTTCCACTTCAATCCCGCTTCTTGTGATTTTTTCCGCAAGGTCTTCTGCTGAAATGTCCTCTATATTTACGTAGTCTTTTAACCAATTATAAGATACTAACATCGCTTGTTTCCCTCCAATTAAACTCGATTAAACTGCTTCACAAAGCGTTGGTCATTTGTGTAAAAATGACGAATATCATCAATGCCGTAGCGCAGCATCGCAATCCTCTCAGGTCCCATTCCAAATGCAAACCCTTGATATTTATTCGGGTCATAACCGGACATTTCCAGTACTTTTGGATGAACCATCCCTGCACCAAGAATTTCAATCCAGCCTGTTCCTTTACACATGCTGCATCCATTTCCACCACATTTCGCACAGGTCACATCAATTTCAACCGACGGCTCTGTGAAAGGGAAAAAGCTTGGACGCAGGCGGATTTCTCGGTCTTCCCCGAACATTTTCTTTGCAAATGCTTCAAGTGTCCCTTTAAGATCACTCATACTGATGTTTTCATCAATGACTAGCCCTTCAATTTGAGTGAATTGGTGGGAGTGTGTAGCATCATCATCATCTCGACGATACACCTTCCCTGGACAAATGATTTTAATTGGTCCTTTTTCTTTGTTGGCTTCCATCGTTCTAGCCTGTACTGGAGAAGTCTGGGTACGCAGCAATATTTCATCCGTAATATAGAAGGAATCCTGCATATCACGCGCTGGATGGTCTTTTGGCAAATTCAATGCTTCGAAGTTATAATAATCTGTTTCCACCTCTGGCCCTTCTGTGATGGTATAACCCATACCTAGAAATAAATCTTCAATTTCTTCAATTACTTTTGTTAATGGATGTGGATTTCCTGTAGGCACTGGACGACCAGGTAATGTAACATCAATGGTTTCGGATGAAAGCTTTTTGGCCACTTCTGCTTTTTCCAATGCTGTTTGCTTCTCTTCTATCTTCGCAGCCACATTTCCACGTACTACATTTGCAAGTGATCCCATTTTTGGACGCTCTTCTGCCGAAAGTTTCCCCATTCCTTTTAAAATCTCGGTAATTGGTCCTTTTTTCCCAAGATATGCGACACGCACATCATTTAATTGCTTTAAGTCTTCCGCTTGGCTGACTTGTTCTATCGCAAGTGCTTCTAGCTCCTTTAATCTTTCCTCCATTTTGATTCCTCCTTATTTTTTGGCAAATAAAAAAACTCGTCTCTTCATCGTGAAGGGACGAGTTATCATCGCGGTACCACCCTAATTAACAAAAATCATGAAAGATTTCTGTTCGCTTCATTCCAGATAACGGCTTTCTAACCGGTACACCTTTACAGCTAACTTCCTGCTGGTCCAAGTGCCAACTCAAGAGGTGAAATGTTCCCTCAAATCTTCCATTAAAATGCTTTCAGTCTATGGCATTTTATCCCTAAAAAGGTCTGATCGGAGGTACTTTCCTCTGTCACTGCTTTGTTCGTATGTAACTATTTTTATATTATATTGAAAACCAGTTCGTGTTGCAACTCTATCCTCGTAAATAATACATTAAAATTCCTGCTGCTACACCAACATTTAAGGACTCACTCTTTCCATGAATAGGAATAAAAAGATTCTTGTCCGTTTGAACTAGATGATTTTCTGACATCCCGCTTCCTTCATTCCCTAGGATAAGAGCAAATGAAGATGATGGTTTCATTTCGTGATAAACAACACCATTTGTTAACGCTGTTCCGTATACAGGAATATTCTGCAGCTTACACAACTTGATATAGTCGCTTAACTCTCCTCGAAGAATTGGAAGGTGGAATATAGAACCTTGAGTAGAGCGAATCACTTTAGAGCTATAAAGATCTGCACAACCTTCCCCTAAAATAACCATGTCCATCCCTGCAGCATCAGCCGTTCTTATCATTGTACCCACATTCCCAGGATCTTGTACTTGATCAAGCATTAATAGTTTATGATGTTGGTTTATGGTTTGCTGGTTGTTTTTCGGAATTCTACAAATAGCCGTAACCCCTTGAGGCGTCTCTGTTTCGCTAATTTCTTTTAAAACACTTGGGACTGCATAGATGAGTTCTATCTCATTAAACTCCCAATGTTTTGGGATAGATCGATCTTCAGAGATGATAATTATTTCAACAAGGTCATTCACCTTTAAAGCCTCTTCTATTAAGTGAAAACCTTCAATAATGAAGGTGCCTGACTTCTCTCGCTCTTTTTTCTTATGTAGCTTTTTCCACTGCTTAACCTGATTATTTTTTACCGATTCAATATATTTCAATGCTTTGTTTCTCCTTTTTGCTTTTCCATATAGCTATTATACGCATTTGATATACATAATGAAAGCTTGGCATGGACACCCTATGCAATGATACTATTTTTCCTATGAGGTGATTACATTGAATTTGAACTTACGTCATGCTATCCGTCAAAATGTGGAAGGTAATTCCCAAGAAGAGCTTAGAGCGACAATCTTAGATGCTATTAACAAAGGCGAAGAAAAAATGCTTCCAGGTTTAGGCGTTTTGTTTGAAGTAATTTGGGAAAATTCTTCCGAACAGGAAAAGTCCGAAATGCTCTCCACATTAGAAGAAGGCTTGAAATAGTATTGGACGATGGTGGACAGCTCCTTGGAAGGGGCTGTTTTTTATTTTGGGAGGAAATCGTCATTATTCAAAATGTAAGTCCGTTTATATGAAGTACCACTATAGCTCAAATTAAGCGAGGATATTAATTTTGAAGCAATTGAGTTTGAGTTTATTTTAAGAAACTCTTTAAATTGGAGGTGGGTAAATTGAGGACCAAATAAAAGCAAATGATCTTTTAATGAATCAATATATGCATCTTTTGAATGGATTTTACAATTTGAACAATACCAATTCCCCCGTTTTCTATCTATTGGAATTTTGTAACATCTTGGACAATGTACACCTTTAATAATTTCATCCGGTGCTATATTAAATCTAGCAAGCACATTCGAGCTATCTTGTTTATTGCTTTTAATCAAACAACGAGCTATTTTTAATAAATCTTTTTTTGTAAATATAGATGTTCTATGTTTCTGATCCATTTCAGCAATTTTCAGTAGGTTTTGACTATGAATTACAGAATCGGTCCCTTTAACTCTTGAATCAGCTCTTATAATAGTTTGAGGGTTGGTAAAGCAAATCAAGGACTCAATTGGAGGAGTGTTAAACTTTTGTACATTCAGCCATTGCTTTAACATATATTTTTGTTTGTCTGTTTGAAATATAGGATTATAAAACCCCTCTTCTAGCCCATTAACAGTCCTAATAAATTGATTAAAATAATTTTCAAATTGAACAGTACCAATAATGTTTTTTATTTCAAGTATAAGAAGATAGTTTGCAGATAAAATGAGGATATCCATCTGAAAGTATTTATTACCGGTGTGTAATCGCAGATCATGAAAAATATAATACCCTTTAACATCCAAAAAGGATAAATAATAGTCCATAGAAAGCTTACCTCTGTATCCTGCTACTCTTTTGGCAAGTTCTTGTTCGATTTGTGACATTTTCGTATGATTATTTGATAGTCTTCGTTGCAATGCACGCAATTTGAGGATAATTATGGGTTCTGTTCGTGGTTTTTTCCACTTATATTACCATAAAATAGAAGATTGTAGTACTACACTAAAAGTTGGTGCCAAATAAGTAACAGTTGGTGCGGAAATGCAAGAAGTTCGTGCGAAAGTCACTATAGTTCGTGCCAAAATACAACAAGTTCGTGCCAAATCCATATTCATCCAAAAAACCCCCATTGCTGCACTAAAAAAGGCAAGCAACGGGGATTCTCCAATCAATCAAATGTTAATTTATTTACTGTGTCTGAATCTAAACGCTTAATTACTTCTCCGATAAGTTTAACTGCGTTTTCATAGTCATCGCGGTGGAGCATTGCTGCGTGAGAGTGAATGTAGCGAGTCGCGATAGTGATGGAAAGTGCTGGGACACCTTGAGCAGTTAAGTGGATTGCTCCAGAGTCTGTTCCGCCACCTGCAACAGAATCGAATTGATATGGAATTTCCATTTCGTCTGCTACATTTGTTACCAAGTCACGTAAGCCTTTGTGTGAGATCATGGACGCATCGTAAAGAATGATTTGTGGTCCTTTCCCCATTTTGCTTAGTGCTTCTTTTTCTGTTACACCTGGAGTATCTCCGGCAATTCCTACGTCCACACCGAATCCGATGTCTGGCTGAATTAGGTTAGCGGATGTTTTTGCTCCACGTAAACCTACTTCTTCTTGAACGGTACCAACTCCGTATACTACGTTTGGATGGTCAGCATCTTTCAAGTATTTTAAAACATCGATAGCAATGGCACAGCCGATGCGGTTATCCCATGCTTTGGCAAGTAGCATTTTTTCATTGTTCATTACTGTGAATTCGAAGTAAGGAACGACTTGATCTCCAGGACGCACTCCCCACTCCTGTGCTTCTTCACGGCTAGATGCCCCGATATCGATGAACATGTCTTTAATATCTACTGGCTTTTTACGAGCTTCTGGAGGTAGGATATGTGGTGGCTTGGAGCCAATTACCCCTGTTACGTCACCTTTGGACGTTACGATGGTTACTCGTTGTGCAAGCATTACTTGGGACCACCAACCGCCAACCGTTTGGAAGCGTAGGAAACCACGGTCATCAATATGTGTAATCATAAACCCGACCTCATCCAAGTGTCCAGCAACCATCACTTTTGGTCCGCCAGCTTTACCAATTTTCTTGGCAATTAAGCTTCCAAGTCCGTCTGTCATGACTTCATCTGCAAAAGGAGTTATGTATTTTCTCATGATGTCACGTGGTTCTTTTTCATTGCCAGGTATACCTTTGGCATCAGTTAGGTCTTTCAGCATTGTTAACGTTTCATCAAGCTTAGTCATTATTTCGACCCCCTTAATAATATGAATCCAACAATCATTATACAGAAAAGTATTTTTATTGTAAAAAGAATTAATAGCCTTGTTGCTGACGTTGGTGATTCACTTTGTTTTTAGCCATGTATGCAGCCTCTACTTCCTCCCACGAGAAACCTAGCATTTCGCCCAAGTTCATATAGTTATCTACTAACACAGCATAGTTTATTTCTGATATATCATTTTTAAACACGGATATTAAAGAATATACTTGATTGAATTGGGATGTAAGAGAATCCTTCTTTTCTGCCATTCTTGGAGGTAACTCATTTCCATATCCAAAGGTTAGTCCAAGTGATAGGATAAAATGAACTCCATCCACGTATTCTTCTAGAATGACAGTGCGTTCTGCAGATGGTTTCACACTCCAAAATTTGAAACAGCGCGTTTCATTCGCAAGTTCACCAAGTTCCACTAAAAGTGCCAGAATTTTTTCATTGATTAAGTCTTCTTTTCGCAGCCCATGTTGGGATTCTATTTTTTCATCTAATTCTTTTTGCATTTCTAATAAAATTGTAAAGTTCATAGGTACTACCTCTTTTAATATTATTTTTTTAAAAAAACGAAACCTTTTCTCTCCTTGCTCGTATATAAGATATTTTATAATAAATGCATTATTTTTGCGAAGGAGTAACAATTATGTTTATGATTCTCATTCGTCTAGCATTGCTTGCCCTTGTTGTCTTCATTATTTATTCTATCTTTAAGTATCTCCTTAATCCTAAACGGAAACTGGAGATAGCCCATGAACAGAAGAACTTTTTTTTGCTCGATCAGAAAAATAATGTAAGAAAGAATTTTCTTCTAACATACAAGGGAATCATGTTTGAAGGGGAAAAATACCTTGGAACAACCGAGAGAGCATTTGAAGTAATCTCAATTTTTATTTGGTCAAAGAATCCTGAGATGTTGCAAGGGTTAAAAAGGCAAGATTTTGAGTATATTCAAAAAGAAATCAGAAAACAGTATCCCGATGCACTGATTGATTGGAAGAGCCCAATCAAGGAATTCTTAAAAGAAAAATAAAGAGGTTGGTGCCAATTTATGGCTTCAACCTCTTTTATATTGCTTTTCTTTTTGAAAAAACTGTTCCCATTTCATTACCACGACCCTTTGTCTCATGACTAACATAAGGAGGAGTAATAGAACAAGTACCACTAGCATTGCGGTTGGAGAAAATTCTGTAATAAATTGTCCAAAAATCGTATAGATGATAGCGAGTGGTATATTGGTAATCAGTGACGCCCTCGCATATTTATGGAAATTCTTTGTCGTTTCAATTAGACAAAGTGACAGCAGATGAAAATGGATAAAGGGGATAAGGCGCATGACCGTAATTTGACCCACACTGAAATTTGCCTTTGAACCAAAAAGCCTTTCTTTCATATTTAAGATTTTGGCAAAAATTCGTGGAAACTGTTGATATAAAAAATAAAAGAATAGACTAGATAAGGTCAAGCCTACGATAGAATATATACTCCCAATAAGTCCACCAAATAATGCACCACCTGCAATGCAGATAATGACGACTGGAATAAATAGAATTTGCCTTACTATATGAAATAGCAGAAAGCCAAGAGAGGCCAGCAACCAGTGACTTTCAATCACGACAAAAAGCACTTCCAGTTTTTCGTCCATATGGCATGCCTCCCTTGCTGTGTTAGTTAATCTTATTCTTGTCGTTATTAATTATGATAGCTTATCCGATAAAGAAATAATACCCCCATGCCATTGCATGGATAATTGTTAGCATCGGCAATCCCAATCTAAAGGATAGATGCTTCGTTTTATGGCGAAATGTGTTCATTCCGATCCATTCTCCAAGCGGTCCTCCCAGCAAAGCAATCCCCCACAGATGCAATTCTGGAACTCTCCACTTCTGTTGAATAGCTCGCCTTTTATCAACTTTCATGACAACGAAACCAATTATATTTATTAATAGATAATAGCCGATAAGTACTTCCATCATATCCTCCCAGTAGTAAAAGTGTGCATAGGCTTTTATGCAGATATATCTCTATTTTACAACACAAAATAAAAGAAGTCCGACTTGCGCCTGTATCTAACTTTTTTTAATGGATAAACAAGAAACCAAAATTGTCTTTTACCGTCTAATTAGTACAATTAAATAATTGTAAATGAATGACAATAGGAGGTTATTGTATTGATTAGGCTCTATGTTTTTATACTGATTTTAGTACTAGTTTTTATGACAGCTTGCAGCCCTCTAACAGAAAAGACGATAATAATCGAGAATGAACCTTTAAGTGAAGCTGATGGGGGAGAAAATGAAGTTAAAAATGAACCTCCAAGTTCCACTGAAGAAGAAATACTTTTGGAGAAAAGCGTATCATTACTTTCTTCTTTAGAACATCTTAAATGGGAAGAAATAACTGAAATCTCCCATCCAGATGGTGTGGTTTTCTCGAGCTTCGCAAATATAGGTAGTTTTGATGCGGCAGAGGTAGTTTTAGCTAAAGAAGAGTTGACTGGGAATGATCATGAAATCCTTTGGGGCCATGACCTTCTTTCTGGGAAAGAAATAACTGCAACGAAAGCAAACTATGTAGATAAATACTTATTCCATACCATAATGGGTGAACCTGTAAACTATGAAACTGTTACTTATAACAGCTCATCTGTAAATAGTGGCGGCACATTAAACACCATATCAGAAAATTACCCAGATGCTAAATACGTAGAATACTACTCAAAAGCAACAGACGAAAGTGGAGTTACTTGGCAAGCTATGCGATTTGTCTTCAAAGAACACCAAGAGGAGTGGCTTTTGTATGCGATTGTAAGAGATGTGCATAGTCCATAAGAAAAGATCGGGTTTCTTCTTCTAGACAAAGAGACTCATATCTTTGAGAAGCTAAACCTTTCTTAATTTTTTTAATAAATAAAAAAACTGTAGACAACTTCAGGTTGTCTACAGATGTTTTTAAATTATTTGTTTAAGCTGTTTTTTGCAGCTGTTGCTAATTCAGCAAATGCTTTTTCATCACTAACTGCAAGTTCCGCTAACATTTTACGGTTAACTTCAATACCAGCTACTTTTAAACCGTGCATTAGACGGCTGTAAGAAAGACCATTCATGCGAGCCGCTGCGTTGATACGAGCGATCCAAAGCTTACGGAAGTCGCGCTTCTTTTGGCGACGATCGCGGTAAGCGTACATTAAGGATTTCATTACTTGTTGGTTTGCTACTTTATATAAAGTGTGTTTAGAACCGTAATAACCTTTAGCTAATTTGATGACTTTTTTACGACGTTGGCGTGTTACTGTACCGCCTTTAACTCTTGGCATTTTGTGTACCTCCTAATTTAAAAATATTATCTTAAGTTGTCTAACATGTGACGAATGCGTTTGAAATCACCTTTGCTCACTACTGCTGCTTTACGTAGTTTACGCTTTTGCTTTTGAGTCTTGTTAGCGAACATATGACTTGTATATGCGTGAGAACGCTTCAGTTTACCAGATCCAGTTTTCTTGAATCTTTTCGCTGATCCGCGATGAGTTTTCATTTTAGGCATTGGAGTTCCTCCTCATATGAATTACTTTTCGTTTTTTGGTGCCAAAATTAAGAACATGCTACGTCCATCCATTTTTGGATGAGACTCAACTGTGGAAACTTCTGCACATGCAGCTGAAAAACGATCCAGCACACGCTGACCGATTTCCTTATGTGTTATGGCACGACCCTTGAAACGGATTGAAGCCTTTACTTTGTCTCCTTTTTCAAGGAATTTAATTGCATTGCGAAGTTTTGTGTTGAAGTCATGCTCATCAATAGTAGGACTTAAACGAACTTCCTTTAAGCTGATAACTTTTTGGTTTTTACGCGCTTCTTTATCTTTCTTCTGTTGCTCGAAACGGAACTTTCCATAGTCCATAATCCGGCATACAGGAGGTTTTGCATTAGGCGCAACCATTACTAAGTCAAGATTTGCACGGGTTGCAATCTCAAGCGCTTCTACTTTAGATTTAATCCCAAGCTGGTCTCCATTTTGACCGATTAGACGAACTTCACGAGCACGAATGCCTTCGTTTACCATCATGTCCTTGCTAATAATTAGCCACCTCCAAGGTTTTTTCCGAACACCGTTTGACGAACAATTTACCGCACATTGTAGAACAAAAAAGTGTGGGTGCACATAGACACCCACACTTTACGATTTACTAAGTAAAAGTTAACTTTTGTCGTAAAACCTGCCAACTGCCAATTGCGTCAATCAGGTGAGAAGCGGGTGCTTCTTCTTGTTCTCAAACAAGTATTCTTTTTTGACCTTGTTAAATATATCATTAATGATAATCGATTGTCAAGAATTCGTATATTAATTGAAACAACGTTTTAAATTCTATCAGATTAATTCTTGATGTGCAATACTTTTTTATTGGTGATGAGTTTCTGCTAGAAGTACCGGGATTTCCGGATGTGTTTTAGTCAACGATGATAGGGAAAAACCAAATACCTTTAGTAGCATCTACTCTTACTTTTTGACTACCTTTACTAACTCATCCACAAATTTCTCAAGGGAAACTGTTTCTGATTTTTGTTCGCCATATTTGCGCACATTTACTGCTCGATCTTGGATTTCATTGTCCCCTAACACTAGCATATATGGAATCTTTTGCATTTGTGCTTCACGGATTTTGTAGCCAATTTTTTCATTCCGCTCATCCATTTCGACGCGAATGCCTTTGGATTTCAAGCGGTCCTGTACTTCTTTTGCATATTCAAAGTGTGCATCAGGAGAAACCGGAATAACTTGGACTTGTACCGGTGCAAGCCAAGCAGGGAAGGCTCCTTTGTACTCTTCAATTAAGAAAGCAACGAAGCGTTCCATCGTAGAAACCACTCCACGGTGAATAACTACTGGACGGTGTTGTTTTCCATCTTCTCCAACATACGTCAAATCGAATTTTTCTGGCAGTAAGAAGTCCAGCTGGACAGTAGAAAGAGTTTCTTCTTTACCAAGTGCTGTTTTTACTTGTACATCAAGTTTTGGACCATAGAATGCTGCTTCATCTATAGCTTCGAAATAATCTAAGTTAAGCTCATCCATGGCATCCTTCAACATAGTTTGTGCTTTTTCCCACATTGCATCATCATCAAAGTACTTTTCTTTGTTTTCTGGATCGCGATAGGAAAGGCGGAATGAATAATCTTCAAAACCAAAGTCTTTATACACTTCAAGAACCAAGTTCACTACACGCTTTAACTCATCCTTAATTTGATCTGGACGAACAAAGATATGTGCATCATTCAAAGTCATTCCTCTTACACGTTGAAGTCCAGCTAAAGCGCCAGACATCTCGTAACGGTGCATTGTCCCAAGCTCTGCTATACGGACTGGAAGCTGGCGATAACTGTGGATACTGTTTTTATAGACCATCATGTGGTGCGGACAGTTCATCGGACGTAAAACAAGCTGTTCGTTATCCATTTCCATTGGTGGAAACATCCCGTCTTGGTAATGATCCCAGTGACCAGAAGTTTTATAAAGCTCGACACTTCCCATAACTGGAGTATAAACGTGATCATAACCAAGTTCTACCTCTTTATCGACAATATATCGTTCAATTACACGGCGAACCGTTGCACCTTTAGGCAACCATAGTGGCAACCCTTGGCCTACCTTTTGTGAATTGAAGAACAGGTCAAGCTCTTTTCCGATTTTTCGGTGATCACGTTCTTTTGCTTCCTCCAATAGGCGAAGATGCTCATCAAGCTCTGCTTTTTTGAAAAAGGCTGTACCATAAATACGTTGTAGCATTTTGTTTTTGCTGTCGCCTCTCCAATATGCTCCCGCAATACTTAAAAGCTTAAATTCTTTAATTTTCCCAGTGGAAGGAACATGAATCCCACGGCAAAGGTCATAAAATTCTCCTTGCTCATAAATAGAGATTATTTCACCTTCAGGAAGTTCACGAATTAACTCAAGCTTTAATTCATCACCGATTTCTTCATAGCGACGTAAAGCGTCTTCTCTTGAAACCTCTACCCGGACAACATCCAAGTTTTCGTTTACGATTTTCTTCATTTCTTTTTCGATTTTCAGAAGATCAGCAGGAGTTAATGATTCTTCCATATCAATGTCATAATAGAATCCATTTTCAATCACTGGGCCAATCCCAAGTTTGACATTACCATATAATCGTTTAATTGCCTGTGCCATTAGATGGGCAGTGCTATGACGCATGATTTCGAGAGCTTCTTGTGAATCTTGGACAACGATACTTATTTCTCCATCCTTATGAATAGGAGTTCTTAAATCAATTAATTCTCCATTTAGTTTTCCGGCTATAGCCTTCTTTTTCAAGCCTGGGCTAATGGATGCAGCGATATCTTCTGTTGTGGTGCCCTGCTCAAACTCCTTTATCGCTCCGTCTGGAAATGTGATTTTCAAAATGTCAGACATCCCTGTCACCTCTTTAATAAATTTTTAATAAGGCTCTTTTCAAAAAGAGTCCGTTACTCACAGAAAAAGGTTATTCAAAGAACTCTTATGAAAAAAACCTTAAATAAATAAAAAAACCCGCCCCTTGTATAGACAAGGGACGAGTTTAATATCCGTGTTTCCACCCAAATTCCCATCTAAATATATAGATGGCTTCATTCGTGTATAACGAGGGTTCTCCCCGTCAACAGCTACTTGTGAGTTCACTGTTGAAGTTCAGAGGTGGTAAGTAGTTTACTTATGCCAGGAAGCTTGCAGCCAGTGACTTCCCTCTCTAAAGACCATCATAATACACTCTTGTCCTCATCAAAACTTTTGGGCTATAAAATTAAAATGGATTATGTAGGTTATTATATTCTCCAAAATCCAGAAAATCAAGTCCGCAAATTAATCAATTTTGCTTTTATTTTGCCCAAAGTAATGAAATGGTAAAACAACCACACGTTCTTCAAATATATTCTTAATGGTTTCCACAAGCTGATGTTCAGCATTATCTGTGTATAAGTAAAGTTTTTTAGGTGATATTGAGACAAGTGGTGCCAATACGACGGAATCGATATAGTAGGAATAATTATTGAAATGAGTTCGGTTCATATATTTTATCAACTGACTTTTTGGTATAAGTTTGAACGTCTTATCGTAAAAGTCAAATTGATATTGATAAAGCAAGTGGAGCTCCTCCATTTTAGGTTCTGTGGTCGTAAGCAAATTACGAAGTTGATGGATGAATGACTGATATTCCTGTTCCAATTTATATTCATCAATAGCTGATTCCAAGTAGATGTGAATGGATTCAAAGTACTTTTTCAACCTAAATGTAAGAAATGAATCGAATGAAAAGGAAATAGGCTTTTCAAAGAAAGCATCCATAACATTTTCTAGAATATTCTCTCTTTGCTCAACAGAAGGAAGGTTCGGGATATCTGATCGTTCACCTAATAGCAGGGATTGTAGAATGCATAGAATTTGTTCCTGCTCTTCCACGTCCTTAAAGTAGTATGTGTTTTCTAGTATAGACATCACCCATTCAGTTATTTTCACCCCTTGAATATACTGCTTGAACACCGGAATGATGGTGTTTTTAATAAATAATTTATCCTTTGATTCCACAACAATTTTTTCTTTATGTAAAGAAAGGATAGAATCACTTTCAGGATTTTTTTGAAGCAGGCTCATAAATACTGCTAAAGCATCTGTTTCTTTTCGAAAGGAAATCTCAAACAAGTTTGTCCCCCCTTTGTTACACCTGCTTCTATGTATATGGGGAGGATTGGTCAAAAATGTATAAATTATCAAAAATAAGCGCCTCCTCTTAAAAGGAGACGCATACTATTATCTAGGATGATGGTAAGGGAGGTATATCGCCAACTACCACTTCCAGGTGAGAAGGCAATATTTTTATTAGAGAAGGAGTTTTACCTCTTGCTTCACCATCGGCATCAATGTTTTGCAAAGGAATTGCTTCAACCGTAAGTTCTTTTGCTTGAAAAAAAATTAAGCCATCATCTATTTGATCTGGTATTTCATTTTGAAGTCTTGTCTGGATCCATGTCCAAAGATGTGTGATGGAGGTTTGTTTAATAATGAGTACGTCCAATTCCCCATCTTTTACATTTGCAATCGGAATGAGGGATTTAATTCCACCAAGGAATGAACCGTTACCTATCAATAGCATAACAGCCTTCCCCTCATAGCTTTCTGTATCACTTGTTACTTTTAATTGAAACGGCTCCTCCTCTAACATTGTTTGGCCAGCGCCAATATAGTACGAAAGCTTTCCTAGGAGCTGTTTAGTTCCACTATCTATATTATCTGCCACCTTTGAGACTAAGCCTATTCCCCAAAAGTTTGAAAAATAACGATTGTCATATGTCCCAATATCGACTTTTTCTGTTTTCTTTTTTACAATTTGCTCCACTGCTTTTAATGGGTTTTGATTCATTCCAATTGTCCTGGAAAAATCATTGCAAGTCCCAGCAGGAATGATGGCAAATGCAGGGCGTTTTTTTAATGGGGCAATGGCGTTTATGAGCTCGTGTACCGTACCATCCCCACCTAAGCCAATCACAAGATCTACCCTGCTAGCCAATTCATTTGCAAGTCGAGCACCATCCCCTTCTTTTTCTGTTGTATGGATGGAAACATCATCAAATGAGGACCTCAGTATGTCCTCTATTTTCTTCATAGAGTTAACCAGTTTATTATTTCCCGCATTAGGATTTACAATCAAAGCCACTTTTTCCACTATGCTCACCACCAACGATTATTGGCAAAACAGCATTTCACAAGTACATTTTATATTATATACGTATTATTAATCTAGTTTTAGTCTCTTTCCCTTAAGCTTCTCAAGTCGCTTCATGAGTTCTTGTTTTTCGACTTCTTGGACTTCTTGAAACCGATCTGCCTCTTCATTTGTTTCGCCTGTCAAGCCTTCCTCGCTTACAAATCTATTACGTACAGTTTTTTCATTTTTACTTTTGGATGTAGAACTTGTTTGAACTGTACTATTAGTTGATTTGCTCTCTGCCCAGTTTTGGTACTGACGATGCTCTTCTTTTGCAAGTTCCATTGCTTCACCGACTGTTTTCACTTGTTTTCTAGCCCAATGGCTGGCAATTTTCTCTACATATTTTCTGTTTAATTTCATGTCTGCTTTTAGCAGGACATAGTAAAGCAACACATTGACTACACCAGGGGTAAGTTGCTGCTTGAACAATACGTCTTCTACGATACGGAGGTCAGAGATGGATGGTTCCGATCCATTAGAAAGATCTGTCAGCATTTGTTTAGGAGAAACGTTTTCTAATTGTTGGATGAGCTGTTCGTCTTTGGTTGCAGGTTTTTTGTTTGTAAACTGCTTTAAATGTATTGGTTGAACTTTCTCAACCAAAGTAGGAAGAGTATCCTGGTATTCCAGCTGATACCAATCTCTCGCGGCTTTTCTAAGCTTTTCAATATTTACTTTTCCATCTACATCAATTGTATTCATCATCATGTCCCTCATTGATAGAGGATCAACGGAATAAATATAGGCAAGTTTTTCAATTGCCTCTATCACTTTAGGGGTAATGGACTTTTTAGGGATGACAACTTCAGAAAGACCCGCATAAAATAGTTCAAAATCAAAAGATTGCTCACTTATTTTAGGCTCCTTCCCTACTTTACGGTCCACAAATTCAGCTCCTTCTTCTAGAGGAAGCTCCTCCATCATTTGCTCGTTGGATGCATAAACAAGATTTTCTGATTGTACAGATTGGAAAACATCACTAAAGCTCCTTGTTATTTCTCGATACTCTTCTTGAGGCAGGACACTTTCTGAAAAATATTTTTTAATGCTTGCATATTTTGTTTTCCCTAAACGATTGTACAGATAAATCGTAAGCATCGGTTCTGAGAAAAATGCCTCAGGTGACAAAGGGGGCTGCAGTTCATAAATAAAAGTACGAATCTGATTTTCTTCCCTTACCAACGTCTTTAATAGTCCGATGCCTTCAAGCTTTAACCGTTCTTGATGAATATCCTTCAGGTTACATTGCATGGTTGTCATAATACTATGATGTGTTGTTTCCTCTCCCCATAAATTCTCTTCTTCTAGTTCACTCCACAAGGTCATAAACAAACTATACCCTCTATACCCAAGAAGGGGCTGATACAGTTTGGTTAAGATTTTTCGATCGAATGATTGAAGTACCCCATTTGAGCGGACGATATAGCGGTCAACAGGAACCAACTCATTCCAATGACGATCTGACATGAAACATCCAAACCTTTCTTTAAATAAATAAAATTTAGCTATAAAAAAGAGAGGTAATTGTTCGCCTCTCTTTACAAAACGCATGTACAATACGTTTTTTATTTTCTTTCTTTTTCTATTATTTCTTTCAATTCATCCAAAAAAACATTAATATCTTTAAATTGTCGATAGACCGATGCAAAGCGGACATATGCAACTTCGTCAATTTTGGAGAGTCTCTCCATGACCATTTCACCAACCATATCACTTTTCACTTCAGAAATGCCAATGTTTCTAAGTTCCTTTTCCACCTCAAATACAATTTCTTCTAATTGATTAAGGGATACTGGTCTCTTTTCACAAGCCCTGATTAGACCTCGCAATACTTTTTCTTTACTGAACTCTTCTCTTATTCCTTCTTTTTTCACGACAATAAGCGGTATTTCTTCCACTTTCTCAAAGGTGGTGAAACGATAGGAGCAAGACTCACATTCTCTTCTTCTTCTAATAGATCTTCCTTCCTCTACCGGACGTGAATCCAATACTTTCGTCCCGTTATGGTGACATGCTGGGCATTTCATGATGGCTTCAACTCCGTTTCTATTCTACTTTGATTCCGAATTAAGTCCGGAGCCAATGTAGGTCATCGATTTATCTATCCGATCATACATCTGTTTTATTAATTGTCTACTATATCCAAAGTCAAAAGGTAATATTTTTGTATCTGTCGTAGCGGAGAAATCTACCGCTGTTTCAAAAGGACGGACTGAAATTACTGTTACAACTATAAAAGCTTTCTTACCTTTCGTAATTTGCACAGCAATTTCACCATGTTCCTCAGATACAGACTTTACCATTACACCTTCCATCTTTTGAAACAAATCTTGAAGTGTCTTAATCGCATTTTTGTTAGTTATTTTATAATACCGGCTTCGCAATTCTTCATCAGCGTGATTTTCTCTAGTTTCCGAGTGATTGGTCAGCAACCCCTTTAATTTCTGCATAGCTCCCACTTTATTCAGACAACCCCTTACTTATATAGTCAATATGTATTATTAAATTTGCGTATAATAAAAAGAGGTGCATGTTATACACCTCTTTTTATTTTAATTCATTTACATATAATTTTAAAGAGCTTTTGCTTTGTTTACTTGAACAGAACCCATCCCACGTGGAAGTTCAATTGTTTCACGCGTTTGAGCATTTAATGCTGTTGCAATATAATCAGCTGAAATGTTTGGATCTAATTCTCCACATGTATATACATCTATGCTTGCATAACCGTGCTCTGGGAAGCTGTGGATAGTTAAGTGGGACTCAGAAATAATAACTACACCACTCACTCCTTGAGGTGCAAATTTATGAAAAGCAACCTCTCTCACTTCTGCACCTGATTTTAATGCAGCATCTACAAATGTTTTTTCGATATAATCCATATCATTCAATTTGTCAAAATCGCAACCCCATAACTCTGAAATAACGTGACGACCTATAGTTTCCATCTCTCACGTTCCCCCTTTTCATTTTTTAATAAAACATGAAATCCTTTGAAGGTAAAAATTGATTATTGTTTTACTACCACGGGGGAAAGTTAGTCCAGAGAGGTCCTAACCCTTTAAGTAGCCACATAATCGTTTCAAGAAGTTCACGAAAAATAGTATACTGTTTTTGTTTTGGATTTGCAACAGGCAATTTGCACTTTTTAAAGTAACAGTAACATGCATAGATAATATTAGTACTAAAAACCAAGGGACATTTTCAAAAGTGCATGGAATATCTATAAAATTTTTGTTTTTAATATAACTTATTTGAAGCTAAAAAGTGTATTATCATTTTCTGAATGATATTTATTAAATGATTATGTAATCTCATAAGCCCACATTTGATCAAGCTGTGCTTTAAATGGGGAGAGGGCTAAAGAAAAAGTCTAGCCTATTCTATATCCAGATTTTATCGGATTTTTTCTTCGTACGTATTGCAAGACGAATAAAAGCAACAGAAAAACAGCTAATATCAATCATTAGCTGCCTTTACAACGATTCTATTCAAGTTTTATTATCCTGCCATAACTTCTTTCGATTCCATCATTTTCTCTGCTACATAGTTTACTAAGTCAACGACTCGGCAAGAATAGCCCCATTCATTATCATACCAGGCAAGAACTTTTACTTTTGTTTCCCCCATCACCATTGTGGATAATCCATCTACAATCGCAGAATGTGGGTTTGTATTAAAGTCAATAGATACTAATGGTTCCATTGTTACATTAAGAATACCATCCATGGTACTTATGGATGCTGTTTGGAAAGCATCATTTACTTCTTCTACTGTAACAGGCTTTTTCAAATCTACTACAAGGTCAACTAAAGAGACATTGGGAGTTGGAACACGAAGTGCCATTCCATGCAATTTCCCTTTTAAATGTGGTAAAACAAGTGACAATGCCTTTGCCGCCCCTGTTGAAGTGGGAATGATAGACTGGCCACATGCTCTTGCACGCCTTAAATCCTTATGCGGGTTGTCAATGTTTTTCTGATCATTTGTATATGCATGAACGGTAGTCATTAACCCATTTTCAATCCCAAACTGTTGATCAAGTACTTTTACAACTGGTGCTAGGCAGTTTGTCGTACAAGATGCATTGGAGATGACAAAATGATCATTAAGATCTAGGACTTCTTCATTAACTCCCATTACAATAGTCACGTCTTCATTTTTACCTGGCGCAGTTAGAATTACGCGCTTTGCACCAGCTTGAAGATGAAGCGCAGCTTTTTCGCGGGAATTGAATTTTCCTGTTGCTTCTATCACGATATCAATATTCATTTTTTTCCAAGGGAGTGCTTCCGGATTTCGATCATTAACCAATTGAATGCGCTTACCATTTACGATAAGGGCATCGTCTTGTGCATAAACGTCCGCATCAAATCGTCCGTGATTTGTGTCATACTTAATTAAGTGAGCTAATGTCTCGGCTGGATAGCTCGCATTGATTGCAACAATATCTAAGCCTTTCTCTTGGATTGCACGTCTGAATACCATTCTCCCAATTCGTCCAAATCCATTAATTGCAACCTTTGCTCTCATGAAAATACCCCTTTTCTGCATATATGTTATACTTATTGTTCTGTTATTCTGCAATTAGTATAACATATTTATTTCAAACATGTCACCTATAAAATAAAAAAAGGGCATACCCCTAATTTGGAATATGCCATTCTTGTAATATTTCTTCCAATTGTTGCTTTGTATAACTCAAAGTATCATTGTTATCAATAATCGCATGTGACAATGCCACCTTATCCTTTAATGGCATTTGAGATGATATCCGATCTACTGCTTCTTTTTCTGACAATTCATTCCTATTCATGAGGCGTTTAAGTTGGGTCTTTTCATTTACGAAAACAAGCACTATTTTATCGACTAAATGTGTCAGCTTACTTTCAAACAATAAGGGAATATCCATAACGACAGTTTCATGCCCTTTTTCTATGTACTGCTTTGTTTGTTCTTTCATTTTAGAACGGATGGCAGGATGCATAATATTGTTTAATTGCTTCCTTTTTTCCTCATCTTGAAAGATGATACTACCAAGCTTCGGTCGATTTAGCGATCGATCGCTATTCAGAATTTCATTACCAAAAGTTTCCACCAACTGTTTATATGTATTTGTCCCTATCTCCACTACTTCACGGGCGACGATATCCGCATCGACAACGGGTATGTTTTTATCTCGGAACATGTTAGCTACCGTGCTTTTTCCACTTGCAATTCCGCCTGTTAATCCTATGATTTGAGGCATGTACATCACTCTCCTTTATAAAAGAGAGGCCACTTACGTCAGCCTCTTTGATTGTTCCGTATGCAAACGGCCTAGGAATCTCTTCCCTTCTATACAATAGACAAAGTTATTAATACCATCCTTGGATGGAGCAAAGTTACCTTGTGTGGTAATGGGCATCCGATTAAAGGAGAAAAATGATGCATATTAGCGTTTATCAGTTGCCTGTAATGTAACGGTTATTTACATTTTTATAATACCAATAATAATTAACAATACTCCAGGTAAAAATGAAAATTTGTTAACCCATGAAACTTTAGAGAAAATTTTCCCAAGCTTTATTCCAGTGATGACAAAAATGGAACTCATTCCTGCAACGGCAAATGCCATCAACCAAGGTGAATATCCTAGCAAAGCAGCTCCTATCCCAGCTCCAAAAGCATCTAAGGACAATGCAATTCCAAGAAAAAAAGCCTCCAGTCCTGTTATAGACCCAGAGCGATCAAAGTCGGCTTCTGTCGGCTTTCTTAAGATATTAATCACAACCCCTAAGGATTTTATCTCTAGATTAAATAATATGCGTTCATCTACCTCTGAGACGGAATTATCTTCTGTCCTTGATCTAAAAAACTGGTAAAGCACCCATATCCCCAGTAAAACAAGAATTACACCGCCGATGGTTTCTGCAAAAGCTGGGGAGAGAAAGTTCATTAGTATGGTACCAACAAACATGGCAAGCAAAAGCGAAATGGCCGAGCAACAAGCAATTATCATAATAGATTTACAAGGTATCTTCATTTTTCTCAGGCCATATGTCAAACCAACACTAAAGCTATCCAGACTAACTGCAAAAGCTAGTAGTACAAGTGAGATGTATGGAATCATAAATAGCTCCTCCCTAACTATCACTAAGATAGTATATGGCAGGAGCCCATTCGATGTGTTCGATTGAACTTTAGATTATTTATAGTACAGCTATTATGGCCTAGGTTGGCAAATTGGGCATGTATGAGTACCTCTACCAGCCACTACAGATTTTTCAATAATATGACCACATTTCTTACAAGACTCACCTTTGCGGCCATATACGAACAATTCGAGCTGGAACATTCCGATTTGTCCTTGTGAATTCACATAGGAGCGAATCGTACTTCCTCCCTTATCCACTGCCTCTTGTAGGGTGAGGACGATTTCTTGTTGTAGCTTCTTTAGTTCTTCCTCCATCAGACTTTTGGCGATTCTCTCTGGATGGATTCCTGCACGAAACAGAGCTTCATCTACATAAATATTTCCGAGTCCCACAACTACCGTTTGATCCAACAAGACAGCTTTTATAGCTCTATTCGTTTTTGATAGTCGCTCTTTAAGGAGCGAAAGAGTAAAGCTCTCATCAAATGGCTCTGGACCAAGGCTCGCTAAGGATTTAGAGGCCAATTCCTTACCTTTTTTATAAAGGTGCAACGTTCCAAACTTACGAACATCCTGATACCTTAACTCTGTACCGTCATCAAAATAAAAGAATACGTGAGTATGTTTATTTATTGGATCTTCTTTTTGAAATAAGCCATATTTGCCTTCCATTCTTAAATGAGATACGAGGCAATAGTCATTCGTGTAGAATAGGAGAAATTTCCCCCTTCTTCCGATTTCTAATATTTCCTGGCCCACTAACATATGACCAAAGCGCACAGCATCATCTGGCTCTTTTATCATTTTTGGCCACAATACCTTTACTTCTCTGATTTTTTTTCCTCTTACTAAGTGTACTAATGTTTTCCTTACTGTTTCCACTTCAGGAAGTTCTGGCATAGTTTACACATCCTTACTACTATTTCGCATCGTACCAAGTGGACCCATAGGAGTAATCAACTTTAAGTGGAACCTTAAGGTCCACCGCCTGCTCCATTACTTCTGGAACGATTTTCTTTAGCTTTTCAATTTCATCCTTTGGTGCTTCAAATACAAGTTCATCGTGAACCTGCAAAAGAAGATTTGCTTGCATGTTCTCCTCTTCTAGTTTTGCTGCCATGTCAATCATCGCTTTTTTAATGATATCTGCTGCACTCCCTTGTATTGGGGTATTCATCGCTGTACGTTCAGCAAAGCTGCGCAGATTGAAATTACTGCTTGTAATTTCAGGAAGGTATCTGCGACGGTGCAGAAGAGTTGTCACATATCCCTTGTCCTTTGCATCCATCACACTCTCTTCCATATAAGCTTTTACTCCTGGAAAACTTTCTAAATATCTATCTATAAACGTCTTCGCATCTTTTCTGGTTATCCCTAGACTTTGTGATAATCCATAATCACTGATACCGTATACTATTCCAAAGTTAACAGCCTTTGCTTGGCGTCTCATATTAGAAGTCACTTCTTCCTTTGAGACGTGGAAAACATCCATCGCAGTTTTCGTATGAATGTCTGCATTTTCATTAAATGCCTCGATTAGCTTTTCATCATTTGCAATATGGGCCAAGACTCTAAGTTCGATTTGAGAATAATCGGCTGCAAAAATAATCCAGTCTTCTTTTGAAGGGATGAACGCTTCTCTAATTTTGCGGCCTTCCTCTAAGCGGATAGGAATATTCTGAAGGTTAGGATCAATTGAACTCAGCCTTCCAGTTTGCGTTAAAGCTTGATTAAATCGAGTATGAATTTTATTTGTATCCCTATGGATTACTTTTAGCAAACCTTCAATGTAGGTTGACTTTAGTTTACCTAATTGACGATAATGGAGAATTTGTTGGATAATTTCATGCTTTTCTGCAAGCTTCTCCAAAACATCTGCTGACGTAGAATAGCCTGTTTTTGTTTTTTTAACTGTTGGCAGCCCTAATTTTTCAAAAAGTATAACACCAAGTTGCTTAGGTGAATTGATATTAAACGTTTCTCCAGCAAGTTCATAAATTTTTTCTTCAATCTTCACTAGCTTATTAGATAGGTCCTCTCCCATGTCCTCTAGGCGGTTTCTATCTACTTGAATCCCTAAAGCTTCCATCTCAGTAAGCACTAACGAAAGCGGCATTTCTAGTTCTTCAAACAATTTCAACTGTTCATTGTCTTTTAATTCATGGATAAAGGATTCTTTCATTTCCTGCATGGCAAAGGTTTTACGAACAAGATGCTTGGCCACTATTTCTTGATCCGGAATGGAACGTTTTGCCCCTTTTCCATAAACAGCTTCATCTGTTTCTATTTGAAAGTATCCTTTTTTCCTTGCGATTTCTGCCAAGTCCGTCGAGGTTTCTGACGGATTTACAATATAAGAAGCGATGATAAAATCAAAATCAATACCATTTAGTTCGATTCCCTGCCATTTTAATGCTACAATTGCCCGTTTCGCATCAAAGACCGACTTCTTTTTCGTTAAATCAGAAGCAAATGCAGCAAATTGGTCTGATTTCAATGCAGCCTCTGTTGGAATAAAATAATTTCCTTTTTCATTTACAAGGGCAATCCCTTGAATTTCAGCTTTGTGATAGTTTTCATCAAGGACTTCCACCATTAGGAAATTATCATTAGCAAAATGCTCTTCCTTAATTTCCTCTAGCACTTCAAAGGAAATCTCTTCTAAATCCTCTGTCACGTCTTCTCCACTTTCCCCTAGCTTGTCCAATAAGGAGTTAAAGCTGAGCTCTTTAAAAATCGCTATTACATTCTTCGTATCATACCCTTCATACAATAAATCAGAGACAGTAACTTCAATTGGAGCTTCTGTCATGATGGTGGCAAGATCTTTACTCATAATCGCCTGCTCTTTATTCTCTTCAAGCTTTTCTTTGAGTTTTTTGCCGCTGACCTTGTCAATCGATTCTAAAAGGGTTTCAATCGTTCCAAATTCTTTCAATAGTTTGATTGCGGTCTTTTCTCCAACTCCTGGTACACCTGGGATATTATCTGAAGAATCCCCCATAAGCCCTTTCATATCAATAATTTGATTAACGTTTAAACCATATTTTTCTTCAATGAAAGCTGGAGTATACGAATCTACATCTGTAATCCCTTTCTTAGTAATATCTACAGTGATTTTTTCGGTTGCAAGCTGCGTCAAATCCTTGTCACCAGAGATGACCTTCACTTCAAAATCTTCTTTTGCAGCTTGTCTAGCAAGAGTTCCAATAATATCATCCGCTTCATAATTCTCCAGCTCATACCTCTTAATATTAAAAGCATCCAACAGCTCGCGCAGGAAGGAGAATTGCTCAGAAAGTTCAGGTGGTGTCTTTTGTCTGCCACCTTTGTATTCACCATATGTTTTATGTCTAAATGTTGTTTTTCCTGCATCAAAGGCTACTAGCATATGGGTTGGCTGTTCTTCCTCTAGAATGCGCATAAGTATCATAGTAAAGCCGTATATGGCATTTGTATGTATTCCTTTTTCATTGCTTAGTAGGGGTAGTGCAAAGAATGCTCTGTATGCTATTGAATTACCGTCAATTAATACTAATTTATTTGCCACAAGGTACTCCTCCTTTTAAAATACATTTTTTAATTTCTATCCGTTTTTAGAATATGTGCTAGGAGCTTTACGTCTTACACTTGTATCATATTTTAATTAGGCAAAAAAGCCACAGTCGTACTTCTATTCTATCATGGATAGGAATAGAAATAAAAACTGTGGATTTAGTAAAGAAGTGGTTATTACAAACCACCCATTAAGAGCTTTGCATATTCAGAATCTGATGGAAGTATGATAACTGTTTCTCCATCAATGGTCTTCTTATAAGATTCAAGTGTACGATATAGCTCATAAAAGCCTGCATCCTTTGAAAAAGCGTCATTATATATTTTTGCCGCTTCCCCTTCACCCTGTCCTCTAATCGTGTCTGCATCAGCTTCTGCTTTTGCAAGCATTTCTCTTACTGTACGATCGGTTTCTGACATAATTTTATTCTTTTTAGCATCTCCCCGTGACAAGTAATCTTGTGCAGTTGTTTGTCGTTCGGAGATCATACGAGTAAATACTGATTGTTCATTCTCTGGAGGAAGGTCTGTTCTTCTAATCCTAACATCTGTCACATCTACACCATACCCCTCCATTAACGTATTTACCCTTTCTGTTACTTGATCATTTAAACTACCTCTGGAAGACTTTTCATCATTAATAATATCTTCATAATTTAATTGACCTAGCTCGCTTCTAACAACTGAGAAAACAAACTCTGACATTTTTGTCTCCGCATTCACAAGACTTGCCAGTGTGCTTATCATTAGTTCCGGGTCAGTTACTCTCCAGACAACATAGTTATCTATTAGCATACGTTTTTTATCACGAGTATTAATTTCTGAACCCGCTTCATCATAAAGCATTTGGTATTTAGGAACGGTTGTAACAGTTTGAATAAATGGAGTTTTAAATTTTAGACCAGGTTCATCTATAATTTTCACAACTTCCCCGAACTGCCTAACAACCTTATACTCTCCTTCTTTTACAACAAAAACATTTGCGAGAACAACTCCAAAAATAATTAGTAGGACAACTGCCATTAACCCCCCACGAATAATGGTTTTCCATTTCAAATCAGGTTTTTTATTTTCTAGATTTATGATGTTTTGATCACTCATTATTCTCACTTCCTTCCGTGGTGGCTGGCGGTTTAGGTGTAGAAGACTCAGATCGAATTGGTAAGTATTTCATCGTATTGCCATCATCGTTCATAATGAAAATTTCGGCATAAGGTAATACTTCTTCCATCGTTTCTAAAATAAGACGCTTTCTCGTTAATTCTGGTGCATTAGCATACTCGGCATAGATGGAGTTGAACTTTGCAACATCTCCGCGCGCTCGTTCTGTTCTAGCTGCTTTTTCTCCTTCTGCTTTGGCCATGATCGCTGCCTTTTCTCCTTCTGCTTCATTCATTCTTTGACTTTGATATCTTTCGGCTTCGTTTGTTTTCGTAACTTCCATTTCGCGTGCATCTGTAACATCTGTAAATGCTTTACGCACTTCAGCATTTGGCAGTTCAACATCCTGCAAATTGACTGATGTAACAGAAATTCCGATGTCATACGTTTCCATTAAAGAAGTAAGAAGTTCAAATACTTCCAATTCTATTTGTCCTTTACCGGAAGTTAATGCTTCATCAATTTCAGTGCTTCCAATAATACTCCGTAATGAAGCGGAAGTTGCATTATACAGAATGTCCTGAGGGTCATTCGAATTGAATAGGTATTTCCCAGGATCACTTATTTTCCACATAACTACCATATCAGCCAATACGATATTTTCGTCACCTGTAATCATCTTTGTATCCTTTGTAAATTCAACTATTTCGCCATCTTTTTCTTCATAGCCGAATTGAAGACTAAACGTTTCTTTCGATATTTTTTCTACTTCTTGAATTGGCCATGGCATCTTAAAGTGTAATCCTGGCTCACTGATTCCCTCTTCGACCTTACCGAAAGTCATGATAACTGCTTGTTCAGACTGATCGACTGTGTACCAGGATGTTAAGGCAACAGAACCAATCACAGCAGCTAAGATAATCAGAAATACTGCCGTATAAATTCGTTTTATACTCATCAAGTTGTACTCTCCCCTTTTATTCTTCTCGTAAATTAATACGTGGAGATGGGGGAAAAGTTTCGTATTATTGAATAATTTGTTTTTTTATCCTTTCTAGGCATCTATCTCTAAAAACAGAAAAAAAAAGAGAGAGCTGGGTGGGCTCTCTCCTCTTCCAAAATTGGCTCCTTGGATGAAGGGGTTTTCAAGAATTATAATAGCAAAGCTTTGTAAACGGGTAATGAAATAATTGTAAATCTATTGTAAATGTTTGTTTTCTTTTGACAATTTAACCGTAAAAGTTGTTCCTTTATTTAATTTGCTATCTACGGTAATATTGCCATGATGCGCTTCCACAATATGTTTGACGATTGCGAGACCTAATCCAGTTCCACCGGAATTTCTACTTCTCGCTTTGTCTACCCTGTAAAACCTTTCAAATATCCTTGGAATTTCTTCTTGTTCTATTCCAATCCCGGTATCAGCAACACTAATATTTACATTCTCCCCAACATCCATCACTTTCACTGTTACGTTTCCACCACTTGGGGTGTAAGAAAGGGCATTATTAATAAGATTAATAAATACTTGTTTAATTCTCTCTGCATCTACAAATAGAAACAATTCATTGGAAGGTTTAAAAAATATCAGTTCAATATCTTTTTCCTTTGCTTTACCATCAAGGATAAAGATAATTTCTTCTAGCACGGCTATAATGTCAATGTAGCTCGGCAATAACTTAAACCCTTGTTTCTCTAACTTCGATAGATCTAATAAGTCCTCAATTAACACTTGAAGCCTATCGCTTTCTTTTAATATGATGGAAAGAAAGTACTCTAGTGTTTCCTTGTCATTCATTGCTCCATCTAATAACGTTTCTGAAAATCCTTTAATGGACGTAATAGGTGTTTTCAGTTCATGTGATACATTGGCAACAAAGTCTTTTCGCATCTGCTCCAGCTTTTTTAACTCTGTAATATCATGAAAAACGAGTGCAATACCTTTCCATTCATCATTGATACTTATGATTGGTGCACCATATACATCAAAGTGCCTCCGTTCTATTTGGAGTGGTAGAAGCAACTGTTTTCGGACATTAACCTCTGTCATAAAGATCTCTTCAATTAATGTAACTACTTCCTTATGTTCGATTGCTTCATAATAAAGACGATATAAATATTCAGTCGGATCTGCATGAAAGGTATCCTTATATGCCTTATTTATTAAATTGACATACCCACGTCCATCAATTAATATAATCCCACTTCCCATGCTTTCAATGAGAGTCCGCAATCTATCCTGCTGCATTTCTTGTGCCTTTGACATATCTTGAAGGTTTCTTGCTAAAATGTTGATGGATTGACTTAGCATTCCCGTTTCATCCACATGTTCTTCAAACGTTCTTGCCTTATAATTTCCTTTTGCCAGTTCCATCGCCACTTTAGTTGCAGATTCAATCGGACGGGTGTACCTGGAAGTAATTTTAACTCCAAGTAGTAAAATAACCACAAAAGCTGCCCCTAAACTTGCAATAAGTAACCCCCAAATTTGTTGATTTACATTTTGGAGAGAACCAATCGGCGTACTTAGCATGATATAACCATCCCGATTTCCGTTACGGTTAAGTACACTGCCGTAGTAAAACATCTCTTCATCTTGCTCATAGAAAATTCGATCACGTGCTTTATTTTTCTGAACGGCCTCCCCAATCGTATGCTGAAGAGATCCTTCACTAGAAAAAGTTGGTCCGGCTGTGCTATAAAGAACATTTCCATCAATATCTGTAATGCTAATTCGTGCTGAAAGTGTCTTACTTATCTCTTCAAGTTTTACTTGCAATTCAGGTGATAATCGATTTTCCTCTTCCACAAGCATCGTCACTAAATTAGTCTCTTTTATGAGCCTTTGATTAAATGTGTTCAAATAGAACGATTTAAAAAGCTGCCCAAGCAATATCCCCAGTCCGACCAGCACGACAATGATAAGTGTTACGAGTGCAAATAAAAGACGTGATCGAAATCTATTCATACTGCTTTGGTTCCTCCAGCTTATAACCAAGGCCCCTAATTGTTTTTATATATGTAGGTTTTTTAGTATCCACTTCTATCTTTTCACGAAGATGACTAATATGAACATCTACTATGCGCGTATCCCCTGCAAAGTCATAATTCCAAACAGCACTTAGTAGTTGGTCCCTCGTCAGCACTCTCCCTTTATTCTTTGATAGATAGACTAAAAGTTCAAATTCCTTTGGAGTCAATTCAATCCGCTGTCCTTTAAAATATGCCTCATAATGTTCAGGCATAATCTTTACGTCTCCAATTATGATAGCATTAGATTCCTGCTCTACTTTTGGAACAACTACAGCTCCAGATTGTTGCATCTGTTGCATTCTTCTAAGGATTGCTTTTACTCTTGCCACCACTTCTCTTGGGCTAAAAGGTTTTGTCATATAATCATCTGCGCCCAATTCAAGACCCAATACTTTATCAAATTCATCATCTTTTGCAGTGAGCATTAAAATGGGCGTATGCACTTTATGTTGTCTAAGTTCCTTGCAAACCTCGATACCGTCTTTTTTAGGTAACATCAAGTCCAAAACAATCATGTCAAAATGCTCTTCCATAGCTTTAGACAAACCGGATTCTCCATCCATGGCCACAGTTATCTCAAAGCCTGCTTGCTGCAAGTTGTATTGAAGCAAAGTTACAATGGATTGTTCATCATCTACAATAAGTATTTTTTTACTCATCTATTTCCTCCACTAAAATTGTTTTGGAAAACCCATATACCCAATCGCCAATTCCTATTTTCCTATATCTTTACTTTTTCATTCTACACGTAAATAATATTCATCACAATAAATAAAAATTAGTTGAAAAAGAAGTTTATACTCTTTTCGTTCTTCCTGTTTAAATCATAGAGGGACTCTATATTACATAAGAAAATAGGATACTTAATACCAAATAGAATAACGGTAAAACAAAAAAAGTAAGTTTTTACCTATTACCTTTTTTAGTAATCAACTTCGTGCAAATAGGAGCTTAAGCTTGTCAGATTATGCTAAAAACAAAAACTACCCTAACAATAATAAAATTACTGTCAAGGTAGCTTTCAAGAAAAAATAATAATAGTGGTTTTGGGTTTTAAAAGAAGCGATTTAAAAGTTTTCCAAAGCACTGCTTTCCATTGGTTCCAAGCGATGTGGAGGACAAACTTTTATAGAGCCCTTTATGACCGTCTGCTTCTCTTCGTTTGTCCCATGAACGGTCATTAAAATACTATGGTTATTTGCATCTACTTCCACAACTTCAAATAGAAATTGAACTATACCATAGTGATAAACCGGCTTTGGAAATGAAATATCCTGACTTACAATATGACTACCTGGTCCAGGCAAATATTTGGAGACGGCAGATGTAATAATTCCAGTTAACATGATACTAGGTACAATCGGTTTTTTGAAAGGTGTTTGTGATGCATAATCATGCTGAATATATAAAGGATTCGCATCATTCGTAAGACCAAGATATAATAACAAATCTTTATCTTCAATTTTCTCTGTCAGTTCTAATTTTTCCCCTACTTGTATCTCCGCTAGCTTTCTCCCAAGCTTTCTCTTTTTACCAAGTAACATAGAGACACCCCCTACAATGTTTAAAACAAATTGAAAGCGATTACATTATTATGTTAAAAATCCGGGGAAAACATTCCCCGAATAAGATTTCATAACTATGATAACACTTCCATTACACTTTTCACGGATTCTACTGATTTTGCCAACGCTGCTTTTTCATCATCAGTTAGTTCTAGTTCGATAATTTTTTCAATTCCACCGGCACCCAAAATAGTTGGGACACCAAGATAAATTCCTTCATGTCCATATTCTCCTTCAAGATATGCTATGGAAGGGAGGACACGACGGTGATCTTTAAGAATCGCCTCGACCATTTCTACTAGTGATGCAGCAGGAGCATAGTAAGCACTACCATTACCTAGTAGATTTACTATTTCTCCTCCACCTTTTCTTGTTCTTTCTACAATAGCATCTAATCGGTCTTTAGGAAGGAGTGTTTCAAGCGGAATACCACCTGCATATGAGTAACGTACAAGCGGTACCATGTCATCGCCGTGTCCGCCAAGAACAAACCCTGTGACATCTTTTACTGAAAGGTTCAGTTCTTGGGAAACGAATGTACGGAAACGAGCTGTATCCAGTACACCAGATTGACCAATAACGCGGTTTTTAGGGAATCCTGATTCTTTAAAGACCGTATATGTCATCGCATCAACAGGGTTGGTTAAAACAATGATATAGCAATTAGGAGAATGTTTAACAATTTCTTTCGTGACGCTCTTCATGATACTTTGGTTTGTTTGTACAAGATCATCACGGCTCATGCCTGGCTTCCGAGCTATTCCAGCTGTGATGACAACAATATCAGAGTCTTTTGTATCTTCATAGTTAGAAGTTCCTGTAATGTTTGCATCAAAGCCTTGGACAGGACCTGCTTCTAACATATCTAAAGCTTTTCCCTTAGTAGGGTTTTCCATTTGTGGAATATCTACTAGTACAACATCCGCCAGTTCTTTTTGAGCAAGCAGAAATGCAGTGGTTGCTCCCGTAAACCCTCCACCAATCACAGATACCTTTTTACGTCTTATTGTCATGATAACTCCTCCTATTCCCTAATCTAGTGAAAGAGCAGTCCTTATACTTAAATAAGCACTGCTCTTTTACATTTATCATTACATGTTTTTAATTAATTCGTCTCCAAATTCGGAGCATTTGACTTCAGTTGCACCGTCCATCAAACGTGCAAAGTCATACGTTACCACTTTAGAAGCTATGGATTTTTCCATCGCATCTACAACAAGCTTCGCTGCCTCTGTCCAACCAAGGTGTTCAAGCATTAACACTCCAGAAAGGATAACAGAAGATGGGTTTACTTTATCAAGTCCAGCATATTTTGGAGCGGTACCGTGAGTCGCTTCAAAAATAGCATGTCCTGTTTCGTAGTTGATGTTAGCTCCAGGAGCGATTCCAATTCCACCAACTTGTGCAGCAAGTGCATCAGAGATATAGTCACCATTAAGGTTCATCGTCGCAACTACATCAAACTCTTTAGGACGTGTTAAGATTTGTTGTAAGAATATATCAGCGATTGAATCTTTTACAATAATCTTACCTTCAGCTTCCGCAGCTTCTTGAGCTTTATTAGCAGCGTCTTTTCCTTCTGCTTCTGCAATGCGATCATATTGTGCCCAAGTGAATACTTTCTCTCCAAATTCCTTCTCAGCAAGCTCATAACCCCAGTTTTTGAAAGCACCTTCTGTAAATTTCATGATGTTTCCTTTGTGTACTAGCGTTAAAGACTTACGGCCATGTTCGATTGCATAATTGATTGCAGCACGAACAAGACGAGAAGTACCTTCTTCAGAAACAGGCTTAATTCCGATTCCAGACGTTTCAGGGAAGCGAATTTTGTTAACTCCCATTTCTGTCTGAAGGAAATTAATAAGTTTTTCTACTTCTTCAGATCCTTTTGCATATTCGATACCTGCATAGATATCTTCTGTATTCTCACGGAAGATAACCATGTCCGTATCTTCAGGACGTCTTACAGGAGAAGGAACCCCTTGGAAATAACGTACAGGGCGTAAACAAGTGAAAAGATCAAGCTCTTGGCGTAATGCAACATTTAAAGAGCGAATCCCACCACCAACTGGAGTTGTAAGAGGTCCTTTAATTGCAATTATGTACTCACGAATATCTTCTAAAGTTTGGCTTGGTAACCATTCACCTGTTTGGTTGAATGCTTTTTCTCCTGCCAATACTTCTTTCCATACGATTTGTTTTTCGCCATTATATGCTTTTTCAACCGCTGCTTCCAATACTCGAGATGCAGCCGCCCAAATATCAGGACCTGTACCGTCTCCTTCGATGAATGGAATAATTGGGTTGTTAGGTACATTTAATACACCATCAGTTACAGTAATTTTATTTCCTTGTGTCAATGTGAAAACCTCCTAAGAATAATAGTAAGAATGTTCGTTTTTGGAGAGGGTTATCCCTCTCCTTGTTATTATAACAAAGTCTGTTAATTTGTCGCTTCTCTTACCAATTAGCTACGTTTATCCAGTTCTACATACTCTTGTTTCCCAGGACCTGTGTATTCAGCACGAGGGCGAATTAAGCGGTTGTTGGAATATTGCTCTAAAATGTGTGCCAACCACCCAGATACTCGACTTACCGCAAAAATTGGAGTGAATAAATCATGATCAATACCAAGGGAATGATACACGGAAGCACTATAGAAATCTACGTTTGGCGGAAGTGGTTTTTCGGATGTTACAACCTCTTCCACTTTAACGGACATTTCATACCATTTTGGTTGTCCAGTTATATGAGTAAGCTTTTCGGACATTTCACGTAAATGTTTCGCACGTGGATCTCCTTGGCGGTATACTCGATGACCAAAGCCCATAATTTTTTCTTTGTTTGCAAGCTTTTCACGAATATAGGTCTCCGCATTTTCCACTTCTCCAATTTCAGATAGCATCTTCATTACTGCTTCATTGGCACCACCATGTAATGGACCTTTCAATGCACCAATCGCAGCTGTAACCCCAGAGTACACATCAGAAAGGGTTGCTACACATACACGCGCTGTAAATGTCGATGCATTCAGCTCGTGGTCTGCATGCAATACTAACGCCTTGTTAAATGCTTCCACAGCGATATCAGAAGGCTCATCACCTGTTAGCATGTAAAGGAAATTAGCCGCAAATCCTAAGTCCGTTCTTGGAGCAATTGGCGATAAACCTTTACGAATTCTTGAGAACGCTGTCACAATTGTCGGCATTTTTGCTTGAAGACGAACAGCTTTGTGGTAATTAGCTTCCTCATCCATTTTATCTGCATCCTCATCATATAAACCAAGTAGAGAAACTGCCGTACGAAGAGCAGCCATTGGATGCACTTTATCAATTGGGTACGTTTTAAAATGATTGATTACTTCTTCAGGAAGGGCCGCATTTTCCGCAAGCTCTTTTTTAAGTTCATTTAACTCATTCTTGTTAGGCAATTTTTGATGCCAAAGAAGGTAAATTACCTCTTCAAAGCTTGCATGATTAGCTAAGTCATCAATATTGTAGCCAACATACGTCAATGTGTCATCAATAATGGAACTGATAGCCGATGTCGTTGCTACAATTCCCTCTAGACCTTTAGTTGTTGTCATATGAAACCTCTCCTTTATTTGAAATATCCCCAAATCCTTACTCCTATTGTTCACCCGAACGCTTGCTCAAAATAATGATAAAGAACAAATTTATGAATAAATATTAAAAGTTATTTATCAATTCAGAATCTAGCAAACTAAGAAAATGCTTACATTTCCATGCAATAAAATAAGCGCAGTATCACCAGATATCAAGATTCGTGGGAGTGCGCACATTCTTGGCGAACAATAAGTCTCTTGCTGTTTAGGAAGGATGTGTCCTTGTCCCTATTATAAACAATTATCAGACTTTTGTGAATGAAAAGAACGAAAGACTTGTAATAAATATTATAACAAAAAAACAATTTGTGAAAAGTATCTTATGTAAAGTACTCGACAATCTTCATTGCAAGATAAGCTATTCCAGCACCAACTAATGGACCTACTGCTACACCATTAAATAACGCAACTGCTAAAATAGTACCGAATACCAATGCAGCAGTGATATGCGGATCATTTGCTAATAGTGTTAATCCACTCTTAGCTATTAACGCAACGGATACTCCTGCCGCAAGCGCTACCCATGCGTATGAAGATTTAAGCGCTTCTTGTAATTGTTTAAATCCAATATCTCCGGTCGCAATTGGAACTAGAACGGCGATGGTAATAATCGTAACGCCCCAATTGATTCCTTTTGCTTGCAGGTGTGGAAACACTTTATTATCCAAACCTATCAACTTTATAAATAATAGTACTCCAACTGCAAACATGAGTGATGGATTTTTTGCTATAAAACCTATCAACAAAAGTATGAGTAAAAACAATGTTGGCTGACTTATCATTCCATTTCATCCTTCCAAGTCCATTCCCCTTTTCATACTATCATAATGAATCATGAAAGAAAAAGAGTTAGTATTGTACTGAATATTGTTAATTTTTCATATTATCGCTAGGAAAAGAAGTATTGAGGTTGTAAAATAGTATTAAGTAAATTATGGTAATGAGAGGTGTTCATGTGAACTGGAATTACGTACATATTTTCTTTCGATTTCTTTTAGTCCTGCTAATCATAATTTTAGGGATTTATGCTTCATATCACATATTTTCCATCGCATATCCATTTATCATAGCTTTAATCTTGGCCTTCTTTATTAATCCACTAGTGAATGTACTAGAGGGAAAAGGAAAGCTTCCGCGAAGCTTAGCCGTTTTTATATCAATCCTCGCTGTTTTTGCAGCCGTTGCAGGTATTGTCACATTGCTGATCGTAGAAATTGTATCTGGTACTGAATATTTAGCAAAAGTTGTACCAGGTCATTTTGAAACACTTGTAGTATATGGGGAGACATTTATCGTTACGCAAATATTACCATTTTTCAATCAGATAACCGCTATGTTTCATAGCCTCGAAGAAGGACAGCAACAATCATTAATGACGAACATTGAAAATATTGGTGGAACAGTAGCTAGCACAGTCGGCAGCTTTATCCAAAATTTCCTGACTAATCTTCCTAAGCTAATTACTTGGATCCCTAGCTTTGCCACTGTCCTGATTTTTTCTTTATTAGCCACCTTCTTCATAAGTAAAGACTGGTATAAACTGAAAGCTAGGCTACAAAAATTCACTCCACCAAAGGTACAAGGTAGCCTAACAAATGTATTCTCCAGCTTAAAAAGGGCCTTTTTTGGATTCTTACGAGCCCAAGCAACCTTAATATCCATTACAACCATTATCGTATTAATCGGATTACTTATTCTTCGGGTTGAATATGCTATAACCGTTGCTTTAATAATTGGCCTTATTGATTTAATCCCTTATTTAGGAACGGGTCTAATCTTTGTTCCTTGGATCATTTTTTTAGCCATCAGCGGGAATTTACCACTTGCTATTGGTTTGGGGGTTTTATATTTAATTGTCATTGTCCAAAGACAATTAATGGAGCCAAAAATATTATCAACAAGCATCGGTCTTGATCCATTGGCAACACTTATCTCCTTATTTGTCGGTTTTCAGTTGATGGGTTTTTTAGGGTTGATCGCAGGTCCTGTTGTGGTCGTTATATTTAATACTCTATGGAAGGCTGGAGTCTTTAAAGATATTTATTTATATGTTGTAGGAAAAAACAGAGTTGTTTAATATAAGTCAGCCTATCTCTTAGAATGGGCTGGCTTTTTCTTTTTCCGTGATGACATAAAAATCCGCTATCCCAAAGGGAGAGCGGAAATGATTAACTATTTAAAAAGATTTGCTATTGATTGGAATAGGTCACGGAAGAAATCTGCCACACCTTGCCAAAAACCTTCATTTCCAACTACTTCTTCAATCCTGTTTTTAATATCCTTAGAAATATCTTCGAGTTGTTTTTTTACGTTATCAAAATTTATATCCAAAGAACGCATTTTTTCAAACAAATCAATAAGAAGCTGTCTGTCTTGGTCGCTAAGTTCAATTTTAAGTTTAGAAAGTTGTTCTTCCACGATTCGTTCTACATCTTCCCTAGATGCAGGATTTTGATCAGCAATTTCCTTCTTTATTTCTGTGAGCAACTCACTAACCTTTTCACTGTCTAGTCCTTCTTTTTCTGCAAGGTCAGTAGCAAGTGTCAATTCTTCATTTGCAACTTCCATCCGGTCCTTATTTAATGTTTCTCCACTAACTTCATAGGCCTTATAAATCCCAACAAGTGCAGAGTGACCACTTACCTTTACAGGTGATACGACGATGACCTCAGCATCTTCAATACCAGCGGTTAGTAGTGCGTTTGCGTACATATCATCCGTTACTTGTGTTATATTCTCCGGGGTGGCCCGGTTAATTGTCAGACCCTCGCCTTTTTCTTTTCTAGTAATTTTTGCAGAAGAAAACATGCGGGCGTTACGGTCTTCACCATCAATGTATTTGACTAAATCTTCACCTGTTACGGTAATTTCTTCTACCATTTCAGGATTTTTAACTTTTAAGAGATCACGTACTTCTTGCTTTTGACTATCATTCAATGTTCCACCATAAACGACAATTGGAAGGCCAAATTTTTCATTAATACTTTCTTCTTCATCTTCTCCACCAGAAGCGTTTGCGATATTTGGCATACTAAGTCCAGAAATAACCAAGGCTAAAATCAGCAATAATTTAAACCAATGTTTCATGATCTTCCCCCATTAGTAAATATTTTTTCAATTTTTATCTTCTGTTAATAATAATGTATTGTCCTCTATGCATCCTATTTCGAATCACTCGAAATATAGCAGGTTTTATCAGATTTCTAAAAAAAGGGAAAAGCAACGCTAGTCCAATGAAATCAGTTAAAAACCCTGGCACTATTAATAATAATCCCCCAAAGAATATACACAATCCATCTATTAAAACATCTCCAGGCATTTGACCGTTGTTAATTTTTTGTTGGGCATTCCGTAATGCAGAAAGTCCTTGGCGTTTAGTAAGCAACACTCCTAACATACCTGTAAGGAACACCATCAATAATGTCGGCATTGCGCCAATGTTTTTCCCCACTGTAATAAAAAGAAAGATTTCCAGTGCAGGTACCACAATAAGCAATAATAGTATGATTCTAAACAATAGTGGTCAACCCCATTTCTCTTTTAGACAACCAAATGTCTCATTAATTATAGCAAAAAACAAAAAATAACTCTAATTTTAGCTAAAAAGAAGACCCCCTTCCTCTAACAAATAGTAAGAATGAAGGGGGTCAGTCGTATTAATTATAGTACGCTTGCGTGGCCATTATAAATCGTTCCACGGGATGAATCTACAGTTATTTCTTGTCCATCATGGAAAACAGAAGTTGCATGTTCCACTCCAACTATTACAGGGATACCAAGACTTAATCCGACTACTGCGGCATGACTTGTCAATCCACCTTCTTCTGTAATAAGTGCTGATGCTTTTTCCAATGCTGGCATCATATCTTTGTCCGTTCCATTCGTTACAATAATTGCACCATCGGTCATTTTGGTTTGCGCTTCTTCAGCAGTTGTAGCAACAACCACTTTACCGAAAGCTGATTTTCTGCCAATTCCTTGGCCACTTGCAAGAACATCCCCAACTACATGAACTTTCATCAAGTTGGTCGTTCCTTTTTCTCCTACTGGCACACCTGCTGTAATAACAATCAAGTCACCATGCGATACGATACCAGTATTCAAGGACTCTTCCACTGCAACATCAAGCATTTCATCCGTGGAGGTAGCTTGACGTCCTATTCGAGGATATACACCCCAAACAAGGGCAAGCTTCCTAGATACTGCTTCACAGGAAGTAACAGCAACGATTGGAGCTTTAGGACGATACTTTGAGATCATACGTGCAGTATGACCACTTTCTGTAGGTGTAACAATCGCAGAAACATCTAAGCTGATAGCTGTATAAGCAACAGATTGTCCAATTGAATCTGTAATGGTCAAAGCAGCCTGCTTGCTATTTTTATTTAATATTTCTCCGTAAGACAACGCTTGTTCTGCACGGGAAGCAATGTTATGCATCGTTTGAACCGCTTCTACCGGATAAGATCCTGCTGCTGTTTCCCCAGAAAGCATGATCGCATCTGTACCATCAAAAATAGCATTCGCCACATCACTTGCCTCGGCACGGGTTGGACGTGGATTACGTTGCATGGAATCTAGCATTTGTGTTGCAGTAATAACAGGTTTTCCTGCAATATTACATCTCTTAATCAGTTCTTTTTGCACAAGAGGAACTTCTTCTGCTGGAATTTCTACACCAAGATCTCCACGAGCAACCATCAAACCATCAGATACTTCCAGGATTTCATTGATGTTATCTACACCTTCCTGGTTTTCAATTTTAGGGATGATTTGAATATCACCGGCATTGTGTGCTTCTAATAGCTCACGGATTTCCAATACATCGGATGCACGTCTTACAAAGGATGCTGCAACAAAGTCAACTCCTTGTTCAATTCCGAAACGGATATCATTTGCATCCTTTTCCGTCATCCCAGGCAAGTTTACTTTTACACCAGGTACATTCACACCTTTTTTATTTTTCAACGTACCAGAGTTTAGAATTTTTGTATGAATTTCATCATTCCCTACCTCTACTACTTCAAGACCAATAAGGCCGTCATCCAGTAGAATACGGGAACCAGGAGAAACATCCTCCATAAGTCCAGGATAAGAAATCGAGAATCTTTCAGTTGTTCCTACTACTTCTTCCATAGAAATAGTAATAGAATTTCCAGCAATAAGTTCGATTGCACCATCCTGCATCGTATGAGTTCTAATTTCCGGGCCTTTTGTATCTAATAGTATTGCAACATTCTTTCCAGTACTTTCAGCTGCTGTGCGGATATTACGGATTCTCGCTCCATGCTCTTCAAAATCTCCATGGGAGAAATTTAGACGAGCAACATTCATTCCTGCTTCTATGAGTTGTGTTAATTTCTCTACACTTTCACTAGCCGGTCCGATTGTACATACAATTTTGGTTTTTTTCATGTATAGTTCCTCCAATTTATTATTCCGATCTAATACAACCATTTTATTATAAATCAAGTGGGTACCTTGCCACCAACCAAATTATGTATACCCTGGTAATGAAAACGATTCCAAAGTGAAAATATTATTAAATGGAAAGTTCTTTTGACAGGTTATACATTTTCTTATCTATCGTGTGGGTTTGAGATAATGCTTCAATAATATCATGATCCACAAGTATGTTTTGTTGAATTCCGACACATCTTCCTCCGTGTCCATCAATTAGTAGCTCTACTGCCCTTGCACCTAAACGGCTTGCAAGCACTCTGTCAAATGCTGTTGGAGATCCTCCACGCTGGATATGTCCCAACACACTAACACGTGTTTCAAATTTGGTTTCTTCCTCAATTTTCTTCCCGAATTCAACGCCACTTCCTACACCTTCTGCAACAATAATAATACTGTGTTTTTTACCACGTTCAGTACCGCGCTTAAGTCTCGCAAGCACTTCCTTCATATCATCTTTTGCTTCAGGAATGAGGATTGTCTCTGCACCACCAGCAAGTCCTGCCCATAAAGCTATATCTCCGGCATGACGGCCCATTACTTCGATAACATATGTACGTTCATGAGATGTCGCAGTATCACGAATTTTATCAATAGCATCAATCACTGTATTTAAAGCTGTATCAAAACCGATAGTAAAATCAGTACCTGGTATGTCATTATCAATGGTTCCTGGCACACCGATGCAAGGAAAGCCATGTTCCGTTAGCTTTTTTGCGCCTTGGTAGGAGCCATCTCCACCTATAACTACTAAAGCTTCAATTTCATGCTTGTTCAATTGCTCAATTCCTTTAAGCTGCCCTTCACGGGTTTTAAATTCTTCGCAGCGAGCAGAATAAAGCATTGTACCTCCACGATGGATAATATCCCCAACAGAACCTATTTCTAGCTTCTTTATGTCACCTTCTATAAGTCCTGCATACCCACGATATACCCCAAATACTTCTATATTGTGATAGATGGCCTTCCTAACAACCGCTCGAACAGCAGCATTCATACCAGGTGCATCGCCACCACTAGTTAGTACGCCTATTCGTTTCATTTATTTCACCTCTTGAGCTTATTTACCTATTAAAACATATCCAAACACTTATTTTATTAGAAATATACGTGTTATGTAAAGCATCTTTATAAAAATTAACATGTGAATTTGTCGAAAACAACAGATATTTGTCGGCTAATTGTTTCAAAAAAGTAAACTTATAGCGGTCTCATCGTATAACATACCCAGTTTTGCTGCATATAACTACCAATTTAAAATAATTATTATTTAGTTCGGCATAAAAGAAAGGACGAGTTTTTGGATCTCGTCCCATTCCAATTCTTATAAGTTTATTTTCTCAGCAGCCGGTTGTTCCTTCAACTGTTCTTTAAAAGAAAAAGAACCAATTCGTTTATATTTCGCGTAACGGTGCTCAATCAATTCGTCCGCTGAGAGTGGGATTAGATCTTGTAAAGATTCCTTCAAAATCTCCTTAATACCCTCGGCTTGATAATTCGTATCTTTATGCGCGCCGCCTTTTGCTTCCGGAATAATCTTATCAATGATTCCTAAATCATACAGGTCTGGTGCAGTAATTCTCATAGATTCGGCAGCTTTCTTCGCAAGACTAGCATCCTTCCAAAGAATGGCTGCTGCTCCTTCAGGAGATATTACAGAGTACGTAGAGTTTTCAAGCATATGAACATGGTTCCCTACTCCAAGTGCCAACGCGCCACCACTACCACCTTCACCGATGACAATACAAATAACAGGTACTTTTAACCCCGCCATTTCAAATAGATTTTTAGCAATTGCTTCACTTTGCCCGCGTTCCTCTGCCGCTTTTCCAGGATAGGCTCCTTTTGTATCAATGAAACAAATAATAGGTCTGTTAAACTTTTCTGCCTGATACATAAGCCTCAAAGCCTTACGATAACCTTCTGGATGTGGCATTCCGAAATTACGGCGAATGTTTTCTTTTGTATCCTTACCACGTTGGTGACCGATAATGGTTACAGGAATTCCTTCAAACTTCCCGATTCCTGCCACAATTGCTTCATCATCCCCATAGTACCTGTCACCATGCAACTCTAAAAAGTTTGTAAATACTCGTTCAATATAATCCAGAGTGGTGGGACGTTCTGGATGTCTTGCAATTTGAACACGATCCCATGGAGTGAGATTTCCGTATATATCAGATTCTAGTTTTTGTAATCTTACTTCTAGCTTCTCTATTTCACTCGTAAGATCCATGTCACTATTTTTTGTAAATTCTTTTAATTCCCCAATTTTTTTGCGGAGTTCAACAACCGGTTTTTCGAATTCCATTTCTCCTACCACTTTGTCTCGCCCCTTTCTTGATGAATATCCAATACTGTTGTTAAAGTTTCTTTTAATTCAAGGCGAGGAATAACAGCATCAAGTTGCCCACACTTTAGCAGAAACTCTGCAGTTTGGAAGTCTTCTGGAAGATCCTCACGAATCGTCTGTTCAATAATACGGCGTCCAGCGAATCCTATCAAAGCTTTAGGCTCAGCAAAATTAAAGTCTCCTAGAGATGCAAAACTCGCTGATACTCCACCTGTTGTCGGGTGTGTCATAATAGAAATGATTAAGCCGCCTTTTTCACTATGAAGTTTCAAAGCACTACTAGTCTTTGCCATTTGCATTAAACTTAAAACTCCCTCTTGCATCCGCGCTCCACCAGAAGCAGTAAAAATTAGAAAAGGCACTTTCTTTTCTGTCGCTTTTTCGATTGCTCTCGTAATTTTTTCTCCAACAACTGAACCCATACTTCCCATACGGAATGTAGAATCCATTACAGCAATCACGAGTGGTAATTCATTTATAGTTCCTTCACCTGTCACAACTGCTTCATTTATGCCTGTTTTTTTACGGTCACCTTCAAGCTTTTCTAAATATTGAGGAAAATGAAGTGGATTTTCCGATACCATGTCCACATCATAAGCTTGAAAAGTCCCTTCATCAAGTAAGCTTAGAATTCTTTCTTTTGCATTCATAGGGTGATGGTGCCCACAGTGCAGACATACTTTTAAATTCTTCATCAATTCTTTCGTATACATTATTTTTTTACAGCTTGGACATTTTGTCATAATCCCTTCTGGAACATCTTGCTTTGCTTGTTCTGATGGGATGGAAGCATATTTTTTCTTCTTTGTGAACAAATCCTTTAACAAAACGATAGAACCTCCCTTAAATTGAGTCCGGAAAAGACTCCGTGCATATTTAAAATCAACCTAATAGTTATTACTTAGTTTTGGTATTTGGTACTAATAACAGATCAAAATATTGGCAAGTAAGGCTGTCAACATTATTTCCATAAAACTTCCTTTACTTACCTTTTTCCTCATACTGTAAATGTAACGGAAATTATATTTTGGATGTTGTAGATTTATGTCTGCTTTCTATCAACAAATTCCGCAAAATATTTTTCATATAACATTAAAACTCTTTCCAATTGCCCTTCTCTTAACATTTCTAGCAACTCCATATACACACCGTTCTCTATCATATTACCTTTTGCGATAATAAGTGCATAACTATTGACAAGTGACCAGATTCTTAAGAGTAAGCTGTTATTCACAGTTATAAATAACCTTTTGAAAAAGTCAGTTCTCTCAGGGTTTTTCTCTATTAAGTTTTTTAATGATTCATAATCAGCAACATCTGCTTTTTTCATAAAGAGAAGCAGACAGGATTTTTCTATTTCACATTTTGTTTCTAGGAGATCCGTTTTGGTCTTGTCCTGTTCCAATATAAATGTTCCTAAAATCTCCACCAGGTGGTGCTCTTTAAAATCCTTGATAAATGTTCCTTCTCCACGCCTTGTTTCTATTAACCCTAGTAACTCCAAGGCCCGAAGTGCTTCCCGAACAGAAGAACGCCCGACATGGAGTCTGTCGGACAATTCTCGTTCAGATGGAATTTTGTCACCTGTTGTCAATCCATCTTCCATGATGATGGATCGAATTTTTTTCACTATCTCCAAATACATTTTAGTTGTTGCCATATACTATTCACTTTTTCCAATAATAGCTGTACGCCTTGTTTTTTCTGCAACCTCTTCAGGGTCAACTTTAATACGAGCAACACCTGTTTCCATTGCTGCATTTGCAACTGCAGCAGCAACTGCAGGTGCTACGCGAGGGTCAAAAGGTGCAGGGATAACATAATCAGCTGAAAGTTCATGGTCTGCTACAAGACTCGCTATCGCTTCAACAGCTGCTATCTTCATTTGTTCATTAATATGAGTTGCTCTAACGTCCAGTGCTCCCCTAAAAATCCCTGGGAATGCAAGGACATTGTTTACTTGGTTAGGAAAATCAGAACGGCCTGTCCCAACTACGCTTGCTCCAGCCACTTTTGCTTCTTCCGGCATTATTTCAGGATTTGGGTTAGCCATTGCAAAGATAATAGAATTATCGTTCATACTTTCTACCATCGTTTGTGTCAGGGCACCTTCAACGGACACACCAATGAACACATCCGCCCCTTTCATGACATCAGCAAGTGTACCTTCTATTTTATTTCGATTTGTATAGGTAGCCACATCTGCCTTTACACTGTTCATTCCAAAAGGACGTCCTTCATAAATAGCGCCTTTGGAATCACACATCGTAATATCTCGCACACCATATCGATATAATAATTTTATAATTGCAATCCCGGCTGCTCCCGCTCCATTGGCTACCACTTTTATTTCTCCAATGTTTTTACCAACAAGCTTCAAAGCATTTACAAGACCTGCCACAGTAACAATCGCTGTTCCATGCTGGTCATCATGAAAAATAGGAATATTCGTTTCCTTTTTTAATCTTTCTTCTACTACAAAACAGTTTGGAGCAGCGATATCTTCAAGGTTGACACCCCCGAATGTTGGCTCCAATAGCTTTACAGTTTCTACAATCTTATCTACATCTGTAGTGTTCAAACAAATCGGAAATGCATCTACTCCTGCAAAGCTTTTGAATAGTACTGCTTTCCCTTCCATAACAGGCAAGGCTGCCTCAGGACCAATATTCCCAAGACCTAGCACCGCTGTGCCATCAGAAACTACCGCTACCATATTGCCTTTCATTGTATAGTCATAAACTTTATTTTTATCATCATAAATTGCTTTACACGGTTCAGCTACCCCAGGAGAATATGCAAGACTCAAATCTTGAGCATTTCTAACAGGCACTTTTGATTTAGATTCTAATTTTCCTTGATGAACTTTATGCATATGTAAGGCTTCTTCTTTTAATGACACTGATTACATCCCCCTTGCAATTTAGCTTTTTGTTAGTAAGAAAAGCGGAAGCGCCTCGTTCAGCTGCGAAAAGGTTGGTTTTTACCTTCTTGACGCCTTCAAGCTGGAGCTAAAAATTACTATATATTGTATAACTTATACTAATATACTTCACAAGAAAAGGTGGTCAGACCACCTTTGTTAACTATATCATAATATTAATTATTGTAAAGAATTTTTGAACACGACATTCCCTTCTCCTAGCAGCGTTTTCAATTTATTTAAACACTCTTCTGTAGGGGTCACAAAGAAAGATGGTTGCAATTTAATTGTTCTCTTGGACTGAATATAGTGAACATAAACAGGGGAGGGACCATAATATTGCCTTAGTACTTTTTGCAATTGTTCCATTACCTCTGTTTCATGCACTTCTTCATTTATTTGCAAGAAAAGATTTCCAACTAAGGAAGCATATTTCTCTTTCACTGTTTTACTTGCTTCTACCTGTTTAATAATAAGCTGTGTCTTTCCTTCTCTTTCTTCTACATTTCCTTCGACTAAAAGAGTTTCGCCTGACTGAAGCAAAGGAGAGAACCGAGAATACACATCGGGAAAGGCAACAGCTTCTATTTCACCTGATGAGTCTGAAAATGTAAGAAAAGCCATCAAATCGCCTTTTCTTGTTCTGATAACCCGTTCATTTGTGATAAAAATCCCTATTTTTACCTTTTTACGATCTTTTGAGGCAAGATCACCTATGAGCTTAGCTCCTCCTACCTGAAAATAATCGTAATAGGGTTCTGTAGGATGCTTAGATAGGTAAAAACCTAACGCCTCTTTCTCCAATTGAAGCTGTTCCATAGGATGTAACGACTCTACTTTTACATATTTTGGCTTAATATTAAACTCTTCTTCTAAGAAAAAATCAATTTGGTTATCTTCAGCAGGCTTCATTAATTCTGCATGCTGTAAGGCTACATCCAATGTCGCAAGCAATGTTGCCCTATCCTCCCCAAACTCATCTAAGCTTCCTGAGTATATTAGCATCTCCATCGTTTTTCTGTTTACTTTGTCCGCCATTCTTTTACAAAAATCAAATAAATCTTCAAACGCTTTATTTTTGCGCTCATCTACCAGGCTTTTGATAACTTGAACTCCGATACCTTTTATAGTTAACAAGCTAAAGCGAATTCCCTCTTTCTCTACTGAAAATCCTATCCCACTATTGTTAATAGAAGGAGGTAATATCTTAATCCCTTTTCTTTTCGCTTCATTGATATATTGCGAAAGCTTTTGTTCATGACCCATTACAGAAGATAATAAGGTAGACATAAATAGTTTTGGATAGGTCGCTTTTAAGTATGCTAGCTCATAGGCTATAAAACTATATGCTACTGCATGACTACGGTTAAAACCGTAATCGGCGAAGCGTACAATCAAATCATATACCGCATTGGCTATTTCCTGTTCATATCCTTTATTCATGCATCCATTTACAAAATGTGTACGCTCTTTATCCAATACCTCTTTCTTCTTTTTACTTACCGCTCTCCTTAATAAGTCTGCTTCCCCGAGGGAAAAGCCGGCCATAACTGCTGCAATCTGCATTATTTGTTCCTGATAAACGATGACACCAAACGTTTTTTCCAGGATGGGAATTAAATCGGGATGCAAATACTTTACTTTTTGTTTCCCATGTTTTCTATCAATAAAAGTTGGAATCTGTTCCATTGGCCCCGGTCGGTAAAGAGCATTTACTGCAACGATGTCCTCCAAATTGGTTGGTTTTAGTTTTGTCAGTACTTTTCGCATACCTGGTGATTCCAGTTGGAAAATTCCTGAGGTGTCTCCTTCACTTAATAGGCGGAAGGTGGACATATCATTATAGGGCACCTCATTCACTATTTTCTGTTTTGTTTCTTTTTTAATGAGGTACCGGATATTTTGAATCATCGTAAGGTTTCGCAAACCAAGAAAATCCATTTTTAATAATCCGAGTTCTTCTAGCGTTTCCATTGGAAACTGTGTTAAATAAATATCCTCATGACCAGCTTGAATTGGAATAAGCTCAGTTAATGGTTTTTCAGTAATCACAACCCCAGCAGCATGTGTGGATGTATGACGTGGCAATCCTTCTATTTTTTGCGCTGTCTTGAATGCCTGCTGCCTTTCTACTGTTTCGTTGATTGCTTTTTGCAATTTATCATTTTCTTTTAATGCCCCTTGGAGCGTGATTCCTGGCCTTGTGGGAATCATTTTTGATATCATTTCTATTTCTTTTCCTGAAAGATTCAATACCTTAGCAACATCCCGCCATGCAGCTTTAGCCGCTAATGTACCAAAGGTAATAATTTGAGCAACATGTAGCTCTCCATACTTTTGGGCAACATATTTAATCACTTCGTCCCTTTTATTATCCTGAAAATCGATATCAATATCTGGCATGGTAATTCGCTCAGGATTCAAAAACCGTTCAAAAAGCAGATCATGTTCGATTGGATCTACATCCGTAATATTCAAACTATAGGCAACCAATGAGCCGGCAGCAGAGCCACGTCCAGGGCCTGTTAAAATCCCTGCGTTTTTAGCAAATAACATAAAATCCCACACAATTAAAAAATAATCGCTAAACTTCATGCCTTTAATTACTTTCAATTCATAGGTCAGACGTGCCTTATATTCTGGAGTCACATTCCCTACTCGCTTTTCCAACCCTTCCCAGCAAATAGAATCCAAATACACATCGGCTGACTTTTCATTTGGAACAGGATACCGTGGTAAGGCAGCATTCCCAAATTCAAACGATACATGACATTGACTGCTTACTTTTAATGTATTTTCCAATGCCTCCGGTATATCCTCAAAAAGCCCCACCAACTCCGTTTGGTCTCTAAAATAATCAGAGGACTCTTTCGGGAGTGATTCTAGCTTTGTTCCTTGTTTTATGTTCCTCAGGCACTCATATACAAAAGCATCCTCCTTAAATAGATAATGCACTTTGCTTATTGCAACTAATGGTAAATCGGAATGGCGCATGCGTGTCTCTTCGGATTTTTGATAAGATTCTCCTGAGTTCCTATCGACCCCTAGGTAGACTGAATCTTTTTCAAACATCTCCAGAAACTCTGTTGAAGTTGCCTCCTCCTCAAGCGCCAACTCTGACTCTGTTGCAGAAAGAATGCCTATCAATCCGTTTGTATAATGCCGCAGCCATCTTTTTGGTACACCGTCCAAGGATTTCGTTTGCACAATACTAGATAGTTTCATCAAATTAGTATAGCCTTGATTATTTTTTGCTAAAAGAATGATGGGATAGCTCCCGCTTTTTCCTTCATCCTTCTCACTAACAGATAAAGTAAGCCCAATAATTGGCTTTATTCCAGCTTTTTCACAGCTTTTATAAAAATCGATTGCTCCATACATCACATTTTCGTCCGTCAATGTAAGAGCAGTCATTCCGAACGCTTTCGCACGTTCAATGAGACTCGAAAAACGCACAGAACTATTTAACAAACTATAACAACTTTTTATATGTAAATGAATCACACTCATGTTATATCACACCTTATTAAACTTCCATTGTATTTTTATTATAGGATTCTTTTCCATGAAAAAACAATTACTAACGTCTCATACTTGAATAGTCCTGTCCATATACATGAAGTAAGGACAGAAAGGATGATGGACATGGATGTTAAAGATCCATTTATCGCAACCCTCATATTTAGTTTTTTTATCGCCATCGGAGTAATTCTCGGCGGAGCCCTTATAGGAGGAATCGCCGCCTTTTTAGTCGGGGACCAACCATTAACACGCATGTTTCGTTTGGCAAATAGCTTGAAAATATGGGCAATCGTAGCGGCAATTGGTGGTACCTTTGATACATTCTACAATTTAGAAAAAGGATTATTTGATGGAGAAACGAAATTCCTGGTGAAACAGCTGCTTCTCATTATTTCTGCCACAGGAGGAGCCCAATTAGGGGCATTAATTATCAGTTGGTTTACTCAGGAGTCCATGTAATATGAGGGTTCCCCCTTACAACCGCGATCCAGGCTGGCAGCGTTTTTTCTCAGGTACTGTCATAGGTGCTATATTGGGTTGGCTAATCTTCATTTGGATGTACGGAACATCTGTAGACATCTATGTCAGCGAATTATCGGAATATAAAGATACTGTGAAGAAGCTTGAAGAAAGAATCGATATCCTTACCGAGGATAATGATAAATTAAATGAAGAAAAAGACCAGTTGGAAATTGAAGATTTCAAGATAACCATTATCAATCATGAAAAGTATATGCTAAATTCCTTTAGCAGCAGTTCGATAATCGCAAGAATTACAGAAGACCTGAATCATTTAGTCTCTAAGGATTTGGCAAATATAAAAGAGAATAGAGAGTTATTGATAAAAATGATCGAGAATAAAAGATATGCCCTAGATGATAAGGAATATTATTTTGAAGTGAATTTCCTTTATATTGATACAACTATTGAAATTGACCTGTTAATAGTCAAGGTAGAATAAGGAGAGAACTGGAAAGAAGCACAGTTCTCTCTTTATAGAATTGTTGCCATTTATCCATTAAAAGTAGGCTTTTTAAAATTAAATGCTGGAAAAGAGCTCGACAGTATCAATTATTACAAGTCCTTTGTATAGTTTGCAAATGAAACAAAGTCTCCGAAATCAGCCTATTATTATTGACCACACGCTTCTACAAGATCGGCAAGCACTTGATCGGCATCTTTCCAATGATAAATGGAAGCACCAGACGCAAGTGGATGGCCTCCACCATTGTATTTTTTTGCAATCGTATTGACAATAGGTCCTTTTGAACGAAGTCGAACACGAATCTGATCTGACTCCTCAATAAAGAACACCCACGCCTTAATGCCCTCAATATTCCCAAGCATTCCTACAAGCTGTGATGCCTCGGAAGGAATAGCATTATACCTTTGCAAAATTTCAGGAGTTATTTTCATGGAAGCAACTCCATTTTCATGTAATGCGAAATGTTCTAATACATAACCACTTAATTTAGCAATATGAAGCTTTGTACGGTAAAGTTCATCATAGAGTGCTGTCATAGAAAAGCCAAAGCTCAGTAATTCACTCGCATACTGAAAAGTTTTTGTATTGGTGCTTTGGAATAGAAAACGACCAGTATCTCCAATTATTCCGGCAAATATTAACCTTGCCGACTCCTTGGTCATAATCCAGCCCTGATTCTTTCCAATGAGATATAACTCATAAATCATTTCACTTGTAGAACTGGCATCAGTATCTACCCACATCATATCTCCATATCTATCTTCATTTGGATGATGGTCTATTTTAATCCATTTACTAGCAAGTTTATAGCGTGAATCACAGATCCGGTCTGTATTTGCGGTATCACATACAATAACAAGTGCACCGTCATATGTGGAATCCGGAATCTCATCAAGTTTGCTAAGAAAATTTAGCGACTCCTCTTCTTTCCCGACTCTATACACTTTCTTCTCCGGATAGCTTTCCTTAATTAACGCAGCTAATCCACACTGCGATCCATATGCATCCGGGTCAGGGCGAACGTGACGGTGGATGATTACCGTATCATGAGCCTTTATTTCATCTATTATTTGCTGTCTCATATTATCCCTCTTTTGCGAGTTTCATTTCTTACATTTAATCATAGATTCCATCGTTCTCAAAGAAATATAAGTTGCCTAATTAGTGGACCCATTTAGAAACTTTGAATTTTGTTCACGAACTCGTTACAATATAGCTTGTATGGATATGATAGAATACTAATAAAATGAGGTTCTTTTCTTATATCACGTAAAAGTCGGTTTTTGGACTTATTACATGTGCATTTTGGACAAATTTCGAAACTGTATACAGGAAAAGAACGGATGAATAACTTTTAAAGTTTGCGAAAATAACCCACAAAAAATAAGGAGTGTTCCCTTTGGCTATTTTTATATTTCTAATTATCTTTTCCCTCATGTTCTATGTCATGTATAAGGTTAAATATTTCCGCACACATCTCCCAGCAGAGAAAAAATGGTTAAGTGGAAAGTCCAGCATAGCACTTGGTAGCTTTGTTTTCTTTTTCGGAATAAATACCCTAATTAACCCTTTATCCAATGTTGCCATTGTAGTGGGTATTATTCTAATCTTGGTTGGACTGGGAAGCATTTGGGCAGGAGTGAAAGCATACCGCTACTACCTCCCCTTTGCGATTAAAGAAGCCGAAGCTGTAAAAGAAGCTGAAATGAAAGAAAAAACCGTGACTAATTAAAGGTTTTAACCGTCCTTGGATGAGGGCGGTTTTTTTATTTTGGGATGGGGCGATGGAGTTGTGCGACGGAGGATGGAGATGCACGGGACACTCGGGAATTGTCGCATTTTGTCTATTCGTCGATTTCCCCTTGACTTCGTCCATTTCCCCTTGGTTTCATCGTTATTCCCTTTGACTTCGTCCACTTCCCCCTTGGCTTCATCTATATTCCCTTTGACTTCGTCCATTTCCTCCTTGGCATTGTCGATTTCCCCCTTGGCTTCATCGTTATTCCCTCCTGCCTCGTCGTAACCTACCAAAGTTCATTGCTCAACAAATAAAAAAACAACCATCATATGTGAAAATGATCAAGGATATAGGTTTTTCCTCTATTTGTGCCAATTGAAGGGAGATTTAGAGAAACAAGAATGTTCTTAGCAATACTAGCCGAAGAGAGTTTTAGAAAATCTCGAAGCTGCTGATTTGTTATGGTCCTTCCAATAAGTAATTTATAATCTAGTATGGTTGGAACATGTGCAATCTTTGAAAGACTGGTACACGTTAGACACATCCAATTTCCCTTTTCCCTTTTCATCCCAGGTGAACAGCATGAGGGACAAAAAATTCCTTTGATTAATTCTTGATAGGGAATGTTGAGATTACTTAAGAGGTTATAGTGATCAGGTACATGTTTCTTTTTTATCGTTCTTATAAGCCTACGCAAATCATTTTTTTCTAGAATCTGCTTGGGATGTTTTTTATCTATTACATTCAGTTTAGTTGGTAGATTTGTATGAAAGGTTAAGTTCTTCATCGTGTATGGAGTGGTGTTAATGAGGGTAGCATTTGGGTGACTTAAAACAATTTGACCGTGTATTGGTAAAGGTGGAAAATTGTATTCTTGCATCCAAGTGGATAGTTGATATTTTTGCCGTGAAATTTGTGCGATTGGGTCACCTATTCGTTCTTGTTGGTCATCTTTGTGCCGAATTAACTGATTTGTTGATAAATCAAGTTCTAGAACACCAGAAATGTATTTTGCATCAAGAATGACACAGTAGCTTGGGGTGATGAGAAGAGTATCCATTTGAAAATATCTATCCGACGGATCTGCGAGACGTATACCATGCAAAATATGTGTGTTTTCATTTGGGTGGAAGGTAAGGAAGAAGTCGAGGGCTTTTTCACCAACGAAGCCGTAGTGAAGTTTTCCATGTTCTTTTTCAATCAGAGGGTATTTTTCATGATTTTTTGGCACTCTCCTAATTGCTGCTTCAAAAGCGAGCAACCTTTGAGACTTTTCTCTTGATTTGACAATCATTTTTTTCTCCTTTTGGTTTATTTATTCTAAAACTACTTCTACACCTACTCAGAAACTCCTCTAATTTTTGGGATATCGACGGAAAATTGGATTTATCGACGGTATTAAGATTATATCGACGAAAACTCCCCACATATCGACGAACCGACGTGAATCGACAAAAATCGCCGCCACTGAATTACCTGGTTAAATGATCACTACTTAAAAAAAGCAGGAGAACCTCTAACCTGTCCCCTGCTTCTACTAAACCCACTATTGAATCAACTGCACCATCATCATAGCTTTGCCGACGACGTTGCCTTCGTTATATACTTCTACGTCTACTTTGCCGAATTTTCGACCTAATTCGAGGACTTTGGGGCGAATTTCGAGGCTACTGTCTATTTGTACTGGTTTGATGAAGTAGATGGTGATATTTTCTACCACTATATCGCTTTTTTTCGAATTACGTACTACTCGCCTTGCCGCTTCGGTAACAATGGTAGTGAAAACACCATAAGAGATTGTCCCGACGGAATTGGTCATTTGCGGGGTCACTTCACTTATGTATATTTCGTCCCCTTTTTGTTCAGTCATATCTACAAACTGGTTGGTTACGATGTCATCAAGTGTTTCACCTACTTGAGGTTGCCTTTGGATCATTTGTAATGCTTTTAATACATCTTGGCGACTGATAATTCCAAGTAGATGGTGACTCGGGTCAACGACAGGCAGCATTTCAATTCCTTCCCATACTAGAATATGAGCAGCTGAGGCTACCGAGGTTTTTCCGTTTACGGTAATTGGATGTTTAGTCATTACTTTATCGATTGGGGTGCTGTATTCTTTTCCAAGCACATCTTTTGAAGTTACGACTCCCTGCACTTTCAAGTTCTTATCAATTACCGGAAATCTGCTATGCTTGAATTCTTCGTTTACGTTATACCAGTCGGTAATGGTGCCTTCTGTTGTTAAATAAGTAGTCGCCTCAATAGGGGTAAGGATGTCTTCTACAAGCACAATTTCTTTCTTGATAAGTTGATCATAAATAGCTCGGTTTATCATGGTTGCAACAGTAAATGTGTCGTAACTACTGGAGATAATCGGTAGTTTCATCTCGTCTGCTATTGCCTTTACGTCATCATCCGTATCAAAACCACCTGTTATCAACACTGCCGCTCCTGCTTCAATTGCAAGTTTATGGGCATTGGTACGATTACCTACGATTAAAAGGTTTCCTGCTTCGGTATAGCGCATCATTGCTTCGAGCTTCATTGCTCCAATTACAAATTTATTAAGCGTCTTGTGCAAGCCCTCTTTTCCACCAAGTACTTGTCCATCCACAATGTTAACCACTTCTGCAAAAGTCAGTTTCTCTATATTTTCTTTCTTCTTCAGTTCAATTCTGATGGTACCAACCCGTTCAATGGTACTGACATATCCTTTATTTTCCGCATCCTTAATCGCCCTATAAGCCGTTCCCTCACTTACTGTTAGCGCTTTGGCTATTTGTCGAACCGAAATTTTTTCCCCTATCGGCAATTCTTCGATATAATGGAGAATTTGTTCATGCTTTGTCACAATATTCACCCGTCCACATAGATATTTTTACCTTTATTATACGGGTGATTTCCATTGGGTTCAATGTTGATTACTGATATTGACGTAACCTAGCTCGTTTAACCTCTGCCAGTTTTACTTTATTTACTAGCTTTCTGCGTTTTGGTAAATACATTATAGCTACTAAATTGCCTCCGATTGCCATTAATGCAAACACAGTCCAAGAAATTGCAAACCAACCTGCTAATCCATCTTCTGACATTGGCAATCTAGGCACAGCAAAGTAAAATAATGCCCCAATGCACAGTAAAGCCAATAGTAATCGATTCTTCAAAACAATCACTCCTTCCAAAATAAATAGCTTGTATCATGTATATTCATCAACATAAAAAAAAGAAGCGGATTATCCGCTCCTCATCTTTTTATAACTCTATCGATTCGCCTACCTCGAGTACTTTACCAACATTTGTTGGGAGATTCGATACAAATGCATATGGATCCTGTTTAATCACCGGAAATGTGTTGTAATGAATCGGTACTACTGTGGATGCATTTAGCCATTTTGCCGCAATCACTGCATCTTCTGGCCCCATAGTAAAGTTATCGCCGATTGGCAAAAACGCGATATCGATGTCATGCTGCTCTCCATACATTTTCAAATCAGAAAAAAGGGCAGTATCTCCGGCATGATAAATGGTTTTCCCATCAATGGTTAGGAGTATCCCACTCGGCATTCCCGTATATGTGATAGAATTTGTTTCATAATCAGTGTAGCTAGAGCCATGAAAAGCTTGGGTTAATTTCACTGTTCCAAAATCGAACTTATGTTTACCACCGATATGCATTTCATGTACCTTTAAACCTTGCCAACTTAGGAACTCTGCAAGTTCAAATGGAGCCACTACTAATGCATCATTTTTCAATGCAAGCTCCACTGTATCCCCTACATGGTCATTATGTCCATGTGTCAACAGGATAACATCCACTTTTACATCATCTGCATGTAAATCTGTCAATCCGTTCCCTGAAATAAATGGGTCAAATAATATCGTTTTTCCGTTAGCTTCCACTTTCACAACGGCATGTCCATGATAAGATACTTTCATGTAAAAACACTCCTTTGATAAAATACGGTTACTTGTAACTTCGCTTTTTGTTGTAAAATTCCTTCAAATGAAGCGTTATTACTTTTAGTACTCTTAAAAATAAGTATTTTCAAAAGAAAAAAGTAGAAAGCTACTTAATAAAATTTACAGAAATAAGATTCCCTGATAATCTAAATGTAAACATAAAACTTCGAAACTAGAAGTATTTGAAAGGGATGGGGTAAAAATGAAAGAGTACCGATTGCATCAACTTGTCGAATGGTTAAAGGATGAGGACTTATCAGCTTGTTTCTTAACTTCTACACCAAATGTTTTTTACATAAGCGGGTTTTATACTAACCCACACGAAAGACTACTAGGATTACTGGCATTTCCAAATAGCAAGCCTGCTATAGTTTGTCCAAACATGGAAGTTACACAAGTAAAAAAATCCGGTTGGAAGTTTGATATTGTTGGCTACGATGATACGGATGATCCTTGGCAAAAGGTGCAGGAGTATATAACAAGACTCGGACTCTCCATCGATAAAATCGCCGTAGAGCAGGAACATATGAGCATCGCAAGATTACATAAGCTTCAAGGTATCTTTCCTGATGCCTCTCTCGCATCTGCTGAGGATAAAATGTTTCAACTACGTTTGATAAAAGACGAGGAGGAAATTTCAATCTTGCGTGAGGCGGCCAAGCTTGCTGACTTTGGTGTAGAAGTAGGTGTTCACCATTTGAAGAATGGTGTTACCGAGCAAGAACTTGTTGCTGTTATTGAGTATGAATTGAAGAAAAAAGGGATCAGCCAAATGTCATTTTCCACAATGGCACTTACTGGTGAAAAGACAGCAGCACCACATGGTAAACCAGGATTAGATACTGTAAAAGATGGCGATCTTGTTTTATTTGATCTCGGTGTCGTGTTAAATGGCTATTGTTCTGACATAACAAGAACCGTTGCATTTGGGAACGTAAACGAGAAACAGCAGGAAATCTATGAGACTGTTCTAAAAGCACAACTAGCTGCAGTGGAAGCCTGCAAGCCTGGGGTTGAAATTGGTCAAATAGACCGAACAGCACGTTCTGTAATCACGGATCATGGCTATGGTGAGTTCTTTACACATAGAATTGGCCATGGGTTGGGAATTGAGGTTCATGAATATCCTTCCATGAATGCAACAAATACCATGACACTACAAAAGGGAATGACCTTTACGATTGAACCTGGAATTTATAAGCCTGGTGTCGGGGGGGTTCGTATTGAAGATGATATACTAGTTACAGAAAGCGGAATAGAGCTTCTTACTAGTTATCCAAAAGATTTAAAAATAATTAAAGCATAGTAGGTTTTAAGTTAAAAATCGGAAGCCACCAGCGTAGCGACTTAGCTTGGCTCCTCAAGAGATAAGACAAACGTTAATAATTTCAAAATTAATACTTACTCAATAAAAAAATGCCGAATTCCTTACATTGGGAGGAATTCGGCATTTTGATTATTTATTTCACTAACAAATTGCTTGCACTTTCATATGCTAATCCATGGGATTCTGCTACTGCTGCATATGTTACATAACCATCCAATGTGTTGATCCCTTTAAGTATTGCTTCATTGTCAAGGCCTGCCTGCTTGTAGCCTTTATTCGCAATTTGAACGGCATAAGGAACGGTAACGTTTGTCAATGCAATGGTGGAAGTACGCGGCACAGCACCTGGCATATTAGCCACAGCATAGTGAACTACATCATGTTTTATGTATGTAGGATCATCATGTGTAGTAATGCGGTCTGTTGTTTCAAATATGCCACCTTGATCAATAGCAATATCAACTACAATAGAACCTGCTCCCATTGTTTTGATCATATCTTCCGTTACTAATTTTGGTGCTTTTGCTCCAGGGATTAGTACTGCACCAATGACTAAGTCTGATTCCTTTACAGCAACCTCAAGATTTAACGGGTTGCTCATAAGGGTCTGAATGTCTTTTCCAAAGATATCATCCAATTGACGGAGACGGTCTGGGTTCAAGTCAAGGATCGTTACGTCTGCTCCTAGACCAATTGCCATTTTGGCAGCATTTGTCCCAGCGACTCCTCCACCAATAATGGTAACTTTCCCACGTCGTACACCTGGAACCCCACCAAGAAGAATTCCTTTTCCGCCTTTGATTTTTTCAAGGAATTGAGCACCGATTTGTGTAGCCATACGTCCTGCGACCTCACTCATCGGTGTTAATAAAGGCAAGGTTCCGTTTGGTAGTTGGACCGTTTCATAAGCAATCCCTACAACTTTATTATCAATCAATGCTTTTGTAAGCTCTGGCTCTGGAGCAAGGTGAAGATATGTAAAAAGGATGAGTCCTTCTCGAAAATATCCATATTCAGATGGCAATGGCTCCTTAACTTTCATCACCATATCCATTGACCAAGCATCTTTAGCAGTATCCACTATTTTAGCGCCAGCTTGCACATATTGCTCATCAGTAAAGCCTGACCCAATTCCAGCTTCTTTTTCTATGTATACTTCATGCCCGAAACCAACAAGGTTCACAACCCCAGCAGGCGTCATCGCAACACGATTCTCATTATTTTTTATTTCTTTAGGTACTCCAATTCTCATGGATAAAATACCTCCTCATTGTTGATAGTACAAAGCATTAAGACGTAACTAATATACCATTAAACTAGAAAATGTAAAATAGTTTTTCGTCCTTTTTTGTAAGCGCTTCAAAAAGAAGAAATTGTCATTTTTTTTTGACAATTGAATTGTTAGGACAACTTTTCTTTCTGGTAAGTTCCAAACACTTGCGTTTATGTTTCTCTAGCGCAAACGGTTTATCACTTCCACTCCCCCAGTTACTTCAAGAACTGCCCCGGTTATCAAGTCTGAATGGTCTTCACAAAGGAATCCAATCGCTCTTGCTATATCTTCGCCTGTTCCAGATCTACCGACAGGAGTACCTTTGTTATCATGGAGCTGTTTCGCATCATCAATGCCTGCTTCCTTCATTTCGCCAACAATGTTTCCCGGACAAACCATGTTTGCTGTAATCCCATTTTCCGCTTCTTCAATGGCGATGGATTTGGTCAAGGAAACTAGGCCAACCTTTGCAGCTGCAAAAGCTGATCTATAGATCCAACCTGGAGACGATTCTGCTCCTTGAAAACCGTATGTAATAATTCTCCCAAATTGCTGTGCCCTCATAACAGGTATCGTTTTTCGAAACAGATGAAAAACAGCACTAAGATTTCCTTCTAACATTTCATACCATTCTTCATCTGAATAATCGGCTAATTTCTTTCTTTCAAAAATGTAAGGACCTGCATTATTAATTAAGTAATCAATCCTGCCAAACCGTTCAATTGCGTCATTTATCAGTCCCTCCATGTTTTCTTTCTTTGTCACATCACCTTGAAAAAAGTGTAGGTGTTCATTTCCAATATGACTCCATTCACTTTTGATTCGGTCAATAGCTTCCGTATCATTTCGAAAATTAACAGTAACCGAACATCCTTTCGCCAAGAGCATATCTGTGACTTTTTTCCCTAGACCTTTGGAACCAGCTGTAATTACTGCATGCCTCAAACTGGATTCCCCCTTATTTCAAAATACGTGCTTCCTCTATTTTCTTGTACTTTTGTAAAATTTACAACTTATAACTAAGCGACAAGATAAAAGATCACGATGGATTTGAAAGATTTGTTGTGTTTCTTGCTTGGAAGTCGATGCTATTAAAACTATTATTGCCTGAGAGAGCTTTCGTCAGTAGCAAATATCAAAAAAACCTTCCGTATGAAAGGTTTTTTTTCGAAGGCTTCAGCTAATAATTTTTTTGTCCATTTAAAACTTTTACTGATCTGAGGAATGCTGACTCTCTTCTTCAACTGGTTGATAGGCATTTGTGCTGTATTGCTTACCTATAACACCACTGGAATATGCATCTGTTATTTGATTTTGAACTTCACTTACCGCTTTTTCATCGTATGAATACACTTCTTTTGGATCCTTTTTCGTCATGTCTTTTACCCACCTTCCATAAGTGATCAATCAACTATAGCTTTTCTCCAATCTCTCGTTTTTAGGCTGGGAAAAAAATGAAGGAAAATTACGACTGAATCATTTGCATAGATTGTAATAAATAGTTGTTATACAATGAAAAGAAACGGAAAAAGGAAGGAAACTCTATGTATTCTTTTAAAATGGATAATCGATTAGGGATTCCCCTACCATATTTAGATACTGACTGGACTTCATATGAAAAGGAAACACAACAAACTATCTTGTTAGAATGGGAAAAGATCAGAGGGAAAATACCTGACCGGATTAAGGAGTTAGAATCATCGATCAACATCAAACAAGCTCAGCTTAATGACGAATCCAATTTTGACCGCTCTTGTCAGCTTAATACGGAAATATCAGAACTTGCGAGCATTATCAATGATTTATGGCTCTGGTACCGTATGAATCAGCATTTATCACATGACAAAATTCACTCGTAAAATGTTCAAAATCTCTATTAGTGGGATTAAACATGAGGATCAGGCAAACTAAAAAGAGGCTGGGACAAAACTAAAGAACACAAACAAGAAGACGAACAATATAATGGTCGACAATAAATACCGCTATTGATTTCCGTGCAAGACTTCGCTTTCCGCGGGTGACCCGCGAGCCTCCTCGGCTTCGCCTGCGGGGTCTCACATTAGCCACTTCTCCCGCAGGAGTCTACGT
>NZ_CAKJTJ010000002.1 GCF_917563925.1 Sutcliffiella rhizosphaerae
TCACTATCATCCAGCTCTTTTTTCTTTGCCACTCTTCTTCATTCCTTTCGCTTTAATAATTTTCATATCGTCCATATAGTGATACAAGTATCCATAATCACCATGATACACTTCCGCTAGAGACTTCCAAACGTATGAATAACGGTAATCACACCAACTTGAAGATGCCTTTTTTTACTTTTTCTCCTAAAGTAGAATTGGAATAGCTCGGACACTTTTTTACTAAGTTCGTTCAACTTTTTCCGATCTTGAAAGACCAACGTTCTGATTTCCTTAGGTATCGTAAAAACATATGTCTATGAGGAACATTTAAAATTATTTGCTGTTGTTTTTCTGACCAATCATCGGTGTACTTTTTACCACATTTATGACAGAAACGACTCTTACATGTAAAGCATACAAACTTTGTTTGGGAATTCTTTTCACAACCAAAACATTCATATCGAGCATATCCAAGATCCGTTGTTCCACACCTAATCGCTTTTTGAACCGTTTCTTTAATATCATCACGATATGTTTCTGGGTACGAGTTTCCATGCATTCTCCAATAACCATCAAAATGATCTTTAAGTATTTGTTTAATAACTCCACTCTTGATGTTTTTCATAGTCATTCTTCCAATTACTATTTATGTATCATAAATTATACCGGACACTTATCCACAATTCGATTATTTTATAATTTCCTAAACAACAAAAAAACAGCACGAATATTCATCCATGCTGTAAACTTCATTATGAACAACTACTTCCGTAGTGAGTGTTCTTTACATATGAACCTGTTTCACCACGTAGCACATCGCCACCAGTTGAAACAATGATTTCATCAGTGACTGTTTTAGAAATATATGAAGAAACTAATTGTAGAAGGTCATTCACATCACTTTGGGAAGACTTAAACTCTTGTACAATTGGAATTTCATCCAATTCTTTCAAAAGATTGTCCAGCTTTTCTTCTGTTTTTTTCAACGCTTCTGCTTTCCCATAATGTTGAAAGTTAACGGCTTGTTTTTGCAAGCTTTTCACACTTGCAATTTTCTCTTTGATATTTTGATTTTCGTTGATTTGCTCTTCTGCACGTTTGAAAAATTCTACCTCTTCTGTATTAGCAATCATTTGTGCAAGTTCTTTCGCTCTTGCTACAATGTCTTCTCTCGTAAACTTTTCCATATTTTATACCTCCAATGTTCTTTCTGCAAGTTCACCGTCTAGTGTCCAGGTTTTTGCTTTTGTCACTTTTACCTTAATAATCTTACCAACGACTGATTTAGGAGCTTTAAAGTTAACAAGCTTACTTTTTTCTGTGTATCCCGCTAAAACATCAGGGTTTTTCTTGCTTTCCCCTTCGACCAATACTTCCACTATCTTACCTTCATATTCTTTTAATTTCTTTGCAGAGATTTCATTTACTAGTGCATTTAAGCGTTGAAGGCGTTCTTTTTTAACCTCCATTGGAACATTATCTTCCATTTTTGCAGCTGGAGTACCTTCTCGTGGAGAATAAATGAACGTGTAAGCTGTGTCATATTCCACTTCGCGATATAATGATAAGGTTTCTTCAAATTGCTCATCAGTTTCATTCGGGAAACCAACAATAATATCTGTTGTTAATGTTGCATTTGGCATTGACTCTTTAATTTTCCTTACCAATTCTAGATATCGTTCTCTATCATATTTACGTGCCATTAATTTTAAGATTTCAGAACTACCAGATTGGACTGGAAGATGAATGTGGTCTAGTAAGTTACCACCCTTAGCCAACACCTCAATCAACCGATCGTCAAAGTCTCTAGGATGACTGGTTGTAAAACGGATACGAGGTATGTCTATTTTTCGGATCTCATCCATTAAGTCCCCCAGTCCGTAGTTCATATCCTCAAAATCTTTTCCGTATGCATTTACATTTTGTCCAAGTAACGTAACTTCCTTGTAACCTTGTGCAGCTAAGTGACGAACTTCACGAATAATATCTTCAGGACGCCTGCTTCTTTCTTTTCCTCGTGTATATGGAACGATACAATACGTACAGAACTTATCACAGCCGTACATAATATTTACCCATGCTTTAATTTCACCTTTACGGTTTTTAGGAAGATTCTCAATGACATCCCCTTCCTTTGACCACACTTCCACTACCATCTCTTTGGACATATATGCTTCCTTCAAAATGTTAGGGATACGGTGAATATTATGAGTTCCAAATATCATATCAACTTGGTCATATGTTTTTAATATTTTATTTACCACAGATTCTTCCTGGGACATACACCCGCAAACCCCAATTAGTAAATTCGGATTAGCTTTCTTTAAAGGCTTAAGATGACCAAGTTCTCCAAATACTTTATTTTCCGCATTTTCACGGATTGCACATGTATTAAGTAGAACGACATCAGCATCTTTAACAGTGTCAGTAGGCTCATAACCTAAACTCAAAAATATTCCAGCCATTACTTCTGTGTCATGTTCATTCATTTGACAGCCATATGTTCGGATATAAAATTTCTTCCCGTCCCTAAGACCTCTAAATTCTTCATCAATAGCAAATTCTTGGTAGGCTACATCTTCTTTTCCGCGTTTCTTCGCATCTTTCAGAGACGGCGGAGTATATACAGTTTGAAAGTATTGACTAAAATCCTTCTCGGATTTTTTGTCCGATGGATTTCCAATCGCTACTTGTGCATTTTCCACTCTTTGTTTCTCATTCATTATGAAAACTCCTTTCCATTAGAAAAGCGTTAGCACCTTTCAGCCAGCCTCATCTAGCATAAGACAGCTCGGCGTACATAAAAGGATGCATAAACCTTCTTTCCTAAAATGCATGGCTTTGTCCAACTTCAATTACTAATAGTTTCTTCTTATAAAAAAGACAAAAAATCTCTACACATTAACATAGTATATAATTTTATGGCTTTTTAAACAATAATTATAGACAAGATTACGGAAAAGGACATATTTTTGACACAAGAAGAGAGACACTTTATGGTGTCTCTCCTAGACTGTTGACAAACCCAAATTATTTTTAGATTTGCATTTAACTGTTGATCTTCGTTTCAGACGCTTCGCTTTCCGCGGGCGGTCCGGGAACCTCCTCGGGCTGCGCCCTGTGGGGTTTCCCATGTCCCTTCCTCCCGCAGGAGTCTGCGCGTCTTACACTACGATCAACAGGGAATTGCATTGATTTAAATAAAAATGTACCTTTGTCTACACACTGAGAGAGACACTTTATGGTGTCTCTCCTTTCAGTAATCATTTAGCTGAAAAAAATTGGTCATTGGAAATAATTGAAATCCTCAAACTCGTATAACGAATAATTGGTTTCGTTAATTGAGAAACTCAAAAGAGCATGTTAATTATTGGATAATACCTAGCTCTTTACCTGCTTTTTCAAATATATTTAATGCTTCTTGAAGCTCTTCTTTCGTATGTTGAGCCGTAACGATTGTACGAACACGGGCCAATCCTTTTGCTACAGTTGGAAACGCGATTCCTTGAGCGAATACACCATATTGAAGTAGTTTGTCAGAGAATTGATGACATAATGACTCGTCGCCTACAATCACTGGTGTTACAGGTGTTTCGCTTTCTCCTGTATTAAACCCAAGCTTCATTAATCCTTCTTTGAAGAAGTTAGCATTGTCCCAAAGCTTTTCAATTAATTCCGGTTCCTCCAATAATACTTGGATTGCTTCATCACAAGCCGCAGTAACCGCTGGCGGGTGAGAAGTACTGAATAAGAAAGGACGGCCTTTATGGATTAAATAGTCAATTAATGAACGGGAACTTGCTACATATCCACCTAACACACCAATTGCCTTACTTAAAGTTCCCACTTGTATATGTACTCTTCCATCCAGACCGAAGTGATTAACGGTACCTCTTCCATTCTTCCCGAGTACACCAGAAGCATGAGCGTCATCTACCATCACAAGGGCATCGTATTTTTCTGCTAACTCTACAATTTTATCAAGCGGAGCAATATTTCCATCCATGGAGAAGACACCATCTGTTACGATTAGTCGCTTACGATAATCAGCAGATTCTTTTAATGCACGTTCTAAATCTTCCATATCAACATGCTTGTATACTTTACGAGCAGCCTTTGTAAGACGGATACCATCAATGATTGAAGCATGATTTAATGCATCAGAGATAACAACGTCTTCAGGTGAAAGAATCGCAGAAAGCACTCCTTGGTTCGTTGTAAAACCAGATTGGAAAACAAGGGATGCTTCTGTATGTTTAAATTTCGCAAGTTTTTCTTCCAATTCTTCATGCATGGTAAAAGTACCTGCAATCGTACGAACAGACCCTGTACCTGCTCCGTATTTTTCTACTGCTTCAAGCGCCGCTTTACGGAGACGGGGATGAGATGTTAAACCTAGATAATTATTGGAGGAAAGCTGAATTACTTCCTTTCCGTTGATAACAACTTTTGATCCTTGGTCGGATTCAAGTGGTACCAATTTACGGAATGTACCTTGTTCTTTCATTTGATCTAATTCTTCTTGTAAATACTCAAAACCTTTCATGGTTATCCCTCCTAATTTTAGCGTTATGGATGTAAAACTACTTTACCACATTGACCTGAAATCATTAAATCGAAGCCTTTTTCAAATTCTTCTAATGGAAAATGATGCGTAATCATTGGTTGCACATCTACTTGACCAGATTTTAATAGTCGGGAAACCTGTTGCCATGTTGAATACATTTTCCGACCTGTTATTCCTTGTACAGTAACACCTTTAAACACGATATCATTTGTAATATCAAGCTCAACTGGACGAACAGGCAGACTTAGAATCGACACTCTTCCACCATTCGTAATCATCTTAAAGCCTTGGTTCATCGCTATTGGATGACCAGACATTTCACAAACCACATCCACACCGTGGCCTTCGGTTAAGTTCAAAACCTCATCAACAGGATTTTTTTCTTTGGCATTAATGACAGTGGAAGCTCCCATTTTCGTTGCTAGGTCTAGACGGTATTCATTTAAGTCAATAGCGATCACTTGAGATGCACCTGCTGCTTTCGCAACACCTACTGCCATGATACCAATTGGCCCACAACCAATAACCGCAACAGTTTTACCGGCAACATCTCCAGCAAGCACGGTATGCACAGCATTCCCCATCGGTTCCTGAACTGAAGCAACATCGTATGGCATCTCTTTTGGATTCTTCCAAACGTTTACTGCAGGAAGTGCGACGTACTCAGCAAAACACCCTTGAGTATCTACCCCAATAATTTTGGTATTTTTACAGATATGATAATCTCCTGTTAAACATTGCGGGCACTCGTAACATACAATATGTGTTTCCGCGGACACTTGATCACCTAACTGAACATTCGTTACTTTGTTTCCAACTTCTACAATTTCGCCAGCAAATTCATGTCCAAAGGCATATGGGGGGTTGACACGGCTTTGTGACCATTCATCCCATGTATAAATATGCACATCTGTCCCACATATTGATGTTGCCTTTACTTTTATTAAAACTTCATCCTCTTTAATTTTAGGAATATCTATCATTTGCAGCTCCGCTCCATATCCACGGTGATGCTTTATAATTGCTTTCATCTTTCCATTCACAGAGAACACTCCCTTATTAGAAAAATAATAATAATATATAATACTAGTAAAAGTGTACCATCTATAAGGTTATGTGTAAATAATGCTGTCCTCCTGAAAAGAACAAATGGCTATGTGAAATGAAAAAGTTACAATATTTTTAGTAAATATATTACTTGGAGAATAGTTTTTAGAAAACGCTTCCATTTCATTGCCTTTTAACGATAATATATGACTGCAGACTTTAGATGATTTTAATATTTATGAGAATGCCTAAATTCATTTTCAAATCATATATTTGCTCGAAAACAAAGGCCCTAGCAATTTTGCCAGGGCCTTGGTCATGTTAAGAAAGTATCCTTTTTAAAATTAGAACAGCTCCAATGACTTATGCTTTTCTAATTACATAAATTCTTTAACTAATTGATTAAACTCTTCTTTACCTAATTGAAGATCTGCTTTTGCAAGTGGATCTTCACTGAAGTTATGAATGAGATCTTGATAAGATGGCTGATTTGTATTCTGATAAATCAATCCAGTTACAAGTCCATTGTGCTCCATTAACGTTTGCATTGCTGTAACTTTATTATTTGGGTCGTATCCTTCAATATCAGCGAGTTTTGTAAGGTTTTCTTTAAACCAGTCATATGTGTTTACCTTATTATATGTAACACATGGGGAGAAAACATTAATTAAAGAAAACCCTTTATGATTGATTCCTTGTTCAATTAAAGAAGTCAAGTCCTTCAAATCTGTGGAGAAGCTTTGTGCAACAAACGTAGCTCCAGCAGTTAAAGCCATTTCCATAACAGATAAGGATGATTCAATGGAACCTTGTGGAGTTGACTTCGTTTTGAATCCTACTTCACTTCTTGGAGATGTTTGACCTTTTGTGAGGCCATATATTTGGTTATCCATTACAATATAAGTTACATCAATGTTACGGCGGATTGCATGGATTGTATGCCCCAAACCAATTGCAAATCCGTCTCCATCACCACCTGAAGCGATTACGGTTAAATCCTTGTTTGCCATTTTTACACCTTGGGCAATCGGAAGGGAACGCCCATGAATTCCATGGAATCCATAAGAGTTGATATATCCTGAAATACGACCTGAACATCCAATACCTGACACAACAGCAAGGTTCTCAGGGTCTAACCCGACATTTGCAGCAGCACGTTGAATGGCAGCTTGTACAGAGAAATCTCCACACCCAGGACACCAGTTTGGTTTTACATTATTACGAAAGTCTTTAAACGTTGCCATCTATAACAACTCCTTGCATTTTGTGTGGATTTCTTTCGGTAAGAATGGATCTCCATCATACTTCAAGATGCTACTTATTTTTTCATGGTTACCAACATTCATTTTTAAGATGCTTGCTAGTTGTCCAGTAGCATTGTATTCCACAACAATTACTTTTTTCGCAGCTTTTACTAGAGGTGCAATCTCATCTGTAGGGAATGGATGAATCAAACGTACTTGCGCATGATTAGCAGTTATTCCGTCTAATTCCAACCTTTCAATTGCTTCTTCAATTGTACCTCGAGTGGAGTTGAAACCTACTATTAACACATCAGGATTTTCATACTTTGCATTGACATAAACTGGTGTGTTAAAAGTAAGATTATCTAATTTTCTTAGTCGCTTGTCCATTTGACTTTGACGGTTTGCTGCGACCTCAGATGGTTTACCAGTTTGTTCGTGTTCTACACCTGTCACATGGTGAATGCCATTTTTCGTTCCAGGTAGCACACGTGGTGAGATTCCATCTTCTGTTACTTCATAACGTTTGAAATAAGCTTTGTCTTCTGTAGCAGGTATATCATCTGTAACAAGCTTTCCACGTCTTATTTCAATATTACTATAATCAAGAGGTTCCACAGACTGTTTCCCTAAAGAAAGTTGTAAATCAGTAAGTAATATTACAGGTACTTGGTACTCTTCAGCAATATTAAAAGCCTCTATCGTATCGTAAAATGCTTCTTGAACCGTACTAGGAGCCATCACGACTTTAGGGATTTCGCCATGTGTGCCATAGATCATCGCCATCAAGTCAGACTGCTCGATCTTCGTAGGAAGACCTGTACTTGGGCCTCCACGCTGTGTGTCAACGACTACAAGAGGTGTTTCTGTCATACCAGATAAGCCAATTGCTTCCATCATAAGCGAAAGTCCTGGTCCAGCAGAAGCAGTAAGCGTCCTAACACCTGCGTAATTTGCTCCTATTGCCATCGTACAAGCGGCAATTTCGTCCTCTGTTTGAATGACTGTACCACCAAATTTAGGAAGCTTTTTAATGAGGTATTCCATAATTTCAGAAGCAGGAGTGATTGGGTATGCAGGCATAAAGCGGGATCCTGCAGCAATGGCACCTAATGCAATTGCATCATTTCCAATCATAAACAGACGCTTTTTACCGTCTGCTTTTTCCAACTGCATTGTTTCGACACTTTCGCCTTGATCCTTAATAAATTGAACACCTGCTCGGATTGCTTCCATATTTTTTTCTACAATGGATTCACCTTTTCGACCGAAAATTTCCTGCACTACTTCACGGAAAGATTCAGCATCAAGGTCTAAAATTGCACTAGACGCACCGACAGCTACCATGTTTTTCATCAATGAAGTTCCTAATTCAGATGCAATCTCAGTAAATGGTACAGAATATAATATCGCTTTGCCATCCTCAGGGATAGTTGGTTTGAATTTTGCATCTGCAATTACGACCCCACCTTGACGAAGTTCATGGTAGTTAACATCGATCGTTTCTTGGTCAAATGCTACTAATATATCAAGGTCATCTGAAATGGAGCGAACCTGAGTCGTACTTACACGAATCTTGTTGTTCGTGTGCCCCCCTTTGATACGTGAAGAAAAATGGCGATACCCATATAGGTAATAGCCTAACCGGTTTAATGCAATAGAGAAAATTTCACCGGTACTTTCAATACCTTCCCCCTGTTGCCCTCCAACTTTCCATGAAAGTTGATTGATCATGTGCCTTACACCCCTTTAATTACGTTCATTGTCAGAATATACAGTACAATTCTCATTGTAGCACTATTCTCTTTAATAAACTATATTTCATCTACTTAAAAATAACTATTACGTGAAAGAACTACGGTATATGTACTAAACGCTTTCATTGTAGACTTATTCTTTTAAAAATACAAGCATTTGAATAAATTTAATTCTAAAAATTTGGATATTTTACCAAGATAATATTGTCCTCTTCTTTTCTATTTTTTTAAGATTATACCTTAGGATATTTATTGTAGAAATTATCGAATAAAAAGCCTTTCACATCAGTTTCCGAATAGTATTTCAACAAAGTGTTGACTAAATTATGATACTCTTTAAAACTATGTAGATTTTCCACCGTACTACTAATCCCATCAAAATCTGATCCAAATCCTATATTACGGAGACCACCAAGACTACAATAGTGTTCCACATGTTTGAGAATATCCGTTATTGTACATTTTTGTGAATCTGTTAGAAATTGCGGGACAAAAGTCACCCCTATTGCTGCATTTTTTTGTATTAACGCTTTTATTTGGTCATCTAGAAGGTTTCTTGGGTTATTACATATTTTATGGCAATTTGAGTGGGAAGCTATGATATAGTCCGCGCTCTCCATTACATCCCAAAATCCTTTTATCGATAAATGCGATACATCTGTCCATACAGAATTTTTATTGTTCTCTTCCACTACACTTTTTCCGAATTCTGTTAGGCCGGCACCTCTTGTTTCTAGAATTCCATCAGCCACTGCATTGCCATAGTTCCAAGTCAATCCAACTGACGTCACGCCATATCCGTAAAGCTTTCGAAGACGCGACAAATCAGATCCTATTGCATCGCAACCTTCCAATGTAAGGATGGCACCTATTTCATTTTCCTTCAAACTGTCTATGTCACTTTTGCTGGTTACTAGTTTCATATTAGAATATCTGTCTAGTATTTTCTTATTAAAAATCGCCACCATTTCTAACGCGACCTGAAAAGCAGACTCTCCCTTAATTTTTTCTGGCACATATATGGCAAAACATTGCACTTTAGCATTTCCCTTTTCTAGCCCTTCCCACGTAACATGCAAATGATTATTATCACTAAATGATACATCATCGTTTTCCCACATCTTCCACAATACATCACAATGCCCATCGAATATTTTCAGCTGATTTCCCTCCATTCTTACTTCATCTTTTAACATAAACAAACCTGTTTGCAAACTCAAGCAAACAGGCAAAAAATTTATTTTTTTTATCTTTCTTCGCTATTTACTCGTAATAAATAGCCTGTTGGGCATTTCTTCACACTACAATTCAAAAAATACTAAATGCAGGAAAAGAACATCTCCGGAATTACTGATAACATACCCAAAAGCAACTTAATGTACGAAAACAGCCTTTTATCTCGGCTCTACTATAAGCTTAATGGCCGTTCGTTCTTCTCCATCAATCAAAATATCAGTAAAAGCCGGAATACAAATTAAATCTACACCACTTGGTGCAACAAAGCCTCTGGCAATCGCAACAGCCTTAACAGCCTGATTTAATGCTCCCGCGCCAATTGCCTGAATCTCGGCACCACCACGTTCTCGTAAAACTCCTGCTAAAGCTCCTGCTACCGAGTTTGGGTTAGACTTGGCTGAAACCTTTAATATTTCCATTTCTAGCTCCTCCTTAACATTTGCACTATATGATGAAAGATCCATAGGTGAATGAAATGCAATAATTTCATTCCTACTATATTCAGGAGGAGAGAGATGTATTCCTTAACCTATCAGATAAATATCTAAATATTCAATCAAAGAATGGGTGGTCATCATTAATAATGATTGGCATGATTTTCTTTGCTTTCCCAGTCTTCATATCAACATCAATTAACACTGCATTTAATTGCGCTCTTCCTTCTACAACTTCAAACCTTACTGGAAGTGCTGTTATAAAACGCTTAAGAACCGCTTCTTTTTGAACCCCTAATATTCCATCATATGGGCCTGTCATCCCGACATCTGTCATGTATGCGGTTCCTTCTGGAAGAATACGGTAGTCGCTTGTCTGGACATGCGTGTGTGTACCTACTACTCCTGTTACTCTACCGTCCAAATACCACCCTATAGCCAGCTTTTCACTTGTTGCTTCTGCGTGAAAGTCAACAAAAATGAAAGGAGTACGCTTTTTGGCTTCTTCAACTAGTTGATCCGCTTTTTCAAACGGGCAATCAATCGGAGGTAAAAAGGTCCTACCTTGTAGATTGATAACTGCCAATTCCTTCCCTTCAAAAGGTAAATAAGCAATTCCTTTCCCTGGGTTTGAACTGGGGAAATTCGCAGGGCGGATCATGTATTTGGCCCCATCAATAAATTCGAAAATTTCACGATTATCCCATGTGTGATTTCCAAGAGTGACAAGATTTGCGCCAGCTTTTAAGAAGCCTTGATAGATTTTTTCCGTGATTCCTTTTCCCCCTGCAGCATTTTCACCATTCACAATTGTTACGGCAGGGTTATATTTACTTTTAAGTTTTGGTAAGTATTCGTCCACCATGCTTCTTCCTGGTGAACCTACTACGTCTCCAACAAATAATATTCTCAATATGATAATTCCTTTCTTGCGTAGGGTTCTTGTTATTAGTTTTACATATGTATGATTAGGATGCAAATGAACATTTTAGATAAAGTCATTGCATCCCTCCAAAAAAAATAAAGCGGTGCAAGCACCACTTTATTTTGCATATTCCACAGCTCTCGTTTCACGAATAACCGTCACTTTAATATGTCCTGGATAGTCTAATTCCTCTTCAATCCGCTTTCTGATATCTCTTGCTAAACGGTGTGCTTCCAAGTCATCAATTGTATCCGGTTTAACCATAATACGAACTTCACGACCTGCCTGAATGGCAAAGGACTTTTCAACACCTTCGTAGCTTTCTGAGATTTCTTCCAGCTTTTCAAGTCTACGGATGTAGTTTTCCAGCGTTTCACTTCTAGCACCAGGTCTTGCGGCAGAAAGTGCATCTGATGCAGCAACTAAGACTGCGATAATGGATGTAGGCTCGGAATCACCGTGGTGAGAAGCAATACTATTGATTACAACAGGGTGCTCCTTATACTTAGTTGCTAGCTCTACACCAATTTCCACATGACTTCCTTCTACTTCATGGTCAACCGCTTTACCAATATCATGTAACAAACCTGCTCTGCGTGCTAATGTCGCGTCTTCACCTAACTCTGCTGCCATTAAACCAGACAAGAAAGCAACTTCCATCGAATGTTTCAAGACATTTTGACCATAACTTGTGCGGAATTTCAAACGACCTAATATCTTAATCAGGTCTGGATGTAGACCGTGTACACCAACCTCAAAAGTTGTCTGCTCTCCCATTTCACGGATGTATTCGTCCACTTCACGTCTTGATTTTTCAACCATTTCCTCAATGCGTGCAGGATGGATGCGTCCATCTTGTACCAGCTTATCTAATGCGATACGTGCAGTTTCACGTCGGATTGGATCAAAACCAGATAATATAACCGCTTCTGGAGTATCATCAATAATGAGGTCAATACCTGTCAGAGTTTCAAGCGTCCGAATATTACGTCCTTCACGACCAATAATTCGCCCTTTCATCTCATCATTTGGTAAGTTAACGACGGAAACTGTTGTTTCAGCTACATGATCTGCAGCACAACGTTGAACAGCCAAGGAAAGAATTTCTCTTGCCTTTTTATCCGCGTCTTCCTTCGCTCTGTTTTCACTTTCTTTGACCATAAGAGCAATGTCGTGGGATAATTCGTTTTCAACACGTTCAAGAATGATATTCTTCGCTTCATCACGCGTTAACGCAGAAATGCGTTCTAGCTCTTCTTGCTGTTTACGCACCATATCATCCGCTTTGCTTTCTAATTCTTCAATATGCTGTTGTCTATCGTTTAAAGAATCTTCACGCCTTTCTAATGCTACTTCCCGCTTATCAAGCGATTCATCTTTTCGATCAAGATTCTCCTCTTTTTGCATTAAACGATTTTCTTGTTTTTGCAGTTCGCTTCTACGGTCCCGAATCTCACGTTCCGCTTCCGTTCGGAGCTTGTGAATTTCGTCCTTTGCTTCTAAAAGGGCTTCCTTTTTCAGTGACTCTGCTTCTCGCTTTGAATCTTCCACAATTTGATCAGCTACACTTCTGGCGCCATGTATCTTTTGTTCTGCAATGGATTTACGAACATAAAAGCCAACAACTACACCGACGATTAGGGCAAGCAAAGCGGAGATAATGATTAGCATATAATCTTCCATCATTACACCTCCTCTTGCTATGAACTTGTTTCTTGCTAGATTTCATTGTCGGCATGTACATTGTACCCGTGTGTATCAATATACAGCTCAAGGGCTTTTGCTTTTTTATAGCTCTAAAATTCTAACAATGTGTAAATTATACATACTAATTGTAAATCTGTGAAAAATTATTGTCAAGCCTGTCCTAGTAAGGATATGCCCAATATGGGAATGTAAACCTATTTATGATTGTCATTCAATTAAGGCGAGGACTCATAAAAGACCCTGTAAAGATATACAGGGTCTTAAAAAAGGCTGTTTTGCAAGCTTTGTTGTTTTTGAGAATTTTACAAAAAACTCAAAAAAAATGTTGTGCATTCGGTCTTTTTCCACTTTAGAAGTTCTTAAAATTCCAATTCTTCTTGGTTGTCCAAATCATCTTCAGGTGGAGCTGTTACTTCTTTATCCAAACCGTGGTGGTCACGAACTTGTTGGTGAATATCTTTTAATACATCTTTATTTTCTTTTAGGAATTGCTTAGCATTTTCTCTACCTTGTCCTAATCTTTCTTCATTATAAGAATACCAGGAACCACTTTTTTGAACGATATCCAAATCTGACGCCATATCAATTACTTCGCCTTCTTTTGATATCCCTTCTCCGTACATAATATCTACCTCTGCAACTTTAAATGGAGGAGCAATTTTATTTTTTACAACTTTAATTTTTGTTTTATTCCCAACAATATCATGGCCTTGCTTTAATTGCTCTGCACGACGAACCTCAAGACGTACAGAAGAATAAAATTTAAGCGCACGCCCACCAGGAGTCGTTTCAGGATTTCCAAACATAACTCCAACTTTTTCACGGATCTGGTTGATAAAGATGGCAATAGTTTTAGACTTGTTAATGGCACCGGAAAGCTTTCTTAGTGCTTGAGACATTAATCGCGCTTGAAGGCCAACGTGGGAATCCCCCATCTCTCCTTCAATCTCTGCTTTTGGTACTAGTGCGGCTACAGAATCAATAACGATAATATCAACCGCGCCACTTCTAACAAGAGCCTCAGCAATTTCTAAAGCCTGTTCACCAGTATCAGGCTGAGAAAGTAAAAGTTCATCAATATTAACACCTAGCTTTTGAGCATAAACTGGATCAAGGGCATGCTCTGCGTCGATAAAAGCAGCCTGTCCACCTTGTTGTTGTACTTCTGCAATCGCATGAAGAGCAACCGTTGTCTTACCGGAAGATTCAGGTCCATAAATTTCCACTACTCTCCCACGTGGATATCCGCCAGCTCCCAATGCTACGTCTAATGCCAAGGAACCACTTGGCACTGTGGAGATTTTACGTTCTGCTTGTTCTCCAAGCTTCATAATGGATCCCTTACCAAATTGTTTTTCTATTTGTTTTAACGCCATATCTAATGCAGCCTTACGATCGCTCACACTATTTCCTCCTTCTTATCTATGAAACTAATTTGTATCTTTTATCTATTATCTACTATTACTATACCTTTTTTCATTATCTTTGGCAACAAAAAAACGAACATCCATTCGGTTTTTTTGTGTGGCATATTTCCTTTAAAAGAATATTTTCGTATAGAGGAAATATGTTGTTCCTCTATATAAAAGAAATAGAAAAAGCTTTTTTATTATTTTTTATGTCCTATTTATAAAGTCTGTTCCAGACACCGCGTTTTCTTCGGGCATTCTGGGAGCCTCCGTGCCTTCCACTTCCATCACTTGAGTTTCCTACCTTTTGTGAAAGATAAATTATTCACGTGAGGGGATAATGATCATTTAGGAAACAATCTTTATCAACGTGGCAACTTGTCAAGGAGATGAACAGCGATGGCTTAAATAAAGCAACAATCAATCCTCATAAAATATCCCCAATGAATCTAAAAAGGGGATCGGAATGTGACCATTCTGAGCCCCTTTGTCTACAAAATTATCTCTTCAACTACTTTTTAAACAATTCTTTCAAAAGAAAGTGGCAACCGTATTTCGCTGAGCGTTGTTTAATTCCATCCCTTGTACCTACAAGTTGGATTTTATGTACAATTGTTTCTCTATCTGGTAATGCGATACCTATATAAACAGTTCCTACAGGTTGATTATCCATTGTACCTGGACCAGCCACGCCTGTGAAACTAATCCCTATATCTGTCTTTAATAGTCGCTTCACACCTTCTGCCATTTCCAATGCACATTTACTACTAACAGCACCATCTGTATCAAGTGTCTGTTTTGAAACACCAAGTACGTTTTCCTTTACATCATTCGTATAGGAGACAACAGCCCCCTCGATTACTTCAGATGCCCCTGGAAAACTTGTCAATCTTTCAGAAAACAACCCACCAGTAAGACTCTCGGCACTACTCAGTGTGTATTTGGACTGTTGTACTTTTTCAAATACAACTGAGAAGATTGTGTCCTCCTCATATCCATAAAAGAACTCACCGACTCTATTCAATATCTGCTCTTCTACCACGTTAATTAAGTGATTAGCTTTATCAATTGAGTGATGTTTAGCAGTTAGTCTTAACGTTACTTCATTATCGCCAGCAAGCGGGGCAATCGTAGGGTTGGTTTGACTTTCTATTAAATCCAAAATATCTGTCTCAAGCTGCGACTCTCCAATTCCAAAAAAGCGCAATACTCTAGAAACAATCTGTTCTTTTACACCAAGTTTATCCAGCAGAAACTCACGACCATAATGATTAAACATTGGTTGAAGCTCCTTTGGAGGACCTGGTAATAACAAATATGTAAACCCTGCTTCCGTAAGGGCCATTCCTGGGGCCATTCCATAATCATTTGCTAATATTGTAGAGCCTTCCAAAACTAAAGCTTGTTTTTTGTTATTTTCACTCATTATGCGATTGGTTTTTTGAAAATAGGCCTCGATATTAGCGAGTGCGTCATTATCCATTATAAGATTTTTATCAAGCATAGTAGCAATGGTCTCTTTTGTAAGATCATCTTTTGTCGGTCCAAGCCCTCCTGTGAGAATAAGGAGGTTTGATCGTTTTTTCGCATTTGTAATTGCTTCTTGAAGTCTAATTGGATTGTCTCCAACTACTGTATGAAAATAGACATCTATACCGATTTCAGCTAGTTGCTTTGACAAAAACTGAGCGTTAGTATTACAAATCTGACCTAGTAATAATTCTGAGCCAACTGCTATTATCTCACTTTTCCAAGTCATTTACTTCTCCCCTTTTTATTAAAAGGCTGTAATTACAATGACACATACATGGTAACCCGTAACCTTTTAGCATGATAGCAGAAACAAATTTTTACTTTGAATGTAATAATGCATCTTTGTTTTTATAAAAATAGTCCCATCCAGATACAATAGTGAAAAACATCGCTACCCATAATGCAAGCATATCAAATGGAAATCCTATCCATGCAAATGGTATGTTATGTAATAGTAATGCAGATACAGCGATAATTTGAGCCCATGTTTTTATTTTCCCAAGCATGTTTGCTGCCACTACTTCTCCTTCTCCAGCTAACACTAGACGGAGTCCAGTTACTGCGAACTCTCTACTGATAATGATAATAACGATCCAAGCAGGGGCAAGATCTAGTTGGACTAATGCAATTAAGGCAGCGGAAACAAGCAATTTATCTGCGAGCGGGTCTAGAAACTTCCCTAGATTTGTAACAAGGTTCAACTTTCTTGCATAATATCCATCGACCCAATCAGTAATAGAAGCAATTATAAAGATAAATGCTGCCAATAAGTGTGTGATGGGGATTTGCACTTCTCCAAGTTCAAAAATTCCAAAATCTAAAGGAGCCAACAATAGGACCATAAAGATAGGAATCAATAATATTCTCGAAACTGTAATTTTATTAGGTAAGTTCACAATCATTCCTCCAGCATTCAAATATTGCTTTTTCACTATACATAAAATATGAAAGTTTGTCTAATGATTGACTAGTCCAATAAACTGCATAATGTCAGCCACAGCGCAAGCGCCTTAACCAGCCCCGATAAGCACGAAGTGAGGTGTGGGGAAAATGGGTTTCACATTCTTGATAGATTGGTTTATGACCTCGAGGTGCTTGGAATTGCCCCTAAATAAAAAATATAAACGTTCTTAAATTAGTACAAAAAAAGCCATCATCGTGATGACTTTTATTGTTCTCCATTTGGTAGAAATTTAATAGTGATTCTCTGGGTGGTAACTTGATCTACCGGAAATGGGAATTCAAAGGGCTCCCCGTTGATGGTAATTTGTGTGTCAGGGACCCATCCAACATTAAAGACAACTTCTTCTTCGTCTGTAAAATCAAATGACTCAGTGTCACCTTCTGCTAGTTCAGCACTAAGGAATGTCTCTCCTGCTGCATTTGAAATACCTACCCATGTACGCCCCGTTGAAGCTAGCTCCACTTCAAATTTATCGGTTTCACTTAGTTCTAGTGTTGCATTCGATCCGCTTGTTGAAACTTCAGATAAAACACCGCTAGACAATGGTTCATTAGCAGAGTTTTCTTCTGTGTCATCGGGTTGGCCAGATTCTCCTTCTTGATCATCCTGGTCCTCATTACCTGTATCACCAGTATCTATTAATACTGGTTCTTTATCTGGCTGAGATCCCGGTGAATTCCCTAAACCAACATTTTGAATGATTACATAAATAATAGCAATAACAGCAATTAAAGCAAGAAACAATAATACTTTTGGAATAAAGTTCCATACCTTCGTGTTTTTGGATGAAGGCACTTGCTTTTTCGTTTTCACTCTAGATAAAGGTGGGATTTCCTCCTTTTCATTTGCAGGGATATCATTCGCATATTCCTCGAACATCACATCTGGATCAAGCCCTACAGCTTCTGAATACTGTCTAATAAAAGCACGAGCATAGAACTGTCCTGGCATTATATCATAGTTACCTTCTTCTACACCTATTAAATATCGTTTCTGTATTTTAGTTATTGTCTGTAGGTCATCCAATGATAAACCTTTCTCTTCTCTCGTCTGTTTTAATTTATTTCCTAATTCAGTCACTTCTTACACCTTCCAACATTTTAAAAATCAAAGCCCCCGAACGGGTTATCTTCAAAAAGATTATTTGGTTGAACGACATCATACGTAATCTCTTCCTCTTCACTATTCCGCAGTTCAATTATATAATCAAAATCATCAAGCTTATATTCTGTATTTTGAACAAATATATCAGGGTGTTCCACTACTTTAACTGCAGATATACGCATAATTTCTCGAATAAGCTGCCAATGTTTTTCATTTGCACGCTTAGTAGAAACAATGCCATCAATAATAAAAAGATTGTCTACATTATACTCATCTTCAATTAATTGACTTCTTATCGTTTGTTTAAGAAGTGTGCTTGATACAAACAACCACCTTTTGTTTGCACAAACACTTGATGCAACGATGGATTCAGTTTTCCCTACTCTTGGCATTCCCCTAATACCGATAAGTTTATGCCCATCCTGTTTAAAAAGTTCAGCTAAGAAATCTACTAATAGACCTAGCTCGTTCCTAACAAAACGGAATGTTTTTTTGTCATCAGCATCTCTTTGTATATATCTTCCATGTCTTACTGCTAATCTATCCCTTAGCTTCGGTTCTCTAAGCTTTGTAACAGTTATATTATCCATTGTATTTAAAATAGATTCAAGCCTAACTATTTGCTCATTTGAATCACTCAACAAAAGCATTCCACGCCTTGCATTCTCGACTCCATTAATGGTAACAATATTAATGGAGAGCATACCTAGTAGCGAGGCAATGTCACCGAGCAGACCTGGTCGATTTATATGTATTTCATATTCTAAATACCACTCTTTTTTTTCCATCAAACCCCTCCTAGCCATCAAAACGTTTCGTTCTATATATTATGTTACTTCTATAATATCCAATAACGTTGTAATAAGAAAGAGATTCCTTGTGAAAAAATCTCTGTTTTTTCATGAAAACGAAGAGGTTTAATTATAAAAAAAAAGAGAGGTATTGGCCTCTCTTAATGTGATCCTTCATTTTGTACTAATTTAACCATCATATTTGCGATAGCATGTTGCTCCTCAGGACTAGCCACTCTCCATAAATCCGCTAACACTCTTTCTTGTGGATTTTTGGCTTCTACTTCTTTTGCAAGATAGTCACCAATCTCATATGCAAGCTGAGATATAGCATGGTTGTCCATTCCCTCATGCTCAGCATGGTTTAGGCGATCGCCTAAAAAGCCTTTCCATTGTTCCCAGTTTTCAAGCACCGACATATTAACTCCTCCTTCTACATATGATCATGAGTTAGTATGTCATAGGATCGAAATTATTATGCATTTGTTAATTCCATCCACCATTTACGCCAAGAACTTGTCCTGTTATGTAGGTCGATTTTCCTGATATCAAATATCCAACTGCATCAGCCACTTCATGTGGGTCTGCAAGTCTACCAATTGGTATCTCCTTACATAGATCCATTTTTTCTTCCTCGCTAAAGTTATACAACATTTTTGTAGCAACTGCACCTGGAGTGATAGCATTCACCCGTATACCGCTTAGTGCTACCTCTTTCGCCAACGCTTTCACAAAGGAAATCTGTGCTCCTTTTGTCATGGAATAGAGCACTTCACATGACGCTCCAACTTCACCCCAAATGGAAGAAATGACTATCACATTACCATTGTGATTTCTAATCATTTCAGGTAAAAAAGATTGAACAGTTGAATATAATGATGTTATGTTAAGTTGAATCATATCCTGCTTAGTTTTATCGTCGATATCGGTCATTACCCCATAATAAGTGTAACCGGCATTATAAATAATCGTGTCTATTTGTGTATAAATACTCCGTTTTAATATATTGACCCCTTCATCGCAACTCAAATCTGCTTGAATCGATGTTATTTGCTCCATTCCGTATTTTTCCAACAAGCCATCTATTGATTTTTTATCTTTATTATAATGTAAGTACGTAAAGTATCCTTGATTAAGAAGTTCATTAGCAATTGCAGTTCCAATGTCTCCACTTGCCCCTACTACCAAAGCTTTCTTTACCATTTTTCTCCAACTCCTCGAACAATGAAGAAACCGGCTCGAACATATCGAACCGGATGTTTCTCACTTATTTTGGCACAACTTGACAAACTGCAAAAGCGTCTTTTTTTATAAAATCTTTTGCAGCAATTTTAACGTCTTCCAATGTGATATTCTCAAGCATTGGTGTTACTTCAAAGAGATCCATATCATTAAAAGCATAACGGGTAAATTGATTAGCGATAAATTCAGGTGAATTTAAAGCACGCAAAAATGATCCAATCTTCTTCTTTTTTATCCTCTCTAATTCCACTTCTTTAACAGAAGTAGGGTCAAAATCCAATAATGTATCTTGAATCTTTTGCGCTAATTCATCTGGCTTTGATGAATCGCCACCAAGTATGGCAAAACCGAAGCCATTTTCACCTGTATAATCATAGGCAAATGTTTCGTCAATCAGATTCGCTTCATACATTTTTTGGTAAATATCAGAACTTTTGCCGAAAAGAAAATCAAGGATAATATTGACAGTCAATTCATGCTTCAGTAATTCTTTTCCTTGCTTCGTAGGATATGTCTCCTTAATTCCCACCATACATTTCGATGTATGGACATTCATTTTCAGCTCTTTCTTTTTTTCATATACAGTTAAAGGTTCATTTTCAAATTTCCGCTTAATTTCCTCTTGCTTCTTAAAGCTTTTCTTTCCTTGGTTCTCTTTAATGAAATTCATCATATGCTCTGTATCCATTGGTCCAACTACAAATAACAGCATATTGCTTGGATGATAGAAGGTTTCATAGCAAGTGTACAAGAGATCTTTCGTCACGTTGGAGATGGTATCTATCGTACCTGCAATATCAATTTTTACAGGATGATGATGAAACATACTTTCTATTATCCCAAAATATGCTCTCCAATCGGCATTATCTTCGTACATTGTAATTTCCTGGCCGATAATACCCTTTTCCTTTTCTACCGTTTTTTCCGTAAAATAAGGTTCTTGAACAAAGTCCAATAATGTTTCTAAATTTTTTTCTACTTTAGATGTACTTGAAAATAAGTATGCCGTTCTGGTAAAGGAAGTAAAAGCATTGGCTGATGCACCTTGTTTACTAAAGTCTTGAAAAACGTCTCCATGTTCCTTTTCAAACAATTTATGTTCTAAAAAATGGGCAATCCCGTCAGGAACAGCAAGAAAGTCTTTTTCCCCAATTGGAACAAATTTATTATCAATGGACCCATATTTAGTTGTAAATGTAGCGTATGTTTTATGGAAACCAGCCTTTGGTAGCAAATATACTTTCAAACCATTCTCCAAAGTTTCATGATATAAAGTTTCAGATAACTGGGAAAACTCAATTTTCTCCATTATTTCTCCTCCTTTCCAGCGAGAAAATAGGTCGTGTCTAGTTCCACTAATTTCGCCACTTCTTGGATTTCTTCACTAGTTACCTTTTCGATACCTTCTAGAAATGCATCTACAGGTTTATTCACTTCCGACACTTCATTGTTGTATAGAATTTCTATTAATCCTCTTGCAGTATCAATCGTTTCTAGTATTTGATTTTTAATAACGGCTTTTGTTTGGGCAATTTCGTTTTCATTATATTGACCTCGTTTCATTGCTTCAAGCTGTTCATTAATAATGTTGACGGCATTTTCGTAATTGGAAAAATCAATTCCTGACATAACTAGGAGTAATCCTTTATGACTTTCTACCCTTGAAGCAGCATAATAGGCAAGGCTCTCTTTTTCTCTAACATTTAAAAATAGCTTGGAGTGAGAAAATCCACCGAAAATGCCATTAAACACTTGTAGTGCATAATACAAATCATCTTTAAAAGTAACATTAGTTCGATAGCCAATGTTTAGTTTTCCTTGTTTTACATCTTGTCGCTCGATAACTTCATTCGATTGTTGGTTCTTATTATGAGGTTGAGTAATAGAAGACTTTACTTTATTTAGTTGTTCCGGCAATACAAAATATTTTTTAATATATTTATCAACTTCCTCTTCCACTATGTCACCAACTAGATAAAGATGAATATCATTTCGCTTGAGCATTTCCTGATAATATTCAAATAAAGATTCGGCAGTGATAGAGTCGACCTGTTCCTTTTCTCCGTTTGCAGGTAACCTATATGGTTCGGATGCACACATTTCTTCTATTAAACGCTGACTTGCATAACGCATTTTATCGTCATAAACAGATTGAATACGCTGCTTTAATGCCCTCTTTTCTTTTTCCACAGTGGACGCGACAAACCCATTACCTTCTGTTACTGGCTTAAGAAGTACTTCACTTAACAAGTGAATCCCTTTTTCTAGTAGCGGAGTAGAATCCTTTAAAAACTTTTCATTTGCAATTTCTAGGCGAAAGGAGATGATATGATCTTCTCCTTTTTTACTTAGGTCTACAGCAAGATTGGAACCATACAATTCATCAAGATAGGCTCTGAACTCGGATGATTTAGGATATGATGCCGTTCCATTTTGTAACACATACGGCAGCAGTGCCCTTAAAGTAATATCCTCTTTAGTCAATGGTGCCTTCACTTTTAGTAAAAGGGTATTCGTTTTAAATTTATCGGTCGGGATTGTATGTACGGTTATCCCATTTAGAGCATACGTTCTTTCATCGACTAGTTTCACGAAATCTCCTCCTTCGCTTCCATGAATGGAAGATGACGTACATCATTATTATTTTCCTGCCTGTATCTTCTTTAATCTTAGGTTATATAAAGAAAGATAGTACTATTCTTTCTTTATTACTCAAAAAATAGTCCTGATTCCAATATAACGTTATATAGTTAAGATTTTCAAGTTGGAAGGGATATCATAGGAATGTTATACACACTTAATAGTTTACATAACAATATTATAGTTAATTTTAATTTTTCTCGCAAAAAAACCATCTTAAGCAACTAAGCTTTTGATGGAATTTTTCATTATGGACGTTTTCTTAATACATGGAAGCTGAACTTATCTGCTCTAAAATAATTTAATGAATAAAGGATCGGCTCATCATTTTGGTCGTAATGCATTTGCTTTAGCACTAGAAGAGCAGTTTCAGGCTCACATTCTAATATTGGAGAAATTTTATCATGATATCCAATGGGCTCAATATGTGTAACAGCATATGAGATATAGCGACCCGCTTGTTCTTCTAATAGATCTAACAATGATTCATTTTTATAAGAGTGGTAGTCTTCTACGATTGTAGTTGGTATTTTATCTATACAATACACAACAGGCTGGTCGTTTGCCGTACGGACACGTTCAAAATGAAGCATTTCGTTAATCTCATCGTTTCCGAACTTTTTAAGTTCTTCTTCAGATGGTGTTTCGATGGTGGACGTCAAAAAGACTGTCCCTGGTTTCATCCCAGCTTGTGAAATCATTTCTGTAACCGAATTTAACTGCTCAATACCCGAGGAGAAGACTGGTTTGGAATTGACGAAAGTTCCAACACCATGTCTTCTAACAACGATGTTTTCTTCCTCCAATACTCTAAGAGCTTCCCTTAATGTTGCTCTGCTTATCCCAAGACTTCTAGACAATTCAAATTCTGAAGGCAATTTTTCTTTTTCTTTATATACCTTGTTTTCAATATCCTGTTTTAGTTTATCGACAACAAGTAAATACAGGTGTCTACTATCTGACCGTATGGACATAACTGATCCCCCAATTAACCGTTTACAAAAATATCTCACGTTTCCTATTAATCCAAAATAATATACCACTTTTCGACATTAAAATAAATAGAAAAATGATAATTTTGATTTTTTCACCCTTTTCCTATTCCCAATAAGCGAGACTCTTTGGGGCAACCACCAACAACCCTGATTGTATTTTTTTATTCTACCTCGAGAAGTGTAAGATCGACAGCGATATTTCATCAAAAAAGGATGCTAGAAAGTCAGTAAAATTTGACCATCTAACACCCCCCACTACTAAAATTAAGAGCCTACATCTTCATTATGGTTGGAAACAAGGACATTTCGTGGTTTGCTTCCTTCATACGGACCGACTACACCCCTAATCTCCATAGCATCTATAAGCCTTGCTGCCCTTGTATATCCAATTCTGAACCGTCTTTGAAGCATGGATACGGATGCAGTCTGCATTTCTATTATTAATTGGACCGCATCGTCATATAATTCATCATCGACTTCTTCTACTTCATCGTTAACATCTTGTGGAATCATTTCTTCTTGATATTGTGCTTTTTGTTGTTCAATGACAAAATCAACTATTCGCTCTACTTCCTCATCCGATAAAAAGGCACCTTGTACCCTAATGGGTTTGGAAGCACCAACTGGCAGAAACAACATATCTCCTCTACCTAATAACTTCTCTGCACCACCCATATCAAGGATTGTTCTTGAGTCAGTTTGAGAGGACACACTAAAGGCAATTCTTGATGGAATATTTGCTTTAATGACCCCTGTAATGACATCGACTGATGGACGCTGTGTAGCAATGATTAAATGGATGCCTGCTGCCCGAGCCATTTGTGCAAGTCTTGTTATACAATCCTCGACATCGCTTGATGCCACCATCATTAAATCAGCAAGTTCATCGACGATTACCACAATATATGGTAACGATGGTTGCTTTGCCTCTTCGTCTTGATTATGTCTTTTTATATAATCATTATACCCTTCAATATTTCTAGTACCAGTATGAGAGAATAACTCATAACGTCTTTCCATTTCATTTACAACCTTCTTTAATGCTTGTGAAGCCTTTTTCGGATCTGTCACAACTGGTGCCAATAAATGTGGTACACCATTGTACATATTTAATTCAACCATCTTTGGGTCAATCATCATCATTTTTACTTCATGAGGCTTGGCACGTACGAGAATGCTTGTAATAATACCATTAATACAAACACTTTTACCGCTTCCAGTTGCCCCTGCCACAAGCAAGTGAGGCATTTTGTTTAATTCCGCAACAACTGAATCTCCTGATATATCACGACCAAGTCCGATTAATAGCTTAGAGTCTGGTTTATCTGCAAGTTTCGTGTCTAAAACTTCACGTAAGGAAACCATAGCTACTTCATTATTTGGAACTTCTATTCCTATCGCAGACTTTCCAGGTATTGGTGCTTCGATACGAATATCTTTCGCTGCAAGGGCAAGAGCTAAATCATCACTTAAATTCACAATTTTACTTACCTTTACACCAACATCAGGATATACTTCATATTTTGTGACAGCTGGCCCTAAATGAACTTTAGTAACTTTTGCTTTAACACCAAAGCTTGCAAAGGTTTTTTCAAGCTTTCTTGCATTTTGATAAATATTTTCATGCTCAGTAGTCTGATGGTTTGCTATCGGCTTATTCAGCAAGTCTAATGATGGCAATACATATTCTTTATTTTCTACTTCCGTAAAAGCCATTGGACTTGTGATGAGCTCTCCATTTTCTTCTTTTGATGACTCTTCATTTTTAGAAACGTTGCTTTGATCAATTATTCGCTCATTGTGATCTATAACTGCTTCCCTGTCGTTAAATGAGGAAATAATAGGTGGAGATATTACCTCTTCTGCTTCATTCTCTTCCACTACCACAACTTTTTCTTCTTGGGTTTTATTCTCTTCTTTCTTTTTCTTCTCTTTAACCAATTTTTCTTTTTTCTTATTGCTATCTTCCCTCCAGCCTTTCATGTCATCGATGAAAGCTATCCACTGGTTTTTGATAAAGGTAAATATCCCAATCGCAATTTTTAATACTGTATCATTTAATGACTTGCCTGTCACAAGAATAATCCCTATGACAATAAAGATCATCGCAATCCAGCGTGCCCCTGTTGCATCAAACAAAAGATGGAACAGCGCGAATAATACAGCACCAATCATTCCTCCACCTAATTCAGGTGTACTAATTTCTCCATTTACTTCCTGCCAAAAAAAGTTCCATGTATTACCGATCACCGAAGGGTTGGCAAAATCCCCTCCTCTTGATAATGTTCTAAAAAGAGATTCATGATTGATTAATAAGACTGACATGACAATTACATATATTCCTACTAACTGTCTGGAAAAAAACGTTGGTAAGTCTCGTTTCCAAATTATGTAACACGATAATATTAATAATCCTAACAACATAAGCATATACCACTCGCCACTGAAAAATCGGAATACTAAAACAAAGGCATGTCCTACCATTCCCAGTTTTGCAATGGCAATGCATGTAATTGCCAACAACAGTAACCCCATTACCTCAAAGGTGACTGTCCGTTTCCATTCGTCCCTGTTTTTAGATTTACGTTGTCTTTTTTTGCGTTTTGACATTTTTACTCACCTATCTACTTTATTAATAAGACGAAAGCAGCCATATTGTTGGCTGCTTCAGACAATTAGTAAACGCTCGATTTTCTTCGTTACTCGTCCTTTTTTGGAAGCTATTTCGTAAGGACATATGCATCGACTGACAAGCGTTTTTAATCAGTCTGTAAAAAGCAGTATTTTGTTATTCATAGTCTACACATTATAACAGAGATACTATTGGCTACTTTTTCCTCTGTTGCTTGTATTATATCACAAGCATGTAAACATGAAAGGATCTTAAATAAAATTAATCGTCTGTCCTGGTGAGAATTCCTGATTTAAATAATGAGATGGATCTGTACTTAAATTACGGACAATTTGGTACGTATTCATTTCGGTTCGTTGGACGATAAGTGAAACCCCATTGTAATCAATAATCTTTACATTATCATACACCCCATCTTCTGGGGGAAATATTAGTTCTTGAGGCATTGTCGTGTATAGTATCATTGTAACATCTTTCCTTCCGCTTTCTTATCTTCCCTTTCTTCCACTAGTTCGTTCAATTTTTTGATTGCTTCCCCCACACCACCAACTTGATTAATCAACCCAAACTCCACAGCATCCGCTCCAACTACATTCGTACCTATATCCCTTGTTAAGTTCCCTTTAGATAACATCAGCTCTTTAAATTTTTCCTCAGTAATGGTTGAATTCTTTGTCACAAAATTTATGACTCGATCTTGCATCTTATCTAAGTATTCAAACGTCTGGGGGACACCAATTACAAGACCAGTTAGTCTGACTGGATGGATTGTCATCGTTGCGGTTTCCGCGATAAAAGAATAATCACAAGATACGGCAATAGGGACTCCAATGGAATGTCCTCCACCAAGAACAAGGGAGACAGTAGGTTTTGACAAGGATGCTAGCATTTCTGAAATGGCTAATCCTGCCTCCACATCCCCACCAACTGTATTTAATATTACAAGTAGTCCTTCAATATTTGGATTTTGTTCAATTGCCACAATTTGTGGAATGACATGTTCGTACTTCGTTGTTTTATTTTGTGGCGGTAATTGAACATGTCCTTCAATTTGCCCAACAATAGTAAGGCAATGTATTTTTGAATCTGATGGCATTTGAGGGACATTTGTCTGTCCAAGTTGTTGGATTTTATTTACCAAGGAATCCTTGCCTGCATCTTGTTTATTTGGTTCTTGCTGAGGCTGATCAGATGATTCGTATGTAAAATCGGACATATGAAGATCTCCTTCCATCCCTAATAAGTATTCTATTCTTATTCTAGTATGGACGGTTGACATTATTTCATTCGTATTGCATAGGAGCATAATAATAATTAAAAACAAGGCTCTTTTCTATGTAAAAAAATTATATACATGCTATTACCAATATTTATAATGAAAACTTGCATTTTCTAAACTTATTGCATGGACTATAGGAGATATATTTAATGTAATAGGAAAAAAACAACCAAATTTGCAAACAAAACCAATACAGAAAACCGCAGTGAGCTACCTCTCTGCGGTTTTCTGTTCTTGAATATTAAACTTCCATAATAATTGGAAGGATCATTGGACGACGTTTTGTTTTTTCGTATAAATGCTGGTTGAGGGACTCTCTAATCTTTAGTTTAAGGCTCGACCATTCTAATACCTGTTCTTTAACCGCATTATCTAATATTTTCGCTACAATATCGTTTGCTTTTTCTAACAATTCTTCCGATTCTCTTACATAAACAAATCCTCTTGAAATTAATTCAGGCCCTGCCACAACTTTTTTCTGAGCTTTACTTATGGAAACGACAATAATAAGTATCCCATCTTGTGACAATAACCTTCTGTCCCTAAGCACAATATTTCCAATGTCACCTACACCAAGTCCATCTATAAGCACATTTCCTACAGGAACTTTTCCACTATATTTACCTTCACCATCTGTAAATTCGATGACGTCTCCTTTGTTAGGTAAAAAAATGTTTTCCTTCTGAATGCCCACACTTTCTGCAACCTTTGAAAGAGCACGCTGCATCTTGAATTCGCCTTGTATCGGAATGACATAACGCGGTTTTAACAAATTCAACATTAATTTCAATTCTTCTTGACATCCATGTCCGGAGGAATGAATTTTTTTCTGACCGTAAATGACTACTGCACCGGAACGATACAGCTTGTCTATTACTTTAGCCACTGTTATTTCAGTACCAGGAGTTGGAGATGCAGCAATTATTACAATATCTCGCTCTTTAATATGTACATATTTATGTGCACCATTTGCCATTTTCATCATTGATGACATTAATTGCGAATGTGTCCCAATTGTTAAAATAACTAATTGATTATCATTTTGTTTTCCAATGTCGTGGACTGGAACAAGTAAGCCCTCTGGCATGCTTAAATATCCTAACTCTATTGCAATATCAAAGTTGCGGTCTGTTGGAGGGGAGACGACTACTAGTTTTCTATTATTATCTATTGTTGCTTGGATAATTTGTTGAATACGTCCGACGTTGGTAGATAAACATGCAGCAAATACCCTTCCCTTTGCATTATAAATTACGTCTGTGATTTCTTGTTTCACTACAGTTTCGGAAAGTGTATAGCCTGGCTTTTCTGCATTCGTGCTATCGTTTAATACACATAACACACCTTTATTGCCAATTTCAGCAATTTTCCCTAAATCGGAATTTTGCGACAAATGAGATTGATCGAATTTAAAATCACCTGTATGGACAATCGCTCCCTGTGAGGTGTGAAAGCAAATTCCAACAGAGTCTGGAATACTATGATTTGTTCGGAAGAACGTGACTACCGCATTCCGCATTTCCAAAACTGAATTTTCATTTATTTCTTGAAAATTAACCTTTTTAGGTGTTCCGATTCCCTTAATAAGCTCTTTAGCAAAGGCAATGGTAAGTTTTGTTGCATAAACTGGTGTTGGTATCTTCCTTAAAATATATGCCAATGCTCCCATATGCTCTTCATGTCCATGTGTTAAGAAGATACCTTCGATTTTTTGTTTATTTTCTTCAAGATAAGTTATATCCGGAATGACCTTATCAATCCCAAACATTCCGTCTTCCGGTATCATCACGCCAGTATCCATAATATAGATTGAATCATCTGTCTCAAGGACATACATATTTTTTCCGTTTTCCCCTATCCCCCCAAGGGCAAATACCTTAAGCTTCTCTGTCTGTGGTGTATTCACTTTTTTACCTCCTAGAATTAGTTCCCATCCAAATTATGACGAACATGCATGTATGCATATAGAGATTTATCATACAATCAACCTGATTATACTTAATGAATATCCGCTCCATGTCATTTGAAAATATTATAACGTATGCAAGAATTGGAATACAAGGATTATTGTATATCGTGATTTTCAGTATCTTTTTCCTATCTAGGCAGAGGAAGTTACTAACAAGTGATATTGCACTAACTTAAGACCATTTCCGAATACTTTGTTGCATCTTTTACCTTTCGTACCGTCAGAACATTTGTTCTATAATGGTCGTTTATAACAGGGGGAATTCCAAAGAAAAATATATAAAGAGGAGTGATATGTTTGATTAATCCTTTTTAAGAATTTAATCGAAAGACAATATGGAATCCCACAAGGTCTATTTTTGGACATACATTGGTGAAAAAATGGTGCGGCGACATAAGAGTGAAACTTTTTGGACTATAGATTTACTAGAACTTGTGCATGGTGAGACTTAGGTTGTGGTGCTGGATCTGCAATGAAAACTATAAAGTAGAAAACGTTGTTGGTTTGGTTCTTTTTTCAACCTTCATACGTTCCGCTGCAATTAGAAATAAAAACGCAATCAAAACTAAAAAAGCAAAATTAGTTCAAGCAAATGTAAATAAATTGCCGTTCGAGAATAAACAGTTTGACAGAGTCTTTAGTATACATACCATTTATTTTTGGGAGAGTATATTTGTTACTTTATCAGAAACTTACAGGGTGATGAAACATGGGGGATTTTTTGTAATTACCTTATGCGAAGGGAAAAATAACGTTGTTTGGAAGATATAAAAAAGATGGTTGACGAAAGTAGGCTTTTCTAAAGTGGCAAGGATAGGTGGGCCATTGTCTAGACAATTCCATACAATTGCTATTGTTGGCTATAAACCTTTTTAAGATTATGCATTTTAAGTAAAGGCTGAGTGTTCCTCCTTACAATTAGAACTACGACAAACCCCTGACTAGGAAGTACTTTTTTTAAAACAAACAAAAGGACCACAAGGATCCTTTTATTTTAACTCGTTTTCTAAATTATCTCTTGACAGAATCATAGTTCAAAATATTTGTCAGAGTAACTCTTTCTTCTTCAGTAAGAGGAACTAAAGGAAGTCGTACACCACCTACATCAAGTCCCTTTAATTGTAATGCTGTCTTAACTGGTGTTGGGGATGGCGAGCTAAATAATCCTTTCATAACCGGGAGCAAGGATTGATGTAATTTAGCTGCTTGAGCATGTTCTCCTGTTTCAAATGCTTGAATCATCTCTTGCATGCTATCTCCAATAATATGAGATGCAACAGAAACAACACCTTTCCCACCTATAGCAAGTACAGGAATAGTTAAACCGTCATCTCCACTGTAAAGAACGAAATCATCAGAGGTTTTTGCAATAATTTCTGTCATAGCATCAAGATTTCCACTTGCCTCTTTGACAGCAATTATATTCTTAATTTCTGACAGTCTTACGATTGTGTCAACTTCCATATTAATTACTGAACGACCAGGAATATTGTAAAGCATCACTGGAAGATTCGTCTCAGAAGCAATAGCTTTAAAATGTTGATACAATCCCTCTTGATTTGGTTTATTATAATATGGAGCAACGAGCATAATTGCATCCACGCCTAACGCTTCAGCTTTTTTAGTTAAATCTATAGAAGCACGTGTATTATTACTACCTGTACCTGCAATAACAGGAATTCTGCCGTCCACAACTTTTACTGTATGTTCAAATAAAGCTAGTTTTTCTTCTGTTGAAAGGGTGGGGGATTCACCAGTTGTTCCAGCGATTACAAGTGAATCGGTTCCATTTGTAATGAGGTAATTAATGAGCTGAGTTGTTTTATTGAAGTCGATATTACCCTTATTGTCAAAAGGGGTTACCATTGCAGTTGATACTTTACCAAAATTAATCATGTACTTTCTTCTCTCCTTCATCTACTACAGGTTGCAGTACCGTTACTTTCTTTCTCGCAAGGTTGAATGCTTTATGCAAAGCGTTAACAGCCTTAATCATATCCTCTTGCTTCACTAAGACCCAGATGGTTGTATGGCTATCTGCAGATTGCAAAATTTGAATTCCAAGTTCAGATAAAGCTGTTACTATTCTAGAAGTAACCCCTGGAACTCCGGACATACCAGCACCTACTGTCGCAACTTTTGCACAGTGTCTATTCACTTTAGGTTCATATCCTAATTTTTGTAATACGCTCACAGCCTTCTCACTCATATCATCTGATACTGTGTATACGACACTAGTTGGAGATATATTAAAAAAATCCACACTTATCTGTTCATTAGCCATCGATCTGAAAACTTCGGTTTGGATACCGTAATCTCCTTCTTTTGCGTACACTTTTATTTGTGTGACATTTGGTACATGGGCAATTCCAGTGATTATTCGTTCCTTCACGTCAGTACCTTTTCCTGTTTTATCAAGAGAGGTGACTAATGTTCCTGGTGAATTGGAATAGGTGGAACGGATCCGGATCGGGATTTTCGCCTGCATTGCTATTTCTACTGCCCTAGGGTGGATAACTTTCGCTCCTTGGTATGCCATGTTACAAATCTCATTGTAAGTGACAACTGGTAGAGGGAACGCATCTTCAACTATTCGGGGATCAGCAGTCATTACACCTTCCACATCTGTAAATATATCTATCCATTCTGATTGAAGTGCTGCACCAAGTGCAGCTGCAGAGGTATCGCTTCCCCCCCTGCCAATTGTACTGATATTCCCGTTCCTTGATTCACCTTGAAATCCAGCAACTACTACTACTTGATGATATTTTAACATTTCCAATAACTTTTCGCATTTCATTTCAATGATACGGGCATTTGTGTGATCATTGTTCGTACGAAAACCTGCCTGTGGACCGTTGAGCGCAGTTGCTGTTATACCATGATTTAATAAAAGATTACTAAACACTATGGAAGAGATAATCTCCCCACAGGATAAAAGCATATCAATCTCCCGTTTAGATACGAGCTTCTTTTCCTGATCAATTATATTCAGCAGAGTATCAGTGGCATATGGATCCCCTTTACGTCCCATAGCAGAAACAACGACCACCACTCTGAAGCCTTCTTGAACAGCCCTTTGAATATGTTTTACTGCTGCATTTCTACTTTTTTCATCTTTTACTGACGTTCCACCGAACTTTTGAACAACAATTTTCATATTTTGACACCTCATCGTGGTTTAGAAACATCCATAATACATACGAAATATGTGCACAAAATAGTACCTGTTCCTTAGGAACAAGTGAGTATTGTTCAAGGCTGTGTGTTCTTGAAAAAAGGGTCTATATTAGACCCTTTTCCATTACTTTACTACTCCAAGACGTACCAAGCTTTCTGCAATTTGTACTGAATTCCAAGCAGCTCCCTTTAGAAGATTGTCAGAAACAATCCATAGATGGAAGCCTTTAGCATTATCAAGGTCTTTTCTTATGCGGCCAACATACACATCATTGGAACCGACACAGTTTGCAGGCATTGGATAAAGCTGTTCATTCGGATCATCTTGTAGAACAACTCCTGGAGCTTTTTCTAGTAACATCTTCATATCTTGAACAGTCACATTTTCGTCTTCTACTTCAATATATACCGACTCAGAATGTCCTGTTACAACTGGAAGACGAACACATGTAGCAGCAACTTGAAGTTGTTGATCATGCATTATTTTTTTTGTCTCATTTATCATTTTTAGTTCTTCAAATGTAAATCCATTCTCTTCAAACTTGTCAATTTGCGGGATGGCATTAAATGCAATTTGATAATGCTTATCATCCCCTTTAACAGGCAGGATGGAAGGTGTAAAGTCTTCATTGTTTAAAATAGATTGCGATTGGGATTTCAGCTCTTCAATTGCCGCTGCCCCTGCTCCTGAAACAGCTTGATAAGTACTTACAATAACTTTTTTAAGTCCAAAAGATTTCCGAATAGGCTCTAAAGCGACAACCATTTGAATGGTGGAACAATTCGGATTCGCAATGATGCCATTGTGGTTTCTGATATCTTCTTCGTTCACTTCTGGCACAACAAGTGGAACGTTTGGATCCATTCTAAAAAAGCTTGTATTATCAACTACAACTGCGCCTCTCTTTGCCGCTTCTGGTGCTAGCTCTTTTGAGACACTTCCACCAGCACTGAATAAAGCGATTTGCACTCCTTCAAATTTATTTGGAGTTGCGGCTTCTATCGTAACTTCCTGCCCTTTAAACATCACTTTTTTGCCTGCTGATCGTTCTGAAGACAATAAGGTCAATTTACTTACAGGAAATTGTCTTTGCTCTAACGTATTTAGAATTTGTTGTCCTACTGCTCCTGTTGCTCCAACTACTGCTACATGATAACCCATTTATAAATGCACCTCTTTTTTACATATATTTTTTCATTTTATCATACTACTGAAATAAAGAAGAGAAGAAAATCATACTTTCTTCTCTTCTAACATAAATTTATTGTTGATCATCTTTATACCTTTCTACAATCACTGGTTGAACTTGCTTATGCTCCAAAGCATGAAGGACAGTCGGCACAAGCATATTCATTCTTGCAACCATTGAGTTTGGTTTCTTCTCAGGTGCATCCTGTCCATAAGGTATAAAATAGATATTTTTAGTAGCCATCAATCTCATTAGATTTATCCCATTTAAACCCAATGCGTCATTTGTCGATATTCCTAAAACTACAGGGTGGTGATTTCTCAAAGTCGCTTTAGCAGCCATCAATACAGGTGAATCAGTCAGTGCATTCGCAAGTTTACTCATGGAATTACCCGTAAGAGGAGCTATTATCATGCAATCTAAGGGGATTTTGGGACCAAGAGGTTCTGCTTTTACAATAGAATCAATTACTTTATTACCTGTAATCTCTTCAATTTTTTTTATCCAGTCCTCTCCCTGCCCAAATCTAGTGGTTGTATGTTGAACGGTTGAAGTGACCACGGGTAGAACTTCTGCGCCAGCATCTACAAGCTTCTGAAGTTCTGGTACTACTGCATCGTAAGTACAATGAGAACCTGTTAAACCAAAGCCTAGCCTTTTACCTTTTAATTGCATGATTCATTCCCCTCTTTTCCTGACAAATCTTCACTAAGTAATTGCGAAAGTACGTTAGCCACAATTTGACCAGCCGTTTTGGGTGCGACTATGCCTGGTAGACCTGGTGCCAATAATGCTTTGATGCCACGTTTTTCTGCGTACCGAAAATCTGTCCCACCAGGTTTGGAAGCCAAATCAATAATCAGCGTGTGAGCAGGCATTTTGGAAATTACATCTGATGTGACTATTTGATAAGGAATAGTGTTGATACAAACATCCACTTCTGTCACATTCTCAGCAAGATTTTCTAAATGAAAGGGCGTTAGCCCCATTTCAAATATTCGTGCTAAATGCTCCGATTTTCTAGCACCCACTCTAACATTCGCTCCTAATGCAGAAAATGTCCGCGCAACGCTCATGCCTACTCTTCCAAGTCCAAGCACAGCAACCTTGGAATTGTGAATGGTAATATCCGTATGCTGAATAACCATCATAATAGTGCCTTCAACTGTTGGAATGGCATTATAAATTGCAACGTCGTCCCTTTCGAACAACTGCACTAGTTTTCGGTTTGTATTCCCCACTAATTGATCTAAATATGCATTAGTAATCCCTGAATAAATGGTGCAGTGTTCAGGAGTGCTCCCTAGAATTTCCTTTGAGAGAATGATTTTTTCATTTGAAAATATACTGTCTACTTGCCCCTCTAGATTCGTTCCAGGAACAGGCAGGATTATGGCACTAACTGTTGAAAAATCTACTTCATCTAACTGTTCTTTTGATGCACCTGTGAACCCGTGATCCAGCTGGTCAAATCCTATTAGAGAGAGCTTTGCATCCAGCTCAATCAGCTTACGTATAACTTCCAGCTGCCTTGCATCACCGCCAATGACAGCTATGTGCATACCGGTCAGCATATATAGGTCACCTTCTTCTACTTCATGAATGATTTTTATTTCTGTCTCAAGTTTTTCTTACTTACACATCTTATGTATTCGGAATTTAATCTGTGATTAAATCTGTAGAGAAAGCAAACAGTCATGTAGAAAAGGAGAAGCACCTCGTTTTACTACTGACAAGATAAGGCGAACTGGTTAGAAACATTGGTTTCACCTTAGGTTACACTTCATGTTTGGATAATGAACCTTCTTCATAAAGGGACAAGGTCAACCAGTAGGAAGAATAGTCCCTGAAACGGAAATCAACGGTCTTTGTAATCTACTAGGTACAAAAAAAAACTGTAGACAACCTCGAAGTATCTCGAGAATATCTACAGTTTGAATTGTTATGGAAATTATAGGATGATGGTTCATTCATCATCATCAGGTATATCTATAATAATCATATCTGTTCCGATCTTCTTAATATGATTCCAAGGCACACGAATCTCATTTCCTTCTTTTTTGAAACCGAACCATTTCAACGAGGGAATAATCAACGATCGGATCTCCCCGGTATTTTCGTTTATTTCCAAATCCGTATGACCCAGTACACCTAGCCTTTCAGCTCTTTTTACATCAACTATTTCCTTACCGCTCATCTCACTTAGTCTCATGCTTATTCACCCCCTACCTATATATATTAGGAGGGATACATAAAAAATACCTGCCAATCCAACATGACAGGTACAATGTTTATATTGATTTTGGCATTTCGCCACTTGGACTAATGAGTGCTACAGAATAATCGTCTGTAAATATACTTTCAGCCAGACTATTAACTGACTCCTCAGTAATGCTATTAATTCTTTCTAAGATATCATCTAAACTGCGATGTCTACCTAAAAGGAGTTCATTTTTTCCGTTTCGGCTCATCCTGCTATTAGTACTTTCCAGACTGAGCATTAGGCTGCCTTTTATTTGTTCCTTACTATTTACGAGTTCTTTATGAGAAATTCCATCTCTTGTTAATGTTTCTAATGTTTGCTGGATTGTCTCAAATAGTAGATCTAATTGATTGCTGCCTGTTCCACCATAAATAGTAAGCATACCATTATCCTGGAAAGTGGAATGGTAGGAGTAAACAGAATAGGCAAGTCCTCTTTCTTCCCTTACATCTTGGAATAGCCTACTACTCATACTTCCACCTAAAACATTATTAAGTACGATTAAATTGTAAATGTCCTTGTCTCCTATTGGTAAACCATTATAACCTATGCAAAGATGAGCCTGTTCTGTCGTCTTTTTCTTGGCAATACGACCCGTTTCAAATACAGGCTTCACATATTCCTTTTTCGTATGTCCAGTTTCATAGTTACCAAATAGCTTTTCAATCTCTTTTACAAAAGAATCGTCGATATTTCCTGCAACTGAAATGACTACGTTATCAGGTGTATATGTTTCTTTCATATAATCTCTTAGTGTATCTCCATTAAAATCAGAAAGGCTGTCTTCTGTCCCAAGTATCGGATACCCAAGTGGATGATTTCCAAAAGAAGCCCTGGCTAATACATCATGAACAATGTCATCTGGTGCATCTTCATACATTTTTATTTCTTCATACACGACATTTTTTTCTTTCTTAAGTTCTTCTTCATCAAACACCGAATGAAAAAACATATCAGCCAATACTCCAAGGGCATATGAAGAATGTTCATCCATTACTTTTGCATAATAGCACGTATATTCTTTAGAAGTAAAAGCATTAACCTGACCACCGATGGAATCAAAAGCTTCCGCTATCTCTCGAGCATTCTTTGTTTTAGTCCCTTTAAAAAACATATGTTCAAGAAAATGGGATACCCCATTATTTTTATGGTCTTCATTTCTTGAGCCTGTGCCAATCCACACCCCAATTGCCACTGAGCGAACATGGGGAATATTCTCTAATACAATCCTAACTCCGTTTGAACATGTATGTTTTGTCAGCAATGATAATCCTCCTATTCAAATCTGTTCATTCTAGTTGAGATGAATGACTCTTTCCTCACTTAACAAGGAAGAAACACTTCCGAGTTCAAGACCTTTTTCTTTTATGGATGTGATAAGTGATTCTAAACTTTTTTCAGTAGAAGGTGTTGGATGCATTAAAACCATGGCTCCTGGATGTATTTTACTTACAACACGATTGATAAGTACATCAGGTTCTGGCCGCTGCCAATCAATGGTATCTACGCTCCACATAATTGTTCCCATATGAAGTTCATGTGCAATAGAAACCACTTCATCTCTATAGCTTCCGCTTGGAGGAGCAAACCAAACTACTTTGTTTCCTGAAATTGCCTCAATCACTTCATTTGTTTTTAGCAATTGATCTCTAACTGCATTACTCCCAAGTGTTTTCATATTCGGATGAGTATAGGAATGGTTTCCAACTTCATGGCCGGCATCAATAATCATTTTTGCCATGGAGGGGTTTTCTTTCACCCATCTTCCTTCAAGAAAAAAAGTTGCCTTCACATTATGTTTTTTCAACGTTTCTAGCATCCCAGGAATATGCTCATTCCCCCACGCAACATTAATTAGAAATGCAGCCATCTCTTTTTCAGGATGTCCACGATAAATAGGTGAAGGTGGCAGGTCAGAAAGATGGACATTTGGAGGAATTTGCTCCAAGATAAGCTTTTTCTCATCAAACTCACCGTTTTCTTTCATGCTTTCATAGGATTTCTCTATATTTACCCTAAGACCGTTCAGTCCCGGCTGTGCTTTCCAAATTTTATCTATTTTTGCATCTTGTGGTTCCGCCTCATATTCAGGTGCTTTAGTCCTAATCTCTGTCATGAGTGCATCTTGATTTTTTGATACTATTTCTAGGTCATCAGCAAAGATACTAGCTATATCACCTGGAAAAGGGGGACTCACCGTTTTATATGTAAAAAATGCAATCATAATAAATGCCAATAGTTGAAATGTTGTTCTTTTCATTCTACCCATCTCCTTTCTACTTAGAATTTATGTAGAAAAGGGACAAGGTAGAACAAATAAAACCTTTCAAAATTCTTTCACCATGTGAAAAAAGCATACTGGAAAAAGCCCGGCATTAAAACCAGGCTTCGTTATTAAGACAGTTGTTCGTTTTTCTCTTTTTTCTCTTTCAGAAGAACTTTACGTGAAAGGTTTACTCTGCCTTGCTTGTCAATTTCCATTACTTTCACAAGTACTTCTTCTCCAAGCTTAACAACGTCTTCCACTTGCTTCACTCTCTCTTCTGCAAGTTCTGAGATGTGTACTAGGCCATCTTTCCCACTGAACAGTTCAACAAATGCTCCGAACTTTTCAATTCGTTTTACTTTACCAAGATAGATTTCTCCGACTTGCACTTCACGTACAATATCTTCAATGATCTTTTTGGCTTTTTCGTTCATTTCCATATCTATTGATGAGATAAATACTGTACCATCTTGCTCGATATCAATTTTCACGCCGGTCTCTTCAATGATTTTATTGATTTGTTTCCCGCTCGGTCCAATAACATCACGGATTTTGTCAGGATTGATAGAAAGCATTAAGATTTTAGGTGCATATGGTGAAAGCTCTTTACGTGACTCATTTAGAGTAGCCAACATTGAATCTAGAATATGCATTCTGCCTACCTTTGCTTGTTGAAGAGCTTCTTCTAAAATCTCACGGGAAAGCCCATCAATTTTAATATCCATCTGAAGTGCTGTTACACCTTTTGATGTTCCGGCAACTTTGAAGTCCATATCCCCTAAATGATCCTCCATACCTTGGATATCAGAAAGTACTGTATAATGCTCCCCTTTCTTGATAAGCCCCATTGCAATACCAGCTACTGGCGCTTTAATTGGGACACCCGCATCCATCATGGCAAGAGTACTTGCGCAAATACTTGCTTGGGAAGTAGAACCATTTGATTCTAAAACCTCTGAAACAAGCCTTACTGTGTAAGGAAAATCTTTCTCAGAAGGAATGACAGGTTCTAGTGCACGCTCACCTAGCGCTCCATGACCAATCTCTCTTCGACCAGGACCTCTCATTGGACCTGTTTCCCCTACGCTAAACAATGGGAAGTTATAGTGATGCATGAAGCGTTTTTCTTCTTCAATCCCTAAACCATCTAGAATTTGTACATCACCTAACGCTCCAAGTGTACAAATACTCAATGCTTGCGTTTGACCTCGAGTAAATAGACCTGAACCATGAGTTCGAGACAGTAAACCGACTTCTGAAGCTAAAGGACGAATTTCATCACTTTTACGACCATCTGGGCGGACTTTATCTTCTGTGATTAGCCTTCTAACTTCCTCTTTTACAAGCATACCAAGAATTTCGTTTACTTGTTTTAATGTTTCGTCTTCTGTTTCCTGCTCAACGTATCGTGAAACTACTTCCTCTTTTACTTCTTTTATTGCTGCTTCACGCGCATGCTTTTCGTGTACTTGTACAGCTTTTGTCATCTTTTCTTCTGCTAATGCACGTACTTCATGCTCAAGGTTTTTATCTACTTCATAAAGTTGTATTTCAAGTTTTTCTTTTCCAACAGCTTGTACAATCTCTTCTTGGAAAGCGATTAAACGTTTGATTTCTTCATGTCCAAACATGATTGCTTCCAACATGATTTCTTCCGGAACTTCATCTGCACCTGCTTCTACCATGTTTATTGCATCTTTAGTTCCTGCAACTACAAGATTGATATCACTTTTTTCTAATTGATCTACATTGGGATTAATGATGAATTCATCATTAATTCTTCCCACAGTTACTCCAGCAATTGGACCCTCAAAAGGAATATCCGAAACGGACAATGCTAAAGAAGAGCCAAACATCGCTGCCATTTCTGAAGAACAGTTTTGATCCACGCTCATCACAATGCTGATAACCTGAACTTCATTACGGAAACCATCTGCGAACAATGGGCGAATTGGACGGTCAATTAGTCTACTTGCCAAAACTGCTTTCTCACTAGGACGCCCTTCCCTTTTAATAAATCCACCTGGAATTTTTCCTACAGCATATAATCTCTCTTCATAATTAACTGTTAATGGAAAGAAATCCAATTTTTTTGGTTCCTTTGAAGCCGTCGCTGTGCTTAGAACTGCTGTGTCTCCATAACGTACCATTACAGCACCGTTTGCTTGTTTCGCTAATTGTCCGATTTCTACCGATAGTTCTCTTCCTGCCCAATCGATAGAAAAGACTTGTTTATCTTGTCCCATGAGTTTTATAAACCCCTCTCTAGCTTTCATATGTAAAAAATTACTTTGCTAATCTTGGCTATTGATAATGTTTGGTTACCCGGCACTCCTAGTGTCTTTTTCCTTTTTATCACTAATCAAATGCTTGCACAAGTTTCAATTATTAATTATATTAATAAATTAAGTAAGGTATCGCTATTATGTATAGTATGAACGAAACAACTATTACATATCAATAGATTTCCATCATCTATAGGAAAAAACTGCTCTATATTAGCAATTTTGCATATCATTTTCTTAAACACTAATAAAAAAGCGGGAATTCTCCCGCTTTCTTCTGAAAAACTTATCGACGTAGACCTAATTTGTTAATTAGTTCACGGTAACGAGTAACGTCTTTGTTACGAAGGTAAGTAAGTAAGTTACGACGCTTACCAACCATCTTCAATAGACCACGACGAGAGTGGTGATCTTTCTTGTGAGTACGTAAATGCTCGTTTAGGTTGTTGATTTGTTCTGTTAGGACAGCGATCTGTACTTCTGGAGATCCAGTGTCAGATTCGTGAGTTCTGAACTCATTGATTAGTTCTTGTTTACGTTCTTGTGTAATAGCCATCCTATTCACCTCCATTTCGTTTAAAAACCCCAATTACCGAGCAAGCGTTGGTGATTCGACTTGCCAAGCAATGGTTTTCGTACGTTTTTTAGCATACAACTTTTCAGGTTAAAAAGCAAGTATCACATGTGTTTTTTTGAAAATAGTCCTCTGCTGTCTCTTTATCTTTCGTAATTTGCTCGACTAAGGCTTCAATTCCGGAGAATTTCTTTTCATCTCTTATATTTTGATGCCATTCAATAGTAACTTCTTCCTCATAGATAACATCTTGAAAATGAAAGAGATGTACTTCAATGGAGGGAACGACATCCTTCTTATTTTCATGGAAGGTCGGTTTATATCCAATATTGCAGACACCATTATGCCACCTTCCCAATACGTACATGCGAACTGCATAAACTCCTGTTTTAGGAATCACATAATCTTCTGTAAGTGTAATATTGGCGGTAGGAAATCCGATAGTTCGACCTCTTTTTTCTCCATGCCCTACTCTTCCCCTAATTTGATAAAAGCGTCCTAAAGTAGATGGGAGATCGTTAACATTGCCTTCTTGTAACTGTTGTCTGATATATGTAGAGCTGACCTTTAAATCATTCGTTGTATATTTCTCGATGACCGTCTGATCAAACTGGTTTCGGGAATGAAACGGTAATGTTTCCATGGTTCCTTTCCCCAAACTACCATATGAATAATCGAAGCCTGCAACAACGTGCATTATATTCAAAGCGATTATATACTGATCTACAAAATCTTGTGGTACAAGGGAAGCAAAGGAAAGATCAAATTTGACAACATATAAAGTGTCTACACCCATTTGCTCTAAAAGTCGAATTTTTTCCGTTAGCGGAGTAATATAACGTACATGTTGTACCGTCCTTCTTAAAACAACAGAAGGGTGAGGGTCCAATGTCATTACTGCACACTCCAGATTCAATTCGTTTGCCTTTTCACGAGCTCCTAAGATAACCTTTTGATGCCCTAGATGGATTCCATCAAAAAATCCAAGTGCAACACAAGAAGGTGGACAATTATGATTCTTCAATGAGTGAGGGTGCTCTAAGTAAACAACTTTCATTTTTATCACCTAAGTCTATTTGATCATACAAAAGTATGCTTTTAGCCATTTTTTATCGGCTCTTTTATAAATGTTTGTTGTCGTCTTTAACGAGTGTCGATAAAGAAACATTGATAACTAGCCGTTTATAAATGAATTACTTTTTTGGGCTTCATTAACCCTTGTTTTGTCGGGTGCTTCATATAGATAGCTAAACAATGGTTATTATGAAAAACACTAAAGAATTCGAATTCATTATTTTCATCAAAATGTTGAGGGAGTGGCAAAACTGCTCCATTCTTTACTTTCTCTGCTACTTTATCATTTATTTCAAGCTTAGGCAATGAAGTTAATGCGTTTTCCATTGGCAACAGAACCTCATGTACACGATTTTCCTCTGTTAGTTGCGTTAAGTCTTCAAGAGAAACTGCCTTGTCTATTGTAAAATCGCCTGAAGAGATTCGGCTCAGACGAGACATATGGGCAGGGTAACCTAACATTTCTCCAATTTGTACCGCAAGCGTCCTTACATATGTACCTTTACTGCAATTTACTTGAAAGGAGAACGTTATTTGATTGTCATTTTTATATTCTACTTCACTAGTTAGGAAGATATCATGGATAAAGACTTTACGCGATGGTCTGTCAATCACTTTTCCTTCACGCGCATATTCATATAGCTTTTTCCCGTTTATCTTGACCGCAGAATACATGGGTGGAGTTTGTTCCAGCTCTCCTTTTAATCTCTGTAAAACTGAAAGAATCTGTTCTTTTGGAATAGGTTGATCGATCACCTTCTGTTCCACTACTTCACCTGTTTGATCTTCTGTGGTCGTAGAAAATCCTATTGTTACTTCAGCTATGTAAGTTTTTTCTTCTGCCGTCAAAAACTCCACTACTTTTGTTGCTCTCCCAATACAAATCGGAAGCACTCCTGTTACTTCTGGATCTAGTGTTCCCGTGTGGCCCACTTTTTTTGTTTTTAATATCTTTCTTACTTTATATACGCAATCATGAGAGGTTAACCCTCTTGGTTTATTCAAAATGAGAATACCATCCATTTATGAACTGCCCCCTAACTCTTTATATCGAGAAAAAGGATAGACAATAACTGCCTATCCTTTTTTTGTTTATTACTCTTCGTGATCAGAGTCTTTTCTATTTAGTTCATGTATCAGACTTTCAATTCTGTTTCCGTAGTCAATAGATTCATCAAACTCGAAAATAAGCTCTGGTGTTTTTCTCAATCGGATACGACGGCCAATTTCACTTCGGATAAACCCTTTTGCTTTTGCCAAGCCAATGAGTGTATCTTGTCGTTTTTCATCGTCTCCAAGCACAGAAATAAACACTTTTGCTTGTTGAAGATCACCGGTAACCTGCACATCTGTTACGGTTACAAATCCTACGCGTGGATCCTTAATTTTACGACCAATAATATCTGAAAGCTCTTTTTTCATTTGCTCTCCAACACGATTTGATCTTAGTGTCATATTTTTTCACCTCTTTAAAGCCAATCAAGCGAAGTTTCTGCCCGTTCAATTTCTGGAAAAGAATCCAGGAATTCAAGCACTCTTTGCAATTCTTTCTCAGTGATGGATTTCGAGGAAGATACGGAAACGATCCCTATCTTCGTTCGCTGCCAAACATTCTGATGATCAATCTCTGAAATGGAAATATTAAACCGCTGCTTCATACGCGTCATAACACGCTGCAACACAGCTCTTTTCTCTTTTAAAGACTGGGCATCATAGATATGACAGTCACACTCTACATATCCAATCATTTTCTTTCAATTTCTTGCATAACATATGCTTCGATGATGTCGCCTTCTTTAATATCATTAAAGTTTTTAATTGTAACACCACATTCATAGTTTGTAGCAACTTCTTTAACATCATCTTTAAAGCGTTTTAGTGTGTCTAATTCGCCTTCAAAAATAACAATGCCATCACGGATTAAACGGATACTAGAATCACGTGTGATTTTACCTTCCGTTACATATGCGCCCGCAATTGTCCCTACTTTTGATACTTTGAATGTTTGACGAACCTCTACTTGACCGATTACTTTTTCTTCGTATTCAGGGTCAAGCATTCCTTTCATAGCTGCTTCAATCTCTTCAATCGCTTTATAGATAATACGATGAAGTCGAATGTCAACATTCTCAGCATCCGCGGTACGTTTTGCTCCAGCATCAGGACGAACATTGAAGCCAATGACAACTGCATTGGAAGCAGAAGCTAAGATGATGTCAGATTCTGTAATAGCACCTACACCTGTGTGAATAATTTTCACTTTAGCTCCTTCTACATCAATTTTTTGAAGAGAAGCTGCCATCGCTTCAACAGAACCTTGTACGTCTGCTTTGACAATAAGATTGATTTCTTTGATATCGCCTTGTTTGATTTGTTCAAATAAATCATCAAGAGTTACACGAGATTTTTCACTACGTTGTTCTTGCAACTGCTTTTGGGCACGTGCTTCCCCAACATTGCGTGCGGTTTTCTCATCAGCAAAAACAAGGAAGTTGTCACCTGCTTGAGGAACTTCATTAAGTCCTGTAATTTCTACAGGAGTTGATGGACCTGCCTCTTTTACTCTGCGTCCTAAATCGTTCACCATGGCACGTACACGTCCGTAAGTGTTACCAACAACAATTGGATCACCAACACGAAGAGTACCTTTCTGAACTAGGAGTGTCGCTACAGAACCTCTACCTTTATCAAGCTGGGCTTCGATTACAGTACCAGTTGCTGCACGATTTTTGTTCGCTTTGTATTCTTCCACTTCTGCTACTAGGAGGATCATTTCAAGCAATGTATCAATTCCTTCTCCACTTAATGCAGATAGTGGTACAAATATAGTATCCCCACCCCATGCTTCAGAAACTAATCCATGCTCTGTTAATTCTTGCATAACCCGGTCAGGGTTAGCAGCCTCTTTATCCATTTTGTTTACTGCTACAATGATTGGAACCTCTGCCGCTTTAGCGTGATTAATTGCTTCTACAGTCTGAGGCATTACTCCGTCATCTGCAGCAACAACTAGAATCGTAATATCTGTTACTTGTGCTCCACGGGAGCGCATTGTTGTAAATGCAGCATGTCCTGGAGTATCAAGGAATGTTATTTTTTTACCTTGATCCACTTCTACTTGGTAAGCACCAATATGTTGCGTAATTCCCCCTGCTTCTCCCGCAGTCACTTTTGTGTTACGAATGGAGTCAAGCAATGTGGTTTTACCGTGGTCTACATGTCCCATGATTGTTACTACAGGCGGACGTTCTTCTAGCACTTCTGTAGAATCTTCAGAATCATATCCTTCGAAGTCTGTAATTTCAAATACAATTTCCTCTTCCACTTCTACGTTATACTCACCTGCAATCAATTCGATGGAGTCTTTGTCAAGGTCTTGGTTAATTGTAGCCATTACTCCAAGCATCAACAATTTTTTAATAATTTCAGATGGTTCTTTGTTTAGTTTATTCGCCAATTCACCAACTGTAAGAGATCCTGTAAAAGTAATTTTAGATGGAGTCTCTTTCTTTTTTACTGGTTGCTGTGGTGCTTGGTGTTGTTGCCCACGGTTTTGTTTGTTATTTGACTTTTTCTTCCCCTTGGAGAAGTTGTTGTTTTGTTGATTTCCGCCTGGGTTACCCTTTTTAGCGAAAGGTTTATTTTTACCTTTCCCTTGAGCTGGGCTATTGCCTTGAGTCGGTTTATTCTTTGGTGCCGATGTGCTATTTTGTGCTACAGGTTGTTTTGGTGTTTCTTTTTTACCTGAACCATTTAGTTTGTTGATTGTGTCTTCATCTAATGTTGCCATATGATTTGATACCTCAATATTCATTTCTTTTAGTTTTGTAATGACATCTTTACTTGATACGTTCTTTTGTTTAGCGTATTCGTACACGCGTAATTTAGTCATACATTCACCCCCAAAGATTAATCGAGCATCGATAGAAGCTTATTTGCAAATCCTTCATCTACTATGGCGACGGATACTCTTGCATCTTTGCCAAGTGCCCGACCTAGTTCATACCGATTTTCTACCGTTCTTATCGGTATATTATAATACGAACATTTATCATGTAATTTTTTCCTCGTATTTGCGGAGGCATCCTCTGCAATCAATACGAGTTTGGCTTTTCCAGCCCTGACTTCTTTAAGGACCAGATCTTCACCTGTAATTGTTTTTCTCGCTCTCGTTGCAAGCCCAACTAATGATAGCCATTGATTATTCATGATGTTATTCTTGCTCCATTTCTACCAGTTGAAGTAATTCATCATACAATGAATCATCAATCGCAACTTCTAGATGTCGGGATAATATATCTTTCTTTCTAGCAAGTAGGATGCTATCTTTATTTCTTGCTAGATAAGCTCCTCTGCCAGATTTTTTCCCTGTTAAGTCAATGGTAACTTCGCCTTCTTTTGAACGAACAATTCGAATCAGCTCTTTTTTAGGCTTCATTTCCTGACTCGCCACACATTTTCGCATCGGGATTTTTTTGCGGTTGTTCACCTGGCTTCACCCTCTTTTACCAATCATTCTTTCGAGTAGTCTTCATCATAGAAATCTTCCATGTCATCTGCATTGTTTTTAGCTAATGAAAGACTTGGATAGATTCCTAATTCTTCTGCTTCTGATTCACTCTTGATGTCGATTTTCCATCCAGTTAGCTTGGCGGCAAGTCGTGCATTCTGACCCCTCTTACCTATTGCAAGAGATAGTTGATAATCAGGTACGATAACAGTTGTAGCTTTATCTTCCTCATTCACTTGCACTTCCAACACTTTAGATGGGCTAAGGGCATTTGCTACAAATTCTACAGGGTCTTTAGACCAACGGACAATGTCAATCTTTTCCCCTTTCAATTCGTTTACAATTGCTTGAACCCTTTGACCCTTCGGCCCGACACATGCTCCCACTGGATCAACTTCTGGATTGTCACAATGGACTGAAATTTTTGAGCGGTCTCCAGCTTCTCGTGCTACAGACTTAATTTCCACTGTTCCATCATAGATTTCAGGAACTTCAAGTTCAAATAATCGTTTAAGAAGTCCCGGGTGTGAACGAGACACAAAAATCTGTGGCCCCTTCGTTGTTTTTTCTACTTTTGTAAGGAATACTTTTATTCTATCATGAGGCTTGTAATGTTCATTAGGCATTTGCTCATTAATAGGGAGTAATGCCTCAATTTTGCCTAGACTTACATAGATGAATTTAGAGTCAAGACGTTGAACAATACCAGTCATAATATCTTCTTCGCGTTCAATATACTCGGAGTAGATTACTCCTCGCTCTGCTTCCCTTACCCGTTGAGTTACCACTTGTTTTGCGGTTTGTGCAGCTATACGACCGAAATCTTTTGGAGTGACTTCAATCTCTACCACATCATTCTCTTGATAGTTTGGGTTAATTTGGCGTGCTTCTCCGACAGAGATTTCTAAACGGGAATCAAATACTTCCTCTACCACATCTTTTCTTGCAAATACGCGCATTGTACCTGTTTCAAGGTTCATGTCCACTCGTACATTTTGTGCTTGATTAAAGTTTCGTTTGTAAGCAGATATAAGTGCAGCCTCTATCGCTTCAATAATTATATCTTTGCTAATGCCTTTTTCCTTTTCCATCAGGGTTAAAGCATCAAATAACTCGCTGCTCATACAACCATGTCCCCCTTAATAATTTCCATTACTTCATTTTTTGTTTCCGTTTTAGCTTTACGGATTATCCATATAAAAAAATTAAAATTTTACTGCCAATCTTGCCTTGGCAACTTTTTGGTAAGGTATCGAGAATTCTTTTTTACGCGTTTTGATCGTTACCTGGATTTTAACCGTTTCACCATCAAATTCCAGTAAGTTACCTTCAAACGATTTTAATCCATCAATTGGTTCATAGGTTTTTATGTTTACGTATTTCCCAATTGCCTTTTCCACGTCTTCTTTCTTTTTTAAAGGACGCTCGGCACCGGGAGAGGAAACTTCAAGAAAATAATTATGAGGAATCGGATCGATTTCATCAAGCTTTTCGCTTAATTTCTCACTCACGTTTCCACACTCTTCAATATCTATGCCGCCTTCTTTATCCACGTAAACACGGAGGAACCAAGAGGAACCCTCTTTTACATACTCAATATCCACAAGTTCTACATTCAATTGTTCTACGATTGGAAGTGCTAATTCTTCCACCGTTTCTGTTACTGTTTTGCTCATCATTTTCCTCCTTCGCAAAAGCGAGACGATGTGTTTAAAATCTGAACAAAAGACCCTGCTATAAAAAGCAGGGCATCATAAACAAGCAAGCTTATGTACAAGTGATGCGCATTCCAACCAGATCGGTTAAGAATAATGGGGACACAATACGAAAGAGTGGGTTTCCCCACTCTTAGTTAATTACCTGTATATAGCATTCCCAATGTTAATATATCATATCCCGAGTCTATATGCAAATGTTTCTAGGATAAGTCACTTTTTCAATTAGAACAGTGATAACTGATTTTGATCAGGAAGACCAGACAAACAACCATGATTATCTAAATATTCTAGAATGGTTTTTGAAATTCTACCTCTTTGCTGAAGGTCTTCTTTTGAAAGAAATTCTCCTTCTTTCCTAGCATTCACAATATTAATAGCTGCGTTCGTTCCAAGGCCAGGTATAGAATTGAACGGAGGAATCAGTGTCTCGCCCTCAATAAAAAAATCAGTTGCACTTGATTTATACAAATCTACTTTTTGGAAAGAGAAACCACGTTCAGTCATCTCTAATGAAAGCTCCAAAACAGTGAGAAGTGATTTTTCTTTCGGTGCTGCATCAAGACCCTTAGCATTGATTTCTTCAACTTTTTGTCTGATTGCAGCTGAACCTTTCACCATATTATCAATATCGAAGTCATCTGCTCGAACAGTAAAATATGCCGCATAATACATAAGCGGAAAATGAACCTTGAAGTAGGCAATACGCACAGCCATTAATACATAAGCGGCAGCATGCGCCTTAGGGAACATGTATTTTATTTTCAGACAGGAATCAACGTACCATCCTGGTACATCATTCTTGATCATTTCTTCCTTAAATTCTTCCGTCAGACCTTTTCCTTTTCGGACAGATTCCATGATCTTGAAGGCCATGGATGGTTCAAGACCTTTATAGATAAGATATACCATTATGTCATCACGACATCCAATAACTTCACTTAACGTACACGTATTGTTGTGAATAAGTTCTTGTGCATTCCCTAACCAAACATCCGTACCATGAGAAAGTCCAGAGATTTGTACAAGCTCTGAAAAAGTAGATGGCTTTGTATCTTCTAACATCTGACGTACAAATCGTGTTCCAAATTCCGGAATCCCTAACGTACCCGTTTTACACATAATCTGTTCTTCTGTTACACCTAGAGATTCAGTACCACTAAATATTTTCATGACATAAGGGTCGTCTGTAGGTATGGTTTTAGGATCGATTCCACTAAGATCTTGAAGCATTCTAATAACGGTAGGGTCATCGTGTCCAAGTATATCCAATTTTAATAAATTATCATGGATAGAATGGAAATCAAAATGGGTCGTCTTCCATTCTGAATTTTGATCATCTGCTGGATATTGTATCGGTGAAAAATCAAAGATATCCATATAGTCCGGAACAACAATAATTCCACCAGGATGCTGACCGGTTGTACGCTTTACACCTGTACAACCTGAAGAAAGTCGATCAATTTCCGCTCCACGTAAAATTAGATTACGGTCATTTGCATATCCTTTTACATATCCATAAGCAGTTTTATCTGCAACTGTACCGATTGTTCCTGCCCGAAAAACATAATCCTCACCGAAAAGAACTTTCGTATAGTTGTGAGCTTTTGGCTGATACTCTCCTGAGAAGTTAAGGTCTATATCTGGCACCTTATCCCCTTTAAATCCTAGGAATGTTTCAAATGGAATATCATGGCCATCTTTTGTATAAGCCTCTCCACAGTTTGGACAGTCTTTATTTGGAAGGTCAAACCCTGATCCAACAGATCCATCATCAAAAAATTCCGATTGCTTACAAGATGGGCATACATAGTGTGGTGGCAATGGATTAACCTCGGTAATTTCTGTCATAGTTGCAACAAAAGAAGAACCGACAGATCCACGAGAGCCTACTAGATAACCGTCATCAAGAGATTTTTTTACAAGTTTGTGAGAAATTAAATAAATGACGGCAAACCCATGTCCAATAATACTTTTTAATTCTTTTTCAATCCTTTTTTCTACAATCTCAGGTAATTCATCGCCATAAATGCGACGTGCCATCGAATAGCTCATATCCCTGATTTCATCATCTGCACCTTCTATTTTTGGGGTATAGAGGTCATCTTTTATTGGCTTAATATCATCAATCATTCCGGCAATTTTCTGTGTATTCTTCACAACTATTTCTTTTGCTTTCTCTTCACCAAGGAAAGAGAATGCTGCCAACATGTCATCCGTTGTTTTGAAGTGAACGTCAGGCAATTTGTGTCGATTAAGAGGATTTGCCCCAGATTGAGAACGCACAAGAATTTCACGATGGATTTTATCCTGTTCTTTTAGATAATGTACATTTCCAGTTGCAACAACTGGTTTTTCCATTTTCTCTCCAAGTTTTACGATGTTGGTGATGATTTCTTTTAATGCTTTGTCATCCCTAACTAATTCCAGTTCAATGAGATGGGCGTAATTGCTTGGAGGTTGTACTTCAATATAATCATAGAATTCAGCAATACTTTCCACCTCATCAGGTGCCTTTTGCATCATCCCTTCAAAAACCTCACCCTTATCACATGCTGTTCCGACAATTAGACCTTCACGATGTTTTTGAAGCTGAGATCTTGGAATTCTAGGCACTCGGAAGAAATAATTCATATGTGAGATGGAAACAATCTTGAATAAGTTTTTCAAACCAGTTTCATTAACTGCCATTAAGGTAACATGTGATGGTCTTGCTCGTTTGTATGCATCGGTTTTTCCGGAATGCTCATTAAATTCATCATGATAGATAATGCCTTTTGCATGAGAGTCTTTCAACATTTTTACTAATAAATAGCCTGTTGCCTCTGCATCATAAATGGCACGGTGATGCTGAGTCAATTCAATATCAAACTTCTTACAAAGGGTATTAAGACGGTGGTTTTTCAAATCTGGAAAAAGCAATCTTCCAAGTTCCAACGTATCTATTACTGGATTCTTTGCTTTCCCTATGCCTATCCTTTGGAACCCGATATTCAGAAATCCCATATCAAAACTTGCGTTATGGGCAACCAAAATATCATCCTGCATCCATTTTGCAAAATCTTTCAGAACATCTTCCACTTCTGGCGCATCTTTTACCATGTCATCGGTAATACCTGTGAGATTGATAGTAGTAGCTGAAAGACGATGGTGTGGATTTGCAAAAGACTCAAATCGGTCAATGATTTCTCCACCTTTTATTTTTACAGCAGCAAGTTCAATGATGGTATCATACATAGCTGATAAACCAGTTGTTTCTACGTCAAACACAACATAGGTGTCTTCGGCAAGTTCTCGATGTGCAGGATTATAAGCAATCGGGACTCCATCATCTACTAAGTTTGCCTCTAGTCCATACAATATTTTTATTCCATTTTTTTTACCCGCTGCATATGCTTCTGGATAACCTTGTGCCACAGCATGGTCTGTAATAGCTATCGCCTCATGTCCCCATTTTTTCGCCTGACTTACAAGGGACGAAATAGAACTTACAGCATCCATCGTACTCATAGGAGAATGCAAGTGAAGTTCAACCCTTTTCTCTCCTACAGGTGCAGTATCAATTATTTCTTTTCCCTTAAATTCATTAATGTCATTTGCCATCATGACTAAGTCTCTGACAAAAGTATCATTTTGCACGCTTCCTCTTACTTTCAGCCACATTCCTTTTTTAATAGCTTGTAAAAGAGGAACATCTTCCTTATCTCGAGAAAACATTTTTACCATTATTGAATTTGTATAGTCCGTAATTTTGAACGTAAGCAAAGTCCTTCCACTTCTAAGTTCCTTTGTTTCCGCATCAAAAACGTATCCTTGAACAGCTACTCGTCGTTCTTCTTCCACAATTTCAGCGAGTGTTTTGATTTCCATATCATCTTTGATTGAATACCCAATCATTACTGGGCCGCTTACTGTATTGTCCTCTTTTGCGGAATCTTTCTTCTGCATTTCAGTGACAGCTGCAAGAGCTTTCTGTTTATCTTCAAGCTGTTTTTGCTCAACAAAATGTTGATACTCCTCGTCAGATTGGGAGAGACTTATTTCCAATTGAAATGCAGGAAATCCGAATCCTTCATAAGTTGTACAAATCGTGGAGGTAAGTTTCTTTTTTACTGCGATCGCTTCAGCATCGTTTCTTGCAGTTAAGACCAGTTTGTTCCCTTGTATACTAGGGGTCTGGCCTTGAAGCAGCATGATTAATGGTGGTGAGCATCCATCAAGCTCTTTTAAGCATAATGGCCAATATTCTTTAATAGAAGTTTCGTCAAAGGAACGATTTTGTACAGATAGATTAAAGGAAACATTAGCAATATGTGAGAAAGCTGAGTTTAGTTTTTCATAAAATAATTGATAGACATGGGAAGGCAGAATTTTATGCAGAATAAAGTGAAAATGCCATCTTTTTGTTACTTTTTCAACAGTTAACTTATCAATGGCTCCTTCTGCAAAGTAAGGAAACAACTCGTCACTTGTCATATCAATCTGCTGAAGAAGAAGGCGAAATCTATCTTTTTTCTCTTGTGAGATTTGATCTAGCTCTAGCAATGGTAGGTCTCCTTTCCCCTAATTTATATGTAATGAAGACTCAATAATAGGTTTCGACAAGATGGAAGGTACCTCAAAACCGAGGTACCTTCCAATTACTTTCTTTTCTATTGTACTATTTTTTTTGCAGAGTTTGAATTAATTCTTCTACAGAGATTTCTTCCAACTCTCCGCTATCTCGCCATTTCACTTCTACAATTCCCTCATCAGCTCTCTTGCCTACTGTTACTCTAACTGGCAATCCGATTAGGTCTGCGTCTGCAAACTTTACTCCTGGTCTCTCTTGACGGTCATCAAATAAAACATCCAATCTAGCATTTTTGAGGTTGTTGTATATTTTTTCTGCAAGTGCTGCTTGGGCATCATTTTTAATATTGACTGGAATCACATGCACATCATAAGGAGTTATCGCATTTGGCCACACAATACCATTCTCATCATGATACTGTTCAACGACAGCTGCTAATACTCTAGAGACCCCAATTCCATAACAGCCCATAATCATCGGCTTTGCTCTTCCATTCTCATCAAGGAATGTCGCACCCATCGCCTCGCTATACCGAGTTCCAAGCTTAAAGATATGTCCTACTTCTATTCCCTTAGCAAATTTAATAATACCTTTTCCATCTGGAGAAAGATCTCCTTCTTCAATAAAGCGAAGATCTGCGTATTGTGCAACTTCAAAATCTCGGGAAGGACTTACGTTTTGATAATGATGTCCTTCTTCATTAGCTCCGCATACCGCATTTACCATAAATTCTACCGCACTATCAGCAACTACTTCCACCTTATCATATAGTGCTATTGGCCCGATAGAACCAATACTACAGCCTATCACTTTCTGCACTTCCTCAGGTGTTGCAATTTCTACTACAGATGCCTGATAGAGATTTTTAATTTTTATATCATTAATTTCATGATCGCCTCTTATAAGAACTAAAATATACTTTTCATCCACTTTAAAAACAATAGATTTAATTATGTCGGTCTTTTCTTTGTTCAGAAAATCCGCTACCTCACCTATTGTTTTTTGATTTGGAGTCTCTACTTTTTCCAACTCTAGAGCTTTCTCGGCTTTTTTCTCATAAGCTACAAGACACGGTGCCATTTCAACATTTGCCGCATAAGTTGATTCAGTCGAATAAGCGATTGTATCTTCTCCAATTTCGGATAGGACCATAAATTCGTGTGTATCTTTTCCACCCATTGCACCTGAGTCTGCAATAACTGCACGAAAATTCAGGCCAAGACGTGTGAATATATTGGAATATGCAGTAAACATTTTGTTATATGTTTCATCAAGGCTTTCTTGGTTAGCATGGAAGGAATACGCATCTTTCATTAAGAACTCTCTTCCTCTTAATAATCCAAAACGTGGACGCAACTCATCACGGAACTTCGTTTGAATCTGATATAAAGACAAAGGGAGCTTCTTGTAGGATTTGACTTCATCCCTTACAAGTGTCGTAATAACCTCTTCGTGTGTGGCACCTAATGCAAATTCTCTGTCATGACGATCTTTCAGTCGCATTAATTCAGGTCCATAAGAATACCATCTTCCGGATTCTTTCCAGAGCTCAGCTGCTTGCATAGCTGGCATAAGCAATTCGACAGCCCCTGCATTATCCATTTCCTCTCTAACAATTTCCTCCACTTTCTTAAGCACTTTCTTTCCAAGAGGAAGAAAACTATAGATTCCACTTGTATTTTGACGGATATATCCTGCTCTTAACAGAAGTTGGTGGCTTTTCACTTCTGTATCTGAAGGAGTTTCTCTTAATGTTGGAATTAGTGTCATGCTTTGTTTCATTTCATACACCTCTTAATAAATATGTAATAATATCTTGTAGCTTTCTAATAAAAAGAATGCCATAAATGAAGAGAACTTGCACCACATAAACGGTGCAAGTCAGACTGTTGACAAACACAATTTTTCAAGATTTGCATAGAACGGTATATCTTCGTTGTAGACGCTTTTCTTTCCGCGGGTGGTCCGGGGGAACCTCCTCGGGCTGACCCTGTGGGATTTCCCTTGTCCCATACTCCAGCTGGAGTCTTCGCGTCTTCCACTTCGATATAGTAATAGCAATCTTCTAAAGAAAAATAACTTTGTCTAGACACTGACCTGCACCAATAAATGGTGCAAGTCAGTGCGAATTCTATTTTATTTTACAGGAAAAACTTTTGAATGTCATTCCAAGTTACGACGAGCATTAACAACATTAATAATGCAAAACCGATAAAATGAACAAGTCCTTCTTTATGTCGATCTACAGGTTTCCCTCTAATTGCCTCTGCTGCGAAGAACATCAGCCTTCCACCATCAAGAGCAGGAATTGGTAACAGGTTAATAATTCCTAAGTTTATACTAAGAACAGCAGCCCATCTCATTAATAAGAATATACCAGATTCTGCAACTACTTCTGTTGATTTATATATACCAACTGGACCTGAGAGCATATCAATTGAAAATTGTCCGGTAATCATCTTACCCAACGCCTTAATGATTTCACCAGTTATAAAATACGTTTCATTTGCAGCTTTCGGTATGGTATTCCAGAAGGATTTTTCCATCGGCTGATAAACACCGATGATCCCTCTAGTCTCACCTTCAAAAGTATCTGATTTAGGAGTGATTGGAATGGTTAGAATTTCCCCATTCCTTTCAATACTAAAATTCAGCTCTTCATTTGGGCTCTGTTGAATGATTCCTACTACTTCTTCCCAAGAAGAAACATTTGTTTCATCAATCGCAAGGACTTTGTCGCCTTCCTGTAATCCTGCAGCTTGTGCAGCGCCATCAGAAGTTAATTCTCCAATTAAAGCATCATTAACTGGGTAGCCTTGTACGATTCCTAGAAAAGCAAAGATTAAAAAGGCAAGAATGAAATTCATCATAGGACCAGCAAAAATGGCCATTGTCCGTTGCCATAAAGTTTTAGACCCGAACTGTCTGTTATAAGGCGCGTTTTGTATTTCTTGTCCATCCATTACAAAATACGCTTCCTCACTTACTTTATATTCCTTCAGAGTTTCTTCTTCATTCAATTCATACCCTTTAATAACAAGCGCCTTCTCCAGATCAGCATGCTCTACTTCCAGCATTTTTGCATCAGGATACTTATCTTTGTTGTTTACAATTACTTTGTTAACTTCCCCTGCTTCATTAAACAACAAGCCAATATGGTAGCCGGGCTTTAATTCTATGGTTTCAGGGTCTTCCCCGGCCATGCGAACAAATCCACCGATAGGCAAAAGCCTTATAGTATAGACGGTTTCATTTTTCTTAAAAGTAAATACTTTTGGACCAAAACCTATTGCAAATTCTCTACACAAAATACCTGCTCTTTTAGCAAATACTAAGTGCCCTAGTTCATGAACAAATACAAGTACTCCAAATATAATGATAAACGCGATTACTGTATTCACCAGATCTTCACCTCTAATCTAATAGTGAACGAACAAATTGCCTCGTTTCCTTGTCCACTTCTTTAATTGTGTACAAGTCAGGATTGATCTGCAGGCTATGCCTAGCCATTGCAGATTCAATTAGCTGTTCAATCGTCAGGAAATCGATTTTTCCTGTAAGAAATGCCTCAACAGCGACTTCATTGGAAGCATTCAAAACAGTTGGCATCGTCCCACCTGCTTTTCCTGCATCAAAGGCGTATTGCAAGCAAAGAAATCGATTAAAATCCATCTTTTCAAAATGCAGTTTGCCAATTTCCGTAAAGTTTAGCCTTTTACCCGTTGGGTGTGGCAACCTATCCGGGAAAGTTAAAGCATATTGAATAGGTACTCTCATATCCGGAGTTCCTAATTGGGCAATAACACTAGTATCATGGAACTCTATCATAGAATGAATAACGCTTTCCCTATGCAAAACTACTTGAATATTTTCATAAGAGGTATTAAATAACCAATGGGCTTCTATAACTTCGAGCCCTTTATTCATCATAGTCGCAGAATCAATCGTAATTTTTGCCCCCATCGACCAATTTGGGTGATTGAGCGCTTCATTCCTTGTAACTCCCTTCAAGTCTTCCCTTGACTTATCTCTAAAACTTCCCCCAGAGGCAGTAAGAATGATTGATTGGACATTTTTTTCTTTTTCGCCTTGTAAACATTGAAAGATGGCAGAATGCTCGCTGTCCACTGGCAAAATAGTTGCATTATACTTTTTAGCAGCTTCCATGACGATATGTCCCGCTGTTACAAGTGTTTCCTTATTTGCCAATGCAATGACTCTTCCAAGCTCAATTGCATGAAGTGTTGGTTCAAGGCCAACGCTTCCCATTACTGCATTTACAAGAACATCCGCTTCTTGAGCAACAGCTACCTCAATCAAACCTTCTTCACCGTAAACAAACCGAATATTTTTTGCAGCATATTGAAATTTTAATGTCTCATAATCATTTCTGGATTGAACGGAAATAATCTTTGGGGTGAATTCGTTCAATAATTCATGAACAATTTCAATGTTTTTACCTACACTGAATGCAACTAATTGAAAATGTTCTGGATGCTGTCTAATCACATCAATCGTTTGTATACCAATTGATCCTGATGCACCAAGTAAACTAATATTTCTCACCAACACTCACCTCTCCAACACAAAACCTTCTTCTACCAACTTCTTAGAAAAGAAAGATATGTATAAAGTGTAATAATGGCAGTACAAAAAGAAGGCTATCAAATCGATCCAGGATTCCACCATGACCTGGTAAAATACTCCCTGAATCTTTTATTTTGTAATGTCTCTTTAAAGCTGACTCTACTAAATCACCTATTTGACCAAAAATAGATAATAAAGCAGCTATGATAATTGTAATCAGCAGATTATGCTCAAAGCTTACAATAAAATGAAAAACTAATGCCACCGCTATGGCACTTACAATACCACCGATAAATCCTTCAACTGTTTTATTTGGACTTATATCTGGCCACAATTTCTTTTTCCCAATCGCTTTACCGATAAAATAGGCCCCTGAATCAGTTGTCCATATAACAAATAATGCAAAAAATACCCATGCCAAAGCCAGTTCTCTAATTTCAATAAAATAATAAAAACCTAATCCAACATATATGGTTGAAATTAATAAGAATCCAACATCATCAAAATTAAATTTGTTTCTGGAAAGTACTGTATATGACAATAACAATAGAACAATTAGTAGTAGAAATTCCATTTTCGAAAGTGGCAAAGCCTCTCCGAAATACTGTACTGGAATCATCAGATACCACATGGATACTAAAGACAATATTCCTGGAACACTTACAATGGCAAGTTGCTTCATTCTTAATGCTTCAAAAAGTCCTACTGTTGCTATCAAATAAATAATAATGACAAATGGCATATTACCATATATAACAATTGGTAAAAAAACTGCCGCTGCTATTGCCGCTGTTATGATTCTTTGTTTCATTGTATGTCCAACACCTTCTTATATACCACCAAATCTTCGCCCTCGCAGTTGAAAACTATTTATTGCCTCATAAAGATTGTTTTCATTAAAATCAGGCCATAATACGTCAGTGAAATAGAACTCGGCATAAGCCAATTGCCAAAGCATAAAATTACTCAACCTTATTTCCCCACTAGTACGTATTAAAAGATCTGGATCTGGTAATAAATTACTGAAAAGATACTCAGAAAATATCTCTTCTGTTAATTGATCAGAAGAAATCCTGTTCTCATTTACATCATCAGCTAACGCTTTGACTGCACGAAGGATTTCGTCACGTCCACCGTAATTAAGTGCAAAATTCAAGACAAGTCCTGTATTTTCTTTTGTCTGATCCATTGCATGTTCTACTGCCCGAAGTGTATGATCTGGTAGGTCAGTTTTATTCCCCATCAGTCTAACTTGGACATTTTCTTCGATTAATTCAGGTAAAAAAGTTCCTAAAAATTCTTCAGGAAGCTTTAATAGAAAATCCACTTCCAATTTAGGTCTTTTCCAGTTTTCCGTTGAAAACGCATATAAGGTCAATACTTTGACACCGAGACTATTTGCAGCTTTAGTGATTTTCCTGACGGTTTTCATTCCTTCATGATGACCAGCTACTCTTGGAAGAGCTCGTTTTTTAGCCCATCTTCCATTACCATCCATAATAATGGCAATATGTTCAGGAATAGGGTGTTTCATTATTTCTTCTTTTAAGCTTAGCGATTTAGAGGTTTCTTTGCCTCTCCACTCTTGTATTTTTTTCAGCATAAAAATCCTCCATTAAAAATAAATAGATGACACAAATCTGAATCTATCTATTTATAGTAACAGTATTAACAAAAAAACCCCCTGTAAACATTAGAGGGTCTTTTCATCTTTCCATTTTACATGTAAATCGCTTATACTTCCATTATTTCTTTTTCTTTTTCTTTTGTTACAGAATCAATTTTCGCAATGAACGAGTCTGTTTGCTTTTGAATATCATCTGTATACCCACGTAATTCGTCTTCAGTGATATCCCCATTTTTTTCTGATTTTTTCAAATCATCGTTTCCATCACGACGCACATTACGAATTGCTACCTTTGCATCTTCGGAGGCTCTTTTTACTTGTTTAACTAAATCCTTACGTCTTTCTTCTGTTAGTGCTGGAATCGAAATACGGATAACTGTTCCATCATTAGAAGGATTTAATCCTAAATCAGCTTTTATGATCGCTTTTTCTATATCTCCTAAAGCTGTTTTGTCATATGGTTGTACAACTAAAAGCCTAGCTTCAGGAACGTTCAATGAAGCAAGCTGGTTAACAGGTGTTGGTGCGCCATAATAATCAACCGTTACTTTGTCCAGTAAGGAAGCACTTGCACGACCAGCACGAAAAGTTGCTAATTCACGGGAATATGCTTGTACTGCTTTTTCCATTCTTTCTTTTGTTTGAGTAATAACTTGATTTGCCATCTTTATTTCCCCCTTACAATTGTTCCGATATTTTCACCTAAAACAACACGCTTAATATTTCCTTCTTCCATAACAGAAAAGACGATAATAGGAATATCGTTATCCATACATAAGGAAGATGCTGTAGAGTCCATAACAGCAAGACCTTCACGTAGAACATCAAGATAGGATAAAGACTCGTATTTTGTAGCTGTTGCATCAACTGTTGGATCTGCACTGTATACACCGTCAACATTGTTTTTTGCCATTAAAATGACATCAGCCTCAATTTCAGCTGCTCTTAATGCTGCTGTTGTATCTGTAGAAAAATATGGGTTTCCAGTTCCAGCTGCAAAAATAACGACCCGTTTCTTTTCAAGATGGCGAATTGCCTTTCTTCTGATGTAAGGCTCTGCAACTTGACGCATTTCGATGGACGTTTGCACACGGGTTTGCACACCGGAATTTTCCAAACTATCCTGAAGTGCCAATGAATTCATAACCGTAGCAAGCATCCCCATATAATCGGCAGATGCACGGTCCATCCCCATCTCACTGCCTATTTTTCCTCTCCAGATGTTTCCTCCGCCTACGACAACTGCTACTTCTACACCTAGTTCCGTCAATTCTTTAACCTGATTAGACACAGATTTGATAACTGTCGGATTAATTCCGAAGCCTTGGTCACCTGCAAGAGCTTCTCCACTTAATTTAAGTACAATACGTTGATATTTTGCTTGAGCCATAATTACCTCCAATAATAAAAGGGTTTTTCGCTTTCAACAATGTTAGATAATATTTCAACATTGACGTTTCCTAAAAAGAGGAACACAAATTGTGTTCCCCTCCTATACATCGTAGTTCCTCTTATTTTTTAACTTGGCTCATTACTTCTTCAGCGAAGTTATCTTGACGTTTTTCGATACCTTCTCCAACTTCATAACGAATAAAGTTCTTTACTGTAGCGCCTTTGCTTTCAACAAACTGACGAACTTTCAAGTCAGGGTTTTTAACGAAAGACTGGTCAAGTAGGCAGATATCTTCGAAGTACTTTCCAAGACGTCCTTCTACCATTTTCGCAACAATGTTTTCTGGTTTTCCTTCGTTTAATGCTTGTTCTGTCAATACTTTACGCTCACGCTCAGCTTCTTCTGCAGAAACTTGGTCACGAGAAACATACTTAGGGTTAATAGCAGCGATGTGCATTGCTACATCTTTAGCTGCAGCTTCCTCAGTTGTACCTTCAAGTAAAGTTAACACTCCGATGCGGCCGCCCATGTGTAAATAAGCACCAAACGCATCTGCATCTGTTTTTGTAACTAGAGTAAAACGACGTAGAGTTAATTTCTCTCCAATCTTAGCGATAGCTGAGTTAATGTGTTCAGATACAGTAGCACCGTTATCCATTTTTGCTTCAAGTGCTGCGTCAACAGATTCAGGCTTGTTTGCAAGCAAAAATTCGCCTAATTCACTAACAAGCGTTTTGAAACCTTCGTTCTTTGCAACAAAGTCTGTTTCCGAGTTTACTTCGAAAATTACTGCATCGTTACCATTTGTAGTGATTGCAGTTAAACCTTCTGCAGCGATACGATCCGTTTTCTTAGCAGCTTTTGCAATTCCTTTTTCACGTAAGAAATCGATTGCTTTATCCATATCTCCATTTGTTTCAGTTAGGGCTTTTTTGCAGTCCATCATACCTGCGCCAGTTTTTTCACGTAGTTCTTTTACCATTTGAGCAGTAACAGCCATTTTTTTATCCTCCTTAGGTTATGTAAATATCAAATATTAATTGATCCAGCCTGTTAATCACCACAATATCCTCTATAAGGCATGTGCCTTAACTTAAAATAAGCGTTATCAATGAATAAGAAAAGTAGTCTTTTTTCATTGTCTACAACACCGTATCAATCGCCGAGTTGTCTTTTCGAAAAAAAAGTGATAAAAGGCTTTCCCCTCTTATCACCTTTTCATTTTAAATAATATTATGCAGTAGTTGTAGCAGTCTCTTCGCCTTGTTTCGCTTCAAGAATAGCATCTGCCATTTTACCAGTTAATAGTTTAACCGCGCGAATAGCATCGTCGTTTGCTGGGATTACTACATCAATTTCGTCTGGATCACAGTTAGTATCTACAATTCCAACGATAGGGATGTTTAATTTTCTTGCTTCCGCAACAGCAATACGCTCTTTGCGTGGGTCAATGATAAATAATGCATCAGGAAGACCTTTCATGTCCTTGATACCGCCTAAGAATTTCTCTAGACGCTCAAGTTCTTTCTTCAACATTACAACTTCTTTTTTAGGTAGTACTTCAAAAGTACCGTCTTCTTGCATCTTTTCGATAGCTTTCAGACGAGTAATACGCTTTTGAATTGTTTCAAAGTTAGTTAGTGTTCCACCCAACCAACGTTGGTTTACAAAGTACATTCCAGAACGTTCTGCTTCTTCTTTCACAGAATCTTGAGCTTGCTTTTTAGTACCAACGAACAATACTGTTCCGCCGTTACCAGCAAGTTCCTTTACAAAGTTGTATGCTTCTTCAACCTTTTTCACTGTTTTTTGAAGGTCGATGATGTAGATGCCGTTACGCTCAGTGAAGATGTATCTCTTCATTTTTGGGTTCCAACGGCGAGTTTGGTGACCGAAGTGTACTCCAGCTTCCAATAATTGCTTCATAGAAATTACTGACATGTGTTATTCCTCCTAATGGTTTTTTTTCCTCCGTTTACGTCATTTTCATACAAAACTGATTGATAATCAGCACCAATGCTTGAATCAGTAAACGTGTGTATTTATAACACCGAAAATAAATATATCACAATCACATATCACATTCAAGTTTTAAATAGGGTTCACTGTCGAAATTTCATAAGAAGTTCTATTTCGGTTTTCCCTTTGTTTAATTTTTTGGCAATTTCATCAAATGTGTACCCTTTTTCTTCCAAAACTTTCACCTGATCTTTTAGTTCCAATTCCCCAAAAGAATCATTATGTCTTGGCAAATCAACCTTTTTGTCATGTGAGTCATTTTGAGCTAATAACTCAGAGATATCTAAACCTGTTAAATTTCCTTCTTTTGTATCAAATACAGAGGGTGTCTCTTCTTCTTTTGTAATTTTGGACAAAAATCTGTCATTTTCTTCTTTTAATTCAAGAATATAGCCAGATATTGATTCTTCTGCTTCTTTTATAAGACTCCGATATTCCTGTTCAAGTTGCTGAACATTTGAAAGCTTTATATAGAGGATGATAACAAACAAGATAACAAGCAAGATTAAAACAAAGTTTATTACTGTAAAAATAATCATTTTCCTTCACACCTTTTGCATACAATAACCAGATAATTTGCAACTACCATACCGGTTCAAGTTGTTTCCTAAGTTTGAAGATTGCTTTGGAATGAATTTGTGAGATGCGAGACGTAGTTAAACCAAGTACTTGCCCTATCTCTGTTAACGTCAATTCTTCTTTGTAGAACAAGCTTATGACCAGTTTTTCATTTTCTGTAAGGTTTTCAATCTGTTGTACGAGCTGATAAATAGATTCTGACCTGATTGCTTCTTCTTCTGGAGTTAATGTTTTTTCATCCTTCAGAACATAAGTGCCTTGGGTAGCCTCTTCATTCTCTTTAGGCATCTCATCCATTGATAAAACATTTGCATAAAACACTTCCTGAATAACGGATGATACTTCTTCCTCTGGCATGGATACGGCTGTTGCCACTTCTTCTAATGTAGCATTTCTCATTAAATTCTGTTCAAGCTTTTCAATGCTGAATTCTATTCTCTTTGCTTTTTCACGGACGCTTCTAGGCAGCCAGTCTTCTTTTCTAAGGCCATCAATGATAGATCCTCTAATTCTAAAGGATGCGTATGTATCAAATTTTAAATCCCTAGTAGGATCGAATTTTTCAATAGCATCAAACAACCCAACAAAGGCTAGACTTTTTACTTCTTCTCTTTTTACGCTCTTAGGAAGACCTACTGCAATTCGTTGAACATGATAGTGTACAAGGGGCATGTATTTTTTAACTAGAAAATCACCAGCATCGGGATCTTTTTTTGTTTTCCATAAGTTCCAATAGTAGGAATCGTTTATTGAAGTAGCCATGGCTTTCCTCCTAAAATACTACTAAGACCGAAAGCAATTAGATGTAACTAATACCTTTATTTACTGTCTTAATCATTAATATACCGTTATTGGGATTGAACTCAATTGTTCTACCATTGTTCCCTCCGTAATCTGAACTGACAATAGGGATTTGTAATTCTTCCAAGGTTTCTTTTACTGCTTCTACATTCCTTGGACCAATTCTCATAATGTCACTGCTTCCATTAGTAAATGAAAACATTTGCGATCCCCCTGCAATCTTTGCCCTCATATTTAAAGTTATGACACCTAACTTTTGTAAATCATGTACCAACTGCATTACACCAGTATCGGCATATTTATAAAAATTAAATGAAGACGTTCTTGCTAACGATGAATCTGGTAACATTACATGGACCATCCCAGCAATTTTTGTAGTCGTATCATAAATGACAACCCCTACACAAGAACCAAGACCTGAGGTACGGATAAACTGTGGAGTTTTTACAATCTTGCATTCTGCTATTCCTACTTTAACGATTGTTTCAATCTCCAAGATTATCTCGCTCCTAATGCCTTTAATATTTTCTCAAATGAATCGGGATTAGGAACAAGGAAAAAATGTCCTTTTGCCTTCTCCAACTGTTTTTCTGCAGTTTCTATCAATTCTGTATCAATAAAAATGGCATGATCACTAACCTGAGAGATTTCCAACAGTCCAGTCATAACAATAGCGCCGACCATATCAATGGTTACTTGAGGTACAGATGGAGTCACAATCATTCCAATGCACTCTGACAAAGCAGTTAAATAATGTGCAGATACAATATTTCCTAACTCTTGTAAAGCAGAAAGACCAAGCTCATGCGAAGGAAGATTCCCAACATGTAAATCCCTATCAGGTATAAGATGATTAATCAATCTTGTGGCATCTTCCAAAGATAAAACAAAAAACAAACTTCCTGTTATTTCACCTTCCATTCTAAGGAATACAGCCGCAACTGGTCTTTCAGATCCTCCAATAAGTTCCATCATCTCATTGAAATTAACTACCTTAGCCATTGGAACATTCATATTGATTTCTTTATTAAGAAGTTGAGAAAGAGCTGTAGCGGCATTCCCGGCGCCAATATTACCTAATTCTTTAAGAATATCCAGTTCATTTAGACTGTGATTATGATTCATTACTATTACCTTTTAATTCTTCTAGGTTTAGAACTTCCGCTAGATCTAAACATACAAACAAACGCTTATTAACATTGACTACACCTTTTACGTACATATTGGCAACTGATCCCACCACTTCTGGTGAGGGCTCGATATCTTCATTCGTTATGTCAATCACATCATTTGCAGCATCTACAATAAATCCAACCTCTAATTCTTCCACAACCGTAATAATGATTCTTGATGAATCAGATAAGGATATCTTCTCCATCTCGAATCTGCTTCTTAAATCTACAATTGGAGTAATAACGCCTCTTAGGTTAATAACACCTTTAATATAGCCAGGTACATTTGGAACTCTTGTAATAGGCATAATCTTTTCAATGGAACGAACTTGATTTACTGGTATGGCATATTCTTCACCATTCAGTTCAAATACAATAAGTTTCAATTTTTGAGAGGTTTCTTCCATCTGTATACCCTCCATTATTTTAGGACTATTTTATTAATGCATTACAATCAACAATAAGTGCCACTTGTCCATCTCCAAGTATGGTTGCACCGCTGATTGCAAATGTGGAGCTTAAATATTGACCTAATGATTTTAGAACAACCTCTTGTTGACCAATAAAGGAATCTACGACCAAAGCTGCTGTTTTTTCTCCCTTTTTTACAAGCACAAGAGAATAAAATTCCTCGTCAGACTGATTTTCACGCTCAACATGGAATACGCTGTCCAAATGAACAACTGGTACAATTTTACCTCTAAAGTCGATGACCATCTGATTATGTGCATTCATAATGTCTTCTTTTCTAATAATAGATGTCTCGATGATTGAGGATAATGGAATCGCATATTTTTCATTAGCTATTTCTGTTAATAGCACTGAGATAATAGATAAAGTTAATGGAAGTTGAATAGAAAAAGTAGTTCCTTCGCCTTCCCTTGATGAGATGGTAATACTTCCACCAAGAGATTCTATCGTATTTTTCACCACATCAAGTCCAACTCCACGACCTGAAATATCAGAAATCACTTCTGCTGTAGAAAAACCGGAAGATAATATTAGCTGATATACTTGCTGATCACTCATTCTCTCGGCATCTTGAAGGGAAACAATTCCTTTGCCTACTGCTTTATTTAGAACTTTTTCTCTCGATATTCCTGCCCCATTATCCATAATTTCTATAAATACATGATTTCCACTATGAAAAGCTTTTAAAGTAATGCTTCCTGCTTCTTGTTTTCCATTTGCACTTCGTATTTCAGGTGTTTCGATACCATGATCGATCGCATTACGTAAAAGATGAACGAGAGGGTCACCAATTTCATCCATAACCGTGCGATCTAGCTCCGTTTCCGCTCCGATTATATGAATATCCACTTTTTTACCTAAATCTCTTGCCAATTGCCTTACCATTCTTGGAAAACGATTAAATACTGTTTCAATTGGCACCATTCTCATATTTAGGATGATATTTTGTAAGTCGTTGGATATCCTTGACATTCTTTCAACTGTTTCGATTAATTCTGCTTCTTCTAAGTCTTTTGATATTTGTTCTAATCTTCCTCTATCAATTACTAATTCTTCAAAAAGGTTCATTAGAGCGTCCAATCGATCTATACTGACTCTAATTGTTTTATTTGTTACGGCTGAGGATTTTGCTGGAGCTTCTTCTTCTTTTGTAACAGATGCTACTGCAGGAGCCACCTCTTGTACAGCAGCATTCACTTCCTCGACTTGATGATCAATCAATATTGACTCTGCTTCAGACAAAGCTTTTGTATCTAGTTTCTTTACTTCAACATTTTCCAATTCCGAAACCTTCATGATTTTAGCTTGAATGCTTGCCTCATCATCTTTGGTAACTATAGTTACACAGAAACTTAAATCGAACTTTTCCTCTTCTAGCAACTCGACAGAAGGATTTGATTTAATAACTTCCCCCATACCTTCCATTACTTCAAATACCATAAATACTCGAGCTGCCTTTAAAAGACAATCCTCACGCAGGTTAACTGTTACCTCATAAGGTCTATATCCTTGTTCCTCGGATTGCTGTAAGATTGTAATTTCGTATGAATCATACTTATGGTCCATTACTTCTGTCTTTGCTTCTGTTAAAGATGTAGTGATTTCTTCTCCTTTTTCAATTTTAATAAGGAGGGAAACAACATCTGTAACATCTTTTTTTCCGTCTCCACCTGAGGAAATGGACTCAACCATTTCTTCTAGATATTCAACGGATTGAAAAACTATATCCAAAAGTTCTGGAGAAACGGACCTTTTATTGTTTCGGATTAAGTCTAAAACGTTCTCCATTTGATGAGTCAAATTCGCCAAATCTTCATACCCCATTGTAGCTGACATTCCTTTAAGTGTATGAGCAGACCGGAATATATCATTAACAATTTCGAGATTACTAGGTTGTTTTTCCAGCATTAATAATTGATTGTTAATCGTTTGTAAATGTTCTTTACTTTCTTCAAGAAAAACATCTAGATATTGACTTAAATCCATATTTTACACCCCTAGACAATAATAATTTCTTGTAACCTTTGTGCAATATCTCCCAATTGATGAACTTCATCAACGTTACCAGATAATACTGCAGCCTTTGGCATACCATACACAACCGCAGTTTCCTCCGATTCAGCTATACAAATTGTATTTTCATATTTCTTTAATTCTTGTATACCTGCTGTTCCATCATTCCCCATACCTGTCAAGATTACTGCGACCTTTTCAAAACCACTTAAATTGCTTATTGAAGAAAACAAATGATCCACCGAGGGACGATGACCTTTCATAGGGGGAGATTCATCAAGATTGATGTATAACTCGCCTTTCTTCTCAACAATATGCATATGATAATCACCTGGAGCAATATATGCAGTTCCTTCTTCTACCTTTTGATTGTGCTCGGCCTCAACAACAACTATGTTACTCATGGTGTTTAGCCGATTAGCTAGCGATTTAGTAAAAAATTTAGGCATATGTTGCACAATAAAGATTGGAGCAGGAAACGAATTAGGAAATTCTGCTAATATCGTTTGTAATGCTCTTGGACCACCAGTAGAAGTACCGATACAAACGAGAGGTTTTCTTTTCTTTTTATAGCTAATAGGGTTTGTATTTTTTCTTTGTACACTTTTGGAAATTTGATTTTTATTCTTTTTTTCGTAAGTATATTTGAAAGATTGCAAATTCGATTGGGAAGCAAGAAGGATTTTTTCGATTAGTTCTGCCTTTACTTTATGAATATCAAGAGAAATAGCTCCAGAAGGCTTTGCGACAAAGTCTACTGCACCGTTCTCCATGGCTATTATAGTATTCAACGAGCCTTCTTTGGTTGTACTAGATAGCATTATAGTGGGCACTGGATTTGTTTCCATAATGATTTTCAGAGCCTCTAAACCATTCATTTGTGGCATTTCTACATCCATAGTAATGACATCTGGGTTGTAAAGCTTTATTTTCTCAATCGCATCTTTTCCATTATTAGCTGTTGCAACCACTTCTAGTGCAGGATGTTTTGCCAAGAGATCGGACAAAAGCTTTCTCATAAAGATGGAATCATCGGTTATAAGTACTTTTACTTTGTTCATCGTTGATCCCTTCCTTTCTTGCATTCTTACGCAAAGAAGCTTCTTAGTTTCATAATAAATGTATCCACCTTTTTCTTTTGATACTTATTATTTTCCTGTAAATATCGTAAGGTAAGGCTTTTTATGGCAAGCGCTGCTGCACTTGAAGGATACTTCAAAACAAAAGGTACTTGTTCCATGACAGCCAATGATACATATTTATCATCAGGAAGAGAACCTAGGTGAAGAAGTTCCCTATTCAGAAATTTTTTTGTAACATTGTTTAATCTTTCAGCTGTTACTTGTGCAATTTTTTTACTTATCACACGATTTATGACTAATTGAATGGGAATAGGCTTGACATTTGCATGTGCATAAATAAATTTCACTGCAGAATAAGCGTCAGTCAAAGAAGTCGGTTCGCATGTTGTAACAAGAAATAATTCATGACAAGATAGTAGTAATTTTCTACTTTCATCTGTAATGCCTGCTCCCATATCAAATAAGATAAAATCGTATGAGTAGGACAAATCTTGCAATTGAGTAAGAAATTGCTCTCTTTTGTTGTCATTCATTTGAAAAACATTCGTTAATCCTGATCCCCCTGCGATATAAGACAAATTTTCAGGACCACTTTGAATTATCTCAGTCAAAGTCATATTCCGTTCAAATATATCTATAATGCTATAGCGCTGGGTGGTTCCCATAAGTACATCAACATTGGCCATCCCAATATCCATATCAAACAACAACACGCGAAACCCTTGTTTCTGGAGAGATAGAGAGAAATTAAGGGAAAAATTTGATTTTCCAACTCCTCCTTTTCCACTAATTACACCTATTACTTTTGCCTCTTTTTTATCAGCTGTCAGCATATTGTTTTTTGAATTTAACACTCTTTCTCTTAAGACTTGAGCTTGATCATTCATTTTGCAATTCCTCAAGCACGATTTTTACCAATAACTCTTTTGAAAAGGAACGTATATCCTCAGGAACATTTTGACCATTTGTTACAAATGTAGCTCCTTTCTGGTAATGTCTTGAAAGAGTATACATTGAACATTTAGACGATGTTTCATCTTCTTTCGTAAAAATGAAATGATCAATCCCGACATTCCAAAATTGGTCTGTTATTATTTTCATGTCCTTCATTTTGGATGTAAGGGATAAAACAAGATAAGTAGTCATTTCCTCTTGGAAATTAATTATCTGCTTTAATTCTTCTACAAACTGATTATTTAAATAGTTCCTTCCAGCAGTGTCAATGAACACTACATCAAGATGGGACAGTTTGTCTTTAGCAAATTTAAAGTCTTCTGGTGAATAACATACTTCAATTGGTGCATCCAAAATATTAGCGTACGTTTTAAGTTGCTCAATTGCAGCAATCCGATAAGTGTCGGTTGTGATAAATCCTATTTTTTTTCCGAATTTCAAGGAAGCATTTGCTGCTAGTTTTGCTAGAGTAGTTGTTTTTCCAACACCAGTCGGACCAACTAAACAAACAAATTTTTTCTTAAAAGGGATCACTTCAAATTTAATGTCTTCTAATTTGAGAAGTAATTCCTTTTCTAAATATTTCAACAGCCCAGAATAAGTTATTTCTTTATCATTTAGCCAAATGTTGTATAGATAATCAATTATTTCTGACGTATACTCTGCGCTTAATTCAGATGCGTGCAATCTTTTTTCCAGTTTGAGAAAGTCATCCGATAAAGAAGTATCACGTTGTACCCCTTTTGTGATATTTGTCATCATCACTTTCATTTCCTGAATGTTTTCCAATAATTTCTCTTGATTACCATTAGTAAGAATACTTGGTTTCGTAGAAAGACTATGGGATATTTCATCTCTTTTATCTGATATCTTAAAAGTTTGTTGCAGCTGTTTGATTGGTTCATCATCAACAGCTGCAATAACTTCTACACTGTTCTTTGTAACTAATCCAAAAAACTTACGGGTTTTTACTGGTTTTGAATTTAGAATGACAGCATCATCACCTAATTCCAATCGAACTAGGTGCATTGCCGCTTTCATATTTTCTGCTTTATATTTTTTTACTTTCATCCTTCCACATTCACCACCCCGATGCTTTGTACTTCAATACTTGCTTCCAGTTCATTGTAGGAGAGCACTGCAACATGTGGCAGATATCTCTCTAACAACTGCTTCACATACATTCTTACAGCTGGTGAACATAATAGGATAGGTGATTGTTCGTAAATAGAGAATTGTTCCATTTGGTCTCCAACCTTCTGAACAATATCCATGGAAATATTCGGATCCAAAGATAGAAAATTACCGTGTTCGGTTTGCTGGATATGATCAGCAATTAGTTTTTCGATTTTCCCAGATAATGTCACTACTTTTAAAGATTCATTTCCTACAACGTATTGACTAGTAATCTGTTTGCTTAAAGATTGTCTTACATATTCGGTTAAGAGGTCTGTATCAGCAGACATTTTTCCATAATCTGCTAACGTTTCAAAGATAATAGGAAGATTTCGAATAGATACATTTTCCTTTAATAATTTTGCTAAAACTTTTTGAACATCTCCAATGGAAAGTGGTGACGGGGTCACTTCCTCTACTAATATTGGAGTGCTTTCCTTTAAATGATCGACTAACTGTTTCGTTTCTTGTCTTCCAAGGAGTTCATATGCATGTTGCTTCATTTTTTCAGTAATATGAGTAGAAACAACGGATGGAGGGTCCACAACAGTATATCCAGACATTTCTGCCTCATCTTTCACATCCTCACTAATCCACTTTGCAGGTAATCCGAAAGAAGGTTCAATTGTATCAATACCTTCAATATGATCCTCTTCCATTCCAGGACTCATGGCTAGGTAATGATCAAGTAATAGTTCCCCTTTTGCAACTTCATTTCCTTTTATTTTCAAGCGATATTCATTTGGTTGAAGTTGGATGTTGTCCCTGATTCGGACAACAGGAATGACCAACCCCATCTCTAAGGCAAGTTGACGTCTTATCATGACAATCCTATCAAGTAAGTCTCCTCCTTGCTTGGAATCTGCTAGTGGAATGAGGCCATAACCAAATTCAAACTCAATCGGGTCAACTGATAGGAGATTTACAACACTATCCGGGCTCCTCATTTCATCAGAGGTAACTTCCTCTTCCGTCTCTTCTTCGACAAAGACACTTTCTTTCTGTTGTTTACTGATCATGTAACCTCCACCAATTATCAAAGCAGATATTGGACCAGTTAGAAGCAAACCGATAGGCGTTACTATTCCTAATAATAAAACCGTTGTCCCGGCAACATACAGCATTTGGGGATAAGCAAATAGCTGTTTGCTTATATCTCCACCAATATTTCCATCGGATGCTGCCCTTGTAACAACAATACCTGTAGCTGTTGCAATAAGAAGAGCTGGGATTTGTGATACAATCCCGTCGCCAACTGTCAGCAAGGTAAATTTTTGAGCCGATTCAGCAAAGGTTAATCCCATCTGAGCCACTCCAATAATGATTCCAAAGATGATATTTACGAATACAATAATGATCCCCGCTATGGCATCACCTTTTACAAATTTACTAGCCCCATCCATAGATCCATAAAAATCTGCTTCTTTGGCAATCTTTTCTCTTCGTTCTCTTGCAACTTGCTCAGAAATCATTCCTGCATTTAAATCTGCATCAATACTCATTTGTTTTCCTGGCATTGCATCGAGTGTAAATCTGGCAGCAACTTCAGAAACACGTTCTGCACCTTTGGTGATGACAATAAATTGAATAATTACCAAAATAATAAATATAACCAATCCTACAACAATGTTACTACCAATTACGAAAGACCCAAACGTTTCTACAACAGTACCCGCATCACCTTCACTTAGTATGGACCTTGTGGTAGAAACGCTTAGTCCAAGTCTATACAAGGTAAGTAATAATAATAATGACGGAAAAATAGAAAACTGCAATGGCTCCTGAATATTCATCGTTGTCAACAGAACGATTAGAGCAAGAGAGATATTAATAATGATTAGTATACTTAGCATCCATGGAGAAAAAGGAATAATTAACATGGCAATAATTAAAATGACACTAAGTAATACGGCTAAATCTCTGGCTGGAATTTTCATTATTCTCTCCTCAACTTCCTTGCATTATTTCACTTGGTTTTGTAACCGATATACATATGCTAATATTTCTGCAACTGCTTGGAAGAAATCTTCCGGTATTACGTCGCCTATCTCCGCCTGGCTGTAAAGAGCTCTGGCAAGTGGTTTGTTTTCCACCGTGATTACCTTGTGTTCTGCAGCCTTTTCCTTAATTTTCAATGCTACAAAATCTACCCCTTTTGCTAGCACGATCGGAGCATCCCCTTTTTTCTCATCATATTTAATTGCGATGGCATAATGAGTAGGGTTCGTTATCACAACATCGGCATTAGGGACATCCTGCATCATACGTTGCATTGACATTTCCCGTTGCTTTTGCTTAATTTTTGACTTTATTAGCGGATCCCCTTCGGATTTCTTATATTCATCCTTCACATCATGCTTAGACATTCTAATATTTTTCTCATAGTCATATTTTTGATAAAAATAGTCAAAAACCGATAAAAAGAGTAGAGCACCACCGGCAAACAACCCCATCTTAATTGTTAGAGAACCTAGGAATGCCAATGCCTCATGAATATTTTTTTGAGAGAGAATCAACACATCCTCCAGACTTATCCAAAGGATGGAAAAGGTTATGATACCGATAAAAACAATTTTGAGCATTGATTTTACAAATTCAACAATGGCTCTTACAGAATATATTCTTTTAAAACCTTGTATCGGATCTAGCTTATTTAACTTCATATGGATGGCTTCAGTTGAAAAGAGCGGGCCCACCTGAACGAAATTTGAAAACAGCGCGCCAATAGCAGCTGCAAGCATAACTGGTCCCACTATCCAAATCACTTGCATAAGTATTTCAATAAAGATCAAGTGCACTTTATCGACTGTTACTTCCTCTAAAATATAAACATGAAATGTCTGAACAAAAAGTGTGGTGACTTGAGTCTTCATCCAGGGACCGATTGCAAGGAGGCAAAGAAATACTGCAATTAACACAAAAGCAGTATTTACATCTGAGCTTTTTGCTACTTGACCTTTTTTTCGGGTATCCTGCCTTTTCTTCGGCGTCGCCTTCTCGGTTTTCTCCCCGGCAAAATATTGCAAATCGAGTTTAAGCACAGATGTCATTTAACCGCCCCCAAGCAAATCCATTAAGCTTCTCATTGTATGAAGCATCAATTCAAACAGCTTATAAAATAGAGTAAACAAAATCGTCAAAGAAAATATGATTGTTATGAAGCTAACACCTATTTTCAAAGGCAGACCGACCACAAAAACATTTAGCTGTGGTACAGCTCTTGCAACGATCCCTAACGCAACATCAACTAAAAACAAGACCCCTACAATAGGAATGGCAAGCTGAAGAGCAATAAGAAACATCTTGGTTACCGTTTGGAGAATCAATTCAAAAACAGCTTCATCACCTAGTGGCAGCCATGCTTGAGTAATAGATATTAATTCATAACTATAATAAATCCCGTCCAACATTAGATGATGGCCATTTACTGCAAGTAGCAATAACATGGCAAACATATAGAAAAATTGTCCGATAATTGGACTTTGGATACCTGTTTGCGGGTCTATAACATTCGCAATAGCAAACCCCATTTGAAAATCTATAAATCCACCAGCTATCTGAATAGCAGCAAGAATCATATAAGCAACAAGGCCAATAAGTAACCCAACCATCATTTCTTTTAACACCAATAATATATAGGAACCGTCAATACCTAGAACTGGTAAATCCATAGAGAGAGCCATTACAAGCGCAAAGAAAAACCCTAGCCCCACTTTAAAAGTTGTAGGAACATTCCGATATGAAAAGAGTGGAAGGGTTACAAAAAATGCTGTAACTCTTGTCAAAACTAATAAAAAGGCCGGAAAATAATTGATCCACTCTAACATGAATCTAATTTACAAACCTATGAATGTTATTAAAAATCTCCAAAGCATATGAAAGCATATTGGATAACATCCATGGCCCAAATACTACCAACCCTACCAATACCGCAATGATTTTCGGGATAAAAGCAAGGGTTTGTTCTTGTATTTGGGTAGTTGCTTGAAAAATACTAACGATTAAGCCCACTACCAAAGCAAGCACTAAAAGAGGTGCACTAATTAATAGAATAGTAAATACTCCTCTTTCTGCCATAGAAATCACAAATTCCGGGCTCATTTTTACACCTCATTCAAAATGTTTGCAATAAAGATTTTACAATTAAGTACCACCCATCCACTAACACAAATAATAGAATCTTAAATGGCAGTGAAATCATAACTGGTGGAAGCATCATCATCCCCATACTCATCAGTACACTTGCTACAACCATATCTATTACTAGGAATGGAATAAATATCATAAAACCAATTTGAAATGCAGTTTTCAACTCACTGATTGCGAATGCTGGTACCAGAACAGTTAAGGGGATATCCTCGATAGTTTCTGGTCGTTCCATTTGGGCATAATCCATAAACAATGCCAGATCTTTTTGACGAGTATGTTTACTCATAAACTCTTTTAGTGGAATGCTAGCAAGCTCGTATGCTTCATCTAACGTAATCTCTTCATTAAACAACGGCTGCAACGCAGTATCATTAACTTCTGCAAAAGTTGGAGCCATTATAAAAAAAGTTAAAAAGAGTGCAAGTCCTATCAACACTTGATTTGGCGGCATCTGTTGCGTTGCAAGGGATGTCCTAACAAAAGATAAGACGATAATAATACGGGTAAAGCTTGTCATTAAGATTAAAATGGCTGGAGCTAAAGAAAAAACGGTCAATAACAGGAGCAACTGGATAGAGCTAGAAACTGTGGATGCTTCATTTCCACTGAATAGCCCAACAAAATTAATCATTTACCGTGTCCTTCTTTCTTTTCCCATTCCTTCATCTTCTGTTGCCTTTCTTTTGACAATTGGCCAATTTGTTCTTGTAAAAGGGAGGAAAAAGAAGTTTGTTTGTTCTCTACTTTCTTTTGATTCCATTTTTTCACAAAACCAGGCAGGCTATTGGTATGAATCCCGTTTGATTCTATTCTATCTTGGTAGGATTGTATGATTTTCTCCTGCTCCTCTTCATCTGTAATTTCTTTCAAAAGATTAATAGAGTCCCCTACTCCCACAACTAAAATACTATTTCCTACTTTAACAAGTTGAAGCGACTTGTTATTACCAAGACTTGCTCCTCCGATGTTTTCTATACCTCTTCCACCTAAAAGCTTGTTCCTTTTATTAATTAATTTCAGAGCTAAATAGATGAGTGCTAATACGAAAAACAATGCAAGTATCATTTTAAGAAAGTCAAATATTCCAACACTAGGTACATTATTTCCTAACTCTTCATCAGAAGAAACCACTTCAGCAGTCTCTTTTTCTGGCTGTTCAGTTTTTGGTTTTTCATCCTCATATTCATTAAAGACACTATTATCGATTCCATTTCCGAAAACAGTAGTTGGAATTGAAATTATTAGCAGTATTGTAAGGCAAAAAAATGATATTTTCTTATTCACACACAAAACAGACACCTCTAGGACAGTGTCTTATGAATAGCTTCAATTACTCGGTCAGCTTGGAAAGGTTTCACGATAAAATCTTTCGCTCCAGCTTGAATGGCATCAATAACCATTGCTTGTTGTCCCATTGCAGAACACATGATAACTTTTGCGTTCGGATTAATAGCTTTAATTTCCTTTAGTGCAGTAATTCCATCCATTTCAGGCATAGTAATGTCCATTGTCACTAGATCCGGATGATGTTCTTTATACTTTTCAACTGCTTGAGCACCATCTGCTGCCTCACCAACCACTTCATACCCATTTTTTGTTAAGATATCTTTAATCATCATTCTCATAAATGCCGCATCGTCTACAATCAGTATTCTTTTACTCATGTTATTTCCCCCTAATATCTATCGAAGTTTTCGTATTCTATCTGATTGACTTACTATATCTGTAACCCTAACACCAAAGCTTTCATCAATAACCACTACTTCGCCTTGTGCAATCAGCTTATTGTTGACTAAAATATCAACCGGTTCACCTGCAAGTTTGTCCAATTCAATAATGGAGCCAGTTGATAAATCTAAGATATCTTTAACAGATCGCTTTGTTCTGCCAAGTTCTACTGTCACTTGCAGAGGAATGTCCAAAAGCATACTTAAGTTACTAGGCTCTGATTCTTCTACTGCAGTTGTCTCGAAGTTAGTAAATACAGCTGGTTGGACGTTTACGGCATGCTGTGTTGAGAATGATTGGTTACTATTTGAGCTACCCATCGCTTCTCCATTTGCAAATGCAAAAGCCTGTTGGGCATGAGCTGTTTCCTTAGAAAATGCTGTGTCGCTGTGAGATGGAGCACTAGCTACATAGTGAGATGCTGCAGGTTGATTAATAGTTGGCTGCATATCTACCTGTTCAGTCTCTACTATTGGCTCATTATTTTGATTTAATAACTCCCCGACCAATTTTTTTGCAAATTCATAAGGAAGTATTTGCATAATAGAAGAATCGATTAAAGTTCCAATCCGGATGGAAAATGCGACCTTTATTAACAGCTCTTCTTCAGGAAGCTCAGATGCACCTTCACCTTCTTTCAAATCCAACAACATCACAGCAGGAGGGGAAATGTCTATCTTTTTAGCAAAGACAGTCGACATAGAAGTTGCTGCAGATCCCATCATTTGGTTCATCGCTTCATGTACTGCGCTAAGATGAATTTCATCAAATTCTACTTGTGGAGTTTCTCCAGAACCTCCTAACATCAAGTCAGCTATGATAGCTGCATCCTTTTGTTCCACTACTAATATATTCGTACCTGTAAACCCTTCGGTATAACTTACACGTATTGCCACGTAGGGATCAGGAAATTCGTTTTCAAGTTTTTTCCTTTCAATCAATGATACTTTAGGGGTAGTAATTTCAACCTTTTGATTTAATAAAGTAGACAAGGCAGTGGCCGAACTACCAAAGGAAATATTCCCAATTTCGCCTAATGCGTCTTGTTCTAAAGTAGATAGATACTCTTCAGTTTTCAGCTCATTTAAAGGGGGGTCCTGATCGTTGTTATCTGTCCCTCGAAGCAAGGCATCTATCTCATCTTGAGATAACATTCCGTCACTCATCATCCTCGTAACCCTCCTTAATTTTTTCCATGATTTGTATTGCTAAATGTTTTTTCACTTGTCCTACTTGTGCAAAGTAGCTTGGTTTATTATCTACTTTTATATTAATAGGTTTATCTATTTTTTGATCAAGAGGAATTACATCCCCAATGTTAATATTTAATAAATCTGAAAACGAAATTTCAGATTTGCCAAGCTCTGCTGTGACTATCAATGAAGTTGCTCTAATCACCTTTTCGAGAGATTCCTGCTCATGTGCTTGTCTTACTTTATGTTTTTCTTCCATCCAATAGTGAGCAGATAGCTTCGGAATAATTGGCTCTAGCACGACATAAGGAATACAGATGTTAATTACCCCTGAAACTTCGCCAATTGTAATGTTCATAGAAATAACAATTACTGTTTCATTTGGAGATACCATTTGAAGAAACTGCGGATTGACTTCAAGATCGGATAATTTGGGTTGCATTTCCGTAATTGTATCCCATGCTTCTCCAAAATTTTCAATTGCTCCCTCAAAAAGTGTCGTCATTAACCTTGTCTCAATTTCTGTCAAACTATCAACTTTGTTAACGCCTGAACCCTTTCCTCCCAGCTGTCTATCCAGCATGGCATAGGCAATGGTAGGGTTTATTTCAAGTACCACTCTACCTTCAAGTGGAGTAACTTCAAATACATTTAGGATCGTCATCTTAGGAATAGATCGAATGAATTCCTCATAAGGCAATTGATCCACAGAAGCAACACTGATTTGTATATAAGTACGCAATTGTGCTGAGAAATAGGTTGTAAGCAGCCTCGCAAAATTCTCATGTATTCTCGTAATGCTTCTTATTTGGTCTTTGGAAAATCGGAGAGCTCGTTTGAAATCATAAACTTTAACTTTTCTCTCTTCCTGTTCCTTCTTTAATTCTTCAGCATTCATCTCACCCGTTGAAAGGGCAGAAAGTAGTGCATCTATTTCATTTTGTGACATTATTTCCGTAGACATTTCATCACCGCCTATTCTCATCAACCTCTTGGTGATTAATTTTGTAGGAGAAAGGAGGTTGCATATACTTTCACGACTTCTCCATCCTGCATTATTTCATTTAATTTTTCCTGAATATCCTCTTCAAGCTGCGTGATTCCTTTTCCTCCATTTAACTCTGTAGCGGATTTATTAGAAATTTCATGTATTACAATGTTCTGCACTTGAAAATCTCTTTTTTCAATTTCTGCTCGTGCCTTTTTACCATCTGTTTGCACTTTAATGGTTAAACGGATAAAACCACCGCTTTTTAAGTTTGTTGTAATCTCCTCAAAATCTACCGAATACTTCAAAACGTCATCTATAGAAGGCTCCTCAGAAGCTCCATCAGCAGAAAATATATCCAACGAAATAAGGGCAACAACACCTAAAAGCGAGATAGCAAGCAAAATAATAATCATGGCGTTTACTATTTTATTGCGAAACATCTTTTTCAGCCTCCAAATAAGTACCATGATGCATTTGTGCAAAAAAGGCTTTGCAAAGTACCAACACGTCTTGCATGCTTTCTTTTACAATAAGCTTTTTGCCATTATTCAATGTGATCATAGTGTCTGGTGTTTCTTCTATTTGTTCCATTAACCAGACATTGACTGCAAACTTTTTTCCATTCAACCTAGTTAACATAATCAATACAGTCGGGCTAAGCCTTTACACACTTAGCCCTCCCTCCTTATCGCTTCAGATTGACAAGCTCTTGTAAAATTTCATCGGAAGTTGTAATGATTCGAGTATTTGCCTGAAATCCCCTTTGAGCTGTGATCATTTCTGTAAATTCTTCAGAAAGATCCACATTGGACATTTCAAGAGTACCTGAGATGATGGATGCTGCACCGTTTTGACCAGGTCTGAACATCTCATCTAATTGCAGTCCATCACCATTTTTGTCCATACTACCAGAGTTATTGGATTGCTGGAAAAGGTTCTCTCCCACCCTTTCTAACCCGGCATCATTTGGAAATTTAGCAAGCATTAATTGGCCAGCTACCTTCAAGTTTCCATTTTGATCAATAAAGTTGACTTTTCCATCCCCAGTAATACTAAAGCTTCTAGCATTTGGCGGAATTTGGATTAGGCCAGCGCTACCGCTTAATGAGTCAGTCCAAGTTGGCATTTGAATCATTTCTGCTGTTGCTACATAATTTTCAAATGTTCGGTAAGCAGTGTCAAGATTTGTTTTAATATTTTGAGCATAGTTTACTAAGTTTGAAAGATCATTTACATTCGCATTTGCAGCTGTTGGGATAGTACCCGTATAATTTTGTACGACAGGATCGTTTAATCTGTATACGACCTCCCCAGTATTTGTAATAAAGTTATCAATGGAGACATTAAGTGCAGTTGCTGCACCTCTGAAAGAATCTAATTCTCCTGAATAAATATTGGAGTAAAAATCATTGAATTGAGTCGCTGCATTATCTCTCGCTGATTCCGCTGCCTGAGCTGCTGCCAGTAACTGCGGATCATTACCACCGGCTTCCGTGTTCGCTTTCTCTGCATCCTCAAATGTTCGCTGCGCTTCTAAAAATTTCATAGAGAGATCTAAAAACCTATTCGTATCATTGCGGAAGTCTCTGTACTCATCAAAGAAAATTTCACTTGCATTTAAGGCAGCGTTTGATGCTGCTATTATATTATCATTAGGAATACGTTTTTCTCCTGTTTCTCCTATCAGATACATTCCATTTGCATTTACTAGGTATCCATTATTATCCAAGTAAAAGTTCCCTGAGCGCGTATAATTAAGAGATACTGCAGCATCTATTGATCCACCCAGGATACGATTATCGCCATAAGTAGTATTGGAATCTACGTTTACTCTAGTGATATCAGAGATGGTTGCCACTGCAAAGTATCCGTCACCAGAAAGGGCAAGATCAAGTGGTCGCGCAGTTGTTTGTAAAGATCCTTGTGTTTGAATCGTATCAATGGAGCTAATCATTGATCCAAGCCCCACTTGCTTCGCATTAGTTCCACCTCTACCTGCTGCTGGCCCACTTGCACCAGATAACTGCTGAACCATCATTTCTTGGAAGGTAACTCTACCTTTCTTAAAGCCGTAAGTGTTGACATTAGCAATATTGTTTCCAATTACATCCAGCTTAGTTTGGAAGTTTTTTAATGCTCCGATACTTGAATACATGGAACGTAACATGATTTATTCCCCCTTGTTTATTTTAAAATGATTGTGGGTATTGTTTATATAAAGTTGTTATTGAGAGATTCTCGTAATAGCATCTAAAGGAATCTTCTTACCAATAAACAGCTCATTATTAAGAGTAAGATACGTTTTACCATCTTTAGTCAACACAGATTCTACTGGTGCCATATCAACAGATTGTCCATCAAAAGTAACGGAAACTTTTTTTCCGATCAGATGACTTGCTGAAAGCAGAGAAAGTTGAGAAGAGGGCAATGACTCCTCAGAATGCTTTACTTTCGTAATCTGTTCCACCGCAATTTCACTACCATCATTCATTACAAGTCTCGCTTTGCCATCAACCATGGAAATACTTGAAACAAAACCTGACTTTGTCTCTACAACCATCTCTCCATCCACTTCTTTAACATCTTGCCAAGAAAGATTTACACCTAGATATTGCTGAAGAGAAAGTACATTCATTTTGTTTTGATTGCTAATGAATCCTTCCATGCTTTTATTCAAATTGGTCATCTGTTCGAGCGAGGAGAAATTTGCCATCTGTGCAATAAATTCTCGATCCTCCATCGGATTAAGGGGATCTTGATTTTGAAGCTGAGCAATTAATAGACGCAGAAAATCGTCTTTTCCCATTATATTGGTTGATCGTTGCGATTCCGTTTGGCGATTGCTGATAAATAAGTCGGAAGAAATCGTGTTTGTCATGTATCTTCACCTACATCTTTTATTTCCAATTCTTCTAAAAATACGTCTTCAAAGGATTTTGCTTCTTCATCCTTTTTCTTATCTTGAGATTGTGATTGTTTGGATTGATATGGTTGATCATTAGGGTTATTCTGCTGTTGGAAAACTCTTTGTTCTTGACCTTGGAACACCACTTCCAATTTGTCTACATTTACATTTGATAAAGCTAGATTTTGCTTCAGGTTGCTAATCGTACTTTCTAAAAGGGAAGCAGCAGATTTGGAATGGACGATAAGCTTTGCCAGTAATCCCTGAGGACTATCCTGGAGTTTAATATGTAATGTTCCAAGATGATCAGGATTTAATCTAATCGTCATCGTTTGGTTTCCATTTACAAACTTAATATTGCTTTTTCCCAATATTCCTTCAAGTCTTTGTAATAACTGCTCTTTTGCCCTTTCACTTGTTGAAGTATCTATTGTCCATTGAATCGTCGCCTGTTTAGGTTGCTGCAAAGTACTCAACTGTACTGATCCATTTTCTACAAAAACTGCTTCCGTCGTTGAGAAATGAAATGGATTTGGTGCTGTATTTTGTTGGGCAAGGATTGGTTTTCTTTCAACAAGAGTTTGCGAATCTAGTTTTCTTTCAATTAAGGTCATCAATTCATTCAGATTGGACGTTTCTTTAGCAAGTTTTTGATCACTTTTACTATTATCTTCTAATTTACCAACGATGTTTTTCATCAATTGAATTACACGTTCTGATAGATTAAAATACTGTTCTATCAATTTTTGATTGTCAATTGATCCATTTTGTTGGATAGGAGCAGAATTTACTGTAATGCTTTCCATCATTAGAATTATGTCTTCAAGAGCGGAATAATAATCCTCAGACAGAAGTTCAGTGGCATTTTCTACATTCTCATTCGCTAATGTTTGAATATTATTCAAAAAGGAAAGTTGTAAAAAGAGCAATTCTTCCATTTCTTTCGTCATGACTTCCATAACATCAGGGAGATGTGACGCTTCATTAAAAACTAAAGCACTTTTAGCATCAACTTCGCCTGATTCACGAGATAATAAATTAGCAGATAATAAGGATTGAAACATCCTTGACGCTTCTTGAAAAGAGTTTGTTTCCGTTTTTTTCCCTTCAGATTGCATGGTGTCACCTGAACGGACAGTTCCAATGTTTCCTGTTACAAAAAAGTTCAAACAGCTCATTCCTTTCTGCAAACCCTATTCTTCATTAGCTAATAATGTGGTGAATCTGGCTGCCATTTGAGGCTCTATCTGACCGAGGATAGAAGATGCTTTGGCTGTGCTTAATTCTTTAAAGATAATTAATGCCATCTCTTCGTCAAGCTCTTGTATTATTTGGGCTGCCTTTCTTGTCGACATCCCTTCATAAAGTTTTGCCAACTCTTTTGTCGATGCCTTGACTTCTTGCTGCTCATTTTCAAGTGTTGCTATTCGCTCATTTGCTTGCTTTAATTGAGAAAGCAATTTTTCAATCTCCCTTTGTTTTTCACTTACCTCCCTTTCGAGGAGAATTACTTCTTGGGGAGAACTCACTGTTGCTTCCTTTTCCTCATCACTTGTATTGATAATTGGTTCATCATCTTTTTCTTCTTGGATCGTAGCTGTTTCTTTTTTCTCTGGGACAAAAGCTTTTGCCATTTCAAAAACGTTTTGCCCTTGATAAGTGAGATAGCCAAGAATTAGGATAGAAACGAACATAAGGGGTATAATAAACAAATATAAAATTTTTTGCATAAAGGTACTTTTAGTTTCTTCCACATCATTTTGTTTTTCTTTTTTCATGATTCCACTCACCTATTTGTGTGCTGCGAATATTGAAGAATGGAGAGTTCATCAATAAATGTTGCTTCCGTTTTGGAATCTATTTCTTTCCAATACCGCTTCTCTTTTTCTTCCAACACTTCATATTTTTTAAATTCAACCGATTGTTCTTTGAGCTTTTCCTCTTTCAAGTTCATAAATGCCCTAGCATGGTTGACTTTCTTTTGCTGGTGAAATAGATTCTTTTCTAAATTCCCCATAAAAAATTGCTGCTGTTTTAGTTTTTCAATAGGGATACCTGTTTGTAATTGGGTTTGTAAATGTTCTTCCAACAGTTCTTTCTTTTTTAATAACTCATACAAGGCTTTACCTTCTGACTCAAAATTGGAAATCGCTTGTCGGTACTCAGAGCTTGCTTGATTTTTTTCTGCATTTTTCACAACAAGAATCTTTTCGAGTCTTCCCCTTTTTAAAAGCATTTAATGCACACCTACTTCATTAGGTTGATAAGTTCTTTCTTGGTCTCAGAAAACTGCCACTTGTTCTCAACTTCTTGTTTTAAAAATTGAATAATAGAAGGAAAGGCAGTGATAGCATCATCTATTTCTATAGAACTTCCTCGCTTATAAGCACCAATGTTTATCAAGTCTTCCGCCTGATAATATTTAGATAATTTTTCTCTTAACAATTCGGCAGCTTGTTTATGATCCCTCTCTACAATATTGTTCATCACCCTGCTTACACTCTTTAGAACATTGATTGCTGGGTATTGTCCTTTATTTGCCAGTTCCCTATCCAATACAAAATGGCCATCGAGTATTCCACGAACAGTATCTGCTATTGGTTCGTTCATGTCATCTCCATCCACTAGCACTGTATAAAAAGCGGTTATCGAACCGTATTTATTCGTTCCAGTCCTCTCTAAAAGTTTAGGAAGCATGGAAAATACGGAAGGGGTATAACCTTTCGTTGTTGGTGGTTCCCCTACCGCCAAACCTACCTCACGCTGAGCCATAGCAACCCTCGTTACGGAATCCATCATCAGCATGACATTATAGCCTTGATTTCGGAAAAATTCGGATATCGCTGTTGCAGTATAGGCCCCTTTAATTCTCATTAAAGCTGGTTGGTCGGAGGTTGCCACTACAACAATGGACCTTTTTAATCCTTCTGGTCCAAGATCTCTTTCTAAAAAATCCATTACCTCTCTGCCACGCTCACCGATAAGAGCTATTACATTTATATCTGCCTTAGAATTTCTGGCAATCATCCCGAGAAGTGTACTTTTCCCCACTCCACTCCCGGCAAAGATTCCTACGCGTTGACCTTTGCCGACTGTTAGTAAACCATCTATCACTTTCACGCCAACTTCAAGCTCTTCTGTTATAGAAGGACGGCTCATCGGATTAGGTGGTGCTTGATCTGTTGCAAATTTCTTTAATCCATGTGGGAGATTTATATCGTCATCGAGCGGATTACCTAATGCGTCTAATACCATCCCTCTAAGTTCTTCGCCAATTCTAACTTCCAATGAATTATTTGTGGCCTCTACCATACATCCTGGTCCTATTTCCTGTATGTCAGTAAAAGGCATAAGGATGACATGATCATCCCTGAAGCCAACCACTTCAGCTTGAACAATTTTTTTCTTTTTCTTGCTTATGATGATATTGCATACATCACCTATCGAACTTTCTGGCCCTTTTGATTCAATCATTAATCCAATAACTCTTTTGACTTTGCCATATCTTTTATAGGAATTGATCTCATCTACTTCCTTTATTAACTCTTCCACAGTAATCATGATTTAGACTCCATATTCACCAGCTGCAACAAGTGTTCTTTGATTTCTTGTAATTGAGTTTGTAAAGAAACATCCATCCTACCTGCCGATGAATCAATCCAGCATTCCCCTTTGGAAAGCTCTGTGTCTGGATAAATTACTAAATCATATTGACTATTAAGTACACTTTGGAGTTGTTCTTTGTTCTGTATAAGATAAGGGAAATCTGAAGGGCTCGTAAAAAGCTTTACTTCTTCTTTTTCTTTCACTTCTATTAAAGCTGCTTGTACTAACTTAGTAAAAGATGTTGGATCTGAATCCAGCGTCTTACCTAGAATTTTCTCTGCAACTTTCATACTAAGTGCCACAATGGACTCTATGGAGTTATCTAACTTTTTGTGATGTTCTTCTTTTGATAACTCCAAAATCTCTTTTGCTTGGTTGATGATAAAAGCATTTTGGTCAAATGCCTCTTTTTTCCCAACTGTAAATCCTTCATCGTACCCAATCGCATATGCTTGTTTTTGTAAATCTTCTTTTTCGTTTTTCCAAGCTTTTTTATCATTTTCTATGGTTGTTAAAGTATTTTGTTTATCTATTTCTGCTTGCTCTAAAATTTTTGAGGCTTTTCGTTCTGCTTGTTCAATCAAATTATTAATATGCTCTATCGATAAACTGCCTGCTTCCTCTTCCTCTGACCTTTTATTGGCAGTGAATATAGGAGCAACCTTGATGGAAATTGTTTCTCTTGACAATTCCTGTAAGCGGGAAGATTTAATTAGCCTAGACAATGATGTCATCCCCTCCACCACGTGCAATTACTATTTCTCCTGCCTCTTCAAGCTTACGGATAATTCCTACAATTCTTGACTGAGCTTCTTCGACATCCTTAAGTCTGACAGGTCCCATATACTCCATATCATCCTTCATGGTTTCTACCATTCTCTTAGACATATTTTTGAAAACAATGTCTTTAACTTCCTCACTTGCAACTTTTAGTGCCAGCATTAAGTCTTCATTTTCAACATCACGAATAACTCGCTGTATAGCCATATTGTCCAAAGTGACAATATCTTCAAAGACAAACATACGTTTCTTAATTTCTTCTGCAAGCTCTGGGTCTTGTATCTCGAGTGAGTCTAGTATTGTTCTTTCTGTACTTCTATCAACTTGGTTTAACACCTCGACTACTGCATCAATACCACCAGTATTTGTATAATCATGTGTTACAGTCGTGGAAAGTTTCCTTTCCAAAATCTGTTCCACTTCATTGATAATTTCTGGGGAAGTACTATCCATTACAGCAATCCTTTTTGCAATATCAGCCTGAAGCTCTTGTGGTAGTTCAGATAATATCTGACCTGATTTAGTTGGTTCAAGGTAAGATAATACAAGAGCTATCGTTTGTGGATGTTCATTTTGAATAAAATTTAATATTTGAGATGCATCAGCTTTTCTTGCAAAATCAAAAGGTTTTACTTGTAAAGATGAAGTTAATCTAGTAATAATGGCTGCAGCTTGATCTTTCCCTAGCGCCTTTTCCAAAACTGTTTTAGCATAGCCTATTCCACCTTGAGAAATATAGTCTTGTGCAAGCGCAATTTGGTGAAACTCCTCTAAAATGTCTTCTTTAATATGAGAATCCACTTTTCTAACACCACTAATTTCAAGTGTCAGTTTTTCTATTTCATCTTCAGATAAATGCTTATAAACAGAGGCGGAAACATCCGGCCCTAGAGAGATTAATAATATGGCAGCCTTTTGTTTGTTTGAAAACGTTTTGGATTGACCTACTTTTGCCAATTACTTCTCCCCCTTCCTTTTTACTCTGATAACCAGGAACGGAGTAACTTTGCGAACTCATCCGGTTTATCCTTTGCTAGTTTTTCTAACTGTTTTTTGCGAACCGAACTCTCTGATTCTTTTTCATCATGTATATCTGGAACCGCTACTGGAATCAATTCCTCTTCAACTGATAAAACTTCCTTTTCCACATCTGCTGCTCGTCTGTTGCGAATCAATAAGAACAGGAGTAATAGAATAATTGCTAGTAGGATTCCTGCTACTACAAAAATCCACATTGGAATACTCTCGGATGGTGTATCTTCCATATCTACCTTTCCAAAAAACGGTTGAACAGACACCACTACTTTATCATCTAAGTTCAATTCTTCTTGATCTGCAGGAAGCATATTCTTATCAATGGTCGTACGAACAACTGTATTTAGTATTTGCCTTATATCATCCACTGTATTTGCCTGAAGGCTAAGAGGGTCATCTGCTATTGGCGGTTCAACCATTACTTGTATTCCCAGGTCTCTTACTTTATATGGACTTTCAACAATTTCCTTTCTGATTCGATTAACGTCATTGTTGATTCTCTCTTCGATTCTTTCGTAATCGCCACTTCCTGTTCCTCCGCCAGCAACATAAGCAGGAACATCTGCTTCGCCAGTCCCCGGTACTCCTCCTGCGATATCATCACTACCTGTATACGTTTCGGTAATTCTTTCAATACTTACCGCAATGCCTTCCATATTTTCTACATCTACAGGAAGTACTTCATCTTCAGCTCTCGTTTCTTGTGTAAAGTCTATATCTGTTGTTACAGAGACAATTACTTTGTTATAACCCATCATCATGCCAAGCATTTGATGGACCTGCCTTTGTAGATCCTTCTCTATTTGTTTCTTTAATTCCAATTGAGAAGCAGCAGTGAATACATTTCCAGAGTTTTGACTATTTTTGTAATCAAAATACTCAAAGTTCTGATTCATAATGACGATATTATCTGTTGAAAGATTAGGAATACTTTTGGAAACTAAATGATACAGTGCATCAATCTGTTGTTGATCAAATTGATAACCTGGTGCATTATGAATAACAATCGATGCAGATGCTTCTCGGGTAGATTCCCTAACAAACACACCTTCTTCAGGTAAATTCAACATTACTTGTGCATTAGCAACTCCATCTATACCCTTCACCAGGTTTGCCAATTCGGTTTGCATAGCATCCAATTTCATAATTTGAAATTCATTATCCGTCATACCAAATCCAGATCTTTCACCAAAAAAACTATAATCAATACTACCGCTTTTCGGAACTCCTTCAGCAGCAAGTTCAACTTTTAGTGAGTCTACCACTTGCTCTGGAACAAGAATGGATGTGCCATTATTCGTAATTTGCGAGGAAATCCCCCTACTATCCAATACTTCTTTTATCTGTCCTGTTTCTTGGACTGTCAAATCTTTATATAGTGGAGCCATATCAGTCTTTGATAAAAAATAAATAATAGCAATGACAGCAAAAAATGAAACAATTACTGAACTTATGATGGCTGTCTTTTGGACGCTACTTCTATTGCTCCAAAATGAAACTGTCTTAGTCTTAATAGCTTGTAATCTCTCTTTCATTCCGTCAATTCCCCCGGTTACATCTTGCAGCACATTTATGCAGTGAATAACCGCATTATTTTTTGCCGTATATCATCATCAAGCTTTCTTTTTTTAGCATCATTTAGTTTATACTTGCATTCTCATAATTTCCTGATAAGCTTCAATACCTTTATTTCTTATTTCCATCGTTAATTGCATGGCTACACTTGCCTTTTGTTGGGCAATTAATACATCATGTAGTTCGACACCTTGATTATTCACCAGTTTTGTTGTTAATTCATTAGATGCCACTTGGGAATTATTCACTTCATTTATGGCATTTTTTAAATAGGTGGAAAACTCTTGATGAACTTCCCCGCCAGATTTTTGATTTAGTTCTGTTGGTAATGTCATTGGTTGAGTAGTGGCTAACTTAGTAATCATTCTTTATCCTCCTATTTTCCAAGCTCCAAGGTTTTCATCATTAACCCTTTTGAAGCATTAAAGACTGTAACATTTGCTTCATAAGATCTTGTTGCACTCATAAGGTCAACCATTTCTTTCAGTGGGTCAACATTTGGTAAACGAACATAGCCTTCTTCGTCTGCATCAGGATGTTCTGGGTCGAATGCTAATCGGAAAGGTGTTTCATCTTCTGTAATCCTAGTAACTTTTACACCATCGCCAATCCCATTACTTGTTCCACTAGCTTTTTGCAGATACGATTGAAAACTATTTGCACGAGGAGTAGTTTCGACCATTTTTCTTCGGTACGGTTCCCATTGACCGTTTCGATATTCTCCTCTTGTCGTATCTACATTTGCCATATTAGAAGAGATAACGTCCATCCTCAAGCGCTGCGATGTCAGAGCACTTGCTGAAATATTCATCGTTTTAAACATAGACATTAGGATCTTCCTCCCTTAATGACATTTTGAAGTGATTGAAATTTTCCATTTAACTGATCAATAAGCGTATAATAATAAATCTGATTTTCTGCCATGTCCGACATTTCTTTATCAATATCAACATTGTTTCCATTATGGGAATAGGAATTAGAGGAGGTTGTTACTTTAAAAGGTTGATTTGGATTACCTTTTGAAAACTCTAAATGCCTGTTGTCTGTTTTCTTTGATTGAAGTGTTTGTCGAAGTACTTCGCCGAAATTAGCTGAAACTTCCTTACGCTTAAAATTTGGTGTATCCACATTTGCTATATTATCAGAAATAGCTTTGTGTTTTGTTCCTGAATATTGTATTCCCTTTTCCAAGGCTTGGATGGATGTCGAAAAAACCTTCATTTGTACCCCCATATAATCATTCTTAGTTTCGAATTATATATTTTTGTCGAATATTGTATGTATGGTTTTATTGTAAATTAAGGTAACCGATATGTCTATGTATCAAATGTTAAAAAAAATCGATACTTTGACTCATTTTACTCGTTAGGTATAAAGACCCATCACCTCATTCCATTATTTTCTCTTGCTCCCATTCCCCACCAAAAAAAGGGTTCGACACTACTACGAATTTTGTAGTAAAATGTCGAACCCTTTTGTTTTATTTTGTCTTAATGTGATTTTAACTTGGATAATTCCACCAAGAATTTATCATTTAGAACTTTAATATACGTACCTTTCATTCCTAGTGAACGAGACTCGATAACACCAGCACTTTCAAGTTTACGTAGGGCATTTACAATAACAGATCGTGTAATTCCCACTCTATCTGCAATTTTACTTGCTACAAGTAAACCTTCTTTTCCATCTAGCTCTTCAAAGATATGTTCAATTGCTTCTAGCTCGCTGTATGATAGTGAACTAATTGCCATTTGAACTACCGCTTTACTTCTTGCTTCCTCTTCAATTTCTTCCGCTTTTTCGCGTAAGATTTCCATACCAACTACTGTTGCACCATATTCCGCTAAAATTAAATCGTCGTCAGAGAATGGCTCTTGAAGACGCGCAAGAATTAGTGTTCCTAAACGCTCTCCTCCACCGATAATAGGTACGATTGTCGTTAATCCTGATTTAAATAAATCTTTATTTTCTACAGGGAACGCTGTGTACTCACTTTCAACATCAAGGTTGGAAGATGTTTCAGAAATGTTAAATAAGTTTTTGGTATACTCTTCAGGAAATTGACGATCTTCAAGCATCTTTATCATACGCTCATTTTCAATTTGTTGATTGATGGAATATCCCAATAATTTCCCACGACGGGATAATACAAACACATTTGCCTCGATAACATCGCATAGTGTTTCAGACATTTCTTTAAAGTTAACTGGTTTGCCTGCTGCTTTTTGTAGCATTGCGTTAATTGTTCTTGTTTTTTGTAATAATGGCATTTTCTTTCCTCCTAAAAACTGGTTCTATTATAAAATAAATTGACTTAAATCTTTATTTTTCACGATATTACCTAATTTTTCATCCACATATTGTGGAGTTATCACTATTTTTTCAAGATTGATATCCGGAGCTTCAAAAGATAAATCTTCTAATAGTTTTTCTAAGATGGTATGTAACCTACGGGCACCAATATTATCAGTTTCCTGATTTACTTGGAACGCTACTTCGGCTATTTTACGAATAGCATCGTCAGAAAATTCGACTTTTATACCTTCTGTTTCCAACAGAGCAATATATTGTTTAAGCAATGCATTGTCCGGTTCAATAAGAATTCTTACAAAATCTTCAACAGCTAATTTCGTCAGTTCTACACGAATCGGAAAACGTCCTTGTAGTTCTGGTATCAAATCGGAAGGCTTTGCAATATGAAAAGCACCGGCTGAAATAAATAATACATGGTCCGTTTTTACTTGCCCGTATTTTGTAACCACTGTAGAGCCTTCCACGATAGGCAAAATATCACGTTGGACTCCTTCACGTGAAACATCAGCTGACGAACCACTGTTCTTCTTGGCTATTTTGTCAATTTCGTCAATGAAAATAATACCACTTTGTTCTGCCCTAGTTATTGCATCTTGTGTGACTTCATCCATATCAATCAGCTTCTGGGCTTCTTCATTTGTAAGTATTGGTCTTGCTTCTCGGACAGTCAGTCTTCTCTTTTTCTTTTTCTTTGGCATAAGACTACTCAAGGCATCCTGCATATTTGTTCCCATTTGTTCCATACCCGACCCTTGGAGGAGGTCAAACATAGAAGCTTGCTGTTCTTCCACCTCAACGGTTAGATAACGGTCTTCCAATTCGCCAAGAGCCAATTGGTGAGCCATTTTTCTCCGCTGCTCGTTAATTGATACTTCTTCTTGTTTTTCCTGATCATCTGTATCATTTGCAGAAGCATTTCCGCCAAAGAACATTTCTAACGGGTTTTTATAAGAGGTATTTTTTTGTTTGCCTGGTACTAACAAATCCACAATCCGCTTATTTGCATTTTCCATTGCTTTTTCTTTTACACTTACAAGCTTTTCTTCTTTAACTAATCTCACGGAAGTTTCAACTAGGTCCCGTACCATTGATTCTACATCTCTGCCTACATAGCCTACTTCAGTAAACTTTGTTGCTTCCACTTTGATAAAAGGGGCACCAACAAGTTTAGCAATCCTTCTTGCAATTTCCGTTTTACCAACACCAGTAGGTCCGATCATAAGTATGTTTTTCGGTACAACCTCATCACGAAGGTTCCCTGTTAGCAAGCTCCTTCTATATCTGTTTCTCAGAGCGACTGCTACTGCTTTTTTAGCATTTGTTTGACCTACAATATATTGATCAAGCATTTCTACTATCTGCTTAGGGGTTAATTTTGTACTCATATCTACAACCGCCTTTTCTATAGTTCTTCTACAACGATATTGTCATTGGTATAAACACAAATCTCTCCAGCAGTTTCCAAAGCAGCTTTGGCAATTTCCCTTGCTGTCAGCTTTTCACCTGCATACTTTTTTAAAGCTCTACCTGCTGACAGGGCGTAATTACCTCCTGATCCGATAGCGAGGATACCATAATCCGGCTCGATAACTTCTCCTGTACCAGAAACAAGTAAAAGGCTTGACTCATCCATGACAATAAGCATCGCTTCCAATCTACGTAATACTTTGTCTGTACGCCATTCTTTTGCAAGCTCGACTGCCGATCGTTGAATGTTCCCATTATACTCTTCCAACTTCGCCTCAAACATTTCAAACAAAGTAAAGGCATCGGCAACTGATCCAGCAAAGCCTGCTAAGATTCTACCATTAAACAGCTTACGTACTTTTCTGGCTGTATGTTTCATTACTACTGCATTACCAAATGTAACCTGACCATCACCAGACATTGCACATTTCCCATTATGTTGGACTGCAAAAATAGTTGTAGCATGAAATGATGACATGCATTCCTTCCTCCATTCGTCCTCTTATGCACGAGGGTGAAATTGATTATACGTACGTTGTAAATGGTCTTTCGTAACATGAGTGTAAACCTGCGTCGAGGAAAGGCTGGCATGGCCCAGGAGTTCCTGTACAACCCGCAGGTCGGCTCCTTCATTCAACAGATGAGTGGCAAATGTGTGACGAAGCGTATGAGGACTAATATGTAAGGTTGAACTCGCTCTTTTTACAATATCGTTCAAAACCACTCTTACTCCACGGGGAGTTATCGCACCCCCACGAAAATTTAAGAAAAGATGTTTTGTCTGATTGGAATCTAACTGCTTTTGCAATAATTCCTTTCTACCATTTTCTATGTAGGTGGAGAGCGCGTCATGCGCATAGGTTCCAAAAGGAACATAACGTTGTTTATTCCCTTTACCTGTAACAAGTATTGTACCCAATTGAAAATCTATATCCCCAATTGTGATAGAACAACATTCACTTACACGGATACCAGTACCGTATAACAACTCAAGGAGCGCTTGGTTTCGTTGGCCTAATGCCGTGGTTAAATCAGAAACATCAAAAAGCTTCTCCAATTCCTCATTATACAAAAATTTGGGCAAAAGCTTATCGAGTTTAGGCACTGAAACTAGTGAAAAAGGGTGCTGCTCTATTCTCTTCTCTCTTAAAAGAAACTTAAAAAAGCTTCTTAAACAAGAAGTTTTTCTAGCAATGGACCTTCTTGCATACTTCTTCTGATGAAGTCTTGTCAGATACAAGCGGGCTTCATTATGAGTGACATCGGTAAAAGATGCAATCGCTTCCTCTGTCATGAAATCAAAAAATTCTTCCAAATCTTTTTGATAAAATACAATTGTATATTTTGAATAGTTTCGCTCAATTTGTAAATACTCAAGAAAAGAATTTAACGAAACATTTACATTTTCCATCGATATCACCTCACAAGGGCTACTAAATAGTATCACAATTTAGTAGCCCTTGCAATTAATCTGATTAATTTTTTACAAAATTCTGAATTGTTTCCAACGCTCTCCTAGCATGTGCTTCATTTCTTTCCTGCTTGTTTTTTATTTTAACAGGAAGATCAGGAAGCAGTCCAAAATTTGCATTCATCGGCTGAAAATTCTTTGCGTTTGTGGATGTAATATAGTTCGCCATACTTCCGATAGTTGTTTCTTTCGGGAAAACAAGTGGCTCAAGGCCTTGTACGAGACGAGCAGCGTTAAGCCCTGCAATTAAGCCCGATGCCGCGGATTCCACATATCCTTCCACTCCTGTCATTTGCCCTGCAAAGAAAAGGTCTTCTCTTTCTTTGAATTGATAAGTCGGCTTCAACAAATTAGGTGAATTGATAAACGTATTTCGATGCATGACCCCATAACGGACCACTTCGGCATTTTCTAATCCCGGAATTAATTGAATTACCTCTTTTTGAGGACCCCATTTTAAATGTGTCTGAAAACCGACAATATTATACAAAGTACCAGCCGCATCGTCTTGACGTAATTGCACAACGGCAAAAGGTCGTTTTCCTGTCTTGGGATCTTCTAATCCCACAGGTTTTAACGGTCCAAAGAGCATGGTTTTCCTACCTCGATTTGCCATAACTTCAATTGGCATACAACCTTCAAAGAAAATTTCTTTTTCAAATTCCTTCAGTGGCACTGTTTCCGCCTCAACTAACGCTTCATAAAATTTATCAAATTCCTCTTCTGTCATGGGACAGTTTAAATATGCGGCTTCTCCTTTATCATACCTTGATTTTAGATAAACGATATCCATATTGATACTGTCTTTTTCTATTATTGGTGCGGCTGCATCATAGAAATACAGATATTCCTCGCCAGTTAACATACGTAATTCCTCAGATAATGCCTTTGAGGTAAGTGGTCCAGTAGCTATGATAGTCGGGCCATCAGGAATTCTTTCTATTTCTTCATTAAATACCGTAACATTCGGATGCTGCCTCACACGTTCGGTAACTTTTGCTGCAAACTCGTGCCTATCCACTGCCAAAGCCCCTCCTGCTGGAACAGCACAATCGTCAGCGGATTTAATGATAACGGAATTTAGTATGCGCATCTCTTCTTTCAGAACACCTACAGCATTTGTTAGGTTATTAGCTCGAAGCGAGTTTGAGCATACTAGCTCTGCAAATTTATCTGTATGATGAGCTGGAGTTTGCTTAACAGGACGCATTTCATATAAGTGAACCTGAATGCCTTGATTGGCTAATTGCCATGCTGCTTCGCTTCCAGCAAGTCCAGCACCTATTACATTTACTGTCTTTGTTGTCATAGTATTTCCTCCATACACAATTTCATTATCATATTTTTAAGCAAAGGAAAAAGGGCTGACCAAACCACGAATGTGTCAGTCCCTTTTTCCTTTGTCCATTTACAGGTATATTTGTAAGTTGATTAATTCGTATAGCTTCTTCTTGGATTACTTGGGTCTTCGCTTATTTAATCAAGCTCCCAGCTATCACATCAACCATACGAACTGCAGAAAATTCCATTAAATCGTTCCACTAAAGGCAACTAGGTGGAACGATAATAAAATATAATCAGCCCTGTGCTTCTTCTTTGTAATCACACTCTACACACTGCACTTGAACACCCTTTTTAAGCTTCTTTTCTACAAGCATTGACTCACATTTTGGACATTTCCGTGCAATCGGCTTATCCCATGATAAAAAGTCACATGAAGGATACTGATCGCATCCAAAAAAGATTCTCTTTTTCTTGCTCTTTCTTTCCACTATATTTCCCTTTTCGCACTTAGGACAAGGAACCCCGATTTCTTTAACGATCGGTTTTGTATTTCGGCAATCTGGAAAGTTGGAGCAAGCCATGAATTTTCCGTACCTACCCATTTTATAGACCATTTCATGCCCACATAATTCACAGTCTTCTCCAGCAGGTTCATCTTTAATTTCCACTTCCTGCATTTCTATTTCTGCTTTTTGCAAACGCTTTGAAAATTCATGATAGAACCCATCAATGATGTTAACCCAGTTTACTTTTCCTTCTTCAACATTATCTAAGTTTGTCTCAAGATCTGCTGTAAATTCCACGTTAATGATTTCAGGGAAAAATTCTAAAATTAGTTGAATTACAATCTCCCCTAATTCTGTTGGAACAAACCGTTTATTATCAAGAGCAACATAACCCCTTTTTTGGATAGTATCCAGAGTCGGAGCATATGTGGATGGTCTACCTATCCCGAGTTCTTCTAATGAACGAACTAGCCTTGCCTCTGTATACCGGGGTGGGGGCTGGGTAAAATGCTGTTTTGAATCAACATCTTTTGAATAGACTGTATCTCCACTTTCCAAAGGAGGAAGCAAGCTTTCTTTTTCCTCCTGCTGATCATCATTTCCTTCCACATACACTTTCATGAATCCCTGGAATTTCACAGTCGAACCTGTCGCTCGAAACATCACATCATTTTGTGAAAGGTCGATACTCACAGTATCCAATATCGCTGGAGCCATTTGACTTGCTGTGAATCTTTCCCAAACAAGCTTGTATAACCGCAATTGATCTCTTGATAAAAACTCTTTTAGAGATGAAGGATCCTTTAAAATAGAAGTTGGACGTATCGCTTCATGTGCATCCTGTGCATTTGTTTTTTTCAATTCTTTCCTTACTTCATTTGAAACAAATGATTTACCATATGATTTTTCAATATATTCTTTTGCTTCATTCTTAGCGGAATCCGCAATTCTAGTTGAATCTGTACGCATATAAGTGATTAACCCGACTGTACCTTCTTTGCCAAGCTCTATGCCTTCATATAACTGTTGTGCAAGCATCATCGTCTTTTTCGCTCGGAAATTTAATTTACGGGCTGCTTCCTGTTGTAAGGAAGATGTGATAAATGGGAGTGCAGGGTTTCTTTTTCTTTCCTTCTTTGTAACGCTTTTCACTTCAAAAGCGTTACCATCTAACTTGTTCATGACTGATTGCACTTCTTCTTCTGAAGTTAGCTCAGTCTTCTTCCCGTTCACACCATAAAAACTTGCCTCAAAATCTTTTCCGTTATTTGTAGCAAACATGCTTTTAATAGACCAATATTCTTCTGGAATAAATGAGGCAATTTCTTTTTCTCGATCAATAATCAATCTAACCGCTACTGATTGAACCCTTCCAGCGCTCAATCCTTTTTTTACTTTCTTCCATAATAATGGACTGATGTTATAGCCTACTAAACGGTCAAGGATTCTTCTTGCCTGTTGGGCATCTACCACATCCAGATTGATCGGTCTCGGGTGCTTAAACGATTCTTTAATAGCATCTTTTGTAATTTCGTTAAAAACCACGCGGCAATCTGAGGTAATATCAATATCGAGACTATGGGCTAAATGCCAAGCAATCGCTTCTCCTTCACGATCGGGGTCAGCTGCTAGGAAAATTTTCTTCGCCTTCTTGGCTGCAGTTTTTAGTTCCTTTAAAACTGGCCCTTTGCCCCGAATAGTTATGTATTTCGGATCAAAATTTTGTTCTACATCTACTCCCATTTGGCTTTTTGGCAGGTCTCTAACATGACCCATTGAAGCTTTTACTTTATATTTTTTTCCTAAATAACGTTCAATCGTTTTTGCTTTCGCTGGAGATTCCACTATTACTAAATAATCTGACATCCATTAATCCTCCTCAAGAGGGTAAATTCTATGAAAAAACAACAAGGAAGAGTTTTCTCAAAGTTTTTAGCTTCTATATAAATTTGTTATATTATCTTTTATTAAGAAATCTTCACCATTATCAATTAGGATGTAACCGTTTGTCAAACCAGAATATACTTTTTTAATTAATTTGCCCTTATAGAGACTAATGAAACATCTCCTCAATCCTTATGTATTATATGTAGACACAGTTTCTCTTTTATATACTAAAAAACAATAAAAAGGTACAATCAGCAATATCATTGTACCCTATAATAATATAGACATATATTATTTTGTAAAGTAAAAAACGAAAATTCTCCAAAAAACATTAGAATTTTGTCATGTTTGTGTAATTTTTTTCATCTTTTCTTCTCATCTATCCCTGGGAAGTTCCTCTAATATGTCCTGAGGATTTTCCACGAGTTTTGCACCTTGTTTTATCAATGCATTAGTCCCTCTAGATGTATCTGAATGAATGGAGCCTGGAATTGCGAACACTTCCCGCCCTTGCTCCAAAGCTTGATCTGCTGTAATTAGAGAGCCGCTTTTTTCTTTTGCTTCGATTACTATTACACCTTCACTTAATCCGCTAATTATGCGGTTTCTTTCAGGGAAATTCCATTTCTTTGGAGGCTCATACGGGGGGTATTCAGATATAAGGAGCTGGTGATGTGAAATCCACTCAGCAATGGGCTGATGTTCTTTTGGATAAATACAAAGAATACCACCTCCGAGGACCGCAATCGTGTTCCCTCCGTGCCTTATGGTTAATTTATGAGCATATATATCTACACCTCTCGCAAGTCCACTTACGATAACGAATGGCTCTATTAGCAAAGCAGGGAGCAGCTTTTCTAGAGATTGAGCCCCATATGATGTTATTCCTCTAGAACCAACCACTCCAAGCATTCTGTGTTTTAAGAGGGTTTTCTTTCCTTTTACAAATAAAACTAAAGGGGGATCAAAAATTTCTTTCAATAAAGGGGGATAATCTTCATCAAATATTGTGATGGATTGAATGTTATGTTCATGATATTTTTTTAGAAGGGTAGAAACTTGATTTGTTTGAAGGTAATGATGGATTGCTTGAGCTTTCTTCATTGAGGTTGGGGTTTGCTTCATGATTTCAGAAGGAGATTGATTGAAGATATTTTCTAAAGTGGGATCTTTCTGGAGCAAAATTCTTAATAATTGGGAGGAAATATGTGGGCAGTGATGCAGAATTAATAATCTATTTTTCAGCTTTTTCATATTTGGCATACACCTCATTTATTTAAATGAAATTGTAGATTGTTACTCAGTTTGCACAATGGACTAGTTTTCCCTGTTTTTTGAACACACATGGAGGGATAGTCTATAGACTATCCCTCTCAAAATAATATTAATGTGTTTTACACTTGTCGTAAATACCTTGTTCTTTAATCACTTTGATTAACGTTTCACCCATAACAGATGGAGTGTCAGCTACTTCAATGCCGCACTCATTCATCACACGGATTTTTTCGTCTGCAGTACCTTTACCACCGGAAATGATAGCACCAGCATGGCCCATACGCTTTCCTGGAGGTGCAGTGCGGCCGCCAATGAAGCCTACAACAGGTTTTTTCATGTTTTCTTTCACCCATAGTGCTGCTTCTTCTTCAGCTGTACCGCCAATTTCCCCAATCATAATAACCGCATAAGTATCTTCGTCTTCATTGAATGCTTTTAAAACATCAATAAAGTCTGTACCATTTACTGGGTCTCCACCGATACCTACAGCCGTTGATTGTCCAATTCCCTCTTGTGATAATTGATGAACTGCTTCATAAGTTAAAGTACCTGATCTGGAAACTACCCCAACATGTCCTTTAGTGTGGATGTAGCCAGGCATAATACCAATTTTGCACTCACCAGGAGTGATAACGCCAGGACAGTTAGGACCAACTAAACGTGTCTTTTTGCCTTCCATGTAGCGTTTTACTTTTACCATATCTAAAACTGGAATATGCTCAGTAATACAAATAGCAAGATCAAGCTCTGCATCCACAGCTTCCAAAATAGCATCTGCTGCAAATGGAGCTGGAACATAAATGACAGACGCATTTGCTCCTGTTGCTTTTACCGCTTCTTCCACTGTGTTAAATACAGGTACACCTTCTACTTCCGTACCGCCTTTACCTGGTGTAACCCCTCCAACGATTTGTGTACCATATTCAAGCATTTGCTTCGTATGGAATAACGCTGTGGAGCCAGTAATACCTTGTACAATAACTTTTGTATCTTTATTAACGAATACACTCATGAATGTCCCCTGCCTTTCTTATCCTACTTGCGCTACGATTTTTTGTGCACCATCGGCCATTGATTCTGCTGCAACGATATTTAATCCGGACTCATTTAAGATTTGTTTACCTAAATCAACATTAGTGCCCTCTAAACGAACAACCAATGGCACTTCAAGTCCGATTTGCTTTGCGGCTTCCACAACACCAGTTGCGATAATGTCACACTTCATAATTCCACCGAAAATATTTACGAAAATACCTTTTACACTATCATCGGATAGGATAATTTTGAAAGCTTCTGTTACTTTCTCAGCAGTTGCTCCGCCCCCAACATCAAGGAAATTGGCAGGGTCTCCACCGTAATGTTTGATAATATCCATCGTTGCCATAGCAAGTCCAGCACCATTTACCATACATCCAATATTTCCATCAAGGGAGATATAGCTTAAATCATATTTAGATGCTTCGATTTCTTTTGCATCTTCTTCTTCAAGATCACGATACTCAAGGACATCTTTTTGACGGTACAAAGCGTTTGAATCAAAATTCATTTTTGCATCAAGCGCCATTACTTTTCCATCACCAGTTACAACAAGTGGGTTAATTTCTGCAATAGAGCAATCCTTTTCCACAAATGCTGTATAAAGGCCCATCATGAACTTAACTGCTTGTCCAACTAATTCTTTTGGAATATTGATGTTGAATGCAACACGACGTGCTTGGAATCCCGTAAGACCTACAACTGGATCAATTACTTCTTTGAAGATTTTTTCTGGCGTTTCTTCTGCCACTTCTTCAATCTCCGTTCCGCCTTCTTCAGATGCCATTAAAACAACTCGTGAAGTCGCACGATCTAGAACTAATCCAATATAATATTCTTTCTTAATATCGCATCCCTCTTCAATAAGTAAGCGTTTTACTTCCTTACCTTCTGGACCTGTTTGATGTGTAATTAATGTTTTACCAAGAATTTCATTCGCATACTCACGAACTTCATCTATATTCTTGGCAACTTTAACTCCACCTGCTTTTCCACGCCCACCAGCGTGAATTTGTGCCTTCACAACACAAACTTCTGTTCCCAATTCTTTTGCCGCTTCTACCGCTTCTTCGACAGTAAATGCTACTCGGCCGTTTGGAACAGCTACCCCGTATTTTCTGAGGATCTCTTTTCCTTGATATTCATGGATATTCATTTCCCATCCTCCAATCTTATGTATAACAGAACATTATTTAAAAATAGACTGCGCTTTCATTTTATAAAATGCTACATGAATTGTCTACCTTTCTGGAAAAATATTATACTAAATTCAAAAAATTAATAGTTTCGTGTTCTAAATAAGCATCAAAATAGCTATTTTAAGGAAAATTACCGTATTATTTACTGATTATTCAATCTATTATCATTATGCCGGAAAACCTTCACGTGTGGATTTTCACATGTATTTTTGCTAACTTGGGATAAATTATTTATGCTGTTTCAAGTTTAGAGGCGTTTGCTTTTACATTGCGAAATTAAAAATAATTCACAAAGGTTGTGAGTTGTAGGTGTGCTGATTCAAGTGAATCATGATTATTTTTAAGGATTGAAACCGTATGCTTAGACTTGCTTGATGATTTTTTGCTGTTTTGAAGATCCAATCGGGGAGTTTCTTGACAATGCCTACCACTTTATCCCTTTCCGCAACTTAAAACATCGATTTTTGTACGAACAATTTCAATAACTCTTTGTGTTGTTCCTATACCATATTCGAAGTTTGCCATAAAAAAATAAAGTCAAATACTAGCTTTTCACTTTTTCAAACCCGCTTTCTCTCCTTCATGGAGTCTGTACACATGTGCTAAAATTTCCGCAATAACTTCATAGAGTTCCTCAGGAATAGATTCGTTTATTTCCATTTCCATTAATAACTCAAGTAATGCCGGATCTTCTTGGATTGGTATATCATTTTTTTGCGCCTCTTCCAAGATGTTTTCTGCAACGAGTCCTGCTCCTTTTGCATTAACAACTGGTGCATAAGATTTGTTCTTGTCATACTTTAGTGCAACCGCCTTTTTTCGTTTTCCCTCTGGATTTTTCATATTTTTATATCTAATCCTTTCTCTGGTGAAGTTAGAACAATGCGAAAAAAGTCCATCTCTGGGCTTGCTGTTTCTATTTCATTATTAAAATGAGCTTTCACAGAGCTTAGTGTGTACCCTTTGTCATTTAATGCTTTTTTTAGTGATGAGGTACTATTCTCCACCAAATTTTCTAGTGGTGGATAGGAGTGGTGGAAGGACAGATTTATCACCTTCTTTTGAATAAAAACATCAATCATTACTGTTGAGAATTTCGGTAAATCAAGTAACATTACAATTCTGCAATATTCAGGGTCTACTGTATTGTTCTTCTTTTTTGCACTTATATGAATATACCAATCTTTAGCCTCATCATCTAAAAGAATTGGTATCGGGATAAACAGCTGTTGAAGGTTTCCTTCTTCCCTAGATAACAGCTGAAAGCCAGTAATTTTTGATAACAATCCGTTAATGGTGGATTTTTCTTCGGCTGTTGTAACATGTTGTAAAAAATCCATAAGAAGGGGCTTTAACTGTTCTGGTTTAATAGTCGAAAGTGACTGACTTTGTCGTAATAATTCGCTTATTTTATTTTCATAGTCAAGACCTAAAAGAGTTACAGCTTTTTTTACTAACTGTAAGGTGGCTTCATTTTTCCCCAGGGTTGCAGTAGATTGTAATTGCTGTAATGTTTCTAACAGTTTTTCTTGTTTTGGTGTTGGGTTTTCCTGCTGTTGAAGTGATTGATATACTTTGTTGACCAAATCCATGGTTGATTTTTCTTCAAACAATCCAATAACTATTTTGGAAAGTGTGTTACCTTCGCCCGACATTCCACCTCTTTGAATTACTTGATTAACAAACTCGATAGCCACTTCTTTTTTTTGCTGAGGAAGTTTATCAATAGTAGTGGCTAGAGTAGAAAAAGCAGATGAATTAATTTTCTCAAAAGTTTTAATAGGACTTGTAGCCAATTGAATTAGTTCACTTGCTGATTTTGAATTGACATTTTTCACCGCATTCAGGTCATTATGGGGTTCCTTCGTACTATTTTCCCCTGCTTTTATTGGTGGTACAGATTGAATGGGAGTTAACACCGTTCCTCTTTCCTCTGCTGTCATTTTAAAGATGTATTCTTTCCCAATTTGAACATCTCCCGAGATAAAAGCTTTGGAAGTTGCCGCCCCTCGTTGAATAACAAATAGAGCATCCTCCATTTGAGCAATGATCTTTGCATGTATGTATGTATTCTGATTGCCCATTACATTTGTTGAACGGGAAGCACTTGTTTGCAACAATTGCCAAATGTTCATAGAATGCTCCTTTAATTAGTGACTTATCATATCTTTAACAGGTGAAAATGATTGGCGATGCTCTTCAGTAACCCCTACTTCCTGCAGGGCAATTAAATGTTCTTTTGTACCATACCCCATATTTTTCTCAAAACCATATTCAGGGTGTTTCTGGCCAAGATTTTTCATTAAGGTATCTCTTGTTTCTTTAGCAAGAACGGAGGCAGCAGCGATAGTAATACTTTTCGCATCTCCTTTTATGATGGAGGTTTGCGAAATTGAAATGTCTAACTTCATCGCATCAATCAATAAGTGATCAGGGGCAACACTCATTTTTTCAATTGCCTGTATCATGGCAAGTTTTGTTGCTTCATATATGTTTATCTGGTCTATTTGCTTTGGATCAATGATGCCAATACCATAGCTTAACGCATGTTTTACAATAAAGTGATAGAATTCTTTTCTTTTTTGTGGACTTAGTTTCTTTGAGTCTGTCAGACCGGGTAAATAAAAGTCTTTCGGTAAAATGACTGCCGCTGCCACTACAGGTCCTGCTAGTGGACCACGTCCAACTTCATCGACCCCAGCAATGTATTCATATCCTTGATCCCTGCTGTCTCTTTCATATTTTTGCATCTCTTGATGTTGCTTAAGCAATTGCTCTTCTAGTACTTTTTTTCTTTGCCATTTTTTGATAAGCGTTTGAACACCTTTACGTTCATCCTCTTTTATCAACCTGTATTCTTTTGTATTCAAATCTGTCAAATCATTCAATAGCTTCTCAATTTCTTTTATCGACTTTTTTTTCATTTTCTTTATCCCCCAATAATAAACCGCTTTGCTATTACAAAATGGTTCTAGTTATATTAGCTAGCACTTAAAGTCATATTCACTCTTTCCCTTTATGGCACTCTACAGCTGCCTTAGGCTATCGGGGATGATTGGGCAAGTAGAATTAATGAATCAATCGTAGTTTCTTAACTTGCTCATAAAAAAAAGCCCACTTTAGTGGCCTCCAAAGTGTAAACAAAGTATGCTTGCGATTGTTTACATTAGTGAAGGCTCACCTTTGCAAGCCTCTTATATGAGTGTTTCTGGACGTTCCAAACTTAATTTCCCAAGCTTTTCTTGTCTGATTTCACGGATGACAAGTTCAGCCGTTTTATCGTAATCAATCAGGCCACCACTCATCTTACAGCCTCGTCTAGAACCAATCGCATCGAACAAATCGACAATATCTTCTGGTATCTCTTCGAGTCCGTAACGGTCTTTCAAACGTTCTGGATAGGCTTCTGAAAGAAATCTAAGCGCAAAAACAGCAATATCTTGTAAATTTATGATAGTATCTTTTATGGCTCCTGTTGTTGCTAAACGGTAACCTACATCCTGATCTTCAAACTTCGGCCAAAGAATTCCTGGAGTATCCAGTAGCTCTAGTTCTTTCCCTACCTTAACCCATTGCTGAGCTTTCGTAACACCTGGTCGATCTCCTGTTTGGGCAATATTCTTTTTTGCTAGCCTATTGATAAGTGTGGATTTCCCGACATTTGGGATTCCAACTATCAATGCTCTAATGGCTCTTGGTCTAATTCCACGAGATTGCATTTTATCGAATTTTCCCTTTAAAAGTTCTTTTGATAGAGAACCGATTTGCTGTAGTCCTTTACCAGATTGGGAATCAATTGCGATCGCTTTGGTGGTAGTTCCTTCGAGGTTAAAGTAATCAAGCCATTCTCGAGTCACCTTTGCATCTGCCATATCCGCTTTGTTAAGTAAAATAATCCTTGGTTTATTAGATACTATTTCGTCTATCATTGGATTTCTTGATGAAACAGGGATTCGTGCATCAACCAATTCATATACGATATCTATTAGTTTTAGTTTTTCTGTTACCTGTCTCCGGGCTTTTGCCATATGCCCGGGAAACCATTGTATTGTCATCGATAAAGCCTCCTGAAAAAACTAAAAAGCTCAGTTACTGTACTTTTCTAATATCTGGCAATGGCCAGTATACTATATTGGTATTTCCTAATACTTCTTCTTGTGGGATGGTTCCGATATGACGGCTATCCTTACTTTGTCTACGATTGTCCCCCATAACGAATAGGTGACCTTCTGGTACTTCTTTATAGCCTGTCTTTTCTTCTAACGTAAAATCTTCTGTAAGAGTCCCGTCTAGATACTGTGCTTTATATTCATCTAGATATGGCTCCTCATATGCTTCTCCGTTAATATAAAGAACATCATCTTTATACTCCACTTCATCCCCTGGCAATCCGATGACACGTTTGATGTAATCCTTGTCAACCGTTGCGTGGAAAACCACAATATCAAATCGCTCAGGATCGCCGACTTTATACCCTATTTTGTTTACAATCATTCTGTCCTGATTGTGAAGGGTCGGCATCATGGAATCCCCATCTACCACAATTGGGGCAAAGAAGAAATAGCGTATTGCAGCCGCTAGTATGATTGCAATAGCCAAAGCCTTGATCCATTCCCAAATTTCATTTTTAGACCGAGCCATTACTGTTCCTCCACCATTATTTGATATGATTTTTCTCAAAAACAAAATATGTATTTTGAATTTCTTTTCTTTACAGCGTATTTATATTATATACTTTTCTTTATCTTTTTAGAAAGCAGAAGGGCTGCTTAAAGATTTTTTTGTTAAAAAAAGAGAGCTTGTCTCCAAGCTCCCCTTTCTATTATCGAATTTCTTTAATACGCGCTTTTTTACCACGTAATGCACGTAGATAGTAAAGTTTCGCACGACGTACTTTACCACGACGAATTACATCAATTCCCTCAATCTTTGGAGAATGAACAGGGAATGCACGCTCAACACCTACACCGTAAGAAATCTTACGAACTGTAAAGGTTTCACTGATACCGCCGCCACGACGTTTGATTACAACACCTTCAAACATCTGGATACGCTCACGAGTTCCCTCAACAACCTTAACGTGAACACGTACTGTGTCACCAGGACGGAAAGAAGGAAGATCAGTTTTCAACTGTTCTTGCGTAATTTCTTGAATTAATTTTTGCATAGTTTTCTACTCCTTTTCCACGGATGCTCATACCATTCTTGTTTTGATGCAGCGGAACATCGTTTTAAGACATAGCTATCGCTAAGTCACAAAGAGTATAATAGCATATTGATCCAATAAAATCAATATGTTTCCTCTTCTTTTTTAATCTCTGAAAGCCATTCCATTTGCTGTTCATTTAGAGAATAACCTTCTAAAAGATCAGGTCTTCTCCTAAAGGTCCTCCGCAAAGCTTCCTTGGTTCGCCACTCCTCAATATAAGCATGATTACCGGAAAGGAGCACGTCCGGAACCTTCATCCCGCGAAAGTCTGCAGGTCTAGTATAGTGAGGGTGCTCCAAAAGACCTGTACTGAAGCTATCCTGTTCATGTGAAGCTGCTTTTCCTAATACATCAGGCAACAATCTGACAACGCTATCCAATACAACCATAGAGGCTAGCTCCCCACCGGTAAGAACATAATCTCCTATAGAAATCTCATCTGTTACGATATGCTCTCTGATTCTCTCGTCATAGCCCTCATAATGTCCACAAATAAAAATTAGATGGTCCTCTGTTGCGAGTTCTTCTGCTTTTTTTTGGGTGTATCTTTCACCTTGAGGACACATAAGGATGACTCTTGGTTTTGTTTTAGTTTCATTTTTGCTAGTCATAGTCGTAACTGCGTCAAAGATAGGTTGCGGTTTCAGCACCATGCCTGCCCCACCGCCATAAGGATAATCATCCACCGTCTTATGCTTGTTATCTGCATACTCACGAAAATCTGTTACTTTATATGATACTGCACCTTTTTCAGAAGCTTTTTTCAGGATGGAAGTTTCTAATACACCTGTAAACATTTCTGGAAAAAGAGATAAAATATCAATTCTCATTTACAACAACCCCTCAAGCGGATCGATGATAATAGTTTTCTCTTTGATGTCTACTTTAATTACAACCGAGTCAATATAAGGAATTAATATATCTTTGCCCTTCTTTGCTTTTACAACCCACACATCATTAGCACCTGGGGTAAGGACTTCTTTTACGGTACCGATTTCCTCCATGTTTTCTTGGAGTAAAACTTTACAACCAACAATTTCGTGGAAGTAGTATTCTCCCTCTTCAAGTTCTTCTAGTTGGTCTTCTGGAACTTTTACAATCGCTCCTTTAAACTTCTCAACTTCATTAACGTTGTAGTATCCTTTGAATATTAATAAATCAAAAGATTTATGCACTCTTCTGGACTCCACCACTACTTCCACCGGTTCTTTTTCATTTGGCAAAAACAAATATAATCGATTACCTTTTTGATAGCGTTGTTCAGGGAAATCTGTTCTCGACACTACCCTAACTTCCCCTTTAATTCCATGAGTATTTACTAGCTTCCCAACATTAAACCATTTTGACATATCATACACCTCCAATAGTGACAACTCTATGTATCTATAGGTTACCCTAAGAGATGGACCTATAGTGATATTACGTAAACAATGAAAAAAGGGAAGCTAGATAGCCTCCCCTACTCCATAATCTCTAATTGCACTCGTTTATCTTCATGTGAGGCAGCAGCGAACAAAACCGTTCGAATTGCTTTAGCAATTCTTCCTTGCTTTCCAATCACTTTCCCTAAATCATCTTGATGCACAGTGAGTTGGTACGTGACAGCATGACCTGTTTCTTTTTCCGTAACCACCACATCTTCTGGATGATCTACCAACGACGTCACAATTGTTTGGATTAATTCTGTCATTTTGCCTCTTACTTGCCTAATTTAGCATTGTGGAATTTTTCCATAATACCTTCGTTAGAGAAAAGGTTACGAACTGTATCAGAAGGCTTCGCGCCATCTTGCAACCATTTCAATGCAAGCTCTTCATTGATTTTAACTTCAGCTGGTTGAGTTACTGGGTTGTAAGTTCCAACTGTTTCAATGAAACGTCCATCACGTGGAGAACGAGAATCAGCTACTACAATACGATAGAATGGGGATTTTTTTGAACCCATACGTTTTAAACGAATTTTTACTGCCATAATAAAATAGCACCTCCGAAAATATTTCACACAAGATAGTATAATATCAAGTAGTTTAAAGTTTGTAAAGTGTTTTTTCTTGTCACTTTAATTATTAGAGAAGAAATAACGATAATTGGATTACATAAAAGGAAATTTAAAGCCGCCTTTTTTGCCTTTTCCTTTTTGCATATTAGTCATTTGTTTCATCATTTTTTTCATCTCTTCGAATTGTTTAAGAAGACGGTTAACCTCTTGAATAGGTCGTCCGCTTCCTTTTGCTATCCGCTTTTTACGGCTAGCATTCATCAGATCAGGATTATCCCTTTCTGCTTTTGTCATGGATTGGATAATAGCTTCCACATGCCCTATTTGCTTATCATCGACTTGAACATTTTTCAAGCCCTTCATTTTGTTGGCTCCTGGGATCATACCTAGGATTTCGTCGAGCGGCCCCATATTCCTCACTTGACCCAACTGTTCCAAGAAATCATCAAAGGTAAAGCTCATAGTACGCAGTTTTTGTTCCAGCTCTTTTGCCTTCTCTTCATCTACATTTGTTTGAGCTTTTTCAATGAGTGTTAACACATCACCCATTCCTAAAATACGAGAAGCCATCCGTTCAGGGTGAAAAGGTTCAATGGCATCCATCTTTTCGCCCATCCCGATATACTTAATGGGAGTATTCGTTACGGATTTTACAGATAATGCTGCTCCACCACGGGTGTCACCGTCGAGTTTTGTTAATACAACACCAGTCAAACCAAGTTGTTCATTAAAACTTTGTGCGACATTAACAGCATCTTGCCCTGTCATGGCGTCCACCACAAGAAAGATTTCATCTGGTTTTGAGATCTCTTTTACTTGCTTCAGTTCGTCCATTAATTGCTCGTCTACGTGAAGGCGACCGGCAGTATCAATCAGCACATAATCGTGATGTTCGTCCTTCGCCATTTGGATAGCCTGTTTTGCAATTTCAACAGGACTGACCTGATCACCAAGAGAAAAAACAGGCATGCTTAACTGTTTCCCTAGTGTTTCAAGCTGCTTAATTGCTGCTGGTCGGTATATATCTGCTGCAACTAATAGCGGCTTTCTGTTATGTTTTTTACGCAAGAGGTTGGCAAGCTTTCCAGTTGTTGTCGTTTTACCTGCACCTTGTAATCCAACCATCATAATGACTGTTGGCGGGCGGTTACTGACTGCAATTTTGCTTTGTTCTCCACCCATCAGTTCGGTAAGTTCTTCTTTTACAACTTTAATAACTTGCTGGCCAGGTGTAAGACTTTTCATTACTTCTTGTCCTACTGCACGTTCATTGACGCGTTTGACAAAGTCTTTAACTACTTTGAAGTTTACGTCCGCTTCAAGTAAAGCTAGGCGAACTTCTCGCATCATTTCCTTAACGTCCTGCTCGCTAACCTTTCCTTTACCACGAATTTTCTGTATCGTATTTTGCAAACGGTCGGCTAAACCTTCAAATGCCATATTGTATGCCGCCCCCTAATCTAATTTCTCAAGCGACTGGATAAGGGTTATCAATATTGTATTGTCCCCTTTAATCTCTTTTTTCAGCTGATCAATTAAGCTTTGTCGCTCTTGAAACTTTTGAAATAACAAAAGCTTTTCCTCATATTGCTCAAGCATCTGTTCGGTACGTTTGATGTTATCATAGACTGCTTGACGACTAATGTTATATTCCTCTGCTATCTCACCAAGGGAGTGATCATCCAAGTAGTACAAAGACATATAGCTTCGTTGCTTTTCTGTTAACAACGACTGGTAGAAATCATAAAGATAGTTCATTCTCGTTGTTTTTTCAAGCATTTTTTTCACTCTCCCTTGTTAAGTGAAATGCCTTTACAATAGTCAATTTTACAGACTGGATTTAGGAATGTCAAGTTTTTTCCTTGACCACTCGGACGTGGAAAATAAACGTCATTTGCTCTAGGTAACCTTATCCTATGCCAATCCTGACCTCTTTTTACCTAATAGCAGCACTTAAGCTTTATGAAAAGACCGTCACTCTTACAAAAGAGGACGGTTTTTCGTATGATAAGTAAAATTCTTCCTATGATTCTTCCTTTTCCATCATATCGGCAAAAAGTCCATAGACATATTGTTCTGCGTTGAATTCTTGCAAGTCATCGGCTTTTTCTCCAAGACCAACAAACTTCACCGGGATTTGCATTTCATTTCTGATTGCAAGGACAATTCCACCTTTTGCTGTCCCATCAAGTTTTGTAAGGACAATGCCTGTGACGTTGGTGGCTTCTGAGAATATCTTTGCCTGACTTAATGCGTTTTGCCCTGTTGTCGCGTCCAATACTAGTAACACTTCATGTGGTGCGCCGGGAACTTCTCGCTCGAGAACTTTTTTAACTTTTTCAAGTTCTTTCATCAAGTTCACTTTATTTTGCAAACGTCCTGCTGTATCACATAAAAGCACATCGACCTTTCTTGCTTTTGCTGCCTGTACTGCATCGTACATCACAGCAGCAGGATCGGATCCAGATGATTGCTTAATGACATCGACACCAACTCGTTCTCCCCATACTTCTAGTTGTTCAATAGCACCCGCTCGGAAAGTATCTCCTGCTGCTAATAAAACATCCTTGCCTTCCTGCTTCAACTTCTTCGCTATTTTTCCGATGGAGGTGGTTTTCCCAACCCCATTAACACCAACAACTAACACCACCGTTAAACCATTTTCCTGAAATTGAATAGTTGGTGATACATCTTCTCCAGCTTCATAAATCTCAACCAGCTTTTCGGAAATGACGCTTTGAACTTCACTCGGTTCAGAGATGTTGCGGCGTTTCACTTCCATTTTCAATTCATCTATTAAATCCATAACCGTGTTAACTCCAACATCAGCACCAATTAAAATTTCTTCCAGTTCCTCAAAAAATTCTTCATCTACCTTGCGATAACGGGCAACAAGTTCATTTACTTTTCCAGAAAAAGAATCTCTTGTTTTTGTTAACCCTTCTCTGAATTTATCTGTTACTGAATCTGTTTGGGTAGTCAACTTTTCTCTCAATTTTTTAAAAAAGCTCATTTTCTCGCTTCCTCTCTATTGAACAAGTTCATTTGATTCTTCCAACCTTACGGAAACAAGTTTTGACACTCCTGATTCCTGCATTGTCACACCATACAGAACGTCACTGAATTCCATGGTTCCTTTACGATGAGTAATTACAATGAACTGGGTTTCTTTACTGAATTTTTTTAAATATTGCGCGAAGCGGTGTACATTCGCTTCATCTAAAGCCGCTTCCACTTCATCTAAAATACAGAAAGGAACTGGTCTCACTTTTAATATAGAAAAAAGTAAAGCAATTGCTGTTAATGCTCGCTCCCCACCAGAAAGAAGTCCTAAGTTTTGCAGTTTCTTCCCAGGAGGTTGTGCCACTATATCAACCCCTGTATTTAACATGTCATTGGGATTGGTTAAAACAAGATCAGCCCTACCTCCACCGAATAAGGAGCGGAACACATCGTGGAAGTGCGCGCGAATATTAGTGAATGTAATTTCAAACCTTTTCTTCATTTCCTCATCCATCTCACCAATGACTTGGTACAGAGTATCTTTTGCTTCTTGAAGATCGTCCTTTTGATCCTTAAGAAAAAGATACCTTTCACTTACACGTTCATATTCCTCAATTGCTGCAAGATTTACCGTACCCAATTCTTCAATGGCTAATTTGATTAGTTTCAGCCTTTTTCTCGCTTCTTCTATCTCCAACTCAAGCGGGTATTCCTCTTTTGCCGCTTCAAAAGATAGCATATACTCTTCCCTTAAATGATGAAGTCTATTATCAAGCTCCACATCAAGTCGGTTTAATTTTACTTCCTCGACTTTCAGTACTTCAGTTAGTTGCTTATACCGTCGCTTCAGCTCTTTAATTTCAACCTCTTCATTCTCTACTTTTTCATGAAAGGTAAGTCTTTCTGCTCGACGTTCCGTGATAAGTTTCATCGTTGTATTTTTATCTTGAAGCTTTTCTTCTGCTGCAGCTTCCAGCCTTTGTTCACCTGATGAATTATTATTCATTTCACTTTGTAGAAGCGCAAGATCCTCTTGAATATCAGACAGTCTTTGTTCTGCTTGGTGATAGTCATTTTTCATTGTGTCCACTTTTTCAGTATGATTATAGAGTTTTTCTTTTTTGCTCGCATAATCTACCTTGAGTTGGGTCAATTCGCTTTGCACAGTTTCTTTTGTTGCATGTTGCTGCATCTTCAGGGAATTTAGCTGAGATATTTCCTCATCCAACTCACGTATTTGAATTCCAACATTTTTTAGATCCTTTTCCAACTGCTTTTTTCTATCGATTGACGATTGAATAGAGGAGGTTAATTGTTGTTTTTCATAATCGTATAAGCTTAAATGCTCGTTAACGTTTTTCTCCTCAAGTTCCACTTCTCGCAACATGCTGACAACCTGTTGCTCTTTGTAACGAAGTTCTTCACCAGCAGTTTTCGTATTCTCTACTTGCAGTTCTTTCTCGGAAATTTTTTGCTTTAAACTCTTAACCTGATCTTCTAAAAGTGCCGTTTTTTGTTCCATTTCTTCCAATTTAGCAGAAATTGAATCAAGCTCCCTACCCCTGCTAAGCAGAGAGTTGGACTTTTGCTTAACTCCACCACCAGTCATAGAACCTCCCGGGTTCACAACATCTCCCTCTAGAGTTACAATCCGGTAGCGATGTTGCAGCATCCCTGCTAATGCATTGGCACCTTTTAGATCTTTTGCTATCACAACGTTCCCTAACAAGTTAAAAACGATATTCTCATATTCATGATCGAATTCAACAAGCTTTGCAGCAACTCCAACAAACGATTCATGTTGACTTATTTGGTTGATTTGAAAGTCTGATAGAATTCTAGGCTTCATAACTGACATTGGTAAAAAAGTCGCTCTTCCATACCCATTTTTCTTAAGGTATTGAATAGATGTTCTAGCATTTTGCTCATTATCCACCACAATATGTTGCGTAGCACTTCCTAGAGCTATTTCTATTGCAGTTTCTACATCCTGGTTCACTTGTATAATCTCTGCAACCGCACCTTTTATCCCTATGAGCCGGTCTTCATCTCTTACTTTTAATATTTCTTTTACACCTTGAAAGAAACCAGTGAAATCCCCCTGCATGGTCTCGAGCATTTCCTTCCGAGCACGTGTCTGCTGGAGATACTGATACGCTTGATATAATGTCGTTTCTCTTTTTTGATAAGTTACCTTATACTGTTCTAACTCTGCTTGTTCTTTCCGATAACGGTCCACTGCTTCATTAAGATCAGCATGAATTGTTTTTTGATCTAATAGAACTTTCTCTTTTTTCTTAAGTGTGTTTTTACGTATTTCGACATATTTTTTATTGCCTTCATCCAGCCTGGTCACTTTCAGATCTTCATGTTTCCCTTGCTGTTCAAGATGGGTGAATTCATTTCGGATCGTTGCTTGCCTGTTAAGCAACTCGATATACTCGCTTTTTAATCGATCAATCTTTTCTTCAATGTTTTGATCAAACTGCTCGCTAATTACTTGTTTTTCTTTAAGCTGTTGTTCAGTAAGGACCAATTCCTTCCGAAGTGAATCAAGGAGTTTTTGCTCTTCTGTTAGCTTGTTTTTTTGTATGCTTATAAACTCAGCCAATTCCACTGATGACTTTTCTAATTGGGATCGGTTTGTTGTTGCATTCTTTTTCCGTTCTTTTAATACTTCTTTCTTTCCTTGTAATTTCTCAAGTTCAGATGTAGCAACTAAGAGTGCTTGTTGCAAAGAGTCTATGGACTCATCCAAAGCCGCAACCTGATCTTTTACTTTTTCTAACGTTGCTTCTTTTTTGGCAAGCTCTGCTGATAAATCTTGTTCCTTCTCGGTACTTTCTTTTACACTTTGAGAGTTTTCTTCCCACTTTTGATGAAGTTCCTCAATTTCAAATACCGTAACACCAACTTCTATCTGTTCAAGCTCTTCTTTTTTCTCTAAATAGTCTTTAGCAATGGAGGATTGTATTTTCAGAGGTTCTACTTGCCCTTCCAGTTCATGTAAAATATCAGCCACCCTATTCAGGTTTTCTTGAGTGTCCCACAATTTACTTTCGGCTTTTTTCTTTCTAGATTTATATTTTAAAACCCCAGCAGCCTCCTCAAAAATACTTCTTCGTTCCTCTGCCTTGCTGCTTAAAATCTCTTCCACTTTACCTTGACTAATAATAGAAAATGCTTCTTTTCCAAGGCCGGAATCCATAAATAAATCAACGATATCCTTCAGACGGCAGGTTTGTTTATTAATCAGAAATTCACTGTCTCCTGACCTTAAAACCCTCCTTGTAACACTCACTTCCATATAATCTATTGGGAGTATTCTGTTACTATTGTCTAATGTAAGGGTAACTTCTGCCATATTTAATGCTCTTCTACTATCACTACCTCCAAAAATGATATCCTCCATTTTAGAACCACGTAGTGATTTTGCAGACTGTTCTCCAAGTACCCATCTAATCGCATCGATGATATTACTTTTTCCACTTCCATTTGGCCCAACTACCGCAGTTACACCAGGCACAAAATCAACAGATACTCTTTCAGCAAACGACTTAAATCCGACCACTTCTAAGCGTTTGAGGTACATTTGACTTCACCTCATTCATACTCTTGTTTTTTCTATGTAGAAAAGGAAGCGATTCATGATTACCAATGGCAACTGAATCGCCTTCACATTATTTTTTTGCTTTGAGCTTTTGTAAAGCAAATTGGGCTGCATGTTGTTCTGCTTCTTTTTTGGAGCGACCAACACCAATTCCTAACTCGTTTTTGTTCAATGATACTTTGGAAACAAATTCCCGATTATGAGCTGGACCTTTTTCTTCCATCACTTCATATTCAATTACTCCAAGTGCATTTCGTTGAATCATTTCTTGAAGCTGACTTTTAAAATCCATCACATGAGAAAAAGCACCCTCGTTAATTTTGGGATGTACATACTTTTCTAGGAAGGTAAATACAGCAGGTAAACCTTGATCTAAATATAAAGAACCGATAAAGGCTTCAAAAACATCTGCCAATAATGCCGGCCTTGTACGGCCACCCGTTATTTCTTCTCCTTTTCCTAAAAGTACATACTGACCGAACGAAAGATCATTTGCAAATGAAACTAAGGAAGGTTCACATACAATAGATGCTCTAAGCTTGGTTAGTTGCCCTTCACTCATTAAAGGGTATTTCTTGTATAAAAACTGAGAAATGGTCAACTCCAGTACTGCATCCCCTAGAAATTCCAGTCTCTCATTATCTTCGTACGGTTTTCTCCGATGCTCATTCACATAGGATGAATGTGTAAATGCTTGGAATAGTAATTTTTCGTTGTGAAACTGCACTCCTATGTTCTCTTGTAGCAAAGAGAATTTCTTCTTCATCAATTCACTTTTCATTTCATTTGTTTTACTTCTGTTTCTACTCATGTATTGAAGCCTCCAACATACCCATCTTTTTCCGTTATGGAGAAATAATAATTTTTAAAGTTGTATAACATTACTATTTTAACAAATTATTTATCGGATACAAATAGCATGTTTCTTTTATGAGGCAAGTTTACACTATTTTTCTTCAATAAACGAACTGATGAATGCTAAAAAAGAGGGTTTGAGAGTTTTTAACACATTTGATAACTGAAAAACTGATCCTTACCTTTATTAAATGCCGAAAAATAGTTTTTTCGAGTAACTTGAAATGGATGTGAAATGTAACAAAGATTTCAAAAGCAACCAAAAAGAAAAAGCCCCACCTAAGTGGGACAATTGGAAAAGATTAAGAGTTTGCTTTTATGTAGTTAACCGCATCGGCAACTGTTGTAATGTTTTCAGCTTCATCATCTGAAATTTCCATATCAAATTCATCTTCAAGCTCCATTACAAGTTCAACTACATCTAAGGAATCAGCTCCTAAATCATCTTTGAATTTAGAATCAAGATTCACCTCAGACTCATCAACACCTAAACGATCTACAATGATCTTCGTTACACGCTCTAATACATCCGCCATAACTTTCACCTCCCCTCAAGTATTATAGTGAATCCACTATAAAAAAACTAGTGTTTGTTTAGATTTTTAGCTCATTACCATACCACCGTCAACATGTAGCGTTTGGCCGGTCATATAGCCGCTTTTCTCTGAAGCAAGGAATGAAACGACTGATGCAATGTCTTTTGCTTCTCCAAATCGAGCTAATGGGATTTGCTTAAGCATTACCGTCTTTACTTCCTCAGTTAGCTTATCTGTCATATCTGTAGTAATAAAACCTGGTGCAACGGCATTAACAGTAATATGCCTTGATGCAAGTTCACGGGCAGTTGTTTTTGTCAAGCCGATTACTCCTGCCTTAGCAGCAACATAGTTAGCTTGCCCTGCATTTCCCATTACCCCAACAATTGAGGCAATGTTTATAATACGTCCCGATCTCTGTTTCATCATTTGACGAGTGACAGCTTTGGTCGCATTAAATACGCCCTTTAAATTAATATTGATTACATCATCCCATTCATCTTCCTTCATTCGCATCAACAGATTATCACGCGTAACTCCAGCATTGTTTACTAGGATATCGATAGTTTCAAACTGTGAAACTGCTTCTTTCATCATGGCTTGCACTTCGTCCATATTCGAAACATTAGCTCGGATTGCAACCGCTTGTGAACCCTTTTCCTTAATCAGCTCCACCACTTCATGTGCTTTTGCTTCACTACCCGAATAATTCACTACGATATTTGCTCCTTGATCTGCCAATTCTAGTGCAATAGCACGACCTATACCTCGAGATGCGCCAGTTACAACTGCTGTTTTGCCCTTAAGCATTGGAAATCCCCTCCTCTTTAAAATACTCAATAGCTTTCTCTAAAGTTTCGATATCATATACCGGAATGGTTGTTACTTTTCTATTTACTTTTTTTATTAAACCTGATAATACTTTTCCAGGGCCAATCTCTACAAAAGTATCAACTCCAAGGTCGATCATCTTTTCAACAGATTGTTCCCATCGCACTGGTGAGTATAGTTGCTCAACAAGCTTATTTGTTATTTCATTTGCACCTGTCATAATATCTGCATTTACATTAGCAATGACAGGTATGGATGTGTCAATAATCTTGATTGTTGATAACGTATCCTTTAGCTTAGAAGCTGCAGGTTCCATTAGACTGGAATGGAAAGGACCACTTACAACTAATGGTATTACTCGTTTTGCTCCTTTTTCCTTCGCTTTCTCGGAAGCAACAGCAACGCCGTTCGCAGACCCGGAAATAACAATTTGTCCAGGGCAATTTAAGTTAGCAAGCTGAACAGGACCAGATTCCTCCGTTGCTTCCAGACATGCTTGTTGTAAAAGGCTTTCTTCAAGCCCTAACACAGCAGCCATTGATCCTTCTCCAGCAGGTATTGCTTCTTCCATATATTTTCCTCGCATATGTACAGTATATACGGCATCTTCAAAACTAATTGCACCTGCTGCCACAAGAGCAGAATATTCCCCAAGACTGTGACCCGCAGCAAAGTCCGCTTTAATACCAGCTTTCTCTAATACTTGCAAAATTGAAATGCTTGATGTTAAAAGGGCAGGCTGCGCATTATATGTTAAGGTTAATTCTTCCTGTGGCCCTTCAAACATTAATTTGGATAAGCTATATCCTAGCTTTTTATCAGCACTTTCAACAACAGCCTTTACTTCTTTATGTTCATTTGAAAGTTCCTTTGCCATACCGACAGTTTGAGAACCTTGACCAGGAAAAACAAATGCTATTTTACCCATTATTTTCCGCCACCTTCTTCCTTTATAACAAGTTCCATTGTCTCAATCGTTTTAGATATAGTACTTACCATATCTGTTTGGACCATTTCTCTTGTTTGTCTAATGGCATTAAATACAGCGTTTGCATCAGAAGAACCGTGCGCCTTCACAACCGGTGCCTTTAGACCAAAAAGAGCAGCCCCTCCATACTCAGAATAATCCATTTTGTTTTTTATTGATTTCAGCTTCGGTTTAAGTACCGCAGCAGCAAGTTTACTTTTTAAGTCGCTTGTAAGTACATCTTTTAACATATCAAATACAGAAAGAGCGGTCCCTTCGATAGCTTTTAACGTAACGTTACCAGTAAAGCCGTCTGTTACAACCACATCAGCAACTCCATTCAATAGGTCACGTGCTTCCACATTTCCAATAAAATGAACTGCTTTAGCTTCCTTAATGTATTCAAATGCAGCTTTAGTAAGCTCATTTCCTTTATTATCTTCCGTTCCAACATTTAAAAGTCCAACACGAGGTGCTTTTATCCCTCGTACTTTTTCAGCATAAATAGACCCCATTAATGCATATTGGAAAAGGTGTTCGGCTTTTGCATCGGCATTTGCCCCAACATCCAACATAACAAAACCATTTCCATCAACAGTTGGAAATGTAGGGGATAGAGCTGGTCTTTCAATACCTTTAATGCGTCCTACTATTAGGAGACCAGCTGCCATCAGTGCACCTGTGTTTCCCGCCGAAATACACGCATCAGCTCTTCCTTCTTTTACTTCTTTCGCCATAAGAACTAGAGAAGAATTCTTTTTGCGTCGAACTGCTTTGACGGGTTCTTCATCTCCAGAAATATAGTCTTCTGTATGTAAAATTTGAATGTTTTTATCAATAGTTAAAAACGGGCGAATCTTTGCTTCATCCCCAACAAGAGTAAAGGTAACATCTTGGTATTTTTCAACGGCTTTCATTACACCTTCCACGACGGATTTCGGTGCATGATCGCCTCCCATTGCATCTAGGACTATGTTCATAGCTATAACCTACCTTTAATTTGAACTTGTAGAACGGAACATTTCAAAATCTCCATGAAAAACTTTCTCACTTCCAACGGAGCTTTTCACTTCTACAGTGGTTCTGCCTTTTTCTATATCCACATTACTTACAACTGCTTTTGCCACAACTCTTTCACCTAGTTTTACTGGTCGTGTAAATCTTATCGTAGCTTTTGCAGTTAGTGCTAATTCATCATTAATTACTGCTACCGCCAATGAGTTTGCTTGTGCGAACACATGATGACCTCGGGTAATTTTGTTTCTCTTAAAAACATGCTCCTCTTGCACATCAAATATGGATATTGCACTTTCATCTAATTGTAAATCAATGATTTCTCCGATTACCTCTTCTAGCGGAAGTGACTTCACTTCTTTTTCAAGGGTACGTGCTGCAACATTCTTTATTCGTTCCCTTAGTTCAGGTATGCTTAGTTCCAAACGATCCAAACGGACTGTCTGAATACTTACCTGAAAAAAATCGGCAAGTTCTTCGTCTGTAATGAAGGGATTTTCTTTAATTTTATCCTTTAAAGAAAGTTGACGCTCCTTTTTATTTCTTCTCATTTCATACACCATCCGAACTATTATGACTAGGTACTAATAGTAGTATATATATTTCATAGGGATATTGCAAGATAAAAAATATATTAGTAAAGAGCAGGTTTGATCCCTTCCAGACCTTCCCTGCTCCCTAATCTAACTTATCCCCATTCATTACTCCGGACTTTTCAATCATATTCCTTAACTCTTTATAATGTTCTTCTTCCCAAAAAGCTTTAGAGTATAAAAGTTCATGAGCATCCTGTCTCGCAACTTCTAGGGCTCTATAATCATGGACCATGTCTGCCACCTTAAATTCTGGCACCCCACTCTGCTTTTTACCAAAAAAGTCACCTGGCCCTCTAAGCTCCAAGTCTTTTTCAGACAAAACAAACCCATCATTTGTTTCTGTCATAATCTTCATACGTTCTTTTCCGGCTTCTGACTTCGGGTCAGCTAGGAGAACACAATAAGATTGTTCACTTCCACGCCCAACACGCCCCCTCAATTGGTGCAGTTGGGAGAGACCGAAACGTTCCGCATCATAAATGATCATGATTGTTGCATTTGGAACATTTACACCTACTTCTACAACGGTAGTGGAGACGAGGAGTTGAACTTCATTTCTAGTAAATGCATCCATCACTTTTTCTTTGTCCTCAGAATTTAATCTTCCATGCATTAGTCCGATATTCCATTTTCCTCTAAAATAATGGTGAAGCATGTCATGGACATCAATTGCGTTTTGGACGTCAAGCTTTTCAGATTCTTCGATTAGCGGACAAATCACATAAGCCTGTTTGCCTTTTTGCAACTCTTTTTCCACAAAACCAAGTACTCTATCAATCATTTGATGTTTTGCCCAATAGGTTTCGATTACTTTACGGCCAGCTGGCATCTCATCAATGATAGATACGTCCATCTCCCCAAATGCTGTAATAGCAAGCGTTCGCGGGATTGGTGTGGCAGTCATAAATAGAACATCAGGACTTTCCCCCTTCTCACGAAGAACTCTACGCTGTTCCACTCCGAATCTGTGCTGCTCATCTGTAATGACTAGACCAAGCTTTTGGAAACTTACCTCTTCCTGAATCAAAGCATGAGTACCTACTAATATATCAATTTCTCCATTGCTCAATTTTTCTAATATCTCTCTTCTTTTTTTACCTTTTACAGAACTTGTTAGGAGCTCCACTTTCACGTTTGTCTTAGAAAACAGGGTTGTCAAAGATTTGGCATGTTGCTCAGCAAGAATTTCCGTTGGCACCATTAGGGCACCCTGGTATCCTGAAAGAATTGCTGCATAAAGACTAATTGCCGCAACTACCGTTTTACCAGAACCTACATCACCTTGCAATAAACGATTCATCCTAAATGGAGAAGTTAAATCATGAATAATTTCCTTTAAAACTCTTTCCTGCGCCCCAGTTAATGGAAAAGGGAGCGTTTTGAGGAATCTTTGTAAATCATTATGGTTGAATTGGTGGATTAAACCTTTTGACTGCTCCCTTTTATATTTTCGGAGAGCCTGAATTTTTAATTGAAATAAGAGAAATTCCTCATAGACGAAATATCTCCTTGAATGCTTTAACATTTCTTGATTAATTGGGTTATGTAAAGCTTGAACTGATTCCCTTTTCGACGGAAGTTTATACTTCGTGAGCAAACTCTCTGGCAATGTACTTTGAAGATCATCGCCATATTCAATTAAAGCATTATGAATGAAACGTCTCATCTGTTTTACGGTAATGTTACCTTTTACAGAATATACTGGTTCTACTTCATTCTCTTTCATGGATGGACCGAATTGAATGTCGGTCACTGTGATAGTTTGGCGATGTTGGTCCCACTTACCTGTTAAAGTGATGGTGTCATTAATATTCAGTTTGTTTTTAAAGAACGGCCTATTGAAACAGACTGCTTTAACTAGAAATCTTCCAACAAAAACTCGGAAAGTTAATCTCGATTTCTTCTTTCCATAATACATAAGAGAAGGCTCACCATGAACCTTCCCCTCAACAGTTATTTTTTCTTCGTGTTTCACTTCTGAAATATCCCTTAACCGATAATCTTCATACCTATATGGAAAATGCATGAGGAGATCTTCCACTGAATATATCCCCATCGCGTGAAGTGAATTTGCTGTTTCGTCCCCAATGCCTTTAATCGTTTTTATAGGAATAGTTGATAAATTAGTCACCTTTTTGTAAGGAAACACCAAAGATTTTCGCTTCAAGCTCTCGACCAGTTGGTGTTGCCGCCAACCCTCCTTGTGCGGTTTCTTTAAGTGCAGTAGGCATGGTTTGCCCAATTTTATACATTGCGTCAATTACTTCATCACAAGGTATGGTACTTTTTATACCAGCTAGAGCCATATCCGCTGCCACCATTGCATTTGCAGCTCCCATGGCATTTCGCTTTACACATGGCACTTCTACCAAGCCTGCAACAGGATCACATACTAATCCTAACATGTTTTTTAATGTAATGGCCATTGCTTGTGCAGATTGGTCTGGAGTACCCCCAGCCATTTCTACTATAGCCGCAGCTGCCATTCCTGAAGCAGAACCAACCTCTGCCTGACAGCCACCTGCTGCACCTGAAATAGATGCGTTATTGGCAACTACAAATCCAAACGCCCCTGAAGTAAAAAGAAACTGAATCATTTCTTCCCGTGTAGGGTTTAACACATCTTTCACGGCAAATAACGTACCTGGGACTACACCTGCAGAACCGGCAGTTGGGGTAGCACAGATCGTTCCCATAGCTGCATTTACTTCGTTTGTGGCGACTGCCTTGCTTACAGCATCTAAAATATTCTTCCCAGTGAGGAAGTTACCTTTTTCAATATATCTCTGTAAAAGCACAGCATCTCCACCAGTTAACCCTGACACGGACCTGACACCCTCAAGCCCTCTTGCTACAGCCTGTTCCATGATTTCCAGATTCTTATCCATTTGCGCGATGATTTCTTCCCTGCTTTTACCGGTGAATTCCATTTCTTGTTCAATCATTATCTCTGAGATTCTTTTATTTTTGCTCTCAGCAATCTCAATGAGCTCTGCTACATTACGAAACATTCTATTTTCCCCCTCAGATGTAAACACGGATTGTAAGCGCTGCCATTATTATTCCAAAAGTTAATCTACGATTTTTGTCACTTGTGTAATGTTGGGTAGACCAGTTAATTCTTCAATGATATTATTGTCAATATTTTGGTCCACTTCTATCGTCATTAATGCTGTCTTTCCTTTTTCTTTACGAGACACTTCCATATGACCAATATTTATCGCAAATTTTGCTAACACATTTGCCACACCAGCAATTGCCCCATACCTATCATCATGAACAACAAGTAAAGCTGGGTGATTACCAGACAGTTTCAGTGCAAAACCGTTCAATTCTGTAATTTCTATCTTTCCACCACCAATTGATATACCAACTAACTCAAGTTCTCCATTATCATCTCCTATTACCACTTTTGCGGTATTAGGGTGATCTGTTATAGCATCCTCTTCATGAAAATTAATCTTTACACCAAGTGATGCAGCAATTTCTAGGGAAGTTTTAATACGTTCATCATACGTATCGAAATCAAGCAGTCCACCCACAATCGCAACATCTGTTCCGTGTCCTTTATATGTCTTGGCAAAGGATCCATAAAAGAAGATATTTGCCCATTTTGGCTCTCTACCAAACAAACTCCTTGCTACACGCCCAATTCTTGCGGCACCAGCAGTATGTGAACTTGATGGGCCTATCATTATAGGACCAATAATATCAAAAACGCTTCTATATTTCATAAAAATTCAATCCCCCTTGATAATAAGAAAAGCGGAAGCGCCTCGTTCGGCCCCGAAACATAAGACAAGATGGCAAGAAAGTTGGGTTACATCTTCTTGGCAAATTGGTTATGACATCGGGAGGCCATGGCGCTAGAGCTAGCAGATACATTCACTTCAATGATTTAGAAAAAGAAGGGCCCCCCCTTCTTCAGATTGTTGACAAACGTCCAAATCCTTCATACTCCTCTTTGCACGAAAGGAAATACTCTTTAATCGCAACTATACTCCTCATAATTGCTCGAGTAGGAAGTGCTATCAGTATCATTTGAGTCAGGAGTAATTGGTTATAATACATTTTGTCTTTATTCTGAAGAAGAGTGTAAACCCTTCTTGCTTTAAATATCCACTTTCGTCCTATTCAATAGAGAAAATGAAGGAATAAAGTGGTTGTTTTCCATTATGAACTTCCACTTCGACATCAGGAAAAGCATCTTCCAGCTCATTTACCAAATGCTGTACATCTTCCTCTGTAACATCTTCCCCATAAATTATAGTAAGGATCTCTGAATCTTCGTCCATCATTTCGCTAAGTAGCTTGCTGGCAGCTTCTTTTTTATCCTTGTTTGTGAGAACAATCTTACCATCTGCAATTCCCATAAAGTCATCTTTTTGTATTTCTACTCCATCGATGTTCGTATCTCTTACAGCGAAAGTAATTTGACCAGTCTTGACAGTTTGTAGCGCTTCCTTCATGATTTCTTCGTTTTCCACTAGCTCTCCTGTAGGGTTAAAAGCTAAAATTGCTGCCATACCTTGAGGTACTGATTTACTTTCTACTACCGCTACGTGGCTACCAGCCACTTCAGCAGCTTGTTTTGCAGCCATGATAATATTACTGTTATTAGGGAGGATAATAACATTATCAGCATTCACTTCTTCAATTGCTTTCAATATATCCTCCGTACTTGGGTTCATGGTCTGGCCACCTTCAATTACTGCCTTAGCGCCAATACTCTTAAATAATTCAGCAATTCCTTCACCCATCGCAACCGTGATGATACCGAATTTTTCACGCTTTTTGTTCATTTCAGGCTTTGCAACAGGGTAATTATCCTCTTCAAAAAGAAGATTACTGTGCTGCTCTCTCATATTTTCAATTTTCATATTAATAAGGCTTCCGTATTTTTGGCCATATGTTAACACATCACCAGGATGTTCAGCATGAATATGAACCTTTACGATTTCTTCATCTGCAATAACGAGTAAAGAATCACCAAATTGGGATAATTCGTTTCGGAATTTTTCTTCTGAGAAAGGAGTTTCCTTTACTTTATCATCTTCAAATTTCACCATGAATTCCGTACAGTAGCCAAACTCGATGTCTTCTGTATTGATTGCAGAATGCACGCTTTTGTGGTGTTCAGCATTTACTAATTCGTTCATGGATGTTTTTGGAGCAATATTTTCAATGCTTTCGCCTTTCAATTCTGCAAGAAAACCTTCATATATGTAGACAAGGCCTTGTCCGCCACTATCGACTACTCCTACTTCTTTTAGAACTGGTAGTAAATCAGGAGTTCGTTTCAAAGATGCATTCGCTTCTTTTAATGTTTCTTCCATTAAGACAATTATATCGTCTTCATTTTTTGCAACTTCCACCGCTTTTTTCGCAGCATCTTTCGCTACTGTTAGAATTGTACCTTCAACAGGCTTCATTACAGCCTTATATGCTGTTTGGACACCCGCTTCTAAAGCATGTGCAAAATCTTTACTTGTAATGGTCTCTTTTGTTTCTATATGCTTAGAAAAGCCGCGGAACAACTGAGATAAGATTACTCCTGAGTTCCCTCTTGCCCCCATCAATAAACCTTTAGCAAGGGCAGAGCCAACCTTCCCGATATGCTCAGAAACATTATTTTTTACTTCCTTTGCTCCTGAAGTGATAGAAAGATTCATGTTTGTTCCCGTATCTCCATCCGGAACAGGAAAAACGTTCAACGCATCCACTATTTTTGCGTTGTTTGATAAATGATTTGCACCTAGAATAATCATTTGTGCAAAACGTTTTCCATTTAGAACTTTAACTGACACTAAATTTTCCTCCTTATTACGGGTTCGTAACGCGAACTCCCTGCACATAAATATTTAAAGAATCAACGGAAAGACCGACCATTTGATTTAACGTATATTTCACTTTCGTCTGGACATTATGGGCTACTTCGGAAATCTTCGTTCCATAGCTAACGATAATGTACATATCGATATGTAGTTGATCTTCTTCTTGACGTACTATGACACCTTTTGTAAAGTTCTCTTTTCTGAGAATTTCTGATAACCCATCCTTCAGTTGGCTTTTGGAAGCCATACCAACTATTCCATAACAATCAATGGCAGCTCCACCTGCGATAGTAGCAACTACATCGTTAGAAATATCTATTTGACCATAAGATGTTTTTAGTTCGATGGACATAAAAGGTTCCCCCTTCATTTCGATTTTTCACCTTGTCTACTCGCTATTTTACTATAAATAAGCACATAATAAAAGCATACGGGTGCTATTCTAACAATACTATTATTATACTGAATGCTAAAAACATGTATGTCAAGGCTTTTTTCTTGAAAGCTTTCTATCGAACTATTGCAATGTTTGGGGTAGTATGTTAAATTATATAAGTATTTTCAAGTGATAATTTTAGTATAGAAATACATTACGAAAGTCCGCTTCCTTATGACGTAGACCTTTTGTACCGTTTTTCTCGCTACAAATAAGAAATGAATTTCTTATTTACCAATGAAAATATTGATTGATGTTTTTTTGTAGTTAGGAGGGAATTGAACATGGCACGTAAATGTGTAATCACAGGTAAAAAGACTGGTACTGGAAACGCACGTTCTCACGCAATGAACTCTACTCGTCGTAAGTGGGGTGCAAACCTTCAAAAAGTTCGCATTCTAGTTGACGGTAAACCAAAGCGTGTTTACGTTTCTGCAAGAGCCTTAAAATCAGGTAAAGTAGAGCGCGTATAATATAGGCGCACATAAAAAACGACAGGTTCATTCCTGTCGTTTTTTCATTTCTCACTTTTGTTTACATAATATTGTTATAGTAATACAATCTATGAAAAAAGCACCTATCGAAGGTGCCTTACTCTTTCTTAAACGATCCAAGCATCGCCCGAATGATTCCTCCCAAGAATCGTGGCAGCTTAATTGTATAGAATTTCATTCCATTCCCTCCCCCGAGCTTTTGCCCTTTTATGCTAGGCTATTTTTACAAACTTGTTGCTTTTGTGTAGCTTATGAGAGTCTCGTAATAATGGTTGGTTTCCTACTCTTTTCCTGCATTTTGTTTTATTTTCAAAAGAGCCTAATCCAGCAAATCAGAGAATTCATAAGGTCCGTATATTATGAAGGATGATAATCACGGCTCCTTACCACCATTAATATGCCCTCATGAAAAGAAAAAGTACCTTTTTCCATTTCAAGTTCATTACTAATACATAGTGTATCTCCCCATCTAATATTCCTGTTTTCCAGGGGGAATTTAAAACCCGTTAATGTAATTCCTTTGACAGATTTACTTACAGGAAGAAAAGAAACATACGGAAAGGAATGATGAGTAGAGAGTGTATAGCTTCCTTCTTTAACAATGTATAATATGTTTTGGTTATCATGAATTTCTATTCTCGTGCCATGTTCTAGTCCTTTCAGCAAAAGTTGAATATTTCCCATAAAGTGATCCAACCTACCACCTGTTGCACCAAATACCCTAATTAAGGAGGGGTTTTTCTTTAATGACCAATTAATAGCAATTTCCGTATCAGTTTCATCTTTTTCACTTGGAAAAACACTTAAATGTGTTAATCGATTTTTAATTTCGTTGAATTGGCTTTCTGTTACAGAATCGAAATCCCCAAATGCTTGGGTAGGAACAATTTGATGTTTAAGCAAGTAGTTTACCCCACTATCGACACCAACCCATAAGGCACCTTCTTTATAGTTGTTTAAGTTAGGTATCTTATCAACAGGACCACCTGTCATAATATGTATCAGCATTACCTCTCCCCCTTTGAATACTAAATTGGAGACGAATGTAAAAAAGCCTTCATAAATGAAGACTTTTTTACCTCTTTAACGAAGATTGTTACGAATTGCATGGATTGCTTGTGTTCGATCCTCATGGTTATAAATGGCAGATCCTGCTACAAGAACGTTTGCACCTGCATCTACACAAAGTTTTGCGGTTTCTGTATTAACTCCACCGTCTACTTCTATTTCTACGTTTAGTCCTCTTTGCTTTACAACTTCAGCAACCTGTTTAATTTTTGAAAGGACTGGGTGAATGAACGCTTGACCTCCAAACCCCGGATTTACTGTCATAAGAAGTACCAAGTCAATATCATTCAAGATCGGCAGAATACTCTCGACAGGAGTAGCAGGGTTGATCACAACACCTGCCTTGACACCATGTGATTTAATATGTTGGATTGTTCGATGTAAATGTGGACATGCCTCCACATGAACAGAGATGATATCTGCGCCAGCCTTTACAAAGTCTCCAATATACAAATCAGGTTTTTCGATCATTAAATGAACATCTAATGGTAAGTTTGTAATCGGTCTAATAGCTTCCACAATTAGTGGACCAATCGTAATATTAGGTACAAAATGTCCGTCCATTACATCTATATGAATATAATCTGCTCCTCCCGCTTCCACATCTTTTATATCCTTACCAAGATTTGCGAAATCAGCGCTAAGTATGGAGGGTGCAATTTTTATCATGGATTAGTACCTCGGCTTTCTATCTTTTATTTCTTCTACAAATGAAAAATAATGCTCATACCGGTATGTAGCAATATCACCTTTCTCTACTGCATCCTTCACGGCACATTTAGGCTCTTTTATATGTGTACAACCTCTAAATTTACAGTGTTCACTTTTTTCTACAAATTCAGGGAAACATTCTTTTACCTCATCTGCTTCTAACTCTAAGAATTCGAGTGAACTGAATCCAGGAGTGTCTGCAACAAACCCCTGGTTTATTTCCATTAATTCCACGTGTCGGGTTGTATGCTTTCCACGCCCAAGATGAGTAGAGATATTATTTGTCTTTAAATCAAGCTCAGGCCGCAAGACATTTAACAAAGATGACTTCCCAACACCAGATTGCCCAGCAATTACAGAAGTTTTATCTCGTAAAAATGGGAGAATTTCCTTTAATTGTTCGGGTTCCTTTGTAGAAGTCATTACAACCTCATAACCTATCTTTCTGTAATAAGAAGCAAATTCTAACAGCTTCTCTTCTTCTTCTAGAAGGTCCATTTTAGAAATACAGATTAAAGGAGTTACATATTTAGACTCAATCAAGACTAAAAATCTGTCTAATAGACTTGTACTAAATTCTGGCTCCATGGCAGAAAAAACAAGAATCGCCTGATCAATATTGGAAATTGGTGGCCTGACGAGTTCATTCTTGCGTGGCAATACGTCCATGATATAGCCTTCCTGCTCATTTTCTGCTTGAAAAACGACCATGTCCCCAACAAGAGGGGTTATCTTGTTTTTCCTGAAAACCCCTCTTCCTCTACATTGGGTAACAACGCCATCTGCTGTCAAAACATAGTAAAAGCCACTTAGTGCTTTGACAATCTTGCCTTCTGGCATACACTCACTCCTTAGTTACCTAATCAATATCGTCATAATCAAGCGTTACATTTTCCACTTCTTTACCATCAACTACAACTCGATATCTAGCTGATTGTTTATAGGCAATCGTCACAGTGAAGCTGTATATTAAATCATCCGTTATCACTATGTTTTCTATAGGACCTTCGTCCATTCTTTGGTTTAAATCTTCTACATACACTTCAACAGTTTGTTCTGCGCCTTCTTCTTCAGGATCATATTTAACTTCAAGTGGAATATCCACCGATTTATCTCCAGGCTGTGGTCCTTTAGATACCGTAAGCTTAATCGAATCTCCTCTTTGAACTTCTGAATCTGGTCCAGGCTCTTGTTTAATAATATTTCCCTCGTGGACAGAATCATGATATTCTTCTGTAATTTCTGGTTCACCAAGACCAAGAGAATTAAGATGACGCTTCGCAAAATCAAGAGATGATCCTTGATAATTATCTAAATTAATAGGACTAGCACCTTTTGAAACGATGAACTTAACAGTTGTTTCATCTGGTATTACTAACTGACCTGCTTCTGGTTCCTGGCTAACAATATCGCCCGCTGGCACATCCTCAGAATGTATTTCTTCTGAAATTTCTACTTTAAAATCCAATCTTTCTAGACTTCTGATTGCTTCCTCTGCATTCTTGCCTGTATAATCATCCATTTCAATCTCTTCTTTACCTAAACTAACAAATATGGTGATTGCTTTCCCTTCTTTTACTTCATCCCCAGCTTTCGGGTTTGTTCTAATCACTCTTCCTTTTTCAATCTCGTCGCTTATCTCTTCTTTTGGTTCTTCGATAACAAAGCCAAGGTTCTCCAAATCCTTGATAGCTTCATCAAGTTCTTTATCTGTAACATCAGGAACTGTTACATCTTCAGGAAGTAACATCGGTGGAAGTATAGTAAATGCAGCTACAGCTCCACCAACTAGTAAAAAGAAAAGAATAAATAAAGAGATTACCCATTTTTTCTTTTTCTTCTTCTTTGGCGATTGCTTTTTATCTTCGTTTTTATTCGGTTTATCTTCTGTAGTCCTAATTCTTGTTTCTTCGTCATTATGAAGATTGTTAAGATTTCCTTTAATAATAGGAATAGCTTTTGTCGCTTCTTCATCTTCATCTGGAACAATAAATTTCGGTTCATTTTTCCGACTAGGATCCAAAGCAGTCATTAAATCAGCTTGCATTTCATCAACAGTGCTATAGCGATGAAATGGATCTTTTGTCATTGACTTTAAAATGATGTTTTCCATGCTTTGTGGAATACTAGGATTCCATCTTTTCGGGGATGGTGTTTCTGATTGAAGATGCTTTAACGCAATGGAAACGGCAGATTCACCAGAGAACGGCAGCCTTCCAGTTAAAAGCTCAAACATAACAATGCCTAGAGCATAAACATCAGATTTTTTTGTCGCCAAGCTTCCTCTTGCTTGTTCAGGTGATAAATAATGTACAGAACCCAATAATGAATTGGTTTGAGTAATTGTTGTAGAGCTTAAAGCCATCGCAATTCCAAAATCTGTAACTTTAATTGTCCCGTAATCATCAATAAGTATATTCTGCGGTTTAATATCTCGATGAATGATACCATTATCGTGTGCATGGGAAATCGCAGAAGTTAACTGATTCATTATTTCAACTGTGTTATACTGCTCCACTGGTGCATATTGCTGAATATACTGTTTCAAGGTTTTACCGGATACATGCTCCATGACGATATAATAAATATCATCCTCTTCCCCTATATCGTAAATACTTACAATGTTAGGGTGATCTAAACTTGTCGCCGATTGCGCTTCTCTGCGGAAACGTCGAATAAATTCTTCATCATTTGCAAAATCTAACCTTAAAACCTTTACCGCTACATCCCGGTCGAGAATGATATCATGGGCAAGGTATACGTTCGCCATTCCTCCGCCACCGATGACTTCTTTGATTTTATAGCGATCATTTAATCTTTTGCCAATTAACACCTATATCACCCACTCCCAACTTCGGAGATAGATAATTCCAATATGGCTACCGTGATATTATCTTCCCCACCGTAATGGTTAGCGCGTTTTATCAGCTCTTGCGCTTTTTTCGATACATCTTGGTTCCCATCAAGTAATACTTTCTCCATTTCTCTCTCGTTGACTTTATCGCTCAAACCGTCAGAACAAAGAAGAATATACCCCGGATCATCATATGTAATGGTTTTCATATCAATCTTTACGGATTCTTCTGTTCCTAAAGCCTGTAGTATAACATTTTTTCTTGGATGATGCTCAGCATCTTCCTTTGAGATTTGACCGGTTTTCACCAATTCATTAACAAACGTATGATCCTCAGTTAATTGTTTTGTTACTTCCTCTGAAAATAAATATATTCTGCTGTCCCCTACATGTGCAATAGATAAATAAGAATCGCCTAAGATTGCTGCTACGATTGTAGTACCCATCCCATTGCATTCATCATGCGTATTTGCGTAATCAAATAGAAGCTGGTTCGTTTGAAGAATATACGTTTTTAACCATGTTTCGGCAGGTTCAGGGGAAGAGATATTTTCCGTCTCTTCCCATTTTGCCCGTAAATGGTTGACAGCTTGTTCACTTGCTACCTCTCCTGCCTGATGTCCCCCCATGCCATCACAAACAATAGCAAGCTTGGTACCGTCTTTATTAACAAAGATCCCCCCATTGTCTTCATTATGTGAACGAATTCTCCCTCTATCAGTTAAAAAGACCATTAACCTTTGTCACCTCGTCTCTTCTTTACGCTCCTTTGCACGCAGCTGGCCACATGCAGCATCAATGTCGTGACCTTGTTCACGACGAACTGTTACATTTACGCCTTTATCTTTTAAGGTTTTTTCAAACAAATTAATTTGCTCTTTCGGTGTCCTCACATAATCACGTTCTGGAACATAGTTAACTGGAATTAGATTGATATGACATTTTATTCCTTTTACTAATCTTGCAAGCTCCTCTGCGTGTTCCACTTGATCATTTACTCCACCAAACAAGCCATATTCAAAACTAACTCGACGACCTGTCTTTTTGATATAATATCGAATGGACTCCATTAAATCAGGAAGCTTGTATGCTCGATTTATCGGCATTAAGCGTGATCTTAGCTCTGTATTTGGTGCATGAAGGGAAAGCGCAAAATTAATTTGCAAGTTTTCATCTGCAAACTTATAGATTTTTGGAATAATCCCACTGGTTGAAACAGTTATATGACGAGCCCCAATGTTCAATGCTTGATCATGATTAATGATTTTAAGGAAGTCTAACATTTCATCAAAATTATCAAATGGCTCGCCAATCCCCATAATTACTACATGACTAACACGCTCTCCAAGTTCATCCAACGCCTGTTGAACCTTTACCACTTGGGCAACAATTTCACCAGATTCTAGATTCCGTTTAAGTCCACCTAATGTGGAAGCGCAAAAAGTACAACCAATTCTACACCCTACTTGAGTAGTAACACAGACAGAGTTTCCGTAATCATGTCTCATTAGAACTGTTTCAATGGAATAACCATCATGAAGCTCAAAAAGAAACTTCATAGTACCATCAGAAGAAGTTTGTTGAACAATTGTTTTTAACGTTGTTAATGTGTATGTCTCTTCTAGTTTTTCACGAAGATTTTTGGACAGATTAGACATCTCATCAAACGTTGTAACACGCTTTTGATAGAGCCATTCAAATATTTGAGTTGTTCTAAATTTCTTTTCACCTATACTTAATAACCAATCTTCAAGTTCATGTAGTTGAAGCGAGTAGATGGACGGTTTCTGTGCTGCTATTTCTTTTTTGTTCGTTTTTTCTGTTTTTTGTTCCATCTTTTACACCTGCCTTTTTAGTCTAACAATAAAAAATCCATCCGTACCAAAGTGGTGTGGTAGCAATTGAAGCATTCCATCATTTATATAAGGACCCACGCTTTTTGGCAGTAAATCTTTCATGTTGATATCTATTTCAAAATCTTTGTTTTCCTTTAGGAATGACTGAACAACTTCTCCATTTTCTTCTTTATCAATTGTACATGTACTATATACTAAAGTTCCACCTTTTTTTACTAGAGGTGCCACTTCATTTAGTATAGCCAACTGGATAGAAGCTAATTGAATAATATCTTTAAGAGTTTTTGTATATTTTAAATCCGGCTTTCTTCGTATTACACCTAACCCCGAACAAGGGGCATCAACTAGGACTTTGTCAAATTGCTCTTCTTTAAAAATGGAAGTTGCCCTTCTGCTGTCAAGGGATTGTGCTTGGAGATTAGAAATTCCGAGTCTTGTCGCCTGCTCCTTTATTAGTCTCACCTTATGTTCGTGCAAGTCTGTCGAAGTGACCATCCCAGTCCCATCCAGCTCTTCAGCAATGTGAGTTGACTTTCCCCCTGGTGCCGCACAACAGTCATAGATGTTATCACCTTTTTCTACTCCAAGTGCCTTTGCCACTAACATGGAACTCTCATCTTGTATGGTGATGTAGCCATTTTTATATGCATTTGAAAAAGCCATATTTCCTTTTTCAGATACGATGCTTTCTTGCGCTAACGTTCCTTTTTGTACAGAGAATCCTTCTGAATTTAACATTTCCAAGACTTCGTTCACACTTGATTTGCATGTATTGACACGTGCCGTTTGACTAGGTGGGACAAGGTTAATTTCACACATCTTCTCTGTACTTTCCACACCATATTGTTCCATCCACTTTTCTACAAGCCATTTCGGATGACTTGTTACAACGGATATTCGTTCTGCATCATCTTCAATAAGCGTTAAATCGGGAACACCATTTCTCTGAATGGAGCGCAGTACACCGTTTACTACGGATGCCACACCTTTATGGCCCCTTTTCTTCGCAATTTCTACTGCTTCATAAATAGCAGCACGGGCTGGTACCTTATCAAGATATATCATTTGGTACATGGTCATTTTGAGAAGGTTCTTCACCCAATCCTGAAGCTTTTTCTGCTTTTGAATATACGGGGCTAAAACATACTCCAATGTAATGGAGCGCTGAATGGTCCCATAGACAATTTCTGTGAAAAGACCAGCATCTTTTTTATTTAATTTACCTGATTCCAAGTAATTATTTAATAGTAGGTTACTGTAGGCTTGGTTTTTTTCAATCGTGATTAACCCTTCTAAAGCAACCTCTCTGACATTTTTCATTTTATTCTCCTAGCTTTGTGCCCACTGTTAATGAAGCTCCTGCTCCGTTTAAAAACTGTGTTCCAGTCATTCTTTTCTTACCAGCAAGCTGCAAATCTGTTATTTTAATTCCGGTTTGATTTCCTGTTTTAATAACAAAACCATCTGACTCTATATCAATAATTGTTCCAGATGAAAAACTTGATTCTGTTGTTACCTTTTCCCCCCACCAAATTTTCATCACCTGTCCATCCATAGAGGTATAAGCCACCGGCCAAGGATGCATTCCTCGAATATGGTTATAAATTTCTTCACCATCATTCGACCAATTTATCTTTTCCTGTTCCCTTTTAATGTTCCAAGCAAAAGTTGCTTCTTCATGATTTTGTGGTTGTGGGGACAATTTATTATCAAATACTAATGGGAGGGTTTCAGCTAATAGATTAGAGCCAGCCTTACTCAATTTATCATGTAGGGAACCCACATGATCTTTTTCATCAATTGTAACTTCCACTTGTGTCAACATATCACCTGCATCCAGCTTCTCTACCATATACATAATGGTCACTCCAGTTTTCTCTTGACCCTGAATAATGGAATAATGAATTGGCGCTCCCCCTCTTAGTTTAGGAAGAAGTGATGCGTGAACATTGATACAACCAAACTCAGGTGCGTCTAGTAATGGTTTCGGCAAAATTTGTCCAAATGCTGCTGTTACAATTAGATCTGGTTTCAAAGAGGTGATTTTCTCATATTCTAAAGGTTCTTTTATCTTTTCAGGTTGGAATACCGGAATGTTATGTTTTTCAGCTTCAACTTTAACAGGCGGTGGTGTCATCACCTTTTTACGACCTTTTGGCCGGTCAGGTTGTGTGACAACTGCAATTACTTCATATCCATCCTGAATGATTTGTTTTAATACCGGTACGGCAAAATCTGGTGTCCCCATAAATACTATTTTCTTCATTTTTATCACCCTTCTACTTCCAACTCGTTTTCTTCATAGTATCTTATTACTTTTGAAGTAAATAATACTCCGTTTAAATGGTCCATTTCGTGTTGAATGGCTCTGGCAAGAAACCCTTTCGCCTCCAACTCGTACCATTTACCTTTTCTATTTTGCGCTCGGATTTTTACATAATTAGGTCTTGATACCTCTCCATACAATCCAGGAAAACTTAGGCAGCCTTCCGGACCAGTCTGTTCACCAGCTAATTCGATTATTTCAGGATTAATCATTTCGATTTTTCCATATTTTTCGTCTGCTTCCACTATGGCTATTCGTTTGGCAATTCCAATTTGTGGTGCAGCCAATCCAACTCCATCTGCTTCAAGCATCGTATCGTACATATTGGTTATTAATCTGACAAGTCTTTTGTCAAATACAGTTACACTATCACATTTTTGTTCTAAAACCTCTGCTGGATATTTCACGATGTTAAGAATAGACAATCTTCATTCCTCCAACTAATTACATAAGCATATATGGATTTAAATCCACATGTACAGCCAGTTTTTCTTGCTCCATATTTGTTTGATATTTATCTAAAACACTTTTAAGTGCCGAATGCAGGTTTGGTTCTTTTTTGTATTTGATTATACATTGATATCGATACCTGTCTTTTATCCGTGATATCGGAGACGCCACAGGACCTAATATAACAGCATTGTCTGATAAATGCTGCTTCAAAAACCTGGTAATATTTTCTGTAACAGCAACCGTTTTTGTCAGCTCTTGGTGTGTGACCGTTACGAGTGCCAGAAAATAAAACGGTGGATATTGATGGAGTTTTCGGACTTGCATTTCTTTTTGGTAAAACTGGAGATAGTCATGATGACTAGCCAATTCCACGCTGTAATGCTCCGGACTGTAGGATTGAATGACAACTTCACCAGCTAAATTATGTCTACCAGCCCGGCCACTAACTTGGGTTAATAGCTGAAAAGTTTTTTCAGATGACCGGAAATCAGGAATATTAAGCATAGTATCTGCTGTAAGGACACCAACAAGTGTAACATATGGGAAATCAAGCCCTTTTGCAATCATTTGTGTTCCAAGGAGAATGTCTGCCTTTCTATCGCCAAATTGTTGTAAGAGTTTTTCATGTGCACCCTTTTTTCTTGTTGTGTCCACATCCATGCGAATAACCCTAGCGTTAGGCAACAGTTTTGTTATCTCTTCCTCTACCTTTTGTGTTCCTGTTCCAAAAAAACGAAAATGTTCGCTGTCACAGGACGGACAATTTGAACTTACGGGTTCTTCATATCCACAATAATGACATTTCATTTGATTGGAGCTTCTATGATAGGTTAAGGAAATATCACAATGTGGGCATTCTACTACATATCCACAGTCTCGACACATAACGAATGAAGAATAACCCCTTTTATTCAAAAAAAGCACCGTTTGCTCTCCACGTTCTAATCTAATTTGCATTTTTTCTAGAAGGGCTCTCGAAAACATGGATCGATTACCTTCACGTAATTCTTCTCTCATGTCTACTATGTCTACTTCTGGCATCCCTTGTTCACTCATACGCTTGTCCATTTTCAAAAGCTTATACACATTCTTTGATGCACGGGCAAAGGTTTCCAAAGTAGGCGTAGCACTACCTAATACTACAGGGCACTCGTGATAGCGACCTCTTTCCATAGCAATATCCCTTGCATGGTACCTTGGGGTATCTTCTTGTTTATAGCTAGTTTCATGCTCTTCATCAATGATAATGATACCTATATTTTCAAACGGAGCAAAAATAGCTGAACGGGCACCTACGACTACCTTCACTTCTTTTCGATGAATTTTGCGCCATTCATCATATTTCTCTCCCATTCCAAGCCCACTGTGTAATACAGCAACTTTGGAACCAAATCTGGATTTAAAACGATTAACCATCTGTGGAGTCAGCGCAATTTCAGGTACTAAAACGATCGCTTCTTTTCCTTTTTGAAGGACTCTGTCAACTGTTTGCATATATACTTCTGTCTTGCCACTGCCAGTAACTCCAAACATGACATACCCATCATGTCTATTACCGTCGATGGAATCCAAAATCGGACCGATCGCCTCGTTCTGTTGGTATGTTAATGGTAATGGAGAGGAAGGAGTGAAAGTCCGCTCCAAATATGGGTCCCTGTAAATCTCCACGTCTTCTTCTGATAATACTTCCAACTTTATTAACGCCTTTAATGCTGCAACTCCAATTTGCAATTCTTCCAAGAGCAATTTCTTTACTATTTCTGATTGTTTAGTTTCCAAAAAGAAGTCCAATAGCTTATGCTGTGCAATGGCTCTTTCAGATAGTTCATTTTTTGTTTGTACTAGTATTTCTTCTGTCGCATTTAGCCTAATAATTTTATGCGTCTTTTTCGAGAGACGGTCTTTCACTTCATAATAGACTTCTAAAATATTTTCCTCAATTAACCATTTGATTACGTTAAAATGATTTGTTCCGCTTAACTCTTCAAATTTAATCCTATCTGTATCGTGAAAAAAAAGCTGTAATTCGGCAGGTAATTTAGTTACATCTCTTGCAATTATCCATTTCACATATTTAGCTTTTAATGCTGCTGGTAGCATTGCTTGATAAGCTGAAATAGTATAGCACAGTGTGTGATCCCTTAACCAATGCGCCAAGCCCATCAATTCTTTTGTCAACACTGGCTGAATATCAATTAATGAGGTAATGGGCCTCGTTTTTTCGACAGTTGTAGATTCCTTGACTGCCACTACAAAGCCTTGAATTTGCCTTGGTCCAAATGGTACATTGACTCTTATTCCAGGCTGAACAATCCCTATCCATTTTTCAGGAATTTCGTAGTCGAATGGTCGATCTGTTTGTTTTACTGGGACATCCACTATTACACTTGCAAATCTCATTGTTTTTCCTCGAGTGTTTTAATTATTTCATTGATAATGGATCTCGCTACATCTTTTTTTGACATCATCGGTAAAGAAAGATGTGTTCCATTTTTTCTATATAGGGTTACAATATTGGTATCTGTTCCAAAACCTGCTCCCTCCTGTGTCACATTATTCGCAACGACTAGATCGAGGTTTTTCTTATCAAGCTTATCCTTGGCATATCTCTCCACATCATTTGTCTCAGCAGCAAACCCTACTAAAATTTGGTTTTTCTTTTGTTCTCCTAGAGTTTTCAAAATATCAGTTGTTCTTTCCATCTCTATCAAACTGTCATCGTTTGACTTTTTCATTTTGAGATCAAAAACATGCTTTGGCCGGTAATCAGCGACTGCTGCAGATTTTATAACAATATTGGTATCTTCATAATATTCAAGGACTGTTTCATACATTTCTTGGGCAGATTCCACTCTTATTGTAGAAACATTTGGTGGAGACTGTAAATGGGTTGGTCCAGATACGAGTACGACTGAAGCACCCATCTCTGCAGCTATTTCCGCGATTGCATAGCCCATTTTTCCAGAAGAATGATTAGTAAAGTATCGTACTGGATCCACCTTTTCAATAGTCGGACCTGCAGTAACTAAAACACTTTTTCCAAGTAAAGGTTTTCTCTTCTCCTTCGTAAAAAAGTGAGTGAGCGCCTCGACAATTGCTTCAGGCTCTTCTAAACGCCCCTTGCCAACATAACCACATGCCAAAAAGCCCTCTCCAGGCTCCAAAAATGTATATCCAAAGGATAAGAGACGATCTATGTTTTCCTTTACAGCTGGGTGATCATACATATGTACATTCATCGCAGGTGCAATCCACACTTTAGCTGTTGTTGCAAGTAATGTAGTAGTAACCATGTCATCTGCAATCCCGTTAGCTAGCTTTCCAATCACATTGGCAGTGGCAGGCGCAACTAACACGAGATCAGCCCAATCCGCCAAGTCGATATGAGAAATGACAGCAGGATTTTTTTCTTCAAATGTATCTGTAAACACTTCATTACGGGATAACGCTTGAAATGATAGTGGTGTAACAAATTTCGTAGCAGATTCACTCATAATCACTTTCACTTCTGCACCTTGCTGGACAAGCTTGCTCGTTAAGGCTACCGCCTTGTAAACAGCAATACCACCTGTCACACATAACAATATTTTTTTCCCTTTTAGCATAAAACCTACCCCCATTGCTAAACTATCAAAATGTCCTTAAAAAAATAACAACCTATCTCTAGGTTGTTCAGTGTTTAGACAAAGTTCAAAGTAATATGGTCAAACAGATTAAAAACCCTCGCCAATCAAGATAACAGCCCTCGGGAGGACAAAGGTTACCAAATTGGTAAAAATCGTCCCCAAAAGGGCGGGTAGAAATAGTGGAGGCATTTTTAATCAACCTGGGCAACCCATCTTCAGGTTGTAAAATTACTTATGATTAAGAATTCCTTCGCTTCTTTCAGCAGTTTTGATTGTTTTTGCAGAAAGCAGCCCAGCCTCAATTTCTTCAAGCGCTTTCCCTACAAACTTATGGGAAACAGTTTTTTCAATCATTTGGTCATTTGTTTGTTGCAATTCTCTTGCACGTCTTGCAGACACAGTTACTAATGTATATTTAGAATCCAGTTTAGTCATTAAAGAATCAATAGATGGGTACAACATATTATTCAGCCTCCAGCATTTGTTTATATTTTTCACGAAGTCTAGACCTTTTGCAATGTTCAGCTTGAACGATAGACTGAATCCTTTCACAAGCAAGGTCAACTTGATCGTTTTCTACAACATAGTCGTAAGCATCCATCATTTCGATTTCCTCTTTCGCTACAGTCATGCGATTGTTAATCAAATCTTCCGTTTCTGTCCCTCTTGTTGTAATTCTGTTTTTCAACTCCGATAGACTAGGTGGCATCAAGAAAATAAAAACTCCTTCTGGGAATTTACTTTTCACTTGAATTGCGCCTTGCACTTCTATTTCTAAAAACACATCTTTGCCTTCTGCCAGGCATTGTTCCACATATTCAACAGGAGTACCGTAATAATTTCCAACATATTCAGCCCATTCGATAAATTTATCTTCTTCTATAAGCTGTTCGAATGCTTCTCTGGATTTAAAGAAATAGTCTGTACCATCCACTTCACCATCCCGAGGACTTCTTGTAGTCATTGAAATGGAGTAATGCAAGCTAACATCCTTTTTTGAAAATAATGCTTTTCTGACAGTTCCTTTCCCAACGCCCGATGGACCAGAAAGGACTATCAATAATCCTCTTTCTCTCATTTATTTATAAATACCTACCCTTCATCAGACATATCATCTTTATTTATAAGTCGCTGTGCAACAGTTTCAGGTTGTACTGCTGATAAAATTACATGATCGCTATCCATAACTAGAACAGCTCTAGTTCGTCTACCATATGTTGCATCAATGAGCATTCCTTGGTCCCTCGCATCTTGAATAATGCGCTTAATCGGTGCAGATTCAGGACTTACAATAGAAATGATTCTGTTTGCTGAAACGATATTACCAAATCCAATATTTATCAATTTAATATTCATGGTTCCCACCTCTTGTTACAAACTCTATTCTATCCCTGTTTATTGGTTGATAATCAACAATCATTCAATGTTTTGTACTTGCTCTTTTATTTTTTCTAGACAAGCCTTCATATCGACTACCAAATTTGCAATCTTGGCGTCATTTCCTTTGGAACCAATTGTATTCACTTCTCTATTCAATTCTTGAACGAGAAAATCTAACTTTCTTCCTACTGGAGTAGTTGATTGTAAGGAATGCCGGAATTGGCTCAAGTGACTATGTATTCTTTTTATCTCTTCATTAATATCTGCCTTGTCTGCGAAAATAGCAGCTTCGGCTAAAATACGTTGTTCATCAATTTGTGAAACTATAAAATCTTTTAATCTAACTTCCATTCTTTTTCGGTAGGATTCCACTACTAATGGAACAGATTCTTTAACTCGATCAGTCAATTCTTCAATATGGGAAAGGTGTTCAAGCACATCCTCTTTTAGTTGCTCTCCTTCATGGGAACGCATGGAAACTAATTGTTCAGATGCTAACATAACTTGTTCTAGCAATGGTTTTTCAACTTCAAATCCTTTTTCCGACTCTGAAATGATGAATACATCTTCTAATTTAAGTATATCACTAATTTCAATCGGACTGGAAATTTGAAATTTTTCTTTGGCATTTTGTAATTCCTTTATGTATAAAGACAGAAGTTGCCAGTCTACACTCAAATGTTTATCATTTGTTCCACCTTCCACCGAGATGAATACTTCAATGCGTCCTCGGTTTACGATAGAACTAACTGTTTTTTTTACTTTTTCTTCTAAGTATTGATACCGCTTAGGCATTCTAATATTAAACTCACAAAACCTGTGATTGACTGACTTTATTTCCACATTAATGTTATATGTATCAATGGTCACTTCCGATTGACCAAAGCCTGTCATACTTTTCACCATTTTTTTCACGTCCGATTCTTTGTAAAGAGTAGCGTTAATATGGTAGAAGAATTTCCAACTGCATATTACAGGTTCTGATAAATGCCTTTGAGATGCTAAGCAACCACTATATTAGCATTCTTTGCCTTATTTTAAAAGTTATTTTTAGCACATTACAGGAAAAGGTAATAGAGGTTTCCTCTACTACCTTAATAGAATTATACCATATTCTTTTTTGCTTTACTTGTAAAAAGCGTTCCAACCAATAAAAATGTTGGCAAGGAAGCCATTCCTAAAATAAGGAGCCACTCTTTAGGGTCAATTGCTACTGTATGGAAAATACCTTGAAGTGGTGGATAATAAATGACCACAAGCATTAGCAATATACTAGATAATACCGAACCAACTAGATACATATTTTGAAATGGATTTCGATGGAAGATAGAACGTTCACTTCGACAATCAAATACATGAATTAACTGCGCCATAACGAGTGTTGCAAAAGCTACTGTTTGAGCATACATCAAATTATCTGGATTTTGCCTGTAGACAATAATAAATGCCAGCAAAGTAGCTAGTCCAATTAAAAACCCACGTGAGACAATCTTCCACCACAACCCTCTAGCAAAGACTCCTTCTCTAGGATGTCTCGGCTTCCTTTTCATCACATCTCCCTCTGCTTGATCTAACCCTAATGCCATAGCTGGTAATCCGTCTGTAACAAGGTTTACCCAAAGAATTTGGATAGGTACAAGTGGTAAAGGAAGGGCAAGTAACATAGCAAAGAGCATGACAAGTATCTCACCAACATTGGATGCAAGGAGGTACCGAATAAATTTCCTGATGTTTTCATAAATATTACGACCTTCTTTAATGGCAGATTTAATGGTAGCAAAATTATCATCTAGTAGCACAAGGGAGGATGCTTCTTTTGCTACATCTGTACCAGTAATCCCCATTGAAATCCCTATATCGGAAGCTTTAATTGCTGGAGCGTCATTCACCCCATCACCTGTCATGGCAACAATGTGGCCTTTCTTTTGAAGAGCTTTTACAATTGACAGCTTATGTTGAGGCGAAACCCTTGCATATACATATACATCTTCTACTATCTGTTCTAGCTCCTCCTGTGACATTCCCTGTAATGCCCTACCTTCTAAAACCTTTCCTCCCATTGGCAAAATCCCAATTTCGGAAGCAATCGCTTTTGCGGTAATAACATGATCACCAGTAATCATCACCGTCTTGATACCAGCCTCCCTACACTCTTTGACTGCTTGTTTCACTTCTGGACGAGGCGGATCAATCATTCCTTGCAAACCGATAAAGATTAAATCCTTTTCTACATCTTTCTCTAACATACCTTCATGAAACGATGTGATAGGCTTAAATGCTACCGCAATATTTCGAAGCGCCTTTGATGCTAACGTATGGACCATGTCTTTAACAAAGTTCTCATACTTCTGCGTTAATAGCTCACGTTTTCCATTCCAAAGGAGCGATTCACTTACCTTTGTTATCACATCAGGTGCACCTTTTGTTATGACAAATAATTTTCCATGATTGTCTTTTACAATCACACTCATCATTTTCCGTTCCGAGTCAAAAGGGAATTCTTTTACAAGCTGAAAGTCATCAATCAAGCTTTCCCTTGTATAACCTGCTTTCATGGCAGCTACCAATAGTGCACCTTCTGTTGGATCGCCATCAAGAACATATTGTTTGTTCTTTACCTTAACTTCTGCATTATTACATAACAACCCAAAAGTAAGTAGCTGCTGCAATGATTTGTCCATCTTACCTACTTTATTTCCGTCCTGGAGAAATTCCCCTTTAGGCTCATACCCATTTCCTGTTACACTCCATAGCTTACCACCCGACCAAACGTGAGTAACTGTCATTTTGTTTTGCGTTAGAGTCCCTGTTTTATCAGAACAAATAACAGATGCGCAACCTAAAGTCTCCACGGCAGGTAGCTTTCTTACAATTGACTTTTGTTTAATCATTCTTTGTACTCCAAGAGACAACGCCACTGTTACAATTGCTGGAAGTCCTTCCGGAATGGCTGCTACCGCTAACGAAACCCCAGCCAAGAACATATCGTACAAGCTATGCCCCTGTAATACACCTACTATTACAACTAAAGCTGTCAAAATCAACGCTACTGTAATTAATATTTTCCCAAGCTGTTCAAGTTTTCTTTGCAATGGGGTGATAGTGGCTTCTGCTGATTGGAGTAAATCCGCAATCTGCCCCATGGCTGTATTCATTCCGGTTGCTACTACTACCCCTACCCCAGAACCACGGGTTACAAGGGTCCCCATGAATGCCATATTCTCTTGGTCTCCTATTGCAATATCAGATCCAGCTACAGGACTAACACTTTTTACAGATGGAACTGATTCACCTGTCAATGCCGACTCTTCAATCTCTAATGAACTAGCCTGTACAATTCTAAGGTCCGCTCCAATTCTGTCACCACTTGTGAACTTCACAATGTCACCAACTACCACATCACGCGAAGCAACCTTGCGCCACTCTCTTTCTCTTAACACCATTACTTGGGGGGCTGACAACTCTTTTAATGCCTGCAACGATTTTTCAGCTTTTCTTTCCTGAAAAAACCCTAGAAATGCATTAATTACCACAATAGCAATAATAGCAATAGCATCAATGTATTCCCCAAGTAAACCAGATATCATGGTAGCCGCAAGCAAAACAACGACCATAAAATCTTTGAACTGCTCTAAGAACAATAAGATGGCGTTCGGCCGTTCGGCCTCTTGAAGTTCATTCGTCCCAAATTGTAATAGCCGATTTTTCGCTTCAGATTCACTTAAACCAGCATTTAGATTGGAGTTAATCTGTTCCTCAACTTCTTCTGCTCTCATTTCATGCCATTTCATCTGTCCTCTCACAACCTTTGCACAAAATCTATCTATGAAAGTCTATTCGGACCTGTCCAAAAAAATGATATACTTTTTGGGCGTTATCAGAATTGATGAGATATAATAGAGGAGAGAACCGTATTTACCTGCTTCATTAGAAAGGAAGTTTATATAGATGAGTTTTGATGGAATCTTTACATACGCTATGACAACCGAATTAAAAGAGAAGATTGAAAGTGGAAGAATTACGAAGATATATCAACCATATAAGAATGAATTACTGTTAACTATACGGCAGGGAGGCAAAAATCATAAGTTACTGATTAGCGCACATCCAAGCTATGCCAGAATTCACCTGACAAATGAAACCTATGAAAATCCAACAGAACCACCCATGTTCTGTATGTTGCTCCGTAAACACCTTGAAGGGAGTATCATTACCAATATTTATCAAATTGAAATGGACCGCATTATCATAATTGATGTAAAAGCAAGGAACGAAATAGGGGACGTTTCCTATAAACAGCTGATTGTAGAAATTATGGGACGCCACTCCAATATTCTTTTTGTAGACAAAGAAAAAAATATGATTCTTGATACTATTAAACATGTATCATTATCACAAAATAGACATAGAAGTCTTTCTCCTGGCCAACCTTATGTAATGCCACCGTCTCAAAACAAACTTCATCCTTTTGAAGCAACAGAAGAGACCGTTCAACGGAAGCTTGATTTTTTTGCCGGAAAGCTAGACAAACAGTTGGTTAATATTTTTGCAGGAATCTCCCCGTTATTTGCAAAAGAAGCAGTATTCACAGCAGGACTCACAAATAGGGATTCGTTGCCAAAAAGCTTTATTTCATTAGTAAATCAAATCAAACAACATGCATTTTCTCCCCAAACTTTGACAAGCAGCAATAAAGAAATCTTTTACTTAATTGACCTAAAGCATATTAGTGGGGAGAAAAAAACCTTTGATTCCCTAAGCGAAACACTTGATCGCTTTTATTTCGGGAAAGCATCTAGAGACCGCGTCAAACAACAGGCTAATGATTTAGATAGATTTATCATCAATGAAATCCATAAAAATCAAAAGAAGATTGGTAAATTAGAGCAGACGCTCGTAGATGCCAAAGATGCTGAAAAGTTTCAATTATATGGAGAACTACTAACTGCAAATCTTTATCAAATTTCACGTGGTGATGTGGAGGTTAGTGTCGTAAACTATTACGATGAGAATGGATCCACTATAACGATTCCTCTAGATCCACAACGAACACCATCAGCAAATGCACAGCGGTATTTCAATAAATACCAAAAAGCAAAAAACTCACTTTCCATCGTAGAAGAACAAATTGAAAAAGCACAGTCAGAGATTCAATACTTTGATATGTTAAGCCAGCAAGTAGAAACTGCCTCTCCAAAAGATATACAGGAAATCCGTGATGAGCTCATGGAAGAAGGCTACTTACGAATGAAGCAAAACCGCAAAAAAACGAAGCCACAAAAACCGGTTCTAGAGTCTTATCTGGCAAGTGATGGCACGGAAATTCTTGTTGGAAAAAACAATAAACAAAACGACCACTTAACCAATCGTGTTGCCAGACGAGACGAAATATGGCTTCATACGAAGGATATTCCTGGGTCCCATGTTGTAATCCGCAGTGAAAATCCCGCAGAGGCAACTATTAGGGAAGCAGCAACGATTGCCGCCTATTATAGCAAAGCCCGCCATTCCGGTTCGGTCCCTGTAGACTATACAAAGGTAAGGCATGTTAAAAAACCATCTGGAGCCAAACCAGGTTTTGTTATCTACGAACAACAGCAGACCGTTTATGTCACTCCGGATGAAGAAATGATGATACAGTTAAAAAAATAAGAGGCAAAACCTCAAGCATTATAAGAACATTGCACTGCAAAGCATAAGGCAAATACCTAGAGCAACTCCATTTATCTAATAAAAAATCCGGACCAAATCAAAATTCTATTAAAAAAATTTTGACTATTAGTCCGGATTTTTCTTACTATAATTAGTTATGTTTTTGATAGCTTTCCATTATAAAAGTTGCTTGTTTTTCTAAGACATGGTCTGGGTAAGGTACATTAATTCGCAGATACACGTTACTTGGGCCTTCCTGGTTCCCTTCTCTATTAATAAAATAATGATGACTTTGAAATACACCCATTGTTTTTACATGCTCCAGTATATAGATTGTTGGGTAAGCATAATCGCTTAGTTCTTTATTTTCTATAATCGCAGTGATTTCTATTGAATCTTGAAGCGGTTCTTCAGCGAAGATTATCGCACCAACAACCTTCTCCTTCTCATCTTTAATCCACCATTTATTCTCCATTTCTTGCTGTAAATGAAGATCCAAATCTTGCAGAATAGGAATATTCGGTTCTTCAAATATCCCATGCTCACTTAAGGTACCTACAGTCCTTTCCTGCAGTTTTATAACTGTACCACTAATTATTATTGATGCTATCAATAACACTGAAGCATACATGAAAATAATTTGAAAAGTAAAAAGGGATTTTTTGGTATTCCTATTCATACTATCTGTTAATCTCTCATAAATTTGCTCCTTTTCATCTACATCTAATCGGATAGAGGAGAAACTTGGAGCCCCTTGATCTTCATTATACTTCTCCATGAATATATCCCTCCTCCTCCAACGTTCTTTTCAAAGCGTCCTGAGCTCGTGAAAGAGTAGTTTTCACTTTAGCTTCCGACCAATTCAAGACCTCTGCTGTTTCCCTGGTGGATAATTCTTTTACTTTTCTTAGCAAAATTACCTCTTGGTAAGAATGCTTTAATTTACTTAAGGCCATGTAAAAGTGCCTTTCAGATTCTCCTAGATCTAAAATCCTTTGAGGACATCCTTCTCTGTTTACGGAAATCAAATTCCATTCAGTCAAATAGTAACTAATTGGATTTGATTTCCTTTTATAATCAATCGTAAGGTTCCTAGCAATCCGGTATAACCAATTCTTTACACTTGCTCTTCCCTGGTATTGCTCAAGACTAAAATAGGACTTCAAAAAGGTATCATGCATCAGGTCTTTTGCTTGCTCATGATCTCGAATCAATAAATATATAAAGCGATAAATTTCATCACTGTATAACATGTACCATTCCCTTACCTTTTGTTTTGCATTTTCCTCATCCAACATCCTTCCTCCTCTCGTGAAATATTGCTATAAAGACGTTCGAATTGAAAAAAGGTTACAGATATTTTCAATAATAGAAGGGAAAATATTTGCTTCCTAATAAAAACCATGTTTAAATGGAAAAATAGTTTGAAATGTTTTCACATTGGAGGTAACAACATGAAAAAAAAGCTATCGGTTTTTCTGATTGCAATGTTAACTACCGCACTACTAGCTGCTTGCGGGGCAAATGAAAATGATGCAGCAAATGAAGGAAATCAAAATGCCCAAGATCAACAAGATCAAGGACAAGCTCCTGAATTAGAAGAAGTGGACCCTGAAAAGGTAGTTGCAACTGTTAATGGAGAAGAAATAAAAGGTGAAGAATATAACAATATGCTTCAACAAACACAGATTATGATGATGCAATTCGGTCAAATGGGAGACGCAGATACTCTTAAAGAGCAAACATTAAATACACTAATTGACCAAAAAATCCTTTCACTAGAAGTCAGTGACAAAGGCTATGAAGCATCTGAAAAAGAAGTAGAAGACTACCTTAACGAAATTAAAACCCAATATGAAAGTGAAGAAAAATTCAATGAAGCTCTAGAAGCTAGTCCACTAACAATGGAGACCCTTAAAACTCAAATTGCAGAAGAGCTTGCACTTGAGAAATATCTTGAAAACGAACTTGAAGAAACAAACGTAACGGACGAGCAAGTCGAAGAATATTATAAGCAAGCAAAAGAACAAAGTGAAGCACAACAACAAGATGCTGCAGAAGGTGAAGAAACCCAAGAAAACCAATTCCCTGAACTAGCTGAAGTAGAAGACCAAATCCGTGGTCAATTAGAACAGGAAGACAAGCAGAAAAAACTACAAGCAGTTGTTGAAGAGCTAAAGGAAAACAGTGAAATTGAGAAAATGATTTAATGGTTTACGGCACACCTCTTTATGAGGTGTGTTTTTTGTTTTTGTTTTGTGAAAGATGGAAATTTCTACGCTAATTGGTTCATCACCAAAAGTAAAGGTTGACGGTCTTTCCAACTATCTCAAGGCTTATTTGTCGATTTCAGTTTGCGAAATTCAAGTTACTAATACTCTTAATTTAGATCCTTACTTTTTATGATATCTTTTTGAAAATGTATTACCAACTTCATTTAATTTCATAGATTTTAATATACTCCTAGCAATATACGTACTATTTAACTGGAGAAACCACATACAATCACGGCTACTAATTTCATTTCCAAACAAAAGAAAATATTCATCAATTGTCTTCACATGTGCGTCTTTTGATACATGATTACATACTATACATTTCCATATCCCGTTCACCCTTACCATCAAGAGTACCTCACACGATGTACAAAATACACCTGGATGAATATCTGATACTTGGACATTAAATTCTTCTAAATCATTATTAGATCGCACGACATTGCTGCTTTTCAACTGCTTAGATATGACTTTTAGCTCCTCCCAGTATAAATAATCATCATTTTCATGTTTCCTAATAAGTTTCTCCACTCTAAAGGAGAGTCCGGGACTTCTAACAACAAAATCTTGCACTTTTTTATTATCGGAAATAGCCTTCACGATAGCATTTGTATTAGTTAAGACTACAAGTGAGTCACCGCGATAATCGGTATATCCTTGATCATCAAACCAATCTTTAAGTTGGTTGAATTGTCTTTTCACCTGTAATATTGGGTCAGGAATTGATTTAGTTTCATCAATAGATTCATTGTTAGGAAGGATGATATTTTTAGTTTGGAGTAACTGATGAAAATTCGGGTCAAAATGAAGAGTTCCGGTTAAATGTTTAACCTCTAGTATGAGAAAAAATGAGGGGAACAAAAGAAGGGTATCAATTTGAAAGTAGCTATTTTTAAAAGGTAAACGCAGTCCACGAACAATTTGAAAATCGTACTTTAACTCTGGAATTAAAGATAAATAATAATTTATCGAATACTCTCCATATTCTCCCGCTGTTTTCATTCTAATTTCATTTTCTAGATCCATATACTTGGGATGATCTACTTTAAGCCTCTTTTTCAAAACCTGTAATTTCTGAAGATTTACTGATTCTTTAAACAAATTATCACTCCTCTCGTTTATTATACAATACTGCGTCATCCTCTTATTTTCCTTCCATAAAACGAAAATCGCATTTTTATATTATATTATTTTGGCGCTATATTTCCACTTTGTTTTGCCGCTCCTTTTGACGAACTTAGAGTAGTCCTAAATGTTCTAACTATGCACTTTTCAACTGCTATATAAATAATGCTCTATTTCACGTTTTGTGGGAAGTAGGGAACCTTTAGCAGGCTTTTGGAAACCTATAGTGGACTTAGGGAAACCTTTGATGCTGTTTTGAAAACCTTTCGAGGTGTTTCGTGAACCATTGATGATGTTTCGAAAACCTTTCGAGATCCCCCCTTTCTTGCACTGGTTGAAGCTAATAATCACCTTATTCCCTTACCTTCCTGCCCCTTTCGAGGGAAATGGGCTACCTTTAGGGGATTCTCAGAAACCTTTGATGGTATTTTCAAAACCTTTTGAGGTATTTCACGAACCTTTGATGCTATATCAAAAACCTTTCGAGGTATTCCACGAACCTTTGATAATGTTTCGAAATCCTTTCGAGATCTCCCCTTTCTTGCATTGGTTGAAGCTAATAATTACCTTATTTCCTTACCTTCCTGCCCCTTTCGAGGAAATGGGCTACCTTTAGGGGATATCTCAGAAACCTTTGATGGTATTTTCAAAACCTTTTGAGGTATTTCACGAACCTTTGATGCTATATCAAAAACCTTTCGAGGTATTCCACGAACCTTTGATGATGTTTCGAAAACCTTTCGAGATCCCCCCTTTCTTGCACTGGTTGAAGCTAATAATTACCTTATTCCCTTACCTTACTGCCCCTTTCGAGGGAAATGGGCTACCTTTAGGGGATTCTCAGAAACCTTTGATGGTATCTTCAAAACCTTTCGAGGTATTCCACAAACCTTTGATGGTATTCTCAAAACCTTTCGAGATCTCCCACGTACCTTTGATGCTATATCAAAAACCTTTGGAATTCTCTAACCTTCAATGTTGCAGCTTATCAACACAAATTTACTTATCATGATGGGCCATTCAATGCTTTTTTGATATCCATATGAAATTCTGCTCATTAATGTTTGTTTCAAAAAATCAATATGTTACCAATATAGTCTGCATGCCGTACTATCCATGCTCTAAAGTTTTCCCAATGAAAATATCCCCTCGCATCAAGGGGACACTCCATACTTTTATTCTCTTTACTATTCCATCCAAGCTTCACTTGTCGGGTTTTCAAGCCATTTGGATAGCTTTTTTCGATCTTGTTCATCGATATCTCCACGTTCTATTGCAGTGTCCATAAGTGTTTGATAGTCGCAAAGTGCGCGCACATCTAAACTATGGTTTGCTAAATTTTCGTTGGCTACCTTTAGTCCATATGTAAAGATGGCCACCACACCCAGTACTTCACAACCTGCTTCTCGTAATGCCTGAACTGCTCCAATTGCGCTTCCTCCTGTGGAAATAAGGTCCTCGACGACAACTACCCTTTGTCCAGGCGTAACCTTCCCCTCAATTTGATTGCCTTTTCCATGTGCTTTTGCTTTGCTACGTACGTAGCACATTGGCAAGTTTAATTCATGACTAACCAATGATGCGTGCGGGATACCTGCCGTTGCGGTACCAGCTATGACCTCTACATTATTAAAATGTTCATTTACTAAACTAGCGAGTGATTCTGCGATGTTTTTACGTACTTCTGGATAGGAAATGGTCAACCTGTTGTCGCAATAAATAGGGGACTTTATCCCTGATGACCATGTAAAGGGGTCATTTGGTTGGAAAAATACTGCCTTGATATCTAGCAAGTTTTTAGCTATTTTGTTCATTCCATCTCCACTCCTTGCCATTGTTGTAATACTAATTGATAGGCCTTTACTGGGTCATCCGCTCTTGTAATACTGCGTCCGACGACAATTTCAGTGGCTCCTAACTGACGGGCTTCCGCTGGGGTAACGATCCGTTTTTGGTCGTTTTTGCTATCACCTTTCAAACGGATCCCTGGTGTCACTTTCTTAAATTCGTTTCCAAGGACCTCTTGCAGCATGGTAGCTTCAAGTGAGGAGCAAACCACACCATCCAATCCTGACTCAAACGCATTTTTAGCATAGTGGAGCACCGTATTTTCAAGTGATACTGCCACTAATAGGTCTTCTTGCATTCTTTTTTCCGTCATACTTGTTAGCTGTGTTACAGCGATGAGGTGTGGAGCTTTTTTACCTGATATTACTGCACCTTCCTTTAATCCTTCTAATCCAGCTGACATCATTTCTTTTCCACCCGCAGCATGGAGATTTGTCATCGAGACACCTAATTTTCCTAGTCCTTTCATTGCCTGATAGACAGTTTGGGGAATATCATGGAGTTTCAAATCTAAGAATACCTCGTGACCTGATGCGATTACTGACTCTACAATGCGAGGTCCTTCTTGATAAAATAATTCCATTCCAATTTTCGTATATAATTTTTCTTCATTAAAAAGTTCGAGAAAATGTTCCACTTCATTTTTACTGGCAAAATCAAGGGCGACTATAGGCAATTTTTGCATGCTGCTTCCAGCTCCTTCCGATACATTCAGAGATATGTTCGAACCCTAATTCATGCATTTTGTATGGAAGTTCTTCGATGATAGTTGGACATACAAAAGGATCTATGAAATTGGCGGTTCCAACCGCTACCGCACTTGCACCTGCATAGAAATACTCTAGTACATCCTCAGCCGATTGTATTCCTCCCATTCCTATGATCGGGATAGAAACTTTTTGGCTGACTTCATGGATCATACGAATTGCTACTGGTTTAATCGCAGGGCCAGACAATCCACCTGTGCCATTGGCAAGAATAGGACGACCTGTCTTTAAATCCATTCTCATTCCGAGCAGGGTGTTAATCATCGTTAGTCCATCTGCTCCTGCGGCTTCGATTGCTAATGCAATTTCACTTATGTTTGCCACGTTTGGTGATAGTTTTACATATACAGGAACGCTGGATACTTCTTTTACAGCTTGTGTCACTTGGGCAGCAACTAACGGATCTGTTCCAAAGGCGATACCACCAGTTTTTACATTCGGACACGATATATTTAATTCTAGTGCATGTACATTTGGAGCTTTGGATATTTCACGAGCTACTTGAACATAATCTTCTATTTCTGAACCAGCGACATTGGCAATAATAGGGACATTAAATTTTTCTAAGAACGGTAACTCTTCTGTAAGGACTTTTTCCAATCCAGGATTTTGTAGTCCAATGGCATTGAGCATTCCTGCATTCGTTTCTGCGACTCTTGGTGTAGGGTTCCCAAAGCGAGGTTCGGCTGTTGTTGCCTTGATCATAATGGCTCCAAGAACATTTAGGTCATATAATTTAGCATATTCCCTACCAAACCCGAAACATCCAGATGCTGGCATGATGGGGTTTTTGAGGTCAAGTCCTGGCAATTGAACAGTTAAGCATGTCATAGTACCACCTCCCTTGCTTTGAATACAGGTCCATCAGTACAAACTTTTTTATACGTATAACCTTGTGGATCGTCCTGCAAATGGCAAACACAAGCAAAACAGGCCCCTATGCCGCACCCCATTCGTTCTTCTAAAGAGAGGTATACGTTCTCATTTGGATACATATTTTCAAGAGCTTTTAGCATTGGTGTTGGTCCACAAGCAAATAGTGTTGTAAAACTAGGAGTAATTTCATCAAGAATGGTAGTAACAAACCCTTTTGTTCCGTAGCTGCCATCCACCGTTGCCACATAGGTATCACCAAAATAGGAAAATTCATTTTTGTAAAAAACATCTTCCTTTGATTGGAAGCCTAGAATGTGTGTTGTTCTTACTCCTGTTTGGTTTAATTGTTTTGTTAGCTCTAATAGTGGAGGAACACCTATACCTCCACCAACAATTAGAGCATGATCTCTACTGTTTAATTGAGCTATTGGAAATCCATTTCCTAACGGGCCCAACACATCAATCTTTTCGCCAGATTGTTTTGTAGCTAATAACTTGGTACCTTTACCATCCGCGCGGTATGTGATGCGAAACCGCCCTTTTTTTGTATCAATGGAAGAAATGCTTATCGGTCTGCGTAACAAGGTATCGAAGCCTTCTGTTACACGAATATGAACAAATTGGCCTGGAGAACTCATCATTTCGACAAGTTCCCCTTCCAAGGTCATTTCATAAATATTTCGGGCAATTTCCTTTTGAGAAATAACAGTCATCCAGGCTTTTTTCATTAATTAAACACCGCCTCTTGTTCTGCCTTTTCTAATGTTTCGATTGATTCGATGGAAAAAGTCATGGACTCAAGAACTCGGAGGATTGCCTTTGCTGTGTCTAATGATGTAAGGCAAGGAATTCCGTTTTCTACTGATTCACGGCGGATCCGGAAACCATCACGTGCAGGTTGTTTTCCTTTTGTTAGCGTATTTATGACAAATTGCGCTTCTCCTTTGCGTATGACATCGATTAGATTTGGAGAGTCTCCTCCTATTTTATTAACTATTTCAACTGGAATCATTTCTTCCCCGAAATATTCTGCTGTTCCTGCTGTAGCTAGTATTTTATAGCCAATTCGGTGAAACCTTTTAGCAAGAGATAATGCCTCTTCCTTATCTTTGTCAGCAATGGTGAAGAGTACCGAACCAAATGTTTTGATGGAAATTCCTGATGCGACTAGACCTTTATATAATGCTTTTTCAAGTGTCATATCTTTACCCATTACTTCACCTGTAGATTTCATCTCAGGTCCTAATGTGATATCGACACTTCTTAACTTTGCAAATGAGAATACCGGAACTTTAACAAACACACCTTTTGTTTCTTGCTGTAGTCCAGTTGAGTATCCTTGAGAAGCTAGTGTTTCTCCTAGAATTATTTTAGTTGCGACATTGGCCATCGGTACATGTGTTATTTTACTCAAGAATGGTACCGTCCGACTTGACCTTGGGTTTACTTCGATTACATATACTTGCTCTTTATAGATAACAAACTGAATGTTTAGCAGTCCAATAATATTTAAGCCTTGAGCAAGGCGAGTTGTATAATCAATAATTTGATTTTTTATTTGCTTACTTAAAGTTTGTGGTGGATAGACTGCTATCGAATCTCCAGAATGGACACCCGCACGCTCTATATGCTCCATAATTCCTGGTATAAATACATCTTTTCCATCTGATATGGCATCCACTTCAATTTCTTTACCAATCATGTATTTATCAATTAGAACAGGGTGCTCAGGATTCACCTTAACTGCATTTTTCATATAGTGCAAAAGTTCATCTGATTTGTAGACAATCTCCATAGCACGACCACCTAGAACATAGGACGGTCTTACCAAAACAGGGTAACCAATTCCTTCAGCTATATTAATTGCTTGTTCAATAGAAGTTGCTGTTTTCCCTTTAGGTTGAGGAATTTCAAGGTTATTCAATGTTTGCTCAAATTTATCTCTGTTTTCAGCTCGATCGAGATCCTCTAGTGTTGTTCCTAAAATTTTTACTCCTCTTGCTTCCAGCTCTGCCGCAAGATTAATTGCCGTTTGACCACCGAATTGAACGACAACCCCTTTTGGTTTTTCGAGATTAATAATATTCATAACATCTTCAATGGTTAGTGGTTCAAAGTATAGCTTGTCTGAAATTGAAAAGTCAGTGGAAACTGTTTCTGGGTTGTTGTTGATAATAATTGCTTCATATCCTGCTTCCTTAATTGCCCATACAGAATGGACAGTAGCATAATCAAATTCGACCCCTTGCCCGATTCTAATCGGTCCTGATCCTAGTACTACAATACTTTCTTTCTCTGTTACGGTAGATTCATTTTCCTCTTCATAGGTACCGTAATAATATGGCGTACTAGATTCAAATTCAGCAGCACACGTATCGACCATCTTATACACTGGCGCAATACCGTGTTGTAATCGAATATGGTAAAGTTCCCTTTCAGTTGTGTCCCATAGCTTGGCAATGGTTTTATCGCTAAATCCCATTTCCTTTGCTTTCTTTAATGTTTCTGCACACTCATTGTGCTTAGTAATATTTTCTTCCATCGATAGTATATTGTGTATTTTTTGCAGGAAGAAAAGGTCAATTTCACACCAGTTATGAATGGTTTCTATCGTAACCCCTCTGCGCATTGCTTCAGCGATGTAGAACAATCGCTCATCACCGGCTTTTCTAATCCGCTTTTCTACCAATTCATCTGCAAATTCTTCACTCCCTTCCAATTCTACATGATAGATATTGGACTCAAGTGATCGAACAGCTTTTAACAATGATTCCTCGAAGGTTCTGCCAATTGCCATGACTTCCCCAGTTGCTTTCATCTGAGTTCCTAGACGTCGATTTGCTGATTCAAATTTATCAAAAGGAAATCTTGGTATTTTTGTAACAATATAATCTAATGCTGGTTCAAAGCAGGCATAAGTCTTACCTGTTACTGGATTCATCATTTCATCAAGAGTAAGTCCTACTGCGATTTTTGCAGCAAGCTTGGCAATCGGATACCCGGTTGCTTTTGAAGCAAGTGCTGATGAGCGGCTTACCCTCGGGTTTACCTCAATGATGTAGTATTGGAAACTATGAGGATCTAGCGCAAGTTGAACATTGCATCCACCTTCAATTTCTAATGCTCGAATAATTTTTAAAGAAACATTTCGAAGTAGCTGATACTCTCTATCGCTAAGTGTTTGACTCGGTGCTACAACGATAGAGTCACCTGTATGAATACCAACTGGGTCAATGTTTTCCATATTACAAACTACAATTGCATTATCATTACTGTCACGCATTACTTCATATTCTATTTCTTTAAAGCCTGCGATGCTTTTTTCAAGAAGACATTGAGTGACAGGGCTGTTTTTTAAACCACTTGTCACTATTTCATCTAGTTCATCCGGATTGGAACAAATTCCTCCTCCAGTCCCACCAAGTGTGTAGGCTGGTCTAACGATAACGGGGTAGCCAACAATTTCAACGAATTGATATGCTTCATCAAGATTAGTAATAATTTCACTCTCTGGTACAGGTTCTGTTAGCTCATTCATTAAGGAACGGAACAATTCCCGATCTTCTGCTTTCTGAATTGCAGAAAGCTTCGTACCTAAAATCTCGACATTACATTCTTCTAACACTCCAGCCTCTGCAAGCTCCACTGCCAGATTGAGACCAGTTTGTCCGCCAAGTGTAGGAAGAATCGCATCTGGCCGTTCCTTTCGGATTATTCTGCTTACAAACTCTACTGTCAAAGGCTCCATATAGACTTTGTCCGCCATTTCTTGATCAGTCATGATTGTCGCCGGATTAGAGTTGACTAAAATAACACGATAACCTTCTTCTCTCAAGGCAATGCACGCTTGTGTGCCGGCATAGTCGAATTCCGCCGCTTGCCCAATCACGATTGGACCGGAACCTATTACTAAGATGGATTTGATATCTAGACGTTTTGGCATAATTGCTCCCCCTCTTTAGCTTCTTTAATCAATGTCATGAATTGATCAAATAAATAGTTGGCATCCTCGGGACCTGGGCTTGCTTCTGGATGATACTGAACAGTAAATACTGGGTGCTTCTTATGTCTTAATCCTTCTACTGTATCGTCATTTAATGCGATATGCGTTACTTCTAGTTCCGTATTTGATAAGGATTCGTCGGTTACGGTATAGCCATGGTTCTGTGAGGTCAAGGCAACTTTTCCAGTGCGTAAATCTTTGACAGGATGATTGGATCCTCTATGACCAAATTTCATTTTTTCTGTGTTAGCACCACATGCAAGGGCAAATAGTTGGTGACCTAGACAAATCCCGAAAATCGGTATTTGCCCAATTAAGTTTTGGATCATACTGATTGCTTCTGGTACATCCTTTGGATCTCCAGGTCCATTAGAAAGCATGACTCCGTCTGGACTTAGTCTCATCACTTCTTCTGCTGTTATGTTATAAGGAACAACTACCACGTCGCACCCACGTTTATTTAATTCTCGAAGAATTCCGTGCTTCATACCAAAGTCAACAAGTACTACTCGGAAGCCTCTACCTGGACTAGGATATGCAGTTTTAGTGGAAACCTGCTGTACCTGGTTAGTAGGAAGTGTGGTTGATTGTAAGTTATGAATGATTGCTTCTTTGTCAACGGCCAATCCACACAGTGCTCCTTTTAACGTTCCATATTTACGGATTATTCTTGTTAGTTTTCTTGTATCAATCCCCGCGATTCCGGGGATATCCTTTGCTTTAAAAAATTCATCCAATGTCCATTGATTCCGGAAGTTGGAAGGATAATCACTTACTTCTTTTACAATAAAACCACGTATTGCAGGATCAATAGATTCAAAATCATCACGGTTTATCCCGTAATTTCCCACAAGTGGATACGTTAATGTTACTAATTGTCCACAATAGGAAGGGTCGGATAAGATTTCTTGATATCCCGTCATTCCTGTATTGAAAACGACTTCTCCGATAGAGTCTTTTAAGCTTCCAAACGCCTTTCCTACAAAGAAAGTACCGTCTTCTAATATTAGTTGTCGATTCATACTTGAACACTACCTTTCTGCCAAACTAGTTTTCCATCAACAAAAGTCATAACCGGCCAGCCTTTACATTCCCAACCAATGAATGGCGTATTTTTCCCTTTGGAAAGAAAGTTTCCAGAATCTACGCTCGAAATATCTTTTAAATCAATGACAGTTAAGTCGGCTACAGTTCCTTCTTGAAGTGTTCCATATGGAAGATTAAATACTTTTGCAGGTTTTACTGTCAGCCATTCTAGCAATTGTTTTAATGTGAAAATTCCCTTTTCAACAAAATGACTATATAAGAGAGGAAATGCAGTTTCTAACCCGACAATTCCGAACGGTGCTTTTTCCATTCCTTCTGCTTTTTCCTCTGCAGTATGTGGAGCATGGTCTGTAGCAATGAAATCAATTGTTCCATCCAATAATCCTTCAATTAATGCCTCTTGATCGTCCTTACCTCGCAGTGGAGGATTCATTTTAAAGTTCGGATCAAGACCTGGAATTTCCATCTCACTTAGTAATAGATGATGAGGACTTACCTCAGCTGTTACGTTTATCCCTGCTCTTTTCGCATCCCTTACTACCCTTACAGACTCCTTAGTGCTAATGTGACACACATGGTAGTGACAGCCTGTTGCTTCAGCGAGAAGAACATCCCTTGCGATATGTACTGATTCACAAATGGATGGAATGCCATTGATCCCGTGTTCTTTAGAAAATATCCCTTCATGTACAGATCCTCTGTTAATTAATGTGTTCTCTTCACAATGGGCAACAATGGCCACATTAAGTGAAGCTGCTTTTTTCATCGCACTTAACATCATAGAAGCATCCTGTACCCCTACTCCATCATCTGTAAAGGCAAATGCGCCAACTTTTTTTAATTCTTCAAAATCAGTCAATTCTTCCCCTAACTGTCTTGTCGTAATGCAAGCATATGGAAGGACTCTGACAACTGCAGTGTCATCAATTTTAGAATTTAACCATTTTAACTGATCAACAGTGTCTGGAGTCGGTCTTGTATTCGGCATCGCGCAGATGGTGGTAAATCCACCTTTTGCTGCTGCTTTTGTGCCGGTTTCAATAGTTTCTTTCTTTTCTCCACCAGGCTCACGTAGATGAACATGCACATCGATGAATCCAGCTGATACAAGATTGCCATCTAAATCTATTACTTCTTTTACGTCTTCTTCTCTAATGTCGGAGGCTATTCTAGCAATGGTACTCCCCTTTAACAGCAAATCCACTTTTTCCATTTCACCTTCCGTATTAAGCCATTTTCCATTCTTTAATAAGATTGTCATGTGCCATTCCTCCTTCATTACTAGTCAACGATTTTTTTAATACCGCCATTCTCATGTACAAACCATTTTCCATTTGTTTAAATATTCTTGAGCGCCCACATTCCACTAGTTCTGATGCAATTTCTACACCTCTATTAATAGGTGCAGGGTGCATAATGATAGCACCAGCCTTCATTTCCTTTTCTCGTTGGATTGTCATACCATATTTTTGATGATATTCATCCAATCCTCCGTTGTCGCTATCATGTCTTTCGTGTTGGATTCTTAGCAGCATGATGACATCACTCGTCTGAATCGCTTCTTCCATAGTGATGTATGTGTTTGGCTGATAGCTTTCATCCATCCATTCCGGAGGAGCTACAAATCTTACTTCTGCTCCGAATCTCTGTAAAATATCTTCGTTTGAACGCGCTACTCGACTGTGGCGAATATCTCCGATGATGGTAATCTTTAATCCTGCAAATCGTTTAAATTCCTGATAAATAGTCATGATATCTAATAATGATTGAGTCGGATGATTTCCACATCCATCCCCTCCATTGATGATGGCAGTATTCACGTTTTGTAATTGATTAAAATAATCTTCCTCTGGATGCCTGATGACAACAGCACTTACACCTAATGATTCCAACGTTTTAACCGTATCGTATAAGCTTTCTCCTTTATTTACACTTGATGTTCCTACTTCAAATGGGAGCACCTGTAATCCAAGCCTTCTCTGTGCTACTTCAAAACTGCATTTTGTTCTTGTACTCGACTCGTAAAAAAGGTTTGCTACAAACGTTAACGATTCAGGTGTCCATTTTGCACCATTTTGAAAGTTAGTGGCGTCTTTTATTAATGCCATTATTTCATCATTCGTTACGTCTGACATTTTTCGTAAATGCTTCATTTGAAAACCTCCCTTTAGAATAGTGTAATGACACCTTCTTTTTGCCGTAAAAAAACACCCTGTCCGAGGTGGAAGGGTGTTTGAATCATGCTTTGACAGACAGGTGGATAAATTATCTCATCTGTCTGATCAAGCTTTTCCACCCTTCCTAGCCTCTCTGGACTATTTTTAAAAGGTTTTAAGCAACTGTATTCTCTTTTTCTTCAAATGTTTCTGTTTGTGTTTTTCCTTTACCAGGCAAAATCAGGTTTAAGGCAATTCCGATGATAGCTGCCAAGGCCATTCCAGCAATCTGCAAATTCCCCAATTGGATGAATGCTCCACCTACCCCGATGACCAAAATTACAGATGTAATGATAAGGTTTCTTTTTTCGTTAAAATCAACTTTGTTATCAATCATCGTTCTTAATCCACTTGATGCAATGATTCCGAACAATAGGATGGACACACCGCCCATTACAGGACTTGGTATCGTTCCGATCAATGCTGCAATCTTTCCTACGAATCCGAATAGGATTGCCAGAACTGCTGCTCCTCCGACTACGAACACACTGAATACTCTTGTGATGGCAAGTACTCCGATATTTTCGCCGTAAGTTGTATTTGGTGGTCCACCTACAAGAGCTGCAATCATAGATGCAACCCCATCTCCAAGGATTGAGCGGTGAAGACCAGGTTTTTCAATTAAGTTTTTGCCAACTATTTTACTAATTACCATTTGGTCTCCAATATGCTCTGCAATAGTTACTGCAGCTATCGGTACCATTATCCCAATAATAGTTAGTGTTACCATTGGAGAGTAATCTACGAACGGAAAGATAAAGCTAGGTGCTTCAATCCAACCTGCTTCCAAAACGGTTGAAAAATCAACAAGCCCAGCGAAATATGCACTAACATAACCACCGATTATTCCTATTAGAATCGGGATGATTCCAAATATTCCTCGGAAGAAAATCGCACTAATAATAGTAATGGATAATGTAATGAGGGCGATGCTTAAATGTTTGACACTATAAATCAGTTCATTGGGAGCAGCTCCAGGGTTTTCATACATTGCCATTCCCACCGCAACTCCTGCTAGACCAAGTCCAATTACGATAATGACAGGTCCGACGACAACCGGTGGTAGTACATTCAAAATCCATTGATGCCCCAATACTTTTATCAGCATTGCAATCACACCGTAAACTACTCCAGCTAAGAAACCTCCGACCATCGCTCCACCAGGACCTGCGACTTCAGACACTGCGATAATCGGAACGATAAAGGCAAAGGATGATCCAAGATAAGCTGGAATCTGACCTTTTGTAATCACTAGATATGCCAATGTACCAAGTCCACTTGAAATTAATGCAACTGCTGGGCTCAACCCTACAAGTGCTGGTACTAAAATGGTTGCCCCAAACATTGCAAATAAATGCTGTATGCTGAAAAGCAGCCATTTTGATTTTGATGGGACCTCTCTTATATCTAAAACTGGTTTCTGACTCATTAAACTGACCTCCTAAATTTTCGCATAAAAAAACTCTTTGTAGAGCCCTAAGGCACAAAGAGGTAGAGAGGTCCCATTAACCACCATAGGTCATGGTACCAGTTTACCCCTTTGTAAGCCTCACGGGACTTCATTTAAAAGGGTTTTTTATTTTTCATGTATACTTACTTGATCATGTTGATCTATTTCAGAAAGCTGTACGACTATTTTTTCAGAGCTTGCGGTTGGGATATTCTTACCGACAAAATCCGCTCTTATCGGCAACTCTCTATGTCCACGATCGACGAGAACTGCCAATTGAATTTGTGCTGGTCTACCAAAGTCCATCAATGCATCCATTCCTGCCCGGACTGTTCTTCCAGTAAAAAGCACGTCATCTACTAATATTACTTTTTTATTGTTAATGTCTACAGGAATATCAGATCCTTTAACTAAAGGTTCACTGTCAGAAGTTTTTGTTGTTAAATCATCTCTGTATAGGGTGATATCCAGTTCCCCAACTGCAATTTCCTTTTCTTCAATCTCGCTTATACGGGAAGCTAGCCTCTTCGCAAGATAGATTCCCCTAGTTTTTATCCCGACTAGTATGGAGTCATCCACTCCCTTGTTTCGTTCAATGATTTCATGGGCAATGCGAGTCAGAGCTCGTCTTATTGCTTGCTCATCTAGAACAGAAGCCTTTTCTGCCATCAGGTTCACCTCTTTTGCAAATATACAGTAACAGAAACAAAAAACCTCTCACCGTTTTTGATGAGAGGTTTTTTGCATAGGGATAAAGAAGAAATTCATAAAACTGAATTCTTCTCTTCCTATATGCCGTTACCTTCTCAGCCTCACGGGACTGTCGTTAAAGGTCTTATTCAACTGTCATGATTATCTCAAAATAATATTAGACTGTCAACGATTTTTTATTTGATTTAGCAGTTGTTCAAATTCGATTGGAGCAGGGGCTTCAAACTCCATATATTCTTCTGTTCGAGGATGAATGAATCCAAGGATACCAGCATGTAATGCTTGACCACCAATATCAAGTGTTTTTCTTGGTCCATATTTAGGGTCTCCAACAAGTGGATAGCCGATATATTTCATATGAACGCGAATTTGGTGCGTTCTTCCTGTTTCTAATTGACACTCAATATGAGTAAAGTCCTTATAACGGTCTATTACCCGGAAATGGGTAACAGCTTGTCGACTATTCTCATCTGTTACTGTCATGCTTTGTCTATCCTTTTTATCCCGTCCAATTGGGGCATCAACCGTACCTACATCATGTGAAATAACTCCATGTACGATTGCTTGATACTTACGTGTCACGGATTTATCCACAAGCTGGTTAACAAGTTTTTCATGGGCAAAATCATTTTTTGCTACCATCAATAAACCAGATGTATCCTTATCTATTCTGTGAACAATACCAGGGCGCAACACACCATTAATTCCCGATAAATCCTTGCAATGTGCCATTAATCCGTTCACAAGAGTGCCTGTTGCATGTCCTGCTGCGGGATGGACAACCATACCTCTTGGTTTATTTACGACAATTACATCTGCATCCTCATAGTAAACATCTAAATCCATTTTTTCTGGAATAACATCTAATTCTTCTGGTTCAGGAATGGAGAGTAATACCTCATCACCAGTATTGCATTTATAATTTGGCTTTATTTTTTCTCCATTTACTAATACATGTCCTTCTTTAATCCATTGCTGCACTTGTGAACGGGACCATTCTTCATTATGCAAAGAAAGTACCTTGTCTAATCTGTCATGCTTTTGTGATTCATCTATGTGAATCGTTAAACTTTCAGTCATTATTTTGATAGCTCCTTCTCTTTCTTACCTTCCATTATCGTTAATACCAGTATGATTCCAACTCCTATAACTAATGCGGAATCAGCAACATTAAAAATAGGGAAATCATAGGTAAAGATATATGTGTTAATAAAGTCAATCACTTCTTGATGTAAAACTCTGTCAATGAAATTACCTATTGCTCCACCAAGCATCAGACTTAAGGCGAGTTTCATCCAAGGTTGGTCTTTAGGTAACTTTTGTAAGTATACAATCAGACCGATCACTACAATTACTGTAATAATATAAAAGAAATACATTTGACCTTCTAAGATTCCCCATGCGGCTCCACTATTTCGATGGGATGATAGATATAAAAAGTTTTCGATAATTGGAATACTCTCTCCAAGATCCATGTATTGAACGACTAACCACTTTGTTAATTGATCAAGAAATATAATTGCAAGTGCTATAAGATAATACATCCCTACAGGTACCCCCAGCTTTTTATATGTACTTTTGAATTATAGCAAAACAGAAGTGGTAAATAAAGTTTATACTAATGGCTATCATCTAAAAAAATTGCTAATAAGCAGAAGAAAGAATGTTTTAGTTCTTATCACCAACTTTGTACTAAATAAAAGAGCGGAATGGATCATTGGAAAAAATAGAAACCTCCGCTGTGTTGATAGCGGAGGTTTTGCTTGCTTTGCACCTTTGTGGCATTTGTGCAATTCTTATGCATTATAATTTTCTTTTACTACTGAAGCACAGCGGTCACAGATTGACGGGTGATCAGAATCTGTTCCAACTGTTGTTGTTACTACCCAGCAGCGGTCACATGTTTCACCATCTGCAGGTGTGACAAGAATAGCAACATCATTAAACTGTTGTGCAGTTTCAGGCGCTTGTTCTTTATCACCTGCAACTTCCAAACCAGATACGATGAATAGCTGCTGAACATTTTCTTCAATTGAGTCTAATAGAGATTTAGCTTCAGCATTAACATAAAGGGTTACTTTAGCAGCAAGCGATTTACCGATAACCTTTTCGTTACGAGCAACCTCTAATGCTTTTAATACATCGTCACGCAATGCCATAAATTTATCCCATTTCTCCTCAATTACATTAGCATTTTCGATAGTTAATGCTTCTGGCATATCTACAAGCTGTGCACTCTCTTCTTCCACAAACTCAATATGAGACCATACTTCGTCTGCAGTATGAGGAAGAATAGGTGTTACTAGCTTCGTTAATGCAAGCAACGTTTCATAAAGCACTGTTTGGATAGCACGGCGGTCATGTTGATTTTGCCCTTCGATATACAAGATATCTTTTGCAAAATCAAGATAAAACGAACTAAGTTCAATCGTACAGAAGTTGTGAACAGCGTGGTAAATACCCGCAAATTCATAATCTTCATAGGATTTTTTAACTTTTGCAATTAAATTATTTAGCTTTACCAACATATATTGATCTACTTCACGAAGCTCATTTACTGCAACAGCATCTTTTGATGGGTCAAAGTCGGCAAGATTACCAAGTAGGAAGCGGAATGTGTTACGAATTTTTCTATATACTTCTGCTACTTGCTTTAAAATATTGTCTGATACTCGGACGTCCGCTTGATAATCAACAGATGCTACCCATAAACGAAGGATATCTGCCCCAAGCTGATTCATTACCTTTGAAGGCAAGACAACATTCCCTAAAGATTTACTCATTTTCCGTCCATCTCCATCAAGGGCAAAACCATGGCTGAGGATGCCTTTGTATGGTGCTTTACCAGTGACAGCTACACTCGTAGTAAGGGAGGAATTGAACCATCCACGATATTGGTCAGAACCCTCTAGATAAAGGTCAGCTGGACGTACTAGGTCATCTCTTTCTTCTAAAACGGATTGATGGGAAGATCCAGAATCAAACCAAACATCCATAATATCCATTTCTTTTGAGAATATACCATTTGGGCTTCCTTCATGTGTAAATCCTTCTGGGAGCAAATCTTTCGCCTCTTTTTCAAACCAGATGTTTGATCCGTGCTCTCTGAATAAGGCAGACACATGATCAATTGTTTCATCTGTGATGATTTCTTGGCCATTTTCTGCATAGAATACAGGAATCGGTACACCCCATGCACGTTGACGGGAGATACACCAGTCACCGCGGTCACGTACCATATTAAATAGACGCGTTTCACCCCATGCTGGCACCCACTTGGTCTCTGCTACCGCTTGTAATAATTGGTCTCTGATTTTATCAATGGATGCAAACCACTGTGCTGTTGCACGGAAAATAGTTGGCTTCTTCGTACGCCAGTCATGTGGGTAGGAATGTGTAATAAAGTTCAATTTTAGTAAAGCCCCAACCTCTTGGAGTTTCTCTGTAATTGGTTTATTTGCTTCATCATAAAATAACCCTTCAAAGCCAGGTGCTTCTTCTGTCATGTTCCCTTTCGCATCTACAGGGCATAAAACATCAAGACCGTATTTTTTCCCAATAACAAAATCGTCTTCCCCATGTCCTGGAGCTGTATGAACACACCCAGTACCGGCATCAGTCGTTACATGATCACCTAGCATCACTAATGAAGTACGATCATAAAATGGATGCTTGGCAACAACGTTTTCAAGCTTGGCACCTTTCAAGATGTTTACCACTTTTGGATTATTCCACTCCAAAGTGTTGGTTACTGTTTCAAGCAACTCACTAGCAATAATGAATTTCTCGCTATTTACCTCTACAACACTGTAGTCTAATTCAGGGTGAACAGCGATTCCGAGATTTGCCGGAATCGTCCAAGGAGTTGTTGTCCAAATGATAAAGCGCTCAGAGCCATCCAATACCCCTTTTCCATCTTCTACTTGGAAAGCAACATAGATAGAAGGTGAACGTTTATCCTGATACTCGATCTCCGCTTCCGCAAGTGCAGACTCACTGGATGGGGACCAATACACAGGTTTTAGACCTTTATAAATCAATTCATTTTTGGCCATATCTCCGAACACTTTGATTTGTTGTGCTTCATATTCAGGCTTCAATGTAATATACGGGTTAAACCAATCCCCTCGTACACCTAATCTCATGAACTGCTCTCTTTGATTATCGATTTGGCCGTAAGCATATTCTTCACACAGTTTTCGAAATGCTGCCACAGTCATTTCTTTCCGTTTTACTTTTTTATTTTTAGTTAATGCCGTTTCAATTGGCAAACCATGCGTATCCCAGCCTGGAACATAAGGGGCATGGTAACCACTCATCGATTTGAAGCGTACGATAAAATCTTTCAGTACTTTATTTAACGCATGACCCATATGAATGTCTCCATTTGCATATGGTGGTCCATCATGTAATACGAACATAGGGCGACCTTTCGTGCGTTCTTGGACTTTTTTATAGATGTCCATCTCTTCCCACTTCTCTTGCTGTTGTGGTTCACGGTTTGGTAAATTTCCACGCATAGGGAATTCAGTTTTTGGCATTAGTAATGTGTCTTTATATTCCATCGTCTTTCCTCCAACTTTCATAAAATAATGAAATCAAAAAATAAAAAAATCCTCTCATCCCAAAAAGGGACGAGAGGATCTCCCGTGGTACCACCCTAAATTGGCAAAATTACATAGAAGTAATTCTAGCCCACTTTAGCATTCGTAACGTGAATGTAACGATTAAACTTACAAGCAAACATGCCTTCAGTTTAATGCTCAAGGGTGATTTTCACTTCTTACCTTATATCAGGCTTGCACCGACCCTGACTCGCTTAAATAAGTGTATTAGAAGCTACTGTCCCTATCAACGCTTTGATTGATAGTAAATAAAAAATATATTTTTTAGTTTATGACAAATTTAAGATTTGTTTCGTTATTATACTGAATATTACCTTATTTAGTCAAGGTTATACTCCACTTTCCTCTAATTCTTTATCTTTTTCTTCATATTCCATCAAATGCTCCCAATCGTCATTATCAATTAACTCGAGTTGAGCCTCGACAAGCATTTTGAATCGATTACGGAAGATCTTGGATTGTTTTTTCAACTCATCAATTTCCACTTGAAGCTTTCTTGATTTTAGCAAAGATTCATTAATTATCCGGTCCGCGTTCTTTTCCGCTTCCTTTATAATAAGCTTTGCTTCCTTTTGAGCATTTCTTCTTACATCTTCAGCAGATTCTTGCGCAACCAAGATCGATTTATTTAAGGTTTCTTCTATACTCGTAAAGTGGGAAAGACGTTCATTTAACTCCTTCACCTTTTCCTCATGTTCCTTTTTTTCACGCAATACCATTTCATAGTCTTTAATTACTTGATCAAGAAACTCATTTACTTCGTCTAAATCATATCCTCTGAATACCTTATTAAATTCCTTATTATGAATATCAAGTGGTGTTAAGGGCATCGGTGCCACCTCCATTAAAAAGATCTCTTCTGTTACGTAACACTATTCGACAGTTACGCATTGTTTCCTGCCAAAAAGGATAATTATTTTTGTTTGCCAGCAATAATTCTCCATTTGTCTTTCTTTGTTTTGCCATCTATCGTCACAATCTTACTACGTCCAAAACCACGCAAGGAGAGTATGTCTCCTTTTGCACATTCGAAGGAAGTACTCTCTACTGTTTTCCAGTTAACCTTTACCTTTTTCGCTCCAATAAACAATTGAGCTTTTTGTCTGGAAATATTGTAAATCGCAGCTACTAAAACGTCTAGGCGCAAAGAAGAAGCAGTAGTAGACACTTCATCCCATTGTGTTTTTGGGGCAATTAAATCACTTAGTGGAATCTCTTGTAAAGAGACCTTTACCTTCCCAACAGCTTGAAATTGAAGTTCAACAAATGCACTAACTTCTGCACTAAGAGCAAGTTGTACTTCTTTTTCGTGAAAATAGATATCTCCGAACTTATTTCTCTTTAAGCCAAGACCAAGTAAGGAACCGAGCACTTGCCTATGTTCTATTTGGACAAACTTTTCTGGATAAGATAGTTGATACCCTTTTAACTGAAAATCTTCCAATGAAGGGATATAGTACTCTGGATAGAGAAACGCACGTTTACATTCCGCATCTAACGCTCCCCCAGAAAAATCTAGTTTAACATCATCGTCATGTCCAATTATACTTTTTATGATATCTTGTTCACGAGGATCTAAGAAATCAGTAAGCTTTGGCGCATATTGGTGAGAGACCGCCTCTTTCCACTCGATTACCTGGTCAATAAAATCATGTTCTTCAGGTCGAAAATGTTGATAGATACTCATTTTATCACTCTACTTAACAAAAAAATAAAAAGGGAATCGACGTTTATAAAGATTCCCTTCAAAGATTAATACAATCCTAACAATTCAAAAAGTGCCTTTAATCCAACCATAGCGTAACGTAATACAAAAATTGCTACTATAGGAGAGATATCAATCATACCTAGCGGTGGGATTATACGTCTGAACATATCTAAATATGGTTCACATATTCTCCCTAGAAAACTTCCGAAAGAAGATTCTCTCGCTCCAGGAAACCAAGACATAAAAATGTAGATGATTAATAATATTGTGTAAATAAATACTAAGTTTTCCAGTAAACCTATTACCATACCCATAAATGCCTACCACCTCTTATCTGTAAAGTCATCTTGTTCATGCTGCATTATTTCAGAAATTGATCCTGAGACATCCACATTATCTGGAGTGCAAAGGAATATGTTTTGACCGATTTTTTGAATATCCCCACCAATGGCATACACCGTGCCACTTAAGAAATCGACTATTCTTTTTGCTTGGTCCATTTCAATTCGTTGAAGGTTCACTATAATTGCTCTGCGGTTTTTCAAATGGTCTGCAACATCCTGTGCTTCTGAATACGATCGAGGTTCATAAAGTACCACTTTTGATGTCTTTTGAACACTTTGTAGACTGACTACATTTTGTTTTGCAGGTTGAGATGCAGCCGACCGAGTTCTTCTAGAATCTTCCACCATTGATTCTTCCTCATATTCTTCAGTATCTTTATACTCATACTCTTCATCATCTAAAGCAAAAAAGCTTTTGAATTTTGATTTAATCGTCATTACCTACACCTCCATATTATTGTTCATTTCCAACAAGTGCACTACCAATCCGAATAAATGTAGCACCTTCTTCGATTGCAATCATATAATCATTGGACATACCCATAGATAATTCTGTGCAAGGTGCATAAGGAAGGTTCCACGCCTGAATCTTTTCTTTTAATACTCTTAATTCACGAAAAGTAAAGCGCAATACTTCCTCGTCATCGGTGTAGGGGGCCATTGTCATTAAACCAACAACTTTAATGTTCGGGTATTTTTCAAGCTTTTTTATAAAATTTAATGCTTCTTCTTTTAGTAGTCCATGTTTTGATTCTTCCTGTGATACATTTACTTGAACAAAACACTTGATAATATGCTCTGCTCGTTTATGTAGTTCTTTAGCTAATGATTCCCGATCGAGCGAATGAATATAATCTACGTTTTTAATAATTTTTTTTACTTTTTTAGATTGCAGGCTTCCAATAAAGTGCCAAATAGGCTCACCATGAAGTTCCTCTTGTTTCGCTAAAAGACCTTCTTCCCGGTTCTCTCCAAGGTGAGTAATACCTGCGGTTAAAGCCTCTGAAGCTCTTTTAGTAGAAACATATTTAGTTACACCAATTACCTTTACTTCGTCTGGGTTACGATTCCCTTTTTTGCAAGCTTCTAAAATATTTGTACGAATAATTTCTAGATTTTTCAAAACAGATTGGTGGCTATCCATGTACTGACGCTCCTTTCAGACCAATAAAACTCATCATTCGTCCAGTTTTTCCTTGATCACGTCTATGTGAAAAGAAAAGTGAATGATCAGTGCTTGTACAAAAAGAGCTACATAGAATATTTTCTTCCTTTATGCCTGCTTTTTTTAAAATTTCAACATTCACATATTTCAGATCGAGTTCGTATTGCCCCTTAGAAACTTCTTTAAATGCGGATTGATGACACTGAAAGGGAAGAATTGATTTTACTTGATTTATCACAAAATCATCTACCAAATATGACTGAGAGGAAATAGAAGGTCCGATTGCAACAAAAATATCATCAGTTGCGACACCTTCCATTTCCCACTTTTTGATCATCATTCCACCAATTTCTTTAACTGTTCCCTTCCAACCCGCATGAGCTAATCCTATATAATGATATGAAGGGGCAAAAAAATAGAGTGGGACACAATCAGCAAAACAGAGTGTTAAAAGAACATTTTCGCTGTCTGTATAAATACCATCAGTTCCAGCAATGGCATTCTTATAATTAGTGACACCCTTGCCTCTATGGGCGGGGGATACTTTAACAATATAATTTCCGTGTGTCTGCTCACAACCAATCCAATTGTCCATTGGGAAGTCAGTTATATTTGCAAGTATTTGTTTATTTTCCACGACATGCTCAACAGAATCCTCGACATGCAACCCCATATTAAAAGAATTATATGCCCCTTGGCTTATCCCACCATTTTTGGTTGTAAAACCAACAATTAGTTCCGAAAGTTTCTCTTTCCAGCTTGGGAGTGTAAGAAATTGTTTCTGTTCCAAAACAAATGGTTCCGTCATTTGAGACACCTACTTTTTTACGCTCATATTCCTTCATATTGTACCACAATATTCGATAGACATTGTATTATAATATAGGTTTCGACAAGAATTTTCGTGTTTTTACTCGTTATAACTTTCCTCTATAGTATTTTGATAGCGTACAAGAATAACATCTGCACCAATTTTCACTATGTTCCGCCAAGGAATAACCACTTCTTCATCCTTACCAAAGAATCCGAGCATTTTTCCCCCGCCAGTAATGATAATAGCCTCAATTTTTCCATTTGTAAGGTTTATATCAATATCTCCAATGTTTCCAAGTTTTTTTCCATCCGAAACACTTACAACATCTTTCATTTGAAAATCTGATATTTTAACCATAGTCATTCCTCCAATATTTATCATAGTTAACTATATGATACTTGCCTTATACTTCATGAAGAAAAAATAAAAAAGCCAGCGATTCATTTGTAAATAATGAATCATATCTGGCTTTATTAACTAGCTTTGAATATTTTTATTCATTTGTTTGATAGCTGCTTTTTCTAACCGGGAGACTTGGGCTTGTGAGATTCCTATTTCATCAGCAACTTCCATTTGTGTTTTTCCTTGAAAAAACCTTTTTCTTAATATGAGCTTCTCTCGGTCATTCAGTCTTCTCATGCCTTCTTTTAATGCAATTTCCTCAATCCACTGGATGTCCTTATTTTTTTCATCACTTATTTGATCCAACACATAGATAGGGTCGCCTCCATCATTATAGATTGGTTCAAATAAGGAGACAGGATCTTGTATGGCATCAAGAGCAAATACTATTTCTTCGTGCGGAACCTCCAGCACTTTTGAAATTTCTTCAGCTGTCGGCTCTCTTGAGGTTTCACTCATTAATCTTTCTCTTACTTGAAGTGCTTTATATGCAATATCACGTAAGGATCTAGACACTCTAATCGGATTGTTATCCCTTAAGTATCGTCTAATTTCTCCGATAATCATCGGCACAGCATATGTAGAAAATTTAACGTTCTGACCTAAATCAAAGTTGTCAATTGATTTCATTAGCCCTATACAACCTACTTGAAATAGATCATCGACAAATTCTCCACGGTTGTTAAATCGTTGAATAACACTTAATACAAGCCTTAAGTTTCCGTTTACGAGCTTTTCACGAGCAGACAATTCACCACTTTGCATTTCTCTAAACAACTTTCGCATTTCATCGTTTTTTAAAACCGGAAGCTTGGATGTGTCTACCCCGCAAATTTCAACTTTATTACGTGACATTCTTTCCCCTCCTAACAGGAGTTGCTGTTAAGAGTTAAGTATCTCCTCTGGAGGAAAAAATATGCACTTCCATAAATCTATCTATTCTGACAAATTTTAGGAATGTTGTCATTACTGACAATTTATCATAAAAAATATTTTTTTACACCATTTTATTAAATTCTTTTCTTAATCTTTTTATGATTCTTTTTTCCAATCTTGATATGTAAGATTGTGAAATTCCTAACATATCTGCTACATCTTTCTGCGTTTTTTCTTCTCCTCCAATTAATCCAAATCTTAATTCCATGATTTGTTTCTCACGATCATTTAACGATTCCAGCGCCTTTAAAAGCAACTTACGATCAACATTTGCTTCAAGGTCTTTCGTAATAATGTCTTCATCTGTACCCAACACATCAGAAAGGAGAAGCTCATTCCCATCCCAATCAATATTGAGGGGCTCATCGAAGGAAACTTCAGAACGCACTTTATTATTCCTTCTTAAATACATCAGAATTTCATTTTCAATGCAGCGGGATGCATAAGTGGCAAGCTTAATCTTTTTTTCAGGATTGAATGTATTTACGGCTTTTATTAATCCAATTGTCCCGATGCTAATCAAATCTTCAATGTTAATGCCTGTATTTTCAAACTTTCTAGCAATATAAACAACTAATCGTAAATTTCGTTCAATAAGGATAGATCTTGCCGCCTGATCACCTTTAGGTAATTTAACCAATAAATGAGCTTCTTCTTCTTTAGATAAAGGAGGTGGTAACGCTTCGCTTCCCCCTATATAAAAAACTTCATCAGTTTTTATACCGAGCTTTATTAATAGTTTATACCATAGATACGTAATTTTTATTTTAATTTTACCCAAACTGATTCCTCCTTTTAAAATTGTTAATAAAGATATAGTTCAACAATGATTTGTACCTATCAGGAAACATCCTCTACTACTACACCTTGAAGCATTTTTGGATGGATGATACAAATATAATCTCCCTCTGATGAGAGCTTGGTTTTTGTTAGTCCAAGCAGAAATTTTGTTGTTTCATAACTTTTATGGTCATGATGAATGATTGCTTTATCAGGCTTTATAGCCAACATTAATGTTGTTTCCTTTCCTACGGCTCGGTATGGTATTATCCTGATCCTGTCAACCCATTTCGTATTTTGTGTGAAAGTGGGCCAAGCCTGAGTTCTTGTTACAGAGTCAACAGCTTGTATCAGTTCTTCTGTTAGGAGGGGTTGAAGAGCAGAAATTTCTGCAATCATAACAGGGCTTTTTGTAATGGGATCGAATAGCTGATTCCCACTGTCAAGTAGAGCTGTTAGCGTAATCACTTCTCCTTCAATGCTGATCGTAATGGAAGCCAATTGATCATATTTAAATCTTCTTGTTTCAATGGAGTCAAATTGTTTCCTAGAAAAGTATAAAAGGATTGGAAACCCTACTAAAACAAAAAGCCATGATACAGGATCCCCTAAACCACTTGTTAGAGTCATGATAGTTTCATTGGCAAAACGCTGATCGACTTGAAGTGCATAATGAACAGCTAGCATTCCACCACCTGTTGCAAAAGTGGTTACATAAAATACAGTTAAATTTTCTAAAAATGACTTTAATCGGTGAAACCCAAAGGCAACAAAAACCATTGCGAGTGAAAAAAGAATTTTCATAAAAGGATGTGTTACCATGAATTGCGCTGGTGTAAACATTAACACAACAATTACTGAACCTATAAATGCTCCTGCTACTAACCTCCATGTCGCTACTTGACGCTTTAAAATAATGCCAGTCATCTTTAAAAGCAAAAAATCAAAGGCAAAGTTCAACAGCCAAATGGCATCTAAATACACTGTCAAATTGATTCCCTCTTTTATAGCATTAATATTTGAACTTAGTATAATGGAGTACTAGTAGAAAGTCTGTCAGTTTCTGCAGGTGGTAGATTACAATTTTTGAAGCATTTTTTGCTTATTTGTCGGATGATTGAGAAGTTCATTGAAAGAAAAAAACAAAACCGTTTAATTTGGTTTGGAATAGTCTGCTTATTAAATTTCAAATTTTTTCTTATCGGCTTTACACAAGTAGTCATTACCTACTTTAATAATTCTATATTACACAAAGATCTTATCTGCCTTACAGAAAATGTCACTCGGTTTAACTATAGTTTAATTTGTTATATCAGCAAAAAAAAAACCAAGCCAACAATAGGCTTGGTTTTAAAATGTATATAATTAGCGACGACGGTTTCGATTTCGAAGGAACGTAGGGATATCTAACGTTTCTTCTTGTTGTTGAACTTGTTGAGGACGGCGTGTCTCTTCCTGTTGCTGATGAACAGGTTCTTCACGTCTTACCTCACGTTGTTGGTTTTGTGGCTTTTGAGCTGGAGCTTTTTGTGCACCGAATACCTGACGAGCTCCTTGTTTAGAATGATTAATTTCCGCTTCACTAAAACCAGTCGCAATGACAGTTACGATAATTTCATCCTTTAAGTTTTCATTGATAACTGATCCAAATATCATATTAACTTCCTGGTCAGACGCAGATGCAACGATATCTGCAGCTTCTTGTACTTCATATAAACTCAGGTTTGTTCCGCCAGTAATATTCATCAGCACACCTTGAGCACCATCAATAGATGTCTCCAGTAGTGGGGATGATACAGCTTTCTTCGCTGCTTCTGCCGCACGATTTTCACCTGTAGCAACACCAATACCCATTAATGCAGATCCTTTATTGCTCATTATTGTTTTTACATCTGCAAAGTCTAGGTTGATTAAACCAGGTGTAGCGATTAAATCAGAAATACCTTGGACACCTTGACGTAAAACATTATCCGCTTCACGGAATGCTTCAAGCATCGGTGTATTTTTATCAACAATTTCTAATAAACGATCGTTAGGAATGACGATTAGCGTATCCACCGCTTCTTTCATCGAAGCAATTCCACCAGCTGCTTGAGTTGCACGTTTACGACCTTCGAATGTGAATGGTCTTGTAACAACACCAACAGTTAATGCACCAAGATCACGCGCAATTTGTGCGATTACAGGTGCTGCTCCTGTACCTGTACCGCCTCCCATTCCAGCGGTTACGAATACCATGTCAGCACCCTTTAATACTTCTTCGAGTTGCTCTTTACTTTCTTCAGCAGCTTTTTTTCCAACTTCAGGATTTGCACCTGCACCTAGACCGCGAGTCAGTTTGCCACCGATTTGCATCTTCACTTCTGCTTTGGATAAATTAAGAGCTTGAGCGTCTGTATTTACTGCAATGAATTCGACACCTTGAACACCATGCTCTATCATACGGTTTACAGCGTTGTTACCGCCTCCACCAACTCCGATTACTTTTATGGTAGCTAATTGATCAATACTATTATCAAAATCTAACATGACTGTTCCTCCTAATTCTCTAAAGTACTACCAATACAAAACCCGTATTATTCTTAAAAAAATCTCTGTTAATTCTTTAGCTGGATTCTGGCAATCGGTAGTATCTGCCAGTGCGCTCCAATCAAATGCTGATATAAATTACTATCTACACTATCTGTAACAAAGCTTATTCAAAAAACAAGCCAAAGAATTTTTTCACTTTGTTACCGACTTTTTCTTCTTCTTTTACAGGTTTTGTCTGTTTTCCTTTTTGCTGAGTTTGTTTGCTACTACGTTTTTCTGTGTGTTCTATTGATGTTGAAGTAGCTTCGATTTTTCTACCTTGCAGTTTCGCATTTTTATAGGCGAATTGGATTAGTCCAACACCCGTAGTATACTGAGGCTCCCTTACACCGATATAGTCTGGAATTGCTTTTCTGACATTGTTATTAAGAATCAGTTGGGCAAGCTCCAACACACCAGGCATTGACACAACTCCACCTGTCAATACAAAGCCACCAGGTATCTCTCGGACTCCTAATCTCTTAATCTCTTCTTGGATAAGATCAAAAATCTCTTCCATTCTAGCTTCTATAATATCAGAAATTTCAAGTTGACTAAACTGTTGATGTTGATCGCTACCGATAATAGGTACACTAAAAACTTCTTCATCTGATGCATGATCATAAAATGCATGACCATGCTTTTGTTTTATTTTCTCTGCGTCTTCAGTGGAAGTACGTAATCCAATCGAAATATCTTTTGTGATATATTCTCCTCCGACTGGTAAAACACTTGTACCTTTTAAGAATCCATCTTCAAAAACAGCGATAGTTGTCGATCCACCCCCAATATCCACAAGGGCAACACCTAAATTCCGTTCATCCTTAGAAAGGGCGATAGATCCTGCCGCAAGGGGCTGGAGGCATATATCAGTTATTTCTAGGCCTGCTTTTTCAACACAACGCAATAAGTTATGTAATACTGTTTTAGAACCTGTAATAATAGTTCCTTCCATTTCGAGACGAACACCAAGCATACCTCTAGGATCATTGATTTCATCTAATCCATCTACAATAAACTGTTTTGGTATACAATCAATTATCTCTCGTTCTGGTGGAATGGAAAAGACTTGTGCTGCATCTATGACACGAGCAATATCTTCGTCCCCAATTTCTCTGTTTTCACTAGAAACTGCCACTACTCCATGACAATCTTGAAGTTGGACATGGTTACCTGTAACTCCTACTACCACTCTGTTTATTGGCATTCCAACCATTCTCTCAGCCTGTTCGATTGCCTTATTTATGGAATGAACTGTCTCATCTATATCTACTATTGATCCTTTTCTTAATCCTGTTGATTTTACATTACCGACTCCAATTATATTTAAAGTATCATTAACCATCTCACCAATGATTACTTTAACACTGGATGTACCGATGTCTAAGCTTACGTAAATTTCATTGCTGTTCATTCTATGGCACCTCCTTCTACTCCTATACAACCTTATTTACGAACAACAAGTATTAAAACATATTATATTAGAAAGTATTCCACACATATAATGTTTTCCCTTTTTAAAAATCATTTTTTTTCTTATTTTCTTTTGAAAGGGACCATTTTGACAATAGTATTCTTCTAATAACTGCAATGTTTTGGAAAAGCCTTACTCCAAAAGCAAATACAGCAGCTAAATATAAGTCTACACCAAGATGTACACCTAGAAAAGCTAAACTTGCTGCAAGTAAAATATTAAAGAAAAAACCAGATACAAATACTTTATCATCATAATTATTTTGCAGATGTGCCCGTATTCCTCCAAACAAAGTATCCAGTGCTGCTAGAACAGCGATCGATAAATAGTTTGAATACTCATCTGGGACACGTATTTCCGAATAAAGCCCTAAAACGATTCCTATGATTAAACCAAGGAGAGGGAGCCACATTCTTAGTTCCCCTCCTTCCCTGATTTAACAGGTTCAATGAACTTTATGCGAATCTGCTCATCATACGCTGGCACCGTTACTTGATTGATTGGAGTGGAAACTTCCAGCAAAAGGTTTTCAATGGCAAACTCATCCATCGCTCTGGAAACCTGCAAGCGATTATACAATTTAGTCGGATCACTTGTTATCATGATAATCTCAAAATTGTCGTTTGGAATCCACGCATTATTCACTTTTGTTCTCCCATTAATTTCACGAATTATCGTATGATTTACAATTCGCTGATTCGCAATACTAATCTCCTCAACACCATAGGAATTCAATTCATTAACAAATCTTCTCAAAAGATCGGCAGAAATGTTTTCATTTGGCCTTCCTAAAACATTTTCATCAAATATGGGCTTCACAGTTATTTTTATTCCAGGTCCATTCATTTCTGTTAATCCTGCTTCTTTCCTTAGTTCGTCTAAAGTATCTCTTACAACATTACCTTTTGATTCATCCCGTTCTCTCGAATACTCTTGAATCATTTTATCGTACTTTCTAATTTCCTGAATTATTTGTGACTGTATTTCCTGTTCCCGTTTCAAGTCACTTCGAAGCTGCCAAGTATCACGGGTGTCACGAATGAGTGGTTGTTTTACAGTTTGAAACTGAATAGCAATCATTAAACCGACAATAATCGTAATAATAGTAAAACTAAGTTTTTGTTTGTCCACATAGAACACCTAACCTCATAAGCCATAAGATGCTTATCGAATAACAGGATCTAGAACCACAAGGTCCTTTTTTTGGATTTTCACAGTAATATTATCGGCTACAAGCTGGTCTTTGACGCCACCAAGAATATTGAGAGCAGGTTCCAACACTACCGGATCTCCAATTGCAGAAATAACAAATGGAGCTGGATATTGATTCCCATTAATTGTAATAACCGGACCGTTGCATACGATATAAGAATCTTTCGTTATTCTTTGACCATTAATAGCTACTGCATCTGCTCCAGAGATAAACAGTTCGTTCATAACTTTAAAGACATGACTTTCATGTACGATGTAGTTATTAACATTTTCCTCAGTTGGAACATAAGATGCATCGGATAATGTAACTTCCACACCTTTTCCTTGTACCTTCACTTCGCCATTGTACATCCGAAGCTTGTCCACATCTTCAACTAGGTTAAACAATAGTTGCTCCCCTGTTGCTAGCTCCTCTTCAATTGAACGAATTTCTTCTTGTTTTTGCTGAAGATCTTGTTGAAGTTCTAGGTTTCGCTCTTCTGTATTGATTAAGGTCTCCCGAATTGCTCTGTCACGCTGCCATTGTCTGTCTGTGACATTCGTTTCTTCCTCTTTAGTTAGTTGATAGGAGTAGGAGATGATAAATCCCAAAACAAGACAGACAAGAGAGAGAATAACATGCTTACCCGTCATTTTCATCTGTACCATCCTCTTCCTCTTCAACTGATTCATACGGTTTAAAGAAAGTGCCGACCTCCAAGTTGATAACTCCCTTAACAGACGGATCCAATTGTTCAACAACGGAAGGGTATGCAATCATTTTCTCTGAAAATCCCCTAATGGTGGCACTTACCTCAAAACCATCATTCATGAACAGTGTAATGTGATTTGCATCAATTTCAGTTGGAGTATGATGTATTTCCGAAATCGAATTAATAATAGACTGTGGGAGCTTAATAAGTTCACCAATAAAGTACTCTACCATTTCACCATTTCTCCAATTCATCATCAATGGCGCATCATCAGGCAAGTGATTTCCTATTTCAAGTACCGATAGCATTTTGCCGTTATCCATAACAGGATAATAGTTATTGCTTTCATATATATAAGCCACACGATTATTTTCTTTTACGTTTATCTCAACACTATTTGGAAACTTCCTTTGAACGGTTGCTTCTGCAATTTCTTTATGCTCCAAAATTAATTCTGATTTTTTCTCCTCATTTACACGCCAAATGCTTGTCTCTTTTGTAATTTCGGCTAAATTAATGATTTCTTCTTTTGAGACATGATTATTTCCAGTCACTTCGATTACTGCTACCTTACTCAAAGGTGATTGAGAATAAATAATCAAAGCCAACAAAATGAAAAACAAAGACAAATAAATAATCAATCTTCTATTTGCTTTTTGTTTTCTCAATTGCTTAATTTTTGGAACTCGATCTTCAAGTGTCACTACTTTCCCTTTATCCATTAAAAACAAATTCACCCCACCGCGCGGCAGAAGCTACGCTGTTAATATGCCTTAATTTTCTAGCATAATTATATCATAGGTGGGGATGAAAAAAGGAGAAAAACTACTATTTTCTTCCTATAATTTCAACTTCCGTTTCTAGACTCACATTATATTTCTCCAATACGGTTCTTTTTATGAACTGAATTAGAGCTAATACGTCCTGTGCCTTTGCTTTGTCATCATTTACAATAAAGTTTCCATGCATTTCCGAGACTTTTGCACCGCCTATTTTATATCCTTTTAAACCTGCTTTTTCAATTAATTGACCTGCATATTCAGGAAGTGGGTTTCTAAAAATACTACCTGCACATGGATAGGAGAAAGGCTGAGTATCACGTCTGTAATCCTTATTTTTTTGAAGAAGTGATACAATTTCATCCCGATTTCCTTCTTCCACTGTTAATACAGCTTCCAAACAAATACCTGGTCTTTCCTTCTGAAGTAGTGATGTGCGATATGAAAACTTTAACTCTTCGGGAGTCAACCATTCCATCGTCCCATCTTCAAAAAGAATATGCGCTTTTTTTAACACTTTGGACATATCTGACCCATGTGCCCCGGCGTTCATAAATACAGCACCACCAACTGTCCCAGGAATTCCTGCAGCAAATTCCAAGTTTGACAGTCCTTTTTTGCTTATGATGGTAACAAGCTTTATTAAGGAGTATCCCCCTCCAGCCCAAACCTCATTTCCATTCAACTCCAAATTGTCCATACCTTTTCCTAACTTAATAACAACGCCTTCAATACCTAAATCGGAAACGAGCAGATTCGACCCTCTCCCGATTGCTGTCCATTTCACCTGATGTTTATCAATCAGTTTCATTATTTCCTGAAGCTTTTCTAAACTTCCAGGCTCTACTAGAATGTCAGCTGGTCCTCCGATTTTCATAGTTGTATGATTTGCCAAAGGTTCATTTGGCATTACCTTCCCAACTTCCTTTTCTTGTAATTCCCTTAATAACTGTTCCAATAGTAAATCCTCCTAAACACACGTTCATATGACAAGTTTATTATCATGAATAATTTATCGTTTTAAGCATAGTCTGACCATTTCATATTATATAGTGTATGCACCATAAAAAATTACGGTACAAATGCCTATCACGAGCTCGTTTTGCAAAAATTATGTAGGGATGAAAAAGGCTATATACGTTTACCCTCTTGTCCTACCTTATAAACCAGTTTTATAACATTTCTATAAAACTTTCATGAAAAACGGTTTGTCTTTTTGATTGTGATAACCACAATACATTAATAGTATATCCGTTGCATAATATGTGCAACGAATATTAATTATTGTAATCAAATTTTTATCTTTTGTCATATTACAATAAAATCGAAAGCGCATTGGTCAGCCCCGACAAGCATTAGACAAGGCGGCATGAAGGATGGCTTTCACCTTCTTGACCCATTGGCATATGACCTTGAGGGGCTAGGACCTGAAGCTAGACAATTCAAAAAGCAGAAGCCCTTGGCTCACGACAAGCATTTAGATGCTACTAGTAAATGATTAAACTCCTAATCAAAAAAACTTGTTCCAAGTAAATACCTGAAACAAGAAAGGGTTAATATTTAGCATATCGACTTATGTTAAGAAGTATACCCACTGCAACAAGCATGAGGGTTAGCGAAGAACCTCCATAGCTTAAAAATGGTAAGGTGATTCCAGTAACAGGCATCAGGCCAGTAACCACTCCTACATTAATGAAAACCTGGATGGCAATCATTGCAATAATACCTATTGCCAAAAAGCTCCCATATAAATCTGGTGCTCCAAGTGCTATTCTAACTCCTCTCCATAACAACAATGCAAAGAGTAATACCACAAAAGAACCACCAATAAATCCTAGTTCCTCTGCCAAAATGGCAAAGATAAAATCCGTCTGTGGTTCAGGTAAGTAAAAGAACTTCTGCCTGCTTTGTCCAAGTCCAAGTCCTAATAGCCCACCAGGACCTATTGCATATAGTGATTGAATAATTTGAAACCCACTGCCCAAAGGATCTTCCCATGGGTTTAGGAATGAGGTGATCCTTTTGATTCGGTATGGAGCTGATAATATAAGTAAAACGAATCCTCCTAATCCAACAAGTCCAAGACCGACAAAATGACTGATTCTTGCTCCTGCTACATAAATCATCACTATACATGTACCAACCATCACTGTCCCAGTTCCTAAATCAGGCTGTAACATTATCATTCCAAATGCCAAAAATACGAGAGAAAGACTAGGGACAAGTCCTTTTCGGAAGGATGTAATCTTCTTTTGATTTTCACTTAAATATCTTGCTAAAAAGGCAATCATCGCTATTTTCATAAACTCTGAAGGTTGAATAGAAAATGCCCCAACTCCTATCCAACTTCTTGATCCATTACGTTCCATTCCAATCCCAGGGATCAATACTATGACTAACAGAAAAAAACAGGCTAGGATTAAAAGCTTTGCCCAAGTCCTCCATGTCCAATAATCCACATTCATAATAAAAAACATCGCCAAAACTCCAAGTCCTGCAAATAATAACTGTCTTTTAGCAAAGAAAAATGTGTCTTGGAACTTATAATCAGCCCAAACTGCACTGGCACTATAGACCATTATCAGGCCGACCGCTAACAAGGTCAAAGTGGTAAGTATTAAGATTATATCTGGAGTTGAACGCTTCTTAGACAAAGGAAAACACCTCTACAACATGTATTAGGGCAACAGAATGGAATAAAGTTAGCACATTCACTTTTTTGCCAAAAAAGGCTTTGTCCGTATGTTATCCGTCCCCTTGGATAGGTCAGGATAACAATCAGAACAAAGCCTTTGTTCATGTGGCCAAGCCCTTACTTAAGCTTATGCACGGCATTTATAAAAATGTCACCACGTTGTTCAAATGTTTTATATTGATCCCAACTGGCACATGCAGGGGATAATAATATAACATCTCCACTCTCAGACATTTCATAAGCCACCGGTACGGCTTTTTCCACATTATCGACATGTTTTATATGTTTTATTCCAGCTGCCTCAGCTGTATTAATTAATTTCAGGGCTGTTTCTCCAAATGTAATAAGCGACTTAACATTTTTTAAGTAAGGAATAAGTTCATCGAAGTCATTTCCGCGATCGAGACCTCCAGCAAGCAAAATGACATTCTCATCGAAGGATGAGAGGGCAGCTTGAGTAGAGAGGATGTTTGTAGCCTTCGAATCATTATAGAACTTTCTTTCATTTATTCTATCTACAAATTGCAAGCGATGTTTAACTCCAGTAAAGCTTGTAAGTACATGGATAATTGATTCATTGGAACCACCATATAGTTTAACCGCAGAAATTGCTGCAAGTATATTCTCTAGATTGTGTTTGCCAGGTAATACAATCTCGTCTACTTTGATAATACTTTCTCCTTGAAAGTAAACAATACCGTCTTCAATATATGCTCCGTCTACCTTTCTCGTAGTTGAAAAAGGAATAATTGTAGAACTGGCTTCTTTTACAAGCTCCATGACGATTTCATCATCCACATTTACAACAGTATAATCTTCCTTCGTTTGGTTCATGAATATTCTCGCTTTAGCTTTTCCATACTCTCCCAAACTACCATGATAATCTAAATGAGCTTCAAAAATATTTAACAATATAGCTATCTTTGGTCGAAATGTTTCAATCCCCATCAATTGAAAGGAAGACAGCTCTGTAACCATCACATTATCATTTTCTGCATTTTGCGCAACTTCTACAGAAACATTGCCGATATTACCTGCCACGAGAGGCTTTTTCTCATCCGTTGCAAGTATCTCATTTATGATTGTAGTAGTTGTCGTCTTACCATTTGATCCTGTAATTGCAATGTAAGGCGCTTCACTAATTTGATAAGCAAGCTCTACTTCAGTCAAAATAGAGATTTCTTTTTCCATCGCTACTTTGAGTAAGGGATTACTATAAGGAATTCCAGGATTTTTGAAGATAACATCTACCTTTTGATCCAGAAGACTCAATGGGTGACTTCCACCGATTACAGTGATACCTTTGGATATTAGATACTGTGCTTGCTCATTATCTTCAATTGGGCTTCTATCATTGACTGTAACATTTGCACCTAGATTATGTAACAATTCCGCTGTAGCTGTTCCACTTTTTGCCAAACCAAGTACAAGTACATTTTTTTCTTTATATTGGTTGATTTCTTTCATATTAGATCCACACCTCAAGATATATTCCTAACATTGCAAACAATAACCCAACAGTCCAGAATGTAACAACCACTCGCCACTCTGACCAACCAACAAGTTCATAGTGATGGTGCAAAGGACTCATTTTAAATACCCTTCTTCCAGTTGCTTTGAAGGAAATAACTTGAATAATAACTGAAAGTGTTTCAATGACAAATATACCACCGATAATAATAAGAATGAGTTCAAGCTTTAACAAAATAGCTACAGTTGCAATTGCTCCTCCAAGAGCCAATGATCCCGTATCTCCCATAAACACTTTTGCAGGATGAGCATTGAACACTAGGAAACCTAAAAGTGCACCTACTACAGCTACTGCGAAGATGGAAACCTCAAATTGTGATTGATACCACGCCATTATCGCAAAAGCTCCAAATGCAACAGCTGCTGTTCCGGAAACAAGGCCATCCAAACCATCAGTCAAATTGACGGCATTAGAGAACCCAACCAACCAGAATATTAGGAATAGAACATAGAAAAAGCCAAGTTCAATGGAAATACTTGTGCCAGGTATACTTACCGCTGTTGAAAATTCAAACTGGACAAACACAAAATAAAAAATGACTGCAATAACGATCTGTCCAATTAGTTTTTGCAAGGAAGTTAATCCAAGATTTCGTTTTAGGACAACTTTGATAAAATCATCAAGAAAACCTAAAAGTCCGTAACCTAAAGTGACAAATAGTAAAAGATACGTTTCTACAGAAGTCTCCGCAAAATAGCCAGTTATCATAAGAGTTGTCACCACAATGGAAAGAAGAATCATGATACCTCCCATTGTTGGTGTGCCGGTTTTTTTCTGATGAGATTGTGGTCCCTCTTCCCTGATGCTCTGACCGAATTTTAGTCTTCGCAGGAAGGGAATAAAAATTGGCGATAATAGTACAGTAATTAAAAAAGACATAACGATTGCAAATAGTACAACTTGTTGTTGCATCGTTATTCCCTCCTCTCCAAAATTTTATTGTTAGGTATTACTTCAACGAAAATGTCGTTTAATACCGTCATTTAACAATTTACTGCTAAAAAGGTGTACCAAACATAAATTCTATCTGTTTTTCTGTGACATGGAAATACTTTTTTTAATTTTTCTAGCAAAAACAAAACTATTTCATTAAATCACGGACAAATTTTAGGAAAAAAAGTGACTAACGAAATAGCCGAATCTATATGGGATGTTTGCGGAATATTTGTTGCCTTGGCGTTTTTGGAAGTGTTTGAAATAAAAGACAAGCTTTCAAATAATTTATGGATAGAAAGCAAAACCCACACTACTTAATAGCACAAACTAGCACAAACTTTTAGAAAAGAGCATATGTGTTAAATGGTACCTACCTTTAATGTCTATGAACTTATCTTGGAATGTATTGCTTCAAGTGCTACTTTTCTATCATCAAATTCAATTGTTCTATCACCAATTAGCTGATATGTTTCGTGCCCTTTTCCTGCAATAAGCACGACATCTCCTTTTTCCGCTTCACTAATCACCTTATAAATTGCATTGCGTCGATCTTCCACCACTTCATAATTTCTGTCCAATACCCCAGCTCTCATATCAGAGAAAATTTGTTCGGGATCCTCCGAGCGTGGGTTATCCGAAGTAAATACAGCTTTATTAGCGTAATTAACAGCCACGGCAGCCATTAATGGACGCTTAGATCGATCCCTGTCCCCTCCACAACCAATAATGCAATAGATATTTTTATCTGATAGTTGTTTAGTAGCTTTCAGCACATTTTCAAGACTATCAGGAGTATGTGCGTAGTCGACAATTACTGTAAAATCCTGTCCACCCTCAATGACCTCAAATCTACCTGGGACCCCAGTGACACTTTCGATCACTGGAATGATGGTGCTCATCGGTATATTTGAAACGTAGCATGCACTTATAGCTGCAAGCACGTTATAAACACTAAATTTCCCTACTAATTTTAAATGGATAGGGATGACTTTGTTGTCATAAACCAAATCAAATGTTGTTCCTTTGGCAGATGTCACTACATTCTTTGCCATGATGTCACTTTTCTGCTTGATTCCGTAAGTGAGTACCTGAGCAGCGGTAGCCCTCTTGAAAAACTCACTAGACGGATCATCGGAATTTAAAACAGCAAATTTTGGTTTCTTTTGGTTATATATATTCCCGAGAGAAGAAAATAATAGTGACTTTGCGAATTGATATTCCTGCATAGTATGGTGATAATCTAAATGATCTTGGGTTAGATTGGTGAGAACCGCTACATCAAAATCGCAGCCATGAACCCTCCCCATATGAAGGGCATGTGAAGATACCTCCATCACAACTGTATCCACATCATTCTCTATCATTTGCTGAAATGATTTTTGAAGTGTTAATGCATCTGGAGTGGTATTTTTAACAGGAAAAGCCTGGTTTCCGATTTTCATATAGATAGTTCCTATCATTCCTGTTTTCAGTTGGTGATGTTGACAGATGGCTTCAATAATATGAGTGGTCGTCGTTTTTCCATTAGTACCTGTTACACCAATGAGTTTAAGTTTATGTGTCGGCTGTCCGTAAAAAACATCTGCTAAAATAGCCATTGCCCTAGTTGTATCTGGTACAACTATTACGGGTACATTAACATCCAGCATTCTCTCAGAAATAATTGCCACGGCTCCATTTTCTACTGCCTCAAAAGCAAAATCATGCCCATCAACCGTGTACCCTTTGATACCAAAAAATAAACTCCCCTTTTTTGTCTTCCGGGAATCCATTGCAAGCGAAGTGATATCTGGATTTTCCCTAGATGACACTTCATATCGGTGCAAATTCTGTATTAGCTCTTGAAGTTTCATGTGAATCTAACTCCTTTAGCATTCTCCAAACCTAATTGTTTTTTTCTTCATCAATGAACAGGAAAAGCGTTTATCCCTAATAATCTCTTTATCTCCATTCTATCCTATTTAGGAAAAATAAACCAAGGAACGATAAAGAAAAATAATCGCTTTTCCATGTCCTAAAGGTAAATGAATCTCTTTTCTCATAACTTATCGTTGTTTAATCTTTTCCAGAAAGGTAAACTCTGACCGTGGAGCCTTCTTTTACTTTTGTTCCTGGAGCAGGTGCTTGTTGGACGACGGTATCACCATCTCCACTAATATCCAGTTGAAGTGTGACCAGTTGTTGCAAAAGTTCTTTACGTGTCATACCTTTTAAATCAGGAACTTCCACAAGCGGTACATCTGGCCATTTCAATTCCTTTTCAATTTGCCCTTTTCTCTTATCTACTCCAAGTTCAATTAGGCTATCCTCCATTATATTCCCAACTATCGGCGCTGCTACAACTCCACCAAATTGCACAGTTTCTTTCGGATTATCCACAGCTAAGTATACGACAATTTGAGGATCATCTGCTGGAGCAAACCCAATAAATGAAACGATATGATTATTTTCTAAATATTTACCATCCTTTACCTTTTGGGCTGTACCAGTTTTTCCACCAACTCTATACCCTTCTACAAAGGCATTTCTTCCCGTCCCTTGGGCAACCACGCTTTCAAGGGCATATCTTACCTGACTTGAAGTTTCTTCAGAGATTACTCGTCTTTTTTCTACCGGTGTTTTTCTAGAAACTACATCACCTGTTACAGGGTCAATAAATTCCTTTGCGATGTAAGGGGTATACAGTATGCCACCATTCACAGCTGCCGATACAGCAGCAACTTGTTGGATCGGAGTTACAGATACACCTTGACCGAATGCGGTTGTAGCTAATTCAACTGGCCCTAATTGTTCTGGTTTAAATAGTATTCCTTTACCTTCTCCCGCAAGGTCAATTCCAGTTTTTTCACCAAATCCAAATGATTTAATGTATTTAAATAAAGTCTCTTCACCTAAGCGTTGACCTAATTCAACAAAACCGGGGTTACAGGAATTTTGGACCACTTCAAGAAAAGTTTGATGGCCATGTCCTCCTTTTTTCCAACAACGCAACCTAGCTCCGTCTACAATGGCAGCGCCACCGTCATGAAAGGTATCATTTGTGAGATTTACTTTACTTTCCTCCAAAGCTGCAGATAGCGTAATTATTTTAAAAGTGGACCCGGGTTCATATGTGCTCCAAACTGGCAAATTACGGTTATATATTTCAGGTGCAACATCCTGAAATTTTGCCGGATCAAAGTCAGGTCTACTTGACATTCCTAAGATTTCCCCATTATTGGGATTCATGGCAATCGCAATGATTCCATCGGGATTATATAACTCTTGTGCAAGATCCAGTTCTCGCTCTATGATCGTTTGGACTTTCGAATCAATTGTCAACCTCAAATCCATCCCGTCCTGAGGAGCTTCGTAATCATCAGGGATATCAGGCATTCTCCTTCCCTTTGCGTCTGAATAGAACTGAACATGTCCCTTTTCCCCTTTTAATTGTTTGTCATAATATAGTTCCAAGCCCATTAGGCCTTGATTGTCTATACCAGCAAAACCCAATACATGTGAGAGATAACTTCCAAATGGATAATGTCTTTTGGAATCCTCCGCAATATATACCCCTTTTAATCCAAGTGCTCTTATTTCTTTGGCTTTTTCATGTGAAATTTTTCTGCCTTCAGGGTTTATTTTTTCCATGGATGATTTTTTAGTAAGAAGCTTGTACAACTTTTCCTTTGGCATATTTAAGACAGCTGCCAGTCTTTCAGCTGTTTCATTTGGATCTGTTATTTGTCTTGGTACTACAAAAACGGTTGGTGCACTAACATTTGTAGCGAGTGGAACTCCATTACGATCAAGGATTTCACCTCTTTCAGGCTCAAACGATATATTCCTGCTCCATGAATCCCGAGCCCGATCTGTCAGCATATCACCAAGCGCAAATTGTACATATCCTAATCTCATATCAATAATACTAAAAAGCAGAATTCCTACTAGAAGAACGATGGTTAATCTTCTACGAACCGTAACATGAGATACCCTCATTTCAAATGAACCCCCTTTAATATTCGTAGTAATATATGCTTGTACGAAATGGGTTAGAACATTATCATGGATACTCATTTCAAAAAGCTAAAAGAGCCTCGTTTAACCCCGAGAGGGATAAGACAATCCTGCCAGAAAGTTGATTTTATATTTTGGACGGATAAGTTAGTTAATGAACTCGAAATGGCTAGACTCAAAAGCTAGCAAAAAATGGTGTGCAGAAGGAGACATATAATCCCTTTGCACACCATTGTTATTCTTTATTCTTCATCTGCCTCTTCACTACTATCATCTGATTGTTCCGCCTCATTTGCTTCCGGAAGTGGTCTATTTGAATGAAGCTCAACTACTAGTTGATTTCCTTTTTCAACAGGCGTACCTGGCATTATACTTTGTTGATGAACATAACCGTTACCTTCTATTTTAGTATCAAGTTCAAGTATGTTTGCAAGTTTTCTAACATCCCGTAGACTCCAACCTGTCATATCTGGCAGTGAGGGTGACTCTTCAGTAACCAAAAAGATTTTTTCTCCTTTAATTACTTCTTGCCCAGCTTGTGGTGTTTGCTTTAAGACTTTTGAACCTTCTCCAACCACGACATAGTTTGGTGCTTGACTTTCCGAAGATACATCTTGAATAGATTTACCTACAAGATTTGGTACTTTCACACCTATATTTTGCTTTTTTGGAGTTAGAGACTGGTTCTCATCTGGTTTAATACTAAGATACTGTAAACTTCTTTTCATAACAGAGTTGAATACCCCAGATACAGGACCAGCACCATTTTCATGTTGGGCAATTTTTGGCTTCTCTACAGCTACATACATCAATAATTCCGGATCATCAGCAGGTGCCATTCCAATGATTGAATAGATATATTCCCCATGACCTGAAAGGTACCCACCAGGACCCGGAATTTGTGCGGTTCCCGTTTTTGCTGCTACTGAGTACCCTTCAATGCTATATGGTCTCCCTGTACCGTTCTCTGAACTTACGACCGATTCTAAGACCTCAAGTACTTTCGATGCCGTATTTTCTGAGATTGGACTACCTTTTGCCTTCGGTTTGTTTTCGACAACCGTTTGGTTTGTATTTGGATTAACGATCTTTTCAATTACATATGGTTGCATCATTTTTCCTTTGTTCGCAATTGCTGTTGCTGCTTGAATTTGTTGAATAGGTGTAAATGCAGACCCTTGTCCAAAAGCAGTTGATATTCGATCACGATAATAATGATAATTGATGCTACTTGTTACTTCATCCGGTAGATCAATTCCAGTCGGTTCATCCATACCAAATGATTTAATATATTCTAGAAGTGTGTCTGTTCCCATTTTTTCAGCAAGTAGGGCAAACGCAACATTTGATGAGCGTTGAACTCCTTCTTCAAAAGAAATCAATCCCCAGCCAGATCTGTTATGGTCATAAACAGGTATAGGGTCATTCGGTAGCTTGTAAGCCCCTGATTGATATAACTCTGAACCTTGATAAACCCCCTCCTCAATTGCTGCTGCCAGTGAAAAGATTTTCATCGTTGAACCTGGCTCAAATCGATTGGATATTGCATCATTATTCCAGTTATCCGTGAGACCTTCCCTTGTATTTAAATCAAAGGTTGGCCTAGAGCCCATACCTAGAATCTTCCCTGTTTTCGGATCAGCGACAATGGCGATTATCCGTTCTGGTTCATATTCTTTGACGACATTGTTCATCGCTTCTTCTAAAAAAGTTTGAATGGTTCTATCAAGTGTCAGATACACATTATTACCATTTATTGCCGGGACGTAAGATACATCTGAATTCATAGAAAGTTTTATTCCTTTATTATCTGTTTTAACAGATAATGACCCGTCCTGCTCCTTTAATTCCTCTTCCAGCATTTTCTCTAGTCCACTGACTCCATTAATTTCACCTTCATCATCTGCTCTTGCAAAACCAATAACATGACTGGCAAACTTTCCGTTAAAATAAAACCTTTTTGCATTTTCAACAAAGGCTATACCGGGAAGTTCTAAATCCTCAATTTCTTGTTTCTTAGATAAAGGTAGGTCTCGACCTACTGCACCAAACTCCACTTGTTTTCTATCTGAAGATAATCTTTCAAATAATTCATTTGAGTCTGTTTCTAATATAGAAGCTAATTTGTCAGCAGTGCCTTTTGGATCGACAACATGTCGCGGTTTTTCTTTATTTGTTGTCATCGTTTTGTCTAAGACTGCTACTAAATTAAAGGAAGGAGTGTCCTCTGCTATCGGCTTACCCGTTCTATCTAAAATCGCACCTCTAGATGCATTGATTTTCTTATTTACATTGTATCTTTCACTTGCTTCTATAGATAGATCATGTCCGTGTGCTTCTCCGGTTGCTTGAAGGAAGAAAAATCGCCCAATTAATAGAAAAAAGAGCAACGCAAATAAACCAAGTAAAAGAGCTGCTCCAACATGTATTCTTTTTTTATGAACGAGATTTTGTGTATTCATTAGTTCCCTACATTCTTCACATTATTTTCGTTTAATGTAAGGCCTAATTTTTTTGCTTTTTCTAAGATTACTTCATAGCTGCTTTCTTCTGCTACGCGTAATTCAAGCTCACGATTCTTCTTTAATTGTGCTTCCATAGATCCTTCAAGCGATTGGATTTCACTATTAATATGATAAATTTCAACGTGATTCGTAACGATATTAAAAGAACCAAATGTAACTAGTCCAATAAACATACATCCTAACATTTTTTCCCCGAACGTGATCTTGGAGCGTTTTTTCACAAGTGTTTTGGTTTTTGGTAATTGCTGTCTACGTTCTTCATGCTGCCGCTGAATTTTATGTGCTAAATTACTCATTCTTCTTCCCCCTCAATCAAGTTAGTCTTTTATTTTTTCAGCGATTCGTAATTTGGCTGATCTAGCACGTTTATTTACTTCAAGCTCTTCCTCACTAGGAAGAATCGGTTTTCTTGTAATAAGCTTTAGTATTGGCTGAAACTCTTCAGGAATAATAGGAAGTCCTGGCGGTAGCTCTGGAAGTTGACTTTTTTCCTTGAAAGCTACTTTGCACATTCTATCTTCAAGAGAATGGAATGTTATGACACTAACCCTTCCTCCAGGTTTTAATACATCAATAGCCTGATGAATAGCATCTTCAAAAACTCCAAGTTCATCATTTACTGCAATTCTTATCGCTTGAAAAACACGTTTCGCAGGATGACCACCTGTTCTTCTTGCAGGTGCAGGTATCCCATCTTTAATGAGTTCCACCAGCTCCAATGTTGTTTCAACTGGTTTTGTTTTTCGATATTCTTCTATTTTTCTTGCAATTTGCTTAGAGAATTTTTCCTCTCCATATTGGAAAAAGATACGTACCAATTTTTCATATGGCCAACTATTAACCACATCATAAGCGCTCAATGGACTATTAGTGTCCATTCTCATATCAAGAGGTGCATCATGATGGTAGCTGAAGCCACGTTCCGGTGTATCCAATTGCGGAGAAGAAACTCCTAAATCGAACAACACCCCATCTACTTTCGTAATTCCAAGTTCATAAAGCTTTTCCTTTAAATGTTTAAAATTACTTTTAATAAAAATGACTCTGTCCAAATAATTATGTAGCACACTTTTTGCATGTTCTAGTGCATTCTCGTCTTGGTCAAAAGCAATTAATTTCCCCTTTTCAGAAAGCCTTTTGACAATTTCAGAACTATGCCCAGCCCCGCCAAGTGTACAATCCACATAAATACCATCTTCTTTAATTGCGAGTCCATCTACTGCTTCATTTAATAAAACTGTGACATGGTGAAACATATTTCACGCCCTTCTAGCTCTTAGCTGCATTCTTCTTTGATGATAGCTAAATTCTCTTACTGGTTATTTTCCCACTGGTATATGTGTTTTATCCAAACTGTAATTAAACCCTTTTATAAGTCAAAATCCACAAGGTTTTCTGCAATCTCTGCGAATGAATCTTCTGACTCTTCCACAAAAATACTCCAATTTTCCTTGCTCCAAATTTCTATTCTATTAGATACTCCGATTACAACGCACTCTTTTTCAAGCTGAGCATATTGAACAAGGGGGGTCGCGATATTTACACGTCCCTGTTTATCCAATTCACATTCTGCGGCACCAGAAAAGAAAAATCTTGTAAAAGCACGGGCATCCTTTTTGGTAAGTGGAAGCTGCTTCAGTTTATCTTCTACTGTTTTCCATTCGGAGAGAGGATAGCCGAATAGGCATTTATCAAGACCTCGTGTAAGAACAAAGGTTTCTCCTAAATGATCACGGAATTTTGCAGGCACGATCATACGCCCTTTTGTATCGATTGTATGATTGTATTCTCCCATGAACATCAGGTTCCCCCACCTTTCTTCTACTTCCCCCCACAATCCCCCACTTCTCACCACTTACTTTATTGTACTATTCTCTTCCCTAAAAGAAAATCCTTTAAGCCTACTTTTTTTTCGTTTTTCATCTTTTTACAACATTTTTTGACAAAAGAACGAATTACCGTTGAACATGACTGTTTCTGACTAAATAAAAACAGGAATCCCTGTCATTCTTCACTAAATCTACTAAAACGACCCTTTTTATTTTTAGAATTGTCAGAAAAAAGACCATAAAAAAAAGCGGGATCCCCTGCTATTTTTTGAATGTAGAAAATAATGATGTAACAGTCGTGCTCAGTTCCTTCTTTTATTTTAAAAAAACGGACAGACTTTCATCCATCAAGTCCATGAGCCAACCTTTTACGAGTATTAAAAAACATGCCAAACAAAAAAAGCACATGAGGAAAACAGATTGTGTTTCCTCATGTGCTTTCTAGTTAGGGATTATCAGATTTGTTCAAAATTTCTATACTCTTATAGTTAACTTTATAGGCGAATTACTTTGTGTTTGCCATTATGGTCTAATGGGAGCTCACATAATCTCTGAACAAAATCCATTCCATATTTATTGATGAAGTAGTATATGTTCCATACTCTTTCTTGAGGCATCTTTCCTGGTCGGAGAGCTAGCTCCACTTTTTCAAACTTTTTCATAATATGCTCATGTTTTTCATAGGCTGAACGTTCAATTAATCGTTGAATGAAATCAAATTGTCTGTCTATTAAACGCCAATTTTTTTCAAATACATGCTCAAGATGCGGCTCCATCGCATTTCCTACTTCTCTGAATTTTTTATGGACTTCTCCATATTGTTGTTGGAAATTAGATAAGTTTTCATTCATTTGATGCAATTCCTCTTGATTTAACCATGCCTTCTTTTTTTCCTCTAAGCCACTCATGAGAATATCTTGTAGCGATTCTTCTATATCTTGCATTGCGCTCTCAATATCTCGTTCTAGAAATGAAAGTGAAATTCGAGAAACAACGGGTGGCATCTCCATATAAAGTGATTCGAAACATCGCTTTAGCTCCGCCCAATAGCTGATTTCACCTGGACCGCCAATGAACGCAAGTGTTGGAAAAAGCAATTCCTGCATCAGCGGCCTCGTTACTACATTATTGGAGAATTTCTCAGGATATTCTTCGATGAGCTTATGTAGTTCTTCTATCGATATTGACCAATTTGAATGTTTTGATAGTGCATAGCTACCATTTTCAGATCTGTATATGAGTTCTCGTTCCCCATTTTGATGGTAAAACAAATTCATGGAGTCCTCATCGACTTCCAGTAATGGATTAAACCCTAGCTCATTTAATTCTTGTTGTGATTGTAAGATTCCTGAAGTAATCTTTTCATGATTGTTTAGCATTTCCTGAAAAAAGGGAGTTTCTATTTTTCTCAATCTGCTATCAGAGGCATTTACTAAAACTAATCCAGTACCTTTAAATAATGAAGTAATTATATAAGCAAAAAAGTCAACGATATTATTGGAATCATGAATGGCAGTCTCAAGATGCGCGATAACATCATTTGTATATTCCGTTTCTCCAAAAGCTTTTATGACTTCTTTCACCCATTTTTCCATAGCTTCTTTGTCAAAGCTCAAATCAGACACCATTTTTTTCCCAGAACCTTTTATTGAAAACGAAAGCTTTTCCATTTCAGTGTGTTTAGGAGAATAAACATGGTTAACTTCTTGAAAGTCATGATCTTCACCAGCAATCCAAAAAACAGGAATAACTGGAACTCCTAGTTGTTTTTCCTGTTCCTTAGCAAGCTTAATGATACTTACAATTTTGGAGATTGTATATAATGGCCCTGTCATTAGTCCAGCTTGCTGCCCTCCGATTACTACCAATGCATCCTCATCCGTTAGTCGAGTAATATTTTGCATCGTAGCGCTATCCGCTTGATAGGTTTTGTTATAATCCTGTAAATACGCTGCAAGTTCAGTTCTTCTATAGGTTCTCGTTTTAAGATGTTCTTTTCTAGCTTCATATGTATATTTTGAATGGGGATTATAAGTGAAGAAACGGAGGATTTTCTCTTCTCCCCTTAAATATGCTGATGAAAATTTATTGATAGTAGGGAGAAGTAATTCTACTACGTTCATAAAGTACGTCCTTTCTGATCTTTCAAATGTGATAATGTCTCCATGAGTATAGCATTGATTTCCCTTCTTTCAAAAAATCTTGCTTACACAAATGCTTCATACAACCTTTTCATGACACCGAAGATTGACAGAAAAAAATAACTGAAAAAGAATAGCAAAAAATTAACACGCCAGAATCCCTTGAATACTCGTTTTACATTTATTTCTTCCTTGATAAGATAATTCCCGATTACCATTAATGTAGCTACTCCCAATAATACGGTGAGAATAATCCAGAGCATAGATTGTTGCCAAATAATTATTATCAAAAAATGGACGGAAATAATAAATATAATTGTTGAACTATCTATCGCAAAATGAAAAGATCTCCTATTGCTCTTAGTTACAAAGCGGGCCAGAGTGTAGAACAGGAGCAATGCTAGGACCGGAATGGACACAACCGTTGCCAAAAGACTAGCAAAAATATTAGACATAAACGTCTACCTCGTTTCATAAACTTTGATTTTTTCACAAGCAGATGAAACTTACTAGATGTTTTTTATACAGCTTGTATTCTCTTTTTCTAACCCTTTAATACTGTGATATAAAAACGCTGTGATTGGCGTTTTCTTTTCCTCTTTAGCTGCTTTTATTAAAATGTATCCCAGAATGGCATCTACTTCCGTTTTTCTTCCTTCTATTATGTCTCGTTGCATGGATGACCAATTTTCTGATGTACTGTTACATATGTTCACAACGTGCTCCCACATGCTTTTTCGATTCATTGGAGAAATTAAAAAACTAATCTCTTCAAATAGCTCTTTCATCGTTTCTCTGAAATAGGGATTTTTGAGCAATTCCCCGTTTTTGACATTGAACAATGCTGTTAAAGGGTTTATTACTGCATTAACTAACAGTTTTTCAATCATCATTTTATAGTAATCTGGATTCCACTCAACCGGAAATACCGCTTTAAGCTCGTCAGCCCAACTTGTAATAAAAGGAATCTCTTTAGAAAAAGTATACTTCTCCATTGCAGCAATTTTTGTGCGCCCGATTCCAGTCCATTCCACTGTAGCATCATTCTTTTTTTTCACACCATGCTCTACCACACCAACAAGAAGATGCGGCTGATGTAATGACTCCATCATTTCAAGGTGAGACATCCCATTTTGCAAAAATAGCACTACTTTGTTTTTAGCTATTTCTTTAAGTGATGGAATAATGTTCAAAAGTGAGTACTGTTTTACAGCAATAATCAAAACATCTTCCTCTAAAGTGGTTGCGGGGTTCCAAAGGGTAACAGATACTTCCCTACTTTCATTAACAGAATCATTGATAAGCGTAATACCGTTGTTTTGTATTAGGGAAAGTTGACTTTGTCGTTTTACATAGAGGGTAACAGGAAACAATTTGCTTAAATGGAAGGCAAATAAAAGACCAATTGCTCCCCCACCAATTATTCCAATCTTCATGATTACTCCTTCTTTTTACCTATTTCTTGTTATTGTACCAATTAATGCTTATTTGTTGAATACGTTTAAAGAAAAATGCTCAAGTCTTGATAGAAAAGACTTGAGCACTAATTAGCTTATTAGACAAATTAATTAAACCGGGTATACGGGATGTTTTCGATGCGAAAAATTCATCTGTTTACTAGAATAATAATGGAAACGACTGATTAGTGCTTCTCTCAAGTCTTCCGCTTGCACAATATCATCTACAATCATTTCTGATGCAAGTTTGTAAATATCTATATGCTCCTTGTATTCTTGATGTTTTTCCTGGACAAATGCCATTCTTTCTTTCGGATCTTCTATTTCATTTATTTTATTGGAGTAAACTGCATTCACAGCTGCTTCAGGTCCCATTACGGCAATTTGAGCAGTAGGTAAGGCTATGCAACAATCAGGTTCAAAAGCAGGTCCCGCCATCGCATATAGACCAGCACCATATGCCTTTCGAACAACAACTGATATTTTGGGAACAGTAGCAGAACTCATGGCAGCAATTAATTTTGCACCATGCCTAATTATTCCTGCCCTTTCTACTTTTGTCCCAATCATAAAACCAGGAACATCTGCTAAGAACAAAAGAGGGATGTGGTATGCATCACATAGCTGAATAAACTTTGCGCCTTTATCAGCAGAGTCGACAAAAAGAACTCCACCTTTTACTTTTGGCTGATTGGCGATAATGCCTACTACCTTCCCATCTATCCGGGCAAAACCAGTAATCAATTCTGGTGCAAATAACTTCTTTATTTCAAACCAACTATCTGCATCAATGAGTTGGTCTATGGCTTCATACATATCAAATGGGGCATTTTGATTTACGGGTATGATATCCGTAAGGGATCTGCCCTCTTTTGGCACTATAGATTCGACTTCTTTTGTTTTTTCTTGATAGCTAGCAGGAAAATAGGTTAAGTATTGTCTTGCCTGATCAATAGCTTCTTCTTCCGTTGCAGCAAGGATGTCTCCACACCCACTGATTGAGCAATGCATTCTAGCCCCGCCCATTTCTTCAAGGGTGACCTTTTCCCCAATAACTTTTTCCGCCATCCTTGGAGAACCTAAATACATGGAAGCATTTCCATCTACCATGACAACGATATCACAAAAAGCTGGAATATAGGCTCCGCCTGCAGCAGATGGTCCGAACAATAAACATATTTGAGGGATCATCCCGGAAAGTTTCACTTGATTATAAAATATTTTCCCTGCCCCGCGCCTGTTAGGGAACATCTCCAATTGATCAGTAATCCTAGCACCTGCAGAATCTACAAGATAAAGAATCGGAACCATCAGCTTTTCTGCCGTTTCTTGAATCCGAATAATTTTTTCTACAGTCCTTGCACCCCATGATCCTGCTTTCACAGTAGAATCATTTGCCATGACACATACTGTCTGGCCGTTCACTTTGCCAATTGCTGTAACTACTCCATCAGCTGGTAAACCTTTTGCTTTATTGTTTGCAAACAAACCATCTTCTTCGTACTGGCCATCGTCAAATAATAGAGCAAGTCGCTCACGTACAAACAGCTTATTTTGTTCTTTAAGCTTTGTATGATATTTTTCACTGCCTCCACTTTTTATCGTGTCAACCGTTGCTTGAAACTCCTGTTCTAGATCACTCGCTGTCTTTATCATTCATATTCCCCGTTTCTTCCATTATTATTGTCTACGGTTTCTATTCAAGTTCCAATAAAACATCCCCATCATTTACAAAATCTCCCTCTGCAGTTGATATGGATGCAACTTTACCGTCCACCATTACTTCTAATGGAATTTCCATTTTCATAGATTCTAAAATGATAACGGTTTGACCAGCTTTGACTTCCTCTCCAACCTCCACTAATACTTTCCATACTGTACCTGCCATTGATGCTTCTAACTTTTTCATATTATTCCCTCCCTGTTTCTTGTTAGCAATTTATTATGCGTTTATTGGTTTTAAGGATTGTACAAACCCTGTATGATATTCTCCAGATTTAAAATCTTCTGACCCAAGAGAGCGGATTAGGAATGGAAGATTGGTTTTAATTCCTTCCACCTCAACTCCTTTTAAATATTCCAAGGACCGATTGATTACTTTTTCTCTCGTTTCAGCTGATACTATGATTTTAGCAATCATGGGGTCATAAAACGGTGTAACTTTTAGATTTGGACCATACCCACTATCTATCCTTACTCCTTCTACCTCCGGAAGATGCCAACTTGATATCAATCCTGGTGATGGAAAGAACTTAACAGGATCTTCCGCATAAAGACGGAACTCTATTGCATGGCCATTGCTTTTAATTTCCTGTTGCGTTAGCGGCAATTCCATTCCCCTTGCCACGTTTATTTGCCATTCTACCAGGTCCAAACCTGTTATGGATTCTGTCACCGGATGCTCTACTTGTAGTCTTGTGTTCATTTCAAGAAAATAAAAGTTTTCATTCTCATCCATAATGAACTCTACTGTACCTGCATTTTTATAATTAACTTTTTTTCCTGCTTTCACTGCGGCTTCACAAATTTTCCTTCTTGTCTCATCACTTAATTGAGGGCTTTGTGCTTCTTCTATTACTTTTTGGTTTCTTCTCTGAACAGAACAGTTTCTTTCAAACATATGTACAATGTTTCCATGGCTATCACCAAAGATTTGAACTTCAATATGTTTTGCTGCGCCGATATATTTTTCAATAAACATATCTTCATTCTTAAAATATGCTTTTGCCCGTTTCTTCGTTTGATCAAATGACTTCTCGATATCCTGCTTGTTTTCACAGCGATGCATCCCTATTCCTCCACCGCCGCCGCTAGCTTTTAACATTACAGGAAAGCCAATTTTTTCAGCTATTTCACAAGCCTCCTCCATAGAATCCAAAGGCTTATCTGAGCCCGGCACTACAGGTACACCTGCCTCTATCATTGCTCTTCTTGATGATAATTTATCACCCATTAATTTGATTACGTCAACACTGGGACCAATAAAAGTTAGGTCCGCTTTAGCCAGAGATTCTGCAAATCCTCCATTTTCCGATAAGAAGCCATACCCAGGATGAATGCCATCCACCTTTTCCTCTAGTGCAATTTCTATGATTCGATCGACATTTAAATAAGATGCTTGAGGGGGAGCTTCCCCTATGTGTCTTGCCACTGTTGCCTGTTGAACATATGGCATGTCTTTATCTGCATCCGAAAACAAAGCGACTGTTTCAATTCCTAGTCGATTACAAGTACGGATTATTCGTTCTGCAATCTCTCCTCGATTAGCAATCAATATTTTTCGCACTGAGATCTCCCCTTTCTAAGAAAAACGCAAGCGCCTTGATCAGCCCTGACAGGCATAAGACGAGAATATTGCTTTTCACCTTCTCCACAGTTTGTCTTATTGACTTTGAGCGGCTAGGCGCTGAAGCTGTTCAAGCAGTGATTCCTATTTCCTTATACTCCAACAAATTACATATGCAGAAGTCTCCTCCAACTATTATTTCTACATAATTCTTTGTTTTCCTGCTCACTTTTGCAAACGCTTACTAAAATTATTGCAGAATTTTTTGTTTTTTTGTTATATAATTATTATTAAAATAAACTATTTTACTTAATAAGTATAGTAGTAAGCGCTTTATTCAAAAGATAGTCGAGGGGGAATTGACATGACGGTAAAGAAGCTATCAATTAACTATAAAACATTAGAAGAATTTAAGCAGTTCAGAGAATACGGTATACAAGAGTTGTCTATGCTTGAAGACCTTCAGGATAATATTATCGAAAACGATAGTGACTCTCCATTCTATGGAATTTATTATGGAGAAAAACTTGTTGCGAGAATGAGTCTTTATCAAGTATCTAAAGACCATGACAAATATTTTGAACCAAAACAAGACTATTTGGAATTGTGGAAGCTTGAAGTACTCCCAAATTTCCAGCGTAAAGGATTTGGGAAAGAGCTTGTAGAATTTGCAAAAGGTTTTGGTCTTCCTATTAAAACAAATCCACGTATTAAGTCTGCAGACTTCTGGGATCGTTTAGGTTTTACATCGGTTCATTATGATGTGCACCGTGACCTTGGAGAAAATCCGATTGTCTGGTATCCAGAAGGAGTAAGTGCACAAGATAGATCCACTCTCTCCACATCAAAAGAGAATGTTGAACAAGAAGAGGCTGAATAACAAAAAAGAGGTTGCCTATACGTCTCAATGAGATGAAAGTAGGCAACCTCTTTTTTTTATAAGAACCTTTTCTTTATATCTGGGCTCGGTAGCATACACTGATCTTTTTTACCAAACCATTTGTAACGATTTTTGGCAATAAAGCTATAAATAATATCTCTAATAGGCTTTGGCAGAAATATTAGTGGATACAAGAACTTCCACGGAGCATCCAGCTTTCTGACAACCTTTAGTGCTGCTGTAGATTTGGAGTACATCTCATCCCCATGTACATAATAAAAGCTGTCAAAGCTTTCGGTTGATAAACCGTGTTTTTGTAATAGTTTTTGACCTTCATCAGATTGTAAGGAGGTAAACTTGAACACAGCGTTCGGATCACGCTTTATAATAAAAGAAACAGCAGTGTTACACAGGTTGCACACACCGTCAAAGAGTAAAATGGGATGTTTCTCGGCTGATTGTTCATCATACATATTAGTCACACGGTTCACTCCTTATTCTTCCTATAGAATTATTATACAATAAATATTGTCATTAATATCTAAATAAACAACAGGAAACAGCTGATATGCTAGATAATCTTTTTTAACATATTATCTATATAACTTGAAAAGCGAAGTATCCATTTACAATTGATATTCGAAAGGAAGAAAAGTTGATGAAACTTAGTTCAGTCAATGGGTTCAGTGTTTTTTGGATTGCATCAACGAGTACTTATTTTGGGACGTATATTACTACTTTTGCGTTACAAGTTTTCATTGTTGTGAATCAAAACGGTACCGCTTTGGATGTTGGTTGGATTAATGCTTCAAGGTGGTTACCATACGTTTTTATTGGATTATTGGCAGGGGTGTTAATTGATAGAGTTAACCGAAAATTCATTCTCGTTACAACGGATATTGGACGTGGTATTTTACTAGTACTCATTTTTTTACTTTACAGTTTAGACCTCATTAACATATTGTACCTTGCATTAATAATGATATTTTTTGGAATTCTATCCATATTTAATGACGCTGCATCTCAATCTTTAATACCTCAATTTGTTCCTCGACATTTATTAACTAGAGCTAATGCTCGTTTAGAACAAAGTGCCGCAGTAGCAGAAACTAGTGGGCCAGCCTTAGCAGGTTGGATTACTGCTTTAATTAGCGCCCCATTTACTCTCCTTATAAATTCAGCAACCTATTTAATTTCAGGAATTCTTATGAATTTCCTTAAACAACCAAATAAAGCACCTACTCCTGTTTCATCCATATCTATCGGTCAATTATTGAAGGAAGGTGTAAGTTGGGTTTATCGACACAAATATCTACGTATATTAGCCTTTAATACACATGTTTGGTTTCTTTTTCACAGTATGACCACAACTGTCTTCATTACTTATGTACTCCTTGAATTAGGATTGAGTTCATTTATTCTCGGAGTTACATTAGCAGTTGCAGGAATTGGAGCCGTAGTTGGGGCAACATTTTCTCCTTCCATTGGTATAAAGTTAGGGGTTGGAAAAGCAATTTCCATTGCCCGAATACTTTATTGCCCTGCTGTTGTTCTCATTATTTTAGCTCACCCAATTCAATTTATTTCTGAAGTTGGTGCAATTATTATGCTTATGGTAGGACAATTTTTTTATGGTCTTGCTATGGGAGTAGAAGGTCCAAATGAGATGGGTTATAGACAGTCAATTACACCATTACAATTGCAGGGACGAATGAATACAACCATGCGTTCTATTAACCGTAGCATGATCATTATTGGTGCACCTTTAGGAGGATTTATTGCTAATGAATATGGGTCCCATTATGTCTTAATGATTTCCGCAACTGGCTTAGCACTTTGTGCAATATGGCTTATTTTATCACCAATGCGAAACGTGAAACTTGAAAATGGTTAAGCTTCAGAAATATTTTTTATATACTGCTAAAGTTAAACAAGAAAATAATAAAGAAAAATCTTCCCCTCACATTCAATTTATTACCATAAAATAACACCAAAGTTCTGAAAGTCTAGATACTACTTGGTTTGTTCTTAAGAGGACTAGAATCTCCATGAATTTAACTCAAATTAGCCCTAATTTTTGCGCTGTACGAACTTTGTCCAACTTGATCTGGACGCGGCTATTCCAAGTTACAGCTATCCAATAAGTTAATTATTATTGGCTGCATTCGCAAACTTTGTTACTTTTCCGAATAAAATAAGGAACACTTAAAATTCGTACTGCTTTGTTCTTTTCCTGCATTTAAATTATTAAGTAACATCCAAACATAAAGTCCAGAAGCTGACTTTTTACAGTCTAATAGCAACAAATTTTTCGAAAAAAGCCTTTTTATTTCGCTAAACACCAAAAAACCACCCAATAGTAGAGTGGTTGAAAGATAATATTATTTTTCGACACGTTCTAAATTGCCATTCCGGTCCATTTGGAATTTTACTTTTTTGTTTTTATCTTCATCCTGGAGAACCACCATTTTCCTTGCCCGTTCCATTATTTCTATTAAAGCTCGGTAATCCTCTTCAACAAGATTCATGGAAGACTCAAGTTCTAGTTTTGCTTCAGCCAACATTTTCAACTCTTTTTCTAGTGTATCTACCTTACTTTTTAAGCCTTGATTTTCTTCTTTTATTTTGGAGTACTCGTTTTCCAATTGTTCCAAATGGTTCAAATAACTTATAACTGCCGAGATTGTAAGATTATCGGTTGCATACAACTTATTATCAATAGAACTATACTTCTCATCAACAGGCAAATATTGTTGGATTGCTTGCTCTTTTTTAAGCTCTTTTCTCTGCTTTTTAGCAAGTTCTATACCTGCCCCGTATTGCTTTCTAACATAGGAATTCCACCTGAATCCACATGCTGCTGATGTTCTTGACAGCTTTTTTCCCACTTCTTCAAATGCTGTCAATTGAGTACCGCCTTCTCGTATATATCGTAAAACAACTTCCGCCAATAGTAAATCTTCATCTTGTGTCCAAGCATCTTGACGAACCGTAGACATATCTCTATCCCCCCAACTCACTTTTTATCCTATACATATGCGAGTAGTAGGAAAGATAGACTAATCTTGTAATCAAAAAGCTTTTGATTAAACCTTATTTTTTACCTTCCAAGAAACTTCTTACTGCTTGATGATGTTCTTCCATTTCCCAAAGGATAGAACATTGCTCTATTTCCGCTAGCATTCTTTGTTTTAGTTGGCTTTGTTTCCACTTCATGATAATTGCTTGTTTATAGCTTCTTAGTACCTTAGAGGAAGCTTTAACCTCTTCATGTAACAGTGGTAATTGCTCCTCGGAGATTACTCTTTGGACAAACCCTAACTCCTTTGCCTCCTTAGCGGTATATACTTTTGTAGAGTTTAACATCATAACTGCATGTGGATGAGTTACTTTTTCCATTAACATGCTTGCTCCACCCCATCCAGTTGTAATGCCCAGGTTCCCTTGTACAAAACCCATTTTGCTATCAGAGTATGCAATGCGTACATCACATGCTGCTGCAATTTCGCATCCCCCACCAATTGCGGTGCCATTGATTATCGCATATGTGGGTACAGGAAGTGTACATAATGAATAAAGGGTTTCTCCCATTCGAGATAACATTTCGTAAGCTTCCTCTTTAGTATGTAAGGCATGAAAAATAGAAAGGTCACCGCCTGAGCAAAACGACTTAGTGCCTTCTCCAGTAATGAAAAAAGCACGAATTTTTTCATTACGTGATACAAATGATATTGCTTCACATAACTCAGACATGACATCATAATCAATGGCATTTCTTTTCTCAGGCCTGTTTATTTTAAACCAGAAAATATTATGTTCATCTAAATATTTATCTACCTTTGATACCACCACAATCACCCTTATGTAATTTTTCTTTAGTCTAACTTTTTTATATGCTGATTAAAAGTATACATTATTATGTTTTCAAGATGGTTAAAAGAATAATAGGATAACAACAAAAATACAAGAATTAGTTATTTTTTTCTTTATTAATATATAAAGGCTTTTATCTCATCATTAGTTGCTCTTACAGCTTTACAAGTAATTCGTCATAAGCGATTGTCGTGCCCTTCTACAGTATTTTTGGAAAAGAGACAAAATAAAAAAAGCACAAGGCAGTAGCCTCATGCTTTTTTTATTATTTATTTACTACTTCTTTTCCTTTGTAAGTACCGCATGCTGGGCATACACGGTGAGCTAATTTCATTTCACCGCAGCTTGGGCATTCTACCATACCAGGAACTTGTAGTTTAAAGTGTGTACGACGTTTTCTTTTTACAGTTTTAGACGTTCTTCTAAAAGGTACAGCCATTCTTCCCACCTCCTTAAAAAAATGAGTGTCCATTAAATAATGTAATTTCTACTCTTTGTCTTTCTCAAAAAACTTAGCCAGACCTGCAAGGCGAGGATCCACTTTTTCTTTAGTTTCCTCTTCCGTCACCACTTCCCAGTCTCTTCCAGATTGAGGAGCTGACTTTTCCTTGTCGGGAGAATCGCTGAATATTTGCATAGGTACTTCCAGAATAATTGATTCTTGGATAATAGGTAATAAATCAATTTGATCACCTTCTACCGTATGCAATTCTTCATCATCACTTTCATATTCTCCAGGCTGGAATAAGAATGTTTCAGTTGTTTTTATTGTAAAAGGATAGTCCACATCTACTAAAGTACGTGAACATGGTAAAACCATACTACCTTCCATTGTTAAATGAAACGTAGCTTTTTTTGAACTTAAATCAGCTCTTCCAGTTACATGAACAGGTCCAACAGAACGTATATCACTGTGTGACGTAATTTCACTTACATCAACAGTTTCATTTATTTCTAACCCTTTATGCTGAAGCTGATTTAATTGGAATAATGTCCATTTCAACATGATATTCACCTCAAGGCAACAAAAGTAATTATAGCTTTCGTAAGATTATTTGTCAATGTTTTTTCTTTACACCCCTGAACGGACAAAATGTCTGATTTGAACAGGTTATAAGGTTTCGTCTAAGTATTATCCTACAATTCGACAGAAAAAACTATAAAAACTTTAAAAATATGGTACAAGCCGTCTTAATTCTTGTGGAAGAGGATTATTTGCCACTGTTTGATTGTGAGAATTTATACGTTTATAAGACTTAAATAATATCCTTGATCAATTTCCCAAAGTTAAATTTTTTCGCGTTTATGGGATAGCATTATGGACATAACTTTTAATACTTATACAAATAGATATCTTGACCACATTTATAGAGTAATTTTTATCTTTGAATTATAATTATAGTCATCATACAAGATATCCAATAAAAGTAGTGGAATAATGGACTTTCTTGGAAAGTATAACAAAGTAGGTGAAATATGCAATCCTTAGGCGTTATTGTTGAGTATAACCCCTTCCACAATGGGCACCTTTTCCATTTAGAACAATCTAAGCATACAACCGATCCCGATGTTGTCATTGCAGTTATGAGTGGGCAATTTTTACAACGCGGAGAGCCTGCCCTTGTAAGTAAATGGACAAGGACTAAAATGGCATTGACTAACGGTGTAGATATCGTAGTGGAACTGCCCTATGCCTTTGCAACCCAGAAAGCTGAAGTGTTTGCTAACGGGTCCATATCCATTTTGAGTGCTTTAAAGTGTACCAATGTTTGCTTTGGTAGTGAACAAGGAAATATTGGCGATTTTGAAAGAACTACCATAATAATGGAAGAACAAAAACCACTTTATGATTTACTTGTTAAGGAATTCATCAATAAGGGTTATAGTTTTCCTAAAGCCTCTTCGCTTGCATTCCAACAGCTTATGGATGGAAGAGAAAATGTGTTGGATTTAACTAAACCTAATAATATCCTTGGCTACCATTATGTAAAATCAATTAGGGAGCAAAAGAGCGAAATTTCTGCATTCACTATTGGACGTACTAATGCTGGTTATCATGACCCTGAATTCAATGATTCCCCTATTGCAAGTGCAACTAGTATCCGGAAGCATCTTTTTGATCATGACGGAGATATTGAAAAAGTCCAGCGCTTTGTCCCAAAACCTACATATGAACTGCTGAACCGTTATATAAAACAAACAGGGAGTTTCCATCAATGGGAGGATTATTTCTCTTTATTGAAATTTCGAATTCTTTGTAGCACATCATCAGAGCTTTCTGAAATCTATGAAGTGGAAGAAGGTATCGAGCACCGTTTACAACAAATTATCAAAGAAAGTCATTCCTTCTTAGAATTCATGACAAAACTTAAAACAAAACGATACACATGGACAAGACTTCAAAGAATATGCACCCACATCCTAACAAATACAAAGAAGGAGACCATGCATCGAGTTATGACACAAAGTCATAGTGAGTACGTTCGTCTCTTAGGAATGAGCAGAAAAGGGCAAGCCTATTTAAGAGAAATCAAAAAGGAGTTGGAGATCCCACTCTTATCCAAGATATCTGGTTTTGACAGCCAAATGTTAGAGATGGATGTTCGTGCAACAAACACGTATGCAATGAAGTTTTCTGAACCTACAAGAAGTAATTGGATGTTACAGGAGTTTTCCAAACCACCGATTCGTTTTGATGAAGTGGAAAACAAATTTTTATAAGGTTTTTATAGATGTAACATAGAATACAAAAAAGGGTGCAAATATACTTCAACCGTATCCTTGCACCCTTTCTATTTTATTTTGACTTTGGTTGTAACTTCTCTAGGTAATCAATTGCATCATCAAACGTGTCAATGGGAATAACTTTCATTTTTGTCTTTATGTCTTCAGCAGCTATAAGTGCTTCCTGATAATTAGAGTTTTCTGAACCCTTTTCATTTGGTGCAAAGAAAATATCAACTCCAGCATTATCTGCAGCAACTATTTTTTGAGCAATGCCTCCGATTCGAAGTACTTCTCCATTTTCATTGATAGCACCTGTTCCAGCTATTTGATAGCCTTTAGCAACATCTTCTTCTACTAGTTGATTATATATCTCCAATGAAAACATCAATCCCGCAGAAGGCCCCCCTATTTGTGCGGTATTAATCGTAATAGGAGGATCCATTTGTATATCATAATCCGTAAGAAGACTTATCCCAATTCCTGCCTTGTTTGGATCTTCTGGATGTTCTCCAAGAGTAATCTTAACACTCTCCTCTTTGTCATCTCGGTCATACGAAATATCAATTTCATCGCCGATATTTTTTGAATTAATAATATCCATCAATTTTTCAGCAGTAGTAGTTTTCACTCCATCAATTTGAGTAATTCTATCCCCAATAATCAGCTTTCCATCTGCAGCTAGTCCTTCCTTCACACTAAAAACATATACTCCTCTTGAAAGTAGTTCCACCGGTTTTCCCGCTTTTTCATATGCAACTTTTATGGCGGTTTCCTTTGAACTTTCCATCATATGTAGTTGGCGATAGGAATATTCTTCATCTGTTTCATTTTCATTTCTTATTTGGTTAATTGGGAATATATTTTGATAATCACTTAGTTTCGCTAAAGAGTAGGTGAAAACATTCGCCTTACCCATTTTCACTGTCGTCAATAAGAATCTGCCTTCATCTTGAAAACCACCTTCCACATTAACAAGTGGTCTTAGCTCTTGGGCATCTCCAGGTCTTGTAACATAATACGGTAGAGTAACAAAATTTAACACTACCGCAAGGATAATTCCTATAAACAAATATTTCATAAAACCGTTATTTTTCATGTTGATGTTTCTCCTTCCAGTCCCTCAGTGACTTTCTGATTAGTGGAATTTGTAGTCTGGTCGCATTTTCACCAATACGAATGATTTCTTCGATATTTGTAAAAGCACGGGAACTGTAATGAGCAACTGGTGGTCGAATCATGATGTCCGCTTCCAATTCACTCTTTTTTACAAGTTCATTCTGCATGATATCTATTGTTTGTAAAATGACATCAAAGATGGAATCCACTGGCTCATTGGTTTTAACCTGAGAAACGTCAATAGCAATAATAATATCTGCTCCCATATCCCTTGCAACACTTACAGGAACTCGGTCTACCACTCCACCATCTACCAATAATCGACCGTTTAATTTTTCAGGAACAAATATACCTGGTATGGAGATACTTGCTCTTACAGCTTCAGAAATTGGCCCATGTGTCAAGATTACTTTTTCTGCTTTCTCCAAATCTGTTGTAACGATAGACAAAGGAATATCCAAATCCTCAATGTTTTTATTTTGGGTAAACATTCTGATAAGTTCTTTTACACGGTTACCATTAACAAATCCCATTTTGGGCACTGTAAAATCCAAGTAATACTTTCGCTTGAAGGCAGTTGCTATTTTATAGAGACGTTCCATATCATGACCCATCGCATAAAAGCTTCCCACAAGAGCGCCCATACTACTTCCAGCTATCAGATCAACCGGTATATTTTCTTCCCTTAATACTTTTAAAGCTCCAAGGTGTGCAAATCCTCTGGCACCACCTGACCCCAATGCAACCCCAATTTTTGGCTCCTTCAAGTTATCACCTCATGTTGTTTACAACCAACTCTGTCTGACAGCAATCTTCGGTAACATACCTTCCCGTAAGATACCTTTTATTATCTATCATACGCTTCTCCCATACCTTGGTGAACAAACTCCAAGGACTTGGGATATTTATGTTCTAAATGAATACCTCTTGTACGTATATTGAAAAAGACAACTAATGAACTTGCTAACATTTCGGACAAGCATGCAAATTGGACTGCCTATTGAATACAGGTAATTAATACTATTCTAACAAAAACGGAATCATTCTTGTACAAAAAAGAAAGTAGATCCTTTTCGCTTTATTATTTTGAGGAGGTTTGTTTGTTGAATAGATCGGTGCTAAAAACCATATTCTTTGCCATTATTATTTCCCTCCTTACCCTGTCACTTATACTTAATCCAAAAGCTTCATTTGAGGCAAGTGTAAGAGGACTAAATATGTGGTGGGAAATTGTGTTCCCTTCTCTCCTTCCGTTTATGATTATCAGTGAGTTGCTCATCGGGTTTGGTGTAGTAGCATTCATCGGTGTATGGTTAGAGCCTTTTATGAGACCGTTATTTCGTGTTCCTGGAGTTGGTGGTTTCGTATGGGCAATGGGAATGGCTTCTGGTTACCCCTCTGGTGCAAAGCTGACTGTTCGTCTCCGACAGGAAGGACAGATATCAAGAATAGAAGGGGAACGTCTCGTTTCTTTTACCAATTCCTCCAATCCTTTATTCATCTTTGGGGCAATAGCAGTAGGGTTTTTCCATAATCCAAAACTCGGTATTATTTTGGCAGCCGCTCATTATTTAGGAAACTTTTGTGTAGGACTTGTAATGCGATTTCACGGAGATCATAGTCAATCAAGTAGTGCAGTCTCTTCTAAACCAACTAGACTTTCACTAACTAGAGCGATAAGAGAAATGCATAAAACGAGAATGAAGCATAATAAACCTTTAGGAAAACTATTAGGTGATGCCGTTCTCTCGTCCATTCAAACTCTTTTAATGGTTGGTGGATTTTTAATACTATTTTCTGTCTTAAATAGTATGCTGTCATTGGTTTCGATTACAGCTGTTTTAGCAGCAATTATTAGTATCGTATTAGGTATATTAGATATTTCCAAGGACTTAAGTTACCCATTGATTTCTGGTTTATTTGAAATCACACTAGGAGGAAAGCTAACTAGTGAAATAAAAAATGTCCCATTGGTTGATCAAATAATAGTTACTAGTTTTTTTCTAGCTTTTAGTGGCTTTTCTGTACAAGCACAAGTTGCGAGTATATTGGCAGAGACAGATATCCGGTTCAAGCCTTTTTTCATTGCAAGAATATTGCATGGGACGTTTGCGGCGTTCATCGCATTTTTACTTTGGAATCCGCTTAATAAACAATTAGGGGGATTTGAAGGTGCAACAAATGATCTACCTGTTTTTGCACCGATCATTAGAGAAGGTTTATGGGAGAATATAATAAGTGCTTTCCAACTTTATGGACCTTTGTTTACCATTTTTATGTTATGGATATATGTTATTTTACTATTTAATAAAACAAGGAGAAAAACATTTGCGCCTTGAGCAATCCAACACCGACATTCTGTAAGATATTCATATAAAGAGGACTTCCAAAAGAAGTCCCTCCGTGTATTAAGTATGTTGAAATTTCACTCTTAATGCCTGTTCTACAACTGGCGGTACAAGCTCCGATACTGAACCATTATACTTTGCTACTTCTTTTACGATGCTGGAGCTCAAAAAGGAATATTGGTTGTTGGTCATCATAAAAAGTGTCTCGATGCTTTCATCCAACACCCTGTTCATGGAAGTGATTTGCATTTCATACTCGAAGTCAGATACTGCTCGTAATCCCCTCACTATCGAACTTGCATTCTTACTATGGGCGTAATCAATCAATAATCCATGGAACTCTTCCACTTCCACATTACCGAATTCTCCCGTCACATCTTTAATTAATTGAACTCTTTCTTCTACTGTAAAAAGTGGATTCTTAGAAGAATTGTTTAAAACACAGATGTATACTTTATCAAACACTTTCGAAGCCCTTTTTATGATATCAATATGCCCAAATGTAATCGGGTCAAAACTCCCAGGACAAACCGCTACACTCGCCATCAATATTCCCCCTTTGATTCCTCACGATTCTGGTAAACGGATATTACTGTAATACCGTAAGTTTCTACTCTAGTTCTAATAAAATCTCCAATATCATCGGGTAAAATAACCTCGTTACTATGCTCGGCCATTATAATTCCCGATTGATTTAAAAGATTATATTCACTAATTTTATGTATCAATTCTTCAAGCTGATGCTTTTTGTATGGTGGATCGAGTAAGATAAGATCGAATTGAATCTCTCTTTTTTTAATTGCATTTAAAGCTCTTAAAGCATCATTTCGATATATTTCAACTTGTTCTGCGATATTGAAGTTTTCGACATTCTGTTTAATGGTTTGGATTGCCTTTCCATCTTTATCAACAAATATCGCTTTGTCCATTCCTCTGCTGATGGCTTCGATTCCTAATGAGCCACTTCCTCCGAACAAATCTAAAGCAAGCCCACCATCAAAATATGGCCCAATAATATTAAATACTGCCTCTTTTACTTTATCAGTAGTAGGTCTAGTATTCATACCTGGAACCGCTTTCAACTGTCTACCTTTCCATTTTCCTGAAACTACTCTCATTTTCTCACCATTCTTTAATTTCTAGATTGCTAATCAACATTATCCTATCATATTCGACATGCATGTCAAAAGTTTTTCTTAGACATTTTTCTAGTTTCAACAATTGTGTATAGCTTCCCTCTATTTGGTTCATACTTAATGGTAACAACATCCTTTGTGTGATGTTGTTGCCAACCGCGGAGAAGACTTACGTTTCCCCATAAGTTCTTCCTCCGGTTTCTCCTCTCCCTTTGCCTTCTTACCTTGGTTTTTATCAAGGGATAGAAGGACCCTGCATGGGTTTCCAAGCAGGGTTTTTTTGTTTTTTTAAATGATTGTTGCTATTTATTTGTAAATATTTGAATGTTGTTTTGAATATTTCCCCTTACTATCAAGGTTGTTTGTGAAAACACATTTTTTCATTAACATGGTATATCTACATCTATATCATTGGCTAAATGAAGTTTACATTGCTCCAAACAAAGATTGCCCCATTCTTCCGTTGTTAAGATATTTTTCGTAGTGACGAATAACTCCACTTCCTCTAATGTAGCATTCTCGAATTCCAATGCGTCCTCTTGATTCATAAGCTCTTTTGAAACAAGATAATATAATATCCCTGTAACCAGTACCCCTTTAATTGGAACATTCATTGTGCGTTTTGATTTTACCGTGCCAAAAAGATGATCATAAAAATATAATAATATTAATGAGGTAATAAGAATAAATGTAACGCCCATCATGATGATGCACTCCTTCCATATTTGAGTTGCTCTTCAATTTTGAGCAGTAACATGATAAAGTATGTGTTGGGAAAAGTGTGATCTGTTCTTTGAGAGGAGAAATTGAAAATGATACAACGATTTATCGAACTAGGAGAAGGTTATTCCGATATATATGAACTAATGGAATTAGCAAAACATAATAAAGATAGATTGCAACACATGATGATGCTGCATACAGAAAAGAATGGTCGAAAACTTTCGTCTTTAATTGTTATTATGAAACCAACTAATCCTGGAGATTTTCAAGCATTATATACTTGTTTAGAAGGGATTCCAAATTATCAACAACAACCGAATAAGCGGTCAGAATTATTTTTAAATCTTGCCGAAGAATTAGGAAAAACAGTTATTCAATTTGACGTGAAACCTTCCATTTCATTTGCGGAGAAAGATTTATACTTCCAATATTTAATTGGAATTCTTAGGTTAAACCATTATATTCCCGCGCTTAAGTAATGATGTATGTTATTCTGTAGAAACAAAAAGCAGTACAAAACATATCTATATACGATTTTGTACTGCTAATTTTTATAGTCCCATTTTATAGTCATATTCCTTGGCTTTATCTGGTCTGGAATTTTCGTAATGGGTTTTTATAGTTGGCTTAGGCGAAAGTTCTACTTTTTTTATGTAAGATTGTTTATTCAGTTTTTCTAAAAGGCTTTCTGCTTCTTCAAGATTACAATAAAATAATACATACTTTAGCTTTTTAGATATATAAATAACATTTCCATAGCGTCTTAATAATTTTGCTTGTTTTAAGGAATGTAGCCAAACTATTATACCTTGTCTTTGTGATAACATACATTTACCCCTTTTTAAATCTTCCCTTTTATCAAAGCTTTTTTCGTAAAAATTTGTGCTATAGGTAACAAATTGCCTTTTGCTCGGGGAAAAATAAACCCTTTCATGCTGGATAAGTACCTACAATGCAAATTTTGTGAAAAAAACTAATCTAATAATACAACTATTATTATAGTTTAGCATGGATGGAAATATTATGACACTGTTAAAATAAAGGAATCAACAGATTATTTAATGAAAAGGGTGAGAGAAATCGAACTGGAGATGGTTTGGGATATTTTCTTAGCAGATTTAAATGAAAATGGGCTTGTGAAGGACTGTTTTCGAAAAAAAATAACTGGTATTCCTTTTTTGTATGTGGAAGTACTACCAGAGCACTCGGATAGCTGGGAAAAAAAAGGACTATCCTTTATTCATGTCTGTTCTAAAAAGGCTATGTTTAAGAAAAAAGTCACCACTGAAACTCATTTTGTTAGGCGACAAGAACAGATCTTTGTTTATAGACATCGATTTTTTGTTCCACAGGAAAAAATGTTTTGTTGCGGGAACCTTTGTGAGGATTGCATTCGGCTTAGAAAAGATAACAAATAAAAGGAGCTGCCTATATAGAAGCAACTCCTAAATGGAATAGACATCAACTTGCCTTACAACCACAGCCTCCACCAGTGCCGCAGCCACCGCCACAACTTGAAAGGGAGTCAAAAAATGGATTGCCTGTTGGTACCTTTACATTTTCAGAAACAGACTTTCCAATAAGCACACTTATTTCATCCAAAACCTTTTGAATGGTGTCTTCCGCTTCTTTAAATGCATGAATAGTATCATGAAGGTCCAACTTACGCTTCAGCTCTCTTGTTTCCAAAGTTACTTTGCGATAATCGGGATGATATTTTCCAAATCGTTGAACTTCTTCATATTTTTCTTTCATTTTCTCAAATGAACGAATAAGCTCTTGGGCGACATCGTCATTTTGTAAGTTATATAAACAGCGGTGATAGTCTTCAGCAAGCTCTGATCGCCATATCATCTTCGCCAATTGTTCTGCTTTCTCTACTATTTCTACATGCTCTACAGTAGCAATCATGGAATACACCTCCAAGACCATCATATCATGTTTTACTAGAGTTGTGTAATAACCCACTACTCAATATCAATTTCTAATTTTTCACTTATTCCATATTCACTTTTGTCATTGTGAAGTAAGGTAATAGTTAGTTCATGCTTACCTTTAGGAATATCATTTATTACAAAAGCACCCTTAGTAAAGGAACCTATCTGTTTATTATCAAGAAATACTACTACCATACCTTCCCCATGCTTTTTCTCCTGTTTTCCTTCTACAAAATGAAAATTGGGTGTTACAATACATTCCAAATATACATCATTACCTTTTATCGAATGATGAACTCTCATATTCATTTTCTGATTGCTTGAGGAGGAATGGGAAAGAACTTCCATGACATTTACATCAGTTTCTACCATGGATTTTGGTTTTTGTTGTTCCTCCTTACAGCCTGTGAGTATAAAGAGAATGCAAATGAAGCTCGTCCAAATAACTCGCATAAGAATACTCCTTTCCATTTGACATTATTTCTAGTTTTAGAAAGGAGTTCCCATTCTATTCCAAAAGAATGAAATAATTTATCATACTAATCCATATTTTTCATTGATTGAAACATATGGACCATCATCGATGCCATTTGTACGGAATTTTGAAATCTTTCTACTTTATGTGGAATGGTTTGTTTATAATAATGCATAGATGCTAATTCAAAATCATCTAATTTCTCTGGGTTTCTTGAAAGTGTTCGATACCATAAGGGCTGTTCTCTTATATAGCTTTTTAATGACTTCTTTTTTTGAATATAATCATAAATATCTTTTCGCATACATCTCATCCATTCCTAATCTTTTCGAAACGAAAAAGGATTTTTCACACCTGATGAAGTAGATGTACCCTTTGTAGTTTGTGGTAAAAACTGCTGTATAAGCTGCTGAATATTTCCTATGGCAGAGTTTGCGTTATTTAAGTAGTACTGTATTTGGTTAGCATCCATTTTCTTTAACGATTGCAATATTTGAGGAATAACATCGGATTTACTTCCTTTTCCTTCTTCATCCTTCCCATCAACTCGATAGCTTTTCCAACTTTCATCCTCTTCACCGAGTAAGTACCACTCTTCGAATAACTCTTGCCAAGTTTTCTTTTTACCTTTCACTTCTTCAGATAGCTTGGGATGCCTTTTTACAAAATCTTTGAACTTAGCAATACTTGGATGTTGTTCTTTCGTTGCCATTCTCTCACCCCATTCCTGTATATATGCCTATATTTATTTTATTGAAAAAAAGAAAAAGCGTTCGCCTATTTTTACTTTCCTTTACCTCCTGACAATTGATAAGATGGATGTAGACTAAGTCAGAAAGTAGGATAAAGATGGAAATCATACAGCAATGGGATAACTTTTTGAAGGATGCATCAGAAGAAGAAAAGGAAACTGCTGCTTTGTATCTACAAAGCATGAAGAGAAAAAGGGAAGGAAAGAATGGTACCCATATTGGTGCTTTGATGGGAATCTCCAGTAAGTTTGATGAACCAGGTACATTAACGATGGATATAGATAATTCAATACTTCTTCAAAACTCATTAGATATATTGCATGGGGGACTTACCGCTACTCTTTTGGATTCTGCAATGGGAACTCTCGCATTTAAGCTATTACCAAGTGATAAAGCCGCTGTTACTACAGAAATGAAAATAAATTATGTTGCAAAAGGAATTGGTAGTTCATTTATATGCGTTGCAACTGTCATACATAAAGGGTCTAAGATAATGGTAATGGAAGGTAAGGTTTTTCGTGACGATGAAGTTTTAATTGCCCATGCAACGGGAAGCTTTTTTATCATTCCAAAAAAATAAACTAAAGGGTGGCGCTATGGTAACTGCAATCGTCATACCAATCTTGATCATCTATTTCTTTTGGATAACAAAAAAAGAAAAGCAAAAGCAGCTAGAAAAGTGGAGAAGACTGACAGAAGTCCCTCTTGAAGCTAGATTGGAAGGTGAAATATTAACGGTTCATACTGATAAAAAACGGTTTTATCATGAATTGTATTCATTAGAAACCATACTCCATATTAAAAGTAAAAAAGGAAAATATACGGCTATTTACAAACAGCCTTGTCAAGATAATTCTATTCCTCCTTCCCTTATTGTTGGCCAATCTGTTGAGTTATTAGGGCAATGGAATGAGAATAATGGCTTTACAATAGGTAAATTCATAATAAAAACCAGACATTAAAGTGTCTGGTTTTTAACTACCATATTTGGATAAAGTTTTGCGTATAATAATTTTCACTCACTCCCACCCCAAGGTGAGTAAATTGTGAATTTAACAAAGTGTTCCTGTGTCCTTCGCTATTTAACCAGCCTTCTGTAGCTGCTATTCCATCTACGTACTTGGCTGCAATATTTTCCCCAGCCAGACGAAATGGTACATCCCCCTCCATAAGTCTATCTGTAAGGCTGCCTCGTGTTGGAGATGTGTGGGAAAAATAGTCACTATCTCTCATGTCTTTACTATGAAAGAACGCTACCTCCGCTACGTCTTGATCCCATTCAACAGCGGAAAGGTTAAATCGTTCTCTAATAATATTTGTAAAATCAAGAATCTGCTGTGCATTCCCTGCTTCCACTCTCTCCAACTCTTCTTGAGATAATTCCTTTGCCTCCAACAATGGACCCCTATAAACTAATTCATAAGGTCTTTGCTTTATCAAGGTTTCAGAGTCAAGATAACGGACACTTGATAAGGTTTTGTCGATGTCATCAAAGTACAGCTGTACATAGAAATCTTCTAATTTTATCAATGGACGCATGGTACTCTCTTCTGATTTAATGATAAACTGATAGGATCCCTCTTCATGCTCTACCGTCACACTATCCGAAAAGTCAAACTTTTCATTAAGCGTATCGTAGTTTTCCCCTATTTCCATTGCTCCATTATTACTTTCACTGCCTGTACTAAATATCGTAACGACTCGATTATCTATTATTCCAATCTGAATATAGTTATTAAAGTTAGAGTTGTATATCCACCATTCATAATCAAATGCTGATAGATCTTTTCTATCTGGCTCTCCAAACGAATCTATTATTACGTCCGTTCCTTCTCCCATATAAGTAGAAATGTTTTCGACTTGCTCATTCTTTTGAATGTCAGCCTGCGTGAAGACTTTATCTTCTGCTTCCTCTCGCTCAGTGAATATCTGACCACTCAATGGTTGTTCTTTTATTATTCTTTCTATTTGATGAGGCTCTACATTTACAAATAAATATAGACAAAATGCAATAAAAAGTAAGAAAAAAAGTCCCCTCATGTATTCTCTCCCTCCCTTTTCTACCATTATACTTTGCTAGAATAGATTTCATTCTATTTATTTCGAAGTAAAATAACTAGATTAATCTATCTATACCCTTTGGGAACGAAATGAATACTATTAATCATAACTAAAACTTGCATTCTCATCAAATATAAACGCGGATACACCGTCCTTTTAGATAAATTCATATTTCAAGAAAAAGACCAGTCCCATTTAAAGGAACTGGTCTTTGTATTAATTATTCTTCTGAGATTTGACTAAGTGCCTCTCCTGCTTGATCATCAGAATAATGATGAACAGCCAAGTCACCTAGAGATACCATGCCAATTAATTGATCATTTTCTACAACAGGTAAACGCCTAATTTGATGTTCTGACATCAAGTTGGAAGCTTCCGAAAGTGTTGCATCCGGTCCGATTGTCACTAAATGATCACTCATAACATTTGTCACTTGATTAGACCCTGGATGTTTTTCTGCAATACCCCTCACCACCAAATCTCTGTCTGTAATCATTCCAATTAATTTATCATTTTCTACTATTGGAATAGCACCTACATCAAGATCCTTCATTTTCGTAGCAACTTCAAACACATTGTCAAGAGGGGTACAGCAATCTACATCTGTTGTCATAATAGAGCGAACTGTTTCCATTTCCTTAACCTCCAATATTTTCTTCATACATAACAGATAAAAGTTTGGAAGAGGATAAGAATATTCCCTTCCCGTTTTATTAGGTTCACCATTTTCTACAAAATCATGACTTTTTCCAAATTATTTTCTTTGACAAGGCGTGATTACTTTTTCGTTGTTGAAAGTTATGCGCTTTCGTACTATTATAAACAAGGAGCATACTTTATCTAGAAGTAATGAGATAGAAAAAGGAGTGTACATAAATGAAAATTGAAAATACAGGTTTAGAAAATGAAAAAGTAGAATTATCACGTCTAACTGATATCATGGAAAACTTAGGCTTTGATCTAGCTGGCCAATGGGATTACGAACGAGTTACTTATGATAGAAAGTTCGAGACAAAAGAAGGCGTATTTTATTTGCGTGTTCAAGGTTATACAATTGAGGGGGACGTTGGGGGATCACATGCAGTGATTAGCCTGCTTACTCCACTTTTAGGGAAGCACTATTATCCACACGGTGTAGAATATGGTGAAGGAGAACAATTTCCAGCGAATATTGTTTCCACATCCAAATCATTATTAAATCAAGCAAAAGAGCGTATTAATGCATTAAAATAATAATTTTTAAAAGGTGATTGACTATTGTAGATTACAATGTATCACCTTTTTATTTTTTCCATAAACCATCAACAGAAATGTGCACATTTCTAACATGATAGCCAGTGAGAATTTCTATTTCATTTTTAATTTTGAGTTGTAACATTCTGCATACTTCAAGTATCGGCTGATGATATTCAACCGCAATAAAAAGATCTATATCAATTACTTTCTCATCAGCAAAATGTATTACGGCAGAATGTTGGAATTCTTTATTGATGATTGCATAAAACTTCTTCATGAACCTTGGAGGCAATATTTTCACATTCGTTTCTTCCGTTACACATATAAAAATGATGGTTTGAAGAATTAGAGTGCTTACCTCATGCTTTTCCCCTTTAGCTATTTTCACTTATAGACCTCCTTTATTTGTTAATGCTTTGAATATTCCATCACTACCGTTGTTCTCAATTTATGCATTCCATTCTCAGTTAGTGCTTGCTCAAAAACCACATAAAAAAAGTGCTTGGATCAAAATCCAAACACTATCTTTGATTGCTTGTGATACCATTCACTTACTTTTCACAGGATAATTAAATAAAATTAGATTTGTCAACATCAAAAGAATACGATGGTCATGAAATCAACCTACTGTTAATAACCAAGAATAGCTCTAAAAACTGATGTAGTTTCCCCACCTTGATAAATAACATATAAAAGTAAATAAACGGCTACACCAGTAATTGCTGTACAAAACCAGACAACACTAGTTACTGGACCAAGCTTACGATGTTTAGCAAGATTGTTTTTGTAACCTGTCAAAAGCGACGTGATACCTAGCACTGCACCAACTGTTGCAAGTGTTATATGGAAGAGGAGAAATATCGTGTAATAGACTTTTATCTCTTCTGGACCACCAAAACTAGTGTTGCCGATAAATACTGTTCTCGAAGAATAAATGATAAAAAACATAATGGCAAAAATTGCGGCGAAAAACATCGCTTTTTTATGTGCTTCCAGCCTTCTTTTAATGATCAAATACCAACCAATTGCAACAAATATTGCACTAATTACAATAAAAAAAGTACTTATAGTTGGCATTATAGGAATAGAATAACCCATATTTTTCTCCTCTCAACGCTGTACATATCAAAAACAAAGCAGCAACAAAGCTTTGCTGCTGCCTCATTTTTTTGCTATATTACTCTGCAGTTTTTGGGTGCATTGCTTTATTAAGATCGATTTCCTCTTTTTCTCGTTCTTTTCTAGCCCAACTAAAGAATACGTAAGCAAGAATACTACCATACATAATCTCTTGAATAACCTTCATAATAACTCCACCAAGTTGCTGATCTTCAACAAGTGGTAATGCATTAAATCTTTCCGGTCCTCCAAGATCAAGACCACTTAACGTACCAGCTGGAACACACAACTCTAATGCCGCAAGCCAAGCGGTAAGTTCTGAATAAGTTGCGTATAGTGGTTGATCCGCAAAAATGATTAGCGCACAAGCAGGTGTTAACAGGATACCATCTGCCATTATGTAACCAATTTTCTTAATACCAGATAAACGTTGTTCCTCAGGAAGTGGATTAACAAGTGGCCACCACATGATGAAAGCGCCAATAAACATGACCACCATATAGGTAGTATGATATAACATATCGACTTTTACAGTATCAAAAACTACTGGAATATGATAGAGCGAAAAAAGCACATTGAAAAACAGTAATGCAATTAATGGCTTAGAAATAAACCTAAAAACCGGCTTTATCACAGGAAAATGAATTACTTTGCGAAGAATCCAAGCTGGTAATCCCATCAAAAGAATAGGGGGAATCACTAGATAAAGAACCGCCATCTGTGTCATATGCGCACTTAACATTAAGTGACTTAATAGATCAACTGGTGAGCCCTTTACTAAGTAAAACAAAATCATACTGCTTAAAAAGAATGCACGCTGTTTGTTAGAAATTGCTTCTGAATCTTTAAAACGATGTCTACCTTTACCAGTAATATAGAAATAGAAAAGGATGGAAAGTATCGTAAATGTCAATAAATAAGGACTCCACAATGCCTGGAATCCAAACATATCTAAGTTGCCAATCATTTTTGCAGTCACCTCAATTGTACGGAGATTATAAACATCCCCATTTAGCTTATGAACATTATACTATAGAAATACAAGCCCCTTCAATGCGGATTGGGAAGCGTCTATGAACAGTTCAGGAAATGTCATGATTTGGACAAAATACAAAGGAAAATGGTACAAGGAAACATGAATTTGTGACAAATCAATTTGATGTTTATTTATATGTTTTATTTTCAAAAAAAGGCAGCCTGCAATGAGGCTGCCTTTAATATTACCACCAAATAATGGTAGAGAATGCCAATATAGTAATTAATCCAACCGCCAAACCAGAATATAGGAATAACGCTGGCACTTCATGACCCTTATGATTCATATGCATGAAGTAATACAATTGGAATATACATTGAACGATCGCCATCAAAATGATGAACGGTACGATAAAGTACTTGGACATTTCAGCACCAACTGCTAAGAATGCCAATAATGTAAGGAAAATCATTAGTACGAAGGATACAACCTGATACTTCATTTCCTCTTTACTTTTCTTACGACGATATTCTAAATCTACTTTTGGGTTACCTGTATTTGAATGAGTATTTGCCATCAGTCATCACACCATCCCCATTAAGTATACTACAGTAAAGATGAATAACCATACAACGTCAATAAAATGCCAGTATAGTGAAGCTACATAGAACTTTGGAGCGTTGTATAGATCCAAGCCACGTCTCATGTTACGAATCATTAATGTTCCAATCCATAATAAACCAAATAATACGTGGGCACCGTGAGTACCAACTAAAACATAGAATGCAGAACCAAATGCACTACTTGTGATTGTATGACCTAAGTGGATATAATGATTAAACTCATAAATCTCTAGGAGTAAGAATGAGAATCCTAAAAGCCATGTGATTCCAAGCCATAACTGCATCTTTTTAAAGTTAAAGTTCTTCATGTGATACATTGCATACACACTTGTTAAAGAACTTGTTAAAAGAATCATGGTTGCTGCAAAAACAAGCCCTAGGTCAAACAATTCTTTTTTATCCGGACCAGCTACAATCGAATCCGGTCCACTAAGTGCTAAATACGTTGCAAAAAGTGAAGCAAATAGAACGGTTTCCCCGCCTAGGAACAACCAGAAACCTAAGAATTTATTCTTGCCTTCAAGGGTTGCCTTTTCAGGCGAAGCTGGAAAAGTTTCTGCTGTTAATTTCTCTTCAGTATGCATTATAGCTTCGCCCCCTTGTCATCATCTTCTGCAAGAAGATCTTCTTTATGAATATGGTACCCATGATCATCAATAATAGAACGGAAGAACATAGCAATAAATGTTATGGCTAACCCGATAATCATCACTGGGATACCCCATGCGAATGCATTTTTGAACAGAATACCAAATGCAGAAATAAACAATCCAAGTGAAATAATAAATGGGATGATAGAACCATTTGGCATATGGATATCGCCAACAGGCTCAGCAGGTGTCATACCTTTCTTCCCTTCCATTTTTTCAACCCAAAGTGGATCTAAACCACGTACAAGTGGAGTCTGCTTAAAGTTGTATTCTGGTGGTGGCGAAGGGATGGACCATTCAAGTGTACGACCATGACCCCATGCATCTCCAGCAACCTGTTGTTTACTAAGAGACGTTTTCACAATATTAATAACCAATACTACTGTGGCAATTGCCATGAAAGCAGCACCAATAGAACTAATTAAGTTAGATAAATCCCATCCTAAACCTTCTCCAAACGTGAATACACGACGCGGCATCCCCATCAAGCCTAGGAAATGCTGGATAAAGAATGTTAAATGGAAACCAGTAAAGAATAGCCAAAATGTGATTTTTCCAAGAGTCTCATCAAGGATTTTACCAAAAATCTTCGGCCACCAGTAATGAAGTCCTGCAAATAGACCGAATACTACCCCACCAACAATTACATAGTGGAAGTGAGCTACTACGAAGTAAGAGTCGTGATATTGATAGTCAGCTGCTGCTGATGCTAACATTACCCCTGTAACCCCACCAAGAACGAAACTCGGAATAAACGCAATAGACCATAGCATTGCTGTGTTAATCTGCAGTTGTCCACCCCACATGGTGAACATCCAGTTAAAGATTTTAATTCCTGTAGGAACTGCAATTGCCATTGTAGCAACAGCGAATATGGCATTTGCTATTGGACCAAGTCCAGTTGTAAACATGTGGTGAGCCCATACCATGAATCCTAAGAAACCAATAAGTACTGTTGCAAATACCATTGAAGAATATCCGAACAGACGTTTTTTCGAGAATGTAGAAAATACATCAGAGAAAATACCGAATGCTGGTAAGATCAATATGTATACTTCTGGGTGTCCAAAAATCCAGAATAGATGTTCCCAAATAATCGTGTTACCACCAAGGTTTGGATCAAAGAAAGCTGTTCCGAATAAACGGTCAAACATCAATAGTGCCAACCCTACTGTTAAAGGAGGGAAAGCGAAAAGAATTAGTGCAGAAGCTACAAACGTAGACCATGTAAATAATGGCATACGCATATAAGTCATTCCAGGTGCACGCATATTAATGATGGTAACTAAGAAGTTAATACCACCAATTAAGGTACCAATACCCGATATTTGTAGACCTAATGCATAAAAGTCAATCCCAGAACCTTCTGAAGCAAGTGATAAAGATGCATAAGATGTCCATCCAGCATCTGGTGCTCCAGGTCCATTAACACCCATGAACCAACTTAGGTTAAGAAATACTCCCCCAAAGAAGAATAACCAAAAACCTAACGCATTCAGGAATGGAAACGCTACGTCACGAGCACCGATTTGTAATGGCACAGCAGCATTCATAAACGCAAACAATAAAGGCATCGCTGCCAGGAATATCATTGTTGTTCCGTGCATGGTCAGAATTTCATTATAAAGACCCGCAGCTAAAAAGTCATTGTTAGGAATAGCCAGCTGGATACGAATAAACATCGCTTCCAAGCCACCGACGATAAAGAAGAATCCGCCGGCAATAAGGTAAAGGATGGCAATTTTCTTATGGTCAACTGTTGTAAGATAATCCCAAACAGTTGCGCCAAATCCTTTTTTCTGTGCTAACGTACTCACAATGTAACCTCCCTTTCAAAAGAATTCTATTCTTCGTCCACTTTCAAGGACATTAAGTATTCAACAAGTGCATCCACTTCTTGAGCATTCAGCTCACCATACGTATTTGTCATCAAGTTTGCTGGTTTAACATCTTCAGGATCTTTAAGCCATCTAGCCAATTCTTCTGGGGTATGTTCTAAAATCCCAGCAATTCTTTCGCGGTCTCCGAAGTTTGTTAAGTTAGGTGCAACGCCTGCATCACTCTGGGCATCTGCTCCAATTGCGTGACAAGTAATACAGCTTTGGTTAAAAATCTCTTCCCCTGCTTGTGCAAGTTCAGTTTCAGCCGTATGTTCTGTAGCCTGCATATTTTCAATCCACTGATCGAAGTCTGCACGTGCCACTGGCTTAACCTTGAAATCCATCAATGCATGTGATGGTCCACAAAGCTCAGCACATTTCCCATGGAAAATGCTTTCCGCTTCTCCTTGACCTACACGCTCAGAATCAAAGCTTAACCAAAAACGGTTAGTGTTATCTGTGTTTGTATCCATTTTCCCACCTGCGGATGGAATCCAGAAAGAGTGTTTTACTTGACTTGCTTCCAAGTTAAAGTAAATTCTCTCATCTGTTGGAACATACAAATCCTGACTAGTTACTACTCCATATCCTGGGTATTCAAATTCCCACCAGTAAAGATGTGCAGTAACATTAACTACAAGTGCGTCTGAATCTTCCTCATCCATTTTTGCTACATCTGCAAGTTGGAATGTGTAAGACACAGTAGGAACTGCTAAAATAAGAAGTAATAAAATCGGTATAACAGTCCAGGTAATTTCAAGCTTGTGGCTTCCTTCCACTTGTTTTGGAATGATATCTTTTTCGCCTTTACGCTGACGGAATTTCACCACAACGTATACGAAGATGATAGAAACCACAACTACAACAAGAATCATAATTGCGGAACTTAACAAAATCAGTGATTTTTGCATATCTGCCACTTCACCAACCGGCTGAAGTGTAGATAAGTACGGTTTACCACAGCCTGCTAAGAATAGCGCCATCACACTAAGTAGTGACACGATACGCCAATTAGGTAGCCATTTCTTCATAGCCTAATCAAACCCCTCTTTCATATTTATTAAGTGAAGTAGAATGTATTGATAAATTCCTTCAAGCCTAGAGAAAGAATCTAATCATGTAGTTATGTACCCTTCGGATCTTTCTCCGTTATTATCGGCACAACATCTTTAAAAATTGCACTATTTTCCAATAAAACAGTGTGTTTTTATAACAGCTATCTTTATAATAGCGTTACCAAAAAGGACAATTTTTGCACTCACTGTTTACTATACCACAGGATTTATACTTTCACCCTTTATTTCTGGTATTTTGGAAAATCAACAGCTACTCATTATAAAGGAATAGCTGTCTTTATGCTTAGAAAATGGTTACAACTATCATTGAAACAAATAGAATGGTGAGATAGTTAAGTGAATAGACAAACATCAAGGTTGCCCATTTCATTTCATTTTTCATTTTAAAGCCAGCTAGACTTAAAGCTAACCAACCGACGTTTAAAATGGTTGCTAGAACGATTAAACCTGCCCCTAGGTCAAACAACCAAAACGGCAAGGGTAATAAACAAGCAACCCAAACGATCATTTGTCTTCTTGTAATTGCAAATCCATGGACTACAGGAAGCATCGGAATGCCTGCACTGCGATACTCCTCACAGCGTCTGATAGCAATCGCTAAAAAGTGAGGGATTTGCCATACAAACATTATCAAAAATAAAATCCATGCAATTAGTGAAAGGCTCGGATCTACAGCTGCCCAACCAATTAAAGGAGGTACAGCACCCGACACACTACCAATTACTGTGTTGAGTGTATTCTTTCTTTTCGACCACATTGAGTATAAAACCACATATGTGAAAGTACCAATCAAACCAATCACTGCTGCGGTTATCGTGGTAAATGCCAATATTATCGTTCCAATTCCAGTCAATGCGAGCCCTACAAACAGTGCCCATTTCGGATCCATTCTTCCCGTTACTGTCGGCCGGTTTTTCGTTCTTGACATGAGGTGATCTATATCTCGATCAATAAAATTATTGAGGCTGCAAGATCCTGCGACAACAAGAGAAGAACCAATCATTGTAAGTAGTACGATATCTAAATTAGCAAGAAACCCATTTGTTTGTGTAAAGTATATTGCTAACCAAAGACCAGTAAATGTAGTGATGAAATTTGAATTTACTATCCCAATTTTTATTAGCGCTAAAAAGTCTTTCCATCTTGATGGAGCAACTTCCATTGCTTGAGGACGGTCATCTGATACTGAACCTGATGCATTTACCTGGTCCAAGGTCCTCAAATTTGCCATTAATATACCTCCTTTGAACCTCCATGCAAACTAACAGGAAATAGATTTCGTGAATGCGTTTTCACTACCGAAATCTTCTATAGTTTTGCATACTGTTAGTACGTAATACTAACGTAACATTCTCTTTGTATATTAAATCATATTTGTTTCTCGCTTTGTGAATTATATTTGAAGAAAATATGACTAATTTGTGTCACCTATTAAGAATGTTACCTACGTTAATTAAAACGGTATATAATAGGTAATGTTAGTATTTGTCCCTATATGGAAAAAGCTTTTACTAGTTACCCTTATATATTTCTAGCAAACTCCACTACATAATTCAACCTTTTTCACGATAATAATTTCTAGTAGTTTTACCTATGCAGAATATTGTCATTTATCGATGTATTGTGTAGTATTGGGAGGACGTTTATTATTTTACCATTTCTACATCTATTTTAATATAAGGGAAATCAATTTCTTTTTGAGAAGGTGAATCTGTTGTACAAATTATTAAAATGGTTCGCCGTTTGCACTTCTATAGTCATGCTTTTTGTTTTAATTGGAGGAGCTCTTGTTACAAAAACTGGTTCTGGAATGGGTTGTGGACGATCTTGGCCACTATGCCACGGCGAGCTAATACCTAGCTCTATTGACTTTGCATTAATAGTAGAATTAAGTCACCGACTTGTATCAACATTAGCAGGAATAATGGTTCTAACTCTTGCCATTTGGACATGGAAAACAATTGGGCATAAAAGAGAAACAAAATTTTTAGCCCTTGTATCCATTCTCGTCCTTATTCTACAAGGACTCATTGGTGCAGCAGCGGTGATGTGGGGTCAATCTTCAGCAGTATTGGCACTTCATTTCGGAATATCACTTGTATCATTTGCATCTGTTTTTCTTCTTACCCTTCTCATTTTCGAAGTGGACAAGAAATTCGATGCAGAAACATTGATAGTTGATCGTCGCATGTCCTTCCATATTATCGGAATTATCTCCTATTGTTATATTGTCGTATATAGCGGAGCACTTGTTAGACATGTTGGCGCAAGCTTAGCATGCCCAAGTTGGCCCAGCTGTACACGTAATGGACTTGGGATTCCTACTCAAATGCATGAATGGATTCAAATGGGACACCGAGCTGCAGCTGGATTAATTGTCATCTGGATTGTGAGTATTACCGTCCTTGCAATTAAAAGATACAAGCATCAACCGGTTATCTATTATGGTTGGATCGTTTCTTCCATCCTAGTACTATTACAGGCAACAACTGGCGCTTTAATCGTTATCACTAATTTAAATATTATTGTAGCCCTTCTTCACGCCTTAATTATTTCTTGTTTATTTGGAGTATTAAGTTACCTACTTATGCTTGTATCTAGAAATAACTCTAATCAACTGAAAATGCATAAACAAACAACTAAATCTTTATAGGGTGTAAACAAAAAAGGAGAGGGTGATAGAACCCTCTCCTTTTTTCATCTGAAGTCTTGCTTACACCTGTTCTACTTCAATTAACAAATCACCCGTAGCAATTCCTTCTCCCTGGGCAGCGTGAATCTCTTTTACTGTTCCACTAAATGGGGCTTGTACAGTCGTTTCCATTTTCATCGCTTCAGTAATCATCAGATGATCTCCTCTTTTTACCTTTTCCCCTTTTTCAACAAGCACTTTAATTACCGTCCCAGGCATGGTTGCTCCAATGTGTGTTGGGTTAGTTGAATCTGCCTTCGTCTTGGAAACCACATCAGACTTGACACTCTCATCTTTAATATGTACTTCACGAGGCTGACCGTTTAACTCAAAGTACACAACCCTTGTTCCATCCTTCTGTGGCTGACCAATAGAAACAAGCTTCACCATTAAGGTTTTTCCTTGTTCTATCTCTACCTGAATTTCTTCTCCAAGTCTCATTCCAAAGAAAAATGTCGGAGTATCTAGCACTGAAACATTTCCATATTGCTCATATTTTTTTTGATAATCCAAAAAGACTTTTGGATATAATGCATATGCAATCATCTCATGACTAGTCACTTGGCGGTTTAGCGTTTCAAATAGTTCATTTCTAACTGCTTCAAAATCAACATCATCTAATAGTTCCCCTGGACGGACTGTAATCGGCGTACGTCCTTTCAGAATTACACGTTGAAGTTCTTTAGGAAATCCACCATGAGGTTGACCCAAATATCCTTCAAAAAGCTCCACTACAGAATCAGGAAAATCTATAGTTTCACCTTTCTCGATAACATCTTGTTCAGAAAGATTGTTTTGTACCATAAACAATGCCATGTCTCCAACTACTTTGGAGGACGGAGTCACTTTAACAATATCTCCAAACATGTCGTTTACTCTACGGTACATTTCCTTTACTTCTTCCCATCGTGCGCCGAGGCCAACAGCTTTTGCCTGTTGTTGCAGGTTACTATATTGTCCACCTGGCATTTCATGCATATAAATCTCTGAATGAGGACTATTCATCCCACTTTCAAAATCACTATAATATTTCCTTACATCTTCCCAATAATGGGACAATTGTTCTAGTGCATCAATGGATACATCTGGTTTTCTATCCATATCTTCCAGTGCATAATAAAGAGAATTGGCACTTGGCTGTGAGGTCAGGCCAGCCATCGAACTGATTGCAACGTCCACAATATCAACACCAGCTTCAATCGCTTTTGCGTACAGATAAATCCCATTTCCGCTCGTATCATGCGTATGAAGGTGAATTGGAATATCGACAGTTTCCTTCAAGGTTGATATTAATCGATATGCAGATTGAGGCTTAAGCAGCCCAGCCATATCTTTAATTGCTAAAATATGAGCTCCACTATTTTCTAATTCTTTTGCCATCTTTTGATAGTATTGCAAGTCATATTTTGTTCTGCTCGGATCATTAATATCACCTGTATAGCAAATCGAAGCTTCTGCCAGCTTTCCTGAATTACGGACGGCATCAATAGCTAAGGTCATACCTTTCACCCAATTCAAACTGTCAAAAATTCGGAAAACATCAATTCCCGCGTGAGAAGATTTTTCTACAAATTCTTTAATTAAATTATCAGGGTAGTTTTTGTATCCTACAGCATTAGAAGCACGAAGTAGCATCTGGAATAATACATTTGGTGCCTTATCACGTAATATTAGCAATCGGTCCCAAGGATTTTCACTTAAAAAACGATATGCTACATCAAACGTCGCACCCCCCCACATCTCGATAGAAAATAGGTTAGGTATCAATTTTGCAGTTGGTTCTGCAATATGCTTTAAATCGTTTGTCCGGACCCGGGTAGCAAGCAGAGATTGATGTGCATCTCTGAATGTTGTATCAGTCAACAATACTTTTTTCTGATCTTTTACCCAACTTACCAGTCCATCTGCACCCCGCTCGTCCAAAATTTGCTTCGTTCCGCTAGGTATTTCAGTTATACGAGATACATCTGGCATGCGCGGATTTGTAAAAATTGGTTTCTTTCTTTTCTCAACTCCGGGAAACCCATTAACTGTAACATTCCCGATATAGGTGAGCATTTTCGTTCCTCGGTCTTTTCGTTTAGGAAAAACAAAGAGCTCTGGAGTTGTATCAATAAAGGACGTATCATACTCTCCATTCATGAATTTCGGATGTTTTACCACATTTTCCAAGAAAGGAATATTTGTTTTTATTCCGCGAATACGAAATTCTTTTAGATTTCTTTCCATTTTAGTTGCCGCTTGCTCAAATGTCAGTGCCCAAGTAGATAACTTCACTAAAAGCGAGTCATAGTAAGGAGTAATGACAGCACCTTGGAAGCCATTTCCGGCGTCCAATCGAACCCCGAAACCTCCTCCAGAACGGTATACCATAATTTTACCCGTGTCTGGCATAAATCCATTTAGAGGGTCTTCTGTAGTTACACGAGATTGTATGGCATAACCATTCACTCTAATTTCGTTTTGGCTAGGTATCCCCAATTTGCTACTATGTAAAGCATGTCCTTCAGCAATAAGAATTTGGGATTGAACGATGTCAACTCCAGTTACCATTTCAGTAATGGTGTGCTCAACTTGTACACGCGGGTTAACTTCTATGAAAAAAAACTCGTCACCGGAAACTAGATACTCAACTGTACCAGCATTAATATAATCAACATTTTTCATTAATTCTACTGCTGAGAGACAGATTCTTTCTCTTAAATCCTCAGAAAGAGATACACTTGGTGCAATCTCCACCACTTTTTGGTGACGTCTTTGTATCGAGCAATCACGTTCAAATAGATGGATAATTTCACCATGATGGTCACCTAGAATCTGCACTTCAATATGCTTTGGATTTTCTATTAATTTTTCCACATAAACATCATCATTACCAAAAGCAGCTTTCGCTTCAGACTTTGCACGTTCAAATGAGTCTTTAAGCTCAGACTTACTACGAACAATCCTCATTCCGCGACCTCCACCACCAAGTGCGGCTTTAATCATTAATGGGTATCCATACGTAGCTGCAAAATCCATGACCTCGTCCAATGAATGAACAGGACCATCAGTCCCTGGAATGACCGGGATGTTTGCTAGTTGAGCCTGTGTTCTTGCTTTGACTTTATCACCAAACATATCTAAATGTTTGGAGGAAGGTCCGATAAAAATAATTCCTTCTTCTTCACATTTCCTTGCAAAATGGATATTTTCCGATAAAAATCCATACCCAGGATGAATGGCATCCACATTATTAGCTTTCGCTATTTCAACAATACCATCGATATCAAGGTATGCATCAATCGGCTTCTTTCCCTCTCCCACAAGATACGCTTCATCCGCCTTGTATCTATGGAAGGAACCGATATCCTCATTGGAGTAAATAGCAACTGTACGAATATTTAATTCCGTACAAGCTCGAAAAACACGAATTGCAATCTCGCCGCGGTTGGCAACAAGAATCTTATTGATTTTTTTCGTCATTTTGTCTCCCCCTAGTAGCTACTTCTCGCCTGGAAAAGTTTAGAATATTTTTTCAATTATAAATGCAATTATACATCAAGTTTCGATATTTTTCCTCTTTTTCGTATAAGTATAGATGGAATATCATTATTTTATTAATTTACGAAAGCCCATCTTAATGGAAGAGACCCTTCTATTAGCAAAAACGCCCAATCAGATCGTTGTCTGATTGAGCGTTTTATGTGTTAATTTCTTTCCCATGCTTCATATAATGCAGAAAGCTCTATCTCTAATTTTGAAAGGATATCTTTCCCTTCCTTTTCCGTAATTAATCCGAGTCGAACAGCAAAGTCCATCTCACGAGATAAACCGAACATCTGTGTATCAAGCACTTCTTCGTAAAGCGGACATTGTGGCATGGTTAGATTGTCCATTTGAACTTGAATAAGCTTTAATATTTTATCTGAATCGGCTTTTAAAAGCGAAATAGCTTTTTCACGATGATCGACCACGATTTCTGATGCCAATATCGATCCCTCCGTTTACGTACAAATACCTATCCTATTGTTAAATATTATCGTTAATTTCGAAAAAATGCAAGATGGATAACTCCTTTGAGGATTAAAACATACTTAAATCAAATTTTTTCTGTAGTAATTCAAGTAATTTCATTCCCGTATGACTGTTACCTACTTCATTTAAGGCAGGACCGAATATTCCAATCCCCATACGATCTGGGACTGATCCCATAATTCCTCCTGAAACTCCACTCTTAGCAGGAATACCTATTTTTATGGCAAATTCACCAGATGCATTGTACATGCCACATGTGACCATAAATGTTTTACAGATTCTAGCGATATCCTTTGGAATAATCTGTTCCCCTGTATATGGACTCACACCATCCATTGAAAATATCAATCCAACCCTTGCAAGCTGAAGACAGTTCATTCTTATTGCACATTGTTTTGTATATACTTCCATAATCTCTTCCACGTTTCCATGGATCACTCCATCTCCCTTCATATAATAACAAAGGGATCTATTTAAAAAGGAAGTAGTAAATTCAGATATAGCAACTTCTTCACAATAATCAATGTCACTTTCATTTGTCAGTTTTTTGACAAAATCAATGATGTACTCTACTTTCTCTCCTGCATTCCTACCTTTTATCATGGAGGTAACAGCTAAGGCACCAGCATTTATCATTGGATTTAAGGGCTTAGCCTTTGAGGATGTTTCCAATTTGATAATCGAGTTGAAAGGGTCTCCAGTCGGCTCCATCCCTACCCGATGAAAGACATGTTCAGGACCAAAATCTATAAGAACAAGCGCGAGGGTAATAATTTTTGATATACTTTGAAGTGTAAACTGTTTTTTGATATCTCCAGCAGATATACAATTTCCATCAGGATATGCGATGGCACAAGACAAATAATCTGGGCTTTCCCTTTGTAAGGCTGGTATGTAATTGGCGACTTTCCCCTCAAAATAAACCTTCTTTGCATCATCCACTAGAGATTGTAATTCTTCTTCACTTCTACAAGCCATAGGTACAACATCCTTTAAATTTGATTAATTAATTTGTGTAAGTAGTTATTAGATTCCCCATTACATGACAAAAAAACACAGAAGAAGTATAATAATGAAAAGGATTACAAGGGAGGGAACATCTTTGGACGGCATCATTAGAATAGAAGGAAACGTCAATTTCTCCATCACACTAGATCCAGGTGTCTGGATTTTTGATGACAGAAGAATTGATCTTGATACATATTTTGCAGAAGAAAAGAAATTAGAAGTAGATGAACTTGAAACATATACAAAAGAAGTTTCAAAACATTGGGATAGAGAAATAAGAGAAGGAGCAGTTCATCCTCCAACTTTGAAAACGGAGAAAAAGTTTGAGAAAGAAAAACTTCTAACCGGTACTTTCGGGATTAAATTCGCCCCATTTTTGTATAATGCAGAACCTAAGCCAGAATCGACTTCAATAGTTTTTGTTGGAGAAGGAAACGAATTGGAAGTGGATATTCCTACGGCACAAGAAGTGATTTTAGCATTTTCCATCAAAGGAAAACCGCTAAGGGATACAGGTCCTGTTCATGTATATTTAAATGATGGATCAAATAGAAACACCCCTTTAACTCATGTGCACAGGATTATAGTTAAATAATTTTGTCGCCCCTAATGAACTAATGGAAAAACTATTGGGATTTTGATAATAAGAGTTGGTCAATTGGTGACTCGGTCCTAATAAAGATTGTCGGGGTTTTTAGGGGTTATCAATGTATTCAGAGGCTGTTAAAAAGTCATGATAAATGTGGTTTCTAGCAGCCTCTTTTTCTTGTTCAATATTTTTCCTAAATGATAATATCACAATAGGTCTGCCGCCAATTTTGCTAGGTGAGATCGCTCTCCTTTAACCAACTTGACATGACCTGCAAGCTTTTGGTCCTTAAATCTTTCCACCACATAAGTTAAGCCGTTATTATATTCATCTAAGTATGGATGATCAATCTGTTCAGGATCCCCCATCAAAACGATTTTGCTCCTCTCTCCAACCCTTGTCAAAATCGTTTTCACCTCATGCTTCGTTAAATTTTGTGCTTCATCAATAATTATATACTGCTCCGGTATACTTCTTCCTCTTATATAGGTAAGCGCCTCTACTTCAATAGAGCCCATCCCAGCAAGAATTGCATCCAATTCCCCAGGTTTTTTCGTATTGAAAAGATATTCCAAGTTGTCATAAATAGGTTGCATCCATGGTCTTAACTTCTCTTCTTTTTCTCCTGGCAGAAATCCAATATCTTTTCCAACAGGGACAATAGGTCTGGCCACAAGAAGCTTTTTATACCTGTTTAAATCTTCTGTTTGCATTAAGCCGGCAGCAAGAGCAAGTAACGTTTTTCCTGTCCCTGCTTTCCCAGTTAAAGTAACTAATGGAATATCAGAACGTAATAACATCTCAAATGCCATTATTTGTTGAACATTTCTCGGGCGAATCCCCCAAATATGCTCTTGCTCAAATATCAGTTTTTTTACCTTTGCCCCAGAAGAATCAATTGTACCTATTGCGGATGCTGAACCTCCTAATGCATCTTTCATAATAATAAATTGATTAGGATAAAATGGATGATTCGCAAGTTCCCCTGCCTTTAATTCTCCTTTTACATAAAAAGTATTCAACAATTCTGTTTGGACATACATCTCCAAAAAGCCTTTATATATATGATCGATTTCCACCACTCTATCATTAAGAAAATCTTCCGAAATTAAACCTATAGCATCTGCCTTAACTCTTACAAGTGCATCTTTACTTACCAAAATAACGACCCGCCCATGCTCTTTTGTTTGTTCTTCTAGGGAGAGATTTTTTGCAACTGCCAATATTCGATTATCGTTCGTTTTCTCTACAAAAATTTCCTGCAATTCATGGAAGCTGCGATGGTTTAATTCAATGCGTAATGCACCACCATTATGTAGTGGTATTTTTTCATGGAGCTTTCCAGTATTTCTTAAAGAATCAATGATTTTGGAGACCTGTCTTGCATTTCTTCCTATTTCATCCATGTATCTTTTTTTCGAATCCACCTCTTCCAATACTACTGCTGGAATTACTACCTCGTTATCTCCGAAGGAATAAATTGCGTATGGATCCTGTAATAATACATTTGTGTCTAAAACATATACTTTACCCAATCTGCCGCCTCCTACTCTCAGCCTTTCTATTGTCTTTTTGGCTTGAATTAAGGCATCCGCCTCGAATAATATGACCCATTTCTAAACTAATGGGTAATTACTTGGCCATATATGATGGACGGACCGTTGATAAAATATATGTTGGTATGAATAAAGATAGAAGAACAAATAAACAATAAAATCAAGTCAGTTGAAAATGGAAACAATCTCAGGAGGAGTGAAATACTTTGAGAAAATATATAATAATGACAATAGCCACTGTATTTGTTCTAACTGGTTGTATGAATAATCAACCCCGGAACATAACCAACACTGGTGATAACTCGAGACTTATCCACGTAAAGGATTCTGCTGATGTACAAGCAGACAGAAAAACAGGTCAAGAAGTATCTGCACATCTAGTGCGGCTTGCCTCAAGAGTACCAAATGTGAACGATGCAACAGCAGTAGTACTAGGACCTTACGCAGTGGTGGGAATTGATGTGAATTCTGATTTGAATCGTGATAGAGTCAGCACAATCAAGTACTCGGTTGCCGAAAGTCTTAAAAGTGATCCTTACGGGGCAACTGCAGTTGTTTTAGCTGATGCAGATTCATATGTAAGACTTCAAGAAATGGGAAGAGATATCCAAAACGGGAGACCTGTTACAGGAATTTTGGAAGAACTTGCTGAAATTGTTGGCCGGGTAATGCCAGAAATTCCTTTAGACCTTAAGGAACCAACAGCACCGAATCCGACAGAACAAAACAATCCACAGCTTCAACAAGACGAAAAAAATGAATTAGAGCAACAACAGCAAAAACAATCCAATCATTACAAAGATGAAAGTCGGAACAAAAAAGTAAAGCAAGATTAAAAAAGGTAGCCCTTCTGTCCTTTATGACAGAAGGGCTACCTTTTATCTTAATGAATAATCTGTATTCATGTGAATTTTCGTAGAGAATCCATCACTTGCTGGTCCAATTTTTTGGCAGCTTCCAAATCATATGTTTTTTCAAATGCTGGGGTTGAACTTATTTTCGCACCATAGAACATAACATCCCTTACCTCTTGAATATTAAGTTGAAGGAGTGATAAGTTCAAAGGTACATTTTCCATTCGCTTTTGCTTAACCTTTGCTTGGGTATAAATTGCGTAGACCGATTCATTTGCCATTACATTCACGACCAAATTATGATGATGAAGAATATTATCCACAATTCGCGAAGAGGCATTTACTGCTAGAAGTATCGTTCGTGCATCCATTGCATAAAGCCAAGAAACAGCTGAAACGTTAGGTCCTCCTGTTTCGTGATCGACAGTACTTATTGTTACAAGTAACTCCTTTTGCAGTGCTGTAATCAATGGGTCAATTAATACGTTTTCTACAAGGTTGGGCATTTTCCGTTCATCCCCCCTTCGTTTTCTTAAATCATATCATTTTCTTGATTGAGAAGAAACAGGTTGAACAATATGATTAGTTCTTCTTGATTTTTCCATTCTTTCTTCATTTATTCTTTATTATGCTATACTGATTTATATAGATAGAATAAACGAGGTGTCATATGAGAGTTAAATGTGTAATATGCGATAAAATTGAAAGTATTGATGACGAAACTTTGATAGCAAAAAGGCTTCGAAACAGACCCATTCATACATATATGTGTGATGGATGCAATGAAAGAATCGAGAAAAAAACAAATGAAAGAAAAGCAACAGGTAACTTCAGACTTTTTGAACAAAAACAAAACAAGGACGAGTGGTAAGGTGTTATTAAGAGGTGCTATTGCAGGGGGAATTAGTGGCATTATTATGGGCTTATCTTTGAAATGGATGGAGACTGTTACCACAAATAAGGTATATGTGCTGTTATTGAATGTAGATTTTATACCCTTTCTTAGAAATCAGGAGTACTCGGAGTTTACCGAGTTTTGTTTTCACCTTGTTATAGCTGTTATTGTAGGGGTTTTATACTCCTTAATAATAAGCAAGTTACATATTTACCAAAAATCAAGGCAATATTTAACCTCTATTTTGATTACCACTCCAACCATTTTATTATATTTTCCGTTAACAAGCTTAGCAATAAAGGAGACGCCTTCGGTTACAAACGGAACTGCCATTTTTCTCTGGACAGTCGGACACATATTATTTGCAATTTTCCTTCCCACAATCAATAACCTATTCAAAAAAGGATAGCTCTTATCTAGATAAAACGCTAGATGCAAGCTATCCTTTTCTATTCATAATTAATATATTTATCTGGTTCATTTTGAATCTGCTCCAGCATAACATCAATTAATTCTATTGGAAATCTGACTTTATGTCGTTCCCCATCTTTTTCATACGCTACAAAATACATCGGTTCTTCTTTTGTTACGATGATATTTGATAGCTTATGATCTTCCAGAAGGATTCCTTCAAAGAGTTCCATCGTATCCTTTGCAGACTTGTCTTCTGGCCTTGCTTCGAAAACTACTTTAATGGTAAGCCAATTATAGAGTGTATCCTGAATGGACCTCATAAAAATTATGCCCCCTTAAGTTTCAGAACTTTCCACTTGTTTGGAGCGGTGAAGCCTTATTTTATAAATGATTAAGATCAAAGCCGCTACTACCAAGCCCTCTGCAACGGGTAGAAATATACCCAAAAATGACAGAACAGTACTTCCTAAAGCAAGAAAAATATAAATGATGACCGATTTCAGTATTGGTAACTTCAATGCAAATCCTAGCTTATAAACAAGAATAGACAGACCTAAAATGGTAAAATACAAGTACCACATACCCACATCAGGGTTTTCATCGACACGGTAAAGACTGGCAAAAAATGATAGTCTTTCTGTTACATCCATTGTCTATCCCCCATTTCCATGAATAGTTTAAATGAAAGGCAAAGGTGAACATTAAGTATTCACCTTCTCTCCCATTGGTCTTACAAATTCACAATTTTATGCTTCAGCATACTTTTTCTTTTTCGCTAATCTTTCACGCTCGTTTTTATCAAGGAGTTTCTTACGAAGACGGATGGATTGTGGCGTAATTTCACAATACTCATCTTCATTTAAATACTCTAAAGATTCTTCCAAGGTCATAAGACGAGGCTTTTTCATACTAACAGTCTGATCTTTCGTTGCAGAACGAACGTTAGTTGCCTGCTTCATTTTACATACGTTTACGACAAGATCGTTTTCACGATTATGCTCACCAACAATCATTCCCTCGTAAACTTCTGTCCCAGGCTCTACGAAAATAACTCCACGGTCTTCAATTCCCATAATACCATATGTGGATGCTTTTCCAGCTTCCATGGAAACTAGCACACCTTGACGACGTCCACCAACTTGACCAGGAGTCATTGGTAAATAGCTGTCAAACGTATGGTTAATAATTCCGTATCCTCTTGTTAGAGATAAGAATTCTGTTGTATATCCAATCAAACCACGAGATGGCACCATGAAAATTAGGCGAACTTGCCCATTTCCATTATTAATCATATCTACCATTTCACCTTTACGGGCACCAATGGATTCCATGATAGCTCCAGTATAATCTTCTGGAACGTCAATTTGAACACGCTCAACTGGTTCGCATTTTTTCCCATCAATTTCTTTAATAATTACTTCAGGTTTTGAAACTTGTAACTCAAATCCTTCACGGCGCATGTTTTCAATCAAGATTGACAAGTGTAATTCTCCACGTCCAGATACTACCCATGCATCAGGTGAATCTGTTGGATCTACTCGTAAACTTACGTCTGTTTCCAACTGCGCTTCCAAACGTTCCTCAATTTTTCGTGCTGTTACAAATTTACCTTCTTTACCTGCGAAAGGACTATTATTTACAAGGAATGTCATCTGTAACGTCGGTTCATCAATACGAAGTACCGGTAATGCTTCTTGTTGATCTACAGGACATACCGTTTCCCCCACATTGATATCTTCCATACCAGAAACAGCTACAAGATCTCCTGCTTTTGCTTCTTCAATTTCCACACGCTTTAACCCAATAAATCCAAACAACTTTGAAACACGGAACTGTTTTACAGAGCCATCTAGTTTCATTAGTGCCACCTGTTGACCAACTTTCATGGTTCCGCGGAATACACGACCGACTCCGATACGTCCCACGTAATCATTGTAATCAAGCAGTGCAACTTGAAATTGCAATGGGTCAGTGCTATTGTCAACTGGCGCAGGAATATGGTCAATAATTGCCTCATAGATAGCTTCCATGTTTTCATCCTGCTTTTCAGGATTTGTGCTTGCAGTTCCATTAATTGCAGAAGCATACACAACCGGAAACTCCAATTGTTCCTCAGAAGCATCAAGTTCGATGAATAAATCAATTACCTCATCTACGACTTCTGCTGGACGGGCAAAATCACGATCAATTTTATTAACTACAACGATTGGTGTTAAGTTTTGCTCTAATGCCTTTTTTAACACGAAACGTGTTTGAGGCATACAACCTTCATATGCGTCCACTACTAATAGAACGCCATCAACCATTTTCATGATACGCTCTACTTCACCACCGAAATCGGCATGTCCTGGAGTATCCATGATGTTAATTCGTGTTTCCTTATAGTTTATTGCAGTATTTTTGGCTAATATAGTAATCCCACGTTCTCTTTCCAAGTCGTTAGAGTCCATGGCACGTTCTGCAACCTGTTCGTTCGTTCTAAACGTCCCAGCTTGATGCAGCAATTTGTCTACTAACGTTGTTTTTCCATGGTCAACGTGAGCAATAATTGCGATGTTACGAATATCATTGCGGATGTTCACTATTTCATCTCCCTAATTTTACAACTTAATAACTTTAGTATTATACCACAAACATAGTAGAAAAGACGCAAGGACTTATGTAAAATAAATTACAGATGTTTATTTGTACACAAAGGAGTTGTTTTCATGAAAAATATCAAATGGATTTTTATTCTTTTTGCAGTCCTTGCAGCTGTTTCTTTAGGGCTTGTCGGAATTGCGATTGGCGAAAGAAGCACACTTGGCATCATTGGGGCATTTGTATTATTCGCTCTAGTTATGGGCTTTGGCTTTAAAACGAAAAAGAAAATGAGAGAAAGCGGGCAGTTGTAAAGTACATTTGTCTGAAAAAAAGCCATGGGGGAAAAAACACCACGGCTTTTTTTATTCTATTGGTTCTCGTTCCCTTGGCATAAAAAGACGCACTTACATAGGAATAGTTCAACCAGTTATTTTAGTTTAGAAAGATAATCCTTAGATATCTCTTCATGTAAACCTGGCTTACTTACAAAAACACTATTTTGTTCGAGGAGATTTAATGGCTCGCCTAATAAGGTAGTGACTTTCCCGCCTAGTTCCTGAACCATTATTAAACCTGCTGCGAAGTCCCACGGGGATAATCTAAGTGTAATATATGCATCTATTCGCCCTGTAGCAACATACGCCATTTCTAATGCAGCTGAACCATATGACCTTGTTCCCCTCACTCTTTTTATTAAGGGAGCTAAAATAGTGGGATCAATCCTTTTATTTTCCGTAACCCATGTGGCATTGAGCGCGATAACTGCTTTTTCAACCTCCACTTCCTCCAATTGCGGAAGACGGATGTCATTTAAGAATGCACCTTCCCCTGGTTTAGCATGATAAAGCTCATCATGCACTACATCATAAATCAACCCAATTTTTCCTATTCCATCCTCATACACCGCAACTGAAATCGCAAAGTTTCTTTGTTGATGGACAAAGTTCATCGTTCCATCGATAGGATCAATTATCCATACCGTACCATCCAATTTATCAAGCTTATCGCCTAATCCTTCCTCTCCAAGAATTTGGTGATCAGGATAGGTTTCTCTTATTTTTTCAATTAAAAATTGTTCTGTATCACGATCTATATTAGTAACAAGATCGTCAGGTGAAGTTTTGGTATGTATCATTAATTCCTGACTGAAAGAAGAGCGAATTCTCTCCCCTGCTTCTCTAGTCCATTTTTTTGCATTCGTGTCTATATCCGACCAATTCATGTAAATTACCCTGCCCTTCAAAATTAAAAATCACGATCGAAAGAATTTTTCCTTATATGTAGTTTTTAGCTTACTGAAACAGGCAGTGAAAATCAAGTAATCTGAAACAGAGTTATGGATGCGATATTTCAGTAGATAATTGCGATATCTTCAAATCCTTATTTTACAGAAAAATCCTTTCATTTGATTGTGACACATAGAAAAACGAACCTCGTACAGGTTCGCTCTGTAGCTATTGCTACTAAACCCCTAAACTCAACATTTCTTTTCGTAATTGCTCCAGCTTGGATTTCGATTTTTTCATTTTATCTTGGTCACTATCTTGGATGGCTTCATAAAGCACTGCAAGTTCATAATCTATTTCCAGCTTCAAGACCGCTCGATGATTCTCTTCTTTTCTTTTTTTCCAAGGTGTAGCTACTTGTTTCATATCATTCCCTCCCTCAGTTTTTTCTTAGTAACAGATTAAGAAAGTATAAGTTTTTGGAGTTAAATCAGCATCTAGCTCCAGCGCTTTGCCCTTTGAAGTCATTAATCAATTCTCCAAGAAGGTTTATCAATCTTCTCGCTTACTCGTCTTCCACTATCCGGGGCTGACCGACGCGATTCCGCTTTTCTAAATACATTCATTATTTAAATGGTTGCTATATCATATGAAAAGATATAAAGTTGGTAACTAAAATGTGCAGGTACCTAGCTTACTTTTTATTTGATATAGCAATTGCAAAATCTAGTTGCTAAATCTTTGGAACTCGAAAAGTGCTGTGCTAAAATATGTTTATAAAAGCTTGAATAGTGAACTATTTTTACATACAAGAATGACAAGTTGATGGAGTGATATCATATGGTAAAGAAAAAATTTAATGGTTTCAAAAAGAAAGATTTTGACGTGTTTAAAGTGAAAGGGCTTGAAGAAAGAATGGAAGCCTTAAAAGTTCAAATCCAACCTAAGTTTGAGCTGTTGGGAGAATACTTTTCACCTTCGCTAACGGCTATGACAGGGGATGAAATTCATTACCATGTTGCAAAACATGCACGGCGCACCATAAATGCACCAAAAGACTCGTGGGTAGCTTTTGCCAATAATCAACGTGGCTATAAAATGCTTCCGCACTTTCAGATTGGATTATGGGAAACGCATGTATTTATTTGGTTCGCAGTAATTTATGAGGCACCAATGAAAGAAGAATATGGGGAAGCATTGTTAAAAGACGTTAAAAAAATACGTAAGGAAATTCCCTCTAATTATGTTTGGTCAAAAGACCATACGAAACCAGAAGTGATCCCTCAAAGTGACTTGACAGAAGAACAACATAAAGAATTATTTAAACGACTTAAAACTGTCAAAAAAGCAGAAATTTTATGTGGAATCCAAATTCCGATGGAGGAAGCAATCAAACTTTCTGGTGACGAGACAATAGCAAGAATAGAGGAAGCATTCCAAACATTACGTGGGTTGTACAACTTATCAAAAGAAAAGGTCTAAATAAAGGTTAAAACCAGGTATTAATTTATCTGGTTTTCTTTTATATTTATTTCTTTAGCATTTCTAACTTGTCATAGTTGCTATTATTAGATAAAAATGTGTACATGAAAAAAGCCAATGCACATAAATGCATTAGCTTTTCCTTCACTGACTTCAAGACACTTTAACTATCTCTCCAGACAGCATCTCTTTAGCCTTCTTCATCGCTTTATAAATCGAGAATCCGCTCATTTCCTCATATTCCATCCCCAAGTTTTTTTCTTGTGCTTTACTTGGAACAATTTCTTTAAAGCGGCGGTACAAGTCCAAAATATGGTCTCGTTCCACTCCTTTTGTATAGGCCTTCTCAACCGCTTCATAAAATGCAATTACGTCAATAAGCTCGTCGGTTGACCAATCGTATGACATTGGGTATGAAAACTCCATTAGACCACCTCATTTAATTTCATGAAAAGAACAGTATACCACCTTTTTTCTTTAGGTTGTCCATCTTTCTCTAATTTTCTCCCCCTCTGCAATCATTCTGGAAATAAGCGATTCGACTGTAGGAACATCCTGAATCAATCCCATCACTTGCCCAGCCCATGCAAAACCTTCCTTTGAATTACCCTCATAGATCAATTTTTTATTTGCTATTCCACTTATAAGCTCTTTCAGACCTTCATATCCACTTTCCTCTTTCTCTATTGTTAATATTTGATCTGTCCACTCATTTTTAATTGCCCTTGCTGGTGCACCTAGAGATCTTTTTATTACGACAGTATCATTCTCCGTACCCTTAATAAGAAGGTCTTTATAGACGGGATGTGCATGAAGGCATTCCTGTGTCGCAATGAATCTTGTCCCCATCTCAACACCATCAGCACCGAGCGATAGGGCTGCCATTAACCCTCTCCCGTCGCCAATACCACCTGATGCAATGACAGGTATGGAAAGGGAGTCTACAACTTTCGGTACAAGCACCATTGTCCCTAAGTCATTCTTACCGAGATGTCCTCCACCCTCTTGTCCGACTACCATGACTGCATCTGCTCCAAGTTCTTCTGCCTTTTGCGCTTGTCGCGTAGCAGCAACAAGAACAAGTTTTTTACAAGGAACCGCTTCTAAACGTTTAAATATGGGGGAGGGATTTCCGCCTGTCATAGAAATAACAGGCACCTGTTCCTCTATTGCAACTTCGAGCATATGTTCAAAGGGTCTTCCATGCTGACCAATCGCATAGTTAACTCCAAAAGGTTTATCTGTTAACTTTCGAGTCATTTTAATTTCTTCTCGTAATAGTTCTGGAGTTTCCAAGCTCATAGCAGTAATTTGACCAAGTCCTCCTGCATTTGATACAGCTGCAGCTAGCTCCGCATAAGCTAAATATGCAAGTCCTCCCTGTATAATTGGATACTTTATTTCTAAAAGATCTGTAACACGAGTATTCCATTTCATTTTCTCTTCACCTCTCCACGATGTCGTCCCTTTTATAACTTCTTCTTACAGTCAAAAACTCCTGTTTTTTTACTAAAGAAAAATCTTTGCAACCAACAGGATAAATGCTATAATTCATTTGTTTTACGTCTTTATTTGTTCTATCTTTTTAGATGCGTTATTATAATTAAATCCATTCTTTTTAAAGAGGTGCAAAGTTAAGTTGACATATTCTCAAAATGACACACCATTATTTACTGGACTGTTAAACCATTCAAAAAAGGATCCAGTTCAATTTCACATCCCTGGACATAAAAAAGGAACAGGAATAGATCCTGCATTCCGTGAATTTATTGGAGACAATGCTTTATCAATAGATTTAATTAATATAGGTCCACTTGATGACTTACATCATCCAAAAGGAATAATTAAAGATGCACAAGATTTAGCGGCGAAAGCTTTCGGTGCAGACCATACCTTCTTTTCTGTACAAGGGACAAGCGGAGCAATTATGACAATGGTTATGGCCGTTTGCGGACCAGGAGAAAAAATTATTGTTCCAAGAAATGTCCATAAATCAGTTATGTCTGCAATCGTGTTTTCTGGGGCTGTCCCAATTTTCATTCACCCTGAGGTAGATAAAGAATTAGGAATTTCACATGGAATCACAACTGATGCAGTGGAAAAAGCATTACAACAACACCCTGATGCAAAAGGTGTATTAGTAATCAATCCTACTTATTTTGGCGTTTCTGCTGATTTAATCCAGATTGTCGAGATTGCACATTCGTTCAATGTACCTGTCCTTGTTGATGAAGCTCACGGCGTTCACATCCATTTTCATGAAGCACTGCCACTTTCTGCGATGCAAGCAGGTGCTGATATGGCAGCAACAAGTGTGCACAAACTAGGTGGTTCCATGACACAAAGCTCCATTTTAAATGTTAAAGAAGGCATTGTGAACGTAAATCGGATCCAAAGTATTCTAAGTATGTTGACAACCACTTCCACATCATACCTCTTACTTGCCTCATTGGATGTTGCAAGAAAACGTTTAGCGACAGAGGGACACCAATTAATTGACAAAACTATTCAGCTTGCTGAAAATACAAGAAGTGCCATTAACACAATAGAGTATCTCTATTGTGTTGGACCAGAAATTCTTGGGAGAAAAGCAACATTTGATTACGATCCTACCAAGTTAATTATATCTGTGAAGAAATTAAACTTAACTGGCTATGATGTAGAGAAATGGCTTCGGAGAAATTACAATCTGGAAGTTGAACTATCTGATTTATATAATATCCTCTGCATCGTAACACCGGGTGATACCGAAGTAGAAACAGGCATCCTGTTAAAAGCACTTCAGGAGCTTTCAGCTGAATATAGTCATCAAGCAGGCAATGCAGAAAATGAAGTAAAAGTCTTACTTCCCGATATACCTGTGTTGGCCATTGCTCCAAGAGATGCGTTTTATTCAGAAACAGAAGTAGTACCTTTTGAAGAATCTGCAGGAAGAATTATTGCAGAATTTATTATGGTATATCCCCCTGGCATTCCAATTTTTACACCAGGAGAAATAATAACGGAAGAAAACCTTGCTTATATAAGAAAAACAATAGAAGTCGGACTTCCTGTACAAGGACCTGAAGATTACGACCTAAAGCACTTGAGAGTCATAAAAGAACATAGAGCTATACGATAAACATAAACAGAGGCCCAATCCATTAGGATGGGCCTCTTATAGTTATGCTAGTTCTTCGTTTTTTTCAGTGCACTGGCAATCAACACATTTTGCATAATAAGTGGTAACCTTTTCATCCTCAAAGTGATCTACTGCGCAGTTACAAATTTGACAAATTATTGTACCCATACCCTTTCAACCTCTTTTCGAAAGTTATTTTGTTGTTCATTAGCAATTATTGAAAGCGTTTTATATTATTAAATTAATGATAAACCTGTTAATGTGTTATGTCAATAATTAAATTGTATAACACAATTAATTTTTTTCTCTATTATTGTGACCTTTTAATTATTTTGCCTTAGAAATAAGTCACAATTAATAATACGAATATGAAAGGGAATTTAATCCAAAAAAATCCAAACATGTGAAAATCTAAGTTTACTAAATAATGATATTTTTACACAACGGTGCAGGATAGATTAAAAAGAAAGGGGATAGTTTAATGGGAAAAGTTAAAATTCATCCGTTAATAATATTTACTTTAATAATGAGTTCTATCTCAATGACGCTATCTGCTTACCGCAATTTTTCTAATCAGGAAATAGGCTATGAGTCAGTATTTACTGTATTATTTATCTCTCTAACCGGACTGGTAATCCAAAGTATGATGAGGAATAAAAAAAAGATTATAAAAATTCCAAGTGAGTTTCAATTTATTGACGTTGGTTAAAGAAGCCATTAACAAAGAAATGGGCTTCAAAGTATAAGGATTCCTTTCGTCATAGTAAAAACAACATTATATTTAACAAAGACATAGTTATAAGAATATATCTATCCCGAGAATATGTTGTATAGAATAAAATTACCTTTAAACCTATATGAAACAGCAAAAAAAAAGAAACGAGCGCCAATTTATATTGGACGCTGGCTTCACTGAAAGATTTTGGACATAATTAGTACTGCTCCTGAAATGGTATAGATGGAATGGCTTCGGAAAAAAATTCTGCAAGGTCTTCTGCTTGCTCTTTTGAATCGATTCGGAATACATGTTGAAGGTGGTTTAGGTCCGTAATATCTTTAGAGTCGAGGAGAGAGGAAAGGCCAGTCTGCATACAGATAACTAGTGGTTTACCAAAAAAAAGGTTCGTGTACACAATACCAAAATCATACCTGACATCTTTTGTAGTAAATCCAACAAAGCGAACAGGAACATTTTCATTGTTGTCATAAAGCTTGTCAAATAAGTTCATATTGTACCCTCCTTGATTTTTTTGGTTATTCAGAATATTATTATAACTTACAAGTTGTTTGACTTGCAATAATTTTCACTTAGTTATTGTCAGCGCATTTCTACAAATGCTAGAATAGAAGTGAATGGAATCGTGTTTTTCTTAGGAGTGATTAAATGTGGCTAGTAGTGCTTATATAAATCTTATGGAAAAATCTAAACAGAAAACGATCACGTTAGAAGGTGTAAAGGAGCTATTACACTACTATAAAGATATTACTTCCAAAACCGGTAAGCAACTCGGTTGGGAATATAGTCAAGCAGCCTTTCCCTATGAAATTAAAGAAAAACCAGAAGGCAAAGGTGTTTGGTTTTATTTAAAAGGAACTGAAGACCGTTATCGCATGATATTGATAGGTGTAGGGACTCAAGATACCAATTCAAGCGAGGATGAACCACCGCTATCTTACATACAAGTTACACTTCATGATCAAAGCACACATGGAGATAAAGGTAAGGCAAATGAACTATGCAAGTTTTTAGCTAAAAAATTGGATGCTCAATTAACATTATTTACAGGCAGTATTATGTATTATTATAAACGCTAAAGAATCCCGCTTTTCATCGAAAGCGGGATTCTTTTTGTAATAATTAATGTTGCATATCAACCACAAAGGGAAAATCTTATTACAGGGTGTCTAAACTTTGAAAATAAAGAGTCATTAATAATTTTTTCATTCATTACCGATTAAGTCTGGATCCAATATTTTGTAACCTTTATTTTGAAGACCTATTACAATTTCAGATAAAGCATCTTTCGTCCATTCTCGATCATGCATTAATAAATTCGCTCCATTGCTTAGTGCTTCTGTATTAATCATTATGTCTTTCAATGCACTTGCCTCCATGTATCCTGGCTCCCAGTCATACCCATATGTCCAGTTCATCAATATCATACCTTCTTTGGCAGCTAAATCTTTAGCATAATCAGTATTGCCACCAAACGGGGCGCGAAAAAACCTAGGCTTTTCCCCAATAATCTCCTCAATACGATCGTTTAATGTCATAATTTCTTCATATTGGTCTTCTTCAGTGATACTATTTAATGATTTATGTGTCATAGTGTGATTTCCAATCGGAAAACCCATGTCATGGATTTCTTTTAGAACAGCCTTTTTTTCTTCCGTTTCTATAAAATGACCATTCACAAAAAAGATAGCCTTTACATTTAGCTCTTTTAATATTTTTGCCATATCTAATGCATACTTATCAGGAGCGTCGTCTATCGTTAATAGAACCACTGATGGTTCAGCATCATCAATAGGTTTTACTGAATAGTTAGTTGAATCTACATAATACTGTGGTGTTACTTTAGAATGATCACCGCTAACACCCTCATCCATTTCTTCATTTATTTCCTCTTCTCCTTCTGTGATTTCAGATAGTTGATTGGATTGATTCTCCGATTCCTGATCTGTCTGAGAATTCTTGGCTGGATCGGAAGATGGCTGTTCAGAGGATTGTTCATTCGCATCCAATGCTGGACTACACGCAGAAAGGAGGAATAATAACATCGAGGTTATAATCCATTTCTTCATCATCTTTCTTTCCTCCATATGTAAGTTTATCTAATTATCATACTAATGTTTTCTATAAAAGGGAAATATCATGTAACACTTTTTGTTACTTAAATACAAAATAGTAAAATAGACTTTGAAATGTAAAATAAAAAATAAAGCTAATAGCAGTCGTCCATACGGCTTGCTTTTTCTTATTCATTAACGCTCTAGCCAATGTATAACATAAATAGATAAAAATACCTAAAAGGATTAGTTTCATCTGTATTTTATCTCTAACAGAAAACCATTCTATTATGCTGTAAGTTCCCCAACAACAATTTTGGATTAAAAATACCACATAGCTTTTCATAAAAGTAGCTCCTTAAAAAGCGTATTTGTATATATTTAGCCCTTTTCAAGTGAATAAAAACCTTTTTATTGACGTTCTTTTCTAAAAGACTGTTGCTAATAACGGGTAAAACGTCGGATTCTGACCTTTTTCTTGCATTCCCCACTAAAAATAACCGTTTCTTTTAATTTACTGTATGAAAAAAGCACATTGGATAGGTCTCAAATACATTACAGGAAGCAAAAACTGCTTTTAATAAATATGCATTTAACGATAGCCATATTTTTCAATTTTGTAACAAATGTATGACAAGTACAAATAACACTATTTTTAGTGGTAGAATAGCACCAAATAAGGGAAATTATTATACATAGATACATTCCATCCCCATTTTTATCGAAAGTGAGGATTGCCATGATGAGGGGCACTGTTATCGTTGTTATTTTGTCTTTTTTATTTTTATCTTCTTGCCAGCAAAACCTAGCTATAAACCATGTTCAGTTTCCGGAAGAATCACATACATTAGTTTTTTTCACAGATGATTCTGACACAAAAGCTGAAGGTACTTATTATGATGCGATAATTGATATAAAAAGCGCTTTTCCTACTGATGTTACTAATATAAATGTCGTACATTCTGAAGGTGATAAGAAATTGTTTAGGCAGTTTAATGTTACATCAACTCCAACTATCGTTGTCGTACATCAGAATGAAATATTGACTCAGATAGAAGGTCCCCAGCCAAAGGAACAAATAGTTGTTTCTATTGAGGAAGCTATTAAAGCAGACATTACAACTTATTAGAAATTAGTTGTAATGTCTGCTTTTTTTTTCGAAAAAATAAATAGCCCCCACAACTGTGGAGGCTATTTTTCAACATTTTATTTAACGATATGAATTGGGCTACCCATTGCAACTTCTGCTGCTTCCATTGTAATCTCGCCCAATGTGGGGTGAGCATGGATTGTCATTGCAATATCTTCAGCGGTCATACCAGCTTCGATTGCTAATCCAAGTTCAGCGATCATGTCAGATGCACTTGAACCGGCAATTTGAGCACCAATAATCAAACCGTCTTCTTTACGTGTTACAAGCTTTAAGAATCCGTCAGTAGCATTCAGTGCAAGAGCACGTCCATTTGCTGCAAATGGGAATTTAGCCGCAACTACTTCAAGTCCTTCTTCTTTTGCCTGAGCTTCTGTATATCCAACAGATGCTAGTTCTGGCTCAGAGAATACCACAGCTGGAATACCTAAGTAATCAATCTCAGATGGCTCTCCTGCAATTGCTTCTGCAGCGATTTTACCTTCATAAGATGCTTTGTGTGCAAGTGGTGGTCCATCTACGATATCACCGATTGCATAGATGTTTGGAACGCTTGTACGGCATTGTTTGTCGATTTTCACAACTCCACGATCCGTCATTTCCACACCTACTTGCTCAAGGCCAAGCTCATCCGTATTTGGACGACGACCAACTGTAACAAGTACGTAATCAGCATCAATTGTTTGTTCTTCACCTTTTACTTCAATTGTTACTTTCACGCCAGCTTCTGTCTCTTCGACACCTTTAGCCATAGCTTTTGTGAAAATCTCCACGTTTCCTTTTTTCTTCAGGTTACGTTTTACAAGTGAACTCATTTGCTTTTCAAAGCCAGCTAAAATTTCATCTGCTGCTTCTACGATAACAACTTCTGTTCCAAAATTAGCATAAGCAGTACCAAGCTCCGTGCCAATGTATCCACCGCCGATTACAACTAGTTTCTTCGGAATATCTTGAAGAGCCAATGCACCAGTTGAATCAAGTACTCGTTTAGAGTATTTGAAAGTTGGAATTTCAATTGGACGAGAACCTGTTGCAATAATACAATTGTTAAATTTGTATGTTTGTGCTGAATTTTCATCCATGATACGAACGGTATTACCGTCTACAAAGTATGCTTCACCTGAGACTATATCTACTTTATTCCCCTTAAGTAGACCTTCTACACCGCCAGTTAGTTTCTTAACTACTCCAGCTTTCCATTCTTGAACTTTTGAGAAATCTACTTTTACATTTTCAGCAGTAATCCCCATGTCGTCAGAATGTTTAGCAGTTTCAAAGCGGTGTCCTGCGGAAATTAACGCTTTGGAAGGAATACATCCAACATTAAGACATACTCCACCAAGAGTATTTTTCTCTACAATCGTAACTTTTTGTCCCAGTTGGGCCGCACGGATTGCCGCAACATATCCGCCAGGACCCGAACCGATGACAAGCGTATCTACTTCAATTGCAAAATCTCCTACTACCATTTATTACCCCTCCATTAACAATAGTTGTGGATCATTCAATAGACGCTTGATGTGGTTAAGCGCATTCTGAGCAGTAGCTCCATCAATCATACGATGGTCAAAGCTTAGTGATAATGCAAGAACTGGAGCTACTACTATTTCTCCGTCTTTCACTACAGGTTTTTCAGCGATACGGCCGATACCTAAAATTGCAACTTCAGGGTGGTTAATTACTGGAGTAAACCATTGCCCACCAGCGGAACCGATATTTGTAATGGTACAAGATGCACCTTTCATTTCCTCAGAAGCCAACTTACCATCACGGGCTTTACCTGCAAGCTCGTTAATTTCATTAGAAATAGAGAAGATGGATTTTCTATCTGCATCTTTCACAACAGGTACTAGTAAACCTTTTTCTGTATCAGCAGCAATACCGATGTTGTAATAATGCTTGTGCACGATTTCGTCAGTTGCATCATCAAGAGATGTATTAAGTACCGGATACTCACGTAACGCAGATGTAAGTGCTTTAACTACGTATGGTAAGAATGTTAACTTAATACCCTTGTCAGCTGCAACTGTTTTAAACTTCTTACGGTGAGCAACAAGGTCTGTCACATCAATTTCATCCATAAGTGTCACGTGTGGTGCAGTGTGCTTAGAGTTAACCATTGCTTTCGCAATTGCACGGCGCATTCCACTCATCTTCTCGCGGGTTTCTGGATATTGACCAGCAGGAATAGCTTGCTTTTCCTTTTTCGTTTCTTTAGTTTCTTCTTGTGCAGGAGCAGCATCAACTGTTGAAGTCTCGTCAGCTTTTGTTCCTCCACCTGATAAGAATCCATCGATATCGCTTTTTAGTACACGTCCATTATCACCAGACCCTTGAACCTGACGGATTTCCACGCCTTTTTCACGAGCATATTTACGTACAGATGGCATCGCAATTACTCGTTTATTAGGATCAACTTCCACTTGTGCTTGAGCACCTGCTCCAGTTTCACCTTTTGGCTCATCTTTTGGTGCTTCTTCTTTTTTCACATCTTGACCAGCTTCAGCTGTTGACTGCACTTGCCCCTCTGTTTTATCGTTCTTCTGAGGCTCTGCAGCTTCGTCGTCACCATGGTCATCTCCCTTAAATTTAAGGTTTTCGTAACCTGGTGCATCTAAAGTGATAATAGTTTGTCCGACAGTTGCTACTGTTCCTTCATCAACTTTTAGTTCCAATACTTTCCCTTTAACAGGAGATGGAATTTCAACAACCGCTTTATCATTTTGTACTTCTGCTAGCACATCATCTTCTTCGATTTCGTCACCTGGTTTCACGAACCATTTAACTATTTCACCTTCATGGATACCTTCACCGATATCTGGCAGTTTAAATTCAAATGCCACAGTATTCAACCTCCTATATTAGATAGCATGTTGTAGCAATTACCTAGCTACTAAAAATTAAAATGGAGAGCCCACTCTCTGCAAAGCTAAGAATGGACTTTCTAATTCATGTATCCGGATTATTAGTAATAATAATTAAAAGTTTAGAACTTTTTTAGCTGTTTCTAAAACGTCTTTATGATTTGGTAGCCAAACACTTTCCGCTTGAGAGAATGGGAATACAGTGTCTGGAGCAGCTACACGTAATACAGGAGCCTCCAAGCTTAAAATTGCACGGTCATTGATTTCTGCCACTACGTTTGCAGCAATACCCGCTTGTTTTTGTGCCTCCTGAACTACGATCGCACGTCCTGTTTTTTCAACAGAAGCAATAATCGTATCAATATCCAGTGGACTAACAGTACGTAAATCGATAACTTCAGCAGAAACACCGTCTTTTTCTAATTGTTCTGCAGCTTTTAAGCACTCATGAACCATTGCACCGTAAGTTACCATCGTTAAATCTGTACCTTCACGCTTTACATCTGCTTTTCCAATTTCAATCGTATATTCTTCTTCCGGTACCTCTTGACGGAATGAACGATACAATTTCATGTGCTCTAAAAACACAACTGGGTCATTATCACGAATAGCAGAAATTAAAAGACCTTTTGCATCATATGGAGTGGAAGGAATGACAACTTTTAATCCAGGTTGCTGTGCCATAAGTCCTTCTAAACTATCTGCATGAAGTTCTGGTGTATGCACTCCCCCACCAAATGGAGAACGGATTGTAACAGGAGAAGACCATTTCCCTCCAGTACGGTAACGCATACGTGCAAGCTGTCCGCTCACTGAATCCATAACCTCATAGACAAAACCAAAAAATTGGATTTCCATTACAGGGCGGAAGCCAGTAACACCAAGGCCAATCGCAAGTCCACCAATCCCTGACTCTGCAAGAGGCGTGTCAAATACGCGATCTTCTCCGAATTCAGCTTGAAGACCTTCTGTTGCACGGAAAACCCCACCATTTTGGCCAACATCCTCACCGAAAAGCAAGACGTTTTCGTCGTTTTTCAATTCTGTGCGTAACGCATCAGTGATTGCTTGAATCATAGTCATTTGCGCCATGGCTTACTTCGACTCCTTCTCTTTATAAATTTCATTTTGCTCTTTTAAGTTATAAGGAAGCTCTTCGTACATGAAAGAGATTAAGTCGGTTACCTTTTGTTTCGGTTGTTCGTCTGCCTTCTTAATAGCATTCTTAATATCTTCTTTTGCTTCTTCGATAACTTTATTTTCTTCTTCTTCGTTCCAGACTCCCTTCTTCTCTAAGAACTTGCGGAAGCGAACTAGAGGATCTTTCTTTTCCCACTCATTATCAAGATCAGAAGTACGGTAACGAGTCGGATCGTCTCCTGCCATTGTATGAGGACCATAACGGTATGTTAGTGTTTCAATAAGTGTCGGTCCTTCTCCATTTACAGCGCGTTCACGTGCATCACGAGTTGCAGCATAAACAGCTAATGCGTCCATACCATCTACTTGGATACCAGGAATTCCAGCTGCTACAGCTTTTTGTGCAATAGTACCTGCAGCAGATTGCTTTTCAACTGGAGTGGAAATTGCAAAACGATTGTTTTGAACGACAAAAATTGCTGGTGCTTGGTATGCTCCTGCGAAGTTTAAACCTTCATAGAAGTCACCTTGGGATGCACCACCATCTCCTGTGTATGTAATTGCTACAGACTTCTTACCTTTTTTCTTAAGTCCTAATGCAACGCCTGCTGTTTGAATTATTTGAGCACCAATAATAATTTGAGGTGGCAACAGGTTAAGATTCTCTTGCATTTGGTTTCCATGGAAATGGCCACGGGAGAATAAGAAAGCTTGGTATAATGGTAAACCATGCCAAATCATTTGTGGTACATCACGGTAACCAGGAAGAATGAAATCATCACTTTCCAATGCAAATTGTGAAGCTAACTGAGAAGCTTCCTGTCCAGCTGTTGGTGCATAGAAACCTAAACGCCCTTGTCTGTTTAAGCTAATAGAACGTTGGTCAAGCACACGAGTGTATACCATACGACGCATTAATTCTTTTAGTTGATCATCACTTAAATCGGGCATTGCTGCTTCATTTACAACTTCGCCTTCTTCATTTAAGATTTGAAACGTCTGGAACTGTTCTTCCACTTTCGCTAACTGCTGCTTTGGATCAAACTTTGCATTTTTTGTTTTTGCAGCCATCTACGTCACCTCTTCCTTTCTATTAAGAGAGCTATATTATACATTCCACATACAAACAATAGGTTACCCAAAACCATATATAAAAAGACATTTTTCTGTTTGCAATGTGATAACATATCTAGCACTTTCCACACACAGCTGATATGTTTGTATCTGCTGTGATTTTTATTATCTGTATTAATCTTCCCATAAAAAATATTAATACAACTATTCACCAAGGTCAAGTTTATAATACACAAGTTCTATCCGTCAATTTCTTTGTTTTTAACTACGTTTAAATATAATAAACTTTCTGATAATTAATCTGTACTATTACAATTATGTGTTCTGTTACACAAAGTCATTAGTTATTTTCTACAATAAGAAATACTCGTTATTTTATAATAGCAAATCGATGCTATTTAATCCTTTCCCTGCATTATGAAAACTTAACCATTCCCTATAGAAAGATTATTCTGACATATAAAACTAGAAAAATTCATATGATACTTCAAAGAGGTGGGAAAAGTGTTATAAAACAAAAAACAACCCAATGCCGTAACGCACATTGGATTATTTCATCTGTAATTTATTTTTTTATTTTGTAGCCGTTGAAGTTTATACAAGAAATGGCCCGCAGCTTTTTTCTTCATTTAGTTTAAAATAAAGGTTATGTCGCCTCATGTAAGTCGAAACCTATTTACACATTAATAGCTAAACGCTTCAGTAGAAAAATAAATTAATTATCATAGGATACATTTAGTCCTGCTTTTTGATAAAAGTTTATTTTCGCTTCATTATATTGCTCTGTAAACGAATTAAATGATTCATTCGCTTCATTGATTTTATCATATCTTTCATTCAGGTTATTAATCTGTAACTGAAGTTGCTCTAACGTTAAGTCTTCAGTTTGGAATAGGTCATACAGGTCTTTTTCAATTCCTATAGCTGCCATGTAATGATCCCATAGAACCATATAAGCTTCATAGCGTTGTTCCATTAGTTGATACAATGACTGGGCCTCTTCCTTTAAATCCTCATCCTCTAGCTTTTCAATAGAAGCTTTAACTTCTTCAAATTGTTCTCGGGCTTCCTCAATACTTTTCTTTTCATTTTGTATAGCTGTTTCTTTTTGTTCTACAAGTACAAGTCCTTCTTGAGACAATTTGACAATTTGATCAAACTCTTTCATTCCTAGACTCAATATTTCCTCATAAATTTCGGATTCTTCTCTTTCCAATTCTAATAATGGTTCTTGTTGCTCCTCAAAGCTAGCTTCTAATTCTACTACCTTTTCAAGAGTCTCGAATATCTCTTGTTCTGGTGACTCCCCGTTCACACAGCCTGATAAAAGAATCATAAGAGCTAAAACACTAAAACTTTTTTTCAAAAATTGCAATTTAAATCCCCCTAACATTTCTTCTCTTTTACTATAAATTTTATTGTTAATTTTTACAATATTAAAATCCAATCTCTTGCATAAAATTAGTATCATATCTTTTTAAACATCTTACTACCATCTTACGAGTTGAATAGAGTATAGTAAGTACATAATTAAGATAGGAGTGACATGTATGTTAACAACTAATGACATAATTAAGGAAGGGCATCCCACACTAAGAAGGGTAGCTGATGATGTAGTGCTTCCTCCTACTTTAGAGGACATTGCCACACTGGATATGATGCTTGAATATCTACAAAACAGTCAAAACCCTGAGATTTCTATGCAACATGACTTGCGTCCAGGAATAGGCCTCGCAGCGCCGCAAATCAATATTAGTAAAAAAATGATTGCCATTCACGCAAGAGACGAATCCGGAAATCTACATAGTTACAAATTACTTAACCCTAGAATAGTTAGTCATTCTGTGGAAAGAAGTTATCTTACTACAGGTGAAGGATGTCTATCCGTTGATCGAGAAGTACCAGGACTTGTTCCAAGATACGCACGAGTAACTGTCAAAGCCGTAAATACAGAAGGTGAAGAGGTAAAATTACGGTTAAAAGGGTTGATAGCCATTGTTTTCCAGCACGAAATAGATCATTTAAATGGAGTAATGTTTTACGATCATATTGATCAAAACAACCCATTTCAACCAATCGAAGGTGCAATACCTATTGAAAGGTAATAATCGAACCTTGGCCTTTTGCAGCCTTTCTTAATAGATAAGAGCCACTTCGTACCCCCTATTCTAAATGGTAGTTGCTAATAACCAGTTAAAAGTCGGGTTCAGTTCTTTTTATTTCCTCTACATTAATCTAAATGCAGGAAAAGAGCATGGCATATTCCGGGTTCCTTATTTAATTGCCCAACAACAATTTGCAATACAGACTTAAGAGAAAAACCCGGAGAAATGATTAAGCATATCAATAACGCTATAAAACAAAAGGCTCGATCAAAATGATCAAGCCTTTTGTTTTATTAATCCGAAACTGTTAAGACCATGCCAAATTCCATCTTCACCAACATCTTTAGTAACATGCTTTGCAACTTTCAACAGTTCAGGATGGGAGTTCCCCATCGCTACACCATTTGCGACAAAGCTAATCATTTCCACATCATTTAAACCGTCTCCAAATGCATAGACATTCTCTTTTTTGAAGGGGATTTTTTCGAGCATTCTTTGAATACCTATCGCCTTTGAGCCACCTTTTGGGAGAATATCAGTCGAATACTGGTGCCAACGTATAAAGTGGAAGTCTCCATACTCTTTTACATATGTTTGTTGGTCATTATCTTCAATAAACAGTAAAGCTTGGTAAATTTCTGTTTCATCAAGGAACGATGGACCAAATTCAGGGTGTGTAAATTTCAAACTCCCCATACTTTCATGGATATAAAAGTGATTTTCTACATTTGCCTTCATCGTTTCATGATTCATGAATACGAGAGGGTGTTGCATCTTTTCAGAAAATTGAAGAAGAGTGCGCATTTTATTTGGGTCTAGTGGATTTTTATAGATTACTTCTCCTTCAAAAACTACATATTGCCCATTAAAGCTTACATAAGATTGAATGTCTAACTCTTCACGTAAATCTTCGAACATGAATGGTGCTCTTCCTGTAGCAATTGCCACATATACACCTTGGTCTTTTAATTCCTTGATTGCGTCCTTCGTTGATTGTGGCAATTCCTTCTCATGGTTAAGCAAAGTTCCATCTATATCAAAAAACACAATTTTCTTTTCGTTTTCCATCACTACCACCTTACTTTTTAAACTGCAATTTTTTTTACAGTATTTTGTTTTTTTGCTTTTGTTTTATATGAAGATAAATATACACCACTAAAGATGAGAATTAAACCAAAAAGCATATGAAATGTTATTTCTTCTTGTAAAAGAAAACTCCCCCAAACCATTGCAGTAATTGGCACAAGGTAAGTAACAAGTGATGCAAACTCCGCACTTCCTTCTTTCACCATATAATAATATAGAAGATAGGCAATTCCTGAACCGAACACACCTAAACCTATTAAAGAAGCAATTGTGATAGAATTTCCAATGGCTACAAATCCATCTGGTTGAAAAAAAAGCATTACTATTCCCGATATTATCCCTGCCATTGCAAGGGTAGCAAAAGAAATGATGGTAATAGGAATATTTTGAAGGTATTTTCTGCTAAGGTGTGCACCATAACCATAACAGATTGTAGCGCCAAGCATGGTCCCAACTCCAAGTAAATTGTCGTGAAACAATTGAACGATATTAAGCTCAAGCAAAACAAGAATTCCAAAAAAGCCTACAGTAATCCCCAACCATTGCATTCTTTCCAATTTACTTGAGAATATAAAATAACCGATTATTATTGTCCAAATTGGAGTAGTAGCATTTATGACAGAAGCCATACTACTACTAATACTTGTCTCACTTATGGCAATAAGTGCCCACGGAAGTGCATTATTTAGAAGTGCAATGAAAAATATCGGAGTAATAGGTATTTTTTTTAGTCCACTTAACTTCTTTTGAACAATTAGAAGTATTAGCAAAGTTACTGCACCAAAAAAACATCTCCAAAATACTACCCCTAGAACACCTAAGTCCAACAAAAGTAATTTTATAAACAAAAAGGACATTCCCCATATCAAGCTTAAAGTCAACAAAGCCAAATATAATCGTTTCATCATGTTTACCACCTTAATTCTTTAGTGTTTCGAAATAAGTTTATTTTAAACTACATGAATGAAAGGATTACTGTCAATATAAATTTGCTTGAAAGCGCGTAACAAATACTACTTTGGCTTATTCCCAATAGAACATTTATATGTTACTCTGTAGTTAACCATACGCAGTATGCACAAATTCAATGTATCTTTTCATGCCCTTTGTACCTAATTTCGTATTTTTTCCAGTAAAGTTTTTTGCTGTTTGATGCATATTAACTAATAACAAACAGAACGAATTAAACGTACAAGGAGTGAAATTCTAATGTTAAGAAGACTACGAAGGAAACTGCTGCGGAGAATGAATGATATACTCAAAAGAAAAACGATAGCCTAAGACTTCACTTAATGAGTCCTTCATTTGGAGGACTCTTACATATTTATATAAACTAAATTTTACAAAGAAAAAAAGGATAATTATAATAAATATAACCTTGGTCAATATTGGTAAAGTATGCAAAAGAATACGATGGGAAATATAGAATAGAACCTCGTACCAGTAAAATACATGAATTATTCGTTCTTATCGTATATAATAAAGGTTACGAACGGCACAATTGCCATTGTACGGCTTTTTACATACATAGCCACCTTGATAGGATGTTTTTTCAATATGCGTTGTCTTTTTGTTTGGGTTATGTGCATAGGATCAAGAACATTTTAGGTTCGCCGGACACTTCAACACATATTCCACTCAACAAATAACTATAGATACAAACTTCACTGCTTCCAAGAGCAGCTGAAAATTAAGAAAGAATTTATTAAGGAGAGATTTGAATGATTTTTAAAGTTTATTATCAAGAAGACATTACAGAAGCACCTGTAAGAGAAAAAACGGAAGCTCTTTATGTGGAAGCTTCAGCAGTTTATGAAGTTCGCAGAAAACTTTATGACAAACCATACAACATTGAGTTCATCCAAGAAGTTTCAGGGAATTTCTATGAGTATGAAAAACAATCAGAAAACTTTAAAGTATTGGAGATTTGATAGACAATGAAATTTGTAAAAAACAACCAAGCTGCGGTATTCGCTTTAGGCGGTCTAGGTGAGATCGGGAAGAACACCTATGCAGTCCAGTTTCAGGATGAAATCATCCTAATCGATGCCGGTATTAAATTCCCTGAAGACGAATTACTGGGAATAGACTATGTTATACCAGATTACACATATATAGTGAAAAATCAGGAAAAAATCAAAGGTCTTTTTGTTACTCACGGTCACGAAGATCATATTGGTGGAATTCCATACCTTTTACGTGAAGTGGATATACCGGTTTATGGAGGCAAATTAGCACTTGGACTAATAAAAAATAAACTAGAAGAACATGGACTTTTACGTAAAGCTAAATTAATTGAAATTCAAGAAGATGACATCATTAAGTTCCGTAAAACATCTGTTACTTTTTTCCGTACTACACACAGTATCCCTGATTCCTATGGAGTAGTTGTTAAAACTCCACAAGGAAATATCGTACACACTGGTGATTTTAAGTTTGACTTTACTCCTGTAGGTGAGCCTGCCAATCTAACAAAAATGGCTGAGATAGGAAAGGAAGGTGTCCTTTGTCTTCTTTCCGATAGTACCAACAGTGAGATTCCTGATTTCACCATGTCTGAACGAAAAGTAGGTGACAGTATTCAGGATATATTCCGTAAGGTTGATGGAAGGGTCATTTTTGCTACTTTTGCATCCAATATTCACCGCCTTCAACAAGTGACAGAGGCTGCTGTTGCTCACGGAAGAAAAATCGCTGTTTTTGGCCGTAGCATGGAAGCTGCTATAAATATTGGACAAGACCTTGGGTATATTAGTGCTCCTAAAGATACATTTATTGAAGCAAATCAAATTAACCGATTACCAGCAAATAAGGTTACCATTTTATGTACGGGTAGTCAGGGTGAACCAATGGCAGCACTGTCAAGAATTGCTAATGGTACACACCGACAAATTCAAATAATCCCTGGAGATACAGTGGTATTCTCGTCCTCTCCTATTCCTGGTAACACTTTAAGTGTGAACCGTACTATCAATATGCTGTTCCGTGCAGGTGCAGATGTTATTCATGGTTCATTAAGCGATATTCACACTTCCGGACACGGTGGACAACAAGAACAGAAGCTGATGCTACGCCTAATCAAACCAAAATACTTCGTGCCGATTCATGGGGAATATCGTATGCAAATTACCCACAAGCAACTTGCTGTTGATTGCGGTGTTCCAGTCGAAAACTGCTTTGTAATGGATAATGGAGAAGTCTTAGCTCTTGGTGAAGATGAAGCTTCAGTAGCAGGAAAAATTCCATCTGGCAATGTATATATTGATGGAAACGGAATTGGCGACATCGGAAATATCGTATTACGCGACCGCCGAATTCTTTCTGAAGAAGGACTAGTAGTCGTGGTGGTAAGCATCAATATGAAGGACTTCAAGATTGCTTCTGGACCAGATATCATTTCACGTGGCTTCGTCTATATGAGAGAATCAGGTGATCTAATAAATGATGCACAAGCTCTGATTTCCAAACATTTAAATAAAATTATGGAGCGCCGTACAACACAGTGGTCTGAAATTAAAAATGAAATCACAGATACGCTAGCACCGTTCCTATATGAAAAAACGAAGCGCCGTCCAATGATTCTCCCAATCATTATGGAAGTCTAAATCACTTCCCCATACTATTAGGGAATTCAGACTGTAGTCAACCTAAAGGTTGTCTACAGTTTTTTTATGGACCTAAACACTACGAAATAACTACTGTAGGTCAGTTAAACTTTCCTTACACAAAAAAATACCCAGTAAGAAAAAACCTTACTGGATAATCTTTTACTCTTCTACTAGCTTCTTTTCAAACCTATTTATATCCTTATCTGCACCAATAACAATTAATATATCACCCTTTAGAATAACATCTGTTGCCTGTGGCGATACGATAATTTCCCTACCACGCTTAATAGCTACTATGTTTATACCATATTTAGCCCGGATATCTAAATCAATGAGTGTAAATCCGTCAAGTCTGCGGCTCGCTACAATTTCCACTATACTATGTTCATCAGATAACTCCAGATAATCTAAGACATTATTAGAAACGATATTATGGGCAATACGCCTTCCCATATCTCTTTCTGGATGTACAACCTGATCTGCACCAATTTTCTTTAGCACCTTTTCATGATAATCATTAGTAGCTTTTACCGTAACTTTTTTTACACCCAATTCTTTTAAAATTAACGTGGTAAGTATACTTGCTTGTATATTATCACCAATTGCCACTATGACATGATCAAAATTACGAATACCTAAACTCTTCAGAACAGCTTCATCTGTAGTATCTCCTACTACTGCATGTGAAGCGATGTGGGCAAATTGGTTTACTTTTTCTACATCATTATCAATGGCAAGTACTTCTACACCCTCATCACTTAGAGCTTTTACCATACTTCCTCCGAAACGACCTAACCCAATTACGGCAAACTCTTTTCTATTCAAAATACTTCCTCCAATGAATGGACTTAATGAGATTTTTTATATATTTTACCACAATAATCTACTCTATAATAAATGTAAATATATTATCGGCAATTTCAATTTAAACTAGAAGGCAAAAAGAATGTTGTAATTTTCACCAAAAAATAAAGACCAAATCATACTAAGATTTGATCTTTATTTTTACTTTTTCTTATTAGTCAACTTACGTCTAACATCGTAAATTGTGCTTTTACTAGACGATAATAAATGCCCTCATGATTCATAAGTTGGTCATGGTTTCCTTGTTCCATAATGTTCCCATGATCAAGAACAATAATATTATCTGCTTCACGTATGGTAGAAAGTCGATGTGCAATAATGATTGCTGTTCGCCCTTTCAAAAGTTGTTTAAGCGCCTGTTGAATTTGCATTTCGGTTTCCGTATCAATACTTGCTGTTGCTTCATCAAGAATAATTATGCTCGGATCTGCTAAAAGAGCGCGGGCAAAGGAAATCAACTGTCTTTCACCAACAGATAATACATTTCCTCTTTCCTCTACCTCTGTTTCATACCCGTTCTTTAATCTTTCAATGAAAGCATTAGCACCCACCGCTTCCGCAGCAGCCTTGACTTCTTCATCTGTTGCTGTTGGACGACCAAAGCGGATATTGTCGTTGATTGTTCCAGAAAATATGAATGTATCTTGCAAAACAACACTAATTTGAGATCGTAAACTTTTTAGAGAAATATCTTTGATATTATGACCATCAATTAATACTTCTCCTCCAGTTGCATCATAAAAACGAGAAATTAAATTCGCAATGGTTGTTTTCCCTGAACCAGTATGCCCAACTAATGCTACTGTTTGGCCAGCTTCCATCTTCAAAGAAATTTTATTCAGTGCTTTTCTTTTACTATCATATGAGAATTCTACATCCTTAAATTCAATTTCACCGTTGATAGTCTCGATTTGAACTGCATCCTCTTTTTCGTCAACAATTGGTTTCTCATCTAAAAATTCAAAGATACGTTCTGAAGAGGCCATCCCAACTAAAAGCATATTGTATAGCTGTCCAAGCCTTGAAATTGGCTCCCAAAACATCCCTAAGTAAAAAGCGAAGGAGATGAACACCCCAACTGTTAAAGAGCTAGATCCACCTGTTAGGTTTACTTGAATTAAATACGCACCAAACCAGATAAGTATCACTGTACCAACTGCATTTGTCATTTCTACAAACGGTCTAAAGATAGCATTTTGTCTTGTTGCGTTTTTCCAAGACTCAAAGTTCTCAGAATTAATACGGTCAAAAAAGCCCATATTTTCACGTTCTTGAGTAAAAGATTGTGTAACGCGAATTCCTTGAATACTCTCATTTAAATGGGAATTTAACATAGCTTGCTTGATGCGAACGTCTTGCCAAGCTCTTCTAATTTTTCGTCGAAGACTTGTAGAAATGAAGAACATTAGTGGCAATATTATAAGGATGGCTGTAGCAAGCTCTGGACTTAAAATAAACAAGATTACTACTATACCTATTAATAAGATAAAATCCATTAACAGATTAATGACACCGTTCGTAAATAATTCTTGCAGAGAGTTAATATCATTCATTATTCTAACAAGAATAGAGCCCGCAGAACGCTGGTCAAAAAACCTATGTGAGAGACCTTGTACATGTGAAAACAGATGTTTTCGCAAATCATAGATGACTTTTTGTCCAAGCATATTCATCCATCGTATTCTAAAAGCATTAGCAACATAGGAAACTAGATACAAAGCTCCTACAACAATAGCAAGTTTCGTTAAAAGATCCATATCCTTTTGTGCTATTGCATCATCATACAGATATTTCCCTATTATTATTGGAATAGCTAATCGAACTCCTGTTGCAATAAGCATCGTAATTATTGCAAGTGGCAGCAATGTTTTTGAATATGGTTTCATATATGCTAATAAACGCCACATCTGCTTCCAATTAAATGGCTTTTCAATTGCTTGATCAGTAGAATAATAGAATCTTTTCTTTACATTATCATTTAATTCAATTTTGTGCTTTCTACGCATGTTTTCTCACCTGCCTTTAATTAGTCTGAGTTGCCAAAACCGCCTTTTGGTCTTTATACTGAATATCATATATACGACGATATGCGCCATTTTTCCCTACGAGTTCGTCATGTGTTCCTCTTTCAATTACTTTACCTTCCTCTAACACTAAAATTTCATCTGCATGTTTTAAGGAAGATATTCGATGAGCAATAATAAATGTAGTCCTTCCTGATAATGCTCCTTTAAGCTCTCTTTGAATATTAAACTCTGTTTGCATATCTACAGCACTCGTCGCATCGTCCAATACTAGAATACTAGGATCCAGAATAAGAGCACGGGCTATGGCTATCCTTTGCTTTTGTCCACCAGAAAGTCCCATACCTCTTTCGCCAAGCATCGTATCATAGCCATCTGGCAACTCCATTATAAAATCATGGGCTTGAGCCATCTTGGCTGCACGGACAATTTCATCCATCGTTGCATTCGGCCTTCCATAGGCAATATTTGATTTAATGGTAGATGAGAATAAAAACGATTCCTGAAGTACAAAGCCAATTTGATTGCGCAATGTATATAATGAATAATTTTTAACTTCTTCGCCGTCCACTAGAATTCTACCAGATTGAGGTTCATAAAATCTGGTAATCAACTGAGTTATACTTGTTTTTCCAGAACCAGTTGCACCAATTAATCCTATTTGCTTTCCTGGTGGTGCATCAAACGTAACATCTTCAAGTGCTTTTTTATCTTCATTAGGATATTGAAATGTAACATTTTCAAACGTTACATGACCGTTTAGTTTTGAAACATCTTTTGCTTCTGGGTGATCTTGAATATCTTCATTTGCATCTAATATTTCTAGAAGCCTTTCTCCAGATGCTTTAGCCTGTGAAAACTGGTTAATAACGAAACCAAGGTTTGCAATTGGCCATACGATATACCAGATTAGTGAGAAAAATGCTACTAGTCCACCAGCTGTTAATGTTCCGTTAATGACTAAATAACCACCAAATGAAATTAACCCTACTACACAGGCGTTCCCGATAAATTCCATGAGAGGGAAATACTTTGCCCAAATATTTGCTGTTGTGATGTACTTATCTTTATAATCCTCATTAGAATTGTTAAATTTCCCTATTTGATAATCTTCTCTTGAAAGTGATTTTACTGTATTAATACCACTAATATTTTCTTGTACATTCGTGTTTAATTTTCCAAAAGACTTCCTAATACCACGAAATGCAGGATGCACCCTTTTGTCAAATCGGTAAGTAATGAATGCAAGAAAAGGCATAGCAATTAGTGTTACGAAGGTCAGCGCTACTGAATAATAAAACATTAAGCTTAAACTAATAGTCACAAGTAATACAAATCGAATCAATTCTGCAAAACCAAAAGACAAGAAAAATCGGAATCCCTCTACATCCGCAGTTAGTCTTGACATCAAATCTCCTGTTTTTGCATTATCATAATATCTAAATGGTAAAAATTGCAGTTTTTCATACAATTCATTTCGAAGTCGATACACCGACCGTATTCCAAATAAATCTCCTAAAAACTGATTGTAATACGTAAATACCCCTTTTAAAGCCATTATTCCAAGAAACCCTATTGCAATATAAGGTATGTAGTGGAATTGTTGCTTACTAATTACCTCATCAATTGTCAATTGTAATATTACTGGGTAAATGACCGTTATGACCGTTACTAGTAATAAAAAAACTAAGGACAAGTAAAAGCTTTTACGATAAGGCCAATAGAAGTCCTTTAACTTCTTAAATGTCTCCACATGTATTCCCTCCTTTGTTTACTCATGCTGGAAAATATAAGATAGTATCTAATATATCGACTTTCGAAATAATTATCCAGTCTTTTTCGGAAAAATTTAAATTATTTATACACTAATTGTATCGCTTTATTTTACATTTGGAATGGGATAAGAAGTTGGAAATTTTCTACGTCTTTAGACGGAGAAGCCAGACCATACAAAAGAATTACCTTATAAAGATAATGCTATGAAGATTACATCGATTTATATTCTACTTTAGTTAACAGATAGATTGTCGAGGACTTTCAAATGCACTTTCCGTAAGATTGATTAGATAAAAAAAGAATTACCCATTTAAGGATAATCCTTTTTTTATCTAACATTATTTTTCACTTTCACCTAGAACACGGTTAACACGTTTTTCAAGCATTTTCATTCCACTGCCTCCAGCTTGGAAATGACGCAGGTTTCCTTCTGCATCAAATACATAATATGCTGGAACATATTGATTTTCAAAGGCATCCGTTAGTTTATGTTCGTTATCAATAAAAATGGGCTGCGTAATATCGTGTTCACTTGCAGTTTTATTAATACACTCCATGTTAAGGTCATCCTCAGAGCGAGGCATATGTACTGCTACAACATTTAACTTATCTTTGTAATTATCTCGAAATTCATTTACTTGTGGCATTGCCTCTTTACATAAATGACAACTGACAGACCAAAAGTGAATGAGAGTTGGTTTATTTCCTACTAATTCTTCTTTTGTAACTTGTCCATTTAACCATTCTGTAGCACCTGACAACTCAGGCATCGGGGAGCGTAGTTTCATAAGCTAATTACCTCCAATATAAGCATTATGTATTGCAAGAAAAGGCCTAACGGATACGTTAGACCTTATTCTATGTTAACAAAAATTATAGAGTAGCTTGTCCAGGCTTCCAGTTAGCTGGGCAAAGTCCACCAGTTTGTAATGCTTGAAGAACACGTAGTGTCTCTTCTACATCACGACCAATGTTGTTGTGGAAAACTGTTTGGTATTGTAGTTCACCTTCAGGGCTGATGATGAATAGACCACGAAGTGCAATACCTTCGTCTTCAATTAGCACACCATAGTCACGGGATACAGCGTGGTTTGTATCTGCAGCTAATGGATATTTTAATTCACCAAGACCATTATCTTTACGGTCTGTGTTAATCCATGCTAAGTGGGTATGGATAGTATCAGTGGATACACCGATAATTTCTGCATCTAAGTCTTCAAATTCGTCATAACGATCAGACATAGCTGTGATTTCAGTTGGACAAACGAAAGTGAAATCCATTGGATAGAAGAAAAGAACTGTCCACTTGTCGTTTTTCATGTTTTCTTCTAAGCTTACTTTTCCGAATTCTTTGTTTGATAAAACAGCATCCATTTCAAAACGTGGAGCTTGTTTACCTACCATACGTTCTGCCATTTGTAAATCCCTCCAAGTTGTAATTTCAATGAGAATATTAAAGAAAATTCTCATTTAAAAAAATAATCAACAATGACTATTATATACTTCCACTTATTTTTAGTCAATGTTAAATAATAATTAATTTAATTTAGGTTTTTGCATTCTTTTTAATCCCTTTGTTGGTATGCCCTTTTTGCAAAAAAATCATCCTAAGGATTTATATTATCATTCTTTTATGTGAGAACAAAATAAAATGCATTCCTTGTAGATATTACGATAATTATTTGGATTTCCCTATAAAATACTTTATAATTCCATAATAGAAATTATTATCTCAACTAAAAAGGAGAGGAAAAATGGGATTAGGCAATTTTAACTTAGAATTTTATGCACTTTTAACAGCAGTGGGTATTATTGTGCTCAAACTATTAGTCATTGTCATAGTATATGGAATTGTAAAATCTTTAGGTACAAAATTAATTACACGTCTGTTTAGTCGCACTGCAAATCGAAAAGGTATTTCACCAGGAAGAGCAAAAACACTTGAAAAATTATCGATTAATGTTTTTACATATGTATTAATTTTTTTCTTAATTGTGATGGTTCTAGAAAATGTGTTTGATCTACGAACTAGTGCTATTTTGGCTGGTGCTGGTATAGTCGGACTTGCAATCGGATTTGGAGCTCAAGGAATTGTGAGCGATGTAGTAACAGGATTCTTCTTATTGTTAGAGAAGCAACTTGATGTGGATGATTATGTCACAACTGCTGGCTTTTCAGGAATTGTGGAAGAGGTTGGTCTGCGAACAACGAAGATAAGGGACTTTGACGGCTCCCTTCATTATGTACCAAATCGAGGGATTTCTAATTTAACAAATCACTCACGAGGAACTATGCGTGCACTTGTAGATATAACCATCCCTGCTAATGATAACTTAGACCGTGTCATTGACGTATTACATGGTGTATGTGAGCGGATTGCACTTGAAAACAAAGAAACAATTATTGAAGGTCCATACGTAGTTGGAGTTCAAAGTGTAGATAGTTCAGAGGTTGTTATTCGGGTAATTGCAAGGACAAAAAATATGGAACAATGGGCAGTTGAAAGGCAATTAAGGAAGGCTATTAAAGAAGCCATTTACGGAGAAATCGAACCTGCATCCAATTAGGTATAAATAAAAAAGAGCCCTCGGGCTCTTTTTTAATGATTAATTTTGCTCTCCACTTGTTGACAAATTTGGTCTGCAGTCATTCCACTTGCTTCAATGACAGATCCTGCAGTTACGCTATTAGATATTCCCATTAAATTATTATCAATACCAGTAACAACACAGCAATCGCAACCTTTGGCATCATTTTCATTTGTTAATTGTATAACATCATACCCTTTTTCTTGTAATGCTTCTTGTACATCTGTTAAAGATTGTTCCACACCGATTTTTGGCATATGTATCCACCTCCTCGTCCTTAATTTGGCTCATTATTTTAAAATTATACGAGGAGGAAAGATTGTTAGATGCTTAATTTGCTTTAAAATTTAGATATGAAATTATGGTGTTTATAGCAACACCAATCGCATCTTCATTCGGATTTAATTTTGAATGATGAAGACCAAAAGGTGATTCAGCTCCTAACCAAAACATAAAACCTGGCGTGTTTGCTATCATATAGCCATAGTCTTCACCTGTCATCGCTTCCTTACTTTCTATCAAATTGACATTTGTTTCATTCGTAACAAAACGCATAAACTCTTCTGTTAGTTTCACATCATTGTCTACTTGATGATACATACTTCCATAATCAATCGATGTTTTACAGTTGTACCCAATTTCAACACCTTGTACAAGCGCTTCAATTCGTTCTTTTACCTTTTTCATACTTTCAACAGATAAGGTTCTAATCGTTCCTTCTAATCTTGCCCGTTCTGCAATAATATTCTGAACTGTACCACCTGTAATTTTACCAATTGTGATAACAGCACTATCTAACGGATCCACATTTCTCGCCACAACGGATTGTAGTTGTGTTACGAGAGAACATGCAGCAACCACCATATCATTAGTCTGGTGGGGATATGCCGCATGTCCACCAAGCCCAGTGAGATCAATAAATAACTCGGAAGTGTTCGCAAACAAGAGACCAGGTTTTGTCGCAATCGTTCCAACCGGATATTCAGGTGCTATATGCAATGCAATAATCATATCAGGTTTCCATTGTGTAAAAAAATCTGTCTGTATCATAGGTAATGCACCACCTGGTCCTTCTTCAGCAGGTTGGAACATAAATAACAAGTTATCTTTAGGTGGGTGAGTAGCAAAATGTGTTAAAATGCCAAGAGCAATACTCATATGCAAATCATGACCACAAGCATGCATCATGCCTTCATGAAGTGACTTAAATGAAAGACCAGTTTCTTCTGTAATTGGTAATCCATCTATATCCGCTCTGTACCCTATCGTCTTCCTCGGAGCAGTTCCTTGTACTCTTAAAAAGATACCTGTTTTCCACGTTTTTAATTCAATATGTTCTTTGGGTAGGTTTTGGATATATTGAAGTAAATAACCTTGCGTTTTTGTTTCATCAAATCCCCTTTCAGGTATTTGATGCAGTTCCCTTCTTATCTGAACATAAGGATTATTCATAATGGACACTTACGCAACCCTCTTTCTTATGTAAAGTTCAAGCGCCTTGGTGATCCTGACATGTATAAGAAAAAGTCGGAATGACGGTTTTTTTAACCTTTATGACTTTCTCTTAAGTGAATATGGCGATGAGCTAAATTGTATAATTTTCTAAAAGTGATACGTTCTTTCTTAAGAAAAAGACGTGGATTGTTACCCACGCCTTCAACTACTGTATTATAACTGACGAAGCTCTTGTTTGATTTCCGTCTTGGATTTTGTTTTTTCATCAATTTCTTTAATTTTCTTCGCTGGCGTACCAGCTACTACGGTATATGGGGCTACATCATCAATGACGATGGCACCTGCAGCAACAACTGCACCTTTTCCTACCGTTACTCCTTCAAGTACCACTGCATTTGCACCAATAACCACATCATCTTCCACAATTACTGGCTTAGCAGAAGGTGGTTCGATTACTCCAGCAAGGACAGTTCCTGCACCAATATGGCAATTCTTCCCGACTGTTGCACGTCCACCAAGTACAACGTTCATATCAATCATCGTTCCTTCACCAACAACTGCACCAATATTAATAGATGCACCCATCATGATTACTGCATTGTCTCCAATTTCGACTTGGTCACGGATAATCGCACCTGGCTCAATTCGAGCTTTAATACCTTTCATATCTAAAAGTGGAATGGCGGAATTACGTCTGTCATTCTCCACAACAAAATCTTCAATATTCGCTTCATTTGCTTTAAGTGCAGCTTCTATCTCTGCCCATTCACCAAATACAACTCCACTATTTCCATTTAAAAAGGTTTTAGAAGATGCACCAAAATCAACGTTCTCCAAATCACCTTTTACATAAACCTTTACAGGTGTAGATTTTGTACTGTTTTGAATAAATGAAATAATTTCATTTGCATCCATCATTTTCATTATGTATGTCCTCCTAAATCTTATGTCTTTATTCCTTTACTCTATCAAACAACAAAAATTGTGACAAGTATAAATATTATTCATCCAGGAAGGCAGAAAAAAAGAGAGGACTTAGCCCCTCTATAAATATTATGCTCTACTTTTCTGAACTAATCTATTATTAGTGTTAGCAATAAATTGTACAATAATTAATCCGAAAATAAAACTAATCACACACATGACGTTTCCTAGAAAGCTCTCTGCAAATCCATTATAAATGATGGCAGTTGAACCCGTCACAAGCCCAATTATAGCCGCATAGGTCATCACTGGATACTTAACAAGGATATATTTAATCATTTTACTTGATAAAATAAAGCCAACTGCTACCCCAAGTCCGATGACAATAATAATAGGGAAATTAAAATCTTTAATAGCAGTAATTGCAGTTGTATAAAATCCTAATATTAACAACACCATTGATCCACTAATCCCTGGAAGCAACATACTGGTACTTGCAAGTGCCCCAGCAAAAAATAAAATAATTGCCGTATTCATATCTAATGCCACAATAATTGGTCTAGTCGATTCTTGTAAGAATGCCATAGATGCAAGTAACAACAAGGAGACAACCAATAAAGTATAATGCCTTGCTTTGAAAGTTTCTTTAATGTTAGACTCCTTCACCAATAATGGTAGTACACCAACAACAAGTCCTAAAAACAAGAATTGAGTAGGCTCAGGATATGTCCTCAATAGGAATTCTATCACATGACTAAACGATATGATGGCAATCCCCATTCCCATTCCTAGCGGCAATAAGAATGTAAGATGCTTGTACCAATCTTTACTAAAAAAACCACTAATAGCATTAATTAAGCGCTCATAAATACCTAAAATAAAGGCAACCGTGCCTCCACTTATTCCTGGTACTACATCACACATACCAATTAAAATACCACGATAAATGTTCTTCCATTCCATTTGCTGATTTCCACCTTAATTCATTCTAGTTATTCAAAAATATATCATACTACTACTTAAGTTTATTATCCAATGAAATCATGCATTTTTACAAAAATAACATTTCAATTGCTACTTTTGATATGCCGAGAGAATCTCCATAAATGCTTCTACCTGTTTTAATTTAAAAGAAGATTCATATCCAATCAACCACGTATCACGATGTAAATTAGAAACCTCATCTTTTTCAAGTGGTATTTTTTTTATCTTTTCGTAATCATCTTGAATAGTGATAGATGGAAGAATAGCGTATCCAATTCCATTCAATGCCATTTGTTTACAGGTTTCAATTTGATCTACTACAATAGTCCTTTTTGGAGGAGATTGGAACTTTTTGTGCCACCAAACCTGTATTTCTTGATAATAGGTTGAGTCACTTTTAAATTGAATGAATGGACGTTCTGTATGTTCCAAATCAGAAATCTCATTTATTTCAGTATCTACTAAATATAACTTGTCACTAAGTAGATGCTGCTTAACTCCCTTCCATTCTGGATTCCCTCTTATAATGCCTACATGAACTTCATCTTCATAAAGGCTCTTCACTATATCGCTACTCCAACCGGTAATCAGAGAGACTTTTGCATTTGGATACTGCTGAATAAATTTCTTTAATACTTTTGGAAGCCAATACTGACCTATAATGGTAGCCACCGCTATTTTTAATGTTCCATAAACTTCTTTATCCAAGGAGGTAATATCCTCTTTTACCTTATCGGCTTTCATTAGAACTTCTTCTGCAAACTCTACAATCTTTTCCCCAGCTGGAGTAATTACTAACCCCTTTTGGGTACGTATGAAAATTTTAACGTTCCAATTTTTTTCAATCGATTGAAGTCTTTGCGATAATGCTGGTTGAGATACGAATAGTCGTTCTGCAGCTTTTCGCATATTTTTTTCCTTCGCTAATACAGACAAAATTTGAAATTCTGAAGTGTTCATTTGAACCCCTTATTATAAGTTTTTCTTATAGTATATCTTAATTTATTCATAATTTCATTATCACATTTTACATAATAAAATAATACATGGGAACAGCGTCAAGGAGAGGTAGGAAAAGTCATGGAAACACATTTCATCTTTTTAACATTGATTGGGTTTGTTGCAACATTTATTGGAACTTTAGGAGGGGGAGGAGGTCTAATTAATTTACCCGCGATGCTGTTATTGGGTGTACCTATTCACACCGCAATAGCTGCTAATAAATTTTCCAATACATTTAGTTCTTTTTCCAGCTTCTACACCGTTTGGAAAAGAGGAGAAATAGATATAAAAACCGGTTTGAAAATAATTCCCTTCACTATGCTCGGAGGGGTATTAGGGGCATTTCTTGCATCTACTTTAGATGAACCATTACTTTTGAAAATTGCTTTAATCCTCCTAATTTTTGCTACACTTTTAAATATTCTAAAGTCGAAAATGATAAATAAAGCGCCTAAAGATCAACAAACTAAACTTTTTTATCCGACTTATATTGGTATCGGATCTTATGATGGATTATTCGGTCCAGGGCAAGCGACACTCTTAATGCATTCTTTTATGAATGCAGGTTACTCCTATATAAACAGTATCGGTTTAACAAGACTACAAACCTTTTCAAGTTGTTTTGTTTCGTTTCTTGTATATTTTTCAATGGGACATTTCGATTGGAGAGTAGGAGTTGCTCTTGGTATTGGTTCTGTGATAGGAGCACAGTCAGCTGTAAGGCTAGCAGATCATCTTCATGGTCTACCTTGGAAGAATATTTTAACCGGCTTTTCTATTTATCTCATTATTTACTTGTCCTATAAAATATTTTGGTAAAGGATGAAACGTATGAATATTACTGTACAACGATTACATCACATTCAATTATGTATTCCTACAGGTCAAGAAGAAACGGCTCGTTCATTTTATACAGATATTCTCGGTTTTAAAGAAATACCAAAGCCCGAATCTTTATTGAAAAACGGAGGTCTTTGGTATAGTGTTGGTAACATTGAACTTCATATCGGAACAGAAGCTATGGGAGCAGAGAAAAGTAAGCGGCACCCTGCTTTTGAAGTGGAGCATCTTAAATTAGTTAAAAAATTCCTTAAATCGCACCAAATAAATGTAAAAAAAGAAATTCCAATACCAGGTATTATTCGATTCAGCTTTTTAGACCCTTTCGGAAATAGAATTGAATTTATGGAAATCCTAAAAATAAAGCACTGAGCTTACAAAACTCAGTGCTTGCTTATACTTTCTTTTGGTAAAAGTAGAATAAGAATAAAACTCAAAACCGCGAAGCCTGCCACCACTAAATATACAGAATGAAGTGCATAGGTTAGGCCGTCTTGTAGTATAACCCTCATTGAATCAGAAAGCATATTCCGTTGGTCTTCATTTAGTAAGAGCGTCGTGGAATCAAGGGAGAATTCTTGTTCCACTCCATTCGATTGTAAATACTGAAGGATACGTGAATTTAGGATACCTCCTAATAAGGCAGCTCCTATCGTACTTCCAAGTGTTCTCATAAACATATTGGATGCAGTTGCCACTCCCCTTTTCTGCCAAGGAACATTACTTTGGATAGAAACAATAAAGGAGGTGGTGGAAAAGCCCATACCCACTCCAATCATAAATGAACCAAATGCAGCCCATACGGGTCCATCTTCTGGACTTAGGCTCATGAAGATTATACTACCAAGAATTAAGGCTACCCCTCCGATGATAGATGTTTTCCTAAATCCAATTTTCAATAGAAGCCTGCCTGCTATCATTGCGGCTATTGGCCAACCAATAGACATTGTCGTTAGTGTAAATCCAGCGACAATTGGCGGTCGTTCCATCACTCCTTGTACAAAGGCAGGTAGAAAACTTGATATTCCAATCAACATCACACCTGTAGTCAAAGATGTTGTATTAGCAATTAGAATGGAACGCTCCTGCCATATGTCAAAAGGCATCATTGGCTCTTTTGCACGTTTTTCCTGCAGGAAGAATAGGTAAAAAGCTATGAGTGAAATGGATAGTAAAAGTAGGACTGGGGCCGAAAGCCAGGACCATCTCACTCCCCCTTCCACCATCACTAGCATGAATGTACTAACAGAAAGAAAAAGCAAGCCTGCTCCAGCGTAATCAATTGAATGCTTCTTTTTTTCTACATTTTCATGTAAAAACAGATACAATCCGATGATAGCTAAAATGCCTAGAGGAATATTTACCCAAAAAACAAATCTCCAGCTTACATATTGAACCATAAGCCCCCCAATGGCTGGCCCTAAAACTGCAGAAATTCCCCATACACTAGACAAATAACCTTGAATTTTTGCCCTTTCCTCTTTTGTATACATATCCCCGACAATTGTGGATGCAATTGGCATCACTGCCCCGGCACCAAAACCTTGAATAAATCGAAATACTATTAACATTTCAATCGATTGTGCCATCCCACACAACAGAGATCCAATTAAAAATACAATGATTCCAAAACTAAGAATTGGTTTTCTTCCAAACAAATCTGAAAGCTTCCCATAAATCAAAACAGTAACTGCATTCATTAATAGGTAGGAGGAAAACACCCAACTATATAAAGAAAAACCTCCCAAATCTGCAGCGATTGCTGGCATTGCAGTCGATACAATCGTTGCTTCTATTGCAGCCATAAACATGGCAAGCATGATAGCAGCAAGCACAAACGGCTTTTTTGTTTTGTTAGAAGAAGCCTTCCTTATCGCTTCTCTCTCTAGTGTAACGGTGCTCATTCCCTTCCCTCTTTCTATCTACATATGTACTATTTCGTTAGTCTATCTAAATTGTACCCTTTATCTAAGGGAATGCAACCTTATCTTGAACATTAGGGCAAGTACGTTGTATAAGACCCAATAAAAAATGACTGCTGATAGTCAGCAATCTAAGGACAAAGCAAGTAAGAAAAAAAAGACCTTAAATTTCAAGGTCTTGTTCTTTATTGTTATTAATAAAATGAGTATGCAAACGATCAAGTATCGTTCTTCTAGTTAAAATACCCTCAAAAATGTTTTCATCATTCAGTACACAAACAAAAGGATGATCTACTAATAACTCGAGTCCTTTTTCAACAGTATCAGATATGGATAGGCTTGCGAGCTCTTTATTCATCGCCTCTTCTACAACCATATGCTCCAAACGCTCGAATTCAATTCGTTCCAAACCTAGTATTGAATCCATAATATGTGTGATACTAATGAGTCCATGCAGCTTGTACTTTGCATCAAGGACTGGAACAGCCGTATAGCCTGTTTTTGTGAGAACTAATAGTGCATGTTCCAAGTTGTTTTTAACTTGAACATGTGCCACTCGTTCTGCAGGTATTATCAAATCTTTTATTGTTGCTCCTAATACTTTACTACTTTGGAGGCTGATCATTAATGTTCTTCCTCTCTTTATTTACTCTCTAATACTTTATGCATATAGACATAATTGACCAATATCATTGTAGCATATATTAGTCTTGGACTCGAATTTTTACCGCAAATAAATTTTCGCCTTTCTTCGACATGAAATAGAATAGCAGAAACGGCTAGGCGCTGGAGCTAGAGACTCATTTAAGAGTAACTACTTCTATATATAAACGAAAAAACAGAAGACAACCTCAAATTACCTCGAGAGTGTCTTCCGTCGGAGACATTTATTTTTTATTGCAGACCTACTGGCTCTTATAACGGATACATATCAGGAAATTTTTTCGTAAATTTCAATTAATTTTTGATAAGTATATGCTTCGAGCTTTTTCTGCCCTACTTCTATATCGTTTATTTCACTTAATACAAATTCTTTTGCTACATCTGTTGAAATGAGAAGACTTACTAATAATTCTTTTTCCTCTGTTGTTAATTGCACCATTTCTTCTGCTCCCTTCCATCCATAACTTACTTCGTATAGCGATTAGCATAACAAAAGGCAGTATAGGCATCTGGTTTTATTTTTGCATCCAATCCCATTGCCGTAATTCTTCCAGTCATTTCTTGAATAAAGTCTTTTGTTGCTCCTTTTTTTCCTATATCAAGATGTATTTCAAAGCGAAAATCTGCTCCGTACTCCAAATGAGGGAACAAAAGGTTATTTATTTTTTCCAATTTTTCCATTGTAAACAGCGTGGCCACCTCTTGACTTAATGCCGTTTCAAGTGATATTTTCTCATGAAGACTTTGAATAGCTCGTTTGGCTATATAAGGTCGTACACATCCCCATGCACCTTTCCCCACTCGGTGAAGATGTATGGCAGTCATAAACTTTGTTTCCCGTTGATATACGTGAGAATCGGTCCCAATTGATAGTAGGTAAGGGGCTCGCACATCCTTTTGTATAAATAAAAGGATCTTCTCAAAAGCTTGTTCAAAAGTAAGGTAGCCGTGGGTGATATTAATAAATTTATTAGAATTATCCATTGAGCCACTTCCTTTTTCCGTACTTTCCCTTATACTTATATGACCCTTTCCCTAAAAAAATTAATCTTTTCTTATATAATGGGATCGAATGTCCCTTTCCTACATTATGGTCGTGATACTCCTTTGCTTATACTTCAATTTACAACAAAAAAACCAAGCAACTATGCTTGGTTGCTTGGTTTTAACCTTTACTTGTTTGAATCTGTCGTTTTGAATAGGCACAGTGCGGACATTTGTACAACACATTTTGGTTGGAATGTGCTGTCAACACTTTATCCATTGCTTCTTCCTTATTGCATTTTGGACATTGTACAGTGGGTATCATATAGAACACTCCCTTTAGAGATGTCGTTCAAACTCTTCTTTTGCTACAAAGATTTCTTCTTTGTCTAAAGCAGTTTGGGCTGATAAAACTAATCCAATGTTCGTAGTAGCAGATTTGTCATCTACAATGGTAAAAGGTATCCCGTTTTCACTTGCCATTCTAATATACTTGGATAAGTGATTATAATTCAAATCTCCATCTAAAAATAGGCGAGAAGAAGGATGTTTTTTCATTAAATCTGATAGGGGTTTATATGGCATTTTGTTCATCACTTGACCACTTGATAAAGCTAGAATTATTCTTTCGCGTAATTGTGAAAGGAATTCTCTTCTTTCAGCAGGCTTAATTTCTGGATCCCCTTTAAGACCTCTATCTATATAGTCATCGATATTATTACTCATATTACACCCTCCCAAAAATAAACAACCTTTTTAATGAATCAAATCAAAAATTTCTATAGCTATCATATCTATATTGTCAAATTGGTATGTTTGAGAACTTTCACCTTTTCGAAAAACTTCCAGTTCATATGTATCTGTTTTATCAAAAAATTTTACACTACAAACTTTTTCCCCATTAACTTCAAAGTATCTTTGTGCTGGTTCGTTCCCAGCTTCTGAAGTTTCTTTTAAATCATTTAGTCTTTTTACTATCCCTACCAATAAAGACATATAACAACTCTCCTTCTATTCTTTCCTACAACTAGCTTTCACTTTTATTTGTTTTTTTACACAAAACCATCAATTATCAAGTAAAATGAGTGTAGAAATGAAATTTATTATTTTTCACTAACAACTTTATTATTTTATTGTAAGTAAATTCAACAATTCAATGTATAAAGTTATGAATTTTTTCTTACAAGGAGCTGAACATTTATGAATATCACAGTATATACCCAGCCTGATTGTCCACCTTGTCAGGTTGTTAAACAGTTTTTAACACACCACGAGGTTTCATTTAATGAGGTCAATATTAAAGAAAACCTAAAGGCAAGGAATCACCTTGTCAATGTATTACAATCGTATTCCACTCCTACTGTAACAGTGGATGAACATGTTGTAAAAGGATTTGATCTAGCATTATTACAAAAACTGCTAGGTTTTGAGGAATAACCATTCATCATTTCCTGTAAGAAAGTACATCATACCATTAAGGGTGAGTTACTTAAAGTATTTTTATCCACAAAAAAAGAGCGTACCCGCTCTTTTTTTGTTTTTTTACCTTGTCACAAGATTGGTTTTATTTTTAAGGTGATCTATTTCATTTGAGGTTAACATTGGAAAGGTGAAGTTATATAAAAACGGCTTGAAAAAAAAACCAAGTACACTCACTGAATTGGTATTTGTTTGGAATATAGATACATTAGTAGGTTTAATGACTTCGGAAATTGGATTTATCTCATAACTAAGAAATGCAGGTTCCTGATAGGAGAAATCATAGTCTGTAACAATTAATCCTGTTTCTGTTTCTTTTAATTCAATATATTCATAGTGGTCATCGTAGAGGCTCGGCATATTTTCTTCAGCAGGGAAAAATTGATATACAGTAATGATTTCGTTTATTTCATCTCTTAATACTTTTGTTTCTTCATTGTAAGAGAAAAATGGAATATAGTATGGTGTAAAATCAGTACCATATGTAATAAAGCCTTCTTTTTCTTCAAAGAGGTGTTCAGCTAAAAAAGCATCCTGATAATCTGAAGAGAAATAATCATTTAATTTTTCTTTAATCTCATTCATTGAATGATGCTTTTCTCCTAATGACAGTTGAGAATTATATGCCTCATTCAAGAAAGTGAAAATTTCTTCATCTGACAGTTTTTGTTCCGCAGAAACCGTATGGGAACCCAACATTACAACTAATACAATTAATAGAATACCTGCCCAAAACTTATGCATTTCCATCTCCTCCTCAGATGATGTGCTCTTATTGTATCAATAACTTTAGTTGACTGGGATTAGAAACGTTCGTAAAATAAATACGAAATCTGACAAAATACTCAATTTATTTAGTTTTTCCCTTTTGGCTTTCCTCCAAAACATTAAAAACCCCTACCAATTTGGAAGGGGTTCATTTCTTCATCACCATTGCCAACGTAATGCAGCATAAGCAATGTATAACAAGATTAAGATTGTTGCTACCAATAACGCCACAAATACCGGATTTTTCAGAACATAATGTTCTTGAACTTTTTCACTAATGGAAGAATCATGAGTAGAGGTCTGAGTATTAGATTGCCTACCAATTCTATACGTATACCCCATTGCTCCAACCACAATAATTAATGCTAAAACAGCCAAAATGAAATCAAAAGAACCCATTGTATCACCTCTCAAGAGTAATCTATACTCTTAAGGTAAACAGTACAATTCTTTCTATACGTCTTGTTTTATAAGAGGTCCTGGTTTTCATACAAGAATTCATAAGCTAGATCCATATAGAGGAACCTTCCTCGTGATATGGGATAAGAATAAGTACGGACTGACTCCCCAGTTTTAATATCACTATAGAGATCTGATAGTATCCCTTTTTGATCTATACTCATTTTCATTACATTTTCCAAAAAATAAGGTCTCCAACTCCAATTTTTCCCTTTAGAGGACTCCACTGTCTTCCATATACCTTCTTCCTTAAATAGGTTGGAAGACAGTTGAAAACCATTTTCATCACATACGTACATCCTAAAACTTATGTCGGTAAATTGTTTTGCCAAGGAAAGTAACCAACTATCAATCTCATCATGCTGCATATCCTTTGAAGGAAGAGAATGTATCTTTGCATCAAGCATCTGCGAAAAATGATGAATTGCTTGGAGTTTTCTTTTTTCATAACGGATGAATTGTTGGAATTTCTCGATTAATACTTTTTTGGCATGCAAAATTTGAATAAAATCAGGTCCAGGCTGATGGAGATACTCTCCTTGATAGTACTGTCCCCCGTTCCGCCATGCATATTGGAGCTGAAAAGATGCATCAATATTTTCATACAGTAAGGCAGCACCAATCTTTCTAGAAAGAATTGCTAGGGAGTATAATACATCCTGATGAGATGTCACTTCATATGATTGCCTTAACATTCTTAAATCCACCTTCATGATATTGGGAGATAAGCGCCTAATCCTATCCATATTAGCACCAGCTTCCCCAATATTTGCAATAGCCAGCTGAATTCCATATGTTTTATAGTAATTGAATATATGCTGAATATACTCAATATCTTCTTTAGATGAGTGCTCGTCAATTTCAATTACAATATTTTCAAGATTTAACCCCTTCGGTACAAATGAAAGCAATAGTTCAAGTAAAGACTCTCCCTGATCCTGTAATAACAAATGAACATTTTGGTTTAAAAAAAGCTTGAAGCTACAACTATTTTCTGTGTAATATGTCAATGCTTTATTAATAACCACTTTTTCCACTTCGCTCTGATATTCAAGGGGAATGGAGTAATCATGAAAGAAGGGACCTAAACTTTCCACCTCTTTATTATCCAACTGAATCCTCCCCAATACTTCATATCCCATCACCTCTTGCTTCTCGGCATTGAATATAGCTTGATAATAGGGGCATACCTTGTCTAAATTAGCCATGATATCAAGTGGATCCATCCTCTTCTCCCCTTTGTATTTTTTCAACTATTATATCACGAATACAGAGGATGAATTACCTAAGAATGTAGAAAACACACCGATTCAGACCCTTTTTATCTCATGCATAATATAGAAAAATGCTATTTTAGAATGGAAACGGCTGAAGCCATTGTCCACCATCCATTGTTACACATTCACCATTAATATATGATGCTTTTTCTGAACTGAGGAAAAAAGCCAGCTCTGCTATTTCTTCTGGTCTGCCAAACCTTTTCAAAGGAACACTATCCCTAATTTTTTCGGCCTCTTTTTCTGATTGCAACAGTTTGTCTACTCCTCCAGTCCTTTCAATAGGACCTGGCGCTATAGCATTTACGCGAATGCCATACTTCGTTCCCCATTCAACTGCTAGTGTCCTAGTTAATGAGAGAACACCAGCTTTTGCAGCAGCAGAATGTGCGACCCCAGCTCCCGCATTCCAAGCATAAGTGGCAACCATATTTATCATGCTACCTTTCACATCACGTCCCATCCAATAATTCCCAACTGCAGAACTACAGTAGAAAGTTCCGTTCAAGACAATGTCAATAACGGATTTCCAACCATTAACAGAAAGCTTTTCGGCAGGACAAACAAAATTACCAGCTGCATTATTGATTAATACATCAATACGATTGAATGAATCATCAGTCATTTTAATCATACGCTTAACATGCTCCGGTTCCCTAACATCCATTTGAATCGTCAAAACTTGATTATCAGTTCTTTGAATTTCTTTTTTTGCCGCTTCCAATCGGTCTAGCTCTCTTCCAGTAATAACGACATTAAATCCCTCTTGGGCAAATTTTATTGCCATATATTTTCCCATGCCACTTGAACCGCCTGTTATGATAACAACCTTTTTCTCTCCCAACTTACATACCTCCAGTATTAAGTTTCTATATCAATTTGGATCTTTCAGCTATTTAATATAAATACTACTATAATTTGCAGAATAATAAAAATATTACACAGATTTCCTTTCAATAATTTTCTAGTCATCAATACAAGAAAGATTAATAGTTTTGATGATATAATGAATTCTTAGGAAAAAAGAAACGAAAACTCCTAAAGATAGGTTGAGTATAGTATGTCTAAAATAACTAGAAGAGGTTTTTTTAAGAGGATATTCACCTCCTTTTTTGTTGCCATTATAGCTAGTGGAGTAGGCTATTATTACGCTAGATATGTAGAACCAAAACAAATGAATAAGGTGAAACATACCATCGTTCACAAAAGTATCCCGAAAAGCTTTGACGGTATTAAAATAGCTCAATTTTCCGACACACACGTAGGGCACTTTTTTGATAAGCAAGACCTTGAAAATGCAGTGAAAATAATAAATCAAGAACAACCTGATGTTGTTTTTTTCACAGGTGACTTAATGGATAATCCAATGGAATATGATCAATCTTATAATCTGATTCACATTTTGGAAAAAGTAAATGCTCCTTTAGGTAAGTTTGCCATCTATGGCAATCATGATCATGGAGGGTACGGTACTGAAACATATGAAGAAATTATGGAGGCTTCTGGTTTTACCATATTAAAAAACGAAAATACTTATATAGAATTAATTGATAAGAGTAGAATTTACATCGGAGGAGTGGACGATTTAATGCTTGGGCGACCTGATTTTCGTCAGACGTTGCGCAACATTCCAGAAGATGCTTATACCATTTTACTTGCACATGAACCGGATGTAGCTGAAGCCATTTCTGAAGAGTTCCATGTAAATTTACAGTTATCTGGACACTCCCACGGTGGACAGATTCAGCTTCCATTTATAGGACCTTTGATAACTCCTCCTCTTGGTACTAAATTTTATGAGGACTTTTATTATTTAAACAATTTAACCCTCTATGTAAATAAAGGACTTGGGACAACTCGACAACCTTATCGTTTTCTCGTCCCTCCTGAAATAACTTTCTTTACACTAAAAAGTGATCAATAATCATTAGATTTTTAGCTAATGGTGATGGCTGGTCTCTAATTTGGGCTTCTAGTACATGCGCATAGCTCCCTTTATTACCATACATTATAAAGACCCAATAAAGGAGGCGTATGTCCGAATGAATCGAAATATCCTATACAATAGATTTGGAGGATTTGGTTTCGGTTTTCCTTTCCTACCATTTATTGGAGGTTTGGCTGTTGGTTCTCTTTTAGCACCAAGACCATATTATCCACCACCGTATCCCTATTACCCACCATACCAACCATATCAAAATCAATATTATTTCAGATAATATGAATTAAGTTTCGTTTAAGCCGATGCTTGAGGCAGCGGCTTCTTTTAATATAACTAACTGAAAGGAAGGGTTATTAGTGGCTGTACACATTGTCAGGCCGGGTGAAACACTTCGATCAATTGCACTTGACTACAGGCGGACTTTAGCTGAGTTACTTCAAGCAAACCCCATACCAAATCCAGATTATATCATTCCTGGACAGCAAATAATTATTCCAGGTTTACCAATAGCTGTGAGCATCCCCTATACGATTGAGGTTTCAATTAATAACAGAACCCTAACATTAAAAAAGGATGGGGCAGTTGTGAAAACCTATCCCATCGCAGTAGGAAGAATGCTTTTCGATACCCCAGTTGGAAATTACGTCATAGTAAACCGAGAGCCAAATCCAGGTGGTCCATTTGGTGCAATGTGGCTTTCACTTTCCAAGCTATCTTATGGTATACATGGAACAAATAACCCTAGTTCCATTGGCAAAGCCGTATCAAAAGGATGTATAAGAATGTACAATCAAGATGTTCTTAACCTTGCTTCCATCGTTCCAAATGGTACGAGAGTTTATATCAGACCGTAGTATTTATGGAAAATCTGTAACTAAACTGCTGACAAATGGGACTTTCCTTTCATTTTTCTTAGAGAACCATTATAATAATAAAAAAGAAAGGAGCCTATTATGCACAAACAAAGCTATCCCAATCAAAGAAAGACTGATTCCCCTATCGAATCTTCTATAGAAAACCTCTCTCGTGCCATCTTTACGGTAAACAGACATGCTAAAACCGCATCTGACCCAAAGTTTCTTTATGCACTTAAAAGAAAAGCATTGGAGAAGCTAATACTGGAAGGAAAAGCAGAAAAAAAAGGATTGCACTTTTCAAGGAATCCAAAAAACAGTCAACAACAATCTGATGTATTAGTACTGGCTGGGGAATATTACTTTCACTTACCGCCATCAAAAGAAGACTTTGCAAATCTCCCTCACCTAGGGGAATTAAATGATCAATATCGGAACCCGAAGGCAAATATGTCGCTAACCATTGCAAAAAATTTACTACAACGGTATACAAATTTTCATCCAACAACAAATCAAGGGCATTCACAAAAGAAGCATTACCAAAAACCTGTATTTAAAAAGCTTGGAGAAAGTTACTTATAAAAAAAGGAGCACTGATTAAAATAGTGCTCCTTATTCGTTCCTTTAGTTGTTAAAAAGGTACAAATCCATTGTCTCAATTAAACTGGATAATTGTGGTTTACTAATTTGTGCGTCGGCTCCGACCATTTCTCCCTTGTGCTTTAGATGTTCTGTAATCAACGAAGAAAAAATAATGACCGGAATTTTTGATAAGATACTATCCTCTTTTATTTTTCTAGTAAGATGATGCCCATCCATTTGAGGCATTTCTATGTCTGTAATAATTAAATCTACTTGCTTATCGTTTTTTACTTCACTAGACAAATAATCCCATGCATCTTTGCCGTTCTCATAAAACACTAACTGTTGGAACCCCGATGATATCAACATTTCTTCAATTAACTTCCTTAACATTGGGGAATCCTCCACAATCATTATCTTCTTCTTAACCCGTAATGATTTATTATCTTCGTTCCCATTAAAAGCTTGCTGACTCATATTTGGATAAATATCAAACAACACTTTCTCCACATCAAGCAATAAAATCATGTTGTTTTCCTGCTTGATCACACCAGTCAAATGGTCTTCCATTCCATTGGTCAAAGTAGATGGTTTTTCCATATCAGCCCAGGTAAGTCTATGAATCTGTGTAACATGATCTACCAGTAGGATTACTTTTAATCCATTAAATTCTGACACAATAAATTTCTCTTCAGTATGCGCATTTTCTTCTTTGATTTCCAGTGCTCGACGCAAATGAATAACAGGCAAAACTTCCCCCCTTAACTCGATGATTCCCTCAACATTCTTATGTGAGTGTGGAATTTTTGTAATGGGGCAAGGTTTAATTATTTCCCTGACCTTCAAGACATTAATACCAAAGCTTGTATTCCCTATTAAAAACTCTAGAAACTCCACTTCGTTTGTTCCTGAGTCCAGTAATATACCTGATTGATTTTCCATTCATTTCGCCCTTCCATTCTTTACTTATATCTCCCTTGTTTTATCGGTTAGTTTGGAAAAATCTTGAGTCTTGTCTTTGGGCTTTGGACAGGAAGAGGATATATATTAATAACTATGTTTACGAGAACTAATAGTTTGCCTCCGGGACTTTTGGACTCATTAGGCTAATGAAGACATTTTCGATGTTGTCTTCCATTGTTTTTGGGTTTCATACCACTTCGTTTTTGGGCTTTTCCTTCTATTGATGATTTCCCGACATTTCTCTTGTTAATATTTTCGAACTCCCCTTATAAATATGTTTCATACAGAAAACGAATCTATCAATTAATGCTCGACATCATAAAAACTCCAAAAAGAGGCTGGGACAAAACTAAAGAACACAAACAAAAAGACGAACAATATAATGGCCGACAATAAATACCGCTATTGATTTCCGTGCAAGACTTCGCTTTCCGCGGGTGACCCGAGCCTCCTCGGCTTCGCCTGCGGGGTCTCACATTGGCCACTTCTCCCGCAGGAGTCTATGTCTTGCCCTCCAATCAACCGCTAGTGTAATCTGAAAAATAAAAGCATATTTTTATACTAAAAAACCGAACATATTTGATCAATCACTCAAATAAGTTCGGTTTTGTCTTAGACTAAAACATTTTTGTCCCAGCCCCTTTTTATTCGGTAGACATTTGCAAACTATGTGCGTTTGTGAAAGAGACAAGAAACTCGCAAATATCGTGACTCGTCCACTTTTTTCTTGCATGAAGAATAAAAGTAATGGCAACATTCGTGAACAACATGCTAGAAAAAAGTCCAAAACCGACTTTTAATAACTTGATAGTTACGATTTTTTTCGAAAAGAACCTTATGAAAAGCTGTTTTCTAACTCATCTACCAATGAACCTACATATGCGACAGCGGTTTTTATCGGTTCTGGAGTAGACATATCTACTCCTCCTTGCTTCATTAACTCCAGTGGCGTTAAGGTACTTCCTGCCTTAAGAGCTGACAACCATTTTTCGACTGCTGGTTTCCCTTCTACTGCGATTTGTTTTGCAGCTGCTGTAGAAGCTGTTAAACCTGCTGAATATGTGTATGGATAAAGTCCCATATAATAATGTGGTTGACGCATCCATGTTAATGCAGCTCCTTCATCTAGTTCTACTGCATCTCCCCAGAAATCGGAAAGTAATGAAAGCTTTTGTTCACTGAGGACTTTGGCAGTGATAGGAATATCTTGATCTGCAAGAGCATATATCCTCCTTTGCAGTTCTCCTTCTAAAATATGAGTTACGAAATTATGGTAGTAGGTGCCTAGTGACTGCAGGATAACCCATCTGCGCATTCTTTCATCATTAGGTTGGGATAATATGTGTTGTGTTAATAGCATTTCATTCATTGTAGAGGGGGCTTCAACGAAATATCTAGAAGGACGTGTATTGGATATACGCTGATATCGTCCTGCTAAACGGAAATGTCCAGCATGCCCAAGCTCATGAGCTAGTGTGTAAGCATTTCTCATCGAATCGCTCCACGTCATTAAGATATATGGATGTACTCCATAAGGACTTGAACAGAATGCTCCTGATCCTTTTCCAACATTGTTTGCCGTATCTACCCATCTGTTTTGTAAAGCTTCCTCCATTATTTCCATGTATTCTGGACCCATAATTTTTAGAGATTCAAGAATTAGTTTCGATGCCTTTTCGTATGTAATTTGTGGATTGAATTTAGGGTCAAGTGGTGCTTTCAGGTCACAAAAATACATCTTGTCTAATCCAAGAACTCTCTTTTTTAAGGATGCGAGTCTTCTCATATGGGGAGCAAGTTCTATTTGGATTGTATCCAATTGATTGTGATACATCTCTTTTGACACATGTTGGCTATGAAGTAACATATCTGTAACCGAATCATACTTACGTAAACGTGATTCAATTACTTGTTTTTTTACCTCCGTTGCAAAAGTAGCGGCATATGTATGCTTGTACTTCGCAAGCGTATCAGTAAATGTTTGATAAGCCTTTCTTCTCAGATCTGTATTAGCTGATCCTTCATAATTTGGGAAAATATTGAATGTCAAGGGATGTTCTTTATTATCATCTGTTGTAAAAGACGAGAAGGACATATCAGATATAAGACTCCGTTGGTATATCATATATGGGGCATTATGAACTTCTCCCAAAGCAGATAAAACTTCTTCCGCTTCTGCCGATAACCTATGGGGCTTCGTTTCTAATAGCTCTAATAAATTTTTACGAAAGTGTACTAACTCCCTTTCCTCCGAAACATATTCTTCGAGCGTTTCTTTCTCCAATGTCAATATTTCTGAGGAGATAAATGAGGTACCTGCGTTTACAGAAGAATACAAACTAGCCACTCTAGTGGCATTCGCCTGATTATCTGGATTCGTTCCATCCGCTGATTGCTTAAGAGAAGCATAAGTCATTACCTTACCAACCTTTTCTGCCAACTCCTCCTCTGCCTTCAAACAATTAAGCAATGTGCTAGCACTTTCTGTTACTTTTCCTTTATATAATGCAATAGTCTTTAAATCAACCTTAATCGCATCAAGTTCATTCTCCCATTCATGACTAGAAGTAAATAAATCCTTTAAATCCCAAGTCTGTTCCAAAGGTACTTCTGATCTCTGCAAAGTCTTATTTAATACTTGTGTCATAATTATACCCCTTTCCTAATATTTCGTAATACGAATTATATTATAAAGGAAAAAATACATTATGGGAATTATCTTTATTGAAAAGTCAGAAAATTTATTCGTATGCATCTAAAGCTGATTACACTCTGGAAATAATAATGAATTTCCTAAATTCCTTAGTACACGATTTAGACAATAGAAATTTCTAATAACTAGAAAAGGAATCAATCCTCTTATCATTGACGTAACTAATAGAGGAAGGGTAATAACTTACGATCAGCAAGTACAGTGTTAACTTGACACACTCCTGTTTCTCTCCCATATTGCCATGCCCATATATTGGCTTTGCATGGTGGAGAGTGAGGCGTAAAATTTGGGGCAGTCTTCTCTTGTGAAGTACCTATTTCAGGCTCGGCACTCCAAAGAATGGACTGTGTAGCAATCTGACGTTTTTTCTTCACAGCTCTGCAATACGACTCTGAAAATTGCCCTTTGGTTGAATCGTTGAGGAATCCTGGTATATACCCCGTAGAAATAATTGAATCTATCCATCCATATACAAATGCTTCATCCACATCCATAAATCGGTGCACATCAACAAAAATAGCCGTATCTTTCGGAATAGATAAGCGCCTTGCATGGTATAATGCATTTCTTGCGAATACTCTCCCTTTATCAAATCCTTCTGGAACTTCATCTGATTTAAAGATAGGCATTACTTTTATGCTCCGCTCATGAATTAATTGTATTTCTTGAGTGGTCAAGCCTTCTGATAGACCTTCCACTTGTGAAAGTACTCTCCCCCAAAATTTCGGATAGCCAAAGTTCCTTTTCACACATCGGAGTAACGCCTCTGTAACTTTTTCAGATGAATTAACACCCCATACTTTAGTAGCCAACTTTCATTACCCCTCCACTCTGATGACAAATCCAATTCTTTTGCAAGTATATGTATGAAATGGTTGTTCTGCGCACGTTTTTTCAAAAATGCTGAGATTGAAAAAAATCCTAGTAAAGTATACTTCATCTACTATTATCACTTTTAATTTGAAAAGGAAAAGAACACAACAAGTAATACTTTATGTGAAATATGTGATAACTGAACTTGATAGTAGGGTAGCAAAAGAAAAAAAGTTAAAAAAAATTTATTATGAAGGATTCCTAGTTCTATATGTTGAAGATAGTATAGCGTTTTTATGTCCTTGAGAATGGAGGTTGATCTTTGAAAAAGGGAAAAATTAGACCTTTGGTAATTTGTATATTCAAGTATAAAGATTCTATTCTTGTCGCTGAAGGGTATGACTCTGTAAACGAGAGCTACTATTACCGCCCTATTGGTGGTGGAATCGAATTTGGGGAATGGAGCTCAGATGCATTAATAAGAGAAATACGGGAAGAGATAAACACTGAAATAGATAATTTGGAATACATAGATACAATCGAAAACATATTTACCTATAACGGTGAGATCGGACACGAAATAGTTGTAGTATACAATGCAGCATTTGTTGACGATACATTTTATAAAACGAGTTCCTTTGAAGGCGAAGAAGATGATGGAACAATATTTAAGTTGATCTGGGTCCCAGTAAGGGATTTTCAAAGAGGTAAATTCAAACTTGTTCCCGAGAAGTTATTAAAGGTTATCAAAGATTTTATGTAATATTTTTCCCTGCAACAAATCTACAGTGCTGAAATTGGCGATTCTCCCTTTTTCAGCACTCCATCACCCTTTTGACGGGTTGAGTTCGGAGTTTTTTGCCTTTTGATATCTGAAAAATTTCTAATTTATCAATCTACCCTTTTTCATTTCCACGATAATAAACATAAGCAGCATCCAGTACAGATTCTGTTGAAAATACAAGCACCCTTATATTGCCTTCCTCCGATAAAAAAGCAGGGCCAGATAAATGACTAGTTTATCTGGCCCAAAAAAGTTATTTCATTCTTCTTGCAAAATCGACAAATCGAAACTTGTCGAGTCTATGTCTGGATTCTGTGTACTGAAACGGACTGGCATCATCAAGATGAACAATACTCTTTACTACGACTACATGGGATAAACCTTGTAGATCCAATAATTCCTTGTCAAGGTCTGTAGCTTCCTCGACAGTAACTTCTTTGTCAGCGAATGCAATTTGCAACGAAAGGCCAGACTCTAAGTAATCATAGATAGAATTACGACAAATCTCTTCATCAAGGTATGGAACCTTACTCTTAATAAAGTAATCCTGGTCTAGAATGATATTATCATTATCTACCTTTCTAGATCGTACTACTTTCCACAGCTCGAGCTCTCCAAGCTTTGAGCTTAGCTCCTTAGTTGCAGCTACCTCTGTTACCTCATGAACGATTGTTTCCCATGGCCTGCCCATTTTTTCTGCAAGCTCTTTAAAACTTATTAACCCAGAAATGGGAAAGTCAAATTTGCCCCTATCCAATACAATAGAGCCTTTGCCCCTTACTTTTTGAATATAGCCATTTTGTGCCAATTGATTTAACGCTTTTCGTACTGTTTCTCTTGACGTGTGGAACATTTCAACAAGTTCATGTTCAGATGGCAGCTTTTCACCTGGTGAAAAAACATGACTATCTATCTTTTGAACAAGTTTCTGATAAATTAATTGATATTTATTATTTTTCATTTTTTACCACCTACTATTATTGTAGCATTACTTTTTCAGGTGATAAACGATTGATTCATATGGTCGTAATGAAATTTCTTTATAATCTAATGGAGAATCTTCATAGTTACTTAATAAAATGTTTGCTACATATCCATCAGTATCGATATCTATAGGTAAATGAAAATTAGTATTTTCACCGTAGTAATTACTTATGACAAGTAATTTTTCATTTTCCATATTTCTGGTATAAGCAAAGATTTCCTGGTGGTCACCAGCAATTAATGTAAAGTCTCCATGTGTAATGACATCGTACTCTTTTCTTAATTGAATTAATTTCTTGTAATGGTAAAAGACAGAATTAGGATTATTTAATGCATTTTCTGCATTAATTTCTGGATAATTACGTGCCACGCCAATCCATGGTGTACCACTTGTAAATCCAGCATTTTTATTCTCATTCCATTGCACAGGAGTACGGGAATTATCACGTGATTTATGACGAAGTATTTCGAGAATTTCTTCTTCGTTCATTCCAGCTTCTTTTTTTAGTTTGAATGTATTTAAAGATTCTACGTCCCGGTAGTCACTTATTTTGACAAAACCTGGATTAGTCATGCCGAACTCTTCGCCTTGATAAATATAAGGTGTCCCACGCATCATGTGCATGTTAGTTGCAAGCATCTTTGCCGATTCGCTGTGATATTCTTTATCATTTCCGTATCTGGATACTACACGCGGTTGATCATGGTTGCACCAGAATAGGGCATTCCACCCTCCACCTTTCTCCATTTCCACTTGCCACGTAGTAAGAATGTCTTTTAATTGGTGAAAATCAAAATCAGCTACGGACCACTTTTCTCCATTTGGATAATCGACCTTTAAATGATGAAAATTGAATGTCATGCTTAGTTCGTTACGATCAGGTCGTGAATATTTAATGCAATGATCTATAGTAGTGGAAGACATTTCTCCCACTGTCATGCTGTCATATTTGGAAAACACCTTTTCATACATTTCATTCATAAATTCATGTACCCTTGGTCCATCTGTATAGAATTTCCGTCCATCTCCAGGAGGCACAGAACCATCATCATCTGGAAATTCCTGGTCCTTAGAAATCAAGTTGATTACATCCAAGCGGAATCCATCTACACCTTTTTCAAACCAAAAAGTCATCATATCATAAACTTCTTTTCGTACCTGATCATTTTCCCAATTAAGATCTGCCTGGGTTACATCAAACAAATGCAAGTACCATTGCTCTGTTTCTTCATCATAGTTCCAAGCGTTCCCACCGAATTTTGATTCCCAGTTTGTAGGCTCACTTCCATCTTCTTTACTATCCTTCCATATATAAAAATCTCTATATGGGTTGTTTTCTTTAGCGTCTTTCGACTTCTTAAACCATTCATGCTCAGTTGAAGTATGGTTTACGACGATGTCCATAATTACTTTTATTTTTCTCAAATGTGCTTCTTCCAATAACTGATCAAAGTCTTCCATCGTCCCATATTCTTCATGAATCGAAAAATAGTCACTAATATCATATCCGTTATCTTTTTGAGGAGATTGATAAATAGGTGTCAGCCAAATAACATCTACTCCTAACTCTACCAAATAGTCAAGCTTCTGAATAATACCCTGGATATCTCCAACACCGTTGCCTGTTGTATCGTTAAAGCTCTTCGGATAAATTTGATAGACAACCGATCTTTTCCACCATGGTTCTTTTTGTTTACTCATCTTTATCCGCTCCTTTAATTAAGTAGGTAAACCCTTGTTTCATATGGTTGAAGATTGATTTCTGTGATGCTGCTTTGTGCGTTCACCACATAATTACTAATTAGTAATTGTTTAGTCATAAAGTTAATTTCATTTGGAATCTTAAATACTGGTTCTTTTTCATAAAAATTACAAATGACTAACAGTTTTTTATCCTCATACGTTCTTAAATAGGCAAAAATATCTGGATCATTTTCTAAAACAAGTTGATAATCACCAAACTTTATCAAGTCCTGCTGTTTTCTTAACATAATTAATTGAGAATAGTAGCTAAAAATGGAATGTTCGTTTGCCATCTCTGCCTCGGCATTTATGACGGAATAGTTAGGATTTACTTGAATCCAAGGGGTACCAGATGTAAATCCTCCATTTTCAGAACTATCCCATTGCATTGGAGTTCTTGCATTATCACGGCTTTTTGCATAGAGGCTTTTTAATACTTGATCTTCTGTCAGCCCTTGTTCTTTTAAATCCTTATAAGCCTGAATGGTTTCGATATCACGATAGCCTTCAATCGATTCGAACTCTATATTAGTCATCCCTAACTCTTCTCCCTGGTACACATAAGGTGTTCCCTTCATCATGTGAAGAAGTGTAGCTAGCATTTTTGCAGACTCGACCCGATACTTCTTGTCATTTCCAAATCGTGAAACAGATCTTGGTTGGTCGTGATTGTTAAAATAGAGACTGTTCCACCCATCATTTGATAACGCATTTTGCCATCGAGATAGGCTTTGTTTAAGGTCTAATAAATTTACTTTCTTTAAGTCCCATTTTCCATTTGGGCCATTATCGAGGCCGACATGTTCGAACTGAAAGACCATATTTAATTCATTTCTGTCCTGACTTGTATAATCTTTTGCCTCCTCAGGAGATACACCTGGCATTTCCCCTACCGTCATAGCATCGTAGTGGGAAAGCACTTCTTTATTCATTTCTTGCAAATACATGTGAATTTTCGGACCATTACGGTAATATTTGCTTCCAGATACATAGGATTTTCCAAGTTTTGGCTCACCATCTGGTAAACCTTGTTCTTTAGAGATGAAATTGATGACATCCATTCTGAATCCGTCTATTCCTTTATCAAGCCACCATCTCATCATTTTGTAAATGTCTTGACGAACATTCTCATTATCCCAATTTAAATCAGGCTGTTTTTTCGAAAAGAGGTGAAGATAATAATCTCCAGTTTGGTTATTATATTCCCAGGCAGAACCGCCAAAGTTTGAAGCCCAATTGTTTGGCTCTACACCTTCTGCTTTGCCTTCCCTCCATATGTAATAATCTCGATATTCATTTTCCTTAGATGATTTTGATTGGACAAACCATTCATGTTCGTCTGATGTGTGATTTACTACCAAATCCATAATTAATCGCATTTCACGCATATGAATCTGATCAAGTAATTCTTCCCAATCTTCCATAGTTCCTAATTCTTCCATAATAGTATAATAATCGCTGATGTCATAGCCATTATCATCATTAGGGGATTGATAAACAGGAGATAACCAAATAGTATCGATACCTAGCTCTTTTAAATAGTCAAGCTTCATAATAATTCCTTGAAGGTCACCTATTCCATCACCGTTAGAATCCATAAAGCTCCGAGGATAAATTTGATAGACAACACTTTCTTTCCACCATTCTTTTTTCATAAAATACCTCTCCCTTCAGTGAAAATATCGTGATAGAATTGAAAAAATTGCAAAAAGGGGATAACCCCCTTCCTACAATTCTTAAGCTTCTTTTTTCATTTTGATTTTTGCCATAATAAAAGTTAATGTAAATGGCACTATTAAAACAATTCCCATACCAACAAAGAATATTGGCCAGAATTCATATAAAATGGAGAAGAATGCTGGAAGTCCTCCAACTCCTATAGATGGAGCCATAACACCAGCAATGGTGATAACAATACCAGCAATAGCTGAACCGATCATTGCCGCAAAGAACGGATAGCGGAAACGGAGATTTACCCCGAACATTGCCGGCTCTGTTATACCAAGCCACGCTGAGATGGATGACGTTAATGCAAGCCCTTTAAGCTTTTCATCCTTAGTGGCGAGCATCATTGCAAACGCTGCTGAACCTTGAGCAATGTTGGACAAAGCTACCATCGGCCATAAGAATGTCCCACCGATTGTAGCAATAAGTTGGAAATCAACTGCAAGGAATGTGTGATGCATACCCGTGATGACAAGAGGTGCATATAAACCACCATATAAAAGACCACCTATGGCAGGAACCGCTTCAAAGATACTAACAAAACCACCAGTTAGAAAATTACCAACAGCAAAAGTAATTGGCCCAATTGCGACGAACGTTACAAAACCAGTTAATAGTAGCGTAACAGGAGGAACCACTAACATTTGGAAACCGTCACTTACACGCTTAGAAAGGAATCTTTCTACTCTCGCAAGTACATATGACGCTACTAAAACCGGTAGCACCTGTCCTTGGTAACCTACCTTTTCAACCTCTAGTCCAAAGAACTTCCAGGTATCAACACTTCCACCTTCTTGTGCTTCGGCATAGCCCCATGCATTAAGAAGGTCTGGGTGAACTAACATCAAACCAAGTACTATCCCGAGTAGCTCGCTTCCCCCAAATCGTTTAACTGCAGACCAACCGATCAATCCGGGTAAGAACACAAAGGCAGTGTTCGCTATGAGATTTATAATACTTGCAATATCTGTCCATTGAGGATGAACGTCAATAACTGACTGACCACTATAAAAAATATCCGCTCCGGTTAAGATGTTATTTATCCCCATCAATAGACCAGCTGTTACGATTGCAGGTAAAATTGGAATAAATATATCAGCTAAAGTCTTAATTGCTCGTTGAAGAGGGTTCAAGTTAGATTCTGAAGCCTTTTTAACTTCTTCTTTCGTTGATTCTCCAACACCTGTCATTTCTATGAATTCATTGTATACCTTGTTAACAGTACCTTGGCCAATCACGACCTGAAATTGCCCATTTGTAGAGAAGGAACCTTTTACAAGGTCAATATTATTCAGCGCTTCCTTATCTACTTTTTCTTCGTCATGTAAAGCAAGGCGGAGTCGCGTCACACAATGAGTGGCAGCACTAACATTTTCTTTTCCCCCAAGTGCTTGGACAATCTCTTCGGTTTGTTTTCTAATGTCCATGTTCTTTTTCCTCCTGTATTTCTATCTTTTCATTTTCAAATGTAAAAACTCAGTTTGTCCTTTTATTGCATTTTCAGATATTTTTTTATCAAGGCTCTCTACTTGGTCACTATTTGTGATGACAATTGGTGTAATAATATTGGCAGCCTTTTCTTTGATGAGATTGAGGTCACATGATATCAATTTGTCACCTACCTTCACCTTATCGCCTTCTTTTACATGGCCGACAAAGCCTTCTCCATTCATGGATACCGTTTCAAGGCCGACATGTATCAATATTTCTGCACCGCTTTCAGATCGTATACCAATTGCATGCTTTGTATGGAAAAATTGAATGATCTCCCCATTTACAGGAGAAACGACTTCACCATCTGTTGGTATAATTGCTAAACCATCACCCATCATTTTTTGTGAAAAGGTTGGATCAGGTACATCGGTAAGTTCTGTAACCTTACCACTTAGAGGAGTGAAGATTGTTTCTTCTGTTGGTGTCTTAGGATGATCTTTTAGACCAAATAACTTTTTAAACATATAAAAAACCTCCTATATTATTAATAAACGCTTACATTTCATTTTCGACTTGTATATACATGATTCCGTTAACAAGTTTAACTTGTATATACATCTTCGTCAACTAATATCTTTTTTGTACTTTACGATGCATTGAAATATTCCCTTCGTAACAATTCCAAGGAAGAAAAAAGCAATAAAAGAAATAGAATGGGACCAATTCATAAACTCAAGCATTCTAAAGGTTGTAAAAATAGGCTCTAAAACATAGGAAAAAAGAAAAGCGAGAAATATGGCTCCAATGATAAAGCTTTTCCATGTTCTTGCAAATTGATAATTGAGCATATAAAGAACGGGAATAACAGCAATATCTGCTGGTAATAGTGAAGGGATTTGATCTAATAACTTAAAGGGGTATCTCCATAGGTGATTTGTAGTTCCCAGTAAATCAAGCCAAGTCGCCATAACCGACCAAAATAACCCGTAAGATAAAATCTCAAACACCCTCGTTCGATCCACTATTTTCCACCATATAACCCAAGGGAAGAATAAAGATAAAAACAAAAGCCACCATCTGAGATCAGCCATAGTACTTTGTATAATCCAACTATTAATATAGTCGTAATAATTATTTTTCATTATGTACATTCCCTCTCCTTTGCAGCTTAAACCAAAGATACCAGCTGAATGAGCTGGTCAGAAGTCCTTTTATTTTTACCTTACAATTTTATTTTTACTCCAAATTTTCAAATAAACTAAAGTGAGATAATGATTTTTTTTGTATTTTGAATCTTTTTCTACACAAATTTTTAGAAACAAAAAAAGCACTAGGGAATAGCGCTTCTTTAATTTGAGGAGCTTACAATGTAATTGTAGTCGTAAACGGGATTAGTGAAAAAACTTTGAAGGATACTTTCACCTTGCCCGCAGCTTCAAATGTTTCTTTCTTTTTTGGATGGTTTGTGATAAAAATGTTATAAACTTCTTCATTTTTGGATGTATCACTAGGTATTGTTACTTCATCCAATTCTTCAAACACATCGGTTTGTTCTTGAATGAAAGCCTGGTCAATATTTTCTCCATTTCCACTATACATCCCATTTAATTTAACATGATAAGCAGTGATTGGCAGCTCTTTATCGTTTTCGTCGACCATTATCGTTCGAAAAACTTTTATTGGCATTATATATGGATTTTGCATACTTAAAGAAATGCCACTTTGGTTTGGTTCAAAAATTGCTGATTTTACAATATTTTCTTTTGTTGAATGAATATAAATAAAAAACACACTAAAGCTCAGTAGTAATGCCATAAGCATTCGAATTGGTTTGTGTTTTTTCCTCAAGGCTAATATCTCCTAACTATATACTCTCATGTAAGATTGTTCATCACCCTTATTTCAAGTAAGAAGCACGTTTATAAAAATTACTTAAAAAGAAGCATACCATCAATCATTACCTAATTCGAGAAAAACGAAACTAATTTCACTCACCAACTACTTCAAGTTCATCAACAAGTTCACCCTTATGGTTATATAGCTGTGCCTTATCTCCATTATTGTTCCATAAATATTCACTGAGCCAATGGAGATACCTTTTCACATCATGTTTTTGAGCTCCTGATCCGATGTAGACAGTTTCTCCAGCTTTTAGCTTATAATTATTCGGAAAATCAAATGTTTGATATCCTTTTTTGCTTACTAGTTTCCACTCAGACATATCTACCGTTACATCACTCTTGTTTTCAATTGTCACCATTTCTCCTTTAATATCCAGGTCAGTAATAACCACTGTTTTACTTCCGTCCTCAATTGTCTGAGTCGCATAAAGCCACGGTCTTTCATTTACATACAAAAGCTTACCATCTGTCGTGAACACGATACTTCCTGTTTTTGCTGTGTTATAAATATCTGAGCCACTTTCTAAAAGACGATTTATTACAGGCAGGTGAGGATGGTGAAAGTCGTTTTCCCTACCTGCAGATATTACTGCAACCTTCGGATGAACTTTATTCAAAAATGATGTGGTGGAGGAGCTATTTGAGCCGTGATGTGCTACTTTTAATATCGTAGATTCAAGATCGTATTTCCTACTTAATCTCTTTTCCTCCGTCTCTTCTGTATCCCCCATTAACAAAAATTTCATATCACCGTATGTTACATGGAGAACAATAGAAGCATTATTGTTTTCTTTTTCCTCAGAACCACTGTTCAGTACTTTTATTTGAATAGCCGGATCTACTTTCAGTTTCATCTTTTCTTTTGCGTACTGTATTGGAACGATATTGTTCCATACGTATTGTTTGTATTGAATAAATGTTAGGGTTGAATGAGCCTTCCCGCTATCCAATATTTTTTTAACAGGAATTTTTTCTAATAAAGTAGGGATTCCTCCAATATGATCAAAATCTGGATGGGTTATGACAAGCAAGTCAAGCGAAGAGACCTGAATTTTTTTTAAGTAATTCAGCAATTGGCGGGACGAATTTTTGGGACCTGTGTCTATCAAAACATTCGATCCATTCGGGGTTTGTAAGAGGATGGCATCTCCTTGTCCGACATCAATGAAATGAACTCGTAAACTGTGTGAATTCAATTCTAATTTATCTTTTTCATACAAGAAAATATCGGAAGAAGTGTCTGTTTTTACTTTATAGGAAGGTGATAGCGTGCTTGATTCAGTTGTTTGAAGTGGAAATAGAAGAAAGATCATTAATAGAAAAAAACATATTTTTCTTTGCAAACTACTCTCCCCCTAATAAAATTCTTATCATTACTATGAGGGAGAGCATTCAATTTTATTCATAGCTGTTTTCACAAGCTTTGTTGGTTAACGTACGTTCGATAAACTCTAAAAATTCGTTACTCATCAGCTATATTCTGTCAATTTAGGTAAAGTACCAAGACAAGTATTTACATAACCTAAGGCCAGAAACCGACTTTTTATGGGTTATTAGCAACAATTTTAGATAAAGAGCCTTAATAAAAGCCGATGTTATCCAGAAAGATCAGTCCACTATTAGTTTGATTAAATTCAAAAGATATCTCCTCTATATTACTGAAATCAATAGTAGGAAAGGAGTCTTTCCAATAATCAATTGGGACTTCATAGGTATGAAGCATATGTTCATATTCATTCCCAAATCGCTTATTCCACCAGTTGAAACGGTAAAGCTTCGTAGAATAAGTCGGGTCGATGTACACTGTCGTTCTAAGACGACTGTCAAATTTTGAAACCCCTTTAGGCTTTAGGCTTACTGTTATCGGTATTGGCTTATGCTGATAACCTTCTGGGACTGGTATGTGATAAAACTCATATCGCTCTGGATGTGCTTGAACAGCATCGAATCGTAAAACGGTATCGGCATGAAAGTCGTCTGACACGGTATTCGGTACTATTAACGTATACCGACTGTTTCTACTACTCCAACCGAGCTTAACTACCTGATTATATTGAGGTTCTTTATTTCTCTGTAATAAATTAATTTCTTTCCATACTTGCAAATTATGCCCTTGCATTTCCCCACCAATAGTAGAAGTTGTCACGTCTACATCTTCCTCAAATGTTGCTAGTGGTGTGAAACTAGAATTTTCATACCTTACTCTGAGAGGGTCGGCTGGAACCCAAGAGGAGACTAGATTCTTATCTTCAAATATCTTTTTAAGTTCTTTTTTGCCTTTTAATGTCGCATCAAGAAAGGAAGCTATATAAATTTTGGTGATGTCACGTTGCGTGTCTGGCGTCATTAGTTCCTTTCGGTTCATAAACCACCAATAAGGGGCAGGCTGGTCCATTTCCCAATCAGAATTGAATTGGCCATGATTTCCTCCATAAATATAAATACTGCTTTTAAACCCATCAAAGTCTTCATTGAAATGCACTCGCTCAAATTGTCTCATTCCTAAATAATTCGTATGATCCGTATCATTTCCACCTTGTAAAGTTAGATAATTGACATCTTCTAGCTTAACAGGCTGGTCACCTGGGGTAAACCTACCATCTCCTGGTGAGAGGCCGATAAGAGCTTTAATAGAGAAATCAAAATTCAATCTTACTTTGGCGTTGTTCGGGAATCTTTCTAGTTCATTAAACTGCTTAGCGATACTAATTGCTTCCCCACCTCTTGAATGTCCAATCAACGCAATATTATCCATATCGATTTTATTAAACAGATCATGTTCCTTTGTTTTATTCCATGTCTGCCATTGCTCTAAATGTTTTAATAACAGCCACGCTCTTCCTGCGTTATCCCAACCAATATGTCCAGATTTTCCAGAATTAATGAAATTTTGATCTACTGAAACTGCTATGTAGCCCTTTTTAGCGAGCATTTCTCCAAGATAAGCATATCCCCCATCCGAAAAGTCTGCCATATTATGATTTCCATGAACGATTAATACTAGTGGAAATGTCTCATTATCATTACTAATTGGCATCCACACTCTTCCATTGAGTGGTGCATTTTGCAGATTAAAACCCCAGAACCATTCGCGGTACCATTTATTCCACCCTTTCGGTTGTACAATGAAGGAAGATATATTTACTGGATTTGTTTGATAAAGAACATCTTTATAATCGTCTCTTTTATCTGAACCACTACCGTATGTAAAATAAGTAATATCATAATTTTTTTCTGTTGCGGGGTTTACTATTTGAGAACTACTTGAATTCAATTGAAGGGACCAATCACCCTCCTTGCCATCTGTAGCGGTAAAATAGATAAATATTCCATGAAGAACGACAGTACTAATGAAGGACAGAAAAAAAAACGATTTCTTCTGCTTTTTATAGAGATATAAAGTTAATCCCGAGAAAGCACCCAATACCAGTACAAAATAACCCATTAACCGAAAGAAAGGACCTAAATATGTACCGACCGAATAAACTGCATAAACAGCTCCGATAATACAGGCGAGGAAAAATATTGGCATTCTCTTTATGAAATTTACTAAAAGAAATGTTAGTATCCAAATAGTGATAAATACGAATGCCCCAGAGCCTACTATAATTAGGACATCTGCCCATTTTCCTGCTCCAGTATAAAAGAAAAAACCCATAAATAACAAAAAACAAACGATGTATAGTAAAAGTGCTGCAATAATAAATCTCCAACTATTGCTTACAAAACGAGTAGCTTCTTCTATACCAGTTTTCAAGAGCATTTTAAATTTATTCATACCAATTCACCTAATTGATTAAAGTATTAGTTAATTCTTTTTTCTCAAAACTCTTGTTCAAATGCTTGTTTTGCAAGGATATCCATTGTTAGCTCGTCAGCAGGAGGGTTATGAAGACCTGCTCTTACGTCTCGATAATATCTTTGTAAAGGATGATCAACATGAAGACTTTGTGCACCTACAATTCTCATCGCTTCATCCACAACTTTTATAGCAGTATTTGTGGCAATGAGTTTTACAGCAGCTAATTCACCTAACAATTGATCTCGCTCTTCCGGCTTATCGTCCCAATATCTAGCTACACTATATAGGAAATGTCTTGCAGATGCTAAATCTAAATCCATCTTTGCCACCCTATCTCTCACTTTTGGAACATTTTTTATTGGATGTGGTAAACTGTTTGGTTGATAGGTTTCAGCAAAACGTATTGCCTCATTTCTTGCGGAAATGGCTATTCCCAAATAGCATGCTGGAATATGCAGGAGCCAGCCTTGAGGTTTTGGTGTCTCCTTCTTTTTCACATAGAGTAGCGCCTCTTGAGGTGCGGTTACCTCATTAATAAGAAGATCATCACTCCGTGTCGCACGCATACTCATGGAATTCCACGTTTCCTCGATGGAAATCCCACTCCATTCCCGTTTGAGTAAAAACTCACCAACATCTTCGGTATTTTCGATTGAGGCGGAGATAATGAAAAAGTCTAATACTGGTGCAAGTGATGTAAAGTTCTTTCTTCCGTTGATTATCCATTCACCATTAGGCATTTTTTTAGCAGTTGTTATCGGTTTACCGCCTCGAGCTGGACTACCAGTCTTTGCTTCACTATGGGCACTATTAATAAGTTTATTCTCTTGAATAATCTCCTTACAAATTTGTTTGTATATAGATTCTTGCCAAGAGTTATAAATGGACACATTCATTAAGATGCCTAGATGCCAGCCAAGGCTTAGAGCAGTTGGTCCATCTCCTTGGGCAAGTGTTTCTTGAAGTAGGAGGAAATCATATAGTCCCGCTCCTTGCCCACCATATCTTGAGGGAATAGTTAAATCTAGAAATCCTGCATGCTTTATATCTTGAAAATTACGAAAAGGAAATTCTGCGACTCTGTCATAATGAGCTGCTCTCTTTGAAAAAACAGTTGCAAGTTCTTCTGCTTTTTTTGCAATCATTTTTTGTTTTTCGGTCAATGCAAAGTTTCTAATACCATTCATGTGATTACCCACCTTCAGGCAAGATTCCAATTATCTTAACATACGTTGAAGAAATTTTTCACAGATAGTTAGATTATTGATCTTTCATCTATTTGTTTAGATCATTCTCCTTAATTGGAATCAACATTGCTCCAACAACTTTTTCATAAAACTCGATTGGGCCTGCTCCTTCCAAAATAGCATATTTGTACTTTTTTCTTTTTAACTCAAGTAAACAATGATGCAGCAATATTGTTCCAACACCATGCTCCCTATTTTGGTTTGAAATTCCCATTGGGCCAAAAGTGCCTCTTTTTTTATCATGTGCTTCATAACATGCAAAACCATTAATTATATTGTTATGATAAGCTACAAAAATAGAAATATCCTCATGTTCCATCCCATTTTTTATGGATTCAAGCCATCCACTTCCAAACTCACTTTTAACAAAATCAATAATTTCCGGTTCATCCTTTTTTAAAGCCCTTCTAATAAATAACTGTTTGTTCTCTATCGAGGGGAAATAATTATCAAGAGGAACTAGCATATCTCTTGCACGGCATAGGATTTTGTCAAACATAATTAAATCCTGTTCAGTAAACAACTCCCCCAAACTACTATCAATTCTCAAGGTCGCTTGCATTAAATGACCCTCATTTAACAACGTTTGGTTATAACGAATCATTCTCTTTTCGGCCATATTTAATACTTCCATCATTTTACCGGTTACTGGGAAAGGAAGTGTTGTCTGTAAAAGTGAGGCTGAGTGAGTTCTTATTACATGTTTCTCATAATCTAGCAAAAACTGATGGCCATATTTTTTCATTAAATATTGATGTAGTTCCGCACATGGTCCCGTATTTTCTTCACACATAGCAAGCAGTAAATGAAGCGGTGTTATAGCCATTTCCCTATCACTTTTGTTGGCTAATATTCGCCATATTCTTTGAACTCTGTCGGTATACTTAACCAAATCCCATCCTCCATTGAGTGTATTTTCAGAAATTATTATAGAAAAAAACAGCACCTATATAGGTACTGCCAGATTGTCAATAAACATTCGCAACAGTTTTTTCATAAAGGAAAGTGTTTACATAGAATCAATAAAAGAAAATAGTATTCTATAATAGATTCATATCCATTATGATTTTAACAAGTCATATACTTCTTCATCCAATTTTTTAGCAAGGTCCATATCGTATGTTTTAATATAATCTGGTTCCTGAGTTATTTTGCCGCCATAGAAGATGACATCTTCCACTTCCTCCACTTCAACTGTCACAATTCGGTACTTCATCGTTTTATCAATGATATCTGATACTTTTCCTTTTCCATTGATAGAGTAACAACTTCCAGCTCCAACCACCCCTAGAATTAAATGAGGGTTATGCTGAATATTAAACGCACTTTCTGCTTTATGGCCTAATGCAAATTTAATTGTCTTCCCATCCTCGTATGCAATTAGCCAGGAAACAATACTTAAATTCGGTTTTTGGGTATCCTTGTCCGTTGTAATTAAGGAAACAATTTTTTCTCCCTGAAGTAATTCTATTAGTTCATTATTCAGTGCAGATTCTTTCTTCGGCATTCTCAACACCTCCTATTTCATCTACATATATCCATTATATACAATGATTGGATTACATTCAAAAAAAAGCCTCAGCTCCTTTCCTTACCCTTTACAAAAAGGAGCTTTCTTCTAGTAGTAACTGGCTTATGACATCAAAAGGCGTAGAACCGCTAAAAAGGGCTAATCAAACTAAAATCCATACTTTCCAAAAAAACAACAGCATTCACACTGATAGGAATGCTGTTTTCACTTTCATTAATTTCTACTTCTTCTACTATAGGCAATAGAATGTGTGTAACGCTCCTGCATTTTTTTTCGTCTTCTTTTCTTCTGAAAGACACTAACAATCAAAATTATCATGCAAAGACCGATAAACACTAATACTATTGTTATAAAATTGCTCTCTTTTTCCACTTGTAGTTCAATGGAAGCTGATACATTTGTATTCTTTGAAGGAACTGGGTTTAAGTCGTTTTTTTTCTGCTCAACTAAGACATCTTCTTTTATTTTTTCCTCATTTCCAATTTGAACAACTAGTTGTTTATCTTTACTAACAGCAAGTTTTATCGAGTCGTCTTCTTGCTTGGCAACATAAATATTTTTGGCAAGCATGTATTCTTGTCCCATTGCATCTGCTAGTAATTGACCTTTATTTATCATTTCAGTCGTGAAGTTTTGAAAACCATAATCTAAAAGAGCCATTGTGTCATAATAGCTATAGTATTTTGATGATGCATTCATCGTAACAGCAATTAATTCCATTCCATTTTTTTGTGCAGAAGTGACAAGGGTATGTCCGGATTCTGGAACATATCCATTTTTAACACCTGTCGTTCCTTCGTAATCCCAAAGTAGCCGATGGTGATTATACAGAGTAGTTTCCCAACCTTCACCCACCCAATCTATCACTTTAGTACCGACTATTTCTCTGAACGTGTCATTCTTCATTGCATAATTTGTAATTTTCGCCATATCTTTAGCGGTAGTTACGTGGTCAGGGTGAAAAAGACCATGGGGATTTGTGAAATTTGTATCTTCTGTACCAATCTTTTCTTTTACAAAAGTATTCATTCTTTTGGCAAATGCCCGCTCACTTCTATCAAAGTGTTCTGCAATTGCAGTTCCTGCATCATTCCCTGAGTTTATCATTAACCCAAGAAGGAGTTTTTCTAACGTTAATTGTTCCCCTTCTAAAAGATACACTCTTGAACCATCTTGATTCCTTGCGTTTTTACTTACCGTAACTATTTCTTGTAAATCGCCATCTTCAATAGCAATTATAGCTGTCACTATTTTAGTAATGCTAGCAGGATACATTTTGCGGTCACTATCTTTTTCATACAAAATGTCACCTGATTTAGTATCAATTACTATTGCAGTTTCACTGAATAATTCTTCAGGTTCTAGAGCATGTATATCATATGCATTGCTCATTATAAACACTACTGTCAATACTATAAGACTTAAATATCTTAATATCATTTTCTTTACATACCTTTCATGAAAAATCTACAGAACGTTGTCGTAATAACCCGAATAATCTTTCTATTTTAGTTTATATTATTGCGCATGTATTTTCATGCAGAAATATTCATTTGTAAAAAAAGTAATATAGATTTAATAATATTTTACAAACATAATAAATGAAAAAGTCTTCCTCTCATATACATCTTGGCAGTCCAAGGATGTCATCATGATAACTTCTTTTGCATAATCAATAAAGGCTTCTCTTTATAAAACACGCTTTTCTGCACATCAAAACCTAGCTTCTCCCAATACCTCTTTCCTTTTTTATTTTCTTCAAAGCATCCTAACCTGATAGTATTTACCTTCTTAGCAACCATCATTGACTCATAAAGACTGTATGCTTTTTTTGCAATACCCCTGTTTTCCCAATCAGAATGAATAAGAAATAAACCTAGCCAAGGAAAACCATCTTTTGGATTTTTTAATGTAAAATCAATGATTCCAACATAATGATCCATCCATTTTATCACATATCTCTCTTTTTCCAGTTTCTCTTCTTTTTGTTCTTTTATAATATCGTATGTAGTTAACGTGGCTCGCCCACTTGAAATGAGATTATAGGAGGGCTGTGAATTCATTATTTCCAATTCCACTTCTATTAATGACTCCTCGCTTTTAATAAACGTCAGCATTTCTATCCTCCCAGGAAAAAGGGTAAACAGTGGAAATATCCCCCATTTACCCAATCTTTCTATTTATTTACTTTATTGATAGTACAATAAGATTTTATAAAGTGTTCAGGATTCAATGGTTCCCCTGTCACATTTTTAATCTTCTCGTTCCAATGGAAACTTGCTCCTGGTGCCAAAAATTCGTCTCTAATAAAAGCACCGACCTTTTTATTGAAGAATTCCTCAGAAATGGTTGATTTAATATATTGATATAGCTGTGCAGCTGTTAGTTCTCCTAATAAGTAATTCTGGTAGTAGACAGGCGCCAGAGTGAAATGAATTTTTGCTGCCCAATCTGGATTTGTGCGGTCCTCAGGAGGATTCAATAATTGAATTTGTTCCACCTTCTCCCACCATAAAGCATTTAGATCTTGATCTGGATTTTCATATAATTCTCTTTCAAAGAAGACGAAGGTGATAATCCAGCGTCCAGATATCAACATCTTTAATTGTTCGTGCTTTTCCAGTGAAGGCATGATTCTATTAAGCTCCACTTCATCAAGCTGTAAAAACTTAGTTAACCATTCTCTATTTTCTGTCATTTTCCCGAATAGCATGGCAACTGCTTCTGTTGTCAAAATATGTGCATAGCTTCGAAGCAAATAAGGGAGATCACGATTTACATAATTATTATATGCCGCATGGCCAAATTCATGGAGCATCGTTCCCATCCAGTATGTGTTATCGACATTATTACAAAGTACTCTAATATCACCTTCTCTGTTCATATCCATACAAAAGGCTGTTGGATTTTTCCCTTCTCGTGGTTCGAGATCTGAAGAAGCGTATAATTCTTCAATCGGCATATCCATGGAATCAAATGTATCTGCAGTTAACTGCTTTAAATCTTTACCTTTGAAATACCTATCCAGATTGCTCTTCTCGTTTGCAGGTGCCTCTTGGAAAAATGGATCAACATAATGCCAAGGCTTCAGTTCTTCTATCTTGATAGAAAACTTGTCCGCTAACTCTTGATCGAGTTCACTTTTCAAACTTCTGAACATGTCCTCTGATTGATCTATCAAGTGCTGAAACATGGAAAAAACGTCATTGATATCTAACTCCTGATTTGCAAAAGACATTTGATAAAAGTTTTCATAACCTAGTTTTCTCGCAGCTACATTACGTTGCTTCACGAGTTCCAATAGCTTTTCTGAAACTACGACTCCTACTTCTTTACTAGCTTTCCATGCCTTTTCCCTTTCCACACTGTCTGTACTGTTTAATAACGTATTCCTGATGTCATTTGCTGATAACTTATTACCGTCTACTTCTGGTAAATACGTATTAAAAAGGTAATTTAATTCTGCAGACATTCCCGATAGTTTTTCAATTGATTCTTTATCTAATTGATTTTCTTTCATTTCATATTCTAATAACTCCAATTGTCTTTTTTCTTCCGCACCTAAAGAGGAATCTGCCAAAAATGTTTTGACCTGTTCAAATTTTTTATTGTCTGAATAAAACAATTTAAGCTCACTTGTGGTTTTTCCTGCTTTCTCAGCCCATTCCTTCTCTCCTGTCGTTTGGGCCATCCAACCAGCCTGTGTTGCCTTAACTAGTAATTCTTTAAATTGTGCGTTTTGTTCTTTTAAAAATTGTTCAACTAGCATATTAAATCCCTCCTACATATTAAAATCCTGTCATACAAATCGGTTTTGGAAAATGGTAAAACAATGTTCGAAGTAATACTAATTTTGATTTGTCAGAAACTGAAATAAGCCCATAACGATATAAGGAATCAACATCAATAGCCCCCATTAATAAAGATGAAAATTCATTAATGGATATGTCAACTTGAAGATCTTCCTCTTCATTAGTAATGATGGGCTTCCCATTGTTAAATTTTGTAGTAAAAGTACTTGTCTCTCCATTAAAAGAATGACAAATATTCCATTTTACTATCATATCCCCTTCCCCGAAACAACCTTCTTCCATGAATTGAAACAGTATTTTCGGCTCTAGTATTTTATACATCAAACCTACTCCTGTTACACTATTCTCATGATAGACATGGGGCATAATATTGTCGGAACCGTTCCTTGGGTCATGTAACAAGAAATGCAAATTCTCATCTTGGGAATACCAAACAATACGATGTACTTGGTCTTGCTGAGAATGGAGAAACATACATAATCTGGCCATGGCCTCTGGTGTCACATATACAAATTCTTTTATTATTAGATTATTGCTCAGAAAATTTGTTGTATTTTCTGGCTCAAAAGTAAAACTACAATATCCTGTAAGTTCAGTCCCTTCCATCACACCATATGACATAATTTTGGGGTTTAGAAAAGATATGCTCATCATTTCCTCTGTTCTTGCCATCATTCCATGTGTATCATGCATATAAGTGGTGTAACATTTGTGCATGTCAGGAATACTTTGTTCCGATAAACGGACAAGATCTTTTTTTAGTTTCCCTTTTGGTAGCTGCTCAGGTGCAAAAATATATTTGTTCATTTTCGCTCCATATCCATAGCCCATCTTTTTATAAAAGTCGGGTCGGAATGGATAAAGGGCGGTAATGGGAATGTTTCTGTCCTTATAGTGCTTTTCAAAAAATATTACGAGGTTTTTTGCTACTTTCTCCTTTTTATGCAAAAGACTTACAGCAACAAACCCTAAACCACCTACTTCTATCTGTTTACCATGAAAATTCATTATGAAGTCATGCAACATCATGCCGCCAACAAGGTCTTCTTCTTTAAAACAGCCGTAAAGCTTCTTATGATTGGTAGAAATTTGTTTCTCCAATTTTTCAATCAAACCTGCTTTTGCTTCTTCCGTATAAATTCCCATCCCGGGATATGCAGTACTTGCAATTTCAACGAAGTCTGAAAGTTCATGTTTTTCTAATTCCCTTATATTATACATCATCTAGTACCTATAACCGGCGACTTGATGATCTTTTTCATCCATACTTGTTCTACTTTATGTGTGAATCCTTTATTCAGCAAAAATTGATACATCTTTTGATTGGACGTTTTAAAAAATGCCATTGTACATTGATAATCCGTTGTCGATGCTGGAAACAGATGAGAAAGTAAACATTCTAATACCTTGTCATGGTGATCCACTTCCTCCTTAATAAAACAATGAGTTACGGTAACACTTTTTAAGGTTCCATCTTCTGAATGATGACGTTTAAACAATGCATATGCCACTGTTTCACCTTCCTGTGTCAAGAGTTGAATGCTTTGTCCATCTTTCATGCACCACCACTGACTTTGCCATGGTGTTTCCCATTGATAAAGAGGGAGATATTGAGCATCTACTGCAGCACCATATAACGGATAGTATCTATTGGATTCACTCTGTTCAAAACTCTTATCTGCTGTTAAGTGAATAACATTATCGATAATTTCATAGCCCTTGGATTCATATAACTTGATGGCTTTTTCATTAGTTGCTATTGCTTCTAACGTGGCCACATGAACCCCTTCTTGCATATAAACTTCAAGAGCTTGATCAACAAGGAGTTTCCCAACACCTTTTCTCCGATACGAAGAAGCGACTCCCGTTCCTCCATTCCAGGCAAACTTCTCTTTGTCCAACAATTTTACCCCACTTAAGAGTAAGCCTATTGGTGTATTTCCATCAAAAGCAACAAAGGAGAGCGAAGCTGAAATATTGTCATTTCCTAATCGGGAAGTAAATCGATCAACATCCATCCGAACATCAAAAAAATAACCTTCAAATCCTTTGTTCCATGCTTCAACAGTTTCATTTAATGTACAATCACTTAACCTTTTTATATGATACATGCACATTCCTCTCCCTTTGGATACTTCTTTTTTTGTATTTTATTATGGCTATTTCGTAAAGATTGTTGCCATAAACACGAAAAAGGTGGCTTTCAAATTGTAAATTGATTGGAAGGTTACGCTTCACTAATAACTAATTGCAGGAAAAGAACAGAAATTGTTACAAGTTCCTTTTAAATTTCGAAATGCAAGAAAGATTACGAAAAGGTCTTTCTTGAAAACGACTACTCAGTTTATTTTATTAAAGCATGAATTTTCCAAAATTTCAATATTTTTTCTGGGCAATGTCTTTATTGGAGCTCAAGCAAATCCAGCATTACTTTTTCTAAATGGTCTACTAATCTTACATATAATGAATCATTCTCCATTACACATTGATAAAAACAAATTCCATCGAAGGTACTCCAAAATATAGTTCCGACAAAATCAACATCAGCTGTAGTTGAAATTTCTCCGTTCATCACTCCGAACTCAACAATATCTGTAACTATTTTTTTATACACATTTTGATATCTATCATACATAAAAGCTTTTGTATCCTCGTTTCTGTTAGAGGAAAGCCAAAATTCTATATGTACCCTACTCGTTTTTTCCCAGTTATCATTTACTTTCACTTGTGAGCGAAACACTTCAAATAAATGTGTGAGCCTTTCTTTTGCCGTTAAGAAAGTTGCCAGCTTATCTCTCAACTTTTCAAAACTTTTATTAGAGTTTTCATTCAATAATTCGATATAAATATCTTCTTTACTTTTAAAATAATTATAGATGGCACCTTTGCTGATTCCGGAATGTCTGACAATATCATCAATTGTGGCTACTTGAAACCCTTTTTCAGCAAAGCAAAATAATGCGCTTTCTAAAATCTGCTTCTTTTTCTTTTTTTTATACTCCTCCGTTACTGCAGGTGGCATTTTCCCGCTCCTCTCTACTTAAGTAATGCGGAAGCTCCTCTTTCCATTCTGGCAAGCAAAAGTCATGGCGGCAAGAAGGTTGGGTATCATCTTCTTGAGGGATCGACCAACTTCCGATTTTTCCTACTTCCGGACAATAAACGACTAGTCGGTTTTTTTATCATACAACATTTATTAATTTACCAACAGTATATTTAGAATATTCAAACACTATTATATGGTATCCATCTATTTAGCTTATACTTTCATAAAAATAAAAAAGCAGTCGCTTAAAATGCAGACTGCCAAAATCATTTAAATGTTTAATTGTCATCGTTAAAAACATCGGTTCGAAGTATGGAAAAGACGTTCGCATCATGGTAATGCCCACCTTGAGAAAGATATCCTCTCAATAGTCCTTCATGTGTAAAACCAACCTTTTCTAATACTTTACATGATGCAACATTCTCAGGATAAACATTTGCGCCAATTCGATTCAAATTCATGGAGTCAAATCCATAATGTACTAGTGCAGATATTGCTTCAGTGGCAAATCCTTTTCCCCAATACGGCAAATCAATTTCATAACCGATTTCTGCCCTAGCGTGTTTTTCTGATATCGCATGAAAACCACATGTCCCAATTAATTGCTCTGTTTCTTTTTCAACAATTCCCCACCTATAAAGGTTTGTATAGTCGTCAATAAAGTCCTTAATAAACTTGTCCGCTTCTAGTTTTGTTCGAAAAGGCTCCATCCCATAGAACCTAGTCATTTCCGGCTGTGAAAAATAAGCGAAGATAGTTTCCGAATCTTTTAATGTGAGATTACGTAATTGAAGTCTTTCTGTTCTAATCATCGGCACCGGTTTCAACTTTATTCACCCTACCCCTCTGTCATTTCAGCAACAATGTAATTATTCGTCCACATTTTAAACATAATAATTAAACTCTCGTCCCCTTTTGTAAAAAAGAAGGTGGATCCCATTTGCTCTTCAAACAACCATCCATTTTCTTCAAATTGAGACAGAAGAACTTGAAACCCTGCGCCATCATTCATTTTGGTCATTACCGTTCTCGTTTCATCCTCAGTGGATATGGTCACGACAGAAGTTGTAGAGAAGGCTAATTTCACTGCTCCTCTTACATGTTCGTTAAAAGAAAGGAGAAATCCTGTAACAAAAAGTATCCCTGCTAGAATTGAAACCGTCCATTTTAGTCTCATCCCATCCTCCTAGGAATTAATTTTCTTCCCCAAAATGACTAAATCCCTTTTTATGTTATCAAGTTCAGCAACTTGTGGAAGTAACCCCCACTGTTCAAATCCATATTTTTCAAATAGACGAATACTTGGTCGATTATGTGCAAAAATAAAAGCTACTAAATTTTCTATTTGTAAGTCTTTGCTTTGCTCAAACGTCCATTGCAGCAAAGTACCTCCTAATCCCTTCCCTCTCATACTCTCATGGAGATAAATGCTAACCTCTGCTGTCGCACTATATGCTGGCCTCCCGTAAAAATCCTGAAAACTGATCCAAGCACATATTTCATTATCACATTCCACAATCCAAAGTGGTCTTTTGTCATGGTGTTGATGAAACCAATCCAATCTTTTTTCTACTACTACTTCCTCCGTATCTGCGGTCACCATTCTACTTGCTATCGTAGAATTATAAATAGCTACCACTGCCGATAAATCATGAATGGCAGCCTTTCTAATCTTGATGGGTAAATTGTTCATGTTGATCACCTTTCTAGTATTCTATGCTTTTCTCTTTTAATTAGTATATTATTTCAAATTAAATATAGATAGATTATTTTTGCTATCAGTTAAAATAGATTTCTTTATCACCGCCAAAGTGGTATATACAACTATACATTTATTTGATATCATTTTTATATGAGGTATGAAAGGGGAATTGCAAATGACCTGCTTTCCGGATAGTTACGCACTTACTTCCATTCAAATAATTACTGAACAAACTATATTAAAAAATAGCTATATTAAATGGATAAATGGGAAAATTTCTGAATATGGGCCGATGGAGGACTATGAAAACAGTCAAAATCTATTAGAAATTGCTCTTTCTGAAAATTTAATGGCAGCTCCTGGTTTTATCGACATCCATTTACATGGTTCCAACGGCGCAGATGTAATGGATGGTACGGACAACTCACTCCATACGATGGCAACATCTTTATTAAAAGAAGGGACCACATCCTTTCTTGCGACAACCATTACTAATTCCCCTGATAGAATAACTAAAGCATTAAATAGTGTTCAATCTTATATGACACAACAGAAAGAAAAAATTCGCTCAAGTCAGATGCTAGGAGTTCATTTGGAAGGTCCTTTTATTAATCCTATCAGGGCAGGTGCTCAACCAATATCATATATCCAAACCCCATCAGTTTCCGCTTTCCATGCATTCCAAGAAGACTCTGGAAATAACATCAAAGTAGTCACGCTTGCCCCTGAGCAGCTATTAGGATACAAATTAGTAGAATTTCTAGCTGAGTCAGGTGTTATAGCTTCAATTGGCCACTCCGATGCTACCTATGATGAAATGGGCCTTGCGATAATTGCTGGTGCACAGCATGTCACTCATTTTTATAATGGGATGCGAGGTATTCATCATAGAGAACCAGGTGTTGTCGGTGCTGGTCTGGCACATCCTGAATTGATTCTAGAGGTTATAGCAGATGGTATCCATGTTCATCCTGCCGTTATAAAAGCTACCTACCTTGCAAAAGGAGCAGATGGGCTTATTTTAATTACCGATTCCATGAGGGCAAAGTGGCTTGGTGACGGCGAGTATGAATTAGGCGGACAAAAAGTTTCAGTGCGAGACAATACAGCACTCTTAGAGGATGGAACATTGGCCGGAAGTGTATTAAAAATGAACGAAGCGGTAAAAAATATGATCAGCTTTTCTGGTTGCACTATATCAGAAGCAATACAAATGGCATCCACTAATCCAGCAAAACAATTGAATTTAATTAATAAAAAAGGAAGTATTGCTTTAGGAAAAGATGCAGATATCATTATTTTGGATGAAAATCTTGATGTGAAAATGACATTCTGTCAAGGTCAACTTTTGTACAAAGGAGAATAGATAAATGGATATTATCACTACTTTTACTTACGAAGATCTTAGTAGGATAGCAGCAAAACATGTGATGGATAAAATTAGGCAGAATCCAAAGCTGGTAATAGGCCTTGCCACTGGAAGTACCCCAACAGGTATGTATCAATTCCTTGTTGAGGAGTACCAAAATAATAAGGTGGATTTTAACCAAATAACAACATTTAACTTAGACGAATATGTAGGGATTGATAAGCAAAATCCTAACAGCTATTTTTCCTTTATGAAAAATAAGCTTTTTAAACACATTAATGTTCGTCCAGAACAAACTTTTATCCCAGATGGAACAAAGCCTTCTCTTGAAAAAGAATGTCTACATTACGAACAATTGCTAGGGAAATTCGGACCGGTAGATATCCAAATACTTGGTCTAGGAGAAAATGGGCATATCGGATTTAACGAACCTGGGACATCTTTCAAAAGCAGAACTCATATTGTGGAACTAACCCCCTCTACTCGAAATGCCAATGCCCGATTTTTTCAAAACGACTTAGATGTTCCAACCCATGCCATAACAATGGGCATCCAATCAATTATGGAAGCAAAAGAAATTCTGTTGCTTGTTTCTGGGGAAAACAAGAAAAAGGCATTACACCAATTACTTTATGGTGAGATATCTGAGAGTTTTCCAGCCACTATTCTTCAAAACCATCCATGTGTTAAAATTATTGCCGACAATGAAGTTCTACACAACAACAGCATTATCGCCTGAAAGGAGAATGTGTTAGAAATATGATTGATAAAACCTCTCCCATTCCGATTTATTATCAGCTCGAATCATATATTAAAAATCAACTAAACGCTGGTATTCTAAAACCGGGTGATAGTATTCCGTCCGAACGAGAATATGCAGAAAGCTACGAAATAAGCAGAATGACAGTAAGGCAAGCAATCAATTCACTTGTAAACGAAGGTTTACTTTATCGAAGAAAAGGCAGTGGTACTTATGTAGCTGAGAAGAAAATAGAACAGCCTTTACAAGGATTAACTAGTTTTACAGAAGACATGATAAAAAGAGGGTTGACCCCCACAAGCCATTTAATTCATTTGAAGATTGTTCAAGCTAACAGCTTTGTAGCAGGGGAACTCCATATTTCCGAAGCAGACCCTGTCTATGAAATTAAAAGAATTAGACTTGCAGATGGGGAACCAATGGCTTTGGAAACAAATTACATATCTGCGCATCTTGTTAATGGACTTACAAAAGAAGTAGTAAGTGCATCCATCTATGCCTACATGGAACAAGAATTAGGTCTTTTAATAGCTCATGCCCATCAATCGATTGAATCTGTAAAAGCGTCTGCTGAAGATGAAAATTTCTTGAAAATTAAAAGAGGTCATCCAATGCTTTACATCCAGAGAAATACTTATTTACAAGACGGTACTCCACTAGAACTTGTGAAATCCATCTATAGAGGAGATCGTTACAAATTTAATATTCAGATGAACAGATTGCGTCAGCAATAGTTTTTATCGTAGTGAAAATTGCGAGTTTATTATAATTAATGCATTATGTTTAAACAATAGAAAAAGGAGCCATGTCACTTAACTAGAACATGGCTCCTCTTTCTATTAACGAGAAATAAACATTTGTGTCCAATAGTGACCGTACTGACCACCCTTGGCATATCCAACACCTATTTCTGTATATTGGCTGGAAAGAATGTTTTTTCTATGACCTTCACTGTTCATCCAAGCATTCATAACTTCCTGAGGAGTTTTTTGTCCTGCTGCAATATTTTCACCGGCAGAACGATATGATATTCCGAAGTTCTTCATCATATCAAACGGTGAACCATACGTAGGAGAAGTATGACTGAAATATCTTTTATCAATCATATCTTGTGATTTATATCTAGCTACTCTCGATACCTCCCAATTCAACTTCAATGGTTTTAGGCCATGCTTAGCACGCTCCTGATTTACTAGAGCAGCAACTTGCTCCTCTTGAGTTTGCCCCTCCCCTTTTGCTGGAATGTTAATCTTTTGACCTGGATAAATAATATTCGGGTTTTTTACAGATGAATTTGCAGCAATCAGTTCTGATACTCCAATTTGATATTTAACTGCAATTTTCCACATCGTGTCACCTGATTGAACCGTATGTGTTGTTGCTGCAAATGCAGCCTTACTACCTCCAAAGACAAATGCGACAACCGATAATAGTATGAGGAAATTCTTTAAAGTTTTCATATTATTACTCTAATAGGTTATTAATTAAAAAGAAACAAGAAATTATTGTAAAATAACGAAATATACTGTAAATTCATTGTTAAGCTTGTAATTTGGAAATAATTCTCTACTTACAATATAAAACATCCTATATAAATACGACTGCAACACCAGCACCAATTGCAAATGCAGTAAGAAATGCTTCTGCTCCTTTAGATAGACCTGATACAAAATGCCCCACCATTAAATCACGCACAGCGTTTGTAATTAAGAGGCCAGGAACTAGTGGCATAACTGAACCAATAATAATTCGATCAAGCTGTGTTCCATACCCTACCTTCACTAATAATAAAGAAACTAATCCAATAATAAGCGCTGCAAAAAATTCTGCAAAGAACTTTACCCTTGTATAATATTGTATTAGTAACAAAGCAGAATAACCAAAAGCACCAACAATCATGGCTGGAAGAAAGTCTGTCCAAATTCCTTTAAACATTATTAAAAAAGATCCACTCACAAGTGCTGCAGCTAGAATTTGATAGCTTACTGGAAACAGGAGATGGGAAGACTCCAATTCATGTAATGCATGATCCGCTTCCTCAACAGAAAGTTCACCATCGGCTATTCTTCGAGAAATATGGTTAACTCTAGCTACTTTTTCTAAATCCGTTGTTCTAGTGTTTATTCTAACGAGCTGCGTAGGATTGTCACCTTTTATGGACATAATTATGCCAGTTGGCGTGACAAAGCAATGTGTATCTTTTATTCCAAAGGTCGCTGCCATTCTAGTCATTGTATCCTCAACCCGATAAGTTTCTGCTCCGGCCTCCATCATTATCCTACCAGCAAGGAGGCAGACATCCATTATCTTTTTCACATTTTCATTTGACAATTATTTTACCTCCTGTTTTTCCATAGTGAGACTTTTAATGATTTTCATTACTATTTGCATAATAACCTCAGCAAACACGAGGCCCATTGCAATAGCACCTGAAATCATAAATGCTTTTGCAGCCAATGGAATGGCAGCCATATAATCGTTTTCGGCAACATGTCTCATTGTATTATACGCAATTCCACCAGGGACAAGAGGTATAATCCCTGCTACACTAAAAATAATGACCGGCATTTTGAATCTTTTTGCCATAATATGTCCCACTAGTGCAACCATAAACGACCCGACAAAGGATGCAATAACTGAATCAACACCATTATCGGCTAATACTATGTAAAAAAACCATCCCACCATCCCGACAATACCACAATGTAACAACGCTTTACGCGGTGCATTAAATAGAACTCCAAACCCAGCTGCTGCAATAAAACTAAACACAAGCTGAGAAATAATATAAAGCATTCTTTCACCTCATTCACTCTAGTAGGCTTATTATAAAACATTCCCTATAAGACTGAATAGTTTTCAACGAAAAAACCTCCTTAATGGAGGCTTACATTTTTCTTATTTATCCACTAACCATGTCTTGGCTACGGCAAAATATTCCCTAGACCACAGTTTAAAGATTGCAATGGTAGGAGTCTTACCTGCTAGTGTGTGCACTTCTTTAAATTCAAGCCGCTTTCCAATTAAAGAAGCTCGATATACATGGAAATCATTACTGACAATTGCAACTGTTGCATCTTCATTTATTAATTTTTTTGAAAAGGAGAGATTCTCATAAGTAGAGGTGGAATGTGGTTCCATAATGATACGATTTTCCTCAATTCCATTCGCTACAAAATATCTTCTCATCGCTTCTGCTTCCGATATGTCTTCACCAGGACCTTGTCCACCTGAAGCTACAACTTTAGTAGTTGGATTCTCCTCTAAATAGTGTAAAGCCGCCTCTACCCTAAAAAGGAGAGCTTTCGTCATAACTTCTCCCTTTACTCTAGCACCAAGCACGATAAGGTAATCTACTTCTTGTGGGGGTTCTTGTTTAGCTGTTTGGTATATAAGGGAGTGAACAATTATGAGATATATTACAAAGAAAGTTCCTACTATTTTAAGCATTTTTTTTAATGTTGTTTTCATCATCTAAGTCCTTTACGCTTTTTCTACTCATATTATATAACGTAAAGAAGGTCTATTTTGTTTCGTTATTTCTTCATAAAATTATTACTTTATTCCTCTTTATATTAGCTTTACAATCACTTCCAAAATAATAGAGGCTGTTAGAAAGCCATTGTTCATGACTTCCTAGACACCCCTATACTGGATACCTTTATAGCTTATCAATTTCTTCTTTTATAGGTTTTTCACCAGAAATTAAATCAAAGGATTTTCGATATGTGTTGGCTGCATCCAATATTTCAAGCAACACTTTAGCAACATCTTCCCTTGGTATGGATCCTTTCTCCACATTTTCTGCCACCTTAACTTTTCCTGTTCCACTTTCATTTAATAATCCACCTGGACGTACAATGGTATAATCAAGATCACTTGCAATAAGCATCTCATCTGCATAATGTTTGGCAACATAGTAAGGTCGGATGTCCTTGTTCCACTTTTCACGATTATTTGCTTGAAGTGCACTAACCATGACATATCTTTTTACACCTATGTGTTCTGCGGCTTCTATTGTTTTAACCGCTCCATCTAGGTCTATTAGTAATGTTTTATCTAACCCTGTGCTTCCTCCAGATCCAGCAGTAAAAACAATAGCTTCACTTCCTTTGAAGGCTTCTACTAAATCTGAAACTGGCCCTTCCAAGTCAGCTAGGACAGACTCAATCCCCTCTTTTGAAAATTCATCCACCTGTTCCTGCTTCCGTACCATTGCAATGGGAGTATGCCCTGATTCTTTCAAAAGTCGCACCAATTGTTTACCAATTTGGCCATTTGCTCCAACAACTGTAACTTTCATTTTCTACACTCTCCTTTTCTACATAGAACCTGTTTGTAACTATTCCCTTTTTAACTAACAAAAAAACAACATGCGAGAGACATGTTGTTATACTTTACCAATCATTTCTTTTATCCAATTTTCGTCTACCATTATTCCAAGCCGACTTGCCAAGCTATTATGGACAGATAAAAACGCGTCTAGTTGCCCATTAATGATTTCAGCAAGAAAGTTTATATCTCTTTTACCTGGATCCCACTTTTTGAGGAGATGTAGCTGTTTCTCGCTTAACGGGCTTCTTGCACCTTCCACTTTAGACCAGTCTCCAAATGAATTGGGAACTTCCCCTAATACTACATACCAACCAACAACAATGGAAAAACTCATGTCATTGATCATCTTAAAAGCATAATTATACTCCTGCCTGTGAACACGGCGATATACTTCATGGAGGTAGGCGAAGAATTTTCCCCTCCACACTTCAAAATCTTCAGCAGTGAATTCGTACTTTAGCTGCTTAGATTGTTTGGTTAATTCAGCAATAAATCCATACGGATCATAGTCGATTGTTAAATCCTCCAAATAAGGTGAAGGCAGCAAGTCTGATTTTTTATAGTAAAAAGCATCCACCTTTATAAAAGAACGGAAATGCGCAATAGAATAACTTGCCCAGGGGAAATCCTCATAAAACAAAACATCTCCCCAATTCTTTGCTCTGTCTTTTTTATTTTGTAAAAAGGGTTCATACGCTTCCTCTTCCACTACTACTCTCAAATCTAAATCCGAATATACATCTTCATTTCGCTTGCCTACAGAACCTCCATAGAAAAAAGCTAAAACATTTGAATCGTGAGAAAGATCACGATATATTGCTTTTCTTAACTTTTCCCTTTCGCTCGGAAGTCTACTGTCTCTCCATACTTGTTTAGATAAAAATCCCACACATTTTCCATCATCTCCCTCTTAATATCTCTATTAATTTCTATAAAATACTTTCATTTCCTTTGATAAAATGTTGTTTTTAGATTTATTATCAAAACCTACTACTTTGCTAAAAGTCTTAAAATAGACTGTTCCTGCTCAATTAATGATGACTTCCATTGCTACCATGATTTCCTTCACCAACGGTTTGTTCATTTTCTAGTATAGTCTCGATTTCTTCATCGGTTAAATCACCAACTACAACTTGTTTTGTCGGCATCACGTGCATGTCCCGAGCAGTCACATGAGACTGAACTCGGTAGATGCCTTTCTTTCCAAAGGAATAAATTCCCTCATAGTTTCCGTCACCTACGTGTTCTGCATCAAGAAGTTCGCTAGCTTCTTTTCCTTCTTCTACATTCCATATTTCTAATTGCACTTCTTGTGCGTCTTCTACATTCTCCTCGCCATGAGTAATATGTGATCGAATATGGAGCGTTTCGCCCTCGTTCACATTACTAGGAAGATCTATCTCAACTTCTACAATTTCGAGCATTGTGTTCTCTTCAGGTGCGCTTGTACAGCCAAGTAACAACAACCATATAGGGATTAATAGTAAAATCTTTTTCATTTCATCTCACCTTTCTTATCCAAGCCATGCTTTAAATCGCTTCATTTTAGTAAAGACAAATTTGTCTAAGAGAAGAATACCAATTATGGAAAGACCAAGGAGCGGCATTACTAATCCCAACAGTAACATTATTATTGTAACAATACGCTTAATTCTCACATCCACATTTTTCCCTGGTGCACCAAGGCTGTTTTGGGGCTTTCTTTTTCTCCACATAATAATCGAGCTTACTATCATGCCTATTAAACCAATACAAAGAAATAGACCAAGTAATTGATTAGCTAAGCCAAATAATTTCCCTTCATGTAAAGCTATTCCAATTGTTATTGCCTTCCCCATTACCCCATAATCTTTATATCGAACATCTGTCAAGATAGCTCCACTATATTGATCAATGTGCAAGGTAGCATTATCAAACGGTCTTTCGTGAGAAGTGGCAATCGTATATACTCCAGACTCCCCTTGGGGCGTAGAGATGGTATATGGCCTTTGAACTTGTTTGTATTTTGCTATTCCTTCCACATCGCTTAATGTCAGCGCCACAAATTGATTTTCAGTAGAAGTTGGGACAGGAACATTTTCGGTTGCCCAAGGAACATTTTCTGCCACATCTTTCGAAACCGTTACTGATTCTGGTTTTGGACCAAAACTAAAAGAAAATGCTGGATAACCTGTATTTGTTGCGGTGGCCAATCTATTAATCTTTTCTCCCATCACACCTGACCAAGGCAAACCTGTTAGTATTAAAATTAATAACCCTAAAGATAGCCAGAATGCGGGAACAGCATGTATATCTCTCCAAAAAACTCTGCCTTTACTTCTTAATCTTGGTAACATTGTTCCCCATATGGAAGCACGATTTCTCGGCCACCAAATATAAATTCCGGTAATAAGTAATATAATTGCCCAACACGCTGCAAGCTCTATTAATCTATTCGCAACAGTTCCTCCAACAATTAATTCACTATGTAGTTTCTTAAAAATGGTCATTAATTCCTTTTCAACATGTAGTCCGCCCATTACTTTTCCTGAATAAGGATCAATGAAAACACTAATTGCTTCTCCGTCCTGTATAGTAGAGACCTTAGTGCTTCTTTCCTTGTCTTCAAAGAATGTTACACCAGTGATGGATGCTTCAGGAAAATCCTCTCTGACATTGTCTATCTGCGCATTAACTGATAACTGTGTTTCTTTTGTTTCTTCTACAAAATATAGATCTTTATATATATACGATTCAATTTGTGGTTTAAATAAGTAAACAGCACCACTAAAAGCTAAAATAATTAAAAAAGGAGCAAAAATAATCCCTGCGTAAAAATGCCATCTCCACATTGTATGATAGATGCCATTCCGGGTTTGATTTTTACTCTTATCTTGATTCATCTGATTGTCCACAAGCATACTCCTCTAATATTATTTCAATGTATGCTTTTATAATAGAAGTTAATTGTGAAAAAAGAATGAAGGATATTAGAAAAGCAGAAGCGCCTTGGTCAGCCCCGACAAGCATAAGACAAGCTGGCAAGAAGGTTGGGTTTTACCTTCTGGACAGATTGCTTATGACCTCGAGGGGCTAGGCGCTGGAGCTGGACAATTAGAAATGCGGAAGCGCCTCGTTCAGCCCCGACAAGCATAAGACAAGC
>NZ_CAKJTJ010000003.1:0-184072 GCF_917563925.1 Sutcliffiella rhizosphaerae
GGCACATAAAAGAGGAATAAGTGCCCGGAAAACAGCAAAATGGAAAAATCGGGCACATAAAAGAGAAATAAGTGCCTGGAAAACAGCAAAATGGAAAAACCGGGCACATAAAAGAGAAATAAGTGCCTGGAAAACAGCAAAATGGAAAAACCGGGCACATAAAAGAGGAATAAGTGCCCGGAAAACAGCAAAATGGAAAAATCGGGCACATAAAAGAGGAATAAGTGCCTGGAAAACAGCAAAATGGAAAAACCGGGCACATAAAAGAGGAATAAGTGCCCGGAAAACAGCAAAATGGAAAAATCGGGCACACAGGAATAAGTGCCCAAAAAAACAGCCAAATGAAAACCCGAAGCAAGAGTTTCAAATATATAAAAAGTCCTAAAATCCTTCTTTAAAGGATAATATCCCGCCAAAAAGGAAGTTTACCATAAGCTCTATTCATAGTATACCCACGGCCGTTCTCCAAAGACCCTGTAATTTTTCTTTAACGTATTCCTTATTGTTTTTCTTGAAATATGCTTATCACACCATTCATATATTACTCTGGTAGTAATTTTTTCGTTAGGAAAAAGGTGCGCGAACTCTTTTACACTTCGTAATATGGTGTTAGATATTTCTTCTTCATACCCACATTTTGAGCATAAGCATTTACGTATCTTAACGGTAGGAGAGAGTATGCCACACCCCACACACATAATTCCTTTCTTTAGTAGAAGGAAATCGTATGTAGGCAAATTGTTATATGGGGAGAATGTGTGATGGCGAGATACCAATGTTTCTGCAAGTGTTTTATGTTTGGAATTTAGTTTTGAAGGGGTCATATTCACTTTATTAAAATATCTATTTATTTGGGTTGGAAAAATAAATGGGATATTACTCGGTGATTGGTATAACGTGAATTCGGGATTAACAAAAATGACATTAGAGGTGATTGGAAGTTGAAAGCCAAATGATTGTAGGAGCTGGCGTAGCAGGGAAGTATTTTTGTTCAGTTGGTGCAAAGGGTTACTAAGTTCTCTTTTGTTCTTTAGTGTGTAAAATCTGTCTAATTCGTAAATAAAATCCCCTTCAAAATTCTTTACTTCATTCAAAAAGATAGTTTCTTGTGTAATGATAATGGAATCTAGTTGAAAAAGATTATTATTCATTTTAAGGAGCAAATCGTTTAGGATATAGCAGTCGCACGTAAGTTTACCCATTATAGTATTGAACATCCATTCGCCATCTGTCCCTTTTTCGAGGTTATTAATGTCTTGCTTGTCTTTTTCGGTTAAGCTCATTCTCGCATTTAAAAGTTTCAGAGTATGTAACGCCTGAGGTTCATCTCGGTCTTTATAAATCATAATTCACCTTCCTTCTCCACTCCAATTGTACCACCTGTATGAAAATGCCTCTAATCGGTAAAACTATATTTTCCATGCAAAATAGCTCAAAAAACCGTTTTTTATTTTGAAAGTTTACGCAAACTTGGTAGGATTCTCTCAGAAGTTTAATGGGTGTTTCAAATTTTTCCTTGGGTAAAAACTTTTTCCTCCCTATGATTAAGATGGGTTTGTATAAAAAGGTTGCTGTAGACCCACACGATATTTACTTGGTAAACTATTCAAGCATTGAGTAGGGGGTCATGAAAGAATGGAAGAACAGAGATATTCAAATTTAAAATTAGGTGAACGCGGGGCAATCTTAAGCATTATAGCTTATGTGATTCTTTCCGCATTAAAATTAATTATTGCGTCCATAAGTGGTTCAGAGGCATTGAGAGCTGATGGGTTGAATAATACGACAGATATATTGGCATCTATTGCAGTATTGGTTGGTTTGAGGATGTCACAGAAGCCAGCTGATGCTGATCATCCATATGGTCATTGGAAGTCGGAAATGATTGCTTCTTTAATTGCGTCATTTATTATGTTCGGTATTGGATTCCAAGTGTTATATAGCGCTTTTCAATCGATGATAAATGGAGTGACAGAGGCTCCTGATATGATTGCTGCTTGGACGGGCATATTTTCTGCGGTTGTTATGTATTTTGTTTATCGCTATAATAAAAAACTTTCCTTGAAAATTAAAAGTCATGCGGTGATGGCTGCAGCGAAGGACAATTTGTCAGATGCGTGGGTAAGTATTGGAACGGTGATTGCGATTGTAGGGTCACAATTTAACTTGCCTTGGCTGGATCCTCTTACCGCACTTATTGTCGGTGGGCTTATTGTAAAGACGGCATGGGAAATCTTTCGGGTTGCATCGCATCAGTTAACCGATGGATTTGATGAAAAATTAATGGAAGATTATAAAGATATGGCAGATAAAGTGGATGGAGTAAGTGGTGTTAAAACAATAAGAGCTCGGAGCTATGGAAATAATATTGTGGTCGATCTTGTCATTACAGTAGATGCTAATTTGGATATCCATGCAGCACACGAGATTGCGACAAATGTAGAAAATTCTTTAATACAAAGTTTTGAGATATATGAGGTCCATGTACATGTAGAGCCACATTGAATTATTTAAAATAGAAACATGTTCGCTCTCCTTCTTCGTAAACAGCCTTGAAAAATCCAGGCAGTCATTGGTAAACTAAGTATGAGGAAGGGGTTTGGGCATGTTTTTTATTGTGGTAGCAATTGTCGCAAGTATAGGCTTTTTCAACACTTGCGTAACGATAGCAAAAAAAGTTAAAAATGGACAAGATGAGAGATCTGACAAGTATGTAGTGTCTTGTATGTTAGGCATTGCGCTTTTCTGTATTCTTACGATCACTGCACATTAAAAGTCCGTCTTGGAAGTAGTTCTCACTTTTTTAGCTTTTACAAATAGTATATAATTATCAGATAATAATAGATATTTTACACTATAAAGAATGATTATAGTTTATAATTAAGATAAAAATAGTATGTTTTAGTTTTAGTGGCGACTTGCTTTGTAAATGTTAGCGGGGATACCTGCTTTTTTTTATAAATTTAGGGGATGTGGAAGTAATGAGCAGCTTACAGAAAAAAACAGATGTTATCTTAATTGGTGCCGGGGTCATGAGTGCGACATTAGGATCGATACTGAAAGAGTTAGCACCAGATTGGAATATTAAAGTGTTTGAGAAGCTTGGCGGCGCCGGAGAGGAGAGCTCCAACGAGTGGAACAATGCCGGAACAGGACATGCAGCATTGTGCGAGCTGAACTATACGTCTGAGAAACCTGATGGGTCGATAGATATTAGTAAAGCGGTAAAAGTAAATGAACAATTTCAGCTTTCTAGACAGTATTGGTCTTATCTTGTTAAGTCGAAATTAATTAAAAATCCGCAAGATTTTATTATGCCGATTCCTCATATCAGCTTTGTCCAAGGGAAGCAAAATGTCTCGTTTTTGAAAAGGCGAATGGAAGCGTTGTCAAACAATCCTTTGTTTCATGGAATGGAATATACGGATAATGCGGAAAAACTAAAGGAATGGATTCCGCTTATTATGGAAGGCCGTACTTCTAGTGAACCGATTGCAGCAACGAAAATCGATTCAGGGACAGATGTAAACTTCGGCGCATTGACGCGGATGTTATTTGAGTATTTAAAAACGCAAAAGGTCGAGGTTCATTATAAACATAGTGTGAAAAATATCAAGCGTACAAGTGACGGTTCTTGGAACGTTAAGGTACAAAATTTAAACACGGGCAAATCAGAAAATCACACAGCAAAATTTGTCTTTATCGGCGGCGGCGGAGGTAGTCTTTCGCTGCTGCAAAAAACCGGAATTCCTGAATCCAAAAATATTGGAGGGTTTCCAGTTAGCGGCCTGTTTTTAGCATGTAATAATCCCGAAGTGGTAGAGCAGCATCATGCAAAGGTTTATGGGAAAGCGAAAGTTGGGGCACCTCCTATGTCAGTGCCTCACTTGGATACACGATACATTGACAATAAAAAATCTTTGCTGTTCGGACCGTTTGCTGGTTTTTCGCCTAAGTTTTTAAAAACGGGGTCAAATCTAGATTTACTTGCTTCTGTGAAACCGAATAATGTCTTAACTATGCTAGCTGCAGGAGCAAAGGAAATGGCATTAACGAAATACTTGATCCAGCAGGTTATGTTATCGGAAGAAAAAAGAATGGAAGAGTTACGGGAATTTGTTCCAGCTGCCAAGAGTGAAGATTGGAAAATCATCTTAGCAGGTCAACGGGTTCAAGTAATAAAAGATACAGAGGCTGGTGGCAAAGGGACTTTACAATTTGGAACCGAGGTAGTGAGCGCTTCTGATGGTTCGATTGCAGCTTTACTTGGGGCATCACCTGGGGCTTCCACTGCTGTTCATGTGATGCTTGAAGTACTTGAAAAATGCTTCCCACAACATATGTTCAAATGGCAGGCTAAAATCAAGGAAATGGTACCTTCATATGGGGTATCCCTCGTAGAGAATCCAGAACTATTCCAAGAGCTTCACCATTCCACTGCTAAAACGCTTGGCTTATATACAGCGAAAAAAGAAGTGGCCTATCATTAATAAATCAAAACGCATGAAATCAGGTACAAACTCTGATTTCATGCGTTTTTTATTTAGGTTTCCTTTTTAAGCACGAAACTTGTATACATTCTTTGCATTTTTGTATGCTAAAAGTATCCTTACAAAGGGAAGTGATAGGGTTGGGTAAAAAGTATATTCGAGACCATTGGAAAGTGAAATATAATAAAAATGGCTATCCGCATGTCCAGCAAGGATGGATATTGCCCCCGGAGCGTATGGAGGAGTATGATCCATTTATTTTAATGGCCGATGATTGGTTTAAACGAGGAACTTTTTCCGATCATCCTCATAAAGGATTTCAAACTATTACGTATGTGATAGATGGGAGATTGGAACACACAGATAATAATGGAGGGCACTCTATTCTTTATGCGGGGGATGTCCAGTATATGAATGCAGGAAAAGCCGCACGCCATGCAGAGGAAGCGGTGGAAGATGATTTGATTCATACGTTGCAGCTCTGGCTTAATCTACCGAAAGCTTTAAAACAAACCGAATCCTCCTATCAGAATATCCTGTTGGAAGAAGCCCCCGTGGTAGAGTTGGATAATGGCTTTATCCGGATTTATTCTGGTGAGGCAGAGAATTTGAAGGGTCCGATGGATGCTCTAGTGCCGATTAATATGTTTGAGCTTTTTCTTAAGAAAGGGGCTAGTCATTCTCTCAGGCTACCACGGAATCATAATGGGCATATCTATATGCTTCAAGGAAAAATGACATTTACAGGCGATGTGACATTAACAAAAACCGATGTCGGTTTGCTTTCATACCAAGGGCATGCTGCCGATGATGAGACAGATATTTTGCACATAACAGCAGAAGAAAGATCGAGAGTCCTAATTTATACTGGAAAACCAATAGGAGAGCCTGTTGTCGCCAGTGGACCGTTTGTAATGAATACAGAAGAGGAAATCCAAGAGGCATTCCAAGATTTTCGCATGGGACGGTTCGGTCCTTCCTCGCAATGACTAAAAGTTAAATTAACTAAATAACATTGCCCCGTAGTAGTTTTGAATAATTGTTGCAAGCTTCGGGGTCTTTTCTGTATTTATACATTTAATTGTATAGGACTTTCAATTAACATTTTGTATAATTTAGTAGCGGTAAATAAATATTGCCCTTTCCAATAGAAAACGAATATAGAGGTTAACATACATGTCATTTTTATCACAATCTGAAAACATATACATCATGGAAGGGGAATATTCCTTCTGGATGGTCTTATTGTCTGTCGTAATAGCCTGTTGTGCTGCCTATACCGCTTTATCTATGAATCAACGAATGCAACAGTCTAGCTTTTTTCATAAATCCTTTTGGTTATTGCTTGCATCTATAGCGATGGGGCTTGGGATATGGTCGATGCATTTCATTGGGATGAGTGCCTTCATGCTGCCTATTGCGATGAAATATGATGTTTTTTTGACGGTAGTTTCTGTTTTTCCGGCAGTATTTGCTTCCTATTTGGCCTTTTATCTGGCAAATAGAGAGAATTCGACACATTGGCAGTACATGGTTGCTGGGATTGTGATGGGGTTAGGGATTTCATCGATGCATTATATCGGAATGGCTGCAATGAAGATGGATGCATCCTTCACTTATAGACCACTCCTATTCATTACGTCCATTATCATTGCCATTGTGGTCTCGTATGTGGCATTGTTTGTTTTTTCTACCTTGCAAGAATATATGGGCAATCAATGGATAAAAATTTTAACCTCCATTTTGATGGGATTGGCTATTACAAGTATGCATTATACAGGAATGTTTGCCGTGGTTTTCTACACGGAAATTCCTGTTGAGGAACATTTGCATCATATGCACATGATGGATATGACTTTACTAATCTTGATTGTGACGATAGGGATTTTTTGTTTACTTATTATTTCCGGTCTCACAAGCCTGCTAGATCGTTATGTGGATTATCGCTTAAACCACTATGATGCGTTGACGTTATTTCCTAATCAGAGATAATTTGAAAAAGATACAAAAGAGAAAAAGATAACAGGAAGTTTGGCCATATTACACATTCATCATATGGAGAAGTGGATCAACATGTATGGCTTTATGTTTGGTGACAGAATTATTAAGGATATTGGATCGAAGTTAGAAGCCCACCTTCCATCCTACAATACAAAAGTGTATCGGATTGATGGGAATCGCTTTGCTATTTTAACCACGGATGAACATATGGATGAACAGATAAAAAAATCTTTGGAGAAGGTGCTAGCAGCCTATAATAAACTGGTTTATATAGATAGCTATCATATTCAAGTGGAAATGGTTTGTACCGTTTCTTTTACTAAAACGAAAAAATCAGTTGCTGATTTATTCTCTGATTGTATGGCTGTCCTCCAACATCCTTCCATACGATATCAGCATGAACTTGTAGAATACAATCCAACGATCCATACGTTCAGTATAGAAAGACTAATTGTACAAGATATTACCAAAGCGATGGAGAATGAGGAATTATTTTTAGTTTACCAGCCGAAAGTTCATTCCAGAAATCTTCAAATCACTGGGGTAGAAGCGCTATTACGCTGGAAACATCCTACTGAGGGATTCATTTCACCAGCAACCTTCATCCCTATTTTAGAAGAGAACGGAAAAATTCATGAAGTGACAGATTGGGTCATTGATAAGGTTTGTGCTCAAATTGCCGAATGGAAACAAAGAAGGGTGTCCGTCCCACAGGTGTCAATCAATACCCCTGGTACATACGTAACATCTGCTCGATTATTGCAGGTTTTACAACACAGCATGCAACGCTACCATATAGACGGACAGTTTATAGAGCTTGAAATTACGGAAACAAGTGTGATTCATGATATGGAAAATGCGATAAATGCTGTGAAACAGTTCCGGATGCTTGGTCTCTCCGTTGCACTAGACGATTTTGGAACAGGGTTATCTTCGTTATCCTATTTAAGACGGATCCCAATAAATACGATTAAAATTGATAAGTCTTTTGTAAAAGAAGTCCCATTATCTGAAAAAGTTTCAGCGCTATTAAGTGCAATCATTACATTATGTCACTCGTTAAAATTAACTATCATTATCGAAGGGGTGGAAACGGAGGAACAAATCTCTTTCATTTCATCCATCGAGAAAGAGCTGCAAATACAAGGTTATTACTATTCTAAACCACTCCAAGCAGGGGAATTAGAAGAGTGGCTGAAAAAGCAACTATCTGAATTTACAATATAAAAGCTAGAAGAGTTGACTTCATGGTTTGTTACAAAACCATAACGAATGAGTCAGCTCTTTTTGATTATTACAACAATTAACCGTCATTTTTTAGCTATTGATTTTTTATGATAGAGTTAATATATTGGAATAATAGCTTTAAAAGAAATAAATGATAAGACAAAGGAGGTTTACCATGTTTTCAAAGAAAAACACCAACCAAGATTTATTACAAAAACCGAAAAGTAATTTGAATGCATTCATAGGTGCAGCCTTCTTGATGGGTATTTCGGCAGTTGGCCCAGGCTTTTTAACTCAGACAGCTGTTTTTACGGAAACATTATTAGCAAGCTTTGGATTTGTTATTTTAATGTCCATCATTTTAGATATAGGTGTTCAAGTAAATATATGGAGAGTTATAGCAGTATCGAAAAAAAGAGGGCAAGATATTGCCAATATGGTCTTACCTGGCCTTGGATATTTCCTTGCTTTTGCTGTAGCTTTAGGAGGCTTGGCCTTTAATATCGGAAACATTGGCGGAGCAGGTCTTGGGATCAATGTTATATTTGGAATAGACGTACGAATAGGAGCTATCATCACTGCAGTTATTGCTGTAGGAGTATTTATGTCCAAAGAAGCAGGAGTGGCAATGGATAAAATTGTCCGTTTTTTAGGGCTAGTGATGGTAATTTTAACGATTTATGTTGCCTTTAAAAGCGAGCCTCCTATGGCAGAAGCGGCTTTACGTACCTTTATGCCTGAGACGATTGATATGTTTGCCATTATTACACTTGTCGGAGGAACAGTGGGCGGATATATCACATTTGCAGGTGGACACAGACTATTGGATGCAGGCATAAGCGGACAGGAAAACTTGCGTAAAGTGACGCAAAGCTCTGTTTCGGGTATCATGATTGCATCTGTGATGAGAGTATTCTTGTTTTTAGCAGTTTTAGGAGTCGTATCTACTGGTTTCAAATTAGACCCTAGTAACCCAACAGCTTCTGTCTTCCTTGAGGCAGCTGGTACGGTTGGATATAAAATGTTTGGTGTTGTACTTTGGGCAGCGGGTATTACATCTGTAATAGGTGCAGCGTATACATCTGTTTCCTTTTTAAAGACATTATCCAAAACAATTGAACGCAATAATTCTAAATTTATTATTGGTTTTATCATCATATCGACGATTATTTTCACGTATATTGGGGAGCCAGTTTTACTATTAATTTTAGCAGGTGCTTTTAACGCCTTAATTCTACCGATTGCACTAGGTACTTTGTTAATTGCAGCCTATAAAAAATCAATTGTTGGAGATTATAAGCATCCTTTATGGTTGACTATCTTTGGGGGAATCGTAGTCCTTGCTACAGCATATCTGGCTATAGTAACCTTGATGAATCAAGTACCGAAACTGTTCTCTTAAGTAATGATTCAAGGAGGAACCGGCTATGAAGGTAAATTACTCTCCATTAGGAGATAAGGGTATACAATTACTTTTTGATACAAAAATTTCGAAACAAACAAATAGACAAATAAGAGTTTTTTCAGATTACCTTAAGAAAAACGCAATCCCTGGAATCGAGGAAATGGTCCCAGCCTATACAACATTGACCATCTTTTATCTTCCTGAAAAAATATCTTACCAATCATTGGTGGATAAATTGGAGAAGATAAAAGAGGCAGTTCAATGGGAAGATATTGGAAAATCATACACAGTATTTGAAATTCCTACGTTGTACGGAGGAGAAGTAGGACCAGATATAGCGGAGGTTGCAAGTTATAACGGGTTGACAGAGGAAGAAGTGATTAAGCTTCATACTTCTGCAGACTATCTTATCTATATGATGGGATTTGTGCCAGGTTTCCCTTATCTTGGGGGCATGGATCCGAAGTTAACCACACCTCGCAGAGAGAATCCAAGGTCGAAAATTGAAGCAGGTTCTGTTGGTATAGCAGGAGAACAAACAGGTGTATATCCATTAGAAACACCTGGTGGATGGCAAATTATCGGGCAGACTCCCATACCATTGTACAATCCCGAAAAAGAGGATCCTATTCTGCTCTCAGCAGGTAACTACCTGCGTTTTGTTCCAATCGATAAAAAAGAATTTGGCGAAATTAAAGAAGCAGTTGAAAAAGGGGAGTACCAAGTAAAGAAAGTAGTCAAGGAGGGAGAGCCTGATGAAATCAGTTGATTTAAACAGTGATTTAGGAGAAAGCTTTGGAATATATACGATCGGAAATGATCAAGAAGTGTTGAAGTATATATCATCTGCAAATGTGGCGTGTGGGTATCATGCTGGTGATCATAACGTATTACTTCACACAGTGAAGGCTGCGACAGAACTCGGTGTTTCCATTGGGGCACATCCAGGTTTTCCAGATCTAGCAGGCTTTGGACGCCGTGAACTCAATATGCATCCTAGTGAAATATATAACCTAATAGTCTATCAAATTGGTGCCATTCAAGCGGCTGCGACGGTTCACGGTACGAAAGTAAACCATGTGAAGCCGCATGGTGCACTATACAATCTTGCTTCAAAAAATGAACGGATTGCCACTGCTATTGCCAAAGCCATTTATCACGTCAATCCCGAGTTGATTCTGTTTGGACTTGCTGGAAGTCAGCTTGTTAAGGCAGGACAACGTGCAGGCTTACAGGTTGCATCTGAAGTTTTTGCAGACAGAACCTATCAACCAGATGGAACACTTACCCCTAGAAGCGAACAAAATGCAATGATCCATGATGAAGATGTTGCTGTAGAAAGAGTGTTAAGAATGGTAAACGAAGGGAAAGTAACTGCTGTAGATGGGCAAGACATTGCTATTAAGGCAGATACCATCTGTGTACATGGGGACGAACCGAAAGCTCTGGATTTTGTAAAAAAGTTAAGAGAGAAATTATTAGCTGAAAAAGTAACAATCAAGCCTTTTGGAGAGAATGCTCATGGCTAAACCATTACTAAAAGTCCTTAAACCAGGACTCCTTACTACTATTCAAGATAAAGGGAGAATGGGATTGCAAGAGTATGGTGTCGTTGTCTCGGGAGCAATGGACATATTTTCCCTCCAAATCGGAAATATACTTGTGGGAAATGACAGGTATGAAGCTGGACTTGAAGTTACGCTGATGGGACCAGAACTGGAAGCACTAGACAATCTGGTGATTGCTATTTGTGGAGGGAATCTGTCTCCAAAAGTGAATGGGAAGAGTGTCCCGATGTGGAAAAGCTTCCAAGTCAAAAAGGGAGAGTTGATTGAATTTGGTAGACCAATAGATGGTGCACGAGCCTATATTTGTGTGGCTGGTGGTTTCGATCTTCCAGAAGTAATGGGAAGTAAATCCACCTATATCAAAGCAAAAGTAGGCGGCATTAACGGTCGTGCTCTCGAAAAAAATGATATTCTACATGGAAACGGCGGCAATGAGGCAAAATCGGGGCGGGCGCTACATCCTAGAGAAATCCCAAGCTATTTAAAAGAAATGGAAATAAGGGTGTGCTTAGGCCCTCACCATGAGGATTTTACATCCAATGGGTTAGAAACGTTTCTCTCTTCCACGTATGAAATAACGCCGCAGTCAGATCGGATGGGCTACCGAATGAAAGGGAAGAAGCTTGAGCATCACTCCTCTGCTGATATTATTTCTGAAGCCATCCCTCTTGGGGGAATTCAAGTTCCTTCAGATGGACAACCAATTATTCTAATGGCAGACAGACAGACCACAGGCGGTTATACAAGAATAGCAACCGTTATTTCTGTTGATATTCCTTTGCTTGCACAAGCTCCCCCTGGTACAAAAATTCGTTTTCAAAAAGTAACAATAGAGGAAGCACAACAGCTTTATTTGAAAAAAAACAAGCTTTTAAGTATATTAGAAAAGATCAAATAATGACGAGCCTGCATCATCGTAATTTATTACATGGTCAGGCTCCTTTTTTGTTGGAATAGTACGGTTGTTTGGAGGCATGAGGAAAAATGAAGATAGAAAACATTCTTGTTACAGGTAGGATTTATCAAGAATTAAAAGAGTTGATACCTCAAAGAGTAGATAAAAACATGCTTTTTCTCCCGGAGAAAAACGTAAAAGCTGAAGATCTAGAGTGGGCAGATGCCTATGTAGCTTTCCAACCGACTGCTAATTTCCATTTTGGAAACTTGAAATGGGTCCATTCTCTAGGTGCAGGTGTAGATCGTTATTTGGATTTGCCTTCTTGGAAATCAGATGTGCTGCTTACGAGAACCATTACCTCTTTTGGTCAAAGAATTGGAGAATTTGTTCTTAGTCATATTCTACATGATCTTCAACACCACAAGAAGTTTCAACAGCAACAACTAACAAAAAAGTGGCAGGTTGAGCCGCCAAAATTATTATGTGATATTAATGTAATCATTTATGGGACAGGTGAAATCGGTCAGGAGGTCGCAAGAATACTCTCGTTCTTTAATGTGACTGTCTATGGCATTTCCATAAGCGGTGAAGCTATAAAACATTTTAGTAAGGTAATGAAATCGGCAGATCGAGCTTTATTACAACAGGTGGATTACGTTATTAATACGTTACCTTTAACCCCTATGACGAATCATTTTTTTGACAGCACTTTTTTTGAAGTATTATGGGATACGACATTTATCAATGTGGGCAGGGGTATGTCTGTTCAAGTAGAAGATTTGTTAAGAGCATTGGAAAAAGGATATGTTAAAAGGGCTGTACTGGATGTTTTTGAAATCGAACCTTTGCCATCTGAAAGCCCATTATGGACACATTCAAAGATTACCATCACACCGCATATATCTGCCATAACGACACCTGAAGAAGCAGTTGAGTGCTTTTTACAAACATTACAGGACGTAGAAAACGAACAATTGCCGAAAAATTCTGTGGACTTACAGAAAAACTACTAATTGTGTTAAATCAAATTTCTACAATGTTCCACGTGAAACGCTAAATATTTCATGAATTTTATTAAACTTTAAAAAAAGCATTGACTTGATAATGATTATCATTAAAATAGTAATTGAGAGTGATTATCATTTTGGTTTACATAAGGAGTGTCAAAAATGAAGAAATTTACTTTGTTAAGTCTTATGCTTGCTTTTATGCTAGCGTTAACAGGCTGCATAAGTAGCATTAATAATAACGGAAATGGAAATGCAAGTGGAAATACACCAACTGAAAACACTGATGAAGATCAAGCAACAGATGAGCAAGAGGCAGGCGAAGTTAATTTATATACAAGCCGTCACTACGAAACAGATCAAGCACTTTACAAGAAGTTCGAAGAGGAAACCGGAATTAAAGTCAATGTAGTGGAAGGTAAAGGCGAAGAGTTAATGGAACGCCTTAGCATCGAAGGGGATGCAACAGAAGCGGACGTTTATATTACTGCAGATGCAGGTAACCTTCACCAAGCAAAAGAAAGAGAATTATTACAGGCCGTAGAGAGTGACGTATTGGGAGCAAACATTCCTGAAAAGCTTCGTGACGAAGACAATCAGTGGTTTGGTTTGACAAAGCGCGCACGTGTTATTGTCTATGCAAAAGACCGTGTGAATCCGGAAGAGCTTTCCACATATGAAGCATTAACTCAACCAGAGTGGAAAGACCGTTTAGTAGTTCGTTCTTCCGAGAATATGTATAACATGTCTTTATTGGCATCTTTCATTGACATCATGGGCAGAGATGAAGCAAAAGAATGGGCACAAGGCATTGCTGATAACATGGCACGTGACCCAGAAGGGGGCGACCGCGACCAAGCTAAAGCGGTAGTAGCTGGAGAAGCAGACGTTGCCATTATGAACACATACTACATTGGCGTGATGCTGAATGGAACAGATGCCGAAGAAAAGAAAGTAGCAGAAAACGTGGGAGTTTTCTTCCCGAACCAAGACACAACAGGTACACACATCAACATTAGTGGTGCGGGTGTAACAAAGCATGCTAAAAACAAGGAAAATGCCATCAAGTTTATCGAATTCCTTAGCGGGGAAGAAGCCCAAGGACAATTCGCAGAAGCAAACTCAGAGTATCCTGTTAATGCAAATGTAGAACCCTCCGAACTCCTCAAATCATGGGGTGAATTCAAGGAACAAGAAATTAACTTATCTGTTTTAGGAAAAAACCAACAAGAATCCATCAAAATCTTCAATGAAGTAGGCTGGAAATAAGGAAAGCGGATGGCGGCTTGTCAGAATTGCTTAGCAAGATGCCTTAGATGCGGCGTATAAACTTCGATTAGTAGTATGATCTGACGCTGGACACTGGATATCGATGGAAACGATGTTTTTATCGACGAAAGTGGGGAACAAATCGACGAAAGCGGGCAATTTATCGACGGTAACCTTGTGAATATCGACGAAAATGAGGGCGATATCGACGGCTCGACAAATTCTGACTGAATATGCGACCGACCCAGCTTTCCGTTTTACCCCCTGTGCCATCGTGCATACGGTTAAACCTAACTAATCGCCAATCCATCATAATTTGTGAACAAGCTATGAACCGAAGCACATCTGAATAGTGCATTCGGTTCTATTAATTTGTCAGACTATATTCCATTTGAGAATGATTTTCGTTATAATTTAGACTGATGGGTTTTACGAATGAAGGATGTGTCCTCTGTGAATCGGTTTCATTGGTCGAGAGTACGCCACAAAGGCTGGGCTCTTGCAAGCATTATTTTCATAACGATTATTTTAATACCAAATATATTAATTGCTGTTGAATTCTTTACAGAAGGCAACGAAAATTGGCTGCATATTAAAGAATACCTTTTAAAGGACTATCTTCAAAATTCAGTGGTGATTATTCTATTTACCGCACTTGCTACCATGCTCATCGGAACAAGTTTGGCATGGCTGATTACGATTTATGATTTCCCGTTAAGAAATTTTTTAAAGTGGGCATTAATACTTCCGTTAGCCATTCCACCATACATTGCTGCCTATACGTTCCATGGCATCTTGAACTATACAGGTGTTATTCAAACAACTTTGCGTAATTCTTTTGATATTCAGGTGAACCAATCCTATTTCAATATCATGAGTATTCATGGAGCAATTTTCATCTTTACAGTTACACTTTTTCCGTATGTGTATGCCATTACAAGAAGCTTTTTCCAAAGTCTATCAGCTTCTGTTTTAGAGAATGCGAGATTGCTTGGAGGCAATGATATTGACACCTTTTTTAGGGTGGCAATGCCGATATCAAGGGCTGCTATTGTAGGTAGTGTGACACTAGTAATTTTAGAAGTACTGAATGATTATGGGGTGACGAGCTATTTCGGCATTCAAACGGTAAGTACGGCAATTTTTAGAACGTGGTATGGCATGATGGACTTGGATTCGGCATTGAAGCTTGCCGGCACACTCATGATTATTGTCATGTTTGTGTTAGTTTTAGAGAGAGTGCTAAGAGGAAGAAAGAAATTTTATGATCCTTCCTCTAAAATTCGTCCGATACAGCCGAAAAAGCTTACTGGGGCGAAAGCTTGGGGTGTATTTGCGTATTGTTTTGGTATTTTTACACTTGCTTTTATTATCCCAATGCTGCAGCTATTACGCTGGGCATTCATGACATATGAAAAAGTATTCAATGCACAATTCATTACACTTGCGAAAAACTCTGTGTTGGTTGCCACGATTGCATCAAGTTTAATTATTATCATTGCACTGATTATTTCTAATTACACGCGCTTACAGCCAGGAATGTTCACAAAGGTAATCTCAAGAGTCACAACGCTTGGATACTCGATTCCAGGTGCAGCAATTGCGATTGCCGTAATCACCATTTTTATGTCACTGGATCAATACATCGTGTCTATTTTGGCACAATTCAATTTAAAACCGGAATTTGTCTTACGGACAACGCTCGTCATGTTAATTTTTGCGTATGTCATCCGGTTTTTAGCGATTGGATTTAATAATATTGAAGCTGGTTTTGAAAAGGTGGGGAACCGTTATTCTGAAACGTCAAGAATGCTTGGTGCCTCCACTATAAGGACGTTTTTCCTTGTCGATCTACCTTTATTAAGAGGGGCTATTGCCAGCGGATTTATTTTAGTATTTGTGGATATTCTAAAAGAATTACCGTTAACTTTATTTTTACAGCCATTTAATTTTCCTACACTTGCCACACAGGCTTTTAAATTTGCTAATGACGAACGGGTCCAAGAAGCTTCCATCGCTTCTCTGATGATTATCTTCATTAGTGCGCTATGTATTTTCATTTTTCATCGCGTACTAGATAAGGGGGCAAACTGATGTATATTCAAATAAGAGATTTGCAATTCCAATATAAAAACACGAATAAAAGTACGCTCGATCATATTCAAGTGGATATTGAGCGTGGGGAAATTGTCTCGATTCTTGGAAAAAGTGGTAGCGGGAAGAGTACTTTGTTACGTATTATTGCAGGATTAGAGGATCCGACTGGTGGGAGTATGGTCGTAAATGGCCAGGTAATCTTTGATAAAAAAACCTTCATCGCTCCTGAAAAAAGGGGAATTGGTGTTGTATTCCAAGATTATGCGTTGTTTCCTCACATGACTGTTGCACAAAATGTTAAGTACGGATTGCGAAAAATGAATAGAAAGCAAAAGCAGGATCGTTTGGAGGAAATGCTTTCACTAATTAACCTAGTGGATTATGGTCATCGTTATCCATACGAGCTAAGTGGCGGACAGCAACAACGTGTGGCTCTTGCACGTGCTCTCGCTCCGTCACCTTCCTTACTGCTTCTTGATGAGCCATTTAGTAACCTGGATGCTCACTTGCAAGAAAAAATTCGTGATGAATTAAAGGAAATCCTCAAAAAAACCGGCATTACTTCGGTTTTTGTAACACATGATTTCGCAGATGCAAAAGCTATTGCTGACCGTATCCTTTATATTGATGAAGGACAGCTGGTCAACAGAGCCTGCGACCTTGTGATGAGTTAATCTCTAACGGGATTACAATTTGGACAAGTCCACCAGTGCATTTTATGAAGACATTTCTTATCAAGTTTTCGACTTGTTTTTGCCCTCATAAAGCTAATGAAGCCAGCTTTGCCCGTGATTCCATCTAATTCTTGTCTTAAAAGAAAACCAAAAAAGTCTGATCCAAGCTCGACCAAGCGAGCAGGAATCAGACTTTTTTATTTTTTCAGCAATAAATACATAAAATAAGGCGCGCCGATTAATGCGACCATTACTCCAGCTGGAATACCCACTGCAAGTAAGTTCCGTCCTAAAGTATCTGCAAACAACAGCAGCCAGCCACCTATCAATATAGCTACAGGTATAAATAATTGATTTCGTGGTCCTACTAATGCTTTTGCCATATGAGGAGCCATCAGTCCAACAAAGGCTATTCCACCTGTCACCGATACAGCAGAAGCTGCTAAAGCAACTGCTGTGAGCATCAACACGACTCGTTCTTTTTCAATAGATACGCCTACTCCAATCGCGACAGGCTCACTCATTCCAAGTAAATTTAGGCGATTTGCTTTGTAAAGCGAAAATGGTACTAGCACAATCAACCAAGGCAATAGGGCAATTATAAACGGCCAATCTGTTCCCCAAATGTTGCCTGCCAACCACTGCGCAATAAAGTCCACTTTCACTTTTTCAGCAGATGATATGAGAATAATCATGAGTCCGGACAGTGCCATTGAAAAACCGACCCCAACCAGTACTAAACGGACAGGCTGTAGACCCGTACTTCTCTGATAGGATGCAAGATAAATACAAACAGATGTAACAAGTGCACCGAGAAAAGCAACCATTGGAAGGACATAAACAAAGTTACCAGCATTAATAGGTACATATAAAAAGAATACGGCGACTGCTACCCCTGCCCCTGCATTAATCCCAATAATACCTGGGTCCGCTAAGTCATTACGGGTAACTCCCTGCAAAATAGCTCCTGATAAAGCGAGTGCCATACCCGCAAGCAGAGTAATGAGGATACGTGGCAGCCTAATAGAAAATAAGACAAATTCCTCTTTAAAGTCACCTTGACCTAGGATTGTTGGAATAAGGCGGTCAAAGGAAAGAGAAGATGGACCTATACTTATTCCAATGATAGAGGTAACAATAATTAAAATAGAAAAAGCTAGTAGAGTAATACGCTGCTTCTTAATAATGGACGAATGAATCATGAGAAAGCCTTCCCTCCTTTACGGACAATGATCAGGAAGAATGGAAGACCCACTATCGCCACAATGGCAGCAACAGGTGTCTCGAAAGGAGCGTTGATCGTTCGTCCAACAGTATCTGCTAGCATCATGAATGTACCGCCTACTAAAGCCGACATAGGTAGTATAAAACGGTAATCTGTACCGACAATGGCCCGGACAATATGAGGGACCATCAATCCAATAAAAGCCATATTCCCGACTAGAGCCACAGAAGCACCTGTCAAAAGTATAATGACAATGAATAAAATAATTTTGACAGCAATTATTTTTTGACCTAACCCCACAGCGACTTCTTCACTAAGACTAAGGATAGTTAACTGCCTGGAAAGGTAAATAGATAGGATAATTCCAACAGAAATAAGGGGAATAATCAGTTGTAGCTGCCCCCAAGTTGTACCAATTATGCCACCAGCAGTCCACATTGAAACATCCCTAGAAAGTTTAAAAGTCAGGGCAACTCCCTCTGCAATGGCAAAAAGAAAGGCGGAGACAGCTGCCCCAGCAAGGACGATCCGAAGAGGGGAGAAGCCGCCTCTTTTCATGGCACCGATTCCGAAAACCATTCCTGCGCCAATGGCTGCTCCAATAAAACAAGCGACCATGATGCCGTAATAATTTAATGACGGGAAAAAAGCAAGCGTAATCGCCAGAGCTGCATTGGCGCCAGCTGTCAAACCGAGTAATCCCGGGTCTGCAAGTGGATTTCTTGTCATCCCTTGCATAATTGCTCCGGCAACAGATAGACCAGCCCCTACAAATATGGCAGCAACCTCACGCGGTAACCTTATTTCACGGAGGATTAGGATTTTGTCACTGCTTGTGGAAAAAGAAGTTAATGCCAACCAAACATCACGAATAGTCGTATCAGCGGCACCAAGAATCATGGCGACAAAAAACATCCCTGCAAAAACAAGGGTGGCCGCAATAAGCTTATATGTAAATGAAATGTTGCTCACATTGAATGTTTTCATTATGTCCATCTCTTTTTTATAGGATCTTTTTAACGTTTTTTTTACTAAATGCAGGAAATAAGCAGTCAGTAACGGGAATTTAAATTTTATAAAATAATAGGGACCTTTAAAAAGAAGAGGTCCCTTACAGATTTATCAATTTCCTAAAAAGCTATCTTTAAAGAATTGTAGCTGGAAATCTAGGGAAATTGGATCATTGAAATAGAATTCCTTTGCATCTGCTTCAAATACTTGGCCATTTTTCACAGCCGGGATGTTCTTGTAGGTATTTGTTTCCTGGAAGGAAGTATCACCTTCAGAATTTTTACTGAAAATCATGTAATCTCCGGCAAAATCAGAAAGCACTTCAAAGGATAACGCGAAATAACCATCTTTTAATGCTGTTTCCTTCACCTTTTCAGGCATTTGTAATTTCATTTCCTGGTAAAGGATTTCGGTTCCACGTCCCCAGTTGTCTCCAAATACATATAGCTCCTTATCGAAGTTTTCTATTACCGATACGGTAGCATCTTCACCAATTTTAGCGCGGATTTCTTCACCTGCTTGCTCAGCACGAGTTTTGAAATCATCTACCCAATTTTTAGCTTCTTCTTCTTTATTTAGTAGCTTTCCAACTTCGATGTGTTGTGTTAAGTAATCAACATTACCGTACGTATAAGCAACAGTTGGCGCAATCTCACCAAGCTTATCAAGATTATTTGTATTAGAAGCAGTAATAATTAAGTCTGGATCTAATTCAATAATTTTTTCTAAATCCTGATCAGAAACTACCTCTGCATTTTCAATATATTCTTGGTAGCGAGGGTTGTCTTTTGCCCAAGTATCTACTCCAACAATGTTTGCACCAAGGGCCATAACATTACCGGCTACAAATGAATTCAGTACAACTACTCTCTGTGGATCGGCAGGTACTTCGATAGCTCCAGTTTCAGCTTGATAAGTAATTGTTTCAGTATTGGAGTTGTTACCTTCTGTACCCTCATTACCTTCATTTGTATTGGAATTCCCGCATGCACTAACTACCAGTAAGAGCAGGAATACGAATGGAATCATAAGTTTCTTCATTATTTGTTTCTCCTTTAAGTAAGTTATATGTTATACACATTGGTTTATTTGTTCGGGGGTCACGGCCTATTTCGGCATCAATATGGAATACATCTCTAAGCACGCTCCGAGTGATGACATCTTCACAACTTCCTGCTTTAACGATATTTCCATCTTTTAAAGCAATTAAGTAATCAGCAAAGCGGGCAGCTTGGTTTAAATCGTGAAGGACCATAATAATGGTGCGCTTCTGCTGGCGATTAAGTCGTTGTAAAAGCTCTAACACTTCTAATTGATGGGCCATATCGAGATACGTAGTAGGCTCGTCAAGGAAAATGATCTCAGTCTCCTGAGCAAGAGCCATGGCAATCCATACACGCTGCCGCTGTCCACCTGAAAGGGAATCAACCGAACGGTATTTAAACTCACTAGTTCCTGTTTCTTCAAGTGCCCAGTCAATTACTTCATAATCCCTTTTAGTTAATCGTCCAAACCCTTTTTGATAGGGAAAACGACCATAGGAAACAAGCTCTCCAACTGTTAATCCACCTACACTTTCAGGTGTTTGAGGTAGAATGGCCATTTTCTTCGCAAGTGATTTCGTGTTTTCTCTTGCAATTTCCTGACCATCTAACATTATAGAACCTGATTGATGCGCAATAATACGGGTAATTGCTTTTAAAAGTGTAGATTTGCCGCAGCCGTTGGAACCAATAATGGTGGTGATTTTTTTATCTGGGATTTCTACAGAAAGGTCTTTTATGATGTTACGTTCACCATAGCCAATGTTAAGTTCTTTCGTATGTAGGCGAACCATAATGTACCCCCCAAGTCTAAATAAGTTTATTTTCATCAAGTGATAATGATTATCAATATCGCTACATGTATTACTATAAGAGCATCTATTTGAAAAGTCAATGAATATTTTGTTAAAAATATGACCGCAAGTACTGTTCTTCTAGAGGAGAGATTTGTTGAGGTTGGTTTTTGGACATTTTCATTAAATGTGGGAGGCGCGTAGGCTGTGGAAATTTTGAATGGATGCAGGAAACCTAGAAGTGGGTGCTGAAATTGGGCAGTTGGTGCGAAATCAAGGCTAGTTCGTGCGGAAAATTAAGCTCATGACAAAAGGCAAGAAGATAGGGTTGTCACTCGCATTTCAATAGGTAGTGGAAAGGGAATTAATCCGACATGGGCAATATTAAATCCGGAATCTGCATTATTACATCCTAAATAATCAATTATTAATCCGACTCCTACAAAAATAAATCCCAGCCTATCAATCGCAGCAACAACTAGGTAAAAATCAGTTCATTTACTCATAAAAAAACCCCACCATCCATTGATAGTAAGGTAAACGCTAGCTTAGGCTGCTATTCTGTCTTCTTATTTTCTTTTACTTTTGAGTCTTTATGGGATTGGAACTCATTTTGGTATTCTACCATGTCAATGTCACAGCCTGGTCCAAGCGTAATGCTGTTCCCCCTGACAATAGAAACTTTTGTGTGCTCAAGATAAATATTATCTGCTTCAATAAGCTCCACCTCTAACGTTTTACTGAACCCAAGCTTTAATTTCTCCAACAGGGAGAGTGAGTTTCTTCTTTTGACAGAGATGGAACCTCCACCGATTTCTTTTGCGAAAGATTTGCCTTCTAAGTTTATTTTAATGTTGTCTGCATTTAATAAGCCTTGAAGTTGAAGGACTCCATCTACCTCCACATTTTCGCCTTCTATATCTGCTCCACCTTTTGTTAACCCATTTAACTGTATATTTTCAGCTTTAATATTCCCGTTGACCGTGACAGCTCCATTACATTCAAGCTGCATGGTTATTAAGTCACCACTAATGGAACCATGTCCATTAATCACTACCTCTTTGGAATGCATATCCCCAGATACTCGTGTGCTTCCTTTAAAGATAGCTTCCTTTGCTATGACATCACCTGATACTTTTCCAGCTCCATTGCATACGAGACGTGCACATTCGAGATCACCTTCCACTGTTCCAGCACCATTTATTTCAACATGATGAAACGAGCCCCCGCCTATTTTACTGCTCCCATTCAATACTAAGTCTTCCATACCGTTATCCCCCTTGTTAGATGCGTGATACATTCCCTACACTAGAAGTTTTGTGCGCTTTGAACTGTTGCCTATATTCTAAATGATCAATGTTACAACCGCGTCCGAGAGTTATTTTATTTCCCCTAACTACTTTTGCCGTTGTAAACTCCAAATAAATACGGTCTCCTTCAATGCTGTCTGCTACTAACTCCTGCTGTTTCCCGAACAAGTTAACCCTTTTCCCTTTTATCGTTATTTTTTCACCGCCAATTTCCTTCACACGGCTAGTGAAATGACCGAGTTTCATAGTCAATTCTCCAACATTTAATAAACCTTCTGAGCGCAGTCCGCCATTTACAGTCAGCTTATCCATCTCAATGGCATCGACAGAAGATAAACTACCTCTTACAGAACAAACATCTCCCGTCACCTTTTTGCCTACATCAAGGCTTCCGAATATTTCAAATGTGCTGCCATCAAGACTTTCTTTTACATGTCCAGCACCGAACAGAGAGAATTCTTGTACCTTTACATCTCCATTAAATCTAGAATCACCGAAAATTTTGATCTTGTTGCATTCAAGATTTCCGTTTATTTTCCCTTGACCGTTGATTCGTACTTTCTTATAGGTACCACCAGGATATGTACCTTCTCCCATAATCTTTATGTCTTTAAGAGTACTAGTTGCCATTCTACACTCCTCCTAAAAATAACAGGTTTTTCACTTCCTGAGCTTGATCTTCCAAGGAAATGTCCACGATCACCTTTGAATGCTTATCAAGCTGAACATTAGATTCTTTCTCGGTAAGGATTACGATAGCCATTCCCATCTTTCTCGCAAGTATCGCCCGAGCACTTTTAATTTCATTTGTATTCTTTTGCTGCATGGTTTCGAGTAAAAGTGTTGCTTCATTCATGCCTATCTCTCCTTCAGTGAGAGACTTGTGGGTGATATAGAGGTATAGAATGTCGTGAAAAGAGAAAAGTTCTTTATCTCCAATTAATTCTGGAAAGAGGGATAAAGTACTTTCTGTAACAATGTTACATTTGAAAAGCTGTGTTCGATCAAACTGCTGACTACTTTGAGGTGAAAAGACTTCCACAAGGTCATCAAGCGATAAGTCGTTTTTAAGTTCTTTGATTTTGTTAATACGGGCCAGAATCTTTTCTTTAGGAAAGAACGTTTCTTGTCCAGTGAAGGTAGATTTGCGGACAAACCAATCTTCCGGGATGAGCTCTTTGCGTTTCCATCTATACAACTGACCATATGAGATATCTGCTTCGTCTAAAAGATCCTTTTTGGAGATAAGTTGTTCTTCCATTTGATACCACTCCAATATTTATTTGTGCTAAAACAAACGTAACATAACATTGTTACGTTTGTAAACATAAAAAATAAAAAACAGTGCAGCTTACCAATTTATAGGCTCACTGCTCTGTTTTATTAAGTCTGCCTTTATTTAAAGTGCTTTTCTAATAATTTTCTTATAGTAGAGAATGGATAACATCCCAAAAATAGAATAGAGAATAGTATAGATCAACATGACTATAACCATTGGGGTCCACATTTCCGTTCCGAAGAAAAACCATCCTGACTTAACGGCGAAGTAGCTGTGCATTAAGCCGAAAGATAACGGAATACCAAAATTAAAGAGCTGTTTAAACTGAATTCCTTTTAATAAATCCATTTCAGTAAATCCTAGTTTTCGTAAGATCGTATAATTTGGCTGTTCTTCTTCACTTTCATCCATTTGCTTAAAGTAAAGGATACATCCTGAAGATATGAGGAAAGCTAGTCCAAGGTATCCAACGATAAACATGGTCAGACCTAGAGAGTTTCGCATTTCTTGAAAATAGTCTTGCTGTGAATTGTTCTCATCATCTAAACCAAAGTTAAAGAAAATCTGGTTTGCTTCCTGTAACTGACCACCCTCATTAATATCAATTCCATAATACATAGATGGTGTTGCTACATTTTCAATAGTATCAAATGATGCTTCATCTACCACCATAACGGGAAAACCACTTATGGTGAATCTATTCGAAATTAAATATTCATCTTCTGTCCCTAAGTACATGAAAGGGATTTGTGTATCTCCCAGAGCCATTTCCATTTCCCCTGGTTTGTCAAAGGTTAAGAGGGTTTCCATAATAGGTGATTTATTAACAAAAATAGCCTCTCCATCATTTAACGAAATGTTTGGTGCATTCTCTTCACTAATAATAGCTAATTCAAGAGAAGTTATATCAACATTAATGCCTTCCATTTTTGTGGAAGTTATATTTTCTGCATTTACAGAGCCTTTGTAAACAGGTATTTCTATACTGCTATAAGGGATGTCAGCATGACGTAAAGCTTCTGTGAATGTTTCCCATTCGCTGTTTTCATAAAAAACAAAATCATTCGGTACGCTTTTTTGTGCGGTGCTTTGTGCAGAGTAATAGGATATATAGCTTAACGAAAGCAACCCTATTGCCAGTGCTGAAACAGTCGTAATAATCGTTAGTAAAAACGCATTTGTTTTCATTCGAAACATGATAGAAGATAGTGATAGGGTGCTTCGAATGGAAAGATACCCATCTTTTTTCTTGCGAATAAGGTGAAAAATTAAACGCACAGAGCTTTTATAGAAAAAGTATGTTCCTAAAATAACAGAACCTAAGATATATAGCATTGTTAAGAATATCCCTAGGTCAGTGGAATAGTCTTTATTGAACAATCTGGATGATTCATAATATCCGGAACTCACAAGCGCTATGCCGACGAGACCAATTACAATTTCCCAAAAGGAGATTCGCCTTACTATTCCTTCAGAAGTCGATTGAACTCTAAATAGTGATAGAATTGTCTGTTTTTTAATAAACAGGTAATTCATCAACATGATTAAAAAATAGACTCCAGTAAATAAAATGAATGTTTGGAACAGTGCATCCGTTGAAAAGCTTAGCCGGGCTACATCATCAACTTGAGTTGCCTTGAATAGAATCAGCAAGATTAATTTTGAAAAGGAAAAACCGACAAGAATACCAGCTGCAATAGAAGAAAAATACAGAATGAAGTTTTCCAACGTTAATATTCTAAAGATCTTTCCTTTGGTCATACCAATCAATTGGAATAATCCTATCTCTTTACTTCTACGCTTAATAAAAATTGTATTTGCATACAAAAGAAATACAGTCACTATACCAATTAATAGAACGGAAGCTGCTTTTAAAGCTCCGCCACCTCTAATAGAGCCTTTTGTTGCGTCCATTGACGGATCATATTGTAAGGTGACAAATGTAAAATAGAGGGCAGCGGTAAAAATCAATGAAAATACATACAAGGAATAACTTTTAGCGTTTTGCTTTAAGTTCTGCCAGATGAGTCGATTAATGCTCATGCTGCTGCACCCCACTCAGTACCTCTTGTGTACGAATGATATCCTTAAAAAAGTTTTGTCTACTTTCATTTCCTTTCACCAATTGCGTGTATTCCTGTCCATCTTTTATAAAAACAACCCGACTACAAAAACTTGCAGCAACTGGATCGTGTGTCACCATAATAATGGAGACCTTACGTTTTTGATTTAAATCACTTAGTTTATTCAATAGGTCTGATGCTGATTTAGAATCAAGAGCACCTGTTGGTTCATCAGCAAAAATAATGGTAGGCTCATGTATGAAAGCTCGCGCTGCAGAGGTTCTTTGTTTTTGTCCTCCAGAAATCTGGTTAGGATATTTATCCTTAATATCATATATGCCAAGTTCTTCTGCCACTTTATTAAATGTTTGATTAGCCGCATTCTTTGATACCTTTGCAACCGACAAGGGAAGAAGGATATTTTCCTTTACAGTCAGTGTATCAAGCAAATTATACTCCTGAAAAATAAAGCCAAGATGGTGTTTTCGAAACTCAGCTAACTTTTTCTCTTTTAAGGAGGTAATTTCTGTGCCATTAATTTGGATGTTTCCGTCAGATACCTTATCTATAGAAGAAAGAACGTTTAATAACGTTGTTTTCCCCGAACCGGAAGCACCCATAATGCTAATAAATTCTCCTTCTTGCAACTCTAAATTAATTCCCTTTAAAACTTCCTGTTTATTAAATTTATTACCGTAACTTTTACGAATATTGATTGCTTTTAAGACTGCCATGCCTCTCACGCTCCTTTGTTAATTCTAGTATAAAGCGCCACTAGCCCTTTATCCTTCGATTCATCTTACAAAATAAAGGAGCGTGTGACATTTTTGTCACATGCTCCATACCCCCGTAAATTCATTCTTTTTAGAAAAGATAAGTGTGAAAGTTGAGCCTGCATTTGGTGCTGATTCTACTTTAATACCAATAGATAGGGCGTCTGCAGCTTTTTTGGTTAAAAACAGTCCCATTCCTGTAGCAGCAGGAGTTTGATTTGAAATGGTAGAAGTAAAGCCTTTATCAAAAATTCGTGGTAAATCACGAGGAGTTATTCCTCTGCCATTATCTTTTATAGAAAGCTGCATTTGGTCGCTTTCAACGATGCTCTTCACTTCTATATCCCCTAGTTCACTATACTTAACTGCATTAGATAAAACTTGGCGTAGAATAAAAGATAGCCACTTTTTGTCACTAATCACTAATTTATCAGTTAATTCCACCTCAAACCCAAGTCCTTTTTGTATACACCAGGATTGAAGAGTTCTTAGCTCAGCAAAAATAAGCTCCTCCACGTCCACAGTTTCCATGAAAAGATCATTTTGGATAGAGGGGATTTTTTTACGATGAAGCTGCTGGTCAAGAAGAAGATGAATTCGCAGCCATTCATAGGTGAGTTGCTTTTTCAACTGCTTATCTTCCATTCGATCAATCATCAGCTTCATCGCAGTCATAGGCGTTTTCACTTCATGAATCCAAGCAAGCAATTCATCCTTTTCATCTTCTAAATAGGATAACTGGGTACGATAATTCCTTTTTAGTCGGTCCGAATATTCATTTAAAGAAATCTCTACCATTTTTTCAAAAGGTCGTGATGCGCTGCTCAACTCCGAAAAACCCGACTCTTCATTTAATTCTGCCAGCTCTTTGAAGAAAGCGACTTCACGCTGATACCGGGAAAATAAAAATAAGAAAAAAAGAATGCTATTTAAAAAAATGATATAAAGAATAGAAGAAATAGCAATGGAGACATCCAAGTAGGCTACTAATAGAATGAAAAAGTGCATAAACACAAAGAACGCTATCCAACTCCATCGCTCTTTCAAAAATACCTTAATCATAGGAGGAAGGCTCCTTTTCTAATGCAATATATCCTTGCCCGACCTTTGTCTCAATATATTTACCTAATTCGAGCTTGTCTAATTGCTTTCTTAGGCGATTAATATTTACCGTTAGCGTATTATCACTAATAAATCGCTTATCATCCCATAAACGATCCATCAACTCATCCCTACTAACAATGGTATTCTTTTGATCAATAAGCAATTGAAGGATAAAGAATTCATTCTTTGTCAATTCAATTACACCAAGACTGTTTGAGATACTGTTTTTCTCATAATCGATAGTGGCACCACACCAAGTTTTTATCGTTGGTTTAGTTGTACTATAGTTATACACTCGTCGAAGGATAGCCTGTATTTTCGCAATAAGAACATCAAAATGAAAGGGCTTCTGAACAAAATCATCTGCACCAAGCTGCATACTCATCACCATATCTGTAGGATGATCTCGTGATGATAAGAAAACGATCGGTACTTTAGATACATTCCGAATCATCCGACACCAATGAAAACCATCATATTTTGGAAGCTGAATATCAATGATTACAAGGTCAGGATTAATATCCGTAAAGGCATCAAGTACTTTATCAAAATTTTCAATACCATACACTTCATAAGACCACTGGGACAACCTATCCTTTATTTCTCCGAACAAGGTCGCATCATCTTCTATGACTAATATCTTAAACATCTTCTCCACCACCACAAAAGAAAATTCTTCCTTCTATTTTAACTTAAAATAAGGCTGCGTGCTAAGCTGGAGGCATTGGGGGTTGGTGGGAAGTTTGTGGGAGAACATATGAGCTGAATCTGCAAAGAAGGGGGGAAATGACAGGGGTAATGCTTTATAAGCTATTGGTATTCATAAGGGAGAAGGACAATCATCAAAGAAATGTCGATTACCACCAAAGGATTCCGGGAAATCTCCAAAGGTTTGTGGGAAATCATCAAAGGTATCCGGGGAATCACTAAAGGTTCGCGTGAAATCATCAAAGGTGGGCAGAACCCGCAAAGTTGGAGCATAACTCCCAATATATCTATGCAGAATCCCCAATGAAAAAGCGCCACCACAACTAATGTGATGACGCCAACTTTTTATTTCGGATGCATCTTAAATTCTAAAAATAATTCATTATAATAAGCGAGATTACGTTTTCCGAGGTTTTCATATACTTCTAGCTTTTCCGTTAGTTCAGGAGAAGGGTAGAAGCGTTCATCCCCTGTCAGTTCCTCATCCAATAGAGGCAAGGCAGCCTTATTTGGTGTGGAGTAGCTAACGTAGTCTGTATTTTCTGCTGCAACCTCAGCGTCCAGAATGAAGTTGATGAACTGATGGGCTGCATTCACGTTTCTTGCTGTTTTTGGGATGACCATATTATCAAACCATAAGTTGGAGCCTTCAATTGGGACGACGTATTCCAAATCTTCGTTTTCCCACATAAGCTCTGCTGCTACACCGGACCAGACAAGTCCAATTGCAGATTCTTCGTTTTCAATCAGCATTCTGATCTCATCGCCTACGATTGCTTTGATGTTTGGAGTTAAGGAATCCAACTTCTTTTTCGCCTCTAAAAGATGGTCTTTGTTCGTATCGTTCAAGGAATAACCGAGGCTATTCAGACCCATTCCCATCACTTCACGGGCACCGTCTACTAAGAGGATTTCATTTTTAAGATCCTCATCCCATAAGTCATTCCAGCTAGTAATTTCTTTTCCGTCAATCATGGAGGGGTTATAAACGATTCCTACCGTACCCCAGAAATAAGGAACGGAATATTTATTTTCTGGATCAAATGGCAGATCCATGAACCGTTCATCAATGTTTTCTAGATTCGGAAGCATTGAATGATCAAGTGGAATTAAGAGATCCTCCTGAATCATTTTATCAATCATATATTCGGATGGAACGGCGATGTCATAGGTAGTACCGCCTTGTTCAATTTTTGTTTTCATTGCTTCATTGGAGTCAAATGTCTCATAAATCACTCGGATGCCTGTTTCATCTTCGAACTGACGGACCACATCCATATTGATATAGTCACCCCAGTTATAAATCGTCAACGTGTTACCACTGGAATATCCCTGTGAAGAATTCAACTCAATAATAGAGTACCATAAAATGGAAGATATCAAAGAAATGGCAAGGAAGGCTTGAATTAATTTCTTCATCTTCTAACCCCCATTCCTGTTGGTTTATTCCGGATTGTTATGAAATAGTACGCAATGACCAAAATGATGGTAAACAAGAATAGTAACGTTGAAAGGGCGTTTATATTCAGAGCGATTCCTCTTCTTGCTAGTGAATAGATTTCAACGGAAAGCGTAGTGAATCCGTTCCCTGTCACAAAGAATGTGACAGCAAAGTCGTCTAGCGAATAGGTCAACGCCATGAAGAACCCCGCAAATATACCTGGTGTAATATATGGGAGGACTACTTTTCTTGTAACATCCCAACGACTTGCACCTAAATCTCTTGCTGCATCAATTAAGGTAGGACTCATCTCAAGTAATTTTGGCAGCACCATCAATACCACAATAGGGATACAGAAGGCGATATGAGAGAGTAGTACAGAAAACATTCCTAATTTAATGCCAGCCATCGTAAATAATATTAAGAAGGAAGCACCGATGATAACATCTGGGCTGACAATCAGAACATTATTTAAAGATAGGATAGAGTTTTTGGTTCTTCTATTTTTAAAAGAATAGATAGCGATTGCTCCCATAACTCCGATGATAGTTGATATTAGTGCTGATAACAGAGCGATTAGGAGTGTATTTAAGACAATAATCAATAATCTTGTATCACTGAACAGTTCCAAGTACCAATCAAAAGTGAAGCTTTCAAAATTATGCATGGTACCACCGCTGTTAAATGAATAAAAGATGAGAAAGAAAATCGGTAAATATAAAATAGCAAAAATAATGATTAAAAATAGTTTAGAAAAGGGAGATATTCTTTTGTCCATCTATATACCTCGCTTTCTGCTACTTGTTACACGCATGAACAAGAACATGATGATGATTAAAAAGACAGCAATGGTTGACCCCATTCCCCAATCCTGTGTGACAAGAAAATGCTGCTCAATAGCGGTACCAAGGGTAATTACCCGGTTACCTGCAATTAATCTTGTTAGCATGAATAAGGATAGAGCTGGAATAAAGACAATTTGACAACCAACTTTTACCCCGTCCATCGTTAATGGAAGAATGACTCTCCTGAAGGTTGTCCATTTTGAGGCGCCTAAGTCTCTAGCTGCATCAACAAGAGTAGGATTTAATTCATTCAATGCGTTAAAAATTGGCAATATCATAAATGGAATAAAGATATAAACGGAAACAAAAACAAAGCTGAAGTCCGTAAATAGTATTTGCTTGGAGCCGATTCCGATCATCTCTAAAAAGCTGTTCGCTACCCCGTACGTACTGAAAATACCTAAAAAGGCATACGCTTTTAACAATAAATTGATCCAAGAAGGAACAATTAGTAACAATAGCCATAGGTATTTATGGCGTGTTCTTGTTAAAAGCAAAGCAGTTGGATAGGCGATCAACAATGTAAAAGCAGTGATTAAAAAAGCATACCAAAAGGAACTAAGTGTCATTTTTAAATAGACGGGAGTAAAGAACTTTTGATAGTTTTCAAGGGACAAAACACCCTCGATATTAAAAAATGAATAGTAAAGAACAAGAGCTATTGGTGCAATTACAAAGAATGCGATCCAGAGCGCATATGGGATGACATATAGATTCCGCGTGACTCTATTTTCCATGGCTCTCTCCGTCCGCATATCCTTCGAGACGACGGTCAAACTCTTCTTCAGATTCCCCGATCCTCATGACATGGATTGCTTCTTTGTCAAAATATAGACCGATCTGATTACCAACAGTGGCCTTTTTAGTGGAATGGACTAACCATTCATTTCCGTCTTGGTCATAACTGCTGATTTCGTAGTGTACACCTCTGAAAAGCTGAGAATCCACACGCACTTGCAATTTTCCGTTTTCAGGAGTCGTAATGGCCAGATCCTCAGGGCGAATCACAACCTCTACTGTTTCGTTCGGCTTTAATCCTTTGTCCACGCATTCAAATTGTTTTCCTGCGAATTCCACTAGATAATCCTGGATCATTGCTCCTTCCACGATATTGGATTCCCCGATAAAATCTGCTACAAAGCGGTTGATCGGCTCATCATAAATATCAGTTGGTGTTCCGCTTTGAACTATTTTTCCTTCATTAAGTACGAAGATTTCATCAGACATAGCCAATGCTTCTTCCTGATCATGCGTTACAAAAATAAAGGTGATTCCAAGGCGTTGCTGCAATTCGCGTAATTCATATTGCATTTCCGTACGTAACTTTAGGTCCAAAGCGGAAAGCGGTTCATCGAGGAGAATTACTTCCGGCTCATTAACAATTGCTCTGGCAATCGCAACACGTTGTCTTTGACCACCAGACATTTCAGTGATTTCCCTTGTTTCAAAGCCTTGAAGGTTAACAAAGCTTAAAGCTTCCGTTACTTTCTTTTGGATGTCACTTTTGTTCATTTTTTTAATCCGAAGACCGAACGCGACATTTTCAAACACATTTAGATGAGGAAATAATGCATAATCTTGAAACACTGTATTTACCTGACGCTTGTTGGCAGGAACTTCATTGATTTTTTTTCCATCAAAAAAGATCTCCCCAACACTTGCCTCAGTAAATCCAGCAATCAATCGAAGAATGGTTGTTTTTCCACATCCTGATGGTCCTAAAAGAGTGTAAAATTTCCCACGCTCAATATCAAAGCTGACATTCTCCAGCACTGCCGGATCATTATCGTATTGTTTACTAACATTCTTAAACTGAATTATTGTGCTGCTCATAGCAACCTCCTTATATAAGATGTGATTATGTTTAAAGGCTGTTTCCTTAATTTGTGAGGGGCTTGCAACAATATAGCACTTGTTGCACATCCTCGCTAAGGTCAATCTATCAGAAAAGAGCCTATTTAAATAAGAGATTAGTAGAATATTAATACGTGATTCGGAACAATTATACATGAATTGTCAAAAAAACGACATTTGTTTTTTACGGAAAAATTCGGATGGAGAAAATTGGCGGTTGAAAGGATTGATTTATGGAAGGGGATTCAAGAATTCAGAGAGGGGGTGGAGAGGAAAGGGGTGGCTAAATTTGTCGGTATGTGTCGTGCCGTCGATAAGTAGCGTGTTTTCGTCGATAAACTCCCATTTATGTCGATAAGTTGGTTGTTTTCGTCGATATGCAAGGCGTAACCGTCGATAAAACTACAGGCACTTTCAAAAGTACTCCAGTTGCCATCTAAACAACCCCCTACAACACCAAAAACCAGGTGTTTCTGTCGTTAAATCCAATTCGTCGGTAAGAAGTGTTCTTCCTTGGTTTAAATTTCGTAATAATTAATTTGATTTTTTAGAAACCACGTCCGCACCTCCACAAAAAAAACCACCCATCAGCCATCAAAAGATGACTTTTAGGGCAGCCTACTTAAAAGTACTCACCATTCTTTTGGTTCATAGTCCAATTCTGCAAAAAGCTGACGCTTCTCTTTTTTAGTTAAGTCTCGCCATTGTCCCATGGGGAGATTACCTAAATGGATATTCATAATTCTTGTCCGTTGGAGACGCAATACTTCGTAGCCTAGTTCTGCGCACATACGGCGTATTTGCCTATTCAGGCCTTGGGTTAGAATTATTTGAAAATCAAACTTTGACAATTGATCGACTTTACATGGTAAGGTTTTGGTTCCAAGGATAGAAACCCCCTCAGACATGCTCTTTACAAACTCTGGAGTTATTGGTTTATCAACAGATACAATGTATTCCTTTTCATGCTTGTTTTCCGGGCGAAGTATTTCGTTGATAATGTCACCGTCATTTGTTAACAGAATTAATCCTTCTGATTCTTTGTCCAAACGTCCGATATGTGATAAACGGAGAGGGTGATTAACAAGATCGATAATATTCCCTTTTACACTTTTTTCACTTGTGGAAGTTATTCCTATAGGTTTGTTAAGTGCGATATAAACATTGTCGCGGGCAATGCGAATGGTCTGGCCATTCACCATCACTTCGTCCCCTGGGTGGACCTGTGCACCGATTTTGGCAACACGACCATTAATTTTCACTCTACCTTCTTCAACTAGCTTATCTGCTCCACGTCTTGAAGCCACACCAGAATCACTAATAAATTTATTGATACGCAGTGTAAACACGTCCTTACGATAAAAATTTACATTATACTTAATAGTACTATAAAAGAAGAGAGCCTTACAAATTGAGAAAAGAGAAAAGGAGAGGTGAAAAAAATCGTTGGAGTCTAGAGAGGAAATCGCATGAAATTTATACCATATTTGACAATCTCTAAATTAGAAACCTAGGATTTATCTGTGATTTTCCGACACTTTTTTGAACTAGGTTCTTTTGTTGTTGAAAATTTGTTCATCTTTAAAAAACATATATTGAAATATTGGTAGATTAGGAATATAGTATTGATAGTAAGGGTTTTCAGTTTACTAATATTTTTAAATTTTGGGGGAGTTAAGACATGAAAAAGGGTTTAATTGCAACGATCATCATGGTTTTAACAACGATGATCTTTCTAGTAGGTTGTGGAACAAACGGTTCTAACAGTTCTAATGGGTCAAATGGTTCTGGTTCCGGAGATGGAAGCGGATCTGATATGTTAGTAGGAATGGTAACAGATGCAGGTACAATCGATGATAAATCTTTTAACGAAGGTACTTGGAATGGGATTTTACAAGCTGAAAATGATTACGGTATTACAAAGAAATACTTAAAGCCAGCTGGTACAACTGAAGCTGACTACATGAAAGAAATTACAAACCTGTATGATGCAGACTTTAAATTTATTGTAACCCCTGGATTCAAATTTGAAACAGCAATTTTTCAAGCACAAAGTCAATATGAAGATGCAAAATTTGTATTAATCGATGGATCTCCACATAATGGTGATTTCAACCCTGTAGTGGCAGAAAACACTGTTTCTATCTTCTTTGCTGAGCACGAAGCTGGATTCCTTGCAGGTGTTGCAACGGCTCTTGAGCTTAAAGAAGGAGAAGCTGGATTTATCGGTGGTATGGAAATTCCTCCAGTTCAAAAATTCAACTGGGGCTTCCAACAAGGAATTGCATATGCAAATGAAAACTTAGATACAAATGTATCAATCAAAGCAGAAAACGTAGTATACCAAGGTACTTTTGATGATGTGGCAGCAGGTCAACAAATTGCTGCAGCAATGTTTGATCGTGGTGTAAATGTAATCTTCGCAGCAGCTGGTGGAGTTGGCGTTGGAGCTATCAACGAAACGAAAACTCGCGTTGGTGGCGGAGATGATGTATGGATGGTTGGAGTAGACGTTGACCAATACGAAGAAGGAAAAATGGACAACGGGGAATCTGTTATCTTGACTTCAGCGGTTAAGAAAATCGACCATGCAGCAGCTGATATGATTAAAGCGGAAATCGATGGGAAGTTCCCAGGTGGCGAAACTTTAACATTTGATGCGAAAAATGACGGTGTTGGACTTCCAGCAGAAAATCCAAACCTAAGCGATGAAACAACTTCTAAAGTGGACGAGATCTTTGAATTGATTAAGTCTGGAGAAGTAGTTGTATCTGGTGTGCAAGGCGATTTAATTAAGTAATTCAAAATAAGCAAGGCATAGATAAATAGAAAAAGGCGGGTTGTCCCGCCTTTTTTGATGCCTACAACGTCAGAGGTTAGTTGTCTGTCCTCTTAGGATAAAAATCGAAAATAAGGGAGAATCGCTCGATGGACTATGTAGTGGAGATGCTCAATATCCGGAAAGAATTTACTGGAATAGTTGCCAATGATGATATTACACTTCGTCTTAAGCAAGGGGAAATTCATGCCCTACTTGGTGAAAATGGTGCTGGGAAATCAACGCTAATGGCAATTTTGTTCGGAATGTATCAACCGGATAGGGGATCCATTAAAATCAACGGCAAAGAAAAGAAAATTGCCAACCCGAACGTCGCAACAAAGCTTGGAATTGGTATGGTACATCAGCACTTTAAATTAGTTAGTAACTTTACGGTGACTGAAAATATTATGCTTGGTTCTGAATTGCATAATCTGTACGTACTTGATAAAAAAACAGCCAGCAAAAGGATAGAAGAGCTATCCAAAAAGTATGGGCTGAATGTGGATCCTCATGCCAAAATTGAAGATATTTCCGTTGGAATGCAGCAGCGTGTAGAGATTCTGAAAATGCTTTATCGACAAGCAGATGTTTTGATTCTAGATGAGCCTACCGCGGTGCTTACCCCTCAAGAAATAGAAGAGCTCGGGAAAATTTTGAAGAACTTAATTAAAGAAGGCAAATCCATTATTATCATCACGCACAAGCTAAAAGAAATCAAAGCGATGGCTGACCGTTGCACCGTTATCAGAAGAGGAAAGACAATTGGTACTGTGACTGTGGCCGAAACAAGTAAAGAAAAAATGGCCGAAATGATGGTAGGGCGAGAAGTTAACTTTAAAGTGAGTAAAACAGAAGCAACTCCAGGTGAAGTGGTTCTTAAAATGGAGGACGTTTCTGTGAAGCGCGGCAAGGATGTGGTTGCCCTTAAAAACATGTCCTTGGAGCTGAAAAAAGGAGAAATCCTTGGTATTGCAGGAGTAGATGGAAATGGACAGTCGGAAATCGTAGAAAGTATTACCGGCCTAACGCAGGCTGATTCCGGAAAGATTCTTTTTGAAGGAAAAGACATTACGAAAATGCCGGTTCGATCAAGAATTGCCAATGGAATTGCCCATATTCCGGAAGACCGCCATAAACATGGACTTGTTCTTGATTATACGATCGAAGAAAATATGGTTTTGGAATTGTATCATAAAAAGCCTTTCTCCAAACGCGGATTCCTTAATTTTCCCGCGATTAGAAAACATGCGGATCATATCATTAAAAGCTTTGATGTGCGTTCAGGTGAAGGTGGTAAGTCCATTGCCCGTTCATTATCAGGTGGTAACCAGCAAAAAGCAGTAATTGGTCGGGAAATTGAACTTGACCCTACGGTGTTGATTGCGGTTCAGCCTACGCGTGGATTAGACGTTGGTTCTATTGAATACATCCACAAAAGACTAGTGGAACAACGAGATAAAGGGAAAGCTGTCTTGCTTGTATCACTTGAATTAGATGAAGTAATCAATGTTTCAGATCGTATTGCTGTTGTGAACAATGGCCAATTAGTCGGAATCGTGGATGCAAAAGAAACAAACGAAAACGAACTTGGTCTGATGATGGCAGGCGTGATGAAGGGGGAAGAAGAATGAGAAATGGCATAATCTCGTTACTTGCTGTCCTTTTCGGCTTAATTGCAGGTGCGGTATTAATGGCAATCACAGGTAACAACCCTATTGAGGGTTATAAATTTCTGTTTGAAGGCGGGTTAAAGAACCTGTCAAGGATAGGGAACACTTTGGCTACTGCCACTCCGTTAATATTTACTGGACTTTCTGTTGCCTTTGCTTTTAGAACTGGATTGTTCAATATCGGAGCAGCCGGACAAATGCTGTTTGGTGGTTTTTGTGCAGTGGCTGTCGGACTGACTTTTGATTTGTCTAGACCGCTATTATTACTAGCGATGGTAGTTGCAGGTTTCCTTGGAGGAGCACTTTGGGCGTTTATTCCAGGACTTTTAAAAGCAAAATTCAATGTTCACGAGGTAGTATCCACCATTATGATGAACTGGGTTGCCTATTGGACAGTTTATTATGCGGTACCTGCTTATTTTAAAGGTGAGTTTTTGGAGACAGAATCCAAAAAATTGCCTGACGCAGCATCTTTACGTACGCCGATTTTAACGGATATGTTTGATGGTTCTTATATAAACATGGGATTATTTATTGCAGCAATAGCGGTAATCATTTTCTCTTTCATTATTAATAAAACTACACTTGGTTATGAGTTAAAAGCTGTTGGATACAACCGTGATTCTGCAGAATATGCGGGTATTGCCGTTAATAGAAGTATTATCACGTCTATGCTGATTGCCGGGGGACTTGCTGGTCTTGGAGGAGTAGCATTTTATGCCGGTAACGCTACAAGTATTCAAATCGGGATTTTACCTACACAAGGTTTTGATGGAATTGCAGTGGCGCTTCTTGGAGCAAACACCGGTATTGGAGTGTTGTTGGCAGCGATATTCTTCGGGCTTCTTTACTCCGGTCGTGGATTCATGAATGCTATGACGGATATCCCGCCTGAAATTGCCGACTCTATCATTGCAATTATCATTTATTTTGCAGCAACAAGTATCTTAATAGAACGTTTAATTCGTTATTTTAATAATAAAAAGAAGAATAGAAAATCAACCATTACGCAAACAACGGATCAGAAGAAGGAGGAGGAATAAGGTATGTGGACTATCATTCAACAAATAGCTCCTTATGCGATTCTCTTTACTATCCCTCTTTTGATTACAGCGCTTGGAGCGTTATTTAGTGAACGAAGTGGTGTAGTAAATATCGGTTTAGAAGGATTAATGGTAGTTGGGGCCTTTACAGGCGCACTTGTCATTTTGAAGATGCAGGAGATTATGCCTGGTCAGCAAAAAGCAATTTGGATCGGACTTATTGTTGCTACCTTGGTGGGCTTATTATTTTCCCTTCTTCATGCCTTTGCAAGTATTAACCTTAGTGCTAACCAAATCATCAGCGGTACTGCCATCAATATGATAGCAGGAGCCATTACAGTATTCTTGGCTCGTAATATTACAGGCAGTGGAAACATTCGTATTAGCAGTGGACTAAAACCTTTTGATGTTCCATTTTTATCGGACTTACCGATTATCGGAAACTTACTATTCACTAGAACCTATGCGACAACCTGGGTGATCCTGGCGATTTTACTTATTAGCACCTTTGTACTTTATAAAACGCCATTTGGGCTTCGTCTTCGCTCATGTGGGGAGCATCCACATGCAGCAGAAGCCGCAGGTATCAGTGTAAAGAAAATGCGCTATATCGGTGTCATGATCTCTGGTGCTTTCGCTGGTCTTGGAGGAGCAATTATCATTGTAACGTTTGGTGGAGAATTCACAGGTACTGTAGCAGGTCTTGGATTCTTGGCACTTGCTTCCTTGATTTTTGGTCAGTGGAAACCGCTTGGAGTCCTTGCAGCAACGTTATTCTTCGGATTTGCGACAACCATCGCAAACGTTTCACAAGTTATCCCGACATTGGCTGTGATACCGCCAGTCATTCTGAAAGTGTTCCCATATGTGGTAACATTGATAGCTCTTGTTATTTTCTCCAAATCCTCTCAAGCGCCAAAAGCGGTTGGAGAGCCATTTGATTCTGGAAAACGATAAGGACTTTTACAGGCACTCGCTTTTTAAGCGGGTGCCTTTTGCATGAGATAAAAGGAGACAACTCGTCCGTTGTGTAAAGATTAACCGGGTCCCAGGTTAAATAAATGAAACTAACCAGAAGAGTTTTCGCCTCGCTTTTTTCGATTTTCTTCATGCAAGAAATATTATCTAGCTGTTTATTTTGCTATTGATAGTATACAATTTTGGTCCTTCTCATTTTTCATAAAATAATCCTCTTGAAGTATGCCATAAATAGCACAGTCTTTGTATTGATTCTTGGCATTACGAATTTTATGTCTGATGATACCTTCTTGAACCATTCCTACCTTATTCATCACTTTTCCAGATGCCGGATTATCCATGTTATGTGCTGCAGCGATTTTGTGTATGTTCATATGTAGGAAACCGAACTCTACAACTGCCATTAATGCTTCGGTCCCATACCCTTGGTTCCACCAATGGAATCCAACCGTATAACTTACCTCACAGTTTCCGGTAGTGTTGTCGAAGTCATACAAATCGATTTCACCAATCAATTCGTTGTCAGCCTCCCGCTCAATAGCCCACCAACAAAAATCTTTATTAGGATAATTACTTACTATCTTTTCTATCCGCCTAATTGTTTCTAATTCGGTTTTGTGTGCCGCACTGACCCGATTGTCCGATACCCTTTCGTCTGAAAGCCAGTGATCATAAGCCTTATTAGCATCAGACAGCACCATTTTTCTAAGGATTAACCTATCAGTTTCTATTTGAGGTGTGCCAAAATAATTTACCATTACTATCTCCTTTCAAACTATATTAATATCGATAAAATCTAATAGATTAAGTTTCTTTAATATATGACTCACCTATTGGCGTTTCAATCAATGTTCACTAAGCTTACCTCTAAAGCTGAAAACTTCCGTAAGTATAATACCATAAGAAGTAAATTCAGAATGCTTCGCTAGACAAAAAGTACACCACAACCAATAATTAGACAGCCAAAGCTAACGATCCTTTATTTAATAATTCAAAATTAAATGCATTGACAGAATTTTTAGTAGGTTTATAATGGAGTTAACAAATGTTCAAGGTGAATATTGCAAAAGTTTAATTAAAGCGCTTTCAGAAATTTATTTCCAAAAACCCCAACAAGAATCTTCTGTTTTTTTGGCAATTTAGTAAGTGTGAAATGAACATAATTTTAAAACTAGGTGAAATGGATATGCAAAATGAAAAAATCGCGCGGCTAGTTGAAGTGGCTAAAATGTATTATTTATTCAATTACAGTCAACAGGAAATTGCCAAAAAGCTCGGAGTTTCCCGTCCTACTGTATCCAGATTGCTCGATCAGGCAAAACAGGATGGAGTAGTACATATCAAAATATGTGACCCTACAGAAGATGTAAATGGACTTTCTTTGCAACTAAAAGAAAGGTTTAGATTGAAAGACTGTGTAGTCACGTCTGTTCCAACCTACGAAGATGGTCATATTAAAGGTAAGCTTGGTGAAGCCGCAGCAGAATATTTATATGGCATTGTCCAAAACGGTGACACGATCGGAATCACTTGGGGAACAACTCTTTATCAGCTTTCTCAACAACTTAGTCCTAAAAGTGTGCATGATGTAGAAATAGTGCAGTTGAATGGTGGAGTGAGTTATTCGGAATTAAACACACATGCTTCTGATATTATTAATGGCCTAGCTGCCGCATTCCATACTACTCCACATTTTCTGCCAGTGCCGGCTGTTGTGGACCATCCTGTAGTTAAGCAAGCAATTGTTGCGGACAGGCATATTAATAAAGTATTGGAATTAGGTAAAAAAGCAAACATCGCTATATATACAGTAGGTGAAGCTGGTGAACAGTCAACGTTGATGAGAGCAGGATATTTTTTGGAAAATGATGTTGAAATACTGAAAAGAAATGAAACGGTTGCTGACATTTGTTCGAGATTTATCGACAAAAATGGGCATATTAGCAATCAATCTCTAAATGACCGAACGATTGGAATTGAACTATCTCAACTTGCTGAAAAAGAATACAGTATCTTGGTGGCAGGTGGGAACAAGAAGATTGATGGAATACTAGGTGCTTTAAATGGACAGTATGCCAACGTATTAATAACAGATCAATATACTGCAAAAGCACTGTTAGAAATGGGGGAGGACAAAGATGGAACGAGCGAGAATCAAGGCGCTAGTCCAAGAAGTGGTGCGTAACACCCTCCAAGTACCCGAGAAACAGATACCGATCGCAGTCTCCAATCGTCATGTTCATCTGTCTCCTGAACATGTGGAACGGCTTTTCGGCAGAGGATATGAGTTAACGAAACAAAAGGATCTCTCACAGCCCAATCAGTTTGCAGCAAAAGAAACCGTCACTCTAATAGGTCCCAAAGGAAGAATAGCAAATGTTCGGGTTCTTGGACCTGCCAGAGGTGCGACGCAAGTGGAAATTTCCCTTTTTGACGGATATACGCTTGGTGTGAAGCCTCCAATTCGACAATCAGGTGACATTGCGGGATCGGAATCTATTACGCTTATGGGACCAAGGGGACAACTACGATTGGAAGAAGGCTTGATCTGCGCTTCACGTCACATTCACATGCATCCAGATGATAGCATCCGGCTTGGTGTCAAGAATGGGAACTTGGTGGACATTAAAGTGAATGGAGAAAGAGCTACTACCTTTTCTAACGTTTTAATTAGGGTCTCTGAAAAGTACAGTCTAGAAATGCATATCGATTTGGATGAAGCCAATGCAGCTAACATCAGTAATGGAACGCTTGGTGAACTAATCGCCGTCTACTGTACCGAAACAGCGGAAGGGGGCTGTGGTTGTGGATGTAAAGGAAACAGTTAGAAAGTTAGTGAAAGAAGCCGTTGAAGCTCATATGCAAAAACAAACTAGTAATAAGGAAATCAAACCTGCTATTACTGTTCTATTAACCTATTCATCTTCTAAAAAACACGAAATTTTGAAAGCGATTGCAGAAATAGAAGAATCTTTTCAAGTAACTGTGGTCGCGTCGAAAGAATGGGCAAGTGCACTCGATAATAAAGAAATCCTCTTATTGAAGAATGCTACTAATGAAGATTTGCAACAATTATGGAGTAATACTGACTTGCTTATCTTCCCTGTGGCTTCCTTCCAACTAGTAACAAAGCTAGCTTTAATGATAGATGATGACAAAGAATTAACGACTGCTATTCAATTTCAATTGCTTGGGAAACCGATTATTATTGCTAACGACGAGGTAGAGCTAGGGGTATATCAGCAGGTTCTTGCTCCTTACTCCCTTCAGGAGAAACTTCAGCGAAATATTCGTACCATCCAATCCGAAAAAGTAAAGTGGGTTTCATTAGAGCAAGTCGCTAAGGTTGCAAAGGAAGAACATGAGCAATTTCAAGAAAGACAGCCCCTCATTCTTGCAAAACATATTGAAAAGGCGAGTAGGGAGAGGCGAAATGAAATTATCGTACCAGAAAATAGCAAGATAACGCCAGTTGCAAAAGATATGGCAAGAGCGCTCCAAGTACATATCAAAAAGAATTCTAAACACACTCCTTGAAAGGAGGCATAAAACATGATCATCGCAAAAGTGGTCGGCTCCATTGTTGCCACAACGAAAGCGGAAAAGTTGACTGGGAAAAAGCTTCTCATTGTCACCCCTCTTGATATGAAAAGTATCGAAGAAGATGGGAAGCCGCTTGTAGCTATTGACACTGTAGGTTCTGGTGTCGGGGAAGTAGTACTTGTCGTCAGTGGAAGTTCTGCTAGGCAAACGGAAGTGACCACTGGGGTACCAGTCGATGCAGCCATAGTTGGTATTGTCGACCAAATTGAAATACAAGGGGCACTCACCTTTACAAAAGGAGGTAGTTAAACGTGCAGATTAAAGAAAGCGATATTAAGCAAATGGTTGCCCAAGTGCTTGCCCAGCTTGATAGTAATCAAGATAAGCCTCTAACGGCTGAAATACCAAGTGACGTTCCACTTGGCAACGGGGTATTCCAAGCAGTTGACGAAGCAGCAGATGCTGCAACAAAAGCTTGGGAATTGCTTCGAGGAACTTCACTAGAAATAAGAAAACAAATGATAGAGAACATGAGAAATACTAGCCGTCAGCACGCTGAAGAACTCGCAAAGCTTGCAGTGGAAGAAACAGGTCTTGGTCGTGTGGAAGATAAAATTACCAAAAACCTTCTAGCTGCAAATAAAACACCTGGTGTGGAGGATATTGTGGCCACAACCTATTCAGGAGACGGGGGATTAACCTTAGTGGAATATTCCCCTGTTGGTGTATATGGAGCAATCACACCCTCCACCAACCCAGCGGCAACCATCATTAATAATTCTATTTCGCTAGTCGCAGCAGGTAATGCTGTCGTATTCAACCCACACCCTAGTGCTAAAAGAGTCTCCATCAGAGCGATGCAGCTACTGAATGAAGCGATAGTAGCCGCTGGTGGTCCTGAAAACACCCTTACTTCTGTTGCTAGTCCGGATATCAACACTTCAAACGAAGTAATGAAGCATCCAAAAGTAAGAGCACTTGTAGTAACTGGTGGGGGAATGGTGGTTCAGGCAGCCATGAGTGCAGGTAAAAAGGTTATTGCTGCAGGTCCTGGTAACCCGCCAGTAGTAGTGGATGAAACTGCAATCATTGAAAAAGCAGCAAAAGATATTGTTACAGGTGCAAGCTTTGATAACAACGTACTTTGCACAGCTGAAAAAGAAGTGTTTGTAGTAGAAAAAGTCGCAAATGCACTAAAGAGCGAGATGTCCAAAAACGGAGCCATCGAGCTAAAAGGGCATCAATTGAATAAGCTTTTGGAAAAAGTGTTAGTGAAAAAAGGGGATAACTATTTTCCGAACCGTGATTTTATCGGAAAAAATGCTTCCGTGTTACTAGAAGCTGCTGGCATCAGGGCAGCTCCTGATGTAAAGCTGATAATAGCAGAAACGAAGGAAAATCATCCGTTAGTAGCAACGGAAATGCTAATGCCCATACTGCCAATCGTAAAGGTCAGTGATGTAGATAAAGCCATTGAGCTCGCGGTAAAGGCGGAAAAAGGCAACAGACATACCGCTATTATGCATTCACAAAATATCACCAACCTAACAAAAATGGCAAAGGAAATTCAAGCAACCATTTTTGTTAAAAATGGACCTTCTGTTGCCGGGCTAGGCTACCAGAGTGAAGGATTCACAACGCTCACCATAGCAGGTCCAACTGGAGAAGGGTTAACTTCAGCTAAAACCTTTACCCGCCAAAGGCGCTGTGTATTGGTAGATGGCTTTAGAATTATTTAGGAGGGAGCTTCATATGGCAGATTTGGAAAAACAATTACACGAAAGCCAAGAACCAATACCACCTAAAAAGAATACAAAATCCAAAAAACAAACAAAACAAATGAAAGATATCCAAGGAGGAATTCAAATGAGTCAAGAAGCATTAGGAATGATCGAAACAAAAGGTCTTATCGGAGCAATCGAAGCAGCAGACGCAATGGTAAAAGCAGCAAACGTAACATTAGTAGGCAAGGAATTCGTTGGTGGAGGCCTAGTAACAGTAATGGTTCGTGGAGATGTTGGAGCTGTAAAAGCAGCGACAGAAGCAGGAGCGGATGCCGCAGGTCGTGTAGGTCACTTAATTTCTGTTCACGTTATTCCACGTCCAAACTCAGAAGTAAACGGAATTCTACCAGTTGCGAAATAGGCTGTAACTTATGAATCAGCCCATCAAAGCATATATAAAGCAACTAGTACAAGAGGCTGTTGAACAATCTTTAAGCCAAGGTAAAACAGCCATTTCAATTGGCAGGAAAAAGTATGTGATTGCTAATTGGAAGATGAACCAAAACCTACAGGAGACACTTAGCTTTTTTCAAAAGATTCAGGATGAGGACGGGGTGGAAGTAGTCATTTGTCCTCCTGCCCCGCTTCTATTGCCTGCACATACTCAAATCATGCAGGAAGGGAAAAAGCTAAGCTTAGGCGCTCAAAATGTCCATCAGGAAGAAAAAGGCGCCTATACAGGAGAAATAGCCGCAAATCTAGTAAAAGAGTTCGGCTGCCAATACACTCTAATTGGTCACTCTGAAAGAAGACAATATTTCCAAGAAGATGACCAAACCATTAGCTTAAAAGTGAAAAGAGCGCTCCAAGAAGGGTTAACACCAGTGGTTTGTATAGGGGAAACGTTAGAACAAAAACATCAAGCACAAACAGAAAAAGTGCTTACAAGTCAAATTCTCCTTGCACTTGAAGGTGTGAATCCAGCAGATGTTATTTTCGCCTATGAGCCTGTGTGGGCCATTGGGACCGGAGAGTCAGCATCACCGGAGGAAGCACAAAAAATGCATCACTATATTAGAGCCGTTCTATCTCATATAGATAAAAAAAGTGCAGAACAGATTGCCATTTTATATGGAGGATCTGTGAATGAAACAAATGCAAAAGAATATGCTTTAATGCCTGACATTGATGGAGTCCTTGTCGGTGGTGCAAGTCTTAAAGTAGATGCTTTTCAAAAAATAATCACTGTATTTGCCAAAGGAGACTAAGAAATGAAAAAAGTTGCAATTGGTAGTGACCATGGTGGATACGAACTAAAAGAAGCGTTAAAAGGATATTTAACAGAGCTTGGCTATGAATACCTTGACTTTGGCTGCAAAAATAACGAATCAGTAGACTATCCGGATATTGCCTTTCTGGTGGGAGAGTGTGTAGCAACCAACCCTGACTATGTTGGCATTATGTTTGATGGTGTCGGAGTCGGAAGCGGAATGGTGCTGAACAAAATTCCGGGTGTTCGCGGAGCAGTATGCTGGGACTTGTCATCTGTTATTAATAGTAAAGAACACAATAATGCAAATGTCCTTTCCATAGGTGGTCAATTTATCGGAGAAGGGCTTGCCAAACAACTGGTTAAAACATGGCTGGAAACGGATTTTGCTGGAGGTAGACATGATCGTCGTGTCACGAAAGTAATGGAGATTGAAAGTCGTTTTATAAAACGCTGAAAGCAGGTTAGATAGATGTTTGTAGCAAAGGTGATTGGAAACATGATTTGTACACATAAAGACGAGAACCTAAAGGGATTAAAGCTATTGGTCGTCCAACCAGTGGATGATCAACTGCAAGAAAAGGGTAAGCCCCTTGTTGCTATTGATACTATCGGTCAATCAGGGGAAGGGGATCTCGTTTATTTGGCAAAAAGCCGAGAATCTTCCCTGCCATTGAATAAAGAACTTGTCCCATCAGACGCAGGAATACTTGGAATTATCGACTATTATAACGTAAAACGAATGGAGGAACTATAAATGAGCAACGCATTAGGAATGATTGAAACAAAAGGTTTAGTAGGTGCAATTGAAGCAGCAGATGCAATGATGAAGGCAGCAAACGTTTCTTTAGTAGGCAAAGTGCAAGTTGGCGGCGGACTAATTACAGTATTAGTGCGAGGTGACGTTGGAGCAGTTAAAGCAGCAACAGAAGCTGGTGCAGATGCAGCTCAACGTGTTGGGGAATTCTTGTCCGTACATGTTATTCCAAGACCACATTCCGATATCGAAAAAATCCTCCCTACCAATCTATGAAACTAGCAAAAGTCGTTGGAAATGTCGTTTCGACGATTAAAACACCAAGTCATCAAAACAAAAAGCTCATGGTAGTCATCCCGGTGGATACAAATGGAAAAGAATGCGGTGATGCAATGATTGCCCTTGACCGTTTTCAGGCCGGTGCTGGAGACTATGTGCTTATTCTAGAAGAAGGTGGATCGGCAAGAGAAATTTTAGGTGACCCTAAAGGCGCTTTTGACGCCGTTATTGCCGGAATTGTCGACCGATTACATTAATGCGAGGTGAACACAATGCAAATGGAAGCATTGGTTGAGCAGATTACGAATCAAATTATGGAACAACTAACGAATAAACAAAAGCTTGCAGAAGGGATTGCAGCAGCACCTGCTAGCGACGTGAAAAGCTACTCCAACACGTCAAGCAGCCTTATTACAGGACCTTCAATAGCTAGAATGATTGATCATACACTGTTAAAGCCTGAAAGCACGAAAGAGCAAGTAGTAAAGCTATGTGAAGAAGCAAAAGAGTACAACTTTGCAACGGTCTGTGTAAATCCGTATTGGGTGTCAACAGCAGCCCAAGAACTAAAAGGATCTAATGTCGGAATTACCACTGTAGTTGGTTTCCCTCTAGGCGCCACAAACAGTTTTGTCAAAGTTTCAGAAACAAGAGATGCCATTGCTAGCGGAGCAACGGAAATTGATATGGTAATGAACATCGGAGCATTAAAATCCGGGGATTTTGAAACCGTTAAAAAAGACATCGAAGCAGTAGTGCTCGCGGCAAAAAGTCACGCACCTGTAAAAGTAATTATTGAAACAGGGCTATTAGAAACAGAGGAAAAGAAAAAAGCTTGTATCCTAGCTAAAATGGCTGGAGCAGATTTTGTGAAAACGTCCACAGGATTTGGCCCAGGATGCGCAACAGCCGAAGACATTAAATTAATGAGAGAAGCTGTAGGTCCTGATATGGGCGTAAAGGCTTCTGCTTGTGTACGCGATCTAGATACTGCAAGAAAACTTGTACAAGCTGGAGCAACCCGAATTGGCGCAAGCTCCGGAATTGCCATTGTAACAGGTGGTAAAGGAACAGGATACTAAAATAAATAAAGAACACCTGTGAAAATTTCTCATCGGTGTTCTCTTATTTTATATTGTAATAATCTGAATATTCTTTTATAATAATATGTAATCGCTTACATATTGACTGGAGGAGGATTTTTACATGAACCATATTGCGACACAACTAAAAAACGCTCGAACAAGGCAGGACATTGAAGTAGATCAATTAGCTGTCCTTTCTGGATTATCGGCCGATACCATCCATGCAATCGAATCTGGCACAATTGACGTGCAAGTCTCTACCTTACGTAAGCTTTCAGAAGTATTAAGATGCTCTTTCTCTGTTGGGGATATGTCCATATAAAAAAACTATAAAAAAGCGGAGTCCGATTGAGTATTGGACTCCGCTTTTTTATAGTTAACGCCTTAATACATAATAATTAGAAGTAAAAAAGAGGCTAGACTGATAGGATATATTGCTAAAGCAGTGATAAAAGCTCCATATAAAATAAACAACCTACACTAATTCTTACCGAGTAATCTCGATTCCTCTTCCTTTAAGTTCAACGACCTTCCATAATTCTAAGAAAAATCAGACGACTAATTGTTATTATTTAAATTATTGATATCCATTCTAGGTGGTTCCTCCAACCAACCATTAGAAATCATAATCTTAATACCCTCATGAGTGAATTCGTATACATCCTTTGCGAATACACCAGATTTCGTAATTAAATCATTACGTAAATTTAAAGAAGTACTAAATCCTTCACCTCCGAGACTGAATCCGCACAAAAGGTATGTACAAAACATCATCAGCTTATCAGAAAAAGGAGCTTCTTTTGAACTAGTAACCGTTCCACCTGGTGTCGCAGGAGATTGTATATCATTATCCAGAAAAATCTCTCCGGTCTCTTTTAAAATCTCTTTCGAAAGGTCTTTTCCTTTGGTAAAATATTTTTTCACTTCTTCATTTTTCGCACATTGGGCAAAACCTGTCATTAACTGGATGCCCGTAATATTTGTCTCAAAGGCGTGATACAATAATCCAAACTCAACAGTATTTAGTCCCCTCTTGTGACCAAATAAATTGGTTCCTTTTAAATATGAATTATCAGTTAGATAACTAACCGATTTCGGCATATTTACATATGTCGGTCGAGGAAGGAACCCTTCTTCCAAAAGATATTGCGTGAAATGATAATAATAGGTCTGCGTTATATCAGTAAGCTGCTTATAATACTTAATAATATCTTCACGATACGCGGTAGTCATATGGAGTACATACATACCCATGCTTATTTCTTTTAATACCCGGCAGAACATGATATCAAATCCATTCTCAAATAACCTTGGTACCTCTAAATTGACATCTTCCTTAGTAAAACCGATGGGAGGTGCTGCACCTTCATTTTGTAGCATCGTTTCTAATTCAATGACTTTCGGTTTAAGTTGTTTCCACAATCCATTCATTAAATTTTTGGCTTTATGATCATCAGATTTTTCGATAAAGTACTCTAATATTCGCATAATCATTGTCTTTTTATGGTGGGTCATCCAAAGTGAACCAAGTTCAGTTGAACTCATTCTAATTTTATTTGGCATAGAATATTCCTCCTATATATGTCACTTAATAAATTCTCCCCTTAAAAAATATCCTTTATCCATTTTTTCTACTTACTTCAGTAAAGTGATATAAAAAAAAGAAAAACAGAAAAAATGTCAAAATGATTCTTTATAAAGTTGATGAGAGCACGGAAAATCGGAAGATGGAAAAAAGGCTCCTCATACCGCCGATGACGAAAAAATGGATGACGCTTTCATTCTATTTCTGCTTTTTCTCCAAATCCCGCTCGAAGAAAGCCTATAGAACTAGGCTCTTGACCGTTATTTACTGTTTTACGAATGTCCATATCTTAAATAATCCAAGTTACCCTTCTGAAATCTAGCGCTCCCCAACTAGGACAACCTTGTGAAACAAAACTACAAAATAATCATTGATTTATGAAACTTTATTTTATAAGATAAGAAGTAAGAAATATCTGAAAAATGAGGAACTTTAAATGAACAGAGAATTAGTATTCATCCAGGAGAGTTTACATACCTTTAAACCTTCAGAACGAAAAGCAGCTGAGTATATTTTGTCTAATCCGGATGAAGTGGTGAATATCTCCATCCAAAAACTTGCAGAAAGCGCTAATGTAAGTGAGGCGACCATTATTCGATTATCGCGCTCGTTACAGTGCCGTGGGTTTAAGGAATTAAAGCTTAAAATTGCTTATGATCTTGCCAAGTCTATTGCGGAAAAAAAGCTGGAGGGATATGAGGACATTCCAAGGGATGATTCCATCGCTTCTATGATTCAATCTGTATCCATGAACAATATCCATGCTATCGAAAACACAGTGGAAGTTCTGAATGAAGGGGAGCTAGAAAAGGCAATTGAGCTAATTTCTAAGGCTAGGGTCGTTGCGGTCTACGGGATTGGCGCGTCTGGACTTATCGCGATGGACTTCAAGCAAAAGCTCACACGTATTAATCGTTGGTGTGAAGCCGCATATGACAAAGATACACAGGTGACGATTGCTGCTAATCTTTCGGAGGCGGATGTCGCATTTGGCATTTCCTATAGTGGCCAGACAAAGGACATCATTGATTCGTTAAAAGTCGCAAAAGCAAACGGCGCGAACGTTATCAGTTTGACTCGGACAGGAGATAACCCTACATCAGAACTTGCTGATGTAAAGCTTCATACGACTAGCCTGGAGCGTAATGTTCGAAGTGGAGCCACGAGCTCTCGAATTGCTCAACTGAATGTGATAGATATTTTGTTTTTTGGGGTGATGAAAATGGATCAAGACCGAAACATAAAGGCATTGGATAAAACACGTAAGGCTGTGGGGGCATCCAAACAACATGTATAAGGAGTATCTTCATCAGCTGATAACCAATCAAGACCTGCCTGGGGCAGTACTTTATATTAAGAAAGGTGAGAAGCTTATTTGCCACGAAGCTTTTGGTAGCTATATAGGTGCCGATCACCAAACTTATCAGATGACTAAAAACACCTTATTTGACATCGCATCTTTGACAAAGGTGATGGTTACACTTCCAGCATGCTTGTATTTGGTGGCAAAGGGAGAATTAAGCTTAAATCGCAAAATTTTGTACTACTTGCCTAAATTTAAACATAAGGAAGTAACGGTTGAGCATCTGCTTACACATCGCTCTGGTCTTCCAGCAGATCTTTCCTATAAAGCAAGAAGTCAGGATCAGGATGTTATGTCTGAAATCTATCAGGCAGAGCTTGTCCAACCACGTGGGCAAATTGTAGCCTACAGTGACCTGGGTATGATTCTTTTAGGAAAAATAATCGAACAAGTAAGTGACCAATCACTAGATTCTTTTATTAATGAGCATCTTTTTACACCATGGGGAATAAATCACTCTTATTTTAATCCTTCTGATGAATTGAAAGCGCTTGCTGCAGCAACGGAAGAATATGAAACTACTTTTATTCAAGGGGAAGTACATGATGAAAAAGCCTTTCACCTTGGAGGAGTAAGTGGCAGTGCTGGGTTGTTTTCTACAGCAGCAGATGTTGCACAGTTTGCGCGTTATTTCCTTTATCCCGACGAGCAAAAGGCGATCAGGTCAGATCTCATCAAACTGGCAACCAAGCATGTACAGTCAAATCGAGGGCTTGGGTTTGAAGTATGGAATGGGGAAGGGGACCCGCTTTCCTGTGGGGCATTATGGCCCGTGGGATCTTTCGGGCATACCGGTTTTACGGGAACAAGCATCTGGGTTTCACCTAAGGATGAATTGGTCGTTGTATTTTTGTCAAATGCGGTCCACTTTGGACGCTCTTTAAAAATAAGGACGATTAGAAAGGAATTACACTCGTTGATTTACTCCTCACTATTTGGGGAGATTTCATAAAATAATTTTTTAAAATGAGGGGGATTCACATTGAAGGGGATAGGTAAAGTTTGGTTGTTGTGTTTAATGGCTATAATGCTGGTCGTTTCATCGGCATGTTCAAGCGATAATACAGAGGGAAGCAATAATAATACGGATGGGGACAGTGTTACTCTAACAATCGGTAGTTGGCGTACAGAAGATGGTGCAAACTATGCAAAAGTGATTGAGGCTTTTAATGAAAAGCATCCTGATATTAAAGTGGAATTCAAACCGTCCAAAAATACGGAATATAATACGATTTTAAATACGTCTCTCCAGGCTGGTGAAGGTCCGGATATTATCCACTTAAGACCTTATGCACCAGGTCTTGAACTCGCAAAAGCGGGCTATATCGAGCCAATTGATGGATTAAACGGACTTGATACGTTCCCAGATTCTACGTTACAGGCTTCAAGAGGAGAGGATGGGACACAATATGGCGTTCCGTTAAATCTAAGTACAACACAAGTATTTTATAACAAAGCAATTTTTGAGGAGCATGGCTTAGAGGAGCCGCAAACATGGGATGAGTTTATAGCGATTAACGAGAAGCTGGAAGATGAAGGAGTCACTCCGCTTGCTTTTGGAACAAAAGAAGGCTGGCTACTTTCTCTTGCGCACGGTATTTTTGGACCCGCACACTGGGGTGGAAATGACTTTGTCGATAAAATCGCCAATGGGGATACAGACTTCACTAGTCCTGAGTTTGTTAAATCGATTCAAGTGATGGAAGAGTTGAAAGAATATTTCCCTAACAATTCAGAGGGTCTTGGCATGGAAGACATTCGTACATTGTTCTTTACGGAGCAAGCAGCTATGTTCCCGCTTGGAAGCTGGGAAATAGAGGTGGTACTAGGCATGAATCCCGATCTTGAAATTGGATTCTTCCCAATGCCCTCAGCTGTTGGTGGCGAGCCTACCCTTACTACATGGGTAGATGGGTCGTTTGGTATCAATGCTAATTCTAAGCATAAGGAAGAAGCGAAGAAATTCTTGGAGTTCTTAACGACGAAAGAATTTGGAGAGCTCTTTACGAAAGAATTCAATATGATCAGTGCGATTCCGGATATCCAATCTGATAATGAGTTGGTAAATGGTTTAAGTGCAGCAGTTAGCGATTATTCTACTCCTTACATGATGCTTGTATATTTTGCGGGTGGAAATCCAACGACGAAAGTGACGATTGAAACGGAATTACAAGGGATGTATATCGGAAGTCAGACAGTTGATGGAGTGGTGGAAAAGGTTCAAGAAAGTGCAGATGGCTGGTTTGAGCCATTCCAATAATAGTGAGAAAGCAAAAATTTAGTAAGGTGGCGGGAAATGATGCAAACGGAAACGAGCACACCAATCATAAAGCAAAGAAGTACTAGGAAGTGGAAAAGATGGGGCATTCATCTTTTCCCCATTCCCGCCCTGCTTATTTTTAGTATTTTTATTGTTTATCCGTTGATTGCGGCTTTGTCTTACAGTTTTTACGATTGGAACGGTATAAGCAGGGGAGCATTTGTAGGGTTGAAGAACTTCAAGGACTTATTTACCTTGCAACCGTTTAGTGGCATGTTTTGGAATGCAGCTCAGCACAACGTTCTTTATTTTGTCGTACAAATGATTGTCCAAAATGGAATTGCCTTTTTACTGGCGTTTATTATTTATAAAAAGATTAAAGGGGCAGAATTCCTTAAAATTGCCTACTTCTTGCCAAGGTTGCTATCAGTAATCGTGGTAGGTTTCCTTTGGAAGCTGATATTAAATCCCAATTTTGGTGCGTTAAACGTTCTATTAGGAAAGTTTGGTTTAGAAAACCTGCAAAAGGCTTGGCTTGGAGATCCGAAAACAGCACTTATGGCGATTATTTTAGTAAACTGCTGGTTTGGGATTGGTTTTGCCTTATTGATTTTCCTAGCAGGGCTGCAAAACATACCAAAAGAGTTACTGGAAGCTGCGACGTTAGATGGGGCAAACGGACCGAAAATGTTGACGAAGATAATACTGCCATTAATGGTGCCGTCCATCATGATTATGACGGTTCTGACGTTTATCCAGTCCTTTGAGGCTTTTGAGTTAGTATATGCCATGCAAGGATCACAAGGGGAACCGTATTTTTCAACGGATACGTTAGCGGTATTTTTCTATCGTCTTGCATTTGGAGGCGGCGCTGGGGACTCCACCGCAGTTGGCCTAGGATCAGCTCTCGCAGTGGTATTGTTCTTGTTTATCGCGACATGTACCGCGCTTTTACTTAAACTGATGCAGAAAAAACAAGTGGAAATGTAGGTGAAAATGGTGAAACAGACATTATGGACGAGACCGCTTTACTATACGATTGCCTTTGTATTTGCCACCATTAGCTTGTATCCAATTGTGTTAATGGTTCTGTCATCATTTAAACCGAGTGCGGAAATTTTTATGAATCCTCTTTCTTTCCCAAAGAGCTTCAGCTTGGATACATATCGACGGCTTATGGAGGAAGTACCTTTCATGACCTATTTCTATAATAGTGTCATTGTAAGTGTTGTGTCGGTATTGCTTATTCTTGTAACCACTTCGCTTGCAGCTTTCTATATAGCGAGATATACATTTTGGTGGAACAACATGCTTTTTTTCTTTTTCCTTATGGGAATGATGATTCCAATTAAGCTTGGGATCGTTCCATTATTTATCCTTATGAAGGACATGGGACTTTTAAATTCTTTATGGTCGTTAATTTTTATGTATGCAGCACAGGGAATTCCGTTATCCATTTTAATTTTGACAGGGTTCTTCCGGACGATGCCTGTAGAGCTTGAAGAAGCTGCCAGGATGGATGGGGCAACAGATTTAAGGGTTTTGTGGAGTGTCTTACTTCCACTTATTCGGCCCGCACTTGGGACAGTAATGATTATTAACTTTATCAATTCTTGGAATGACTTTTTCTTTCCATTGATTTTCATAACAGATGATATGAAAAAGACGATTCCCGTTGGAATGCTATCACTCTTTGGAGAGTATTCTGCGGACTGGGGGACACTTTTCGCAGGTTTAACCTTATCCTCCCTTCCTATGATTATCTTATTTTTTGTCGCATCTAAACAATTTATGGACGGCCTGACAGCGGGGGCTGTGAAATAAGCTGTGTGTTTATCAAGTAGGCTCTAATCGAATAGAATGTGGCTGTATTTTAGAAAAAATCGAAACTTGTCTTTTTCATATTTCAGTGAAGCCACATAGTATACGTAAACGGCCAACAGGAAAGGGGGTATATGATGAATGATGTTAACGCAACACACTTAACTGAAATGAAAAATCAGTACTCGGAAAACCTTCATGATTTTTCTACCTTGGAAATAATCAAAGTGATGAACCAGGAGGATAAAAAAGTTGCCTTTGTTGTAGAAAATGCTTTACCGCAAATTGGTGCGGCGATAGATGCTATCTCAGATACGTTAGAATGTGGAGGGAGACTATTTTATATTGGTGCAGGCACTAGTGGAAGGCTAGGTGTATTAGATGCCTCTGAATGCCCGCCTACCTTTGGAGTGCCAGGTACGTTAGTGAACGGTTTGATTGCTGGGGGAGAACAGGCGATTCGATTCCCCATTGAAAATGCCGAAGATGATGATGAAGCTGGCGCAGAGGAGGTTTCAACTAAGCTAACTAGCAATGATATATTAGTAGGAATTGCATCAAGCGGTCGGACGCCATACGTTTTGGGGGCCATAAAAAAAGCAAAGGAACTTGGAATTCCTACAATTGGAATCTCTTGTAACGTTGGATCTGAATTATGCAGGATATCGGATTATCCGATTGAATTGCCTGTTGGACCAGAAGTGGTAACTGGATCTACTAGATTAAAAGCAGGTACAGCCCAAAAAATGGTCCTTAATATGATTACAACAGCTGTCATGATAAAGCAAGGAAAAATTTATCGAAATCTAATGGTGAACGTTCAAGCAACGAATGAAAAACTTCGTCAACGTTCCATTTCCATCATTCAAGATATAACAGGTGCCGATGAAGAGACGGCAAAAGAAATGAATCTAAAAGCAAATGGAGATACGAGAGTAGCAATTTTAATGATTTTGTATGGGGTAGATGAAAAATACGCAGTCCAAATAATTAATGAAAACAATGGACATTTTCCTAGATCTGTTCAAGCATTGGATAAAAGTAAGTAAATGAAAGCATGTACTGTTTCTATATAAATAGTGCATGCTTTTTTATATGGAGCAGAGCCTGGTTATTAGTTACAAATTTTCATAATACCGTTTTTTCTGTTTCTTTTCAGGGTACGGAAAAAGGGCATGTGTTTTTTACATACTAGGAGATAAAGGAGTGGAGCGGCAAATTGAGTAAAAAAGTGAATGAACAAAGCAAACAAGAACAATTGGAACAGTATCGGGTAGAAGATGAAGGCAAAACGATGACTACCAATCAAGGTGTGAAGGTCTCAGAAGATGAATTTTCGTTAAAAGCTGGTGAACGTGGACCAACCCTCATGGAAGATTTTCACTTCAGAGAAAAAATGACGCACTTCGATCATGAACGAATTCCAGAAAGAATTGTACATGCCCGCGGCTTTGCAGCTCATGGTGAATTCGAAGTATATGAATCGATGGGGGCTTATACAAAAGCGAAGTTCTTGCAGGACCCTTCCGTCAAAACACCTGTTTTTGTTCGATTTTCTACAGTTGCCGGGTCCAAGGGGTCTGCAGAAGCAGTCCGCGATGCCCGCGGTTTTGCAACCAAGTTCTACACCGAGGAAGGGAACTATGACCTCGTCGGTAACAATATTCCAGTCTTTTTTATTCAGGATGCCATGAAATTCCCAGATTTAGTTCATGCCGTAAAACCTGAGCCACATAATGAAATGCCTCAAGCAGCATCAGCACATGATACATTTTGGGATTTTGTAGCCAATAACCAAGAATCGGCTCATATGATCATGTGGAAAATGTCAGATAGAGCCATTCCCCGTAGTTTTCGGATGATGGAGGGGTTTGGTGTGCATACTTTCCGTTTCGTAAATCAGGAAGGAAAAGCACATTTTGTTAAATTCCACTGGAAACCTGTACTTGGAACACATTCCTTAGTGTGGGATGAAGCTCAAAAAATTAATGGTAATGACCCAGACTTTCATCGTCGTGATTTATGGGAATCCATCGAAAACGGAGATTATCCTGAATACGAGCTCGGAGTCCAGCTTTTAGCTGAAGAAGATGAATTCAAGTTCAATTTTGATATTTTAGATCCTACCAAGCTATGGCCAGAGGAGGATATCCCAGTAAAAATCATTGGGAAACTTACATTGAACCGAAATGTTGACAATGTATTTGCAGAGACAGAACAAGTGGCATTCCATCCGGGGCATGTCGTGCCGGGCATTGATTTTTCTAATGACCCCCTATTACAAGGACGGTTGTTTTCCTATACGGATACGCAGCTGATTCGTTTAGGTGGACCGAACTTCCATGAGCTTCCGATAAACAGACCTGTTTGCCCATTTCACAATAATCAACGGGATGGCTATGGACGCCAAACTATCAATAAAGGACCTGTGAGCTATCATAAAAACTCCCTAGCCGCTAATACTCCTAGACCAGCCAGCGAAGAGGAAGGCGGGTATGTTCACTACCAGGAAAAAATAGATGGCAGAAAAGTGAGAAACCGAAGTGATAGCTTTAAGGACCATTTTACGCAAGCAATAATGTTCTGGAATAGCATGAGCAGCCCAGAAAAAGAACATATAAAATCAGCATTTAGCTTTGAACTAGGTAAAGTTGAAAGTAAGTCTGTACAACAACAGGTAGTGGACATGTTTGCGAATGTAAGCTCAGAATTAGCGAAAGAGGTGGCCGAAACAATTGGTGTGAACCCACCTAAAGGAGAAGCAAAAAAGGTGACAAAATCCTCTCCTGCTTTAAGCCAAGAGAATACCATTAAAACCCCGAAAACAAGAAAAGTAGGTGTCATTATCGCAAATGGCTTTGATTGCAGGGAAGTTTCATCCATTTTAGAAGGGGTTAAGGAAGAGGGTATTCAACTAGAATTGATTAGCTCAACCCTCGGTAAAGTAAAAGGAGCAGGAGGCTTGGAACTGGAAGCGGACCATGCTTTCTTGACCTGTGATTCCGTTCTATTTGATGCACTATATGTGGTTGGAGGTAAGGATACTGACAAGAAGTTTGACAGAGAGACCACGTATTTTATCGAAGAAGCCTTCGACCATTTCAAACCAATTGGAGGAACCCATGATGGCTTGCAGTGGCTGGAGAAATTGAATATTATGGATGCTCCTGGAATTGTGAGTGAACAGGATAAAAATGTATTTATAAAACAATTTTCCGAAGCGGTGGCGAGCCATAGATTTTGGGATAGGGCTATTGTATAAAAGGGATGCCTGAATTAGTAAGTTTAGTAATTCAGCATTTTTATAGGAAAAGCATACAAGAAGAGAGTCTGGAATGAATATTCCAGGCTCTCTTTTTGAGGTTTAAGATTATACTGTGTTCAGCTCAAGCGCTAAACCCTTAAGGTCATAAGTCGATTCAACAAGAAGGCGCCCCCGACCTAACGGTTCTTAGATATCTATTAGATTAATATTTTTAACTTTTAGACATATATATATTGCATAATTGAAATTTATGGATATAATGAAAGTATAAAGTTTGAGTGGAGGGAAGATCATGAATATTTTTGGCAATGCAACTAAGGTGGAAGATGAGCGTCTTGTGGGAATGCAGAATAAGATTTATAAAGAACTCTATTACCTTGTTCTTTTTATCTGTTTGGCATCCATTGGTATTAAGTTTTATTTAAATGGTTTTTCTAGTAGCGTTGTAACGACAGAATTAACAATATTACTTCTTCAAGGAATTTACTATACATTACGCGCATCACAGTCAGGAGTATTATCTGCTGAAGTAGAAATGCATGATAGAGAGAATAAGGTACCATATAAATATAAATTTGTACTTATTAGTATTGCCTTTGCTGTATTATTGGCGCTTGTTTTCGGTTTTAATAGCGCTAATAATTTTGCAGACACCACAGCAGAAGCATATTGGTTTTTCTTTCTTGTGTTCTCGGTAAGTCTCTTAATCTATATTCCGGTTCTAGTAATAATTTTCGGTGGTTCTTTTTTTGCAGCTCTTAAGAGAAGTGATAAGGCTGCTATAGCGGAACTACAAGATGATGAGAATGACAAAGAGTTGCGTGAATAAGCCATGAAGAATCTAAAAATGAAAATGGCTAGAGTGGAAAAAGACTTATCACAGGATGAATTAGCTAGAATGGTGGGGGTATCTAGGCAAACAATCGGCCTGATTGAACTTGGTAAATATAACCCAAGTCTAAGTTTATGCAAATCCATATGTAAAGCCCTGGATAGAACGCTAGATCAGTTGTTCTGGGAAGAGTAGAAATAAATTTCCCCTTTTGCCAATATACTGTGATATGACAGTTGGGAGAGGGTGGTTTTTTTTGCCAAAAGTAGAGGTAAATGCTGGGGTAGAGTTGCATTTTGATGATCAAGGAGATGGAACTCCAATCATTTTTATTCATGGAGTTTGGATGAGCAGAAAGTTTTTTAAAGAGCAGCTTCCCTACTTTAGTCAAAATTACCGAGCTATTACACTTGATATGAGAGGGCATGGGGATTCAACGAAAGTACAAGAAGGGCATACGATATCCACTTATGCCAAGGACCTCCATAGTTTTATAACGAAGCTAGAACTGAAGGATGTCATTCTTGTGGGATGGTCAATGGGAGCTTTTGTGGTATGGGAATATGTCAGTCAGTTTGGAGAAAGCAATGTGAAGGGGACCGTTATTGTCGACGAACTGGCCTCTGATTTCAAATGGCCAGATTTCGAGATTGGTGCCTTTAACCTTACTACCTTGACTCATTTTATGAGGGAAGTGCAAGAAAACAGGGAGAACTTCTTGAAAGGGTTTATTCCATTGATGTTCAAAAAGGATGTTCCTCCTCAAGATATGGAATGGATGCTAGAAGAGACAACAAAACCGCCTTCAGGAGTGGCAAGTGCTATTCTCTATGATCAATCTATTGTAGATTACCGAGCTATTTTTGCTTCACTTTCAAAGCCTACCCTGCTTTGCTTCGGTAAGGATGAAAAACTCATACCTGTAGCTGCTGGGGAACATTTGAATGCTTGTATAAAAAACAGCACGCTGATTCTTTTTGATAATAGTTGCCATTGTCCTTTCCTAGAAGAGCCTAACGTTTTTAATGAAGAAGTAGCAAGGTTTATTCAATCCATTTAACTGTTTAAGCCTGGTGACAGTCTGCTGTCCAGGCTTTTGTGGTTGAAGGAAGCTGACTTTTTCCTTACAATTAAAGTATGGAATTTTTTGAAAAAGAGGTGCTTGAACTGAATGATACGGAAGAAATAAAGGGCTTTCCTTACCCATTTACTAGCGATAATTACAGATATTCGAATAACTCCAAATCTTTGAATCCCCCAGTTTGTGTCGATATTTCCAACCACTATAAGAAACAAATAGCGCTCAAGAGAGCTTTATTAACAGAACATTTTACACGTTGTTTTCACGCTTTCCCTCATACTAAGCAAGCGCAATGGGAAGCCTTGGAGCTAATTATGGAGCACCTTAGCAGCTACTTCCCGAATCACTTTATTTTGCATAAAACAGGGGATAACTGGACCTTCAGGAATATGCTGTTAGGAGAAGAAAGTACCTTTACTTTCGGAGAGGATATAGAGCATCCGCTAGATTTTATCGGCAGACATGTGCAAGAAGACTTAATCCTCATGTTGCAAAAGGATAATGATTTATTTTTAGATGCTGGACAATTATGTTTTCCTGCCAATTGGTCACTTGCTTTCAACCATGGGATGAATTTTAAAGAAATTCATTTTCCTATCCCTGGATTTAATGAGGAGGGTCTAGATGACCGGATTTTAAGGTTTCTTTTAAAACTAGAAGCTGGTAGTCCATGGGGGAGAAAAAACTGGTCTTTAATGGCTGGAAACCGATTAGATGCTTCATTAGAAACCTTTGTGGACTGGGGGATTGTTAGAGGGGAAGTGACAGCTGAGAACGCCGGGAAACTTGTCCACCTACGTGTGGAAGTACAAAAATTATTCCGTCTGCCAGGCTCCAATGCCATCTTGTTTACTATTCATACCCATCTTCTATCTTTAGAAAAACTAGTAGCCAACCCTACTTGGTGTCATCAATTTTATCAAATATTACAGGAATTACCGCCACATATTGTGGAATACAAAGGGATTTCTCTATATCAGGATAGTGTTTTGGCCTATTTAAAGAAAGAAAGTGAAAAGTTTGTATGAAGGATATTCGAAAGGAAGCCGTTTTTATAGCTGGAAAAAGAAACTATGTTTTATGTGGGGACGACCTTGGTATCACGCTTTTAAATGAGATAGAAGAAAGAATTCAGAGAGATAAGGGGACATACCAAATATATTATCTTAATAAAATGAATCGATCTCTATTGTTAGAGCTGTTAGAGCAGATGAAAATGGGGACTTATTTGTATTTGGTTGCAGATAGCAAGCTTCTCTTCGACTTGAAACCAGCATTGCAGAAACTAGGTTATTCCACCTGTGAAGCCCAGTATATTTGTCATCAAATGGATCATAGAATGGTGTTTTGTAGTAAATGTCATCAAATCTTTTCAGTGTTTAGTAAGGTAAATTGTACAAACTGCCCAAACTGTCAATTAACATTAGAGGTTTCTGAACATTATTCTAAGATAAAAAATGCTTATTTAGGATATGTGGCATCCTGTGAATGGAAGGAGTAGATGGATTTGATAAAAGAGCAACGTTTAGATGTTTTTATCGAATCAATTCAGAACGAAACAAATACTATTAAACGCTTTGTTATGAAGAGATTGGATGGAAAGAAATTATCTTCTTTTATTGCAGGATCTCATATTAAGTTGTTTATTCCTTCTGAGAGGGGAGAAATGGAGAGACGTTACTCCCTCACTAGTGACCCAAATAATAGAGAATTCTATGAGATAGCTGTTAAATGGAGCATTGATTCAAAGGGCGGGTCATCCTATTTACATACGCATGCAAGTGTAGGGGATTCACTGCAAATAAGTTTTCCAAAAAACTATTTTTCACTTAGTCCGTCTGCTAGACACCATGTTTTCTATGCAGCAGGTATCGGGATAACACCCTTTTTATCTATGCTTACAATGCTAAAGAGGGGAGGCGAATCATTTAAACTTCACTATGCAGCAACGTCTAAGCAGGATTGTGCATTCTATCATCGTTTAAAAAATTTATCCGAAAAAGAGATTTCATTCTACTTTTCTAGTGACAGGCAACGCTTAAACACTGATTCATTATATAATCATCAAATTGGGACACATATTTATATTTGTGGACCTACTTCTTTTACTACCTCATTTAAAGAAACAGCACTAGAGATTGGGTATCCTTCCGTTAATATTCACTATGAGCATTTTGGATCACCGATACCAGCTGAATTTGCTTCTTCGTTCCTCATTCAGTTTAACGATGGAAGGCAATTAGTGGTCAATCAAGATGTATCAGTATTAGATACGTTAGTACAAGCAGGTCATTCTATTCCATTCTCTTGCAAAATAGGACGTTGTGGAACTTGCGAAATAAAAGTAAAAGCTGGTTCGATCCTTCATTTGGATGAGTTTCTTACAGATGATGAAAAACAATTAAACAAGAGTATGATGGTTTGTGTTTCGCGATGTAAAGGGGAGCTGTTGCAACTGGATTTGGAGTGAAATGTCAATCGTTGGATATGCATGAATGGACTCGGAACTGATTCTGTTTGGTCAACCATTAGCATGTTTACAATTTAAGTAAACATGTATACAAAATGTAAACAAGTGTTTACGGAAAGTGTTTACAAGTATACAAAGGTGTGCACAAGCTGTTATATAAGGATGTGTACGGATTCTAATTATATGTATACACCTTTGTAAACATGTATTCAGAGTAAACAAATATGTAAACATTTTTTACACTTTCATTACTTTTATGAAGAATGATTGATTACTAGACAGACTTTCGGTACGCTTAAGCTATACTTACATGCTTTATTTTTTCTAAAGATTATTTTTGAAAACCTTGTTGCTATCGTGAACGGTACAAGTAACTAGTGCTCTTTTCCACCATTTCATTTGAAGTGAATGGAAAGATTTGTCGAAAGTGTCGACTTTTTACCGGTTAATAGCAATAATCTTTTAGAAAAAAGCTTACTAAAAGAAAACAAAAATTGGATTGAGGAATAGAAAGGAAGATGAAAGATGAGTAAATCTCGAATTGCAGCAATTGATGTTGGTAATGATTCAATTAAAGCTATTTTTGGAAGATTAGATTCAGAGTTAAATATCCCGAATGTTATTGCACGAGATATCGAGGATCGCCCTGTAATTGGAATTGAAGAATTAGACTCGAAGGATCCGCTTGATGGAATTCATGTTCGTGTTCATTCCCCTGCTTTAATGGACAACAACGCAATCTATCGTATAGGTAACCTGGCTACAAAAGGAAACAATGCTACTGAGCTTGATCCTGGCAGCAGTAAATCAGAAGAAGATCAAACACTTGTCATGCTTTTTGCCACACTGGCGCTAGATGCTGTTCATGCACAAAATGAAAAAAACTTTCCTCGTAATAAGAACGTTGTAGATGCGAACTATACACTTGGTACTGGCTTGCCGCTTAGAGAAGTAAAAGAAGGCAAAGATGCCGGGTACCGTTCAAAACTATTAGGCTCTGTGCATCAAGTAGAATTTCTAATTACACCTAAGTATCAAGGAATGAAAGTAAATATTAAATTTGATGAAGTAAAAGTTTATCCAGAAGGATTTGCAGCATATATAAATTTAGTTCTGGATAATGATGGGAATATCATTAATAAAGATCTAGTAGATAAGAGAATCTTAATTCAGGACATTGGCGGACTTTCTACTGATATTGCTGTAATCAAAAACCGCAATGTCGATGACGATAAGGCACAGGGCTTTAATCTTGGCGTATCCGAAGCGTTGGAACAAATCAGGGAAGAAATTCTATCAAAACATGGTGTGGAACTGGATAGTAGAAGAGATGTAGTAGAAATCATTACGAAAAAGAATGACCGTAATCATATTATGGTTCGCGGAAGCAGAACGAGTGTACATGATATCACAGATCGAATATTGCTTGATCTTGCGAAAAAACAATACCGCCTCTTAAGAAATGTATGGCAAAAGAACTCGCAGACAGAAATCTGCTATTTTGTTGGTGGTGGATCCACAGTCCTAAAAGAGTATTTAAAAGCTTTAAATAATAATCTAGATGGCTACAATATTGACTTTTTTGAAGATGAAAAGGAAAGTATCTGGATGATGGCAAATGCCTATTATAAGTTAATTAATGATTTCGTTAAGAAAAACAGTAATGAGAAAGAGACGAAAGAACAAAAACCAGTGAAAGCGTAATTAGGGTGATAGAATGAAGAAAACGAATTCTAGCCAGGGGATTCAACGTGGACAAGCAATTTCCTTTCGTATCCCCTCTGATACACCAGACCACCTGATAAAGCATTTGCAGCGCTTAAAGGAAAATGAACGTAGAAATTTTTCAGGTAAAATTGCTGAATTTGTCCTCCAAGGAGTCACACAATCTCATGCGAGGGAAAAAGAAACCGTATCTATTCCTCTTCCTAAAGCATTGTCAAAAAGCCAAAGGGATTGGCTGAAACATCAGCATTCTGAAGCGCTTTTAGGCAGTATTGTCTATCAGCTCCTATCGGATCCAGTGCGGGCAACAAGTATCTTGGCAGCGATGAATAGTAATGCGACAGATATTGATCAAGCCCTATATTTGCAAGAAGATGAGATTTTTCACGAAACAGAGAAAATGCAAGAGAGGCAAGAAGATGAGTATGAAACTGTTTCAGAAATAGTGGAAGAAAATGATGATCTGGATTCATTTGATTGGGAAACAGCTAGGCAAGAGCAGGCAACTGCTGAAGAAAAGGAAGAGCTGGAAGTAGAAGATGTCGACAAACTGCTTGGAGATTTCTTAGCTCATATGAATAAATAATAGTAAGGCCGCTATCGTAAAATGCGGCCTTATTCCTCCTCGGTAAAACCGTAGCCTCAGGGTTTGAGCATCCATAGCAAGCCTTACTGGATGATTTGGGATCATGCAGTAATCCCGGGAAATAATTATGAATGGATAGGTACTTGGCATTCGCTCATGAGTGCTAGAGTATTGCCCTCTGAATCTTTAAAAAACACCATCCATGTTTCTGTATCACCAATCTTCGTAACAAGATGTGGTTTATCAAGCATATAAACATGTTTTTCTTTTAAACTCTCATAGCTTTGATGAATATCTTTTACTTGAAAATAGATGACGGAACTAGCATATTCATATTCCTCATTTTCCGGCACACTAAGAAGAATCCTACTATTACCACATTCAAAAAACGCCATGCTCCCAGAAGAAAACAGATGGCTTAACTCTAGTGTCTTTTTGTAAAATAAGGTTGCTCTATCAATGTCTTTAACAGGAACTCCAATTTGACCTATCTTATGGATATCCATCCTATCGCCACCTTTTATCAGACTTTTAAAACTATTTAAATTATCCCAAAACAGACACCTTTCTTCAAGAAAAGCGATTAGAAATATGTTAGTATATCTAAAAGATTTCGTTATAAACATAATTAAAAGGGTATAAAAATAATGGTCAAAAAACCGAAAGACTTACGAACTATATAAAAGATGAAAATACAAATTCACTTTTTAATATGAAGTGCTCATTATATGCCAAAAATAATGTGAAATGATTGGTGGAGGATAAAATGACACAAGAGAACAAATTTATTAGTAAAACATATTTTGAAACCTTTATGTTGGATATGGACACTAAACACCCTGTCCAAGTTTTGGGAGAGGCCTTTCTCGCGGAACAAACAAATGAGGTGTACGACCTTTCATTCATCCGATATGCGCAAGGGGAAGTTTACTTTCACAATAAAGATTACGAAAGTGCTATATATAAATGGGAAAATGTTCACAATGAACTGGAGCCTTGGGCTAAAAAAAACATAGCAGATGCCTATTATGAGTTAGGAATGCTAGTGGAAGCAGAAGACATCTACTCCAACATAGATACAGATAATACTACATTGAGAATAGAAATTGCTCTCCAATTATTTACTCTCTATATTCAAAGAGGCAAACTTGAAAATGCCTATAAGAATATAAAAAGAGCCATTGCGATTAACCCAGATTACCCGCATGTTACCCAAACAGCCCGGACCTTTTACGAAGATCAGGAAGACATGAGAAATGCTTTGGAACTTGCTGTAGGAGAAGCGTTACGAACCCAATCAGAGGCATGGTATGACTATTTGCTCGGTTATATCGAGGCTGGATATGCAACTGAATTTGAACCAGAGTATTTTCAAGAAGCTTTGTTAGCATTACTAGATATCAATCAACAAAAATTCGAAAGCCTTGCTTCTGCATTGTGGCGTAATTATGAAGGGCACTCGCAATATTTACAATGGGTAAAGACAGCAAACAGCATTTTCACTTCATTAAGCAGGGATTCAGAGGCGTCCTGGATCAAAGTAGAGGACTTACATCAACGTACGTACTTGTCACTTATTCATGGGAAATACTTAATTAAGGAAATACAAGGTATTGTCCCAGATCTACTTGGCAGTTGGCTCAAAGTATCCAATAGATCAAAGTCCTTGTTTGCCTCAGCGGCAGTCATGTCCTGGAATGAAGTGTTTCCGACTGCACTACCTGCACATGTGTTAGCGGATGCGGAAAATCGCATCTTCCATTATGAACATGACAGCATTCAAGTTAGCTATACAGTTGAATTGTTTAAAACACTTATTGATTGGGCGAAAGACAATCACCTGGAAGTGGCCCATCAGAAGAAGTGGTTGTTCTCCCAGCTTAGCAATCTGAACCGAAAGCATTTAGTTGTAACTGGTACCGCCCAAAACGGAAAGACATCCTTTATCAATTCCTTGATTGGTGAAAAATTACTAGGCGATGAGAATGCGCCTGTATTTGTCAGTTCTGACGGGGACACGGCAGAAATGAACGAAATCTCACTAAAAGAAACGACAGTATTAGGAGATGTTGGGGAACATAAAAAAGGGTCCATTATAGACTTAAAATGGCCATCTCCATTCCTTGAAGACGAGCAATATTCCTTAATTAGTACACCTGAATTTGAAGGACCTGAAGTAGAAAACAACGCAACAATGAAGTATATTCCGCTATCTGATGGATTATTGTATATTCTAGATGCCCAAACACCGTTTACAGAGGAAGAACTAAAAGTATTGGTGAAAATAAAAGAGCATGCACCGGAAATCCCTGTCCATTTTGTACTAAACAAGATGGATACTGCATTCCATGAAGCGGAAGCAACTCAAATTGTGGAAGAAGCGAAGCACCGCATCAATGAGTTTTTCCCAGATGCAAGAGTATTCCCTTATTCATCATTGCGTTCAGCAAGCAAGCAGCACCAGAGCTTGGCAAGCTTTATGGAAGCAAACTTCAAGCTTCGCAGTAAAGCAGTGGAAGAACGCCGTACATCCAAGCTATTACAATTAATCCGATCCACTTTGACAGAGCTTTTAGATAGCCGGATTGCGATGGAAGATAACCTAAATGGGACAGTTTCCTTCCATGAGGATATATTAAATCGCCTTAATGGATTTATTAATCATATGCATGATACGGAAAGTGAAAAAATCCAAAGCATCACGGAAAACTATCGCTCCGTTACAGTCGAAATGAAACATGAAGCATTAAAAGCAATACCGAAACTGCTTCAGGAGTGTTCAAGCTATGTGAAAGAAAATAGCGACTTTAAAACATTGCACATAGAGTTGAATGATCGAATGAATGAAACGATCCGAACGTATATGCACTCTGATCTTTTGCCAAGATTACGACAAGAGTTACAACTATGGCTGGAATCGTCTAATAGGGAATTGAAGGATAGCCAAGAATATTTAGAGGGAATGAGTGATACTTTTAATGCCCTTTACAAAGAAGAGAAAATGCATTTAGTTTGTGATTTTAAAGTAATGGAAGACTGGCGCCGTGATATTAACAGGATTCTTAGCAGAGTAGAAGTAGAAAAACAGAATATCCTGAACCGCTCAAACACCACACAGTTCTTGTTAAAAGGTGCTGGCCGTTTATTTGGATCGCTGCAACAAAGCAATCAGCTGCTCTTTACCCAATATAAAAAATATATTGAGAATGAACGCTTCACAGATATTGCAGAAGCTGTAGTAGAAAAATTCTTCCTCGAGTTTGACTTATTTGAAAAAGCCTTAAAGGCAGATATTAATCTTTTCTACGAGGCACCATTTGCAGAACTTCACAAAACCGTAGAAGAGACAGAACAAACCATTCACTTTGCAAATAAAAAGCTAGAACAAATGAAAGCAAGTCCAGAACGTTATTATGACCCCTTGAAGCTGTTTGAAGTTCGACTTCTTCAATATGAATTTATGGTCAAAGCATGTGAGGATAACGCTTATATACCGACACACTAATGTGAAATCCCCTGTGGCAAGATTTAGCTACAGGGGATTTCTTTTTTGTATTCGAATTTTCACGAGGAAACCTTTCCAAATTAATCGAATAGGAAATTTTTTGGGCTTGAACCTTACGTAAGGTTATGTTTTATAGTGTACATAACAATGAAAAAGAGAAAGGAAAAGTAAAATGGAAAACACAATTGTTAAGACGCTAATTTATGACAAGCAAGTTCGTTTATTTTTTGTCGATAATACAAAATTAATTAATGAAATACTTAGGCTGAACAAAGAAACAAACAAAATTCTAAAACTTGCATTAGGTAAAACCATTTCAGTAGTGAGTATAATTTCAGGAACCTTAAAAGAAAATCAAAGAATAAGCCTTCAAATGACAATGAGTAACCCAAAATATAAAATTTTTGCCGATGCGGATGCAAAAGGAAATGTCCGTGGGTATTTAAACGAGGAATTACTCAAATCTCCTGACGATTATATGGATAAAATATCTCTTGCTAGCCTTATTGGACATAAAGGAACTATTCAAATGATTAAAGGGTCAGTCATGAATCAATTTACTGGAATAACTGATATGCCATACCAGAACATAGCTGATGACATTTCACATTATTTTATTCAAAGTGAGCAAGCTCAAACATATATTGGAGCCAATATTCGATTTGGAAATAACAATTGCGTCCTTTTCAGCAATGCTATATTTGCTCAATTACTACCAGGTGCTCCCCCTGAGCTTATTTATGAAGTAGAACACAAGGTTAATACTAATCGTGAGTTCTTTACCAGCTTGTACAAATGTAGCAATATGGAAGAAAAGCTAAGTGAGGTATTTAAGGATGTGAAAGTTTTAGGATATAGTCCCGTTCAATTTTTCTGTGGATGTTCAAAAGAAATGTTCTATGGGATGCTCCATTCTTTAAGTGAAAATGAATTAACACAAGTTATTAATAATAAAGAGGCTGTTGATACATGTTGTCAAATCTGTGGAAGGACATATCACTTCAATTTTAATGAAATTCAAGGACTCGTAAATGGAAATCATATTTAATAAGGGTGAATGGTAAATGAAAGAATACTGGAAAGTGGGAGAGCTTGCGAAATTAACTGGCTTAACAATAAGAACTTTAAGATATTATGATCAAATAGATTTGTTTTCTCCCTCTCAATATACAGAGTCTGGACACCGGCTTTACACAAAATCGGATTTGTCTAAACTACACCAGATCTTGGCTTTAAAACAAATTGGGCTATCTTTGGATGATATAAAGTCGATCATTACGAAAAAAGAAGAAGATTTTGACACCAATATTTTAGAAACCCAAATAACACGTATAAAGAAAGATATACAAGTTCAACAAAATTTACTATACGAATTAGAGAGTGCTTTAAAAACAATTCGTATAAAAAAAATAATGTCTGTAGAGGAATTAACAAAGCTATTAGGAGCAATGAAAGTATATCAGGAAAAATATTTTACAAAACAGCAATTAGACATAATGAAAAATTACTATGATCAATATGATGAAAGTACATTAAATGAAGTGGAAAAAACCTTTAGTATGATTTTGAAAAAAATACAAATAGAAAAAGAAAATGGAACTCCCTCTAAAAGCAATAAAGTACAAAAGTTGGCAAAACAATGGAGTGACATTGTTTACTCATTCACAGGAAATGACCAAGAATTAAGAAAACAAACTGAAAAGTTCCATGCAGAAATCCCTGATAACGGTTTGCGTTTTGGGATGGATGCCGAGTTATATAAATATATAAAGGAAGCATTGGAATGAGTTTATAGTAAAGCTACTTTAAGGTGAAATACAGTGTATGCATTAGCTCATGTAGATACCACACTGACTATAGTGGGGGAGGAGTGTGATGCAAGTGGAGGCAAGTCGAGCTGAGAATGTCGATTGGTGTCGCACCGTCGATAAATTCCCTTTATCCGTCGATAACTATTAAAATTTCGTCGATATCCCATTCTTCACACACAAAAAAAGGATGACCATTTAGGCCATCCTCTTTCATCTATTCTTAAAACGTCGTGCTTGTTGTCAAATCTTTTATTACTAGAATGATTTTTCCTTGATCCAGCTTGTCCTCCAGCTGTTCTGCTTCAGGTGCAGAGAATCCTAACTCTTGGAACTTGGCACGGAGCTCGTCCCCTTTGCTGCGGAAAATATTTTTCACGTAAGTATCCATACCAACTTCACCGGCGCCGACTGTATTAGCATCAGCGTTATCAGCTATACGTCTTGTCCGGTCATCATCATGAGTAATGACATAAATATCATCATCATGTACACCTTGTGCTTTTAACTCTTGAACTGCTCCTACTACTTGCTCGTCATTTTGAAATTCTTTATAATTTGGTTTCATGTTTTATCGCCTCCTTGGTTATGTAATAAAAATACCCGCATGACAAAAAATAAAACCTGAAAAAAACCGACTGTTAACAAACATCTCCTGATAATTACCACAAAACTTCAAATACTAACTAGAAATAAAGATGAAGGGAGAGCGAAGCATGCTGTATGATTGTATGATTATCGGGGGAGGGATAGCAGGACTTCAGGCAGCTATACAGCTTGGAAGATATCAATATAAAGTCCTTGTAATAGATGATAAAAATGGTAGGTCAAACATATGCAATTGCTATCACAATCTTCTTGGTTGGCCAGAAGGAGTTAGCGGAAAAACCCTTCGCTTACTTGGAGAACAGCAGGCTGAAAAACTGAACGTGCAATTTCAACAACAGAGAGTGACCTCCATTACGAAAAAAGACGGGGGATTCCAAGCAAATACAAGTGATAGTTACACCTTTCATTCCAAACGGTTACTGCTGGCAACAGGTGTAAAAGACAATATTCCGCCTTTTCCGCAGCTCTTTCCTTGTTTAGGGATAAGTGTGTTTATTTGTCCAGACTGTGATGGATATGAGTCGGCAATGAAACCTACTCTTGTATTAGGATCTGGAAATGCAGGTGCCAATATGGCTTTGGCGCTTACCCACTGGACCAATCTCATCACATATATAAACCATGACAATAGAAGAATAGAGGAAGAAATGAGCAAGCAGCTTGCTAAAAAAGAAATAACTATTGTAACAGAACCAATAACCTCTCTTCATATTAATGAAGACCTATTTCAGGGGGTAACAGTAGCAAGTGGAGAAACTCTAACTGCCACCACTGCATTTCTTGCTTTTGGTGGGAATAAGGTACATACAGACTTGGCAGAACAGCTTGGAGTAAAGCTGGAACATAACAAGCATATAAACGTGGATGTGAGAACAAAAATGACAAATGTGGAAAATGTGTGGGCGGCAGGGGATATTGTAGCACATTCAGAACAGGTCACCATTGCAATGGGAGACGGTGTTCAAGCAGCCATTTGGATTCATAAAAGTTTGCTGGAATAGACTTTTTCAGCCTTGACAAGAATTTATGCAAGTGCGTAACATGAGATGTAAGGGCTTGCATAAACTTAAGTGAGTGGAACAAGTAGTTATTAGTTGATAGTGTCTTCCATTTATCCGAATTAGGAGGGGAAAAAATGGAACAAAAGAAGCTGACAGACTATGAAAAGTATATCCGTACGGACGAACTACTGAACTTACAGAAAAAAGAAGAAGATTTATGTTGTGAAGATGAATTGACCTTTCAAATGATTCATCAAATTGCCGAGCTGCATTTTAAGCTGATTATCCAATACATACAGTTGGCTGATAAAAACATGCTGGAACAAGAGGTCATACAAGCAACACAACAGCTTCAAAGAGTAAATATGCACCTTAAACAACTACCACCTGTCTTTGATATGGTAAAAGTGATAAGTCCCCTAGACTACCATACCATTCGTCTTTCTTTAGGAAGGGGAAGTGGCCAGGATTCGCCAGGGTTTAATGACATACTAAAACTTGGCCCGACGCTATGGGAACCTTTTGAACAGCTTCTAAGTACTAAACAACTGACACCCTTTATGCTTCATCAGACTGCAAAGGATAATATGGAATTATTCCTGTTAATGCAGGAGTTAACTGCTTTTGATGAAAACTTCCAAACATTCCGCAAGCATCATATCCAACTTGTGCGCAGAATGATAGGGTTGAATACGAAAAGCTTAAAAGGCATTCCAGCTCAGGCATTAGAGAATGGGGCAAAATATGAATTTTATCCAAAGCTTTGGGAAGCAATATGTGAACTGACCGATTGGACAGGATCCAGTTATAATCCCAAGCCATTATAGTAAAAGCTTGTAGACTTGACTTCTATAGTCTACAAGCTCTTTTTTCTGATAAGCCGACCCGTCTTATGCTTGTTAGGTACAACAATTAAGTCTTCATACAGCTACTGGACGACGCTATGGCGATTCCCATCTGGGTCGTAAAGATGAAAGCCTTGCATGCCATCAAATTCATGAATGTCGCTAAGATTGGCATCCTTCTCAAGTAATTGTTGGTGCACAGCCTTCACATTCCTGGTATGAAATCCATAATAATGATTAACATTGTAGTCGTTTCGCGGAAAAGTTGGTTGAGTGATCTCATATGATTTTACAAGGCAAAAGGTAACAACGCCATTTCCCATTATTAACACGTTAGCCTGTGGTTCATCATTGTGTAAAACCTCAAAGCCAAGCATATTTCGATACCATTCTGTAGATATTTCTAAATCCCGAACTGAAATAAAAATCCCAACCCCATAAAGTAATTCTTTATCCATTCTTCACCCTACATTTTCATTTTCTCTTACACCTTAATAAACGAGAAAAATCAATAAATCCTTACATACTTCCTTCAAAAAAACGATAAACATGTACATTCTCACTCTCGCATCCATCGTTACTATTTTCATTTGCGGACAAGCGTTTCAACATTCGCCACAAATAATTAATTCGTTTCCATCTGGGTCCGTAAATTTATAGCAAAGCGATTTACTATAAGGCGTTATTTTTTGAATATGAAATCCATGTCCAGTCATCTCTAAATATGCGTTATAGATAGTCTTATCTTGATAATAGGGTGCTAGTAAGTGATCAAAATGAGATACAGGCAATTTGTTATTACCCTTTTAGTAAGTGTCTTTCAATTTACTTTGCTTTTCATATTCTTTCCACTGTGGATGAAATTTTGGTTTTACTAAAATTTATGGGTGGAGTTTAAAACTTATTTCCCCCATCTAATAGCAATAGCACCCCAGCCTAAACCAGCTCCGTAACCGATAAATAGTAATGTATCGCCATCTTTGATGTTTCCTGACTTTACTTCTTCAAAAAGGCCAATTGGAATGGTAGGGGCTGAGGAATTTCCGTAATACTGAATGGTTTTCGTATGTATTTTTTCTAATGGAAAGTCCAATCTTTTGGCACTTTCTTCTATAATTCTAAGGTTGGATTGGTGTGGGATAATAAAGTCAATATCTGATAGGCGAAGATGTGTTTCTTTGAGTATGTCTAATACGGCCTGTGGAAATTTTTCAGTTGCAAATTCGAAAACGGCCCTTCCATCCATTTTAATGTTTTTATTTTCATCCAAATGAAGATATTTACCACCACTTCCATCCATTTGCATCTGTATGCCTAATATACCTTTTGGTTTAGGGACTTTTCCTACGACAACGGCTGCTGCACCGTCAGCAAACAGAAGGGCGGTTTTTTTATCCATCGGATTTAGGAGGGAAGAACATTTATCTACTGCTATTACGAGGACATGTTGATAAAGTCCGGTTTGAACAAATTGAGCTCCAGTAGCTAGAGCCGTAATGAAGCTTGAGCAACCTGAATGTAAATCAAGCCCTGCACATTTCGTGGCACCGATACGATCTTGAACAAGCGCAGCAGTTATATGGGTATCATGAGTGTTAGTCCCAATAATGACCATATCAATCTCGTCTCCATCCAAACCTGCGTCTTTGATTGCCCGTTCTCCCGCAATTACACACATGTCTGCAAGAGACGTTTCTGGCTTTTCGTAACGTCTTTCTAAAACTCCAGTTTTTCTAAAAATCTCTTCTTCCGTAATATTAAACCTGTTGGCAATCTCCTCATTACTAATAATCTGCTCAGGTAAATTAACTCCAAGTCCTAGGATTCCAGCATTATAATCCAACTTCACTCAACCTCCTATAAATATCTTTTTTTACAATATATTGTAACATTATGGCGAGGTATTTGTGTGAAAAAGTAGAAAATTTGGACATTTGCAATAAAAAAGCAGGAGTAGGGGTGAACCCTGACTCCTGCTTTCATAGATTATAACTCTTTTTTCTCCGCCCATTCTTCTACATTCCAAACCTTTGTCACCCACTCCTCATAGAAGCTAGGTTCATGACAGACAAGTAGAATGGTACCCTTATAGGCTTTTATGGCACGTTTCAGTTCTTCCTTTGCTACTACATCAAGGTGATTGGTTGGCTCATCAAATAGTAGCCAGTTGCTTTCATGCATCATTAATTTACACAAGCGGACTTTTGCTTGCTCTCCACCGCTTAGCTGACTTAATGGACGAGAAATGTGCTCGTTTTTCAAGCCGCAACGTGCTAATATTGCACGGACTTGATGCTGATCAAGTGAAGGAAACTCATTCCATACATCGTCAATAGGTGTTATGTCTTTTGCTTTTACCTCTTGTTCAAAGTAAGAAGGGAAGAGGAAATCTCCACGAATAACAGATCCTCCAAGTGGATCAATTTTACCTAAAATGGTTTTAAGTAAAGTAGATTTTCCGACACCGTTACAACCAACAATGGCAATTTTATCTCCACGCTCGATTTCCATCGTGAGTTTTGGTAGAAGTGGATTTGAATAACCAATCTCAAGGTCTTTTGCCTCTGCCACATAACGGCTGCTAGCTCTTGACTCTTTAAATTCAAACGTAGGCTTCGCAGCAGTTTCTGGACGATCAATTCGCTCCATCCGATCGAGCTGCTTTTGACGACTTTTCGCTCGCCCTGTAGTAGAATAACGTGCTTTGTTTTTTGCTATAAAGTCTTCCTGTTTCTTAATAAACTCTTTTTGCTTCTCATAGGCATTAATATGCTGATTTTTATTTAATTCCGCAAGCTCTAGAAACTTCTCATAGGATGCAGTGTAACGTGTTAACTTGGAAAACTCTAAATGGAAAATAACATCTACAACACCATTCATAAACTCGGTATCATGAGAAATTAGTAGAAATGCGTGCGGATATTCCTTCAAGTAAGAGCTTAACCAGCGAATATGCTCCACATCCAAGTAGTTTGTAGGCTCATCTAGTAGTAGTACTTGTGGCTGTTCCAACAGCAGCTTAGCCAAAAGTACTTTCGTACGCTGCCCCCCACTTAAGGCTGATACATCACGATCAAGTCCGATTGCATCTAGACCTAGACCTCGTGCAGTTTCTTCCACCTTTATATCTAAATTGTAGAAACCGCCAGCATCTAAATGGTCTTGTATTTCCCCCATTTGCTCTAAGAGCTCTTCCAATTCCTCTGGTGTTGCGGTGCCCATTTTATCGGTAATGGCATTTAATTCTTTTTCTTTTTCATATAACGGCAGGAATGCATCGCGAAGAACATCACGAATAGTTTTCCCTGGCGTTAGAACAGTATGCTGATCAAGGTATCCATAGTGAACACCAGGAGTCCACTCTACTCGTCCAGTATCGTAAACAATTTCCCCTGTAACAATATTCATCAAGGTAGACTTACCAACTCCATTTGCCCCAACAAGGCCGACGTGTTCCCCTGCTAATAATCGAAAGGAAACATCTTTAAATAATGTACGATCTCCAAAGCTATGACTTAAACCATCTATTGATAATAAACTCATTTTCTTTTCCATCCTATCCTAAAAAATATCTATCTCCCATCATACTAAAATTTGTTAAGAATGGCTATGTGTGAAATTGAAGAAGTTCCTTCCTCTTTTTGACTAAGGCAACACAATGTGTAAAGATTAGAAAAGAATGATTGAAAGGGTTGTTAGTATGTCTAAAATAGTAGTACTTGCAGAAAAACCATCTGTAGGAAGAGATATAGCGAGAGTATTAAAATGCCATAAAAAAGGGAACGGATTCCTTGAAGGTGATAGATACATTGTAACGTGGGCTTTAGGTCACCTTGTGACATTAGCTGACCCTGAAGCTTATGATGTAAAGTTTAAAACTTGGAAATTGGAAGATCTGCCAATGTTACCAAATGAGTCAAAATTAGTAGTTATTAAGCAGACAGGAAAGCAGTATAATGCAGTCAAAGCTCAGCTAACTAGAAAAGATGTAAAGGAAATTGTCATTGCTACAGATGCAGGTCGTGAAGGAGAATTGGTTGCACGGTGGATATTGGAGAAAGCACGGGTCCAAAAGCCGATAAAGCGCCTTTGGATTTCCTCTGTAACAGACAAGGCAATCAATGAAGGATTTGCCCGCTTACGTGATGGCAAAGAATATGTGAACCTCTATCATTCTGCGGTAGCACGGGCGGAAGCAGACTGGGTGGTAGGAATGAATGCCACACGTGCTCTGACTACAAAACATAACGCCCAATTATCATGCGGTCGTGTTCAAACCCCGACGCTTGCCATGATTGCTAAGCGTGAAGAGGAGATTAGAAACTTTGTACCAAAAGAGTTTTATGGATTGAAAGCATATACCGAAAATGGATTCCAGTTAATCTGGCAGGATGCAAAGACGAAAGAGCGTAGAAGCTTTGATCATAAGACAATGGAAAGCTTGTTTAATCGACTGAAGAACGAAAATGCCAGCATTACTGATATTCAAAAATCAGAGAAAAAATCTTATGCGCCATCCTTGTATGATCTAACAGAACTGCAACGGGATGCCAATAGAATATTCGGTTACTCAGCAAAGGAAACACTTTCTATTCTTCAAAGACTTTATGAACAATACAAAATAGTCACATACCCTAGAACAGATTCCCGATACCTATCAACAGATATGGTGGATACCTTGAAGGAAAGAGTGGAAGCAATTCGTGCACATTCCTATAAAACGATTGCATCTAAGTTGCTCACAGCACCAATCAAAGCTAATAAATCTTTTGTGAATAACGAAAAGGTAACAGACCACCATGCTATTATTCCGACAGAAGAAACGATTCTACTAAGTAAACTATCTGATAAAGAATATAAGATTTTTGATTTAATCGTTAAGAGATTCTTAGCGGTCCTATTACCACCATTCCGTTACGAGCAGACTACCGTTACAGCAGCTCTCGGAAATGAACAATTTGTTGCGAAGGGTAAAACGGTTATTTCACAAGGATGGAAAGAGGTATTTGGTTCATTGGAGGAGCAAGAAGACGGTGGGGACGGCTATGCAGATCAGCTTTTGCCAACCTTGTCAAAGGGCGATGCTCTTTCTATAAAAAAGGTAGAGCTTACATCAGGGAAAACAAAGCCTCCAGAGCCATTTAATGAGGGAACATTACTTTCTGCTATGGAGAATCCTGCCAAATTTATGGAAACGAAAGACCATAACCTAGTAAAAACGCTCGGGGAAACAGGAGGAATTGGGACTGTGGCAACACGAGCAGATATCATTGAAAAGTTATTCAATAGCTTCCTCATGGAAAAGCGTGGGAAAGGTCTGCACACAACCTCCAAAGGCCGCCAATTGTTAAGCCTGGCACCAGAAGAGTTGCGTTCCCCTGCCTTGACAGCAGAGTGGGAGCAAAAGCTAGGATTAATTGCAAAAGGTAAACTGCAAAAAACTGACTTTATCAATGAAATGAAAGCTTACGCAAAAAAAGTTGTTCATGAAATAAAAAACACCGAACAAAAGTTTAAGCATGACAATCTAACAGGTAAAAGATGTCCAGACTGCAATAAGCCGATGCTAGAAGTAAACGGTAAAAAAGGAAAGATGCTAGTCTGTCAGGATAGGGAATGCGGCCATCGCAAAAATGTTTCCAAAGTAACCAATGCAAGATGTCCACAGTGCCGTAAAAAGCTGGAGCTTCGTGGCGAAGGAGAAGGACAAATATTCGCATGTGTGTGCGGGCACCGTGAAAAGCTTAGCACATTCCAGGATCGCCGCAAGAAAAATGCCAACCAAAAGGCAACCAAGCGTGACGTCAATCAATACATGAAAAAACAACAAAAAGATGAACCGGTGAACACAGCGCTTGCTGATGCATTGGCAAAGTTGAAGTTAAAATAAAATAATTAGTATACGAAAGGAGTTCGGAATAGTACATTCTGGACTCCTTTCGTGTTTCTGATGATTGGCAAATCCATGCTTCTGACTTGTGAAATGGCGATAAAATTGGTGGTGTTTTTCATATATGACCACATATATAAGGCATACTGGTTAAAAAAAAGTTAAGTTTGTGTGAAGTATTTGCCAGTTTATGCTGATTTTTCCTTCGGTAGGTGAATTAGAGGGGCTCTAATGCCTTTCTCTTTTCTAATAGGCATTCACCCATTTCAGATCTTTTGCATAGGATACTAGGAAACGTCATTAGAAGAGAGCCTACCACTGAAGGGGTGTTTTATTTGGTTGGGAAAATTCTTAACTATTATGCGGGTGGAAATACGGCACGTGGATTTTACAGTTTGTATGAGTCAAACATAGAGGGCTTGGATCGAATATTTATTTTAAAAGGTGGCCCTGGTACAGGAAAGTCTTCTCTCATAAAGAAAGTTGCTAAAGTATGGAATGAAAAAGGATTAGACATCGAAATGCTTCATTGCTCATCAGATATAGAATCAGTCGACGGCGTAATAATTAGAGAACTTGGTGTTGGTATTGTTGATGGAACAGTACCTCATGTAATAGAACCGAAAGCACCTGGTGCAGTAGAGGAAATAGTGAATTTAGGGGAAGCGTGGAACCCCGTATTACTTAGAGAGCAAAAAGCAGAAATCATTGACTTGGCAGCTAAGAAAAAAGAAGCTTACCAAGCGGCATACCAAACCTTTGCAAGAGCGTTGAAAATACATGATGATTGGGAAAGATACTATATTCATAATATGAATTTTTCCGCAGCAAACAAACTGACGGACGAACTAGCAGATAAGATTTTCCAAGGAAACACTTTAGATAAAAAAGCGGATGTAAGGCATCGATTTCTCGGTGCAGCTACCCCTGCTGGAGCAAAGGATTTTGTCCCAAATTTAACAGAGGGGCTGACGCACCGCTACTTTATTAAAGGTCGACCAGGTTCAGGGAAATCCACCATGTTAAAAAAACTAGCTAAAGCTGCGGAAGAAAAGGGCTTTGATGTGGAAGTATATCACTGTGGCTTTGATCCATATAGCCTAGACATGATCATTAGCAGGGAATTAGGGTTTGCGATTTTTGATAGTACCGCCCCACATGAATATTTCCCTGAACGGGAGGGAGATTCCATTGTGGATATGTATAATAGTACGATTCGAGGTGGCACGGACGAAAGATATGAACATGAAATTGGGATAGTAAAGGACCGCTATACAGAAGCTATGCAATCAGCTATCGGAAAGCTTGCTGAGGCAAAGAGTTGGCATGGAAAGCTTGAAAAAATATATGTGAAGGCGATGGATTATAGTATTGTAGATGCCTGGACAGAAAAAATAAAGGCCGAATTACAAGCGATTGCTGAAAATAAAAAATTATAAAGAGTGGGGGCAGCAAGTAGTGTGCTGTCCCTTCTCTTTTACAATTTCCCTGGAAATTTGTCGAAAATCATCTTAAACTTTTACAGTAACTTCTACTCCAAAATGGTCAGAAACAACCTCTCTATTATCCCCGTTAAAAATAACATGAGAGGAGGCGACATCTACAGGATTACTTGCTAGTATTAAGTCAATCCGCAAGTCTTGTTTATTATCATGCCAGCCAGCGATTTTCCCTCTAACGGTAATCCCATTATCCTTTTCCTGAGCTAAAAGATAGGTGTCATGCATCACGTTTTCCACGGTGAGATAGGAGTAGCCTTCTTCTTTTATATGTGCACTGTTATTAAAGTCACCCATAAGAAAGAATGGTTTTGTTCCTTTAACTTCCTGCAGTAATTGGTCCATTTGGTATTTAGCTGGTTCTTCTTCATCGCTCCACCATCCAAGATGACAGCTATAATACGATGATTCATGCCCATCCACCTCAATCGTTACGCCAACGATTTTACGTGTCTTCCAGAAGTTCGTATCTTTACTTTTCGAAACAAAGAAAGAATGAGTGTCTTTTATTGGATGTTTCGTTAAGATGGCCAATCCCTCTTCAAATGTTGATCTGCACATATGGGAAAAATCCCAAACTAGCTCATAATTGGAAACTCCGATATTTTCTAACTCATGCTGAAGGACCAATCCGTAGTTATTGACCTTAATATTTCCTTTCACTTTTTCTGCATCTTGACTTTGATTGACTTCTTGAAGTGCTATGACATCATAAGCCTGTTCCTTTATGGCCAATGCAATATTCCGTATTTTTTCCATTTGGTTTTCTTCATGCCAAGAATGACAATTTAAGGTTAGTAGTTTCACTATGAATTACGCTCCTAATAAATCTTATATCTTTCTATACTATATACTGTAACACGAAGTAACCTCAGAGTATCTATTTGCAAAAACTAGAGATTTTTCGTTATTATTTAGTTGCTCGAAAGACTTGTCTAAATCCAAGTTTCATGATAGGGTTAATGTATAATAATAATAATAATTGAATAGTAAGATTTCTTATCGAGAGAGGTGGAGGGACTGGCCCTATGAAACCCGGCAACCACACATTTGTGTAGGTGCTAATTCCAGCAAGGCAATTGTTCTTGAGAGATAAGTGGATGCAACGAGGCTAATACTCAAACTTCTTCTTATCGGAGAAGTTTTTTTGTTTTTAAAAAAAATAGATTTCAGAATTAGTATGTCTACCACTTTCTCATTATTATGGTTGAAGGGAAGATGCGGAATGAAGTTTGGGTTTTGGTTGCCGATTTTTGGCGGATGGTTAAGAAATGTGGAGGACGAGCAAATGCCTCCAACGTTTGATTATGCAAAAAAAGTAATTTTGCAGGCGGAGCAACTAGGATATGATACGACATTGATTGCTGAATTATTTTTAAATGATATTAAGGGTCCACAAGAAGATACGCTTGAAGCTTGGTCTACTGCTGCAGCGCTAGCTGCTGTGACAGAAAAAATAGAAATCATGACGGCTATTCGACCAGGCTTTCATAATCCGGCTATCACGGCAAAGGCGACTGCGAATATAGATCACATCAGCAATGGCCGTCTCACACTGAATGTCGTCTCTGCATGGTGGGAAGAAGAGGCGCGCCAATACGGTGGTATTTTCACTGAACATGATGAGCGTTATGATCGTACGAAGGAATTTATTGATGTGCTAAAAGGGTTATGGACGGAAGATTCTTTCAGCTATGATGGCAAGTATTATCAGCTGAAGGATACGAAGCTTTTTCCAAAGCCAGTACAGCGACCAAATCCAATTCTTTATGCTGGCGGGGAAAGTCCAAAAGGAAAAGAAGTGATTACTTCACACTGTGATGCGTATGTAATGCACGGAGGAACAGTGGAAGAGGTACGGGCTAAGATTGAAGATATGAAAGAAAGAAGAGAAAATGCATCACAAGCACCATTCCAATCGTTTGGGATGGCGGCATATGTTATTTGCCGCGATACGGAGGAAGAGGTTCAACAAGAGCTTGCGAGAATTACCAATGTGAAGGAGTCAGCAGCATATTCAGGCTTCAAGGATTTCACAAGTAAATCTCAATTGGAACAACAAATCCAGCTTCAGGACTATTCAGTATCCAATAGAGGATTGCGTCCTAATTTAATCGGAACGCCTGAACAAATTGCTACTAAAATCAAGGAATACGAAGAAGTGGGATTAGATTTACTACTGCTTCAATTTTCCCCACAACTGGAGGAAATGGAGCGATTTGCGAAACAAGTGATGCCTCTTGTAAAACCCAATCAAGAGCTAACTAAAGCATAAACACTAACGGAGGCGAACAGAATGAAAAAAATATATATTTTACACGAAAATAAGGAATGGACTATTCATTTAACTAATAGATTGGAAGAGCTTGGTCTTCCATACGAAGAATGGCACCTTGACGAAGGGGTTGTTCCGTTGACTGAAGCACCACCTGAAGGGATTTTCTATAACCGTATGAGTGCTTCTTCCCATACGAGAGATCACCGCTTTGCTCCAGAATTGACTGGCGCTGTATTAGCTTGGCTTGAACATCATGACAGAAAAGTGTGGAATGGAAGTCGTGCACTTCAGTTGGAGCTAAGCAAGGTGAACCAGTATACAGCTTTAGAACAAGCTGGTGTCAAAACTCCACGAACAATTGCAGCGGTAGGAAAAGAGAAAATTCTAGAAGCTGCGAAAAAAATTGGCACAAAATCCTTTATTACGAAGCATAACCGTGCCGGAAAAGGACTGGGAGTTCAATTGTTTCATTCCGTAGCCTCCCTGGAACGTTACTTATTTGGACCTGATTTTGAAGTACCAGTCGATGGCATAACCTTAATTCAAGAATACATCGAAGCACCAGAGCCTTATATAACTCGCTGTGAATTCATAGGTGGTAAATTTGTCTACGCAGTACAGGTAAATACGTCAGAAGGCTTTGAGCTTTGCCCAGCAGATGCCTGCCAAATTGGCGATTTATTCTGTCCGGTAGGGGAAGAAGTGGAAGAAAAACCGAAGTTCCAAATCATTAAAGATTTTCAAGAATCTATAATAGAAAAATATGAACAATTTTTATACCAAAACAATATTAAAGTAGCAGGAATTGAATTCATTCGAAACAAAAATGGAGAAATTTTCACGTATGATGTGAATACTAACACCAATTACAATGCAGATGCAGAAAAAGTAGAAGGAAAGTTTGGCATGCTAGAGTTGGCGAAGCTTTTGGGTGAGGAATTAGATAAGGTGAAAGAGAATTAACGAGGAAATTTATATAATTTAGTGGAGGCCCGAAAACTTTATTAGTTTTCGGGCCTCCACTAAAAGAGCCTAAAAAATAAACACATGTGCGATCAATGCAATAACTGGCAAAGTGATCAACGTACGTAAAATATAAATAATAAACATTTCCCAAAGAGACACAGGCACTTTGGAGCCTAAAATAACGCCACCAACCTCTGATAGGTAAACGAGCTGGGTAACGGAAACCGCTGCAATGACAAAACGAGTGAGTTCACTAGGAATCTCGCTTGCAAGTAGAGCGGGTAGAAACATATCAGCAAAGCCGACAATGATGGCTGCTGAGGCTTCCTTAGCGAAAGGAATTTGCAGAAGTTCCAGTAGTGGGATGAAAGGCATCCCGAGATATACAAATAGCTCTGTTTTTTCCGCTAATATCAACGCAATCGTCCCGAACGTCATGACTATCGGGGCTACTCCCATCCACATATCTAGTACGTTGCGTCCACCTTCACCGAAAAACTTTCTTGCACTTTTATTTCCTGAAGCACGCTTTAATGCTAAACGATACCCCCAAGATAGTGGAGAATATCCACTAGGGATAAGCTCTTGCTCGGGATTTTCTGCATCGTTATAATACGTATCCGCTTTTCTGGATAAAGGCGGAATTCTCGGCATAATAATGGCTGCAACAAAACCAGCAACCGTAATAGTTAAATAGAAAGGAATAAACATGTTACCTAGCCCAACATGTGAAATAACGACTAAACAGAAAGTGATGGATACAATGGAAAAAGTGGTAGCAACTACCGCAGTTTCCCGCTTTGTATAAAAGCCATCCTCATATTGCTTACTTGATAAAAGTACCCCTATGGTCCCATCTCCAAGCCAGGAAGCTAGTGCATCAATGGATGAACGGCCTGGAAGCTTAAATAATGGGCGCATCACCTTCGTTAGCAAAGCACCGCATAATTCCAATAATCCAAAGTTTAAAAGCAAGGGCAAAAATAATCCTGCGAACAAGAAAATGGTTAATAGGACGGGAAGTAATTCAAAAAGGATGACACTACCTGTAGTTTCTCCCCAAATTACTTCTGGTCCGAATTGAAATAGAGTCATGGTTGCTAAAATTACCGCAATGATTCTGACAATTGTCCAAAAAAGAGAAACATTTAATAGGGTATTAAGAAAATTTTCACCTTGTGTAAAAGCAGGTTTGATTATCTTTGTCATGACAGTTGCGAGTGCTGTTATAGCAATTATTATTGTCATGATAAAGGGAATACTGTCACCAAGAAAATCCCCAAGTAGATTGGATAAGATAGCAATCGGAATCGTTATCTCATCATTAAATTTTACTGGGGTCATAAATAATAAAATCCCAATTAAGGAAGGGATAATGAACTTAAACATGTCGATCGTTCTATAAGAATAAGATGTGGTGGGTTTCAATGTAATAATCTCCTTGTGCGTAAATATACAATGGTAGTTATTTTAATACATTTTGAGATTTTTTCAAAGGTAGTTACTGGAATTGCACGAATTCCCCACATCTATACCCTAATAATTATCGGTGTAAACTTTGTTAATTAGCAAAATCAAGTATTTCTAAATCCTTATGTCTTTTTAAATCAATGAAATGATCATCTACTTTAATAATTGGCAAATGTGGTTCATCAGCATGAATGAATATTATTTCAGCATGCTGCCCGTTATTTAAAATCACTTCTTCCCTCAGGTGGTTGGAAAGCACATACTGAACAAATGGGTATACAATTGCAGGGTTCAATCTATTAAATTTGGCTTCCTGAATAAGAATTTTCGTTGTAACAAATAGATTTTGCTTTGAACGATAACTTCTCTCTGAAGATAAGGCGTCATACATATCTGCAACGGATAAAATCTGGACAAAATATGGTATTTTTGCATGCTTAATTCCAGTAGGATAGCCGCTACCGTCTAATCGTTCATGATGCAACAAAGCGCCTTGTAAAATATGGGGATCTATCGATTTGTTTTTTCTTAAAAGTTCATAGCCGTAGGTTGTATGCTTTTGAATCTCTAACCACTCTTTTTCTGTTAATCGGCCAGGCTTTTGAATGATATTCCTATCTATAAGCAGCTTACCGACATCATGAAACAGACCCATCTGACTTAACAGGCGAATACTGTTCTTCTCAAGCCCTTGTATTTTCCCAATCAATGATGCGTAAATACCGACATTCAGGCTATGAGTATAGGTATAGTTATCATAGCTTTTCACTTGTTCAATGTAGCGAATAAACATAGGATCATCTACTAGCTTATCGATGAAGGGGGATAGCATCTGATGAATATTTTCTAAAGAAGGAAGACTCTCATTCTCAAGGTTGGCAAAAATAGATTGAAAGGACTCTATGCTTGTTTCATATATCTTCTTTACATGCTGAAAATATTCCTGCGATAAATGATGAGGTTCAGGTAAAAAGAAATCCTGGTCAAAATAATAAGTATGGTTTTGTAAACTCTCTATGTGATATTTATTCAGAACGGTTCCTTTTTTCAAAAGAAGATTTCCTGAAATAGAGTAAATATCGTTTTTTAATATTTTTCCTATATGTTTAAATGATATTTCCATGCTCTTCCCTCGCCTATCTTTATTTAAAAACAGACTGTATCATGCGCCTATTCATTGTTTCATGTCTGCGTTGTAAAGGCCCATTAACGCAATAAGTCGAACTGTCAATAAGGGATTTCCACCACACCTTTCCCTTTGTCGGGGGGAACAGGGACCCCATTTTCATTAACGTCGTTATCTCTATTATAATGGATGAAGAGTGGGTAAAACAGAAAAAAATTCCATTATTTCAAATGTTTAGATATTGTTTTATTAGTATAATATTTGAAAAACGATGAAAAGTTATTTAGGATAAGGATAAATCAGAAAAGTAGGTGACTCTCATGGTAAAGTGCATTGCGATTGATATGGACGGAACGTTATTAAATAATAATCATGTAGTGAGTAAAGAAAACGCAGATGCGATTAAACTTGCCCAAAAAAATGGTGTGGAAGTAGTGATTGCAACAGGAAGATCGTATTTGGAAGCGAAGGACGTCCTTGGGGAAGCGGGTATCCATACACCTATTATTTGCGTAAATGGTGCTGAAGTAAGGAATTTGCAAGGAGAAATAGTCTCAACCAACCCATTAAATGATTCTCAAGCAAGTGAGGTTGCTTCCATATTGGACAAACATGAGATTTATTTTGAAATTTATTCACATGAAGGTACATATTCCAATGATTATGATAAAGCCATTGCTACTATCGTGGATATCTTCATGTCTGTAAATCAGAATAATGATTATGAACAAGTTTTAAAGGCTGCAAAAGAAAGAATGGAAGATGGAAAAGTCAAGCTTGTAGACAGCTTTGAATCCATTATGACAGACAGTGAAATCACCAAATATAAAATCCTAGCCTTTTCATTAGAAGTAGAACGTCTGGAGGCAGCGCGGGCAGATTTGCATAAGCTAGAAACCATTGCAGTAAGCTCTTCTGGAAAAGACAACTTAGAAATCACTAGTAAGGATGCACAAAAAGGAATAGCCCTTACTACCTTCACGAAAGAAAGAGGAATTTCTATGGAAGCTGCGATGGCAATTGGTGATAATTACAATGATGTTTCTATGTTTGAAAAAGTAGGAAGAGCGGTGGCAATGGGAAATGCACCGGATGGAGTAAAGGCGAAAGCACATTTAGTAACAGAAACAAATATTAATAGTGGTGTAGCAAAAGCCATTTTGGAAGCTTTAGCATAAAGTAAAATTTGTTGTTTTTACAAGTAATAGGAGAAGATTGAAATGATCGTTAGCTTTAAATGTAAACCTATTAAAAATGTTGGTTTGTCAACAGTTTGAGACCAGGCATCCTTTTGTGATACCTGGTTTTTTTAAACTTCCTTATGAATGTTGAGATTCAACTATAAAGGCGTTGTATATTCCATAATAACCCAGATGTTTTTTCGTTGTTCCTACCTTTACCATCCTTTATAATGGACTAGTTGCAACATTAAAAAAATCAATTTTTCATTATAGATAAAGGGGGTTCCGCCATATGAAGTTTCGTGCTTCTGCTGTGCAATATCCACTGCACACTATTTCTAGCTTTGAGGAATTTGCTAACCAAGTCATCCATTATGTAAAAACAGCTGCTGAGTTTGATGCAAATTTTGTCCTGTTTCCTGAATTTTTAACGACCCAATTAATCTCTTTCCCAGTAGAAGGAAGAGAGCAGACGATTCACGATCTCCCAAAGTATACAGATGCTTATCGGCAATTGTTTAGTGGTATTGCCACCCAGACGGGAATGCACATTATTGGCGGAACACATATAGTAGAAAATGACGGTAAGCTATACAACGCAGCACATCTTTTTTATCCAGATGGCCGGATAGCCACTCAGGCAAAGCTGCACTTAACCCCAACTGAGGTATATGAGTGGGGGCTGACACCTGGCGAGGACCTGCAAATTTTCCATACCGATTTTGGCCCCATCTCTTTATTAACATGCTATGATATTGAGTTTCCTGAAGTCGTGAGAATGGTAAGGGCAATGGGAGCGGATGTTGTATTTTGCCCATCCTGCACAGATGACAGACATGGATTTCACCGAGTTCGTTATTCCTGCCACGCACGGACGATTGAAAATCAAATCTATGTTGTCACTACTGGCACAATCGGTTCCTTGCCAACAGTAGACTTCATGAGAGGGAATTTCGGACAAGCTGCCATCATATCCCCCAATGACGTGCCATTCCCACCAGGAGGCATCATTGCAGAAGGGGAATTGAACACGGACATGATTATCACAGGTGATCTTGATATCGCTCTTTTGCATAAAGTAAGGGAGAGTGGCTCGGTGACAACCTGGAGGGATAGAAGATCTGACCTTTATCCAGATTGGGAGAACCTTGTAAAAGGAGCACCAGTTTATTAATTGACAAACTGCCAAGTCTAGCTTACCTTAGTGTTAATTAGAATGGATGACATGATAGGATTGTGACTGGTAAAGCAGGCAAGACCTAATACACGCTTAACAGCATACGTATTAGGTCTTTTTCTATTGAGTTTTCCATTCGTTTGGAATTTCAGAATATCAGGAGGTAATTTTATGTCTTTTTTTAAAAAATTATTCGGGAAAAATGAAAGAAAAACCGAAGAAAGATTAGTGGCGCCAATTACAGGTAGGCTGGTTCCACTTGAAGAGGTTCCAGATCCTGTTTTTGCTGAAAGGATGATGGGGGATGGTATTGCCATTGAACCAACAGAAGGAACGGTTGTATCACCTGTAAATGGAGAAATTGTTCAATTTTTCCCAACAAAACATGCCATTGGGATTAAATCTGAAACAGGGGTAGAGGTGCTAATACATGTTGGTCTTGAAACAGTAGGAATGAAAGGTGAAGGTTTTGAGGGGTTAGTAAATGTAGGCGATAAAGTGTCTGTCGGTACACCTTTATTACATTTTGATGTGGCATTAATAAAAGAGAAAGCAAAAAGCGTTGTAACTCCTATCATACTTACAAATGGAGATATTTTAGAAACCGTTACAAAGCATGCAGTAAAAGCCACTACCAAAGGTGAAACAGCACTTATTGATTGGAAGATAAAATCCTAATTATTTTTTGGAGTTTCTGTTACTTTGTATCGCCCCCCATATTGGTTATAATGATAGGTAATCAGAGCGGAATTATTAGGGAGCGACTAGATTGAAGATAAGCAAATTATTAAATAATAACGCGGTAGTTGTGAAAGAAGATGACCAGGAAAAAATTGTGATGGGTCTAGGCGTTGGTTTTCAAAAAAAGAAAAATGACATGGTAGACTCCAACAAAATTGAGAAGGTTTTTGTGATGGAAGAGGAACATGACAAATTCCAAGAACTCCTATCAACACTCCCGGTCGAGCATATAGATGTTGCTGAGGAAATTATCAGTTATGCGGAAGGAAAATTGCCAGTTCCGCTAAGTAATCATATTCATATTTCATTAACAGATCATTTGTCTTTTGCCATTGAACGCTTGGAAAAAGGCTATCTAATCCATAATAAGCTATTAAATGAAATAAAGGCACTTTATAAGCCGGAATATGAAATTGGGGTGTGGGCAAAACGATTGATTAAAAAAAAGCTGGGAGTGGATATTCCAGATGATGAAGTTGGTCATATTGCCCTCCACCTCCATACTGCTAAAATGGGTGCGAACAGTTTACAAAACACGATGCAATTGCCAACCCTTATTCGAGAGGCCATCAAGATTATTGAAAAAGAATTTGCAATGGAGATCGATGAATCCTCCGACAATTATCAACTTCTGTTAGCGCACGTAAGGTTTGCTATCAAAAGAGCAGAAGCAAAAGAACCGTTTCCTTCGATGGACTCGGAGATGTTGACGCTATTTCAGAAGAAATTTACGAAATCTTTTAAGACAGCTCAGACAATTGCAGATTTTTTACAAGCAGAGTACCATATTCATTTTCCAATATCGGAAGTGGGGTATATTACACTTCATATTCAACGCCTTACGGAAAATAGACAATAATAAAAAAGACCTAAAAAGAGCTTTACTTCAAGCGCTTTTAGGTCTTTTTTATTGGTTGGTGAAATGTATATAATAGTAAGAAATACTATCCACAAAATAACTGCTACCAATATTGTGAAAGGAGAACGTTTAATGAAAAAAGGAATCATCTCTTTAGGAGAAGCATTAATAGATTTCATACCAATGGATCACGAAAACCTTACCTATCAAAAAAGTCCTGGCGGAGCACCGGCGAACGTTGCAGTTGGTGTGGCAAGACTTGAATTACCATCGACCTTTATCGGCAAGGTCGGAAATGATGTGCTGGGCAAATTTCTAAAAAAAACGTTGAGAGATTACGGAGTAAATACGGATTTTTTATTATTTACAGATGACACAAGAACCGGAGTTGTTTTTGTTACACTTAAAGATGGTGAACGAAGCTTCGATTTCTATATAAATCCAAGTGCTGATAGATTATTAAATGAAGAAGATATAGAGGAAGAGCTCTTTGAAACTCATAAAGTATTACATTTTGGTTCAATCTCCCTTATTGGCGAGCCTTCTAGAAGTGCTACCAAGAAGGCAGTATCACTAGCACGGCAATACGGACTCATTGTCTCATATGATCCTAATCTTCGACTTAGTCTTTGGGAGAAGGAAGAAGCAGCAAGGTCACAAATTCTTTCAATGCTTAGCTATGCTGACATATTAAAAATATCCGAGGAGGAATTAGAGTTTATTACAGGAGAAAAGGATATTGTTAAGGGCGTTACGGCACTTGAAACATATAATCTTCCACTTATTCTTATTACACTAGGGGAAGGTGGAAGCTATGTATTTACAAAAGATGGGCAGAAACATGTCTCTGCCCGCAAAATAAAAACAGTGGATTCCACAGGAGCCGGGGATGCATTTGTATCAGGAATATTATACCAGGTACATGAATATGATGGTGACATTCGGAACATCTCTTTAACAGAAGCAGTGAGAATGGCACACTTTGCGAGCGTTTCCGGTTCCTTAGCAGCATCAGAAAAAGGCGCCATGACAGCTTTACCATCTTTAGAAAAAGTTCAGTCTATTTTAGGGAATTAGGAAACTTCTTTAAAAAACAGCTTATGGTGGCAGGCAGGTTTATGGAAGAGATAGATGCAAAAATATATTAATAGACAAAGGGGGAAAATATGGAAAATAATAGTTATGAAAAAGAGCACTTGAAAAAGTTAATTACTTTTAGCTATGTCACGCTTGCTTCTTCTTTTTCATTACTATTATTATTTATTAGCATCGTTATATTGTCCTTTCCGATGATAGGTATTTTAGATTTTACCTATTTTCCATCAAAGATTGCTATTACCTCATTTATCCTTGCTATTATCTTTTCCGTTTTAGCCATAAGAACATTATTAGGGAAGATATTGTTAGTTTCAAATCTATTACTAATGCTGTTTATGGTTTTTTACGGACCTTAAATCACCTTTAGAGAGGCATATCAATTGGAATACTTATTTAAGAGGTACTCTTTGATAGAGAGGATATTCTAGCTGTTTATTGGAGAAAAAGACGAAGACTCCTTGAAAATGTAGGCATTTCTGGTTGCGATGTAATGCTGCCGTAGACTTCCTTGTCTAGCCGGAAAATAGCGATAGGCTTGATACCCCCGGAAGGCGATGCCTATTGCGGAGATAAACGGCGTTGTTTTATAGAGCTTTTCTAATTAAGTGGGACTGTCAGACGAAAGTATTCAATTTCTAGACAGTCCCGTTTGACGGTTTTAAATTAGTATTTCAATGCTTCAAGCGCTTTCAACTTTACAAAAATAAGAAGGCAAGCGAGATGACTGCGCCTGATATAAAGAGCACGATCACACAAAATCCCATTATATCCTTGGCTTTTAGGCCAGCGATGGCAAGTGCTGGTAATGCCCAAAATGGTTGGATGAGATTTGTCCATGCATCTCCCCATGCGACGGCCATTGCTGTTTTTGGAATAGAAACATTCATTGCTTGGGCAGCCTCTAGAACAACTGGAGCCTGTACTGCCCATTGGCCGCCACCAGAAGGAACGAAAATATTCACAATACCAGCGCTCAAGAATACAAAAAAGTGGAATGTGTATTCATTGGATATGCTCACAAAAGCTTCAGACATTACATCTGCTAGTCCAGAAGCAGTGATGATTCCCATAATTCCTGCGTAAAAAGGGAACTGAATAATGATGCCGCTCGCTCCCTTTATGGCATTCACTACTGCCTCAAGGAAACGGATTGGACGCCAATGGAACAATATTCCGAGAAACAAGAAGAGGAAATTTACAATATCAAGATTTAATAAAAAACCATTCCCTGCAAAATAGTAGAATAAGAAAACTAGCCCCATTACCGAGACTCCAAGTGAAATAATCCAACTGTTCTCGAGACGCTCAGCAGGTGTCATTTGTTTGTGATCTAAGGCTGCTGCCTGCATGCTTGCAGGATCCTCAAGGACGGCGGGATCTACCGTGACAGCCTCATCCTTAGATGGTAGCATGAGGCGATTAAGTAGCGGGAGAATAACAAATAATGCTCCAACTATCACTAAATTCATTGTAGAAAATATGGTTTGACCTGTTGGAATTATGCCAATTGAGTCAGCAGAAAAATGTCCTTCTGTTGCGATCGTTAAAGGAATCGAGCCGGATAAACCGCCATGCCATACAATGAAACCTGTGTAAGCGCTTGCTATTAAGAGGCGATAATCCACATTTTTCACTCTTTTGGCTAATTCCTTTGCAAAGAGTGCCCCGATAACTAAACCGAAGCCCCAATTGATCCAGCTGGCAATAGTAGAAACGATGGTCACGATAATAATAGCTGAGCCAGGTGATTTGGCAGTAGAAGCCATTGCACCTAGAATTTTTTTGAAAATCGGACTGCTAGCTAATACATGACCGGTGACAAGTACGAGCACCATTTGCATAGAGAAAGCTAATAATCCCCAAAATCCGCCACCCCAATGTTGTACCATCTCAACAGGACCACTATCAGTGAATATAAGGCCTAATCCAAATACTACAAATGTAAGAATAATAACAAACAAGAAAGGATCAGGTAAATAACGTTGCATAATACGGTTAAAAAAAGACGTGATATATTTCACAAATACTTTCCCCCCAGTAAATTTTGTCGAAATTTCTGCCATCCTCCAGTTACCATTTCTATATACATCGTAGATTTCCTTCTTTTTTTGGTGGTTTCTCTTTATTAAGGTAGAGTGAAAAAGACCATGCTGTTCCAAAATCCTGAACAGCACGGTCTTTCTATATATAATAAACTGACATGAGAAGCTTGCCCTGAAGAAGAACTATTTCGTACAACATGTGCGTTATATTTTTCTATTTCTTTTTAAGCCTGGTTCACTCTTAACGGAACGGAATAGAGAATAACAGATGGCTATTAAGATTACTGTAAATGGCAAAGCTGATACGAGTGAAGCGGTTTGTAACCCTTCTAGTCCACTTGCCATCAATAGCACCGCTGCAATTGCAGCCATTAATGTTCCCCAAATGACTCGTAACAGTAAAGGGGGATTCAAGCTCCCTCCTGAAGTCATAGTTCCTAAAATATAGGTAGCAGAATCTGCCGATGTAATTAAGAATGTAATAATAAGCAAAATGGATAGACCTGAAAGAAGTAAGCTGAACGGTAATTCTGCGAGTGTGACAAATAATGCAGAGGTAATGTCAGCATCCACGGCTTGAGCGATAGTGGTACCACCAAAAAGATCAAGATGAAGAGCAGTCCCACCAAAAACAGCAATCCAGAACAGTGCAATAACTGGTGGTACAATCAACACTCCGAAAACAAACTCCCGAATCGTTCTACCTCTTGATACACGGGCAATAAAAGCTCCAACGAAAGGTGACCAAGCAGTAGCCCATGCCCAGTAAAAAATCGTCCAATCTCGTACCCATGTCCCGCCTTCATAGGGAGTGAGACGTAAGCTGGTATTAATAAAATTGGAAATGTAATCTCCTATCCCAAGTGTAAATGTATTTAAAATAAACACGGTGGGCCCAGTAAAGAAAACAAAAACCATGATGATCAATGCGAACGCTAAATTAAAATTGCTTAAGTATTTTATTCCACGATCAATTCCAGATATGGTGGAAGAAAGGTATAAAACTAAAATAATGAAGATGACTATCAACTGCGTGAAGGCATTGTTTGGTATTCCAAACACAGCATCTAATCCACCATTAATTTGTAGAATACCTAAACCTAAGGAAGTTGCTACTCCCATTACTGTTGCGATTACGGCAAGAATATCAATTGGTTTACGTATGTATTCGCGTTTTTTGTCCCCGATAATCGGTTTTAGTGTTGTGGAGATTAAACCATCTTCTTTTTTACGAAATTGAAAATAGCCAATAGCGAGTCCGACGATTGTAAAGACGGACCACTGGCTTACCCCCCAATGGAAAAAAGAGTACTGCATGGCTGTTCGTGCAGCTTGATCACTAAGTGCATCCACTGTTTCTCGAGGTGGAGTATAGAAATGGCTCATCGGCTCGGCAACTCCATAAAATACTAGTCCTATTCCGAAACCTGCACTAAAAAGCATGCCAATCCAAGTGAAAAGTGGGTACTCAGGGCGATCCTCATCGCTACCCAGTCGAATCTTTCCATATCTCGATAGTGCTAAAAAGATACAAAATAAGACGAAAAATAATACCGATAATAAGTAGAACCAACCAAATGCATATGTAGTAAAATCAAATAGTCTTGTTGCAGCTGCCCCAAAAGCATCTGGTGCAAAAGCACCTATTACAACAAGCACTGCCACCACTATGGCAGAAAACCAAAAGACAATATCAAGTTTTCTCAACATTTTTCTCCCCAATCTTTTTTACAAGTAAGCTAGTAGTTTATGTTTCCCTATCTTTGATATATTTACACTTTTAATTAGGCTCTTTTCTAAAAGGGTGTTGCTAGTAACCGGTAAAAAGTAGGGTTCTGGGCTTTTCACTAGAAAAGTCGGGTTCTGGACTTTTCACTAGAAAAGTAGGGTTCTGGACTTTTCACGTGCATGTTCATTGAAAACTTGTCCTTTTGACTGAAACTAAATGCAGAAAAAGAGCACGACAGTAACGATTATTACGAGTATCTTATAAATTTCGTAAAAGCAACAAAGTTTGCGAAAACAGCCGTTAATTATAAAACAGAAATGTATTGACAAAAAACTAGTCTACAGGTTATCTTGAAATAAAAGTGAGTAATCACTCACAAAAAGAAATGAGGCGATGTTTATGTCAAATACAGTAATCGCTGTTCAAGGTCTATCCATTGCTTTTGGAAAGACACCAGTGTTAGAAAACATTGAATTAAACGTCAAAAAAGGAGAAGTGTTCGGTTTACTGGGCCCTTCCGGTGCAGGAAAAACAACATTGGTTAAAGCGATAGCAGGGCTTCAATCAATAAATACTGGAAAGATAGTGGTGCAAGGGGAAAACATGCCCAACATAAAACTTTCAGAAAAGATTGGCTATATGGCGCAATCAGATGCACTTTACCATGAATTGACCGCTTACGAAAATCTTCAATTCTTTTCATCTCTGTATAAAGTGACAGGCAATATGCAAAAAGAGAGAATAAAAGAAGTGAGCCAGCTCGTTAATCTCTCAGACCACCTCCATAAGCCTGTACAAAAGTATTCAGGTGGCATGAAGCGTAGACTTTCACTCGCGATTTCTCTGTTACATGAACCAGAAATTTTGATTTTAGATGAGCCTACAGTTGGAATCGATCCACTGTTAAGGCGATCGATATGGAAGGAACTGAAGTATTTAAGCGAAAGAGGGACTACGGTATTAGTAACTACTCATGTAATGGATGAGGCGCAAAAATGTGATAGGCTCGCCATGTTAAGAGATGGAAAGATACTCGCAGTTGGTAGTGAGGAAGAGCTAATGCGCAAAACAGAAGCGACTACAATGGAAGAAGCATTTCTAGTATTTGGAGGTGCAAGTGTATGAGAATTCTAGCAGTCGTCAACCGTATACTTAGACAGTTCTTTAGGGATAAAAGGACACTTGCGTTAATGATCCTTGCCCCGTTACTCATTTTGACGCTTTTACATGTGGTATTTAGTAACCAAGAAAAGGTGCCGACAATCGGTCTAGTAGAACCTGATAATAACTTTGCAGAAAAATTAGCGACTCTTGATACAGAACTTGTATTGCTAAACGAAGAACAAGAAGGATGGGATATGATTAAGCAAGGGGAGCTAGATGCATTTTATACACCCGGTCGGTTAGTATTGGAAGGTAGTGATCCAGCAACAAACCGCGCAGTTATTCAAGTATTAAATTCCATCCAGATGCCGATGCAGGTTGTAGAACCTGGAAGTAAGTTCGATTTGGTATATGCCTATGGCTCTGAAGAACTGGAGTTGTTTGATAATATTGGTCCTTTCCTAATTGTTTTCTTTGTCTTCTTTTTTGTATTTTTAATTGCAGGTGTATCCTTCCTAAGGGAAAGGACAACTGGGACATTGGAGCGCTTAATGGCAACGCCTATAAAGCGTTGGGAACTAGTTCTAGGTTATATGGGGGGATTTGGATTATTTACACTAGTACAATCCAGTTTAATCGTATGGTTCGCCATTTACATACTGGACATTAACATGGCAGGAGGATTTGGAACAGTTATGTTTGTGACGTTTACCGTTGCGATTACGGCTTTATCATTAGGAACACTTCTATCGGCCTTTGCACGCACAGAGCTACAAATGATTCAGTTTATCCCGCTTGTTGTTGTGCCACAAGTATTCTTTTCTGGATTATTTCCAATTGAAGCTATGCCTAATTGGCTCCAAAAGATAAGCTTAATAATGCCTTTAACCTATGCAGGAGAAGCGATGAAGGATATTATGATAAGAGGGAAAGGATTACAGGATATATCTGTTAACCTTCTCATCTTACTAGCATTTTCTCTACTATTCATCATGTTGAACATTAGGGCGTTGAAGAAATATCGTCCAACATGAATAAGTTTAAAGAGGAAAGGAGCACACATGATCGATAAATCGAAAAAACAAATAAGTGAAAAACATCAAAGAATATTAGATGCAGCTATTGAAATGTTTGCAGAGAAAGGCTATGCAAGCACCTCTACAAGCGAAATTGCTAAAAAGGCAGAAGTTGCAGAAGGGACCATCTTTCGTCACTATAAAACGAAAAAAGATCTTCTCCTTTCCATTGTTTCTCCCACTATTGCGACATTTATTGCTCCTCATTTTACTAAAGCTTTCTCAAAAGAGGTGTTGCAGGGGGATTATGCAAGCTATGAGGAGTTTTTGAGAACCTTTGCGTATAATCGATATGAATTCTTGAAGCAGAACCTCCCTATTATTAAGATATTTGTTCAGGAAGTCGCCTTTCATGAAGAATTCCAAAAACCGTACGTGAAACTATTTAAAAAAGAGATATTGCCATACTTCAAAAAAATGATTCTCCATTTTCAAGAAAAAGGGGAGTTAAAGCAACTTCCTCCAGAAACGATTATGCGGTTTACGGTTACAACCATCGCAGGTACCATATTGACGAAACAATTCATAGCGAAAGAACTGGATTTTGAAAAGGAACTGGATGAGGCTATCTTATTTCTTATGGGGGGACTTAAACAGTAGGAAGCTTGAAACTCGCATTTGTTCTTTTATAACATGTAATATAGGGGCTCTTTTCTAAAAGATTGTTGCTATTAACCTGTAAAAGGTCGGTTTCTGGACTTTTTATATTAATGTTACTTGAATACTTATTCTGTATAATAAACTAAATGGCAGAAAAGAGCACGACAGTATCAATTATTACGAAATATTAATAACATTCGTAAAAGCAACAAAGTATACGAAAACAGCCAATATAAAAGAAAACCTTCTGGAGGATTCCAAATGAATAAAACGATAGAAACGCTATTATCCCACCGTTCCATCCGTAAATTTGAAGATAAGCCCTTGAGCGACCAACAAATTAAAACAATCGTGGAATGTGCGCAGGCCGCATCCACATCAAGCTTTATTCAGGCATATTCCATCATCGGTGTTAAACGACCAGAAACGAAAAAGAAATTGGCAGAGCTTGCCGGAAACCAACCCTATGTGGAAGCCAATGGCCATTTCTTTGTGTTTTGTGCAGATTTGCATAGGCACACTGTTGTAGCAGAAATGGAAAAAGCAGATTTGACAGAATCTGTGGAAAGTACGGAGAAGTTTATGGTCGCGGTTATTGATGCAGCTCTCGCAGCTCAGAACGGGTCCATTGCAGCTGAATCAATGGGGCTAGGTATTTGTTATATAGGTGGTATCCGCAACAAGATTGAGGAAGTGACAGAGCTTTTAAAGTTACCAGCGAATACAATTCCGCTTTTTGGCCTAGCTGTAGGTTATCCTGCGCAAGAGACCGATGTAAAACCTAGACTTCCCTTAGAGCATGTTTATCATGAAGAGGCATATCAGCAAGACGTCCAAATTTATCAAGATCAGTTGGAGGAATATAACGAAACTGCTTCTGCTTACTATCACGCAAGAACCGCTGGTAAACGTTCAGATACTTGGACAAGTCAAATGGCAAATATGTTAAGGCAGCCAAAACGAATGAATATGAAAAGCTATCTGCATAAACAAGGTTTTGCAAAGAAGTAGACATTTGGAAAATTAGTAGGTAGGAAGAAGGGCAATCCGAAAAGGGATTGTCTTTTTTCGTGCTTTTGAACGACGAAAATTTGTTTCCTTAGTCCCTATGAAGCCCTCTTGAGTACTAGTATCGTACTTTGTAGGGAGTTTTTTTAATATTAAATTTATTAATAAAGACTCACTCGAAGGAATAAATATAAGGAGTTGGAATGATGAACTGGAGAAAGTCTATTATTACCTTCTTATCTGTTTGGATGCTACTCGCTGTTGCGTTGCCGATACAATCAACCAATGCCGAGTCGATCGTTCAAACGACAGAAGCTGAGCTGACAACAAGTATATCAACTGTCTCCATGACAGAAAAAAGGCAAATGGAAGTGCAATTTGACTTCGGTGAGAGGGTGCCACTCGAGAAAATAGATTGGACCTTTGGAAATAAGCCGTTAGAAGAATGGAAAACGTACCGTTCGCAGGATAACGGTTATACAGGAGACCCGTTCATCACATTTGCAGAATCCCCAACCTATATTGGAGATTCTACAACAGTGACAGCAGTATTGGAATTTGGTTTATTATTTGGAACAGATAATCTAGCGCCCCGAAGCATCAGAGTTTTGTACCCAAGCTTTATTGGTACATATGATTTATCCGTTACAAATTCAGAAACAGCTGAAACGTTAAGTAAAGAAATTACATACAATGTATATGATGAATATTTAACGTATGAACAGTTAAAGCCAGAACTAGATAAAATTACAGAATCGGCGCAATCCGAAAATGATAGATTCATAGAATACAAGTCCTTGGGCCAGTCCTATGAAGGCAGGGATATTCATTTTATTACACTTGCAAAAAATCAGGAAGCTGTAGATAAATATTTGAATGACACACTTCCTACAGCATTAGAAAATCCCGCAGAACTATTACAAAAGATTGAAGCAGGAACAATAGGAGATTATCAAGTACCAATTTGGTTCAATAATATCCATCCAGATGAAGTGGAAGGAATAGATGCACAGGTTGAGATTTTCCGTAAGCTCGCACAGGACGATGAAATCACTTTCAAAACAGCCAATGCAGAGGGAGAAGAAGAGGAAATTACGATTAATGTGGAAGAAGCATTAGAGCATGTCATCTTTTTGTTTAATTTCACCCATAATCCTGATGGGCGTGTACATAATACTCGTGCCAACATTAATGGCTTTGATTTAAACAGAGACAATGCCTTCCAAACACAACAAGAGTCTGTCTATGTGACAGAAGAAATTGCTAAATGGTCGCCATTATCCTTTTTGGACATGCATGGTTACGTAAGCGATTTTTTAATTGAGCCTTGTACACCTCCTCATAATCCAAATTTTGAATATGATTTACTTTTAGAGAATATGCTGCAGCAAGCTCATGCCATGGGACAAGCTGGGGTGGCAAACTCTGACTATGATTCTTATGCCATTCCGTATGAAGACTATGAAAATGGCTGGGATGATATGACACCAGCATATACAGCGATTTATTCCATGTTACATGGTTCACTTGGTCATACGATAGAAGTGCCTGGGCTGAATCAACAATCCCTTTATGCAATGGTCCATACTGGCCTTGGAGCAACGAATTTTGTTCTGGAAAATAAAAATGAGCTCTTTTCACAGCAACTAAAATTATTTAAACGTGGAGTAGATGGAGAAGATAATCGATCCGTAGATGAACTCCTAGTAAACCAAAACGGTGACATTATTGGCCGTGACCGAGGGGAAAACGAGAACTTCTTCCCTGAATACTATGTCCTTCCTATGAATGAACTGCAAAAAAATAAGTGGGAAGCAGCAGAAATGGTGGACTACCTAATCCGAAACGGGGTGAAGGTAGAAAAAACAACAGCCTCCGTTGAGGTGGATGGTGTAGTATATCCTGAAGGTACTTTTATTGTACCGATGAAACAGGCAAAACGTGGCTTTGCCAATGCTGTTTTATATCAAGGTGACGATATTTCGGACTGGAATGCTATGTATGATGCGATTGTAGTAAACTTTCCAGACCTTCGAGGCTTCACGATGACAGAAATCCGTTCTGAAGATGCTTTTGGAGGAGTAACTTCTGTAATGGAAGCAGCAGAATATCCAAGTACATCTATTGATAAAAATAAAGGTCATTATGTATTAAAAAATGTGAATAACGAAACAGTGAAAGCAGTTAACGAGCTGTTACATTCGGGCAGTAAAGTAAGTATTGCAACGGCGGATGGTAATGGCTATAGCAAAGGTGATTATGTCGTTCACCGTAATGATTTGCACAAGATAAAAGACAATTACTATTTAGAAGTCGTACCTATCGATAACATGTCAAACGTAGAAAAGTTAGCAGGAGCTCCAAAAGTAGCTGTAGTTGGCAGTGGTGCAAGCCGCTTTGTGTTGCAACAGCTAGGCTTTGAAATTACTAGTGTAGATGAAGCGGATGTAATTGTAGACGATACAGGCCGCGTCAATAAAGAAGCTATTGCAGCAGGTACGTCTTATATCGGGATTGGTGGACGTGCACTTCAGGCAGTCAAACAAAGTGAGATACTTGATGGCTTTGATTTTAAGCGGACAAACTTTTCACATGAAGGTTTACTTAAGACAAACGTTGCTAATGATTCCTTTATTACATCTGGTTACGAAACCGAAGAGGTCCTGTATGGAACAACAGGATCCTGGATAACAGCTGTACCAAAAGGAGCAGAGACACTAATTGAAGTAGCAACATCGGATGACTATTTTGTTGCTGGATGGTGGCCAGGTAAGGAACAGGTAATGGGACAAACATGGGCCATTACTACAAAAGTTAAAAGCGGTTCCAATGTGACATTGTTCGCAAACGATCTTGTGTTCCGTGCCCATACAGAGCACAGCTACCGTTTACTAGCAAATGCGATATTACTAGACGATGTGCAGGAGAAAAAGAAAGGTAAGAAGCCTTGATTAACAAGAGAAAGGGAGAGCTTAGAGTGCTCTTCCTTTTTGTGTGTAATCGTAATGGAGAAATAACGACCTATTGATAAGTAATCAAAAGGTCAGCATATTTAGAACCAAAGGCCAGTAGTTTATCATCATTAATTGGGTCCAACTAATAACCTAACAATTACCCTTTTCCGATAGAATACACTCTCCGAAACAATGGGAAGAAAAGATACCCAATATAAAATCCAACAACATTCAAGATAAGGTCGTCGATATCCATACTACCTCTCTTCGTTATATACTGCCCGACTTCAATAAGAGAAATGAGCAAAAACGGCAGTAGGCACAAGGTCATTCGATTTGAAGTTTTAAACCGCAAAAGAATTCCAAACGGCACAAACAGTCCAATATTTGCAGCAAGATTATAAAAAGCAATAATCCAGTGAACCGTACCTGACAAGTAGAAAATGATCGTTTCAAAAGGCATTAGATTTATGGATTCATAAATTTGATCATTTGGCCGCCAAAAGAGGAGGATGAAGAGACTAATGGAATAGGTAAGGAAAAACCCATAAAAAAAGCTTTTAGATATAATAAGTCTTTGTCCTGTAAAAGCTAAAAACATGGTAATCGTAACAACAAAAATACATACAAACAGAACCAATAGTACGATAGGGTGCAAGTTTGAAGTAAGGGATGTAAATAATGGGATGCATAATAAAAAACTAATAATAGATAGTAATAATGGAATAATTATTTTCTTCAAAATGGACTAGCTCCTTTACAAAAAAACTAGGCAATGCGATTTGCCTAGTCACTTTTCTTCGGGTTTTTCAGTTGTCTCCTCTAATACTCGTTTCAACTGTTGTAGATGATCGCCGTCTTCTTTTTTCAATATTTTCCGGATGATTGGTTTGGTAAGCTTCATTATAATACCAGAAGTATGTATATCTCCTTGGAAGTTTACTGTTGTCCCACCTTCCAAGGTAGGCTTAAAATCGTAGTGATAAACGACTGTCAGTCCATTAACTTCGCTTTTTACAGAATAATGTTCATTAGGCTCATATTTAATGAATTCAATAATAGAGGCAGCTTTACGCCCCCTAATCTCACGTGTTTCTTTAAATTTTGAACCGACCTGTAACGGACCTTCTGTTAATTTTTCAATTTCTACTACATTTCCCATGATTTTGGTGGAGTTATCCATATCAGATACAAACGAGAATACCTCTTCAACTGGTTTGGATATGACAATTGAGTCCTGCAAGTCTGCCATTTTTACTACCCCTTTCAATGATCTTTCCTTTAATATACCAAACTGTACTGCATTCAAGAAGTTTAAAATACGTTGGCAACGGTAATATACAGATTAACACCAATAAGAAAAATCAATTCAAGGAGGAATTATCATGTTAGGATTATTAATTACTCTTCTAATAGCTATAGTAATTGGAATGATAGGAAGTGCCATCGCACCAGGTGGGATGCCAGGGGGAATTATCGGGGCCATGATTGCCGGGCTAGTAGGGGCTTGGATTGGACACGGGCTCTTTGGATCGTGGGGTCCGATTATTGCAGACTTTGCGATTGTACCAGCCATCATTGGAGCAGCAATCTTTGTTTTCCTATTAACATTGATTTCTAGAGGACTTAGAAGTGCCACATAATAGTTAAATAAAAAAGAGGTAGCCAGATTTTTGTGGCTGCCTCTTTCTTTAGATTAATGTCCTAGCCCCTCGAGGTCATAAGCCGATCCGTCAAGAAGGTGAGTCCCAACCTTCTCGCTGCCTCGTCTTATGCTTGTCGGGGCTGAACAAGGCGCTTGCGCTTCTCTTTTTATTTCGCCTCTAATCGAGCGATACGATCACTTAAATCCGGGTGCGTAGAGAATAGAGCGCTCTTACGCTTTCCGTTGATTTTCAATGAAGCGATTGCTGTATCTTTCTCATCAGATACACGGTTTGTATAAGCTTGAAGAGAACGTAGGGCATGAATCATTTTATCTTTTCCAGCAAGATCTGCTCCGCCGCGGTCAGCATGGAATTCGCGATATCGGGAGTATGCGAATACAACTAGACTTCCAAGGATGGAGAATGCAATTTGGAATACGATGATAGCGATGAAATGAACAATCGGTGCCATTTCTTCTTTTACGAAACGGGAAGCAACGAATGCTGCGATACGAGCTAAGAATACAACGAATGTATTTACAACACCTTGAAGTAAAGTCATTGTTACCATATCTCCATTGGCAATATGGGCAACCTCATGGGCAATAACTCCCTCAACAGCAGCATCATCCATTTCATTTAATAAACCAGCGGAAACAGCCACTAACGAGCGGTTTTTGGAAGGACCAGTCGCAAATGCATTAACCTCCGGGGAATGATAAATACCAACTTCTGGCATTTTTGTGATACCAGCAGCACGTGACATGCGGTGAACCATTTCAACAATTTGACGTTCTCTGCTATTCATAGGTCCATCAGGATCGATAACCTTTACATTCATCATCTTCTTTGCCATCCAACGGGACATTAGCAAGGATATAAAAGCACCGGTGAAACCGATGATAGCACTAAAGATTAATAATGCACCATAATCAATTCCATTTGCAGTGATGTAATTCCCAGCACCAGTTAGCATGAAGATAATGGTAATTGTAGTTAAAACTAGTACGTTTGTTAAAATAAAAAAGAATATACGTTTTGCCATGTTTCTCCTCCTGATCGTTTTGAGGTCTTGTGAACCTCTAATGCTCTTGTATAATATTATAGAGTGAATTGCCCGATATTTCAACGAAAGTGTCTGACATAATTTGACGAAATGAAAGTACCAATTTACTATGAATGCATGAATGATGAATAAGAAGGTGTAAGGATCCATGAAGAAAGAGTGGAGCAGAACGGATATGGCGGCTTTTTTAACTAGTTTGTCTCAAGGGAAAATCCCTGTTGAGAAAAGGGAGGACATGCCGAAAAATATTCTTAATCCTCTTCTTAAAAAGAGGAAAGAAAATATTGGCTTTACGATGTCTAATATTGTTTGGCTGGGAAATCAGCTGGAGAGTACAAATTATACAGAGTCCGCTTTGAAGAACTGGGTAAAGCGGGAAATAAAAGGATATATTGGTGCTCCACAGGTCGGGCGAAAGTATTCGGTGCAACAAGTAGCCATGCTTTTTATCGTAAAGGATTTGAAAGTGCTACTAGACTTTGAGACCATCCGAAAAGTGCTATCCTCCGTTTTTAACAATCCAGTCGATCGTGAGGATGATATCATTAGCCCGATAAAGTATTATGAATCCTATGCCATTCTTTATGAAAAACTAATTCATAACGGACTCTTGTCAGAAGAACAAATCAAAAAAGAAATTGTAGTCTTCTTAGAGAAAGAAGATGGTTATTCGGATGTGGAAAAGAATAAAATTTTTAGAGCATTGATCGTAGCTATTTTAGCGGTTAGGACCAATTATTTAAAAGCTTGGGCAAAACGGTATGTGACAGACCAAAACGGAAAAGAATAAGGGAAATAAGTGTAAACGCTTGCAGGTTAATAGCTTGATTCTACTGGGCTTAGTATGGTATTTTCAATTCGGACTATCACAAAATAATTATCCTTCAAGAAAGGAAGTTTTTATATTATGACGAAGCAGCAAATTGGTGTAATCGGCCTTGCGGTAATGGGGAAAAACCTCGCGATGAACATTGAAAGCAGAGGCTATTCCGTTTCCGTTTTTAATCGTTCACCGGAAAAAACAGACGAATTCCTTCAAGAAACAAAAGGGAGAAATTTCAAAGGTACATACAGCATAGAGGAATTTGTTCAATCCTTGGAATCACCACGTAAAATACTTCTCATGGTAAAAGCAGGTGGACCGACTGATGCGACAATTGATTCCCTAAAACCTTATCTAGATAAAGGTGACATCCTAATTGACGGTGGTAATACGCTTTATACAGATACCATCCGTCGTAACAAGGAGCTAGGTGAGCTTGGCTTGAACTTTATCGGGACAGGTGTTTCAGGCGGGGAGGAAGGAGCATTAAAAGGTCCTTCCATCATGCCAGGTGGTCAAAAAGAAGCATATCTTTTAGTGGAAGATATTCTAAAAAGTATTTCTGCAAAAGTGGAAGGTGACGCTTGCTGCACATACATTGGTCCTGATGGAGCTGGTCATTATGTGAAAATGGTGCATAATGGCATTGAATATGGTGATATGCAGTTGATCAGTGAAGCTTATTACCTTTTGAAAAATGTTCTTGGGCTTTCCGCACAAGAGCTTCATGAAGTATTTGCTGAATGGAACAAAGGAGAATTAGACAGTTATCTAATTGAGATTACTGCAGACATTTTCACAAAGGTGGATGAAGAAACAGGCAAGCCACTTGTTGATGTTATTTTAGACACTGCTGGTCAAAAAGGAACGGGGAAATGGACTAGTAAGAGTGCGCTAGATTTAGGAGTTCCCCTTCCGATCATTACCGAATCCGTATTTGCCCGCTTTATCTCAGCAATGAAGGAAGAGCGCGTGAAGGCGAGCGGTATTTTACGCGGCCCAGAAGGTGTAACATTCACTGGCGACAAAGAAGCATTTATTGAAAGTGTCCGTAAAGCACTTTATATGAGCAAAATTTGTTCTTATGCCCAAGGATTTGCACAGCTGAATGCAGCATCTGAAGATTATGGCTGGGATTTAAAATACGGAGAAATTGCTATGATATTCCGTGGCGGTTGTATCATCCGCGCGCAATTCCTACAAAAAATTAAGGAAGCGTATGACCGTGAAGCAGGACTTGCTAACCTATTGTTAGATCCTTACTTCAAGGAAATCGTGGAAAATTACCAAGGCGGACTTCGTGAAATTCTTGGTGTTGCTATCATGCACGGTGTACCTGTGCCATCATTTGCAAGTGCACTTGCATACTATGACAGTTACCGCTCTGAAACGTTACCTGCAAACTTGATTCAAGCGCAGCGTGACTACTTCGGTGCCCATACTTACCAACGTGTGGACAAAGAAGGTATCTTTCATACTGAGTGGATGAAATAAATTTTGATCGGAAACCAACCTCTTGTGGGTTGGTTTTTTTTATAGAGTTGAATGCTGCGAAATTTGTAGAACATTGTCGTCTTGTCGATAAGTACCGAGTTTTCGTCGATAAAAAATCTTTACCTTCGATATCTGGTCCATTTTCGTCGATAAATCCAAATATCCGTCGATAACGCCTCCGTTTTCGCCGATATATAGTCTTCAAGCCGTAAATAGGGGTGTGTTTCACTACTAAAAATCAAAAAAAAACACCCCTGCCCATTAATAATTGGGCAAGGGTGGCACTAAAAATCATTTTATTTTTCTATATCCAACAATACAATCCTTGCAGGAGAAGCATCCACACCGCTAAGCTTTAACGGGGCAGCACACATGATATATTCACCTACTGAGATATCTTTCAAACGCAAACCTTCAATGATGATAACATTGTTGGTAAATAACGTTTTGTGAGTTGGGTGACCTTCTTGGCTACGTTCGATGCCGAGTGCATCGACGCCAACTCCGCTAATACCGATTTCTGCTAAATATTTTGCAGCATCCTCTGCCACAAATACAAAGTCAAAGTTGAACTCTTCATCATAGGAGTTTTTTGTTTTAAATAAAAGGAAATCATCCTTTTGAATATCGAGTGCTTTAATGTCTTGTACTGTAATGCGGTCATCAACTGTCGTTAGATCAAAGACTTTACATGGTCTAACTAATTTTTCTAGTGGCAATGTTTCAATTGTGTCCCCACCAACAATCATGTGAAGCGGTGCATCAACATGTGTACCAGTGTGTACATCAATCTCTAGTCTGCTCTCAGTTACATAACCGTTTGTGTTTGTTGTTTGCTTTGGTTGTTTTTCAGGTTTGTTTTTATATACAGGCATACCTGTAAAAATTGGAGAAGAGATGTCGTATACTTTCATTTTGGAAAAACTCCTTTCAATTTTAACTTAAAACCTTACAGTGGCCACCAATGGAATCCGTCTTTCTCGAGAAGCTCTTCTGCTTGCTTAGGTCCCATAGAGCCAGATTCGTAATTAGGAAAATCAAATGCTCTAGTATTTTCCCATGCTTTGGATATTTCATCGATAAAACTCCAAGATAGGGCGACTTCATCCCAATGGGTAAAGTTCGTCATGTCCCCACGCATTGCATCATATATGAGGCGCTCGTATGCTTCAGGTGTGTTGATGCCGTCAATGCAATTATTTGTGTAATCAAGGCGAATCGGGGTTGTTGTAATATCTTTACCCGATTTTTTTGCATTTAAATGTAGCGTGATCCCTTCTTCTGGCTGAATATTGATTACTAGGAGGTTCGGGTCTACTTTTTCACCCCGGTTATAATATAGGTTCATCGGAATATCCTTAAATTGGACAACGACCTTAGTAGATTTCTCGGACATTCTTTTTCCGGTACGGATATAAATAGGTACCCCAGCCCAACGGAAGTTATCAATTAATAATTTTCCTGCTACAAAAGTTTCGGTGTTGGAGTTAGAATCAACAGAATTTTCATCACGGTAGCCTTGTAAAGATTGACCATGGATACTGCCTGCACCATATTGGCCTCTTACAAAATAATCTTCTACATCATCTGGACCTATTTTTCGCATCGCACGAAGAACTTTTACTTTTTCGCTGCGAATTTCTTCCGGGTTCAGTTTTATCGGTGGTTCCATTGCTAGCAAGGCAACCATTTGTAGCATATGGTTTTGCACCATATCCCGCAAAGCCCCAGATGTTTCATAGTATCGTCCACGATCTTCCACACCAAGGGTTTCACTTGAGGTGATTTGGATGTTAGAAATATATCGATTATTCCAAAGTGGCTCAAATAGTGCATTAGCAAAACGGATAACCTCGATGTTTTGCACCATTTCCTTACCAAGATAATGATCGATCCGATAAATTTCAGATTCATGGAAGGCCTGTCTAATTTCAGCATTTAAATCTTTTGCAGAAGGGAGGTCATGCCCGAATGGTTTCTCAATGACAAGTCGTTTCCAGCCCTCGGTTTCTGTTAATCCCTCTGCTTTTAGGCTGGTTGCAATAGTACCGAAGAACTCAGGAGCCATTGCTAAATAAAAGATACGGTTGCCATTAGTGGTGTAGGAGGTATCCAGAGTACTTAACAGCTCTTTTAGTTGTTGATAAGAATCGCTGCTAGTGACATCAAATGGATGATAATAGAAATGGGAGCTGAACTCTTCTACATTTCCATCCCCGTTTGCAACACTAGTCACTGAGTTGGTGACATTGGTGCGGAATTCTTCATTGCTGAGAGGACGTCTTGCAACCCCAACCACTGCAAAGTTCTCAGAGATGCTTCCATTTTTGTATAAGCGGTATATGGAAGGATACAATTTACGTTTTGCCAAATCTCCCGTTGCACCGAAAATAACGATTAAAGAAGTCGGATTTTCTTTTTTACTCAAAGTAAGAACCTCGCTTTATGTCTAGTCTTCAAAAAGTGATGACACAATTCATGAATTATGACTAAAAATTATGTAAAAATGGGGCCATTCAACCCAAAAGTATGGAACATTGAATAAATAACCTACCCAAGTATTTAATTTTAGCGGTAATAAGAAAGGAATTCAATCGGAAAATCTTCACGTTTCACTATATCATACCTTCCATTCACCACCCGAATAATTGGCTTGTCGTTAGTATGAAAAAATAACGTCTAAAGCATGCATTTCGATCACTTCTAAACCCAAAATTAATGCTGACTATGATAAAGTAAAAGAGATTAATGGAACGGGAGGATGTAAAGTTGGATAAAGTGTGTGAGGAGTGGAAGCTTCTCTGGGAAAAGGAAGCTGAAAAAGAGTATCACAAAAAACTTCTTCATTTTTTGGAGAACGAGTACCAGCAACAAACCATATTTCCTCCAAAAGAAGAGCTGTTTTCGGCATTTCAAAGTACCTGCGTCCACGATGTAAAAGTAGTTATAATCGGACAAGATCCTTATCACGGGCAAGACCAAGCGCACGGAATGAGCTTTTCAGTAAAAAAGGGAAACCGTATTCCGCCATCCTTACAGAACATGTATAAGGAGTTAAAAGACGATCTCGGAATAGAACCGGTGAACCATGGATATTTGAATGAGTGGGCCGAGGAGGGTGTCCTTTTACTTAATACGGTTTTGACTGTAAGGAAAGGAGAGGCAAACTCCCATAAGGGACAAGGCTGGGAGCTTTTTACGGATGAAGTAATCAAAGCCTTGAACGCTAGGAGGGAACCTGTCATTTTTGTCCTATGGGGAAAACAAGCTGAACAAAAAGAATCGCTGATTGATGGTAGCCATCATTTTGTTCTTAAGAGTCCTCACCCGAGTCCCTTTTCTGCTCGCAAAGGCTTTTTTGGCAGTAAACCATTTTCAAAAGTGAATACCATCCTTTCGCAAATTGGAAAGGAACCCATCAATTGGCGTATTACTCCATGAAAAATTCTTAAGCTTTTATCTGTTCAATAAAAGCCAATTTTATAATTAGAGGTAGAACGATATGGAAAATTGGAAAGAAAAAATTAGGTTAATAGTAAATCATAGCATTTTCATGAAGGTCGTCATGGGTGTTATTCTATTGAATGCTATTTTAGTTGGAGTGGAAACATATCCAGACTTACGAAGAGAAAATGCATCTCTTATCCATAGCTTCGAAGTTTTCTTTTTATGGTTTTTTACGATAGAAATAATTCTAAGAATGCTAGCGGAGAAAAAAATATCTCACTTCTTTCATAGTAAATGGAATGTTTTTGATTTTGTCATCGTAGCCGGAGTGCTTATCTTTAGTGGAACCTACTTTATTTCGGCGATAAGGATTTTACGTGTATTCCGTGTGTTGCGAGCTATAACGGTTGTTCCATCTCTTCAAAGGCTCGTGACGGCATTTTTAAAAACGATACCTTCGCTTGGAACTATTATGCTTCTGCTATCATTAGTTTTTTATATATTTTCTGTTTTAGGTGTATTGTTCTTTGGAGACATTTTCCCTGAGTATTTTGGGACACTTCACCTAGCACTTGTTACTCTTTTCCAAATTATTACTCTAGATTCGTGGGCGAGTGGAATCTTTCGACCTATTTTTGAGCAACTTCCGTTTTCCTGGATATATTTCGTATCATTCATCTTAATAGGAACGTTTATTGTTCTCAACTTAATAGTGGGGGAGATTATTAACAATATCCAAGAAGCCAGAGAAGAAGAACAACAAAATGATAAGGTGGAAATCAGTAAACAAGAATTAGCGAAAATAAGAAATGAAATAGCAGAATTGAAGGAGCTTTTATTGAAAAAAGAGGCAAAATGAGGGTGTGTTCATCTCAGTCATCAACTTTTTCATAATAATACCTTCTGTTGACTTCACATCCTTACTTGTTTGAATGGATGTACAAGCTATTAAAAATAATGTGCTAAACAGAAGCAATAGAATAGTAAAATTTTTTAGATTAACCATTTATAAATTATCCTCCTCCGTTATTAACCAGAAAGAAATTTATTCTAATTATACCATAAAATGTAATTTGTTTTTCGCCTGTCGTATGATTTCCAAAAACGTAATAGTATTTGAAAATCAGTAAGTCAGATAAAAACACGACAGTAATCTTGAATAATACGTGAACAGTTACCTGTAGAGGGAAAGACTCTGCAGGTTTTGTATTTGAAGGGCAAAGGGATAGTGGTAAAATGAATGGTGGAATAATGTCGAATGGAAGGGGGAGTGAGGTTGCCGAAACGAATCAACTGTTTAAAATGCAAACACTTTTATGTAACATGGGACCCAAATTTTCCAAACGGCTGTAAGGCTTTTGATTTTAAAACGAAACAACTTCCTTCTCTAGCTGTCTTTCGTTCCTCTGGTTTACCTTGTTTGAAATTTGTGGCAAAAGCTACAGAAATAAAGTCCCGCGATAACGGATATTATGTGTAAAAGGAGTTTACTATGAAAAAAATAAATTTTTTACCATGGATTATCGGCATTTCACTCGCTATAAATGCTGTAGTGGTTGTGCTTTTTTTCCTTCCCCAATATGAAGGTCTTGCACATATGGACCTCACTTTTTTGCCATTGATGAATGCGATATTTAACAGCTTTACCTTTATCTTTTTAGTTTGTGCATTAATTGCCATTAAGAAAAAAAATATAAAGATTCATCGAAATTTTATTTTAGCTGCATTTAGTACAACAGCCCTTTTCTTAATAACTTATGTGACATATCATGCTTTAACAGAGTCAACTCCTTTCGGGGGAGAAGGAATCATCCGTTCTATTTACTTCTTTATTTTATTAACGCATATTGTCCTAGCCGTTGTAATTGTTCCATTGGCTTTATATTCTCTTGCAACTGGCTTGAGCATGCAAAAAGAGCGCCATCGAAAGATCGCACGTTGGACGATGCCTCTCTGGTTATATGTAAGTTTGACAGGTGTCATCGTCTATATCATGATTTCACCTTACTATTAGGTAGGAGGTATAACAATTGAGCATAACTCTTGATAAGGTGTTGGCCCGCTTAGAGGCAGAACTTGAAAAAGCAATGGATACAGGAAATGTGCAAAAAAAGCGGGAACATCTTGCCGCTATGAAATCATTATGCGAACTAGCTTTAGAGACAGACGTGGAGGCACCTGTCCATCGGAATGTTAAGAAGGAGTATAGCCCTTCTGTACAAGCACATTCTCTTGCCCCACCATCACAGATCTCCAATAATGGCGCCAATAGATATATAGAAGAAGATGCTAATGGGGACTCGCTATTTGATTTTTAGTAAGTGTCACGAAGCTCTTATTCCAAGCTTTCAGTTTTTCGTAGTGAAAGAAAGCGAAGACGCGGGGGAAGGAAGGGACAAAGAGCAAGCCAGAAGAAATTCCCGGACAACCCGTTTTAGTGTTTGTCCGAAAACTTTCATGATTTGTCCGAATAAATGGTCGCTTTGTCCAAATAAAGATTGAAATTTTCCGAATCAGAGGACATTTACCAATAGTTAGGCATGGGAAGAGCGATAAACAGATGAAATTTGTCCGAAAGATCAATAAAATAGTCCGAAAATAAAAAGTGCCTGGAATGGCACTTTCAGTGTGTAGACAAAGGTACATTTTTATTTAAATCCATGCAATTCCCTTGTTGATCGTAGTGGAAGACGCGCAGACTCCTGCGGGAGGAAGGGACATGGGAAACCCCACAGGGCGCAGCCCGAGGAGGTTCCCGGACCGCCCGCGGAAAGCGAAGCGTCTGCAACGAAGATCAACAGTTAAATACAAATCTAAAAATAATTTGGGTTTGTCAACAGTCTGAAAGTGCCTGGAATGGCACTTTTTTAATACATAAATGAACATATTTTAATAATTCTTAGTGATAGATGAGAAAAAATAAAGTAGGTTAGCGTTTGTCCGAAAAACCTCCACTTATGTCCTTAAAACAGCATGATTTGTTTGAAAAATTTGTCTTCTTAAAGAAATTGTCCGAACAGAGGAGAGTTACCAAAACAATCTTTTAGAAAAGAGCTTAAGAAAAAAGCAATATGTTTTTAATGTTACATAATTTATGTTATACTGCATATTAAGTAACCTAAAAAATGGAGAGTATCTGATGGAATATGTAGACCCAATTAGAGAAATTGAAAAAATTGAAGCGATAAAATGTAATCTACAGAATCAATCATTGCGAGATCTCTTGCTTTTTGTTTTAGGGATTAATACTGGTATCAGGATTAGTGATTTACTTCAGCTAAAAGTATCTGATATTCGTAATGAAAATGGATTAAAGGATTTTCTTTGTGTGAAAGATGGGAAGACTGATGAAATAAAGTCCTACTATCTTAATAATAAGGTAAAGACTGCATTGCGAAAGTATTTGGATAGGCAGCCCCTTACAAGCGAAGATTATCTTTTTAAATCAAGAAAAAATAATCTTCCTATTACAAGGCAGCAAGCGTACCGGATTATTAATACTGCCGCAAAGGATGTAGGGATTACAAGTAAGATCGGAACACATACGCTCCGGAAGACGTTTGGATATCATGCATACCGGAAAGGGATTGCTATTTCTATTTTAAAATCTTTGTTCAGCCATCATTCCCCATCTGAAACAATGCGTTATATAGGAATAAACAAAGAGGAGAACCATCCAATAAAACTGGATGTAAACCTATGATTATATAAATGTAAGTGGATGATGTAAGGAAAATTATAGTGTGAAGTTAATTTTTGGGTAGCCTATGAAGGAAAGAAAAAAACCAACTGCTGCAAAGGCAACAATTGGTTTATCGGCTTATTGACATTCTTTATGCTCATTAATAGCATCTGTGAGCTTTTCTGGTTCGGTAACAAGATCTTCGGTAACGTGGACTTGCAAGGTCTTCTTATCGATCATGAACTTGAAAATTCCGTTGTTAAAGTCGGTACCGATTTCTTTGAAGAAGATACCTTCAAAGTCAACATCTTTTGTATGGTTGAAGCTTAATCGATACCCATCTGCTGTATTTTGAAGATATGCTCTACAGCCTTTTTCAAAATGCCCTTCATGGTCTTTTAAAGCACGTGCTACAGAGATGATGTGCAAGTCAATAAAAGGGATCTCCCTTAAAAGAGTATTCACGATAGACCCTTTTGTAATTTGCTCCCAACGGCTTTGTGCAGTCTGACCAAGAACAATCTGGGTAATGTGCTTTTCTCTTGCAACTTCTGCGATAACCTTTGTAACAGGACGTTTTTCGTTTTCTTTTAAAATAAACTCTTCGGCGTTATGCTCTTCTGCAAGCTGCTTCCAGCGGTCAATATAATCCGATTTTTCAGCATCTAAGTCATCATAGCCCTTCGGATCGATTGTCAATATATAAAGAGGGCAGTCGAGCATACTTGCGATTTTACAGCCGCGTTTAATGAGTCTTTCGCCATTTGGTCCGTAATAAACACATACTAGAATGCTTTCATCCATTCGCCCTTTAATTTTTTTCAATTTCTAATCACCTCTTAATAAATTAGGGGTTCCGTATATTCCTACAAACTATTTATGAATATAGCTCATGCCATCATTACTGTCAATCTTATTTCAATAAATACCCCATCCATATTTACCCAAAACGGAGATTTCTTGGGGGATGAAATTTTTTGGTTGTCCCATATTGAAATAAGTTGGGATAAATCGATAAAACCTTAAATCTTGATGTAAGGAGGAATTATCGTGTCTTGGATACACATAATGATCTTACTGCCATTTATATATGCCATACTAGTCCCGTTTTTGTATAAATTGTATTCCCATAAGTTACATACGGGATGGTTTGTAATGCCTATACCTGTTATTATCTTTATCTATTTGCTTCAGTATATAACACCAATTTCTAGTGGGGAAAAAATATACACCACTTTGGCATGGATGCCTTCACTTGGGATTAATTTCACCACGAATGTTGATGGATTGTCCTTAATATTTGGTTTACTGATTACAGGGATTGGTGCACTTGTTATTTTATATTCCATCTATTATATGGCAAAAAAACGAGAAGCGCTTCATAATTTCTATATTTATCTTTTGCTCTTTATGGGAGCAATGCTTGGTCTCGTTTTCTCTGATAACATTTTCGTGCTTTATGTTTTTTGGGAAATCACCAGCATTTCTAGTTTCTTATTAATTGCCTACTGGTACCAGCGTCCAAAGTCCCGTTATGGTGCACAGAAATCGATGCTCATCACCATTTTTGGTGGTCTGGCGATGCTTGCTGGTTTTATCATGCTTTCCATGATGACTGGGACAAACAGCGTACAAGAAATCATTTCGCAAATGAATGATGTTACGTCTGGCCCATTATTTGTTCCGGCTATGCTATTAACTCTACTTGGGGCATTTACCAAGTCAGCTCAATTTCCCTTCAGTATATGGCTTCCTGATGCAATGGAGGCACCAACACCTATTAGCGCATATCTCCACTCTGCAACTATGGTCAAGGCTGGGATATACCTTGTAGCCCGTTTTACACCTGTGTTCGGTGGGGCAGTTGAATGGTTCTGGATTGTCTCGGTAGTAGGGATGATCACTATGATATGGGGTTCATTCTATGCGGTAAAACAGACAGATTTAAAGGCGCTGCTTGCATATTCTACCATAAGCCAGCTTGGGTTGATCATGAGCTTACTTGGACTTGGATCTGCATCCATGGCATTTGGATTTACGGAAGAGTCTGCAATGTATACAGTTGCTACTGGAGCCGCAATGTTCCATCTTATTAACCACGCTACTTTTAAAGGCTCTCTTTTCATGGTAGTAGGAATTATTGACTATGAAACAGGTACTCGTGATATACGCAGGCTCGGTGGATTAATGACGATTATGCCGATCTCTTTCACCCTTTCTATAATAGGTGGGTTTGCGATGGCAGGACTTCCACCATTCAATGGTTTCTTAAGTAAAGAAATGTTCTTTACAAGTGTCTTGAGAGCAAGCGAATTACCGATATTCAGCATGGAAACCTTTGGTATTATGTTCCCTGTCATTGCTTGGGTCGCAAGTGTATTCACTTTTGTTTATTGTATGATTCTTATTTTCCGAACGTTCGCTGGTAAGCATCAGCCAGAGCGATTGGAGAAAAAGGCTCATGAGGCACCAGTTGGAATGCTTATTCCACCGATTGTTTTATCGTCATTAGTGGTGATTATCTTTTTCTTCCCTAATATCATTGGACAAAGCTTGCTAAAGCCTTCACTTGCTGCAATTTTACCAGGCTTTACCCAAGATGGTGCCTTTGAGTTCATTACAAAAATAGAAGCATGGCATGGTTTTAATACAGAATTATTTATGACTATTGGAATTGTCATTTTTGGAACCCTGCTTTATTTATCTCATAAGAAGTGGTCTTCGGTATTTTATACCCTGCCGGAGTGGTTCTCTTTGAACAGTGTGTATAATGCTGCTCTTGAAAAATCCGAGACAGTTGCTCGTGGAATTACAAACAACTATATGACAGGCTTTATTAGGGATTATCTAGTATACATTTTTGCGTTCTTTAGCATAGCTTTATTGACTTGTGTTTGGGTATTAAAAGGCGTATCACTAGATATCTCTAATAATGCTCCTATCAGTATTTATGAAGTAATTTTAGTGATTGGAATTGTTATCTCTGCTCTAGGAGTTTTATTTTCCAAGTCTAGGTTGACAGCCATCATTTCTGTTGGTGCACTAGGATACATCATAGCGCTTCTGTTTGTCATATTCAGGGCTCCTGACCTTGCCTTGACCCAATTGATTGTAGAAACAGTGACAGTTGCTTTGTTCCTGCTCTGTTTTTATCATCTACCCGAATTTAAAAAAGAACATTCAAGAGTTAGATTTCGCATAACCAACTTAATCATATCTTTAGGTGTTGGGATTACAGTAACCTTGCTTGCGCTTTCTGCTCAAGGAAATAAATTGTTTGAACCAATATCCAGTTATTTTGAAAATTCCTACGAGCTCGCAGGTGCACGTAACATGGTAAATGCCATTTTGGTTGATTTCCGGGGCTTTGATACTTTGCTGGAAATACTTGTGTTAAGTGTTGCTGGTCTAGGTGTATATACGTTGATTAAATTAAGAAAGCAGGGAAGTGGAACGAATGAGACCGAATGATATTTTATTGCACTCCGTTACAAAGATTGCGACATTTATTATTTTAACATTCTCCATCTACCTGTTCTTTGCTGGACATCACAATCCTGGTGGAGGATTTATTGGAGGATTGGCAACTGCTTCTGTCGTCGTTTTGTTATTTTTAGCATTTGATGTGGAAACGGTGAAGAAGTATTTGCCGTTAGATTTTCAACTTATGACAGCACTTGGGGTCCTTTTGGCGGTGCTGACAGGAGTGGGGTCATTCTTTTTTGATGCCCCGTTTTTAAGTCAAACTTTTGATTATTTTGAGCTTCCTATTTTTGGTGAAGTGGAATTGGCGACTGCCGTCTTGTTTGATATCGGGGTGGCAATGGCAGTTATCGGTACAGCAGTAACTATCATATTAAGCATAAGTGAGGCTGATTAGATATGGAAACATTAATGGCTCTCCTAATTGGTGTCCTTTTTACGATAGGTACGTATTTGGTCCTCACCAAAAGCTTGCTACGCATCATATTAGGAACTGCGATCATAGGTCATGGAGTCCACCTTCTTATTTTGACAATGGGAGGATTAAAATCTGGGGGGCCACCGCTTCTTGGTGTGGATACCCTATCGTTTACAGACTCTTTGCCACAAGCATTAATTTTGACTGCAATCGTAATAAACTTTGCGGTTACTTCCCTGTTCCTTGTACTTGCATTTCGTACCTATCAAGTGCTTGGGACTGATGATTTAAATAAATTGAGAGGTTCTGAAGATGAATAACTTAGTCATATTACCGATCATTATACCTTTTATAAGCGGAATGATTATGGTTGTTTTCCGGAAAAATATAACCCTCCAGAAATGGCTTGGAGTAATTGCCTTGCTGTCAACGGGTTTTGTAGCCATGATGTTGATGCATCAGATAAAGTCAGAAGGCATCCAGTCCATTCAAGTTGGAGGCTGGCAAGCACCATTTGGAATTACAGTGGTCGCAGATATGTTTGCGGCACTGCTTTTAGTAGCCGCATTTCTAGTGGCACTTGCCTGCTTTGTTTATTCGTTTTTTACGATTGGCAATGATAAAGAAAAGCACTATTACTATCCTTTCTTCCTATTTTTAATGACTGGCGTTAATGGTTCGTTTTTAACAGGGGATATGTTTAATCTATTCGTTTTCTTTGAAGTGATGCTTATTTCCTCTTACGTTCTTATTACACTCGGAGGATCGAAAGGCCAGCTGCGTGAATCCTTTAAATATGTCCTGATCAATGTCATTTCCTCCTTTTTGTTTCTAGTGGCACTTGCCTACCTATATGGGGTAACAGGAACATTAAATATGGCACACCTATCTCTAAGAGTAGCAGAGGCAGGGCAGGATGGATTATTAACGACCATCGCTATCCTATTCTTGATAGTATTCAGTCTTAAAGCAGCGTTATTATTGTTCTTCTGGTTACCTGGCTCATACAGTGCGCCTCCAACTGCAGTTGCAGCTATTTTCAGTGCATTGCTCACAAAAGTTGGTATATATGCTATATTCCGAGTTTTCACCCTGATTTTTTACCATGAACCACAGATCACCCATGTGTTAATTGGAATAATGGGTGCCTTGACCATGATTTTAGGTGCGATTGGCGCAATTGCCTATTGGGATATTAGAAAAATATTGGCGTATAATGTCATCGTTTCAGTGGGGCTCATTGTAGCAGGGCTTGCTGCTTTTACTTATAGCGGATTATTGGGATCTATTTACTACTTGATCCACGATATTATTATTAAAGGCCTTATTTTCTTAATTGGAGGTACTGTCATCGCACTTACAGGTACAGCCAAACTGAAGGAATTTAGTGGACTTATTCGGAATCACCCATACCTTGGCTGGATGTTTTTCATTTCAGCCTTATCATTAGCGGGTATTCCACCGCTCAGTGGCTTTGTAGGGAAAATATTTATTACAAGAGGTACCTTTGAAGCAGAATTGTTCTGGCTAGGAGCAATTGGCTTTATGACTAGTTTAATGGTCCTTTACTCCGTCATGAAGATCTTTATGAATGGTTTCTGGGGTGAAACGAACATGAGCATTGAAATGGAGAAGGGTTCGACCAAAAGGGTCATTCTCCCAATTGCCTTCCTTACAGTCTTAACCATCGCTCTTGGATTTGGAGCGGAAGGTATTCATGATTATGTTAGTATCGCGGTGGAAGGCTTGTTAGATCCAAGTATTTATATAGAAGCCGTATTTGGTAATAACCCTATCCCATAAAAACCAATCAACAATAATGTGATGGAAAGTGGTGAGTAATTTGGCCGTTCAGCTGCTAATAAATTTAACAATTGCAACTTTATGGATGTTCTTAAACGATACCTTTGACCCTGTCACTTTTTTCAGTGGTTATCTCGTAGGGTTAGTAATTTTGTTTTCCATGAGGAGATTTTTCTCAACATCCTTTTACTTTATAAAAATTTACGCCATTTTAAAGCTGGTTACGATTTTTACCTATGAGTTAATTCAATCCAGTATCCTAGTAGTTAGGCAAATCATGAAACCGAAACTGGACATAACTCCTGGCATCTTTAAAATTCAAACAGAGTTAGAGGGGGAATGGGAAGTATCCCTACTTGCACTGCTCCTCACGTTGACCCCTGGATCAGTTGTATTGGAAATTTCACAGGACGGCAAGGAATTTACGATGCATGCCATGGACATTCCCATTTCCAGTGATAGTGTAAGAAAGACAAAGGAAACATTCGAAAAAGCGATAATGGAGGTGACCCGATAATGTTTGAGAAGGTATTAATGATCGTACTGATTGCCCTTACCATATCCATTATTGCCGCTATCTATCGGGTCGTGAAGGGACCATCCATGCCTGATCGTGTCATAGCTTTGGATATGATCGGAATTAACTTAGTGGCAGCAGTTGCTGTTATTTCCGTATTGTTAAAGACGTATGCTTTCTTAGAGGTCATCCTTCTGATCGGAATTCTGTCTTTTGTTGGAACCATTGCATTTGCAAGGTTTATTGAAAGAGGTGTTGTCATTGAACGCAACCGTGATAATTGAAGTAAGTGTATCCATCCTCTTTTTATTAGGGGTATCCTTTAGTTTACTGAGCTCTTTCGGTTTAATCCGTTTGCCTGATGTATATACCCGATCACATGCCTCCACCAAAAGTGCGACACTGGGAGTGTTGTTTACGTTGCTTGGTGCATTCCTTTATTTTCTACTGACCGACGGATATTTAAGTGTACGGTTATTGCTAGGAATTTTCTTTGTATTTCTAACTGCTCCAGTTGCGGGTCATATGATTACAAGGGCAGCCTATTTAACGAATACACAAACAGATAGATTAGTGTTTGAGGATAAAGAAGAGGAAGAGAAGAAAACAAATTCCAGTGCGTCGTCTTAATAATACCTCTAGTCAGGTGAGATGCTGCAGGAAAATCCACCTTAATGTACCAGATTAAAAACGGTCCAGTTACCAAGACTATTAACACCCCGGATAGTATTGGAGGTGTTTGACATGCCTGGTGGTACAGAGGGTTCAATGTTTGGAGTGGCTGCTATGCTAAATGGCAACTTTGATTCCAGCACTAAGCTCTCCCATGATCGTTACGAAATTTACGTAAATGGGGATTTTGTGGGGCAGAAGTATCTGCTCTCCCCAAGAGAAGACGTCACAAGTGTATATGAATTTTTGCACACACACGGCTATTACGATTTCTTATCTAACATAGATGGCGATCATTTTCATATAGAAACAACCAAAAAAGAACGCGAATTGAAACACGCTTTGCAAATTTATCTTAATTCCAGATAACCCATACCCGACCGCTCCTAGCTTGCGGTGGGGTATTTTTTATGGAGAGTTTTAGGATTTATGGCTTTGATTTGGAGATTTCCTCCGATGATTTAGATATTTTCAGACTGGCATTTCCAGGTTGAGGTACGAGATTTTGCCGGTTTCTACGCTGCGTTTGTGTCAAATCAGCAACGATTCTGCATACATACTTGGTCACTTTTCCACAATGCTATATAATTCATTACAGAAACGTATTTGGAAAGGTGGACTAATTGTTATGAACGTATTTATCATACTTGCTGCGATTAATGCATTTCTTGCAGTTGCATTTGGGGCATTTGGCTCTCATGGTCTTGAGGGAAAAGTTTCGGAAAGAATGATTGAGATTTGGAAAACAGGGGTCACATATCAGATGTTCCACACTGGTGGATTGTTTATTGTCGCACTACTCATGGATCGATTTAGTAGCACGGGCCTATTAACAACTGCTGGATGGGCATTTTTCATCGGGATTATATTTTTCTCTGGTAGCTTGTACATTCTCACACTTTCAGGTGTGAAAATTTTAGGAGCAATCACTCCAATCGGTGGAGTTGCCTTCCTTATTGGTTGGGTGCTCATTATCATCGCTGCAGTGAAGGGATAAGAGAAGGGAGGAATCTGACTTATGGCGATACCATAGTCAGATTCTTTTTTTATAATCATCATGTTAGATTAGTACAGGAAAGCAGACGGTACATAATATTCTGATTATTATGTTTACTTTATGATAGTAGGAGATAAAGAAAAAGGAGGCGTGTGGCAGTAATTGTAAGCGTTTACAAAATAAACTAGGAGGTACTTTTTTGAAGAGAAAATATTATAGGCGACTTGTATCTTTTATGGCATTCTTATTAATTATTTCTAGTTTGAATGGACAGGCAATAGCACAAGGGTTAGTAAATGGTAGTGACGAGGAATGGAGTTTTTCTGCTTTCGGTGGAAACACGAGTGCGGAACGGAACCCAGAACCGGAAGCTGTGGATAATGGAATCACTTTGACAGCTACTGGAGGGAAAATTTCAAGTAGTGATGAGGGGATGTCTTTTTATTTCAAAGAGGTTCCAGCAGATACAAACTTTGAATTACGAGCAAAGGCTAAGGTAATCAGCTTCAACAGCAATGGTTCAATTAGCACTCCAAATCAAAAGTCATTTGGATTAATGCTAAAGGATGAGATAGGAAGCCATCGTGATTCTAGTACCCACACTTCTAGTTACATGGCAATAGGGGCATTAGATACAGTGATGAAAGGATTTAATAAAAAAGGTACCCAAACGAAATTGGAGACCTTTTCTGAAAATGCTGTTCCGTTGTCAGGCGAGGTCTATGACTTATCTATCAAAAAGTCTGGTGAGACGTATGTCCTAACGTCTAATGGGGAAAGTGAAATTGTGACAATAGAAGAGCTTTTCTCAGATCAGCTGTTTGCAGGTATCTATGTAGCGAGGGATGCGGAGGTCGTTTTTCAAGATTTAGAAATAGTAATCGATGATAGGCAGGTTAACGAATTATTTATCAACGACAGCGAAATGAAGAAAGAGTATTTAATCGGGGAGAGTTTAAACCTTCAAGGTCTTGCAGTTACAGTCGTTTTTGAAGGGGGAGAAGAAAGGCTACTGACAGAGGATGAGTATATTGTATCTGGATTTGATAGTATCACACCTGGTCCGAATACGGTTACTATCCATTTTCTTGGGGCAAGTTCAACGCTAGATATAACAATTCTATCTCTGAATATAACAGCAGTTGATATCATCTATTTCCAGCTAAAACAATTTATTATGTGGGAGATTCTTTTGATGCAGAAGGAATAGAAGTAGAAGCGGAATATAATAGTGGACATCAAAGAGAAGCTCTTTCTCATGAAGATCTCACCATTACCATTTCAGGAGAGGCAGCAGACGAATATGTGTTTGAAGAGCCAGGCGTACATACAGTTAGAGTAGCTGGCTTAGGTTTTGAGAATATTTATACTGAATTTGATATCGAGGTAAAGGATGCTTTTATCGAAAGCTTGGAAATTAGAAAGCTTCCGGAAAAGCAACTCTATTTTATGGAGGAAGAGTTGAAGCTGGATGGGATTACAGTGTATGCCCATTACAGTGATGGCTCTGCTGTGCGCTTGATGAGAGGAGAATTTCAAACGTCAGAGCTTGACACCACCTCTCCTGGGGAGAAGAAAATTACGATTTCTCATAAAGGAATTACTTCCACCTTTACAGTGCAGGTAAAAGAAAAAGAAGTTACAGGAATGGAAGTGACGACCTACCCAAAAACGACTTACTTTGTAGGGGAGGAGTTGGAATTTGATGAGTTGGAGGTTTCCAGAGTTTTTGACAATGGAGAACGCCTGACATTGGCAGGAAATGAATTTGGCTTGGATACATCCAACGTCAATACGAGTATTCCAGGTGAGTATGAAGTAGTCATTAGCTCTCAAGATGCTACAATTCAAGCAATAACTTTTCTTGTAACAGTAAGGGAAAATCAAGTATATGAATGGAAATCTATCCGATTTGGACAATCTTCTTCAGATGCACGAAATTTTCTTGAGGTAAAAGATAATGGAGTGGTGGAATTGACTGCACTTGAAGGTGGGGGAAAAGTAACCGCAGACCATGATGGCATTATTTTTTACTATACAGAAGTGGATGCATTAGAAGATAATTTTCATCTTACAGCCAATATTAATGTAAAAGAATATGCAAAAAATCCGCATGATGGTCAGGAATCCTTTGGTATTATGGCGCGTGATGCGATAGGTCCGGCGAGAGACGCCAGCGTATTTGCGTCTAACATTGCAGGTGTTGGAGGCTACAGTGGTGGTACGAGAAATGACAATGGAACGCAAGGGTTCATCCGAACAGGCGTTGAGTCGCCTGATGGTGCGGGGAGCAAAGGTATTCAAAGCAAAATGCTTCACTCAGAAAAGCCGCAGCCAAACAACACGTATCCAGAAAAAGAATATCAACTCACCCTAGCTAAAACAAATAGCGGGTATGAAGCCCAATTAAATGATGGAGAAAAAGCATTATTTTATGAACCTGATTTATTGCAAGTGCAGGATGATAAGATTTATGTAGGATTTTATGCCGCACGGCTAGCAACGATTGAAGTGAGTGATATTCAATTTAATGTTTCAGCAACTGCATCAGACGCACCAAAAGTAACACCACCTAAAGAGCCTATTACTCCAGAAATAGAAATACTCTCTTTAGACAAAACGTCAAAAGAGGAATACGAATTAAAAATAAGAACCAATGTAGACGGTGTTGCAGAAATTAGACAAGGCTTGAATATGATTGCACAAGAAGTGGAAGTGGTAGCAGGTGAGGTACTAACGGTTCCGACTGACATTGTGGCCAATGGAAAAACCAATTTCACGATCACCTATCTTCCAGATGATACAGAATTACTAACTTCTTATAAAAAATTGATCACCAATTTTACAGTGGCGATGAAAACATTTGGGGATGGAGGAGACATATTCGTTTCCCCACAAGGAACACCGAATGGCACAGGGACAGAAAGCTTTCCGCTCGACCTTGATACGGCAATTGCTTATGTAAAAGAAGGTCAGAAAATCATTGTGACGGAAGGGCAATATGTAAGAAAAGGAAAGCTAGATATTAAGAAGTATAATGACGGTACAAAAGAGGCAAGGAAACACCTAGTCGCTGCACCTGGTACAAGGCCAGTCATTGATTTTAATAAAAGAACGGAAGGGGTAGTACTTAGTGGGAACTACTGGCATATTGAGGGTCTAGACTTTGCACGTTCTGCAGGAAATACGAAAGGATTCACAGTTGGTGGAAGCCATAATATCATCGAAAACAGCAGATTTTATGAACATGGCGATACTGGCCTTCAAATAAGTCGTACGGACGGCTCTGACAACAAAGCAGATTGGCCATCCCATAATCTTATACTAAACAGTACAGCCTTCGATAACCGTGATCCATCCGACAACAATGCAGATGGGTTTGCAGCAAAGTTGACAGCTGGTGAAGGAAATATCTTTAGAGGATGTATCGCACACAATAATATCGATGACGGCTGGGATCTGTATGCGAAAGCAGGAACCGGTGCAATTGGAGCTGTTGTGATAGAAGACAGTATCGCATATAACAATGGATTCTTGACTGATGGAACGGTTGGAGCAGGTGACCAAAACGGCTTTAAGCTAGGTGGGGAAGGGATCCATGTTCCTCATGTGATAAAAAATAGTATCGCCTTCGGTAATGGTGCATATGGCTTTACAAGCAACAGTAATCCTGGCGTCATCGCAATCGATAATATTGCCTTCAATAACGGAGGAGGCAACCTAAGCTTTACTACCTACTCCCATATTGAAACAGACTTTACCATTAACGGGTTCTTATCACTTCAAAGAGATTATCAAGTAAGAGATGTTTATCCAGCTCATCTACGTTCTAACAAGAACTTTTTCTTTAATGGGACTGTTTCTGAAAACAACAAAGGAGTTGTTCTATCCGAGGAAAGCTTTAAAAGCTTGGAGCCTGTCCTTCCTTTTGAAAGAGCAGAGGATGGAAGTATCATACTCGGTGATTTCCTTCAGTTAGTGGGGGAGGAAGCGAACATTTCCTTTACTCCGAAGGTTCTTAATACGAAAGGGGCAAATGGGAACGGGAAAGGTCCGGTTGCTACCGTACATCTGGAAGCTCCAGCAGGATATTCTGTGGATTCGATACAAACAGAGTCCATTTATCTCAATAATCAACTCCAACCAGTTGAGGTGAAAATGGAAAAAAATAAACTTGTTCTCAAATTTTCAGTCAAAGACCTTGCAAAAAAAGTAGAAAAAGGCTCAAATATTCCAATAAAAGTGACAGGTTCATTGGATAACGGGCTAGTTTTTGAAGGCAATACCACGATAACAGTAAAATAATCATTTCAAAAACCATGACAAAAGAGCGGATATGACTGTTGGATGTAACAGTCTATCAGCTCTTTTTAGTAATTACCTAGGTGAATATTGGCTTAACCCTTGACCACCGCCGAATGGATATTCATACTCCAGCTCTTCATCAAAAGTAATGTAATCCAAGTACACCATTAACAACAGATACCGCTTGCCTGTTTGCGGGTCACTTAAAATCAGATGATCGCGACCAGCAGCTTCAATGATCCCTTTAAAAATTTTCGCATTCCATTCGCGGTTATTTTCAAACGTCATATAGACAGTGGCAAGCTTCCCTCTATTCAAACGAAGGATGTTTTCTACATAGGATTGTTCCAGTGGAAGCATGCCGGGCACATCCGGTGCTTGCTTAGGTGCTTGTGCTGGAAAAGTGATAGGTTGCATACCTCCTTGCGGTTGCTGGCCACCCATTTGAAATCCGCCACCATACTGGGGCTGTTGCATGTTGCGATAATAAGCGGTGTAAGGATCAGCGCCGTACCCCGCCGAGAAAGGGGTTCCTGCTGCCTGTGAATATGGTTGATTCATTTTGTCATTCCCTCCTCAAAAGCTTGTAAGTAAGAATACCCATCATGCCCTCTTACCAAGTCCTATAAACACTTGCACAGTTTTCCTCAGTTGGGGAAAAGAAGCAGTGTGCCTTAAACCTGCCTGTGTTTGGCTGATTGTACCATTGTGCAGGGCAAGGCCCGTCAGGACGGAAAAACCATAAAGAAAAAGTAGCCGGATCAAAACGTTCCCCTTTAATGACACGTCGTGCTAAATTAATCTCTTTTTCTCTAGCACGTTGATAAAAATAACCCTTCTGTGTAGCTTCAAATCCACCAGGACTTTGAAACACCATCTTGTTGATGTTAGTAATATTGGTAAAGTCCAGACAATCCGCCCGAACGCGATTGACCCCAACATTGCCCACCATCAACATGCCCTGGACGCCCTCCCCTTCAGCTTCTGCTCTTATCAGCCTTGCCAAGGTTCTGACATCTGCTTCATTGAAAGAAATTACTCCCATTTCCTCACCTCAAACCTTAAAAATAAAAGACATAACATTTTAAAAATCAATATTGGTTGGGCTGAAAATGGTGCACATAATTAATAGATACTAGCTCGCACTACTTGATTTTATGAAGACTAGATGATGAATATGACAAGAAACCATGGAAAGTAGTTCTTTTCTCAAAGATAAAAAAGGCCGCAAGCTAAAAAATAGCTAAGCGACCTTTGTTTTAAACATGTAAGAAAGAATATACTTGGTCTTCTTCAAGTAAATTCCCAACGTAAAACGCTCCAAACTCTCCGAAGCGTGCACTTACTTCATCAAAACGCATTTCATAAACAAGCTTCTTGAATTGTAACGCATCATCCGCAAATAACGTTACACCCCACTCATAATCATCAAAACCAACAGAACCAGTAATAACCTGCTTCACTTTTCCAGCATACTGGCGACCGATCATTCCATGGCTACGCATCATACGACGGCGATCTTCCATCGGCAACATATACCAGTTGTCCTCACCTAATCGACGCTTATCCATTGGGTAGAAGCAAATATGCTTTGCTTTTGGCAATTCTGGGTAAAGTCTAGCAAGGATTTGCGGGTTTTGATAAGGATCCTCGCCTTCCGGTAAATAGTTACTCAATTCCACAATGGACACATAAGAATAAACCGGGATTGTATATTGAGCTAACGTAGTTTTATTAAACTCATTTTCTATTTCATTTAACTCTTCTAAAGTAGGGCGAAGAATCATCATCATAAAGTCCGCTTTTTGACCAACAACACTATATAATGCATGACTTCCGTTTTTTTCTAATTGAACCTTGTTCCACTTTTCTACAAGGCCTAAAAATTCATTTATAGCCGTTTGACGCTCTTCACTAGAAAGAGTTTTCCAAAGGGCCCAATCTACTGTGCGAAAATCATGAAGGCTATACCAGCCATCTAACGTTTGAGCTGCTTCACTCATTGCAATCACTCCTTGAAAAGATTGTCTATGTATTCCCCTCTTACTATATCACAGTTTTCCCATCACTTCTTGTTTGTAAAACTCGTAAATGTGAAAGCTTGATGAAAGTAATTTTACAGACCCTTTTGAAAATAAAGACTTTTATCTGTAAGCGATAACAATAAAGGGTTTCGGTTGCTTTTCATCACTTAAGGGGTATCCTAAAAAGTAGAAGCATATTAAAGCTTGGCTCTTTTCAAAAAATTGTTGCTTACTTAATTACTTGTACAGTAACAACAAAGTTTACGAAAAAAGCAAAAAGCTAATGAAGGAGAGACCTTGTATGAGCGAGTTATTTCAAACGCTAAAAGAGAAAGTTGCAGGTAAAGATATTAAAATTGTATTCCCTGAAGGAAACGATGAGCGTGTGTTAACGGCTGTTGCCCGACTTGCAGCAGAGAATATGGTAAAACCGATAGTAGTAGGTGACAAAGAAGAAATCAGCATGTTAGCATCTAACTTAAACTTAACGTTAGAAGGTGTCGAGCTTTACGATCCAAAAACCTACGAGCATATGGACGAGCTTGTAGCATCTTTTGTAGAACGCCGTAAAGGAAAAGCAACAGAAGAAGACGCGCGAAAGATTCTGTTGACTCCAAACTATTTTGGAACCATGCTCGTACATGTAAATCGTGCACAAGGACTTGTTAGTGGAGCAGCCCATTCAACAGCTGACACGGTACGTCCAGCACTTCAAATTATTAAGACAAAAGAAGGCGTAAGCAAAACCTCTGGTGTATTCATCATGGTTCGTAACGATGAGAAGTACGTGTTCGCAGACTGCGCCATCAATATTGCACCAGATAGCAATGACCTAGCAGAAATCGCAGTCGAAAGTGCAGCAACAGCAAAAATGTTCGGCATCGAACCAAAAGTAGCCATGCTAAGCTTTTCCACGAAAGGCTCTGCCAAATCTCCAGAAACAGAGCGTGTCGTAGAAGCAGCACGCATCGCATCTGAGCGTAATCCAGAACTAGTTGTCGACGGAGAATTCCAATTTGATGCAGCATTCGTTCCATCTGTTGCTGAAAAGAAAGCCCCAGGCTCCAAAATCCAAGGCGACGCCAACGTATTTGTATTCCCAAGCCTAGAGGCAGGAAACATTGGCTACAAAATCGCCCAACGTCTCGGCAATTTCGAAGCAGTAGGCCCAATCTTGCAAGGCTTAAACAAACCTGTAAATGATCTGTCCCGCGGCTGCAGCGTAGAAGATGTATATAAACTCGCATTGATTACTGCTGGACAAGCGTCAAACTAACTTTTTGCGAAGAAAAGGTATGAGCATGGATGCTTGTACCTTTTTTTAGTTGACTTTTGTGGTGTTGGGGGAATGTTGAAAGATCGCATTTTTCTATGAGTTCATCATTTTGGGGTATTGTTACCACTATGAAACCCTTTTTTGTGTAAAACTCGATGGTATAAGGACAAAAACAGAAGAGAGCCGTTGAGAAAATGTCATCATTGACGATATGAAGACAAAAATAGTAGGGTTGCGGTCGCAAAAATGTCCTTATAAGGGGTATGAAGACAAAACAGAAGTGTAGCCATCGCAAAAAAGTTCTCATAAGCGGTATGAAGACAAAAACAGAAGTGGAACCGATGAGAAAAAGTCCTCATAGGCGATATGAAGACAAAAATAGTAAGAAAGCCCCCACAAAATCGCCATCATGACTCCCCCCTCATTTCCGATTTTGTATCGGACATAAGTGCCTTAATCACTACCCAAACTTTCCTTTCCACCTGCCATGTAATATAATGCAAAAGAGCCAATTAGAACGGAAAGATAGAGGAGTTAACCGAAATGACGACAGAACCAACCATCACACCTGCATTACAGCTTTTAAACCAGCCCCAATGGCGCATCATCGACCAATCTTCTCTTGGGGGCAGCTTCCATGCTCTGCAATCATTCGCTATGGATGATACTTTGTGCACCTCTGTTGGAAAAGGGGAGAGTGGTGCAGTTTGCCGGACTTGGGTCCACAAAGACACAATTGTTCTCGGGATTCAGGATACTCGCTTGCCATTTCTCCAACAGGGAATTGATTATTTAAATAGTCAGGGGTATGAAGTGATAGTACGTAACTCAGGGGGGCTGGCGGTTGTTCTGGATGAGGGTATTCTCAATATATCCCTTGTTTTCCCGGAAGGAGAGAAGGCTATCGACATTAACCGTGGGTATGACGCGATGTGGGAATTGACGAAGCATATGTTCCGCGATATGCCACAAATTATTGAGGCGAAGGAAATCGTCGGGTCGTATTGTCCTGGTAGCTATGACCTCAGTATCGGGGATAAAAAGTTTGCAGGTATTTCACAAAGGCGAATTCGTGGCGGTGTTGCTGTGCAAATTTACCTCTGTGTTGATGGTAGTGGATCGGAACGTGCGGCACTCATCGGTGAATTTTACAAAAGAGCCCTACAAAATGAACAAACAAAATTTGCTTTTCCAACCATTACCCCGGATGTCATGGCATCACTGACCGAATTAACAGGCCACTCTCTATCCGTACAGGATGTGATGCTCCGTCTTTTAACCTCTTTAAAAGAAACAAGTGGTCACATATTTGCAAATACGTTACAAGGGAACGAACTGGACCTTTATGAGCACTACTACCAGCGAATAGTAGAACGAAACGAAAAAGTACTAGGGAACTAGACGTTGGTCCAGAGTTGGCACGAAACTCCCGCGAGTTCCGGCCCAAACCAACCCACAAAAAAATACCTGCCCCCATCACTAAATGTCGGGGCAGGTATTTTAATATTATTCCGCCAGTTTCTCCAAATTGCCGTTTCTGTCCATCATGAACTTAGATGGAACATGTTCTTCTTCATCAAATAATACGAGTTTGCGTGCGCGGTTCATGATCTTCATGAGTGTTTCGTAATCCTCTTGAACGGTTATTTGCTCTTCCTGCAGCTTTTGTACTCGTACTTCTAGTTCTTTGTTTGTACGTGCAAGTCCTTCGTTTTCCTTTACTAATCTCTCGTTTTCATGTTGTAGAGCGGTAGAATGAGCGTTTGAATGTTTCATGGTTTGTAAGAAACTGATGACTTGTTCCAGTGACAGGTCGCTATTATTTCTCATTCCGTATGTTGCGGCTTTTCTTTCTACCCTAGTTTTAGGAACAGATATTGTCTGCCGCTCTTCGGATATGGGATTATCTAGGATTAATGGCAACTCCTCATCCACGATGGTTTCAGGTGGAGTATATAGCAGTTTTTTTGTTGGCTGTCCTAGGGCTCGTTGACGTTGTTTGCGCTGTTTCTTTGCTAATTGTAATGCTTTTTCATAATCATGGCGGACGACTGCGTTCCAGCGGAATCCACAAGCTGCCGATGTGCGGTTCAGTTTATCTCCCACTTCATCAAATGCGTTTAGCTGGGTGCTGCCCTCTCTCACATGGCGAAGTACAGTTTCTGCCAATAATAAATCATTCTCTTCAGACCAAGCGTCTTGACGATCTTTCATCTCTAATCCAACTCCCTTATAATCATTCGTTCTGTCTATATTTTGGACGAGAGAAAACATATTTATACATATTCATAGAAAAAATTACTAGATTGTTATCTGTCGGGTTTTAGACAATTATCACATGTAAATCAACTTGCATTGTTTTTTGAATCCCTGTAAAATACCATTTAGTTAAAGACTGTTTTTAAGGAACTGGAAAAAAGAGCAAAGTGAAGATATTCACTTTTTAGATAGAAAGGTGTAGAACCATGGCAAATGAGTTTCGCATTTGTGATGACTGCGATGCAACCAATGTGAAAACGTTAGTTCCGAAGCTAAAAAAAGTGGATGAACAAGCGTGTTTGGAAGTAGGCTGTCAATCCTATTGTGGACCCGGAAGAAAAAAGGCGTTTGCATTTGTAAACAATCGCCCGCTTTCTGCTCCCACAGAAGATGAACTGATAGAAAAAATCATGAAGAAATTAAAAAAATAGGAAATCGCCTCTGTCTTCGTGCAAAGGTGATTTTTTATTCGCGATAAGGGTACCAACATAATAGGATCCCAAAAATCCATCTCTTTTCTTGTAAAATTTTTACGATATAATAGAAACTAGATAAATATTATGCCGAAGATAAAGAGGTCAAAAGAATGAGTTATGCTACGGAAAAATTAAGTGAAGAAAAGGTGTTTAAGGATCCCGTTCATCGATATGTACATGTTCGGGATAGGGTTGTTTGGGACTTAATAGGTACCATGGAATTCCAACGTCTGCGTCGGATCCGTCAACTTGGGACAACCTATTTGACATTTCATGGAGCAGAGCATAGTCGTCTGAACCACTCTTTAGGTGTTTATGAAATTGTGCGGCGCATAATTGATGACGGCTTTGAAGGACGACCAGATTGGAATCCAGATGATCGACTTTTATGTTTATGTGCAGCCCTCTTGCATGATTTAGGGCATGGGCCGTTTTCTCATTCTTTTGAGAAAGTATTCCACCTTGACCATGAAGATTTCACGCAGGCGATTATTCTTGGTGATACGGAAGTAAATGCAGTACTTCGTAATGTTAACAAAAATTTTCCCAAAGATGTTGCTGAGGTTATAGCCAAAACATACAAAAACAAATTGGTAGTCAGCATGATATCCAGTCAGATTGATGCCGACAGAATGGATTATCTTCAGCGAGATGCTTATTTTACAGGGGTCAGCTACGGACATTTTGATATGGAAAGAATACTTCGTGTAATGCGTCCCCGTGAGGATCAGGTAGTCATTAAATCGAGCGGAATGCATGCGGTTGAAGACTATATCATGAGCCGCTACCAGATGTACTGGCAAGTGTACTTCCATCCAGTTACAAGAAGCGCGGAAGTTATTTTGACGAAAATTTTACACAGAGCAAAGCAGTTGTATGCAGAAAATTACACATTTAAATATCAACCGGTTCATTTTTATTCTCTTTTTGATGAAAAAATCTCACTTAAAGACTACATAAAGCTTGATGAAGCAGTGATTATGTATTATTTCCAGTCATGGCAAGAGGAAGAAGATTCGATATTAAGTGACTTATGTCGACGATTTATGAACAGGAATTTGTTTAAATACGTCGAATTTAATCCTAATAAGCAAATGATGGACTTGATGGAACTCACCAGTCTCTTTAAAAAGGCAGGCATTGATCCAGCCTATTATTTAGTGGTTGATTCCTCCTCCGACCTTCCATACGACTTTTACCGTCCTGGAGAAGAAGAGGAACGTTTACCTATTCACCTCGTCATGCCAAACGGGGAAGTACGCGAACTTTCAAGAGAATCAGAGATTGTTGACGCCATTTCAGGAAAAAGAAGAACCGATCACAAGCTTTATTTTCCATTAGATATGCTAGAAGATGTTTCAACCAAGAAGTCCACAAAAAATAAAATTAGAGAGATACTAGGATTTTAGGCAACGGCTTACGTTAGGAGATGAAGGGGTTTGTTGACAGATCACGCAAAATTAATGAAGGTGTTTGCTTCAGCAGGAGAAGTCATCGGAAGAAAAAAACTACAAAAAATGGTATACATCGCAAAAAAGCTAAACTACCCATTCTATGAAAAATACAATTTTCATTTCTATGGACCATACTCAGAAGAGGTAACATTGCGAGTAGAAGAACTATGCAATCTAGGATTCCTAAGTGAGCTAAAAGAAAACAAAGGCGGCTATTCCCAATATCGCTACAGCCTCACTGAAAATGGTGAGGAATTTCTAACTCACTACGACCTAGAGATGCCATTCTTAAATGAATGCATGACCAAAATGAACGAACAAAGCTCACGTTTCTTAGAGCTAGTATCCACCGTACTTTTCTTTGAAAACCTGCCAAAGGACGAAGTAAAAGACAAAGTATACACCCTTAAAAGCAAACAACGCTACACAGAAGAAGAAGTAGAAGAAGCATACAATTACATTGAACAGCTGCGTTCATGTATCCAAAATTAAATTCAAAAGGTCCGAGAGAATAGTGGGATTCTCTCGGGCCTTTTATAATTGGTAGCTTTCAATGGATAGAGCAAAATCAGCGGTTCAGGGATGCGTGCCCTAGGTGATGGGTATTCCTTTAATTGGAAATGAGTGAATTCTAGCATGAAAACTCCAAATAACAGCTGCGACTCTTGAAATTTCAATTGAAGAGCCACCCAAATGATCAATATATCGAAAAATCTGTTGAATCTATCTAAAAACACCAGGAAAATATCGAAAAACATCTCAAAAATATCGATAACTCCTCTGAAACTATCGAAACAGCTGTTTCATCTGCTCAGGAGTGGCATGCTCCAGCCCAAAAATGCTCACTAAAATTGAAAATCTCTAAATCCCTGCATAAAATCTCCAAATAATCAGTCGAAATCACTAAATCCTAACTCGAAATCTCCAAATAACTATCTGAAATCACCAAATAGAAGCTGTGGCTTTTCAAATTCCAATTGAAGAGCCATCCAAATGATCAATATATCGAAAAATCTGTTGAATCTATCCAAAAGCACCAGGAAAATATCGAAAATCCTTCTGAAAATATCGAAAAATCTCTCAAAAATATCGATAACTCCTCTGAAACTATCGAAACAGCTGTTTCATCTGCTCAGGAGCGGCGTTCCCCAGCCCAAAAATGCTCACTAAAATTGGAAATCTCTAAATCCTGGCATAGAATCTCCAAATAATTAGCCGAAATCACTAAATCCCGACTCAAAATCTCCAAATAACTTCCGAAATCTCCAAATAACAGCTGCGGCACTTCAAATTCCGATGGATGAGCCACCTCAATGATCAAAATATCGATAACTCCCCTGAAACCTTCGATACTTCCGCTTCATCGACTAATGGGCATCGAGCTCCAGTCGGTAAATGTCCTTTTAATTTGAAAATCCCCATCTAAAATCGTTCGTTACCTTACCGTGATAATCACTAGCATAGAGGACGCTTATTGATCGCTTAGGCGCTTTCCGCCAACTGCGTAGTGTCCTTTTGTCATTTCTTCGATAAACACGACAATTTTTTCTTCTGGGGCACCTGTGGTTTCACTTACGGCGGCGGTTACTTTTTCTACTAATGCTTTCTTTTGTTCTTCGTTGCGGCCTTCTAGCATTTTTACTGTTACATATGGCATGTTTTTTCGCTCCTTTAAACTTCTATTGTTTTTTCATCTCTCATAAATTATTGTATAATTACAGGAAAAGCGCAAGAGAGACCGGACTTGCCGGCCTCTGTTTACATGGTTCTTTTTTTAGCGAGGTATATGTGAAAAAGTCATGTACATAAACGGTAAGGGGGCAATTGAGAAATGGATCAAGAAAAGAAAAAGAAGCCGATTGGTTTTAATATTATAAAAAATGACCCTACAGATGGTCATGGAGGCTTTGGGATTGGTGCTCTTAGTCTGGATAATGTATCGCCTGTTTTCGTTGATGTTGTAGGCGGAGATGCGTTTGTGGATATCGGTGCGATGCATGCACGAAGTTCGGTAGAGCGCGGCATAAAATTTTTGCCTAATAAAGAGGATGTTCCAAATGGAAAACCTTACTGGCTGGTATGGGTGACGATCGACCGCAAGCAAGAGGGACCATATTATGCTGGAGTAACGGCTTGTGAGATGACAGTGGACCGTGAAATTAGGAGAGGGTATAAATCTTTGCCGGAGCATGTAAACAAAATGGATAAATCAATGAAACGTCACATTATGGTTGCCCATATGGATGACCGTTCTAAGACTATTTTGAAGGACTATTTAGTAGGCCATGATCAAGGCATGTGGGATCGTGCAACAGATGACCTTAAACAGCAGTTGGAAACCAATTAAATTGTCAAGGGGTTATGGAAAATAAAGATGTGACATTTTTTTGAATGTTCGTCATTACCTACTTGAGTTATTTCGACAAAGAAAGTAAACTAAATCTACATGTGTAGAACACATGGGAACTAGGACACTAAAAACCCCGGGAGATATTTCTCCCGGGGTTTTTAACTTATATTCAGGTGTTGCCCCTTCCACCATTCCTTACAACCAAGGAACAAGCCTTCTCCACCATTTCTTTGGAGCTTCCTCAAGGTTAGGCTCTGTTGGCGATGAATCCTCTTCGATGTCTTTCAAATGAGCCATGCAGTACTCTGTGGGCTCTGTACCTTTCAAATAGAAACTCATTCTAGATACAGGGCAGTCGCTTGTGGCAAGAAGACCTGTTTGCGGGTTGACACTAACGCCGATAACGCCATCTGTGGGAGCAAAGGTTACCACTGATTTTTTTTCAAGGGCACGTTCCATGAAACTGGCCCACACATCTTTGGCATAGTGCTTTTCGGCTGTTAGGGTGATGGATTTTTCCCTGTCGTAGCCAGTCCAGACGGCACTGACTAGCTGGGGGGTGTATCCTATCATCCAGCTGTCGGTTTCTGTGGATCCGGATTTTCCTGCATAAGGACGAGTCAGTTGCTCACGAATCGAGTTGCCTGTTACAGCCATGTAACCATTTAACGCAGGATCAAATGTCCCAGTCATCATGTGGTTGAGAACGAAGGTCACATCAGGATCCAATAGTTGCTTCGTCTTTTTTTCCCGTTCAAAAAGTATTTCGCCACGATAGTTCACAATTTTCTCGATGAATACTGGCTGAACTTCTTTTCCACCATTTGCGAACATACTATATGCGTTTGCCATATCCAGTACCCGAACAGGAGAGGTACCAAGAGCCAGGGAAGGAACTGGCTTTATTTTAGAATCTATGCCAAGTTCAATAGCTTGATCGGTCAGTTCTTTTTCTCCTAGCAAAAGATGTGTTTTCACCGCATACACATTATCAGATAAAGGAAGTGCTTGCATCATCGTTATCAGATCATTTGCATAGTAGTTGTTGAAATTATGAGGGGTATAGGTCGAGCGCCCCTCATCCACCTGGAATGTGGTCACTTCACTGCGAAACCCGGTGGAAGGGGTGAAGCCTTCCTCCAGTGCGCGATAATAAAGCAGTGGCTTAAAAGTTGAACCTGGCTGCCGCTCTGCCTGTGTGACGCGGTTGTATGGACTATCTTCATAGTTTCGACCACCAACCAAGGCAAGTACCCTTCCTGTTTTCGGTTCCATGGCAACGAACCCTACCTGCATGTCCGATTCAGGATTGAATATATTGTTTATTTCCTCTTCAGCAATTGCCTGGAGATTGGCATCCAACGTTGTGTAAATGTGAAGTCCACCCATTTCCAGTTCTTTCTGCAAGCCCAATTCATGCCGCACAACAGCTCTGACAGCATCTTGAAAATAAGGGGCCATGTATTCTTTCGGCAAATGTTCGCGATTACCGTAGACGAGTGGTTTTTCTAAAGCTTGGGCAGCTTCATCCTTCGTCAGAGAACCATTGTCCACCATAGATTGGAGAACGACTTTTTGTCGGGATAATGCGCGATCTTCATCAGAGAATGGCGAGAAAACGCTCGGGCCTTTCGGGATGCCTGCGATCATGCTTGCCTCTGAAAGGCTAAGATCTTTGGCAGGTTTGTTAAAATAATAATAGGATGCCGCTTCAATGCCGTAAGCGCCATGCCCATAATAAATCGTATTTAGATAGCCTTCCAGAATTTCTTCTTTGGAATAATTGGCTTCAATCCGTATCGTATAAAGTGCTTCCTCAAGCTTTCTTTTCCACGTTTTATCATGCACTAAAAAAAGATTACGTGCATACTGCTGGGAAATCGTACTTGCTCCTTGCACCTTTGAGCGTGCTTTTATATCGGCAAGAAGGGCACCAACTATCCGTTTTGGATCAAATCCGTGGTGGCTGAAAAAACGCCTATCTTCTACCGCAACTGTGGCATCAATTAAAAAAGGGGATATGTCATCAAGTTCGACCCAATAACGCTTTTCCCCACTATGGGCCTCCCCAATAATGGCCCCATCTTTGCTATAAATAATCGAGGATTGTGTGACAGAAAGGGGAGGAGCACCCTTTGATTTTGCATATATCCAAACACCGCCTATCAGAAGAAAGAAAGAGATTGATAGGATAACGCCAATAAAAACGGCTGCACGTAGAACCTTCTTTAGTTGTTGAAAACGGTCATTTGTCATTAACTCCATCTTATTCTCTATCCCCCTTATCTGTGGCATATTAGTAGTACTTATTATGAAAATCTTTATCCCTTTTTAAACATTTATGAAAAAATTAATTTTTCTCTTGTATTTTTGCTAGAATCATCTATACTTTTTTCTTGATGTTTCATTTCTAACCGTTAGGGAACGATAAAAAACGAGCCTTTTTTTAAAGTAAGCAATTTACGCTTTTGGCAGCAAAATAGATAGAACACTAAATGTGAAGGGAATGTTGTACACATGGAATTATGGTACACAGAATATCAAACGAAAAACTTCGGAATCACAGCGAAAATTAAACGCACTTTACATACAGAGCAAACAGAATTCCAGAAACTTGATATGGTAGAAACAGAAGAATTCGGTAACATGCTAGTATTGGACGGCATGGTTATGACAACGCAAAAGGACGAGTTTGTCTACCATGAGATGGTGGCGCATGTTCCATTATTTACGCATCCTAACCCAGAGAACGTATTGGTTGTTGGTGGTGGAGACGGTGGAGTTATCCGTGAAGTATTAAAGCACCCTAGCGTGAAAAAAGCGACTCTTGTTGAAATTGACGGAAAAGTAATCGAGTATTCTAAAAAATACTTACCAGAAATTGCTGGTGAGTTGGAAAATGAGCGTGTAGAAGTGAAGGTTGGCGACGGCTTCATGCACATTGCAGAAAGCCACAATAAATATGACGTAATCATGGTAGACTCCACAGAACCTGTCGGACCGGCTGTTAATCTTTTTACAAAAGGATTTTATGCAGGAATCTCTAAAGCTTTGAAAGAAGATGGCGTATTTGTTGCACAAACAGACAACCCTTGGTTCACCCCAAAGTTGATTACAAATGTTCAACGTGATGTTCGCGAAATCTTCCCGATAACGCGCCTTTACATTGCTAACATTCCTACTTACCCAAGCGGAATGTGGACATTCACAATCGGATCCAAAAAGCATGATCCTTTAGAAGTAAGTGAAGACCGCTTTCATGAAATCGATACAAAATATTACACGAAAGAATTACACAAAGCTGCCTTTGCATTGCCAAAGTTTGTAGCTGACTTAGTGAAGTAATGTAGATGGGGAGGCTGACCCAGCATACAGAGGGACCAGTCTCCTTTATTGAAGGAGGAAATCACCATGCGTTTTGATGAAGCTTATTCTGGTAATGTATTTATCAAAAGTCACCCTAACTTTGAAGAAAGTCAGGTAGTTATATATGGCATGCCGATGGATTGGACAGTAAGCTACCGTCCAGGCTCTCGTTTTGGCCCGGCACGTATTCGTGAAGTATCTATCGGACTTGAAGAATACAGTCCATATTTAGATCGTGAGTTAGAGGAAGTCAAATACTATGATGCGGGTGACATTCCCCTTCCATTTGGCAATCCACAAAAAAGCATAGAGATGATTGAAGAGTATGTGGACGATTTGTTGGATAGTGGGAAGATTCCACTTGGTATCGGAGGAGAACACCTTGTATCCTGGCCAGTAATCAAAGCTATGTACAAAAAATATCCCGACCTAGCCATCATTCATATGGACGCACATACAGACCTTCGTGATGATTATGAAGGTGAACCGCTTTCCCATTCCACACCTATCAAGAAAGCAGCTAACCTAATTGGACCTACCAATGTCTACTCATTCGGAATTCGTTCTGGCATGAAAGAAGAATTCCAATGGGCGAAAGAAGTCGGCATGCACATTTCCAAATTCGAAGTGCTTGAGCCGCTAAAGGAAATCCTGCCAACACTAGCTGGACGTCCGGTATATGTAACAATCGACATTGATGTTCTGGATCCTGCACATGCGCCAGGAACAGGTACTGTCGATTGTGGCGGTATCACATCCCGTGAACTACTTGCCTCCATTCATGCTATCGCAGGCTCTAGTGTGAATGTAGTTGGAGCAGACCTTGTAGAAGTAGCACCAATTTATGATAATTCCGAACAAACTGCTAACACAGCAAGTAAGCTCATTCGTGAAATGATCTTAGGTTGGGTAAAATAACCCATCAAGTTGTGGTGCCCCGTTTCCTTGTTAAGGAGGCGGGGTTTTTCTTAGATCTAATGCCGATGACGCCCAAAACCTCAAAAATTAAAAAGCACACATACACAAACTTACGTCCCCTTGAATTCCTCAATCAACTTGTTTTATACTATTAAGGTTATAGAATTGTATATATGGGTTGTTTACGCAAACTTTATAAGAAACTCGTAATTATGCAATATGATAAAAATAAAGGGAAAGTTTTAGGCGAAGCCCGACTTTTCCTAGTTGATAAAAAAGGATGTGCATCCCGATGGCAGACAATCAAAAGGACATCAAAATGCCGATTAGGGTTAACTTCCAATCGGAAATCATTCATGCCAATAATGAACGGGAACAGGTTTCATTTAATACAGTAGGACAGTATTACATAAAGGGTCAATCGGAATACATCGTTTTCGCTGAAGAGCTGGAAAGACAAGAGAAGGTCCATTGCTTTTATAAAATAAACAATCAGGAAGTAAGATTGAAGCGTTCTGGGGACATCAAGATGTCGCAGTCCTTCCGGGCGGGTGAAACGACAGAAGGATCCTATCACGGTGCAGGAGCTATTTTTCAGTTTGAAACTGAAACCAATAAGGTAATTTTGATGAAGGATCCTAACAAGAATAGAGGATCCTTACAGCTTGATTATAAATTGAAGATTCAGGATGACATAACAGGTCAATACTTGATAACAATTAATTTTGAGGAGGAATAGGCAATATGAATATTGTGGAACAAGTACAAGAGCGCCTGAAAGCAGAGATTAAAGACTCTGTCATAAAAGCAGGATTAGCAACAGAGGAGCAGATTCCAGAGGTACTACTTGAGACACCTAAAGATAAAATAAATGGGGATTATTCTACCAACATGGCCATGCAGCTTGCGCGGGTTGCCAAAAAAGCGCCACGTATGATTGCCGAAGAAATTGTAAAAAACTTCGATCAATCAAAAGCATCTATCGAAAAAATCGATATTGCTGGACCTGGATTCATTAACTTTTATATGAATAACTCCTACTTAACAGAATTGATTCCTACCATCATTAAGGCTGGATCGGATTACGGTCGTTCTGATGTTGGCAAGGGAGAAACAGTTAATGTCGAGTTTGTATCCGCAAACCCTACAGGTGATCTTCATCTTGGGCATGCCCGCGGAGCTGCTGTCGGAGATTCGTTATGTAACGTACTGGATAAAGCGGGTTATGAGGTTACACGTGAATACTATATTAATGACGCTGGAAACCAAATCAACAATCTTGCGCTCTCTGTTGAAGCAAGATATTTACAAGCTCTTGGACAGGAAGTAGAAATGCCTGAAGATGGTTACCACGGTAAAGATATTATCGGAATTGGACAAGCACTTGCGGAAGAGTTTGGCGATAAGTTTGTTCATGAAACAGAAGATAATCGCCGCAGCTTCTTCCGTGAGTATGGGCTAAAATATGAAATGAAAAAGCTTCAACAGGATTTAGAGGAATTCCGGGTTCGCTTTAATGTATGGTATTCAGAAACCTCTTTATACAACAATGGAAAAATTGATGATGCGCTCGAGACCTTACGTAATCAAGGTCATATTTACGAAGAAGAGGGGGCAACCTGGTTTCGCTCCACTACCTTCGGGGATGACAAAGACCGAGTGTTAATAAAAAATGATGGCTCTTATACGTATTTAACACCGGATATTGCATATCATCAGGATAAAATTAAACGCGGTCATGATAAGCTTATTAATATTTGGGGTGCGGACCATCACGGTTATATACCACGTATGAAAGCTGCAATAGAGGCATTAGGATACGGGAAAGAGGCGCTGGAAGTTGAAATTATCCAGCTTGTACATCTTTTCCAAAACGGTGAAAAAATGAAGATGAGCAAACGTACAGGTAAAGCCGTAACGATGCGAGACTTGATGGAAGAAGTAGGACTTGATGCAGTGCGTTACTTCTTTGCAATGCGCAGCGCAGATACACATTTGGACTTTGACATGGATTTGGCCGTTTCCCAATCCAACGAAAACCCGGTATTCTATGCCCAATATGCTCACGCGCGTATTTGCAGCATGCTTCGTCAAGGGGAAGAACAAGGACTTAGCCTAGAGGGTGACTTTGCATTGGATTATATCGCTTCAGAAAAAGAAATTGACCTTCTTAAAAAACTTGGCGATTACCCATTAGCAGTAGCAGAGGCGGCACAAAAGCGGATACCTCATCGCATTACGAACTATATATTTGATTTGGCATCGGCTCTTCATAGCTTCTATAACGCAGAAAAAGTACTTGATGCTGATAACCTAGAAAAATCAAAAGCACGCCTTGGTCTCATGAAAGCAGTCCAAATTACACTTGAAGATGCGTTAAAACTTATCGGAGTATCTGCTCCTGAAAAAATGTAGTGGCATGAATCCTAGGAAGGAGAGGAGTTACCGCATTAGGTAATGATCACCTCAACAAGGAAGTGTTACGAAGATTTCACCAGTCTAAGCTCTCTACTTATTTGGAGTAGAGAGCTTTCTTTTGGCTAAAATAACAACAACTTAAGAATTACGAACAAAGGAGTTTTTTCTATGAAAGAAAGTTTATTAGCACTTGCAACAGGAATGGTCGTTGGATTCCTCTTTGCGTTATTCAGACTGCCTATACCTGCACCGCCTGTTTTTTCAGGTATCGTGGGGATTGTCGGGATTTACCTTGGGTACCGTCTTTTTATGTGGATTGCCCCAATTTTCCAATCAAGCAACTGAATCCAAATAGAGGGCTGTCCGAAAAGTATTCACTCGTTGGACAGCCCTCAAATAGTATTAGTAGTATGGAACTTACAACTCAACCATTCCACCACTCAAACGCTTTACTCCGCGTATTTTTGCGATATCTTCTACGAGCTGTAGTGCCGCTTCATCCTTGTACTTTGCCTCTACCATGAAATCCACATCCTGGCCAAGCTTCATCACTACTTTTATAAATTCCATAATAAATTGAACATCTACATAATCGGCATGGTGGCGTAATTTCTTTTCAGAAAGAGGGGAGGAGATATGAATTTTTGGTATGATGCCAATATCATTCCATGTCGCAAAAACCCTAGGGAGCAACTCCTCATAAGAAATACTACTCGGATTTGCAAATTCGTGATGATAATCAAATGCTAACGGAACACCTAACTCCTCACATAGAATCAGTGTTTCCTCTGTCGTGTATGTTTTATCGTCGTTTTCTAAGGTCATCCTCTGTTTAATGTTCTCTGGGAGCAACTTAATGTTTTCACGAAAACGCTCTATCGCTAGCTCTTTGTTCCCATATGCTCCACCAACATGGATATTGATTGTCCCTTCCTTTTCCAACCCCATAGCCTGCAGCATGTCATAATGGTAAGCCATGTCCATGACCGCATTCTCAGAGATATGCGGTTTATCACTTGTAAACAAGGTAAATTGATTCGGGTGAAAGCTTGAACGAATGCCATATCGCTTCACCAGTTGCCCGATTTCCTTGAATTCATGCTCGAACGGTTTGACAAAATCCCACTTTACCTCAGGGTGAGTGGCAAGAGGTACAATGGAAGAGGAGAACCGGAACACTTGGATACCATGAGCGATACAAAAGTAAATCGTTCGCAATGTATTTTGTAAATTTTCTTTTGTCACAGAGTGAAGCTTTTCAACCCTTTCATCCACCGACATTTGTTTGTAACGTGTATAAGTTAAAGCCCTGGCAGGAGAAGCTTCCCAAAGGCTCCATGACTGAGATACGAAACCTATCCGTATCCTCATAAAAATCCCTCCTTTACAACAACGGAGAAATTAATTTGGAAAACTGTTCCTTGCTTTTTTCAAATAAGGAACGGTTCTTAATAAATTCCAACGTCAACTTTTCTGAATGATGAATATCTTTATAAATTTCCTGAATCGTTTTTTGCACGAATTCCTTATCATATATTAAACAATTTATTTCATTGTTTAAAAACAAACTCCGCTTATCGAAGTTAGCTGTACCAATATCACAAGTATGGTCATCAATAACGATAACTTTTGCATGATAAAAACCAAGATAAAATCGATAAACCTCTGCTCCAGCTTCAATAATAGTGGAAAAGTAAGGAAACGCCGCATCCATGACGATAGGATGGTCAGCTTTTGCAGGAACAAGCACGGTGACACTCACCCCGCGCCCCAAGGCGTCTAATAGTTCAACAAGCAACAGGTCGCTAGGAATAAAATAAGGGGTACAAATAATGATGGAATGCTCCGCTCTCTTTATGAGGTTTAAAAAAATCTCGCTAAGCTGTGTACCATTTGTAGGTACTAGCTGATGTGTGTGAGGTCCTTTTTCAGATACCGGGTAATAATCTTTACCCCAATCGAGAGAAGAAAAATCACCTGCTAACTCCCAATTTTGTAGGAATTGGGTCTGAAGATCTTGAACCCCTTCTCCAATAAGCTGTAAATGGTAATCCCTCCATACACCAAATTTCGGATCCTGCCCTAAATATTCTTTTCCAATATTAAATCCGCCCACATACCCAATACTTCCATCTATCACAGTAATCTTGCGATGATTCCGTTGATTAATGCTGAAAAAAAAGAATGGAAAAGCAGGCTTATGATAAAATTCGACCTGAACGCGGTGCTTTTTTAATTCTTTTATGGTCCTTTTTTTAATCCCGAAAGAGCCCATAAAATCAAGGAGAAGGCGGACCTCTACTCCTTGTTCCGCTTTTTCCTTGAGAATGTTAAAGAACTCCTGGCTGGCATGGTCTTCCTTTACCAAGTAAAAAAGGGAATGGATATGGTGTTTTGCCTGACGCATATCGTTATACAGGTCTTTGAACAACAAATTCCCATCTGCATAGAGATTTATTTCCCCTTGCCTTTTTGGGAAGCTCAATGTCCTTGTTTCCTTGATATGCTTCATGCGACCGAAATATAGATCTAATCCTAACCAAATAAAAATAAGCACTATTACAAGGATTGTGTATAATACAACGTTCATTCCATTCCCTCCTAATATAAGTGCCTATAGCTTTTACGAAAATAAGCCATCTTATCCTGTTAAGAGATTGATTGGAAGCAAACGATAGTGACCATTGAACAATGTCTAGCTTGAAGTTATAAGCGGAGTCTTCTGCTCGGAATCAACAACTAGAAAAACCAAAAAATATTTTAGGAAATCTGTTGACTGAATGCTCATTCAGTAATAAGATAAGGGTAAATTACCAAAGTTCTGAAAATTATATTCTTTCCAAACATTAAGGCGTTTTCTGCTGAGAAAATTGACAGGAAAAGGGATATGACATGAGGGGAGTGGAGAGATGTGAGTAACGGTTTGCTAATTGCAAATTGGATTTTGACGATAATTGTAACCGCTTACGCAATTTCGTTATTTTTTTATTTAATCAGAACGAGAATTCAATATATCAAGCTTGGGAAAAAAATTGAATTCGATAACAAAGTAAAAGAACGACTAAATAAAGTGTGGGTTAATGTATTTGGGCAAAAAAAGCTCCTAAAAGATAAAAAAAGTGGGATCATCCACGTTATGTTCTTTTATGGCTTTATTATGGTGCAGTTAGGTGCGATTGATCTCATTATTAAAGGTCTAGTTCCTGATGGCCGTTTGCCTCTTGGCCCACTGTATCCAGCCTTTACTTTCTTTCAAGAACTAGTGACTCTAATGATATTAGTAGCGGTTGTCTGGGCTTTCCATCGCCGCTATGTAGAAAAGCTTGTTCGTCTGAAAAGGGGCTTTAAGTCGGGATTAGTGCTTCTTTTTATCGGAGGATTAATGCTTTCTGTCCTATTTTCTAACGGAATGGGGATTATCTGGCATGATCATGGATTAACCTGGAGTGAACCAGTTGCGTCCGTATTTGCCTTGATGTTTAGCTGGATTAATGAAACGGCTGCCATTGCCTTATTTTATATTGGTTGGTGGATACACTTATTGCTCCTGCTTACATTCCTGGTATATGTTCCGCAATCTAAGCATGCGCACTTAATTGCAGGACCTGTGAACGTATTTTTCCACCGTACAACGAACAATGGAAAGCTTGAAAAAATCGATTTTGAAGACGAAACACAAGAAACCTTTGGTGTTGGAAAAGTGGAGGATTTCACTCAGTACCAATTGATAGATATGTACGCATGTGTGGAATGCGGACGCTGTACAAATATGTGTCCGGCAACAGGTACAGGAAAAATGCTCTCACCTATGGATTTGATAATCAAAATTCGTGATCATCTAACAGACAAAGGGGCTGCCATTACTTCGAAATCTCCTTGGGTACCAACCTATGCCTTTAAACACACCAATGGAAACCAGCTGGCAATGGCATCTGCTGGCCAAGGGGTAAAGGAAAGTGCGGCAGCCGTCGAATACAGCCCGAGCCTGATTGGTGATGTTATCACTGAAGAAGAAATCTGGGCCTGTACAACCTGTCGTAACTGTGAAGATCAATGCCCAGTTATGAATGAGCACGTAGATAAAATAATAGATCTTCGCCGTTACCTTGTTCTAACAGAAGGGAAGATGGACGCTGATGCTCAACGTGCGATGACAAACATCGAGCGTCAAGGTAACCCGTGGGGGCTAAACCGTAAAGAACGTGAAAACTGGCGTGAAGCAGCACCGGAAGTAACCATTCCTACTGTAAAAGAAATGAAAAAAGCTGGTGAGGAATTCGAATACCTCTTCTGGGTTGGCTCTATGGGATCGTTCGACAACCGTTCTCAGAAAATCGCCATTTCTTTTGCGAAATTATTAAATGAAGCTGGCGTGAAATTCGCAATTCTTGGCAACAAAGAGAAAAACTCTGGAGATACACCACGTCGTCTAGGTAACGAATTTCTTTTCCAAGAGCTAGCTACAAGCAACATTTCCGAATTTGAGAAAAACGAAATCAAGAAAATCGTTACCATTGACCCGCATGCCTATAATATTTTCAAAAATGAGTATCCAGATTTCGGTTTGGAAGCAGAGGTCTATCACCACACAGAAGTGTTGGCAGAGCTTGTAAAAGAAGGCAGGTTGAAACCGATTCATGAGGTAAAAGAAACCATTACGTATCATGACTCGTGTTATTTAGGAAGATACAACGAAGTGTATGAGCCACCTCGAGACATTTTAAAAGCCATCCCGGGCGTGACAGTAGTGGAGATGCACCGAAGCCGCGATACCGGAATGTGCTGTGGAGCTGGTGGAGGACTCATGTGGATGGAAGAGGACTCTGGTACACGAGTTAATGTGGCCCGTACCGAACAGGCTCTTGAGGTCGCACCAAGTGTCATCAGCTCTGGTTGTCCATATTGCTTAACGATGCTTTCAGATGGAACGAAAGCAAAAGAAGTCGAAGAAGAAGTTGGAACGTATGATGTGGCGGAATTGCTCGAACGCTCCTGTATTGGCGAAAAGCAGGAACTAGTTTCATAAAAAATATAGCTAGTCACGGTGTACGTAGAACTCTGCGTGCACCCAATGCTTTTCCATTGTATTGAGCGAGCGTTCAGTCAAAAATTTGAAAGCGTTTACCTTTTTAAAGAATAAAGGAGGAATTCAACCATGGGAAAAACCGTAATTGTTAGTGGAGTTCGTACCCCAATTGGCCGTTTTGCAGGAGGACTAAGCACACTCACAGCTTCTGACTTAGGAGCAGTTGCGATAAAAGAGGCTTTGGAAAGGGCGAATGTTGCTGGGGACCAAGTCGGAGAAGTTCTGATGGGGACGGTTTTGCAAGGAGGGCAAGGTCAGCTTCCTTCACGTCAAGCGGCACAAAAAGCCGGTTTACCTTGGGAAGTTCGTACTGAAACCATAAATAAAGTGTGTGCATCTGGTATGCGATCTGTAACACTTGGAGACATTTTGATTCGCTCTGGGGAAGAAGAAGTGATCGTTGCAGGCGGAATGGAATCCATGAGTAATGCGCCTTATATGATGCAAAAAGCGAGATGGGGACTTCGCATGGGGGATAGCAGCATTCAGGACTTGATGGTACACGATGGACTAACATGCACATTTACAGGGGTCCACATGGGGACATACGGAAATGGCGTGGCAAAAGAAATGGCTATCAGTCGAGAAGACCAGGATGCGTGGGCATACAGAAGTCATCAACGAGCTATTGAGGCCGCGGAAAATGGTTATTTTGATGAAGAAATTGTGCCAGTATCTGTTCCTCAGCGCAAAGGGGACCCAATTGTCGTTCAGAAAGATGAATCTCCGCGCAAGGATACATCTTTAGAGAAACTTTCCACACTTAGACCAGCTTTTGACCATGATGGCACGATTACAGCAGGAAATGCTCCTGGAGTAAATGATGGAGCAAGCGCACTCGTGTTAATGAGTGAAGAGCGTGCCGCCAAAGAAGGTAAACAAGTACTTGCCACTATATTAGGTCATGCATCGATTGCAGTCGAAGCAAAGGACTTTCCAAAAACACCTGGACTAGTTATTACAGAACTTTTGAAAAAGACAGGGAAATCATTAGAAGATATAGATTTGTTTGAAATAAATGAAGCATTTGCTGCAGTCGCACTGGCATCTGCAAACTTGGCAGATCTAGACTTGGAAAAAATTAATGTGAACGGCGGAGCAGTAGCACTCGGACATCCAATAGGAGCTAGTGGAGCCCGTATTATTGTTTCCTTAATTCATGAGTTAAAGCGACGTGGCGGAGGACTTGGCATAGCTTCTATTTGCTCAGGCGGCGGTCAAGGCGACGCAATATTAATCCAGGTTTAAAATTGGGGAGGTAAGAACATGACAATTCAAAAAGTAATGGTAATTGGGGCAGGGCAAATGGGATCCGGAATCGCACAGGTTTGTGCAATGGCCGGTTACGATGTATACATCAATGACTTGAAAGAGGCATTTCTAGAACGAGGACTAAGTGGTATCACCAAAAACTTAATGCGATCTGTCGAAAAAGGCCGGATGACAGAAGAGGAAAAAGCTGGCGTGCTAGCAAGAATACAAACAACGACTTTGCTAGAAGACGCAAAGAATGTGGATCTTGTCATTGAAGCAGCAGTCGAAAACATGGAAATTAAAACGAAAATTTTTGCGGAAGTGGACCGTCATGCACCGGCTCACGCTATTTTAGCAACGAATACTTCCTCTCTTCCAATAACAGAAATTGCTGCAGCAACGAACAGACCAGAAAAAGTGATCGGCATGCATTTCATGAATCCGGTCCCCGTTATGAAACTGGTAGAAATCATCCGTGGGCTACAAACAGCTGACGAAGTTTACAGCGCAATTGAAGATATGACCAAAAAATTAACCAAAGTGCCCGTTGAAGTAAATGATTTTCCTGGATTCGTCGCGAACCGTGTTTTGATGCCGATGATCAATGAAGCTATCTATACCGTCTATGAGGGAGTAGCTACCCCAGAAGCAGTAGATGAAGTCATGAAGCTCGGAATGAATCACCCAATGGGACCACTCACTCTCGCCGACTTCATCGGACTAGACACCTGCCTTTATATCATGGAAACACTGCACGAAGGATTTGGTGATGATAAATACCGTCCTTGTCCACTACTTAGAAAATATGTAAAAGCCGGCTGGTTAGGCCGCAAAACAGGCCGCGGATTCTATCGTTACGACGGGTGATACGTTTTTTAGATTTGAGGGAGTAGGTTTTTTGTTGTAGCGGTTATTATGTTTTTTTTTAATTCGATGAATGCCCGAAAATCCGAAAACCTAAAAATAGGGGCACATAAAAGCTAGTTGAATGCCCGAAAATCCGAAAACCTGATAATTGGGGCACATAAAAGCAGGTTGAATGCCCGAAAATCCAAAAACCCGAAAATTGGGGCACATAAAAGCTGGTTGAATGCCCGAAAATCCGAAAACCTGAGAATTGGGGCACATAAAAGCTAGTTGAATGCCCGAAAATCCAAAAACCTGAAAATTGGGGCACATAAAAGCTCAGTTGAATGCCCGAAAATCCAAAAACTCGAAAAAACGGCCTTCATAAACCAGATGAAGAACAAAAAATCAAAAAAGCCAATAAAAAGATCTTCATTTTAGACACTAGCTTCAAAATTTTCATCTACTCAAAAGCTGAAATTAACATAAAAAATCATAGTACTTTCATTGTCATCAGGAGAGGGGTCACTAGCATGGATATACGATTTACGGAAGAACAGGAAATGGTCCGTAAAATGGTGCGGGATTTTGCAGAGACAGAGATAGCACCGTTTGTGGAGGAAATGGAGGAGGGTGAGTTTCCTCATGAGATCTTGCAAAAAATGGCGGATCTTGGACTTATGGGAATGACCATACCGGAGGAATACGGTGGAGCAGGGATGGATTTTATCTCTTATATTATTGCGATTAACGAATTGTCACGAGTAAGTGCAACAATTGGAGTGATTTTATCTGTTCATACATCAGTGGGCACAAACCCGATTCTTTACTTTGGAACAGAAGAACAGAAACAAAAGTATGTAACAAAGCTAGCGTCCGGAGAGTATCTTGGGGCTTTCTGTCTGACAGAGCCAAGTGCGGGGTCTGACGCAGGAAGTATGAAAACCCGTGCGGTAAAGCAGGGAGATCACTATGTGGTCAACGGTTCGAAGGTCTTTATCACAAACGGTGGGGTAGCAGACACGTATATTGTATTCGCCTCTACTAATCCGGAATTGGGATCCAAAGGGGTCTCGGCATTTATCGTAGAAAAAGATACCCCTGGATTTATCATCGGGAAAGATGAACACAAAATGGGATTGCATGGTTCTAAAACGTTGCAGCTTACCTTTGAAGACATGAAGGTACCTGCGGAAAACTTGCTAGGTCAAGAAGGGGAAGGATTTAAAATTGCTATGGCTAACCTTGATGTTGGTCGTATCGGGATTGCTGCGCAGTCACTTGGTATTGCCCAAGCAGCTTTAGAAGCTTCCACGGATTATGCAAAAGAACGGGTCCAGTTTGGAAAGCCAATTGCCGCTCAGCAGGGAGTTTCATTCAAGCTAGCAGATATGGCGACAGCAGTGGAAGGATCTAGATTACTAACTTATCGAGCCGCGAACTTACGTGCTCTAGGTAAGCCTTGTGGAAAAGAGGCGTCCATGGCAAAACTCTTTGCCTCTCAAACTGCGATGAATGTGGCAATTGAAGCAGTTCAGGTGTTTGGTGGTTACGGTTACACGAAGGATTATCCTGTAGAGCGCTTCTTCCGTGATGCGAAAGTATGTGAAATATATGAGGGTACTAGTGAAATTCAGCGGATTGTCATTGGAAAGCATTTAATGAATTAGGGTTTCATAAGTAGTTTGCTAGTCTCTGACTTGAAAACTACCCGCAGAATTATTTCGGACAATACTTACAATTTATCGGACATATGGTGGAAAAAAAGAAAGGGAGGACCACCACCTCCCGACATAAAGGAGAGGAACCTAATGAATTTTCTACTTTCAGAGGAGCATGAAATGATTCGTAAAATGGTACGTGATTTTGCAAAAAACGAAGTGGAACCAACAGCAGCAGAGCGTGATGAAGAAGAGCGCTTTGATATGGAGATTTTCAAAAAAATGGCGGATCTTGGGCTAACGGGAATTCCGTTTCCAGAAGAGTACGGTGGAATCGGAAGTGATTATTTAGCATACTGTATCGCTGTAGAAGAGCTATCCAGAGTGTGTGCCTCTACCGGGGTAACCTTATCAGCTCACACCTCACTTGCTAGCTGGCCGATTTATAAATATGGTACAGAAGAGCAGAAGCAAAAATATTTAGTTCCGCTTGCACAAGGAACGAGCATTGGCGGCTACGGGTTAACAGAGCCAGGTTCAGGCTCAGATGCGGGTGGCATGCGAACAACTGCTAAGCTTGATGGAGACCATTACATCTTGAACGGATCTAAAATTTTCATCACAAACGGTGGGATTGCAGATATCTATGTGGTATTCGCGGTAACCGACCCAACAAGTAAGCATAAAGGTACGAGTGCATTTATCATTGAAGCTGATTTTCCAGGCTTTAGCGTTGGGAAAAAGGAACAAAAGCTAGGAATTCGCTCTTCGCCAACAACAGAAATTATGTTTGAGGACTGCCGAGTGCCGAAAGAGAACATGCTTGGCAATGAAGGAGAAGGCTTTAAAGTGGCGATGACGACATTAGATGGGGGCCGTAACGGAATTGCTGCACAGGCGGTAGGGATTGCCCAAGGTGCGTTGGATGCAGCTACGGCTTATGCGAAAGAGCGAGTTCAGTTTGGAAAGCCAATTGCTGCACAACAGGGTGTTTCTTTTAAACTAGCAGATATGGCAACTACGATAGAGGCTTCCAGATTATTAACGTATCAGGCAGCATGGAGAGAGTCTGAAGGGTTGAGCTACGGCTTAGAGTCAGCGATGTCGAAGTTATTTGCAGGGGATACAGCGATGAAGGTGACAACAGAGGCTGTCCAGGTTTTCGGTGGTTACGGTTACACGAAGGATTATCCGGTTGAGCGTTATATGAGGGATGCGAAAATTACGCAAATTTATGAAGGAACACAGGAAATTCAACGTCTCGTTATCTCTAGAATGCTTACAAAGTAAGTGAGGTGACTGACAGGATGAAAAAACGTCAAGTACATGCATCCGTTAAAGACGAGCGGCTCATTGAAAAACGTCGCGACCAAATGATTAAAGGCGCGGTAAGTCTTTTTAAAGAAAAAGGCTTCCACCGTACTACGACAAGGGAAATAGCAAAAGAAGCAGGGTTTAGCATCGGGACCCTTTATGAATATATTCGGACTAAAGAAGATGTTCTCTATCTAGTATGTGATCGTATCTACGACCAGGTAGGAGAGCGACTTCAACAAGAAATGGATATGAAAAGAGGAAATCTTGATAGTTTAAAATCAGCCATCCGCTATTACTTTAGGGTAATGGATGAGATGCAGGATGAAGTATTGGTCATGTATCAAGAGGCAAAGTCCTTATCGAAGGATGCCCTGCCGTACGTATTAAATAAAGAACTTGCGATGGTAGCCATGTTTGAGCAAGTCATCCGCAATTGTATGATTGCTGAAGGAATGGCGTTGAAGGAACAGGAAATTCAACTTGTCGCGCATAATATTTTTGTTCAAGGCCAAATGTGGGGATTCCGGCGTTGGGTGCTACACAAGCAATTCGACTTGGAATCCTACATGGAAGGTCAAATCGAATTATTATTGCACGGACTAACAAAAGGGGAGAGTGTGAATAATGGAAGTTTATCGTCCAACTAATCATATTCGTTTTGTGACAGCTTCAAGTCTTTTTGACGGACATGATGCCTCCATCAATATCATGCGTCGAATTATTCAGGCTAGTGGAGCGGAGGTTATACACCTTGGTCACAACCGTTCCGTTGAGGAAATTGTGAATGCAGCCATTCAAGAAGATGTACAGGGAATAGCGATTTCCTCCTATCAGGGAGGACATGTCGAATATTTTAAATATATGTATGATTTGTTAAAAGAAAAAAATGCTTCTCACATCCGTATTTATGGTGGCGGTGGGGGCGTTATTATTCCAAGTGAAATTAAAGAACTACATGCATATGGAATCGCCCGTATTTTCTCACCAGAAGACGGAAGAGAGCAAGGCCTTCAAGGTATGATTAACTCCATGCTGAAGGAATGTGATTTTATTACGGTGAAATCACTTGATGGGGAAGTGGATCGCTTAAAGGCAGATGACCATCAAGCAATTGCGAAACTGATTTCTTTAGCTGAGTTACAGGTTACCACTAATGAAGAGGTTGCAGCTGCTGCCCAGGCAACCCTCGCTAAAGTGAAGGAAAAGCAACAAACGGTCCCTGTTTTAGGTATTACCGGAACTGGAGGAGCTGGAAAAAGCTCACTAACAGACGAACTGATCCGCCGCTTCTTGAATGAAGTGCCTGATAAGAAAGTTGCCATTTTATCTATTGATCCAACGAAACAAAAAACAGGTGGGGCACTCCTCGGAGACCGAATTCGCATGAACGCCATTTTCAATTCTCGGGTTTACATGCGTTCTTTAGCAACGCGTGGTTCTCGTTCAGAGCTTTCCCTTGCTATTACGGATGCCATTGCAGTAACAAAAGCAGCTGGCTTTGACTTGATCATTGTCGAGACGTCAGGAATTGGGCAAGGTGACGCAGGTATTACAGAAATTTGTGACCTTTCCATGTATGTCATGACAAGCGAATTTGGTGCACCTTCTCAACTTGAAAAAATAGATATGATTGACTACGCGGATTTGATTGTTATTAATAAGTTTGAACGTAAGGGCTCTGAGGATGCAAAGCGACAGGTTCAAAAGCAATATCAACGCAGCCGCCTTCTTTGGGATAAAGAGCTTGACGATATGCCGGTATATGGCACGATTGCCAGTCAATTTAACGACCTTGGAACAAATACCCTTTTTGCAGCATTGATAGAATTGATTAATGAAAAAACAGGGTCTAGCTACAGCTCCAGTCTGCCGGTTTCGAAGGATGTTGAAAAACAGAATGTCATTATTCCGAATGACCGCCGTTATTATTTACGGGAAATTAGTGAGACAGTTCGAAACTATCATCGGACTGCAGGGGAGCAGGTGGAACTTGCTCGCAAGTTGTTCCAGTTGGATGGTGCGATGGAAGCAGCAAGTAATGTGGAAAACGAAGAGCTTGTTGCCGCTTTGGCTGAGCTTCGACAAGGATATGAAGAAAAGTTAACGAGTGAATCTAGAAAAATTTTAGCTGGCTGGGAAGAGAAAAAGGAAAAGTATTCAGGTGATCAATTTGTCACTAAAATCCGCGACAAAGAAATCATCACGAAGCTTACGACAAAGAGCTTATCTGGGCTATCCATTCCAAAAGTAGTACTGCCGAAATACGTTGACTATGGAGAAATTCTTAAGTGGGTATATCGAGAAAATGTACCAGGTGAATTTCCTTATACAGCAGGGGTGTTTCCATTCAAGCGAGAAGGAGAAGACCCTAAGCGTCAGTTTGCGGGAGAAGGAACTCCAGAGAGAACAAATCGTCGTTTCCACTACTTAAGTAAAGATGATGATGCAAAGCGATTAAGTACAGCATTTGACTCGGTTACCTTATACGGGGAAGACCCAGCTGAAAGACCAGACATTTACGGAAAAGTAGGAAACAGTGGTGTGAGCATCTGTACGCTCGATGATATGAAAAAGCTTTATGCAGGCTTTGATCTTTGTGCACCTAGTACGTCTGTATCCATGACCATCAATGGACCGGCACCAGTAATCCTCGCCATGTTCATGAACACAGCGATTGACCAGCAGGTGCAAAAGAGGGAAGAAGAGCTCGGTCGCATCCTGACAGTAGAAGAGTATGCAGAGGTTCGCGCAGTGACGTTGCAAACCGTTCGTGGTACAGTGCAAGCAGATATTTTAAAAGAGGATCAAGGTCAAAACACTTGTATTTTCTCGACAGAATTTGCCCTTCGCGTAATGGGGGATATCCAGCAATATTTTATTGATAAAAAAGTGCGTAACTATTACTCCGTTTCCATTTCGGGGTATCATATTGCGGAAGCAGGAGCCAACCCAATCACCCAATTGGCATTCACCCTGGCAAACGGCTTCACTTATGTGGAATACTATTTAAGTCGTGGAATGAATATTGATGATTTTGCGCCGAACTTGTCCTTCTTCTTCAGTAACGGACTTGATCCGGAGTATACCGTCATTGGCCGTGTGGCTCGTCGAATCTGGTCTACGGTGATGAAAAATAAATACGCTGCAAATGAACGCAGCCAAAAGCTTAAGTACCATATTCAAACATCAGGTCGTTCACTGCATGCTCAGGAAATCGACTTTAACGATATCCGTACTACCCTCCAGGCGCTGATGGCTTTGCAGGATAACTGTAATTCGCTTCATACTAATGCATATGACGAGGCAATTACAACACCAACAGAAGAGTCGGTTCGCCGTGCGATGGCAATTCAAATGATTATCACAAAAGAGCATGGACTCGCTAAAAATGAAAACCCGTTGCAAGGTTCGTTTGTTGTGGAAGAGCTGACAGACCTTGTGGAGGAAATGGTTCTACAGGAGTTTGAGCGACTGAACGACAGAGGTGGTGTTCTCGGTGCCATGGAGACACAATACCAGCGCGGAAAGATTCAAGACGAATCAATGTACTATGAAATGAAAAAGCATACAGGGGAACTGCCGATTATCGGTGTGAATACCTATCAAAATCCTAATCCTCCATCAGAGGATGAATTGAATGATATTGAGCTTGCTCGTTCTACCGAAGAAGAAAAACAAACTCAAATTCACAACTTGGCTGTTTTCTGTGAACGAAACGAAGATAAAGTGGAAAAAGCATTGGCGAATTTAAAGCAAACTGCCATAAGCGGTGGAAATATATTTGAAGAACTCATGGAAACAGTAAAGGTAGCAAGCCTTGGACAAATTACGACTGCCCTTTACGAAGTTGGTGGACAATTTAGAAGGAATATGTAAATGCTTTTAGCGGTTGTCCGAAAAGTATATAATACTGTTCTGGATGTTTATTGGAGATAAAGGCAGGCGTTTCCTGCGTGCGATGAAATACTGCCATATCCATCCTTGTTCAGGGGGGATGTAGTGGTAGGCTACAGACCTTCCTGTGGCTTTTGCGGAGATAAACAGCGTCGTTTTATAGAGTATTTCTAATTAATAGGGGACTGCCAGAGAAAAGTATTCACTTTCTGGCCACCCCCTTTTTTCCGAATGTTGAAAATTAGCGGATATTGTCAAGTTTTGGACTTTTGTGACGGTAAAATGAGCAGAGAATAGGAAACGTGGACTACCTAAGGAAAAAAGAAGTATTTTTTCAAGAAAGATTTATTTAATGCTGGATTAAACAATAGGAATTTGTTTATAATGAATGGTATGGATTTTTCTAGGAATTGCTATGAATAATGTCTTTATACATATATAGAAAGGATGTGCAGACATTGGCATTAGACCATTTAACGGCAGAAGATATTAAGGAAATGTCATTGATCGAGATTGCAACTGGGATTTTTGCGGAGAAAAAGCAATCTGTTACTTTCTCAGAATTATTAACGGAAATCAAGGAACTTACTGGCTTTACGGATGAAAATCTAAAGGGTAAAATATCCCAATTTTACACTGATCTGAACATCGACGGCCGTTTTATTTGTATTGGCGAAAACCAATGGGGACTTCGTGCATGGTATCCTTACGATCAAATAGAAGAGGAAACAACACCTCAAGTAAAAACGAAGAAAAAGAAAGTGAAAAAAGCGGTCGATGAGGAACTCGAGTCAGATGAGTTTGAAGACTTGGATGAAGAAGAGTTGGAATTCGATGACCTTGAAGACTACGAAGAAGATGATGATGCAGAAGAAGAGGAAGACTTCGATGCAGATGACGATTCAGATGACGACGACGAGGAGTTCGAAGAGGACATAATCGAAGAAGACGATGAATATGAGGAACTTGATGAAGAAGATGAATTAGAGGAAGATGAGGAAGAGGACCTTTAATTTTTTGAAAAACACTCCGATTTTGGGGTGTTTTTTGTTTTCGCTGCAACTCGACAAAGTTTGTACCTTGCAAACCTTTCGAATCATGCCTTTCAAAAAAGAATGAAAATTCGCAAGTCAATTCTAGTCCTTGACTTTTCCGGTACAACTAGGTAGAATCTTTTTTGGGCTCCTTAAAAAAGGACACGTATAATAAGCTATCATATACACGCTCCCCTTGCTGCCAAACAGCGGCAAGTGGGGCGTTTTTTATTTTTTAGCTCATAACTGTATTTTCGCTGTGCCTGAGGATTTTGGGACAGCTTCATTATTTTTATTAATGATTTTCAAGGTTTTGACTAATGATAAAAATGTTTAAAGCCTCTCAACATTGGTTAGTTCATTATATTTCAAATAAATTATTTCGAGGGGGAGACAGCATGACAAAGTATATTTTTGTAACAGGTGGCGTTGTATCATCTCTTGGTAAAGGGATTACTGCTGCATCTTTAGGAAGATTATTAAAAAACCGCGGGTTAAATGTAACGATCCAAAAATTTGACCCGTACATTAACGTAGACCCAGGTACGATGAGCCCGTATCAGCACGGGGAAGTATTCGTAACAGATGATGGTGCGGAAACAGACTTGGATCTTGGTCACTATGAGCGCTTTATTGATATCAACTTAAATAAGTACTCTAACGTAACAACAGGAAAAATTTATTCTACGGTTTTGAAAAAAGAGCGCCGTGGAGATTACTTAGGTGGCACGGTACAGGTAATTCCACATATAACAAATGAAATTAAAGAGCGTGTTTTCCGCGCTGGCCGCGAAACGAACGCAGATGTGGTTATCACTGAAATCGGGGGAACAGTTGGGGATATTGAATCTTTACCATACCTTGAAGCGATTCGCCAAATCAAGAGTGATATTGGCCGTGACAATGTAATGTATATCCATTGTACACTTGTCCCATACATCCGTGTTGCTGGCGAGCTGAAAACGAAGCCAACTCAACATAGTGTAAAAGAACTTCGTGGACTTGGAATTCAGCCAAACATTATTGTATTACGTTCGGAAATGCCGATCTCCCAAGATATGAAAGACAAAATTGCTTTGTTCTGTGATATTGATGAAAAAGCAGTTATCGAATCCATTGATGCAGATACATTATATGAAGTGCCACTAGCTTACCAGGCACAAAATATGGATAACATCGTAGTAGACCATTTAAAGCTTGACGCACAACCGGTTGCTGACATGTCAGAGTGGACAAAGCTTGTGGACAAGGTAAGAAATCTCTCGAAGAAAACGACAATTGCGCTAGTTGGAAAATACGTCGAGCTTCAAGATGCATACCTATCTGTAGCTGAAGCGTTGCGCCATGCTGGATACCAGTTCGATGCAGATGTGAAAATCAACTGGATTAACGCTGAAAATGTAACAGCAGAAAATGTGGACGAGCTTCTTCAAGGCGCAGATGGAATCTTAGTTCCTGGTGGTTTTGGAGATCGTGGAGTGGAAGGGAAAATTGAAGCAATCCGCTATGCACGCGTAAACAAAGTACCATTCTTCGGAATCTGCCTTGGTATGCAGCTTGCTTCAGTTGAATTTGCGCGAAATGTACTAGGTTATGAAGGGGCACATTCTGCAGAATTGAACCCAGCAACGCCTTTTCCAATTATTGATTTGTTGCCTGAGCAAAAAGACATCGAAGATCTTGGTGGAACATTGCGCCTAGGCCTTTACCCTTGTAAACTTATTGATGATTCACTCGTACAAAAAGCTTATGCAGATGAAGTAGTATATGAGCGTCACCGTCATCGCTATGAGTTTAACAATCAATACCGTCAACAAATGGAAGAGAATGGATTCATCTTCTCCGGTACAAGCCCAGATAGCCGCTTGGTTGAAGTAATCGAGATCAAGGATCACCCATGGTTCCTTGCATCTCAATTCCATCCAGAATTTACTTCCAGACCAAACCGTCCACAGCCGCTTTTCCGCGACTTTGTAGAAGCATCCTTAAAAAATGCGGAAGTACTAGCATAAAAAAGAAGGCGCACTGTTCGAATAAACAGTGCGCCCCGTTTTTTTACAAAACAATCTTTTTACTAACTTATTTTAAACATTTATCTGAGCTCCAGCTCATACAAGCAATGATCATGAACCACTTCTATAAGCTTAAAGCCGTTTTCCTCGTAAAGCCTACGTAGCTTCATACTACCTGCAACACAGTCCAAACGGATACGTCTGTTGCCTAGTTCAATCGCATGCTGGATAATCCAATTCAGGAGAATATCCCCAATTCCATTTCCCTTGTACTTCAGAGCAACTGCAAGTTTATGAAGATAAACCGTGTCAACCTCTATACTCTCACCCCATAAATGTACATCCCAATCCTCTTGTACAGAAGAAAGCATAAACGTTGCCACAAGATCATGGTCATCTTTTATCGTCATTTTATAAAAAAGACCTTTAGTTATAAGCTCGAGTAGTTCATCGTCTTCATTTCCTGTAAGGAGGAAACTCCATTGCTCTGAACCCTTGCTTTTGAGGTAACTCGCTCTCTCTTTTAATAATGTTAAAATACTTTCACCGTCTTGATGGCCAGCCTGTTCGATACCCCATTTGCTTAGTGTGTTGTTCATCCTATAATATCCTCCTTAAACGTATCCCATAAGAGAGATTCGCCTTTTGAGAGTGGGTTTCCTTCCAACGTTCATATAAAGTTTCTCAAAAAATATTTGGAGATTTGCAAGCGCTATTTGAAAATTTCACCGTGTTATTTGAAGATTTACCGTCGTTATTTGATGATTTCATCTGGTTATTTGGAGATTTGCCACAAAGTTCAACTTTACTCCTGCTCTTCTAGCATTTCACGCAACGTAAACGATAAACCAAAGTAGGCATATAGAGCCGCCATACTGCTTGGGAATCCATATCTTTCACCATCATCTCCGGGAATAAGGGGTTTTTTTAATTTTAAATCAATGTGTACATCCACTATAGACTCTAATGTTTCCGCAGCACTGTCTCCATCCACGACTGTAGAAATACCGACCATTTCAATTCCAAGCTCCTTTAATGCTTTCGCAGTACTTACTGCTTCGTTGTCAGTGGAAAACCGACTGACGATTAAGGCGCGGTCTGTATCTGTGAGGTCATGGTAGTTATCGAGATCGGATAACAAAGTAGCTGTATCCATTGGTTCTGCTCCATCTATTGCTTCGGCTTCCACCGCTTTCATCTCTTTGACTCCGTAAATGTAAATACGACCCTCCCCAACCACGGCTTGGGCTAGCATTCTTGCCCCATCTTCTAGTGCTAAATCTTCTTCATTGCCCATTTTATTATAGATTCCTTGAAGCTGCGTGGTGAAAATTTTCAACATAAAACATCACACTCCTAATGTCCTAATTATTATTTCCTATCCCGAAATAAAAATGCTTCTATCCAAAACGTTTTCAGTAAGTAATTTACAATTTGAAAAAATATTTTCGGTCGAAAAAGGAGGAAATAAGACTATTATAGTAGAATTAGGTGGGAGGATGGAAACGGAATGATAATTTTTTGAAGAGGGGTGTAAAGGTGGGGCAAAAATTACTGATTGTAGATGACCAATATGGAATACGGATTTTGCTAAATGAAGTTTTTCAAAAAGAGGGCTATCAGACGTTTCAGGCGGCAAATGGATACCAGGCATTGGATATCGTCGAAAAGCATTCACCAGACTTGGTATTGTTGGACATGAAGATCCCCGGGATGGATGGAATTGAAATTTTAAAAAGATTAAAGGCATTCAATTCCGATATCCAAGTTATCATAATGACAGCTTACGGAGAGCTCGATATGATTCAAGAGTCAAAGGACTTAGGTGCGATAACTCATTTCGCTAAGCCATTTGATATCGATGAAATACGAGAAGCAGTACGAAAAAATATGCCAAGACATTCTGTTTGAAAAGCTGCTATCTAACTGAATATTAGAACATTTTAATTGTTATCGCTTTCATCGAAAAACGGCAGACTTCAATAGTTGCCGTTTTTCTGCATAGTTGATATGCTAGGAACTGGATAAAAATCTTCCGTAAAGTTTTACAGATTGTTTCATGCTGATACATAACTGCTTTTCTTATTGGTCAAGCTAGTTTTGATATGTATGAATAATTATATTCTCTTGTAAGAGCGGGAAATACTTTTCGGAGTGAGTATAAAATAAGGAGGGTGTTATTATGCCTTTAGTTTCTATGACAGAAATGCTAAAAAAAGCTAATGCAGAAGGATACGCAGTAGGTCAGTTCAACCTGAACAACCTTGAGTTTACACAAGCGATTCTTCAAGCAGCACAGGAGGAAAATTCACCGGTTATTCTTGGTGTATCTGAAGGTGCAGGCCGTTATATGGGAGGTTTTCATACAGTTGTAGCGATCGTTAAAGCGCTAATGAAAGATTATGGGATTACTGTCCCTGTAGCAATTCACTTAGACCACGGTTCCAGCTTTGAATCTTGTGCAAAAGCGATCCATGCAGGATTCACTTCTGTAATGATCGATGCTTCTCACCACCCATTTGAGGAAAACATCGAAACTACTACGAAAGTGGTAGAATTAGCACACTTCCACGGAGTATCTGTTGAGGCAGAGCTTGGCGTGGTAGGTGGACAAGAAGACGATGTTATCGCAGAAGGCGTAATCTATGCAGACCCTAACGAGTGTGAAGAGCTTGTTAAACGCACAGGTATTGATTGTCTAGCTCCAGCACTTGGATCTGTACACGGACCATACAAAGGTGAACCAAACCTTGGCTTTAAAGAGATGGAAGAAATCAACAACCGTGCGGGAGTTCCTCTAGTGTTACACGGTGGAACTGGTATTCCAACTCATGACATCCAAAAAGCAATCTCTTTTGGAACAGCTAAAATCAACGTAAATACAGAAAACCAAATTGCATCTGCAAAAGCAGTACGTGAAACACTTGCTGCAAAAACAGAAGAGTACGATCCACGTAAATACTTAGGACCTGCTCGTGAAGCAATTAAAGAAACAGTAAAAGGCAAAATGCGCGAATTTGGTTCTTCCAACAAAGCGTAATTTTTCATTTTTAAAACAAGATAATAACCTCAACCAACAAGACAACAACAGAACCGCCATACCCGGCGGTTTTATTTCTTTTCATGTGAAAGCGTTTTTTCTTGAGTTAAGTTAAAAAGTTCAAACAGGAAAAAAGCCTGATTGAAACGAATATTACGTTGAAGTACTTTTACATAAGGCAGTTATTCAAACACAAAAAGGAGAGATATTCATGAAATTTTTTATCGATACTGCAAATCTAGAAGAAATTAAGGAAGCTCACGCATTAGGAGTTCTTGACGGAGTAACTACAAATCCAAGTCTTGTTGCAAAAGAAAACATTTCTTTTGAAGATCGCCTTCGTGAAATTACTTCTTTTGTAGCAGGTTCCGTAAGTGCAGAAGTAATTGCCCTAGATGCAGAGGGAATGATTGAAGAAGGAAAAACATTGGCTGCCATCGCTCCAAACATTACGGTTAAAGTGCCAATGACACCTGAAGGTCTAAAGGCAGTAAAGGTTTTCAGTGAATTGAATATTAAAACAAATGTAACGCTTATATTTAATGCAAATCAAGCTTTGCTTGCTGCAAGAGCAGGGGCAACTTACGTTTCTCCGTTCCTTGGCCGTCTGGATGATATCGGACAAAATGGTTTAGACCTTATTTCCGATATTGCGGATATTTTCGCTATTCACGATATCCCAACAGAAATTATTGCTGCGTCTATTCGCCACCCTATGCATATTACAGAGGCAGCTTTAAAGGGAGCGCATATTTCCACAGTTCCATTTAAAGTGTTGATGCAGCTTTTCAACCATCCTTTAACAGATCAAGGAATTGAAAAATTCTTGGCAGATTGGAATAACCGCCAGCAATAATTCATAACATTCGACAAAATGAAGGTGTCGAAATAAGATATAAAGTATCAAATATTACGATTTCATAAAGAATCATGTTTTTCCATATATGTCAGAAAAACTTTCGTGTAAACTAGTAGGTAACGAAATTTTTATGATTGGTAATAATTGTGTATAATAAAGAATAGCACTTTTGGAGATGCTTATTTTCTTTTACAGAAAATAAGCTCGCCATGATCAATCTTAAATTTTGTAGATGTCACTAAAGTTTACGAAAAAGAAAGATATAAACCAACCTCGCCTTGAAGGGAGATCTATATGGAAAAGTTAAAAATTCTTGGTGGAAATAAGTTAAATGGAACAGTTCGCGTAAGTGGTGCGAAAAATAGTGCAGTAGCTCTGATTCCTGCAACCATCTTAGCGGATACTCCAGTAACAATTGAAGGACTACCAAAAATATCTGATGTTGAAATACTTAGCAGTTTGTTAGAAGAAATTGGTGGGAAAGTTAATCTAGATGGCGAAGATCTGACAGTCGATCCTTCTACGATGATTTCAATGCCGCTTCCTAGTGGAAAAGTAAAAAAACTTCGCGCTTCCTACTACTTAATGGGCGCAATGCTCGGTCGCTTCAAAAAAGCAGTGGTAGGATTGCCTGGAGGCTGTCATCTTGGTCCAAGACCGATTGATCAGCACATTAAAGGCTTTGAAGCATTGGGTGCAGAAATAACCAATGAACAAGGGGCTATTTATCTTCGTGCCGATGAACTAAGAGGAGCACGAATCTATTTAGACGTAGTAAGTGTTGGGGCTACAATCAATATTATGCTTGCAGCCGTTAAGGCTAAAGGAAGAACTATAATTGAAAATGCGGCAAAAGAACCGGAAATCATTGATGTGGCAACCTTACTTAGCAGTATGGGGGCAAAAATCAAAGGTGCTGGTACAGATGTCATCCGTATCGATGGTGTCGATAGCCTCCATGGATGCAAACACACGATTATTCCAGACCGAATTGAAGCTGGTACATACATGGTTATGGCAGCAGCAGCCGGTGGAGAGATAATCATTGACAACGTTATTCCAACTCACTTAGAACCCCTAATTGCGAAGCTCCGTGAAATGGGTGTCCGGGTAGATATTAATAACGATCAGGACCAGTTGCTTGTGGTTCCAGGTGAAAAGTTAAAAGCAGTTGATGTAAAAACGCTCGTTCACCCAGGATTCCCAACTGATCTACAACAGCCGATGACAACCCTGCTTACAAAAGCAGAGGGGACTAGTATCGTTACAGATACCATCTATTCAGCACGCTTTAAGCATGTGGACGAATTACGTCGCATGAACGCCCAAATTAAAGTGGAAGGCCGTTCAGCTATTATAAATGGTCCAATTCAACTCCAAGGTGCTAAAGTCAAGGCGAGTGACCTACGTGCTGGAGCTGCACTAGTTATCGCAGGATTACTAGCAGACGGACTGACAGAAGTTACCGGTCTTGAGCATATCGACCGTGGGTACAGTCATCTAGTCGAAAAACTTGAAGGACTTGGTGCAACTGTGTGGCGCGAGTCCTTAACAAAAGAAGAAATAGAACAAATGCAGAATTCATAACGAATCAAATGAAAACAGAACTTCCTAAGTTGAAGTTCTGTTTTTTTTTGGCTCATTTTTAATAGATGGTTGCATTTCCATGCCATGTTTCTTTTAAAACTGCCCTAAAAAGGTGGGTAGTAACGATTACGATGAAATATACATCCTTTTTTGAAGTTAGAAAGGGTATAGCTCGATGTGAGCATTTCTTTTATTTTCTCTTTTTTATTTCGATAAATGTGATATACTATTAACGAAAAGTATATCACAATAGCTATTTGTATAATGTAACAATAGAAAATTACCATAGTCAAATACTAGTTTGCTAGATGGAAAAAGGGAGTGGGACATTTGGAAAGAAGTTTATCTATGGAACTTATTCGTGTAACAGAAGCGGCAGCGCTATCTTCTGCACGCTGGATGGGACGCGGTGAGAAAGACAGCGCAGATGGAGCAGCAACTTCTGCGATGCGTGATGTATTTGATACTGTACCGATGAAAGGAACCGTAGTTATTGGCGAAGGGGAAATGGACGAAGCCCCAATGCTATACATTGGTGAAAAACTTGGAACTGGTTACGGTCCGAGAGTGGATGTTGCAGTGGATCCCCTAGAAGGGACAAGCATCGTCGCATCGGGAGGGTGGAATGCACTTGCTGTACTTGCAATTGCCGACCATGGAAACCTTCTTCATGCTCCTGATATGTATATGGACAAAATTGCTGTTGGACCTGCAGCAGTAGGGAAAATTGATATTAATGCTTCTGTAACAGACAACTTAAAAGCAGTGGCAGAAGCAAAAAATAAGGAAATTGAAGATGTGGTCGCTGTTATACTAAACAGGCCTCGCCATGAAAAAATCATTGCGGAGTTGCGAGAAGCCGGTGCCCGTATCAAGCTGATTGATGATGGGGATGTGGCAGCGGCGATTAACACTGCATTCGATCATACTGGTGTCGATATTTTATTCGGATCAGGTGGAGCACCAGAGGGTGTAATTGCAGCAGTTGCCTTGAAATGCCTAGGTGGGGAGATACAAGGAAAGCTGCTCCCACAAAACGATGAGGAATTGCAACGTTGTCATAAAATGGGGATTGTCGATGTGAATGCGGTCCTGCGTATGGAAGACCTTGTAAGAGGAGATGACGCCATTTTTGCAGCAACAGGTGTAACAGACGGAGAACTTTTACGTGGCGTCCAGTTCCGTGGCACCAATGCTACCACGCATTCAGTTGTCATGAGAGCAAAGTCAGGGACTGTGAGATTTATTGATGGGCAGCATAACATTAAAAAGAAACCGAACCTAGTAATCAAAGCTTGATAGTTGAAAGAATGCCGTAGACAGATACTAATCGTCTACGGTTTTTTCTTGGAGGAAGGTTTTAAAAAGTCCTACTAGAGCTATAAGATTTGATGGTAGTAAGATCGCTTTTATAAGTAAAAGGTCATAAAATTACTAGGTAGTACGAATAGTATGGTAGTGAAAGAAAGTTAGTCGACAAAAAATAAGATTATTCCCCAGAAAATATCAAGATGACTCAAAGCTTGTCTACAAAAAATAGTTGCTTAAAAGAACAAAATGTGGGTAAAATAAGTAAAGTGTGAAGCATTTTGTTGGAGTCTGGAACTAGATACTGTTCTAACTTCAAAAACTTATACTTTCTTATTCTTTAATCTATACTACGAGTAATTTGTAATTCTACCTTATATCTTCCTTGCGATTCTTCTACATTTTCTTCATAAGGAGAGTTTATCCCACATTTACGGGGATTAGTCCTCACTGCTTACATTTTTACATTTGCTAATTTTGCAGAGAAAGACTTAGCATATTCCCATCCTTCGAACTTAAATTCAGCTTGAATCAGTTTTGGAAGACAAAATTCAGGGTTGACCTGACTAATTAAACGAATAGAGTGGTGTTTTCTTTTTATGGATTTAACTATTTCACATTTAGAGAATTTAAAACTAAAAGAACTATACGAATTTGCACGTCAGCATAAAGTTTCTTATTACAGTAAACTCACAAAAAAAGAACTTATTTTTGCTATTTTAAAAGCTCAGGCAGAAAAGGACGGTTTACTTTTCATGGAAGGAGTATTGGAAGTCATCCAATCGGAAGGCTTTGGATTTTTGCGTCCAATCAATTACTCTCCAAGCTCAGAGGATATCTATATATCCGCTTCCCAAATTCGCCGTTTTGACCTTAGAAATGGGGACAAGGTATCAGGTAAAGTGCGTCCTCCGAAAGAAAATGAGCGCTATTACGGACTGTTACATGTTGAAGCAGTAAACGGAGATGACCCTGAATCTGCGAAGGAACGTGTTCACTTTCCTGCATTAACCCCATTATATCCAGATCGCCAAATAGTTTTGGAAACAAAACCCAAGGGTCTTTCTACCCGGATCATGGATTTAATAGCACCTGTGGGCTTTGGACAGCGTGGGCTAATTGTGGCACCTCCAAAAGCAGGTAAAACGATGTTAATTAAAGAAATTGCCAATAGCATCACAACCAACCATCCGGAGGCAGAACTCATTGTCCTTCTAATCGATGAGCGTCCAGAGGAAGTAACGGATATTGAACGTTCTGTTGCTGGAGATGTAGTAAGTTCAACATTTGATGAGGTTCCAGAAAATCATATCAAAGTAGCGGAATTAGTATTGGAGCGTGCCCTGCGTCTAGTGGAGCATAAGCGTGACGTTATTATTCTAATGGATAGTATCACTCGTTTGGCTCGCGCGTATAACCTAGTTATTCCACCGAGCGGACGTACGCTTTCTGGTGGTATCGATCCGGCGGCTTTCCACCGTCCGAAGCGTTTCTTCGGTGCGGCTCGTAACATTGAGGAAGGTGGAAGCTTAACGATTCTTGCCACAGCACTTGTTGACACTGGTTCCCGTATGGATGATGTCATCTATGAGGAATTCAAAGGAACAGGAAACATGGAGTTACACTTAGACCGTCAGCTTGCAGAGCGAAGAATCTTCCCAGCTATCGATATTCGTCGATCTGGAACACGGAAAGAAGAATTACTTATTCCAAAAGATCATTTGGACAAACTGTGGGCTATTCGCAAAACCATGTCCGATTCACCGGATTTTGCTGAGAAACTGCTGCGCAGACTGCGCCAATCCAAAACGAACCAGGAATTCTTCGAAATGTTGGAAGAAGACCAAAAAGCTGGAGTTGCCAAAAGATAAATATAAGATTAGCACCGTACCTTGCCAACTGGTGGGGTGCGGTTTTTGTATGACCAACCAACCATCCTTCTACCATTCAGGCGTAAGGAAAACATTAACAAAATCTAACCCGATATAAGTCCAAAAGGATTGTTGCAAAAGACGTCATTAGTTGATATAATTTCATCAGTGTGTTTTTAAGATAAATGATGTCGGCCAACATGGTTAGGTATCATTTGAATGATAACTCTGTTTCGAAAGACTCAGGGCTGAAAAGGAGATGACAAGAATGAAAGCTGGAATTCATCCGGATTACCGTAAAGTTGTATTCATGGACATCAACACTAGTTTCAAATTCATCACTGGTTCAACGATGAAAACAAACGAAACTATTGAATGGGAAGACGGTACTACTTACCCTCTAATCAAAGTTGAGATCTCTTCTGATTCTCACCCATTCTACACTGGTCGTCAGAAGCATGCTGCTGCTGATGGACGTGTTGAGCGTTTCAACAAAAAATACGGCCTTAAGTAATAAAGTAAAACAGGCAGGTTATCCTATATCTTGCCTGTTTTTTTACTTCTATTTACATATTTCGTTCGTTTAATAACGCTAAATATTATTATAGATTATTGCCTAAATATTAAAGGGGGGCCGTCCATGTATGTTATGAAGCACTCAGGATGGGTAGAAGCAATTTGCGGCAGTATGTTCTCTGGTAAATCAGAAGAGCTAATACGCCGTATGAGACGATCCCAATTCGCCAAACAAGAAATTCAAGTTTTTAAGCCAGCCATTGATAATCGTTATAGTGATGAAGCAGTTGTATCTCACAATGGCACCTCTATCGTTGCAATGCCAGTCCCTACTTCCCAATCAATATTGGATCAAGTGAACGAGGGAACAGACGTCGTAGGTATAGATGAAGTACAGTTCTTTGATGATCAAATAGTAAAAGTGGTACAAGAACTCGCAAACAGAGGCTACTGTGTCATTGTGGCAGGACTTGATCAAGACTTCCGCGGCGAACCGTTTGGAAAAATGCCAGAACTATTGGCTATTGCAGAAACAATCACAAAACTGCAGGCAGTATGTGCTGTATGTGGTTCACCGGCTAGTCGTACACAACGCTTAATCAATGGAGAACCTGCTCGTTACGATGACCCAATTATTTTAGTAGGCGCTTCAGAATCCTACGAACCTCGCTGTCGTCATCATCATGAAGTTCCTCACAAAGTGTCTGTACTGCAAGAAATGAATAAATAGATATTTTTTCCTTTATTTAATACGTAATAAATACGGCAAAGAGGATACGCTAAGAAACAGGAGGTGTTGGCATGAAACATGTCATCCTGTTCCTAGTCGTATGCTCTATTTTTATAAGTGGTTGTAGTGGACATCAACGCTTTGGGGCTGACGAGGACTTTGATGGAAAAAAACTGATCGGTGTAAACAATAAAGAAGGCTTTTACCGACGAGATCTCAATTCAGAGTACTACAATACCAATCAAAATCCTAACTTCCTTGACCTTTCTGAAAATCGTCCAGATTACGGAGACGATCAGAATAAATTCAGAGAAGTTATAGAGTATAACAGCGACCTTGAGCCAGGCCCCGTTTACATAACTGGCCACACTGCACGGGTGACAGCATATGCTCATAAAGACATGACAAGCAGAGAGAAAAAGCGTCTGAAAAGAGAACTGCAAGAACGTTTCATCGAGGTTGTTCCGCGCTATCAGGTACATCTGACTATTAAAGAGCGATAAAAAGCTAACAGTGAGTAGTACGTGAGTCGTTCACGTACTCAGACTGTTGACAAACCCATTTTTTTAGTCTTTGCATTGAACTGTTGATCTTCGTTACAGACGCTTCGCTTTCCGCGGGCGGTCCGGGAACCTCCTCGGACTGCGTCCTGTGGGGTTTCCCATGTCCCTTCCTCCCGCAGGAGTCTTCGCGTCTTTCACTACGATCAACATGGGAATTGCATTAACTTTAAGAAATAGTACCTTTGTCTTCACACTGAGTACGTGAGTCCTTCACGTACTTTTTTTATTTTTTATTGAAAAAAATTCTATTTATGGATTGGATTTAAAGTTGTCGGTTTTGGATTTAATATGGGGCTTTTCGGATTTAATATAGTGGATACCGGATGAGAAAATGGTACTTTCCAATTTAATATTGGTCATTTTAGATTATTGCACGCTTAAACCACCTAGAATGCATTTGGCTTTTAGCCATGAAGCCGTTTAGCACGAACTTTGCTATTTTTGGCATCAACTCGCCACATTTTGGCACGAACTCGCCAAGTTTTGGCACGAACTCGCCAAGTTTTGGCACCAACTCGAACAAATATCGCACCAACTTCCGTTTTTCTAGTCCTCGCCACACCAATCGACCACCGAAAATGTATACAAGGTTCCTTTGTTGATTTAACTGCAATAATGTACGATATATCAGACCGGCTTATAGGCTATCTTACTAAGCATCAGACTTAAAGAAAGGATCCCCTTTTCTCTTCTGGATACATAAAATAGCAATGCCATTTTCTTTTTTTGACCTCCCACACAACCTATACTATAATTAGAATGTTGTAGATAAAACAGATAATAAGGTCAGAATATAAAGAAGACTCCAATATAGAGGTGAATGCAAGTGTTTGATCGTTTGCAGGCTGTAGAATTACGATATGATAAATTGACGGAGCTATTGAGTGATCCAGAAGTTATTAATGACACGAAAAAGCTGCGTGAGTATTCAAAAGAACAATCAGATATTCAAGAAACGGTGGAAGTGTACCGTGAATATAAAACGGTAAAAGAGCAATTAACGGATGCCAAAGCAATGCTTGAGGACAAATTGGATGCAGATATGCGTGAAATGGTGAAAGAGGAGATTTCCGAGCTTGAGGAACAAGAGGAATCCTTGGCAGAGCGTTTACACATTCTTCTTTTACCAAAGGATCCTAATGATGACAAAAACGTTATTATGGAGATTCGTGGTGCTGCTGGTGGAGACGAGGCCGCTCTTTTTGCGGGTGACTTATACCGGATGTACAGTCGTTTTGCAGAAGCACATGGCTGGAAAACAGAAGTGATGGACTCTGCATCAACTGGTGTCGGAGGATATAAAGAAATTATCTTCATGATTACTGGTAAAGGGGCATTTTCCAAGCTGAAGTTTGAAAATGGAGCTCACCGTGTTCAGCGTGTTCCAGAAACGGAATCTGGCGGACGCATTCATACTTCGACTGCAACAGTTGCAGTATTGCCAGAAGCAGAAGAAGTGGAAATTGAAATTCATGAAAAAGATATCCGTGTAGATACATTTGCATCAAGTGGACCTGGTGGACAGTCAGTAAACACGACGATGTCTGCCGTTCGATTAACGCACATCCCAACGAACACAGTGGTTTCCTGTCAGGATGAGAAATCACAGATTAAAAATAAAGAAAAAGCAATGAAGGTTCTTCGTGCACGCGTATATGACAAGTTCCAGCAAGAAGCACAAGCTGAATATGATGCGAACCGTAAACAAGCGGTAGGTACCGGTGACCGCTCAGAACGTATTCGTACGTACAACTTCCCGCAAAATCGTGTAACCGATCATCGTATTGGATTAACCATACAAAAGCTTGATCAAATTCTTCAAGGTAAGCTACAGGAAGTAATTGATGCGCTTATTATGGAAGATCAAGCACGCCGAATGGAAGAGATGGAGCAATGATGAAGGCCATGAAGGTGTACGAAGCCCTAAATTGGGCTTCTTCTTTTTTAAAAACAAATGAACGTGATGAAAATGCGGGAGAGTTATTGCTACGGCACCATATGAAAATGGATCGTGCTCAGCTTTTTAGTAGAATGCAAGAATTGCTGCCAATGGAAATGCAAAGCTCATTTGTGTTCAGTGTGCATAAACATGTGGCTGGAATTCCGGTTCAATATTTGATGGGAAAAGAAGAGTTTTATGGACGGAATTTCTTTGTTAGTGAAGAGGTGCTCATTCCAAGGCCGGAAACAGAAGAGTTAGTGGTAGGAGTTTTGGAGCGGATAAGCAAGCATTTCCCAACTGATGAAAAAATAAATGTCGTCGATGTAGGTACAGGCAGCGGTGCCATTGCCGTTACGCTAGCTTTGGAAAACAGCCGTCTTTCGGTACAAGCAACAGATATTGCCGGAGAGTCGCTTGAAGTTGCCATGGATAACGCAGAAGCTTTGCAAGCAGAGGTAGAGTTCCTCCAAGGGGACTTGTTGTTGCCATTTATTGAACAAGAAATAAAAGTGGATGTTGTTGTGTCTAACCCTCCTTATATTCCAGAACAAGAATATAAGGGTCTCTCGACAGTCGTAAAAGATTTTGAGCCTTACCGCGCATTGGTTGGGGGAGTATCTGGACTGGAGTTTTATGAGAGATTCATGGAAGAATTGCCACAAGTTTTAAAAGATCGAGCCATCGTTGCTTTTGAAGTAGGGATGGGACAAGGTGAGGCAGTTAAAATGCTTTTGGAAAAAACATTCCCACAGGCCTCTGTAGAAGTAGTGTTAGACATTAACGGGAAAGATCGAATGGTTTTTGCAGAAATTGGATGAGGATTGTGAAGGGGGGAGAAGGAGCTTTCCCTACTAAAACCGGTAGTTCGGTATTGATTGGGAGTGTGGGAAGCAATTAAGCTTCTGCCCTTGCTCCGTCTTCCATATGAGGTCTGGCAATTGTCAGGCCTCTATTTGTTTTTTCTTCTACGTATTGGACAACAGCTTGCCTTAGCTCTTCTTTTTTCTCATTTGTGCATAATTGTATGAGTTCAGACAGGTTAGAGTCATAAGAGATAGTTCGATGGTAATGATGATAAAATACCTTCCCTTTCATCCACCTTCCGCCTACGAGTATTTCGAACGCAATCGGAATACTGATATGGTTAAAAGCGCTCTGCATTTCCCCGATTCGAAAGGAATCTATGTTGCAAGTGAATGATTTCATAAAACCTTCCCTTTCTTCTCTATAATAATGCGTCTTATTTCTGTACCCTCTAGTAAGAAGAGTTAAACCTCGCCTAGTAAACTAGTGAAATTTTATTTTCTAACTAGTTTAGGATTTTTCTTTTTTGTCCAAACTGTCTCCTAGAGGGGAGAGTGCTTGAAATGATTAAGAAAAATAAACTGACATTATATATAGTATTACTATTCGTGGGGGCTTACCTATCATTGTTAGGAGAGCAAGTAACAGCTGGAGCGGAAGTAAAAAACGGTGCCATGGTTATTCCTGATGAGGCAATCAGGCTTCGCATTCTTGCTAACAGTGATGGTACGGAAGATCAGGAACTAAAACGTAAGATTCGTGATCGAGTGAATGAAGAAATTACGGTTTGGGTAGAAGGGTTGACTTCCAGAGAAGAGGCAAGAGAAGTCATAACTGGAAACCTAGATAAAATAGAATCATTGGTGGAAGAAGTAATGGCGGAAGAAGGGTTGAGTCAGTCATATAACGTGGATTTCGGAAGAGTTGATTTTCCAACTAAAATGTACGGTAAATTTATTTATCCTGCAGGGGATTACGAAGCAATACTAATCACACTTGGGGAAGGCAAAGGTGCCAACTGGTGGTGTGTACTTTTTCCGCCATTATGTTTTTTAAACTTTTCTAATGGTGAAGCTACTGCAACTCCTTTTGAAGAAGACGAAACAGAGGATTTTGTAGTGGATGAAGAGCCAGAAGAAGTGGAAGTGGGATTCATTCTAGTAGACCTTCTATCATCCCTATGGGAAAAAATTGCGGGATAATGTTCTACTTTCTCTAACACCTCAATAAGGTAGTAATAGATAAATTACTAGAAGAGGTGAAAAAAATGAAAACATTACGAACAGCCACCAAGGAGGACCTATTTGCACTCCAAGTCTTTTTACAGAAAGCAAACATTGGCATAGAAGGATTGGCTGAAAAAATCGGAAGCTATATTATTTTAGAAGAAAAGAACGAGGGCATCTGTGGAACGATAGGAATTGAAACGTATGGAAATGTAGGGTTGCTCCGCTCACTCGTAATTGGACCATCTGTCAAACAGTATCAGCTCCTGCAATTGTTTGAACATACACAGCATCATGCACGAGCTCAGCATCTTGAAGAGCTTTATCTCGTTACAAACAAGAACAACTACATCCAATTTTTTGAGCTGCTTCATTTTTATCCACAGTCTATCAACCATGCTCCGAAAGAACTGAAGGATTCGGACTTTTTTAAAGACGTGATCAAGCAGGAAAACTGCACATTAATGTTGTGTAATTTGAAAGATCCAGTAAAATTTCATTCAAAAATATAGGACAAAACTCACATACCCACAAAGTTATCCACGGAACAGACAAGCTTTATCCACAATATGTGGATAAAGCTTGAGTTATGTGTGGAAAGTCTATATACTTGCAAGAGAAAAACCTTACATATTAACAGATATTAAAATGAGGGATAGATCATGAATACAAAATTTTGGACTGTGGATAATAACAACCCATTACAAGTAAGTTATCCACAGATTGAAGAGGCTGCCGAGCAATTAAAGCGAAATGGGACAGTGGCATTTCCCACAGAAACGGTATATGGACTAGGTGCCAATGCTTTGTCAAATGAAGCTGTGATTAAGATTTATGAGGCAAAAATGCGCCCTTCTGATAATCCATTAATCGTCCATATCAGCAAAAAAGAACAATTACCCACACTTGTGGATAACATATCAATTGTAGCGGAGAAAATGATTAATTCGTTTTGGCCAGGACCACTTACACTTGTATTACCCAAAAAAGAGGGATTATCTGATTATGTGACAGCAGGACTTGATACGGTAGCCATTCGAATGCCGAGTCATCCAGTTGCACTTGCGCTTATTGACGTTTCTGGACTTCCACTTGCTGCACCGAGCGCGAATCTATCTGGAAAACCAAGTCCAACAACAGCGAATCATGTACGAGAGGATTTATTCGGTCGAATAGCTGGAATTGTGGATGGAGGGACGACAGGGGTTGGGCTCGAGTCCACAGTCGTGGACTGTACAACAGGCACTCCAATAATATTGAGACCGGGTGGCATTACGAAGGAACAGCTGGAGGAAGTGGTAGGGACAGTCGAGGTGGATCCTGCTCTCTTAAAAAATGAAGAAAACATACAGCCGAAGTCCCCAGGCATGAAATATACACATTATTCTCCAATCGCACCTGTATATCTTGTGGACGGAAACCCTTCCTTCTTCGCTCAAACAATTAAAAAAGCTCTAGAAGAGGGGAAAAAAGTAGGGGTACTCGCAACAAAAGAAACCATTGCGCAATTGCCTACCGAACAACTTAGACTAGTTGCAATCACATGTGGTACTAAAACAGACCTACAAACAGTTGCAGCCCATCTTTACGATGCACTCCGATCATTTAATTCCACAGATGTGGATATCATCTATAGTGAAGTTTTCCCTGAATACGGAGTCGGCGCTGCCATAATGAATAGACTCGAAAAAGCGGCAGGGCATAAATGGATAAGAGAAGGCAGGGACAAAAACTAGCCTAAAAAGGATCTGATTATAGTAAATTGCAATTTTCCGGGTACACAAATCCCAAATAAGTGCCCGATTTTCGTAAATTGCAATTTTCCGGGCACACAAATCCCAAATAAGTGCCCGATTTTCGTAAATTGCAAATTTCCGGGCACGCAAATCCCAAATAAGTGCCCGAATAACATAAATTGCCTTTTCCTTGGGCACGCAAATCCCAAATAAGTGCCCGATTTTCGTAAATTGCAATTTTCCGGGCACATAAATCCCAAATGAGAGCCCGAATATCATAAATTGCGATTTTCCGAGAACACAAATCCCAAATAAGTGCCCGATTTTCGTAAATTGCAATTTTCCGGGCACGCAAATCCCAAATGAGCGCCCGATTTTCGTAAATTGCAATTTTTCGGGCACATAAATCCCAAATAAGTGCCCGATTTTCGTAAATTGCAATTTTCCGGGCCCATAAATCCCAAATAAGTGCCCGATTTTCGTAAATTGCGATTTTCCGGGCACGCAAATCCCAAATGAGCGCCCGTTTTTCGTAAATTGCAATTTTCCGGGCCCACAAATCCCAAATAAGTGCCCGAATATCATAAATTGCGATTTTCCGGGCCCACAAATCCCAAATAAGTGCCCGAATATCGTAAATTGCGTTTTCCCGGCTTATTTTTTAGTCGGGGCAGATCCAGTCAGATTATCTAGCTCCAGGCTTCAGTAACTATTAAACCTCCATCTCAGCCTTACGCGTTAGGAAATCCTTGCCTCAATCAAAATTCCCTTCTAATCCCTAGAGCTTGTGCATATCTTGAAGTAGACAAGTCCGGGGGTGGCGGTACATGATTGGGGAATTCATGACACTATTATTGATGGCATTTGCTTTAGGGATGGACGCTTTTTCAGTTGGACTTGGAATGGGACTGATTAAGCTTAGGGTGCGTCAAATCTTTTACATAGGAATTACCATTGGGGCATTCCATATCTTCATGCCTTTGATAGGGATGATAATTGGGAGAGTCCTTTCTGAACAATTTGGGGCAATTGCGACAAGTGTGGGAGGATTATTGCTAATCTTACTAGGAATACAGATGATGTATTCTTCTTTAAAGAAAGAGGACGGGCCAATGATAACACCGGTTGGGGCAGGTCTTTTCCTTTTTGCTCTTAGTGTCAGCCTTGACAGCTTTTCAGTCGGTTTAACTCTTGGGATTTACGGCGCAAGAACCTTGTTGACCATCCTCTTGTTTGGAGCAGTCTCTATGTTTTTAACATGGCTTGGGCTCATTTCTGGGAAAAAGCTGCAAGGGTGGCTTGGCTCGTATAGTGAAGCACTCGGCGGCAGCATCCTCCTTGGTTTTGGAATTAAACTTTTATTTTTCCATTAGGACCTATAGGGTCTTTTTTTCTTTTAAATTCTAAAACTTTTGCCGAAAGAACCGATATAAAAAGTGGGAGAGACTTTATTCCTATTTCTTCTCTTTTCTTTTTGTCTATAATAAGGAAAAAAGGAGGAAGTTCAGAATGAATATTTTATTTGTATGTACAGGAAATACGTGTAGAAGCCCAATGGCAGCTGCTATATTGGCAAGTAGGGAAATTCCCGGGATGAAGGTGAAATCAGCAGGTGTGTTTGCCATGCCTGGTAGTGAAGCATCACTTTCTGCCCAGGAAGTATTGAAAGAACAAGGATTGACACCCGAGCATACCTCAACTCAAGTAACAGAAGAGTTACTGGAATGGTCTGACTTTGTTTTTACGATGACGAATCAGCATAAAATGTTGTTGGAGAATAGTTACCCGGCATGTATTGGGAAAACATTCACGCTAAAAGGCTTCATAGAGCAGCAAGGAGAGGTTTCCGATCCTTATGGAGGCCCAGTATCTATGTATCGTCAAACTTTTGAGGAACTTCAGGAGGCAATCGGGTTAGTAATAGAAAGATTAAAGGATAAAACGTAGGCAGCAATGGAGGAGGAGCAAGATGGAGGAGAAAGGGAAGTATAGGTATGGCTTACGCTTCAAGCTTGTGTTATTTATTACAATCTTGGCATTAATCACATACTCAATTAGTGGGGTTTTCATTTATGTAGTTGCAAACTATGTGGAAAATTTCATCGAAGTAGGTGTTTTTACCATAATAACACTCGTTTTAGGAGTTGCCTGGTCTGGAATATTGGCCTTTTTTGCAGCTAGATATATTACTAAACCATTACAAAATTTAGAAGCTGTTGCACAAAAAGCAGCAAATGGTGATTTAACGATAGATGTGCCTGTGTCGACTTCACGAGATGAAATCAGTGCTTTAGGATCAGCATTTAATTTAATGCTACATAATTTGAGAGATATGGTAAAGACCATTGATCAAACCTTTGAAAAGACGAATAAAAAGGTGGAAGAAATTAGTGAAGTTTCCATAAGTGCATCTGAACAAGCAGAAAGCATTTCGTTAACTATTGAAGAAATTGCAAAAGGTGCAGAAAGCTCAGCATCCTCGGTGCAAGATACTGCAGAATCAGTGGAAGACGTCATTAAAATTGCAGATGAAGTACATGAGAAAGCAACATCCTCACAGCAGCTTTCCGAAGAGATGGTGAAGGATCTTGATGAGAGTAAAGAAGTCATTCATTCCCTTGTTTCTGGTATCCAAAAGCTAGCAGGTCAAAACCAAACGTCGCTACAGGCTGTTGAAAGATTAGAAAAAAATGCAAAAGAAGTAGAGAACATCATTTCATTAGTAGGAGATATTGCAGGACAGACAAACTTGCTTGCCCTAAATGCCTCCATCGAAGCGGCACGTGCCGGGGAACACGGTCGTGGCTTCGCGGTTGTAGCAGAAGAAGTTCGTTCTCTGGCAGACGAAAGTGCTAAAGCAGTACAAGGAATATCGGAATTAATTAAAAACATCCAAGAAGAAGTCAAAAATGTGGTCACACAGATTACCGAGCAAGTAAAGGCAGCAAATGAAGAAGCAGGTAAAGGGACCGCAACGAATGAAGTTATTGCAGAAATGACTAATTCTGTAATGGAAGTAGCGGCATCGGTCAAACAGATTGCTACGTTGGTCGACCGCCAAATGGATAGTATTCAAACGACTGCCCGCCAGTCCCAAGAAGTTGCAGCCATTGCTGAAGAGACATCCGCAGGAGCAGAAGAAGTGACAGCAACAACCCATGAGCAGGCAAGCATGATTGCAAGTGTAGAAAGAATATCTCATGAGCTTGCAGGAGAAGCAAGCAACATGAAACGAATGATTGCGAAATTTAGAGTCTAGAAGGTGGCCCGCAGGAAACACTGCGGGCTCTTTCTGCCTTTCAATGGATTTTTTTCTACTTGGAGGGTAAGATGTACATATAACGAACATCTAAGTCAGGGGATGAATAAAATGAAAGTGGCCATCGCTTCCGATCACGGTGGAATGAACATCCGTGAGGAGATTAAGGGACTTTTAAAAGAATTAAATATAGAGTTTGAAGATTTCGGTTGCGAGTGTGAAACATCTGTAGATTATCCAGACTACGCACAACCAGTAGCGGAAAAAGTCTCACAAGGCGAATTTGACCGTGGAATCTTAATCTGTGGGACAGGGATTGGGATGTCCATTGCAGCAAACAAAGTAAAAGGAATTCGCTGTGCATTAGTACATGACATGTTTAGTGCAAAAGCAACCCGCGAACACAATGATAGCAATGTCCTTGCAATGGGAGAGCGGGTCATCGGGCCAGGCCTTGCTCGTGAAATCGCGAAAATTTGGCTCTCTACAGAATTTGAAGGTGGACGTCATGAAAACCGCGTTAATAAAATCCATCAATTGGAAAAATAGACATAAGCGCCTGTGAACAAGCTGTTCATGGGCTTTTTTTCAAAGAATAATCAAAGAGAGGTGGATTGAGGTGGATAAAAGCAAATGGAAAGAAGAGTTGCAACAAATTCTTACAGACCTGCAGGCACAAGCAAATTTACAAAAAGGTCAGTTGCTTGTAATTGGTTGTAGTACAAGTGAAGTAGTCGGAGAGCGTATTGGAACCTCAGGAACCGAGGAGGTAGCAGAAACCATTTTTACCGTACTGAATGATTTTCGTGCCGAAACTGGTGTTGCACTCGCCTTTCAGTGCTGTGAACATTTGAATCGCGCACTTGTTGTGGAAAGAGAAGTTGCGCAACAGCGTGGATTGGAAGAAGTAACTGTCATACCAGTACAACAAGCCGGAGGGGCAATGGCATCTTATGCTTTTCATCATATGGAAAATGCGGTCATGGTTGAGCATGTAATAGCAGATGCGGGAATTGATATAGGCGACACGTTAATTGGCATGCATATCAAGCATGTAGCTGTTCCAATCCGAAGCTCCGTAAAATCTGTCGGGAATGCACATATTACGATGGCAAGGACGAGACCGAGGTTGATTGGTGGAGCTAGAGCCGTGTATGAGCGCCCTCTAACGGCAATACTTGAAAGTTCGGAAAAGAAGTAAGTATCTATCCAAGTTGAAAACGCTTGTCTGTCATGGATGCATGCCTGTTCGAGCAATAGGAGAATACGAGCGTTTTCAACTGTCTTATTGTACTAAAGGAATGAAATAATCATATGTTTCTGCATGCACATCATCATATCTCTCAAGTTTATAACCTGCTGGCTGAAAACCAAAACGAATCACAAGCTGAATATAGGAAAAGCAAAAAAACGCATCATCTGGCTTGCAATTTTCTAAAATAGCAAACAAGGTTGGGGGAATACGTTCCAAATAAACCCCTTCAAGGTTATCGCATAACACTTCAGCTTCCAATTCGCATCCTACCTCACCAATCAGTTTGTCGCCAGTAGAGTTTGTTGTCCTCACATACAGTTGATTGGATTCTTTTATCCCTAGAAGACAAAGTGTTTTGTTAAAAGTAGAAAAAGATTCTCGGAATGGATAGGGTTTTTTCTCTGCCTCAAACTTTTGCCATACAAATAGCTTTTCTTTTTCCCATTTGGATAAAAGAAGCTGTTGCGACCCGCCTGCTTTCATGCCTCCAACATATTTCCGAGCTGCTTGGATGGACTCCAATTTTTTATCTAATTCTGTTTTCCAGCTAGTAAGAAAATCCTTTTTTCTTTGATCGTCCACCTGAAAATAAAGTTTTATATCCTCAATAGAAATTTCAGCTTTCCTAAGTGAATCAATCATTTTGGCAACTTGAATTTGTTCCGCTGAATAGGCCCTATAGCCATTCTCCAGACGGGTTCCCGGAATCAATAGCCCTTTTTTATCATAAAATCTCAGCTTACTCGGTGCCAATCCTGTTCTCTTTGAAAATTCCTGTATAGTGAAATGCATAAGGTTAATTCATTATATAGGACCAGACATTGATCCGATTATTATCAGGATCATAAAAGTGGAAACCACCCCATCCCTTTATCGGGTCACCTGCAATTTCCGAAGGTTTTATGCCACTTTTGATTAATTTGTTATATTCTTCAAAGAAAACATCAGGGCGGATATCATAGTAGGTCCTTGCTTTATTGTCATTTGGTGCTTCGATTTTTTCATCCGTTTTTAAAAGCCAAATATGATCCCAAAAACATTCATTCAAAGCATTCCTGTCATAAGCATCCTCTGTGCGCATAAGTGCATATCCTTTAACTGCATCTACTTCCACTGTTTCAAATCCGAGATGCTTTTCGTACCACGAGGCAGACTTTACTGGATCATTTACTTGAATGATGGAATTGACTTTTCCGAAACCGTGAACCCCTGCTGCAGGGTATTCCTTTTTCTCATCATCAGCTCCTAGCCCTTCTTCAATAACTCTCAATTTCGTATGGTCGAAAGCAATTATATCGCAATATTTTTGCCCGTTTGGAAGTGTATGTATGTTTGAAGATTCCACCTGTTTACTGTTTAAATAGTCAATAGTGTTCTCCATGTCAAATGTCGTAAACCCAAGAGTGACGTTACCTTCCTTACTTAAGGACTTTAAGTGCTCATAGTCCCCGTCAAAAGACTTTAACGTTACCATCCCAAACCGGGGAAGCTTCATAAAAGCCTTTCTACCAATCCATGAAGTTACTTGATCTACACATTTCCATCCCAACACTTCTTGATACCATTGAACCCCTTCCTCAAACTTATCTGACTTTACCATAATAAAGCCGCCATCCCATCGAAACATAGCAATCACACTCCATTTCTGTATTAGTTACATTTATAGGATAAAGGTTAAACCTGGTTTAATGTCAATGAATTTTCTGATTTTTTTTATCTATAAAAAGAAATACGCGGGTTGTAGAAGGTAGTTAGAACGCCTCTAGATCAACGGTGCGCAACATGAAGTACGAAAGTTTTTAGAGGTAAGCGCTATCAATCTTCCTTTTTTGTTTCTATCTGAAACTTTGCATGATAAAATGAAGGAGATAAAGGTTGAAAAGCCGAATGACTACTATTTACTTATAATCAAAGGGGGACTCCGAAAGTGAAATTAGCACAACAAGATCAACAAGTGTTTCAATCCATCCAGGACGAACTAGCAAGACAGCGTACGAAAATTGAATTGATTGCTTCTGAAAACTTTGTAAGTGAAGCAGTTATGGAAGCACAAGGTTCTGTCTTGACGAACAAATATGCAGAAGGATATCCAGGCCGTCGTTATTATGGTGGTTGTGAACACGTAGACGTAGCAGAGAATATTGCCCGTGACCGTGCCAAGGAAATTTTCGGAGCCGAACATGCAAATGTTCAACCACACTCTGGTGCCCAGGCGAATATGGCCGTTTATTTTACCATTTTGGAACAAGGTGACACTGTCCTTGGGATGAACCTTTCCCACGGTGGACATTTGACACATGGAAGCCCTGTAAACTTTAGTGGAATTCAATATAATTTCGTGGAATATGGAGTGGACAAGGATTCCCATACCATTAACTATGAGGATGTAGCAGAAAAAGCGAGATTACATAAACCGAAGCTAATCGTGGCTGGAGCTAGTGCATATCCTCGTGCAATTGATTTTGCTAAATTCCGTGAGATTGCAGACGAAGTTGGCGCCTACCTAATGGTCGACATGGCTCATATTGCTGGCCTTGTTGCAGCTGGCCTGCATCAAAACCCAGTGCCTTATGCAGACTTTGTAACGACGACCACTCACAAAACATTGCGTGGCCCTCGTGGTGGAATGATTCTTTGCAAGGAAGAATGGGCAAAGAAAATTGATAAATCCATTTTCCCAGGACTTCAAGGTGGACCGCTAATGCACGTAATTGCAGCCAAAGCAGTAGCGTTTGGTGAAGCATTGCAGCCTACATTTAAAGACTATGCGCAAAAAATTATAGATAATGCACACCGATTAGCAGAAGCATTGAAACAAGAAGGACTAGAACTCGTATCTGACGGAACAGACAACCATTTACTGTTAGTAGACGTCCGTTCACTTTCTATTACCGGAAAAATCGCTGAGAAGGTTCTGGACGAAGTAGGAATTACAGTGAATAAAAACACGATTCCATTTGATCCAGAAAGTCCATTTGTAACAAGTGGAGTTCGTATTGGTACTGCAGCTGTTACTAGTCGCGGCTTCACATTAGAAGACATGGATGAAATCGCGTCTATCATTGCCTTCACATTGAAAAATCATGAAGATGAAGCAAAATTAGAAGAAGCAAAAGCACGAGTAGAAGCAGTTTCTGGAAAATATGAACTATATCCTGCATTAGGGTAAGGTCAGCCACCAGTCTAAGAAGAGGTCTTTTGTTAGATCTCTTTTTTTTCTTGCAAAAGAACTTGATTCACCCTAAATTTTTCTGTAGAATCAATGGAAGTGTGATTTGAGACATATGAGCAGTTTTTGATAAAACTTAATAAAAGGAGAGATTTCGAATGGCAAAAGTGTACGTTTTTGATCATCCGTTAATTCAACACAAACTTACATACATCCGTGACAAACATACTGGAACAAAAGAGTTTCGTGAACTAGTTGATGAGGTCGCAAGTCTAATGGCATTCGAGATTACCCGTGACTTACCACTTGAAGAAGTGGATGTAGAAACTCCGGTTTCCATCTCCAAATCCAACGTATTAGCAGGCAAAAAATTAGGTATTGTTCCTATTTTACGTGCTGGACTTGGCATGGTAGAAGGAATGCTCAAACTAATTCCAGCAGCGAAAGTAGGACATGTTGGTCTTTACCGTGACCCAGAAACACTCCAACCTGTTGAGTATTATGTAAAGTTACCTTCTGATGTCGAAGAGAGAGACTTCATCGTAGTGGACCCAATGCTGGCAACAGGCGGATCTGCTATCGAAGCTATCAACTCTTTGAAAAAGCGCGGCGCGAAAAACATCAAATTCATGTGCCTAATTGCTGCCCCAGAAGGAGTAGAGGTTTTCCAAAAAGCACACCCTGACGTGGACATCTACATCGCGGCACTTGATGAAAAGCTGAATGAAAAAGGTTACATTGTACCAGGCCTTGGCGATGCAGGCGATAGACTTTACGGAACAAAATAATGAAGAGAAGAGCACTTTCCCACCCACTGGAGAGTGCTTTTTATTGTGAAAAATAATGAGTTTGTTAACTTCGGTGGAAAAATGATCAAGTTGATGCGGAATCGGGGAAAGTTCGTGCCAAAACACGGTAAGTTGGTGCCAAACTAAGGGGAGTTCGTGCGAAACGTCACTGAGAGCAGTCGCTATCATCCGATTAAATCCGGTTTGACGAATAATTAATCCGAATCTGCTGATAATTAATCCGATTTCCCCATTATTTAATCCAAATCCACTGATAATAAATCCTAGTCTCAAAATTCCCTCTGGAACTTTGGAAAAACCATGCCCCCTAGTTATAAAAAAAGCAAATCTCCTACTTTCATGGGGATATGCGGTGATTATTAGTTTTATGGTGGGTAATTTATGGGCTTAGTTAAACAAGGACTTTAAGTTGGTGCGAAAACGTGTCGAGTTGGTGCGAAATTGGTGCTAGTTCGTGCCAAAATGAGTAAAGTTGGTGCCAAACTAAGGGGAGTTCGTGCGAAACGTCACTGAGAGCAGTCGCTATCATCCGATTAAATCCGGTTTGACGAATAATTAATCCGAATCTGCTGATAATTAATCCGATTTCC
>NZ_CAKJTJ010000003.1:184172-213426 GCF_917563925.1 Sutcliffiella rhizosphaerae
CCATTATTAAATCCGAATCCATCGATAATAAATCCTAGCCACAAAATTCCCTCTGAAACGTTGGAAAAACCATGCCCCCTAGTAAAAAAACAAATTTCCTACTTTTCACAGGGTGTACCTACCATAGGTTATTATTTTTCCTTAATCTTCCTTTATCCATGCCATTCCCCAAAATCCCCGTACTAACCGTCAGGCCCGGGTCACTAAGAAAAGTGCATGCATAATCCAATCACCTTAGCAAATGCTACATAACAGAGGTGAAGGACGTGAGAAAATGGAAGGCATTTATGATTTTGGTGCTAACTGTGGCACTTTTTTTCAGCACTCAACAAATGCAAACTGCTGCAGCGGGGCAGGAAAAAACGAATGATTTGCTACATACAACTAACTCCACCAAATACCCGAAACGGCCTCCGCTTCCTGTAAGCAATTCAGAAAGTAATCGAAAAGAGCAGACGGTCATTTTAATAGTGGAAGAAAACATGCAGGAGACGGTTAAGAAAAAAATCGAAACTAGCTACCCGAATATACGAATAAAGAGAACATACACTGCGGTATTTACAGGCTTTGCTATCCATGGGCCGCAAAAGGATTTAGAGTTATTGCAAAAAGAAGCTGGAATTCTGGAAGTTTCACCAGTTACGAATTACTCCCCAACAATTGATGAGAGTGTTCCTTTTATCGGTGGTAAAAAAATACGAAGATACTATGATAATGAAGGAAATCGTCTAACAGGAAAGGGGGTAAAAGTAGGGATCATTGATACTGGGATTGATTACACACATCCCGATTTACAAAAAAACTATCGGGGTGGCTATGATTTTGTAGATGAGGATGATGATCCAATGGAAACTAAGCGTTCTCAGGGAATGCCGACACTCCATGGAACACACGTTGCAGGAATCATTGGTGCAAATGGTCATCTTAGAGGTGTGGCTCCAGAAGCAGAAATAATTGCATACAGGGTGCTAGGTCCCGGAGGACACGGTTCAAGTGAGCATGTCATAGCAGCAATTGAAAAGGCTATCCATGACAAGGTTGATGTAATAAATCTTTCTCTCGGCAATACCATTAATGGACCGGATTGGCCAACAAGCCTTGCACTTAACAAGGCAGTTGAAAAAGGAGTAGTAGCTGTCACCTCCAGTGGCAATTCAGGTCCCAACCTATGGACGGTTGGATCTCCTGGGACCGCATCGAAAGCAATTTCTGTTGGGGCATCAACGCCACCACTTCATATTCCGCATCTTTCCCCCCTTCTCTCCAATAAGGAAATTGAAATGCTTCCCCTTCAAGGAGCCACACCATGGGAGTTTACCAACAAGCCGATGGGAGTCGTTTTTGCTGGATTAGGGGAGGACGATGATTGGAAGGATAAGAAAGTAAAAGGTAAAATTGTCCTGATGGAACGGGGGAAGATTCCCTTTTCGGAAAAAGCACAGAATGCAAAAGAACGTGGTGCAGCAGGAGTCGTTATTTTTAATAATTTAGAAGGCAACTTTACAGGTACTCTTGAGATCGAAATGGATATGCCGGTCGTATCCATCTCCAGAGAGGACGGGTTATTTTTACAGAAGCACTTGAAAAGAAGTATTTCGATGGTGAGGACGACCTATAAATGGCATAAAGACGATATTGCAGGCTTCAGTTCTCGCGGACCAGTGACACACACTTGGGAAATTAAGCCTGATGTCGTGGCACCAGGTGTCGCAATTGACAGTACCATCCCAAATGGTTACCTTGCTCTACAGGGCACTAGCATGGCTGCGCCCCATGTTGCAGGGGCAAGCGCATTAATAAAGCAGGCACATCCTGATTGGACACCAGAGCAAGTGAAAGCAGCCTTAATGAATTCAACTAAAGTGTTGAAAAAAGAAGATGGCAGCCGCTATTCCGTCCTTGAACAAGGAACAGGGAGGATACAGCTAGAGCAAGCAATCCTCACTAATAGCCTTGTTTACCCAGGATCTTTAAACATTGGGATGTTTGAGCGAAAAGATACAAGAAAGCAAATGAAAATTCCGGTAGTCATAGAAAATGTAGCGGACAGGGACATTTCCTATTCGTTTGATCAACCTGTTCATAAGAAAGGAATTCAGTGGAAAATTCCACAATCCTTTACGCTTAAGCCTAATGAAAAACGTGAAACGAGCATTACTTTAGATATCACACCGAATCAGCAAAAGCCAGGGATGCACGAAGGAGAAGTGGTCATTCATGCGAACAGCCAAGAAATCCGACTCCCTTTTCTTTATATTATAGAAGAACCTGATTACCCGAGGATAATGGGCTTTCAATTTGGATATGGAGATCGGGAAGGGGAATACCAGTACGAAGTTTACTTGCCGGAAGGGGCAGAAGAGCTGGGAATCGCATTATATGAAGCCGACTCTCTTCATTTTATAAAATATTTAGATTGGGAACGAGACCTTCCAAGAGGGCTATATAAAAAACAAATTTCGGCAGACGAGATTCAAGTAAAGGGGCTAGTAAAAGCAGTTGTTTTTGCCAAAAAGCGGGATAAGGAAGATTCGGTGGAGGCAGACCTGTATTTTGAATGATTCTAATTGGGACTTAGTTGGACATTTTTATTGAAAAGTGTCAAGCAACATTGCTCCATATTCATGAAGAGTCACATAATGTTCACAAACGATAAACTATTGCACCCAGATATTTATGATAAAATAGTGTCATACAACAGCCGAATGAGGAAAAAGCGTTCATCATTTGGCTGTTTTTTTCTGGGTAAAAATAAGCAAATGGGTCAGGAGCTCCATTAACCTAGAAAGAGAAATGTTACCAAGAGAAACTTTGTCGATTTTTCATTTGAACGCATTGACATTGACAAAGTGCTATTGTATGCTTACAAAGGGTATAAAATGATAGGGTTTTCATAAGCCTTAAAAACCATTTTTATACATATTTAGCATCGATTTATCAGCAAGACCTCAAGCTTTTTACCGCACATTTAAAGAGGTGTTTTCTTTGGAAGATAAACGCCGACCGTTCAGAGCGATGGCTCTTATGTCCACAATTCTTTCCTATCTAGTCGGTCCTACTCTATTGGGTTTATTCGTTGGTAGATGGCTGGACAATAAAGTGAATTCTGAACCTTTGTTTCTAGTATTAGGACTACTAATAGGACTTGCAAGCGGCATTTATGGAATGCTGTATGCAGTTCGACAATTTTTCTCAGGAGACTCATAAAATGCCTGAATCAAAAGTAATTTTCTTAAGGCACATCAGATATTTTCTGTTTGCTGCCGCACTTGCCGTAGTGATGATTGGATTTACACCATATCCGGAATGGGGCTGGGGGTATCTCCTTGGACTTGCAATAGGTCTGTACAATCACTGGTTACTATATCGGAAAGTCGCCAAGTTTGCTGATGTAGCAGCTCATGGCGGAAAGATTTACTCTCTTGGAACTTTTTCACGAATGGCCGCAGCAGTACTTGGGGTGGTCATCGCTGTAAGATATCCAGAATTTCTGAATCTTTACAGTGTAATTATAGGGATTATGACATCCTATATTGTCATTATCATAGATTCATTTTTAATACTCTTGAGAAGCAGTGGGGAAGAGAGGTGAGTAATGTTGGATCACAATGCTCCTATACGGACGATTGAGATATTCGGCGGAAGCCTCAGTTTTAATCTGTCTAACATATTAATGACAACGATAGCAGCAGTCATTGTAATTCTGATTGCCGTACTGTGTACAAGAACCCTAAAAATGAAACCTACCGGTGCACAAAATTTCATGGAATGGTTGGTTGACTTCGTAAAAGGGATTATCAACAGTACGATGGATTGGAATACTGGCGGTCGATTCCTTGTACTTGGATTAACCTTACTAATGTATGTGTTTGTATCCAATATGCTAGGGTTGCCATTTGCAATCGTTTTGGGAGACCATGAGCTTTGGTGGAAATCACCTACAGCAGATCCTGTAATAACATTGAGTCTTGCAGCAATGATTGTTGCTTTGACACATTATTATGGAATCAAGATGAAAGGTGTCAAGGAATACGGTAAAGATTTCTTCAGACCGATGGCTTTCTTGTTTCCATTAAAAATTGTTGAAGAATTTGCAAACACGTTAACGTTAGGGCTTCGTCTTTACGGAAACATTTTTGCAGGAGAAATATTGTTAGGGTTACTTGCCGGACTAGCAGTAAATGGCTATCAAATGGGCTTGTTCTCTGGACTAGTCGGAACATTGGTAGCATTCTTGCCAATGATGATATGGCAAGCGTTTAGTATTTTCATAGGTACTATCCAAGCGTTTATCTTTACTATGTTAACAATGGTATATATGGCACACAAAGTGAGTCATGACCATTAATTTATAAATTAACACCAAAATAATTTTTTTAAACATAAGGAGGAAATATTCAATGGGTGCATTAGCAGCAGCAATTGCAATTGGTTTAGCAGCATTAGGAGCAGGTTTCGGTAACGGTATGATCGTTAGTAAAACAGTTGAGGGGATTGCTCGTCAACCTGAATTAAAATCTGCGCTTCAAACAACAATGTTTATCGGGGTAGCACTAGTAGAGGCGATTCCTATTATCGCAGTAGTAGTTGCATTCATGGTAATGGGTAGCTAATTTACAGAAATAACTGCCTGAGATAACAAAATGGCGAAGTTCCTCTCTATGGAGATCCTTCGCCTTTCATTTATATGATAGTAATTTATAGTGATTGATATAAATAGATGGCAGCCAGCGTTAAAAGCAGTTTCGTTTGATGAACGCTAGCGCTTTTCTTATGTATTCCTTGAAAGGAGTGAAAACATTGTATAGCTTAGATTTCTTGGTATTAGGAGCTGGAGGCTTAACTTTAGGAGATGCACTTTACCAAGTCTGCATATTCTTACTATTATTATTTATCTTGCGTAAACTTGCATGGGATAAACTTATTGGATTTATGAAGCAACGTGAAGAATATGTTGCTAACGAAATTTCATCTGCAGAGACAAGCAATCAGGAAGCGAAAGCCCTGGTAGAAGAGCAACGTTCACTTCTTAAAGAAGCTCGCACGGAAGCTCAAACTCTTATCGAAGGCGCAAAGAAAATTGCAGAAGATCAAAAAGCAGACATTATTAGAGCTGCACAAGAAGAATCTGTACGCCTAAAAGAAGCAGCAAGAAAAGAAATTATCCAAGAGAAGGAGCAAGCAGTTGTTGCCCTACGTGAGCAAGTTGCTTCCTTATCTGTACTAATCGCTTCTAAAGTGATTGAAAAAGAACTAAACGAACAAGATCAGCAAAAGCTTATCGATGATTATGTGAAACAGGTAGGCGAAGTGCGATGAGCAAAAACGGAGTAGCAAAGCGTTATGCCCTCGCTCTTTTCGAACTGGCTAAAGAGCATAATTTATACGAGCAATTTGATGCAGAGCTTACGGAAGTGAAGAATGTCTTTTTAAATAACCGCGAACTTGAGGTTATCTTAAGCAATCCTAAGATCCGTAAAGACTCCAAAAAGCAAATCGTTCGTGAAGCATTTGCTTCTGCATCACCATATATCGTCAATACGTTACAGCTTTTAATCGATCGTCATCGTCAAGGCATCGTCCTCGAAATGATTGATGCATACAAAAAACTTTCCAACGAAGCATTGAATGTAGAAGATGCAAAGGTTTACTCTGTACGTCCGTTAACTACGGAAGAACAGGCAACACTTTCTTCTGTTTTCGCTGCCAAGGTTGGGAAAGCTTCATTAAACATTAGCAATATTGTTGACTCTTCCATTATCGGCGGTATTAAAATCCGAATCGGTAACCGTATTTTTGATGGTAGTGTTAGTGGGAAATTAGAACGTCTTGGACGTCAACTTACTTTGAATAGATAGTAGATAGGGGTGAAATTCATGAGCATCAAAGCTGAAGAAATTAGCGCACTGATAAAAAAGCAAATTGAAAGTTATCAGTCTGAAATCGAAGTTAGCGATGTTGGTACTGTTATCCAAGTTGGGGATGGTATCGCTCGTGCTCATGGTCTCGACAACGTCATGGCTGGAGAGCTAGTTGAATTTTCCAACGGAGTTATGGGTCTTGCTCAAAACTTAGAGGAAAACAACGTCGGTATCGTAATTTTAGGACCGTACACAGGTATCCGCGAAGGCGATGAAGTACGTCGTACAGGCCGTATCATGGAGGTACCGGTAGGTGAAGCACTTATCGGCCGTGTAGTAAACGCATTAGGGCAGCCAGTTGATGGATTAGGCCCAATCGAAACAACAAAAACTCGTCCAATCGAAGCACAGGCTCCTGGAGTTATGGATCGTAAATCTGTTCATGAGCCACTTCAAACAGGTATCAAAGCTATCGACGCTCTTGTGCCAATCGGTCGTGGTCAACGTGAGTTAATCATCGGTGACCGTCAAACAGGTAAAACATCTGTTGCAATCGACACAATTCTAAACCAAAAAGACCAAGACATGGTGTGTATCTATGTAGCAATCGGTCAAAAAGAATCCACAGTACGTGGAGTTGTAGAAACTCTTCGTAAGCACGGTGCACTTGATTACACTATCGTTGTAACAGCATCTGCATCTGCACCAGCTCCAATGCTATTCTTAGCACCTTACACTGGAGTAACGATGGGTGAAGAATTCATGTATGATGGCAAGCACGTATTGGTTATCTATGATGACCTTACGAAGCAAGCTGCTGCATACCGTGAGCTTTCCCTACTATTAAAACGTCCTCCAGGTCGTGAAGCTTACCCTGGTGACGTATTCTACCTACACTCTCGTTTACTAGAGCGTGCAGCGAAACTTAGTGATGCAAAAGGCGCTGGATCTTTAACAGCTTTACCGTTTATCGAAACACAAGCTGGTGACGTATCTGCCTACATCCCAACAAACGTAATCTCCATCACAGATGGACAAATTTTCTTACAATCAGACCTATTCTTCTCTGGAGTACGTCCTGCGATCAATGCAGGTCTTTCCGTATCCCGTGTAGGTGGATCTGCGCAAATCAAAGCGATGAAGAAGGTATCAGGTACCTTGCGTCTTGACCTTGCATCTTACCGTGAGCTAGAAGCATTCGCGCAATTCGGTTCTGACTTAGATAAAGCGACTCAAGCAAAACTTAACCGTGGTGCTCGTACGGTTGAAGTTCTAAAGCAAGGATTGAACAAGCCACTTAAAGTAGAAAAGCAAGTTGCAGTCCTTTATGCTCTTACAAAAGGTTTCATCGACGATATCCCGGTTCAAGATGTAACTCGTTTCGAAGATGAAATGCTTACTTGGTTAGAGCATAACCGCAAAGAACTATTAGAAGAAATTCGCACAACTAAAGGATTACCAAGCGACGAAACAATGGCTGAAGCAATCAATGCATTCAAAAAGACTTTTGTAGCTACTGAAAAATAATAGTACGACAAAGTGAGTTACACCATGAAATGGAGGAAACCGAACCAACCTTCGATTCCTCCATTACATGTGTATGACCGCTCTGAATAGGGTTAAAAAGGTGGTGAGAACCTTTGGCATCATTACGCGATATAAAAACGAGAATTAACTCGACGAAAAAGACAAGTCAAATTACAAAAGCCATGCAAATGGTATCTGCATCGAAGCTTAATCGAGCGGAGCAAAATGCAAAAGCTTTTAATCCATATATGGATAAAATTCAAGAGGTTGTTGCAAGTATCGCACTGGGAAGTACCGATGTATCACATCCAATGCTGGAGAGCCGTCCGGTAAAACGTACGGGCTACATCGTTATATCCTCTGACCGTGGACTTGCAGGTGCCTATAACAGTAACATCTTACGTACGGTTCATCAGACGATTCAAAAACGTCACAAGTCTCAAGATGAATACGCAGTAATTGCCATCGGTCGAATCGGCCGCGACTTTTTCAGAAAACGTAATGTCCCTGTTTTCTCTGAAATTACTGGTCTTGGCGATCAAGTATCCTTCCAAGATATCAAGGACATTGCGAACCGTGCAGTCAGCATGTACGCGGACGGAACGTTTGATGAGTTATACGTGTATTACAACCACTTTGTAAGTGCTATCGCTCAAGAGGTAACTGAAAAGAAATTGCTTCCTCTTACAGACATCGCACCTACAACAAACCAAATCACTTCCTATGAGTTCGAACCTTCCCAAGAAGGAATCTTGGAAGTATTGCTGCCTCAGTACGCTGAAAGCTTAATTTACGGCGCACTGCTTGATGCAAAAGCAAGTGAGCACGCTGCTCGTATGACAGCGATGCAAAGTGCAACAGATAACGCAAAAGAGCTTATCCGTTCCCTTACACTTTCTTACAACCGTGCACGTCAAGCAGCAATTACACAAGAGATTACCGAAATCACAGCTGGTGCTTCAGCACTCGAATAGGATAAAAAGTGAAGGTGGCTCGGTATGCCCTTCCGCAAGGATTTGTGAATTCGAGGGGCATGCCACCGGAACTGACAATAACCTGTACTCAAATATTCGTCACAGGAATCACATATTGCAAAAGTAAGTTAGGAGGGAATACGATGAAAGGTCGCGTTACTCAAATCATGGGTCCGGTTGTTGACGTAAAATTCGACAATGGACATCTTCCTGAAATCTATAACGCTCTTCATATTAACCATAAAGCCCGTAGCGCAAACGAAGTTGATGTTACACTTACGCTTGAAGTTGCACTTCACCTAGGTGATAACACTGTTCGTACAATCGCTATGGCATCTACTGACGGTGTCGTTCGTGGCATGGAAGTAGAAGATGCTGGTCACCCTATCTCTGTACCAGTAGGTGACGTAACTCTTGGTCGTGTTTTCAACGTACTAGGAGAAAATATTGACTTAGATGCACCAATCGAAGCAGGTGCTCGTCGTGATCCAATTCACAGACAAGCTCCTACATTCGAGCAGCTTTCAACAGATGTTGAAATTCTTGAAACTGGTATCAAAGTAGTAGACTTACTTGCTCCATACATCAAGGGTGGAAAAATCGGTCTATTTGGTGGTGCGGGAGTTGGTAAAACTGTACTTATCCAAGAGCTTATCAACAACATCGCACAAGAACACGGTGGTATTTCCGTATTCGCAGGTGTTGGGGAGCGTACTCGTGAAGGAAATGACCTTTACCACGAGATGACAGACTCTGGAGTTATCAAGAAAACTGCCATGGTATTCGGACAAATGAATGAGCCACCAGGAGCACGTATGCGTGTTGCACTAACTGGCCTTACAATGGCAGAATTCTTCCGTGATGACCAAGGTCAGGACGTACTTTTCTTCATGGACAACATTTTCCGTTTCACACAAGCAGGTTCTGAGGTATCCGCACTTCTTGGCCGTATGCCATCTGCCGTTGGTTACCAACCAACACTTGCTACAGAAATGGGTCAATTACAAGAGCGTATCACGTCTACATCCGTAGGTTCCGTAACTTCTATCCAAGCGATTTACGTACCTGCCGATGACTACACGGATCCAGCTCCAGCAACAACTTTCGCTCACTTAGATGCAACAACAAACCTTGAGCGTAAGCTATCTGAGATGGGTATCTACCCTGCAGTGGATCCACTTGCTTCTACTTCTCGTGCACTTTCACCAGAAGTTGTAGGCGAAGACCACTACGCAGTAGCTCGTGAAGTACAATCTACTTTACAACGTTACAAAGAATTACAAGATATCATTGCTATCCTAGGTATGGATGAGTTAACAGACGAAGACAAGCTAATCGTTCAACGTGCTCGTCGTATCCAATTCTTCTTATCTCAAAACTTCCACGTAGCTGAACAGTTCACAGGACAAAAAGGTTCTTACGTACCTGTTCAGGAAACAGTTAAGGGCTTCAGAGAAATCCTTGACGGCAAATACGACCACCTTCCAGAAGATGCATTCCGTCTAGTTGGACGCATTGAAGAAGTTGTGGAAAAAGCGAAGCAAATGGGTGTAGAAGTATAATTAAAGGGACCTAGGAGGGAATGAAATGAAGACATTAACAGTCAGCGTAGTTACTCCTGATGGCCCGGTTTACGAATCAGACGTAGAGATGGTAGTTGCCAAAGCTCATAGCGGTGAGCTTGGAGTACTACCTGGTCATATTCCTATGGTTGCTCCACTACAAATTGGTGCTGTTCGCCTGAAAAAAGGCGGTCAAACAGACCAAGTGGCAGTTAACGGAGGTTTCCTTGAAGTGCGTCCTGATAAAGTAACGATCCTTGCCCAGACTGCCGAAAAAGCAGATGCCATCGATCTTACACGTGCAGAAGAGGCAAAAAAACGTGCGGAACAACGTCTTCAGTCCAAAAAGGACGATGTTGACCACCGCCGTGCCGAACTTGCCCTTCAACGCGCAATCAACCGCATCAACGTAGCCAAAAGAGGGTAACATTACCCTGTACCAATAACACCCCCCAACCTGTTGGAGGGTGTTATTTTTTTATGGGAAGAGTAGGGTTTGCACGAACTTACCGACTAAGATTACCGAAGCCAATTGAGTACCTACCACTAAACCATAATCAACGCATATCCCCATGAAAAGTAGAAAATTTGCTTTTTTATATTACTAGAGTGTGCGAATAAAGGTAGGATGCTTAATGAGTTAGGTCCCCGGATTAAATAAAGTGTGAATCGGATTAAATAATGGGGAATCCAGATTTAATATGGGATTTTCTGGATTAAATATCAGCAGATCCGGATTAATTATTCGTCAAACCAGATTTAATCGCATGATAGGTACGGCTCTCAGAGGTGTTACGCATGAACTTTCCTTAGTTTGGCACCAACTTCACTCATTTTGGCACGAACTAGCACCAATTCCGCACGAACTCGCCACGTTTTCGCACCAACTTACCGACTAAGATCACGAAGTCCATAAATTACCCACCGCAAAACCAAAAATTACCGCATATCCCCCTGAAAAGTAGGAAATTTGCTTTTTTATAATACTAGAGAGTGCAAATGAACGTAAGATGCTTATTGATTTAGGTCCCCGGATTAAATATAGTGAGAATCGGATTAAATAATGGGGACCGGATTTAATATGAGACTTTCCGGATTAAATATCAGCAGATCTGATTAATTATTCGTCAAACCAGATTAAATTGCATGATAGCAACTGCTCTCAGTGGCGTTACGCACGAACTTTCCTTAGTTTGGCACCAACTTCACTAAGTTTGGCACGAACTTGCACCAATTCCGCACGAACTCGCCACGTTTACGCACGAACTTCCCGCCTAAGATCAACGAAGCCCATAAATTACCCTCCACAAAACCAAAAACCACCGCCTATCCCCATGAAAAGTAGGAAATTTGCTTTTTTTATTACTAGAGTGTACGAATAAACGTAGGATGATTATTGATTTAGGTTCACGGATTAAATATGGTGAGAATCGGATTAAATAATGGGGATACAGATTTAATATGGGACTTTCCGGATTAAATAACAGCAGATCCTGATTAATTATTCGTCAAACCGGATTAAATCGCATGATACCAACTGCTCTCAGAGGTGTTTCGCACCAACTTCACTCAATTTCGCACGAACTAGCACCAATTCCGCACCAACTTGCCACGTTTTCACACGAACTTACCCCCAAAAATTCATCGAACCCCATATTTTTCTTTAAATCCACCCGTCATCTAAGTGTTATCCCGAAATCAAAACTACAACCATAATAAGGATATCTGCTGTCGACACAGATATTGGTATTTGATATAATTGTTATCGATTACAAGTTTAAATATTTCGAGGAGTCTGAAAATAGAGAGGCTAAAGAGGGGGCGAACATCATATTACTTAATTTATATCAAAATAACTATTTGATAGTAGTCGTTTTCTTGGCTTTAGGGGTGTTGCTGCCGGTTGTGGCACTTGCAATTGGTCGACTATTACGTCCGAATAAGCCAAATGCAGCGAAGCAGACCACTTATGAAAGCGGAATCGATCCTTTTCATGATTCGCGAGTTCAGTTTAATGTTCGGTATTACATATTCGCCTTATTATTTGTCATTTTTGATGTAGAGACGGTTTTTCTTTACCCATGGGCCGTTGCTTATGAAAAACTGGGTATTTTTGCTCTAATTGAAATGCTTATTTTTGTTGTATTACTACTGATTGGATTAATTTACGCATGGAAGAAGAAGGTGTTGAAATGGATCTAAATTTAGAGAGTATTTCACCAGAGGAAATGGAAGAACTGAAACAAACAGTCTTCCTGACAACATTGGAGGAACTAAAAGCTTGGGCACGGAGTAATTCCATGTGGCCAATGACTTTTGGTCTTGCTTGCTGTGCAATCGAAATGATGGGTGTGGGATCCTCGCATTATGATTTGGATCGCTTCGGCTCTTTTTTCCGTACATCTCCTCGTCAATCTGACTGTATGATTGTGTCTGGTACCGTTACGAAGAAAATGGCACCAGTTTTAAAGCGCTTGTATGATCAAATGCCTGAGCCGAAATGGGTCATTGCGATGGGGTCCTGTGCAACTGCGGGTGGTCCGTATATAAAATCCTATGCCGTAGTCAAAGGAGTGGACCAGATAGTTCCTGTAGACGTCTATATACCGGGATGTCCACCAAATCCAGCGGCTCTTATTTATGGAATTAACAAGCTCCGCGAGAAAATTCGTTACGAAGCGAAGACAGGGAAGCAGGTGATCTAGCAGTGAGCGACGAGAAAAGCCTGGAAGAACAAAAGAAAGAGGCCGCTGCGAAAGCAAAAGCAGCAGCATTGGCAAAATTGGAAGCAAAAAAGAAACTGGAAGCGAAGGCTGCAGAAGCTGATGCTGACAATAATTCAAATACGCAAGAAAATAAAGAACCGATCACAGATGACGCAAAAGAGTTAGCCAAAAAGAAAGCCGCCGCAGCAGCAAAAGCAAAGGCCGCCGCACTGGCAAAGCAAAAAGCAAAAGAGCAGGCTGCTTCTCAAACAGAAGAGCAGACAGAAACCCAAGATGACGCAAAAGAGCTAGCCAAAAAGAAAGCCGCCGCAGCAGCGAAAGCAAAGGCCGCCGCACTGGCAAAGCAAAAAGCAAAAGAGGCAGGATCCGCTGATAGTGCAGATTCCACTGCCGATGCAAAAGAGCTTGCGAAGAAAAAAGCCGCAGCTGCAGCAAAAGCGAAAGCCGCGGCATTAGCAAAGCAAAAACGTGAAGCTGGAGAGACAGATGAACCTTCTGATGGTGACGATGCAAAAGCGAAAGCCGCCGCAGCAGCGAAAGCAAAGGCAGCTGCATTAGCCAAACAGCAAGGTGAAGGCTCCACAGATGATGCAGATCCAGCAGATGAGAAAGCGAAAGCTATTGCAGTAGCAAAAGCAAAGGCCAAAGCCGCGGCCGCTGCAAAAGCGAAAGCCGCAGCTGCAGCCAAAGCCGGAGGAGGAGCAGAAAATGCAGATGAATCCCCTGCTAAACCATCACCAAACCAACCGTATCTTGATAAATATGTTAAAGTAATCAACGACAATCTTGGCGAAGATATGTTGGAAGATGCTTATATCAACACCCTTTCCAAGGACGTACCAACACTTGTAGCAAAGCCGGATACGTATTTTAAAGTGGCATCCTTCCTGCGCTACAATGAGCAGCTGTCGTTTGAATATTTATCAGAAATGCACGGAACTGATTTTGAAACACATATGGAAATATATAACCATCTGTATTCTTATAAAAATAAGCAATCTGTAGCGCTAAAAGTGAAGATAGATCGTGAAAATCCTGTAATTCCTTCCATACAACCGATTTGGGAAGGGGCAAACTGGCCGGAGCGGGAAACATATGACTTGCTTGGAATTCAGTTTACAGGGCATCCAAATTTAACGCGAATCATGATGTCGGATGATTGGGTAGGTCATCCGCTACGTAAAGATTATGAGCCGTATGATGTGGAGGTGTAGCAGATGATTCGCACGGAGGAAATGCTACTTAATGTCGGACCTCAGCATCCGAGCACCCATGGAGTGTTCCGACTTGTTATCAAAATTGATGGAGAGATTATTAAAGAGGCTACTCCTGTAATAGGGTATCTTCACCGCGGAACAGAGAAACTAGCGGAAAATCTCCAATATACGCAAATTATCCCTTATACGGACCGAATGGATTATCTATCTGCCATGACTAACAACTATGTCATCTGTCATGCAGTAGAGACGATGATGGGGCTGGAGATACCAGAAAGGGCCGAATATTTACGAGTACTAGCAATGGAACTAGGTCGTGTTGCGAGTCACCTCGTCTGGTATGGTACATATTTGTTGGATATTGGAGCGGTCAGTCCGTTTTTATATGCTTTCCGAGAGCGTGAAATGATTATTAATCTATTGAATGAACTTTCCGGTGCCAGACTTACCTTCAATTATATGCGAGTAGGTGGTGTGAAGTGGGATGCACCTGAGGGCTGGATTGATAAAGTAAGAGAGTTTATTCCTTATATGAGGGAACATTTAAAGGGCTATCATGACCTTGTAACGGGAAATGAAATATTTATGAGTCGTGTAAAAGGCGTCGGTCGTTACACGAAAGAGGAAGCTCTAGCGTATTCACTAAGTGGTGCAAACCTCAGATGTACTGGGGTGAAGTGGGATCTTCGGAAGGATGAACCGTACAGCATCTACGATCGATTTGATTTTGATGTACCAACACGTGATGGCGGAGATGCTTGGGCACGCTATCATTGTCGGATGGAGGAAATAGAGGAATCTCTAAAAATCATTGAACAGGCCGTAGAGCAATTCCCGCAGGAAGGCGAGATTATGGCAAAAGTGCCAAGGATCATTAAGGCGCCAAAAGGGGAAGCATATGTACGAATCGAATCTCCACGTGGAGAAATAGGCTGTTATATTGCAAGTGATGGAAAAAAAGAACCATATCGGTTAAAATTCCGCCGTCCGTCTTTCTATAACCTGCAAATTTTACCTAAATTACTAGAGGGCGAAAACATGGCGAATTTGATTACCATTTTAGGAGCGATTGATATTGTCCTAGGGGAGGTGGATGGCTAATGATGCAGGGACTTCTGGAATCATCACCATCCTGGACGAATTTTTTCATTTTTTTCGGACTGGCAACGGCACTTTTACTTGCCGTACTTGGATTTGTAACGTACGGAATTCTTGCCGAACGTAAAGTAATGGGTTTCATGCAGGGACGAATTGGGCCAAACCAAGTAGGAGGATCATGGGGGTTACTCCAGACAGTGGCCGATGTTCTAAAGCTACTGATAAAAGAAGATACTATACCAAAAATGGCAGATCGACCATTATATATTATCGCTCCAGTAATTGCCTTTACACCAGCATTCATGGTGCTTGCAGTCATTCCATTCACCGACAAATTCCAATTTGCCGATATTGGTGTAGGGTTGCTGTACTACATTGCCATCTCTGGTGTCACAACTGTTGGTGTTGTGACAGCAGGATGGGCGTCAAACAACAAGTACTCTTTGCTTGGCGGAATGCGTGCAGCGGCACAAATGATATCTTATGAAGTACCGCTAGTAATGTCTGTTATCGGGGTGGTATTGCTAGCAGGAAGCTTGAATTTAAATCAAATCGTGGCGGCACAGGCTGAGACATTTTGGTTCATCATTCTGCAACCAGTAGGATTTATCATCTTTGTAATAGCCTCCGTTGCCGAACTCAATCGTACACCATTCGATTTACCAGAGGCGGAATCAGAGCTTGTAGCAGGCTATCATGTGGAGTATTCCGGCTTCCGTTGGGCATTCTTCATGCTTGCGGAATATGTTTATTTGTTTGCGATGGCATCCTTAACCACTGTGCTTTTCCTAGGCGGATGGCTACCACCATTTGAATTCCTAGGCTTCATTCCAGGAGCCGTCTGGTTCGCCTTAAAATTCAGTGTCGTCGTATTCGTGCTTATCTGGATCCGCGTCACCTTCCCACGTTTGCGTGCAGACCAACTAATGGAATTTGGCTGGAAGGTATTGCTCCCAGTAGCACTAGCCAACATCTTTTTCTCTGCAATCATGAAAGAGCTATTCTTTAAATAAAAGGCTGTTTTCGCAAACTTTGTTGCTTTTACGAACTTTATTAGATACTCGTAATAATCGTTACTGTCGTGCTCTTTTCCTGCATTTAGTTTATGTCAAAATGACAAGTTTTCAGTGAACATGCACGTGAAAAGTCCAGAACCCGACTTTTCTAGTAAAAAGTACAGAACCCGACTTTTTACCGGTTACTAGCAACATTCTTATAGAAAAGAGCAAATAAAAAAAGTTGGATTAGGTTGATTATAAATCGCAATATAGTTTTCCCCAGTAGATTGGAGCGCAAGGTATGAGACTCCATCGGGAGGTGGCGGTAAAGTGGAGACCCCGCAGGCAATAGCCGAGAAGGCTCCACGCCACCCCACGGAAAGTTGGAACGGAAATCAACTGGGAGTTGAATGAGAAAATTTGAACTTACATGTTTAAAAAAGTAAATCACACAATCATTCCTTACTAAAAGGGGTAACGGAAGAAACAGGGGTGAAACGAAATGCGCGGTCTTGCAAAAGGTTTGAAGTATACCCTACAAAACTTAACGAAGAAAAAAGTAACCTATGATTACCCGAATGAGCCGCTTCCATTACCGGATCGGTTCCGTGGCATCCAGAAATTCTACCCGGAAAAATGCATTGTCTGTAATCAATGTGCCAACATTTGTCCAACAGACTGTATTCAGCTTACTGGGAAGAAGCACCCGGATCCAACGAAAAAGGGGAAAATTATCGACACATACGACATTAATTTTGAAATCTGTATTTTGTGTGACCTCTGTACGGAGGTTTGTCCAACAGAGGCCATCATTATGACAAATAATTTCGAACTTGCCGAATATAGCAGGGATCGTCTTTTCAAAGATCTGCAATGGTTGGATGAAAATGATACGAACATCAGGAAGGAGAATAAGGCATGACGATAACTGGTGAATTTATCGCATTTTTGTTCTTGGCTGTTTCTGCGATTGCCGGTGGAGTGCTCATGCTGAATTTGACGAAGGTCGTTCATATGGTGGTAGCCCTTGTTTTTACCTTCATCAGTTTGGCAGGTATCTATGTTATGCTCTCCGCTGAGTTCGTGGCGGCAGTACAAATACTTATTTACTCAGGTGCCGTTACCATTATCATGCTGTTCGGAATCATGCTTACCCGTCACAATGACCATTCCGAGACATCTGGTATTGGGAGAAAGCTCCTTGTCGGTGCGGGAATACTTGGGTTTGCAGCGGTAATGTATTTCGGTTTATATAGTTTGGACTTGGGTACTCAACCATCCGCTGATCTCCATGTAAACAATACCGAGCAAATAGGTGTTGCTATCTATGCCCATTACGTCATTCCATTTGAGTTGACGTCAGTGATTTTGCTCGTTGCATTGGTCGGAGCAATCATTTTAGCAAGACGGGATGATGAGGAAGAGGTAAAAGAGGAGGCGACGAAGGAATGACAGGAGTTCCATTATCAGCCTACCTGGTACTAGCGCTCGTTCTTTTTTGTATCGGACTATATGGGGCGTTAACTAAAAGAAACACAGTCATCGTCTTGATCTGTATCGAATTGATGCTGAACGCAGTTAACATCAATCTCGTTGCATTCAGTAAATTTGGTATTAATCCCGCCATTACAGGGCAAGTGTTTTCGCTCTTTACCATCACAGTAGCAGCAGCGGAAGCCGCAGTGGGACTTGCGATTCTAATTGCACTTTATCGCAACCGTCGTACTGTTAATATTGACGAAATGACTACATTAAAAAATTGAAAAATACCCGCAACTTGTTTGCACAAAAGCGCAGGACCAATTTAAATCCTGCGGTAAAGAAGGGGACTTGATACGATGATGGAGAATGCTTGGATCATCCCGCTTTTTCCGCTGATCTCCTTTATCCTATTACTGCTTGTTGGCAAAAGAATGAAAGAATCAAGTGCGTTACTTGGAATCGCACTGATAGCACTGTCGTTCATCTTTTCCCTCATGGCACTATGGGAGCGGTTTTCAGCACCGACTTTCAAAGCCACTTTCGAATGGCTCCAATTAGGGGATGTCGTTCTGACGGCGGGATATGAAGTTAATCAATTAAATGCCTTGATGCTTGTCGTAGTATCACTTGTCAGCTTATTAGTACATATTTATTCCAAAGGATATATGCACGGGGACGACCGATTCCATGTATTTTATGCCTATCTTGGACTGTTCACCTTTGCCATGCTGGCGCTTGTTATGTCACCAAACCTGCTGCAGCTCTATATTTTCTGGGAGCTTGTAGGAGTAGGATCATTCTTACTAATTGGATTTTATTTTTATAAAAATGAAGCAAAGGCAGCAGCTAAAAAAGCATTCATAATGACACGTATAGGAGATGTCGGATTATTTATCGGGATCATCCTCCTATTTTGGCAGGTTGGTAGCTTTGAATATGATGTCATTTTCACTGCTGTTGGAGCAGGGGAAATATCAGCAGGAATGCTGACGCTCATTGCCATCCTCATTTTTGTAGGAGCAATGGGGAAATCCGGTCAATTTCCGCTTCATTCCTGGTTGCCTGACGCAATGGAAGGACCAACGCCTGTTTCTGCCCTAATCCATGCGGCGACAATGGTTGCAGCAGGAGTATATTTAGTTGCGAGTCTTTTCCCGCTCTACAATGCAAGTGAAACTGCTTTAATGACAGTGGCAGTCGTTGGAGGATTTACGGCTATTTTCGCAGCCTCCATCGGCCTTGTTCAAAAGGATATAAAACGAGTATTGGCTTATTCTACAGTCAGTCAACTTGGCTTTATGATGCTTGCACTCGGTTCAGCAGGCTATGTGGCTGGTGTTTTCCACCTTACGACACACGCGTTTTTCAAAGCCTTGCTATTCCTTGCAGCAGGAAGTGTCATTCACGCCGTTCATACACAAAATATTGACGAGATGGGCGGAGTATGGAAAAAGATGCGCACAACCGGAATCCTATTTTTAATCGGAACACTTGCCATCACAGGTGTACCGCTATTCTCCGGTTTCTTCAGTAAAGAAGAGATTCTCATAGCCGCTTGGGTAAATGGAAACCCGTTTCTATTTATACTTGCACTCATTGCTGCCTTCTTTACGGCATTTTATATGTTCCGTCTGTTCTTTCTCGTCTTCACTGGAGATGCACGCGGTGACCAGAAGCATGCCCTTGAGTCACCATCTGTCATGACCATTCCGATGATAGTCCTTGGGGTATTAGCAGTTGTGGCAGGTTACATGAACACTCCTTGGTTTGGTCATTTTCTTGGGGACTGGTTGACAGAAGGGACTACCATATACGGGCCATCCCATATTGAAGGACCGTTTTGGATTATGATTGCAGCTATTCTTGTTTCTGTTGCTGGAATTGGAATTGCCTATCTGATTTATTACCGCCGTTCCATCGAACGGGAAACGTTCAGTATGGGAGCTCCACATCTATACGGCATATTACGAAATAAATATTTTGTTGATGAATTTTATAAAATGACCTTTGTCTACGGCACAAGAGTAATAAGCTTATTCCTCAAGTATATCGATAAATTCCTTGTAGAAGGAACGATGAAAGGGATAGCGTCTGGGTCTCAGCAACTTGGTAGACTTGGAGCTAAAGTGCAAAACGGACAAACACAAACCTATGGCGCAGTAGCCTTTGTCGGGCTTGCCATTCTCATCATTATCTTTGTCTTCACAGGGGGGTATTTAGGATGAATCTATTTTTAACAGCCTTAATTTTTGCCCCTCTTTTAGGAATACTTGTACTGCTTTTTATCCCAAAAACGGATGGATATGCTATTAAACTGACAGGTTTTCTAGCCACATTACCATCCCTTATACTCGCTCTTATCGCATTTTGGCAATATAAGGCTGGAGCTGATCTTTCTCAATTTGCTGTAAAGTATGAGTGGTTCAGCTTTGGAAACCAGGGGTTAATGACAAGAGTGTATGGTGAGCCTGTCTACCAGCCGATTTCCTACGAACTTGGTATTGATGGATTTTCCATGGTGATGATTTTGTTAACAGCAGTATTGTCCACATTAGCTGCTATAGCTTCCATTCATGTGAAAAAAGAATGGAAAGGCTATTTTATCCTTTTCTTACTTTTACAGATTGGAATGCTCGGAGTCTTTGCAGCTGAAAATCTATTACTTTTCTTCTTTTTCTTTGAATTAACACTTATTCCGATGTTTTTCCTCATCGGTAAATGGGGCTATTTTGAAAAAGAAAATGCTGCCTATCGATTTTTAATTTATAACGGAATTGGTTCTGCCATCCTATTAATTGTCTTTATCGTTCTTTTTGCTAAAACAGGAACGATGAACATTGCAGAAATCACTAGCATGTTCCAAGGCACATCTGATGCGATGCTGCTTGGTGAAATAACAGACGATTTAAGGTTAGGACTGCTAATTGCGCTGCTTGTGGCATTCGGTGTAAAACTACCGATTGTACCGTTACATACATGGATGCTGAAAGTCCATGTTCAGGCACCACCTTCCATTGTTATGCTGCATGCAGGTGTGCTTTTGAAAATTGGGGCATACGGACTCATTCGTTTCGGAGTAGGGATTTTTCCAGAGCAATTCGAGGAGCTTGCTTTCATTCTAGCAATTTTAGGTGTCGTGAATCTCCTGTATGGAGCTTTCTTAGCCCTTATCCAAACTGATTTCAAAATGGTGCTAGCTTACTCTAGTATCTCGCATATGGGCATTGTGCTCATCGGTCTTGCATCCCTAAATGAAGCGGGAATCCAAGGTGCCATCTTCCAGGTTGTCTCCCATGGCTTTATAGCGGCTCTACTATTCTTCTTAATTGGGGTCATGTATGAAAGGGTAGGTACGACCGATATTGGAAAGCTCGGTGGTTTAGCGAAAGTAATGCCATTAGCTGCTGGCTTCTTCCTTGTTGGAGCAATGGCATCCTTAGGTTTACCGGGAATGTCTGGATTTGTCAGTGAATTCTTGGCCTTCATGGGATTGTTCCGCGAAATGCCTATTGTAGCAGCCGTTGGAACACTAGGAATTATATTAACAGCAGCATACTTGTTGCGAGCTGTTCTTGGGATGACATTTGGGGAAAAATCGTCTCGTTATGACGAGAAAATACTAGACATTCGTGGAGTCGAATTCATTCCAGTATTTGCGATGCTGTTCTTCATCGTCCTAATTGGTGTCTATCCAAGCATACTTGCACAACCACTGCAAGATACCATCAATGCCATCATACTAGGGATAGGAGGGTGAATGGGAGATGGATTTAGAAACCTTGCTCAGCTTTGAATGGAGTGTCATGGCACCGGAATTCATCATCCTTGGTGTAGCAACCCTTCTTTCACTACTAGACTTATTTTTACCGAAAAAAATAGATCGAAGACTGCTTGGCTGGATCGGATTTGCTGGAATTCTGGCAGCAATCGGTTTTTTAGTAGGTATGTATGGGAAAGACGTTACAACCATACTATATGAAACATACCGACTCGACAGCTTCGCGATGGCATTTAAAACACTCATCCTCGTAGGCTCCGCATTCATCATGCTTATGGCAATCAGCTATGAGCCTAAAGAAGGCTTAAAGGAGTACAGAGGCGAGTTCTTTTATCTATTGTTATTAGGTGTTCTTGGGGCAATGATAATGTCTTCAAGCGGCGACTTAATCACCTTGTTCGTTGGACTAGAGCTATTGTCTCTAACTTCGTATGTCCTGGCAGGTTTACGTAAAAAGAACATTCAATCGAACGAAGCTGCAATGAAATATGTTATTAACGGTGGAATTGCCACAGCGATAACACTTTTCGGAATGAGTTACGTATACGGACTAACAGGAACCACGAACTTGAATGAAATGCACCTAATGCTTGCCCAAATTAATGCACGTGACATGCAGTTTTTACTAGTCATTGCTTTCATGATGATGTTTGTAGGTTTGTCCTTTAAGTTGGCGACCGCACCGTTCCATATGTGGGCACCAGATGTCTATCAAGGAGCGCCAACACCAGTTACTGCATTCCTGGCTGTTGTTTCCAAGACAGCTGGATTTATCATCGTCTTACGCTTGTTTATTACATTGTTCTTTGCGACCCGTGCTGCTGAAGAGGCGTCCATGCTGTTCTCAATGAAAGAGTTCATCGCTGTCATTGCGGTAGCCTCCATGATCATCGGTAACTTCGTAGCACTGCGACAGCGCAATGTAAAAAGACTATTCGCATACTCTGGTGTGGCACATGCCGGATATTTACTAGTTCCACTTGCAACCTTGAACTTCATCTTCATTTTCGAAGCCATGTGGTTCTACCTAGTCGCTTACCTGTTCATGAATATCGGTGCTTTAGCTGTTTTACAGGTAGTCACTTCTCGCGATGACTCAGAGGATGTGAGCCGTTTTGCTGGACTTTACCAGCGCTCACCTCTGCTTGCTGTATTGATGTCCATATTCCTTCTATCATTGGCTGGAATTCCAGGGACAGCGGGCTTTATCGGGAAATTAAATATTTTCGTCGGTGCGATATCAGAACCAAGCAATGCCTATGTGCTTGCCTCCGTGCTGATACTGACCACCATCATTTCATACTTTTACTATTTTGGAATCATGACTCAAATGTTTTTCCGTCCCTCAGCAAGCCAAGAAAGAATCCACGTTCCCATTGGAATCTGGATTACGCTCATCTTGTGTGCAGTTGGAACAATCGTGCTAGGTGTCCTGCCAAATCTGGCAATTGACATGTTTGGTAACAATTTTGATATCTTGCTTGACTTCTTTAGTGTCGACAAAAACCATCAATAATACAAAAAGAAGGAGTGGAAAAAGCTCCTTCTTTTTTATGTTATCATTATAGAAGAAAAATTTAGACAGAAGGAGGTAGTCAAACCATGATTAATTTTGGCGTCGAAGCACTTGTCAGCATCCTCTCACACCTCATGTTTATCAGCATTACTTGGTGGGCACTCCAAGGAATCCAATATGAAAAATGGATGAAAAAAAACAAAGTCGTCCAAGTCCGTTTGTTGCTAATCCTCATCACCATTGCAATCGGATCCACCGTAAGCAACTTCTTTTTGGATTACCTATTCTTATCCCAAAGATTGCCAATGATGTGGTAGTGGGGTGTCTGGTTTACATATATTGTGGTCCACATTTTCTCATTCGCTTAATTAAGTGCTGCTTTCGCCAGAAAAACCAAATTTTCGCTTAATTATGCAAATTGCCCCCATTCTCAAACCTAAAATGCCCCGCATCTGCGGGGTATTTTGCTGTACCGTCCAAAAGTAACTCAAAATGCCAAATTCCCACCTAGAAAAAGAATTTTGACGAATAATTTCACGTATTCCACACCCTAAATGTGTCAACAATGAATAGTAATAAAAAGACGGGGGCGTTGGGGAAATGATGAATTCAAAAAAGTGGCCAGACACATTTAATAGATTGCTAGGGCTAGTACTAATTTTCGGAATATGTTTTATAGGGGTAATTCTTGGGAATGAAAGAAGCAGAGCTCATGAAACATCCGAATTCAGTACTGAGATACTTGAAATCGCTGAGGTTTTCACAAAAGAAAAAATAAATATTCAAGAATGGAAACTTTATGGACGATTAAACGTCTATAAAATTAGGGATTTAGTCGCTTTTCAAAAAGAGGTAAATCGTTTAAAACAGAATATGGGCCATCTAAGTTGGAATGTGATAGAAGAAGAGGATCAATGGAAAGCAGTTGGGACGTACTATAATGATGTGCGTAAGCAGGAGGAGACAATTCAACTTATCACTACCCACACAAAGACATCCCCGAGCTCGTACATATTATATGAGGTTACAGGGTATGGCTGGGATGAGCCTATTTCAACAGCGGTTATTCAAGATTTCCATTTAAATCTTACCAAAATTTCTCATGATGACTTTGAAATATTTAGTTGTATGATTGGCGAGTTCAATGATAAAATTAAAGTTGGTTTGCAAAATACGACAAGTATATTGCTAGACTCATTTTCAGCAGAAAAAGTGGAAGAAACCAGGGAAGACACTTTTGTCTCCGTTTCAGCATATACGGAACGATGGAATAATGTTCTCCCAACACAGCAAGGAAAGATGAACTTACAAATTGGATTACGTACACAAGGATTGGGCGATAAGACTACCGTTATTGTAGGCACGCCAATTATTACTGTTGAATACTAATATATAGAATATAAGACGCGGAGGGGAACATGTTGGAAAAAATCATCGTCCGCGGCGGACAAAGGTTAAAAGGTACTGTGAAAGTAGAAGGTGCCAAAAATGCAGTATTACCTGTTATCGCCGCAACTTTATTAGCTAGCAAAGGCAAATGCGAAATCTTAGATGTACCTGAGCTCTCCGACGTTTATACGATTAACGAGGTTTTGCGTTACTTGAATGCCGATGTTGATTTTGCAAATAATCGTATAACTGTCGATGCAACAAGAGAGCTTCATACAGAAGCACCGTTTGAATATGTAAGAAAAATGAGAGCATCCGTACTTGTTATGGGTTCACTACTTGCTCGTAATGGAAAAGCACAAATTGCCTTACCAGGTGGCTGTGCAATCGGATCTAGACCAATTGATCAGCATTTAAAAGGATTCGAAGCGATGGGTGCTAAAGTGAAAGTTGGAAATGGTTATATCGATGCCGAGGTAGATGGAAGATTACAAGGCGCGAAAATATATCTTGATTTCCCAAGCGTGGGAGCGACTGAAAACATCATGATGGCCGCAACACTTGCTGAAGGTACAACTATTATTGAAAACGTTGCAAAAGAACCGGAAATCGTGGATCTCGCTAACTTCTTAAATTCCATGGGAGCAAAGGTTCGTGGAGCAGGAACTGGAACCATAAAAATAGAAGGTGTAACGGAATTGCATGGTTGCAAACACCATATTATTCCTGACCGTATCGAAGCAGGTACTTTTATGGTGGCAGCAGCAATCACAGGTGGAGACGTCATTGTGGAAGGTGCTGTGCCTGAACATTCCAGCTCATTAATCGCGAAAATGGAAGAAATGGGCGTTAAATTTGAAGAGGTAGAAAACGGATTACGTGTAATTGGTCCAGATAAGCTAAAGCCAATAGACATCAAAACAATGCCACACCCTGGCTTCCCAACTGATATGCAATCACAAATGATGTCCTTGTTACTTGCAGCTGAAGGAACTAGCATGATTACGGAAACCGTATTCGAAAATCGTTTTATGCATGTCGAAGAATTCCGTCGCATGAATGGCGATATCAAAATCGAAGGCCGTTCTGTCGTCATCAATGGGCCATCTGATCTGCAGGGTGCCGAAGTAGCAGCAACTGACCTTCGTGCAGCAGCAGCCTTAACACTTGCTGGACTTATCGCTGATGGCTATACGCGTGTAACAGAACTGAAGCACTTAGATCGCGGCTATGTGAACTTCCACAACAAACTAGCAGCACTTGGCGCAGATATCGAACGCGTAAGCTCTATGGAACAAGAACAAACTGTCATTATGGAACAGATGAAAGAAGCATAATATCGCTAATTATAATATGTATATTCTACAAATTGAGGCAAATTCCTTTTGGGGTTTGTCTCTTTTTTCATTATTTTGAAAAATAGGACAAACTACATAACGGTTAATCTTAATAAAAGCTTTTCCGAAACCAGTCATAATAACTTGTCCACTCCCATAAGAATGAAATGTATAGATATCACAATTACTTATCGGAGGCTCTGCGCTATGAGAAACTTAAAACCAATCATCGTACTATCATCTATTCTATTTGTCATGGTATTAATGGTACCAACATTGTTAGTCATGCCGTTTATTCAAAAAGAGAGCGGCCAATTAGCTGAAGATCCCCAACAAACCAAGCAACAAGAGCAACCGCAAATAATGGAATCTCCAATGGATGTAGCGGTTTACCGTCAAACACAGGAAACCATTGAAAACATACCCCTTGAAGAATACATCATAGGAGTGGTGGCTTCTGAAATGCCGGCTGATTTTGAGTTGGAGGCACTAAAAGCGCAGGCGGTGGCGGCGAGGACGTATATACTAAGACAGCTTCTTGCAGATGAAAAACTGGGCACACCAAATGGTGCAGATGTCACAGACACAGAGCAACACCAAGTCTATAAAAGCCCCGAAGAACTGAAGAAATTATGGAAACCAGAGGAATTTGAATGGAAGTTGGCAAAAATAAAGCAGGCGGTCTCAGAAACAGCAGGCTCGGTGCTTACTTATAATAATAAGCCAATTGATGCGAGTTATTTTTCAACAAGCAACGGCTTTACCGAAAACTCTGAAGAATATTGGCCAAACGAAATCCCATACCTTCGCAGTGTTGAAAGCCCCTGGGATGTGGATACCGAAAAATTCTTAAGTCAAACAACCCTTACCATTCAGGAATTTCAATCGAAGCTTGGTGTCAACCTTTCAACAGGTGGTTCTGTCGGGAAAATCCTCTCCCGGACGACAGGTAACCGTGTCGATAAAGTAGAGATCAACGGCAAGCAGCTCTCTGGACGGGAAGTGCGCGATACCCTTAAATTGCGCTCCAGTGACTTCACTTGGGAGCGAAAGGGGGAAAATATCGTCATTACTACGAAAGGCTTCGGACACGGCGTCGGAATGAGCCAATACGGTGCAAACGGCATGGCGTTGGAAGGGAAAACTTACACCCAAATCGTCTCCCACTATTACAAAGACGTCCAAATTGCAAGTGCCGAGCAATACTTGAACACCATAACAGCGAGACAATAAAAAGCCTTTTGAGGTTAATATATAAGTAGCTTTCAATACAATTGATGAAGAGGGAAGCTTTCATTATCATTAAAGTTTCCCCTCTAGAATTGTAAACACAAGCTCTCCCAAATTGGTTTAAACATACACCATAGTTAAGAATTTCTCTCCATTATTTTCACAGGATAATAGAATCTTTTATCGAATACAATTAATGGAGGTGTCTAGATGAGAAAAGTAATTCTTTCCATGGTGATGTCTTTAGATGGTTTTGTTTCTGGTAAAGATGGTGATTGCTCTTGGCATGTCATGGATGAAGAGATGCATAGGTATATGGCTGAGTTTTTGTATTCGGTGGATACCATTTTATACGGTCGAAAAGCGTATGAAATGATGCTGCAATTTTGGCCACAGGCTGAACATGATGAATCTTTATCCAAACCAATTCGTGATTTTGCCAGGAGAATGAACGAGAAAGATAAAATTGTTTTCTCGCAGACTTTACAATCTGCTCAATGGAATGCAAGAGTGGTAAGCAGCAATATTAAAAATGAAATATTTGAGTTGAAAAGCATGGCAGGAAAAGACATGGTCTTGTTTGCTGGTGCAACCGTCGCACAAGCCTTCATGAAAGATGGCTTAATTGACGAGTATCGAGTCATTGTCAATCCACTTCTGCTTGGTGAAGGACAGAAATTGTTTTATCAACACAAACAAAACTTACAGCTTGTTGAGTACCGAGTTTTTTCTTGTGGAAATGTGCTCCTTGTCTATCAAACATGAAGAGATTGGCCTCGATGCGATGCCAGCGAGGTCTATTTTTTATGCTTTTAAAGAACTCCTTAAGCCTCATGATATATGCAAGTAAAAGATAGATCCACATGATTGATAGTTATGCCACAAATTCAAAAGCCTCGCTTACAATACCCTCCAAAAGTTTTTTTCTATTACGATGCATAAAAACCAAATTTTGAAGGAAAATAAGCATTTCAAAAAAATTTTTACTAGTTGTGTATATTATTCTCGGAATCTGTTCAGAATGATTGCTGAGGTGATGATACAATGAGAGAGGAAGAAAAGAAACGGACTTCTCAAAATTCAAATTGGCAGCGTTTAATGAAAAAGCGTTGGGTATTCCCAGCAATCTATCTTGGATGCGCGAGCATAATTTTGACAGCGGTTTTAGTTTTACAATCAGGTAATGAAACAAAAGTGAATCCAGGAACTAATCCAGAAGGACAAGGCCCAACTACTTCTTACGGTGATCAAGATTCCGTTGAAGTAAACAGCCCGGTAGAAAACTTTGTTATGCCGGTAACAGACGTCGATTCATCTGTCATCGCAAAACACTTCTGGGATGAAAATGGATCTGAAGAAGAGCAATTAAATTCTTTCATTGAGTACAACGGGAGATACCAGCCTAATACAGGTGTTGATATCGCAATGAGAGACGGAGAAACCTTCGATGTAGTTGCTTCCCTAAGTGGGACAGTAAAACATATCGAAAAAGATCCAATCCTTGGAACTGTCGTGGAAATCGAGCATGTCAATGGTGTCAAAACAGTTTACCAAGCTTTAGCGGATGATGTAGAAGTTAAAGTAAATGACTTTGTAGAACAAGGCCAAAAAATCGGGAATGCGGGAATTAGCGAACTGAACAAAGAAACAGCACATGTACACTTTGAAATTCGCAAAGACTCCGTAGCAGTTAATCCATTAAGCTATTTTGAAAAGCCAGTAACTGCCCTTATTGAGGCGGAAGACAAAGCTTCTGAAGAAAACAGCGAGCCAGCCGGTGACCAAGAACAAGCTCCTGCAGACGGCGAAGACAAGCCTGAAGACGGAGAAGATAAGGATGACGACGAAGGCTCTTCTGATGAAGAACAAGAAGATGCAGTCAGCTTCCATGCATAATTAAAGCTATACCAGTCTCTATTGAATAAAAGAGCAGCGCTTACCACTTGCTGCTCTTTTTTATGTTGTTTTTAAAGGAAGAGGTGTTGTGAGGGTGGCTGATGCTAGTTTACATAATATCGTTTCCGTCGATAACTTACCTTGTTCCGTCGATACCACTTGGATTTTCGTCGATAACTCACCTCGTTTCGTCGATAACCCCCACGGTTTCGCCGATAAAATGAATAACTCCTCTTTAACCTCCTTTAAAATCGCTGCACATCCCATGGAATGCTCGGAAAAAAGGATATATCCCCCTGGCCTCGCCATTAAACCTCCCAAGCACGCCCAGCACAGCCCTTCTCCAAATCAAAGTTCATAATAATAGGAATATTTCCGCCTCCAGCTGGGTATACTATCATTACCGATACACCAACAACATCATCAGCGCATAAAATCAGAGAATGTCTTGACCGCCGACGAGGGTACCGTCTGGCGGTTTTTTTAGTTTAGGAAAAGTATTACTTTTACAGTTAGAGCAGTGTCTAGCTCCAGCGCCAAGCCCCTCGAGGTCATAAGCCAATCCGTCAAGAAGGTAATACCCAACCTTCTCGCCGTCTCGTCTTATGCTTTTCGGGGCTGGTCAAGTCGCTTGCGCTTTTCTTAGTGTCTAGCTCCAGCGCC
>NZ_CAKJTJ010000003.1:213526-252222 GCF_917563925.1 Sutcliffiella rhizosphaerae
CTCGTCTTATGCTTTTCGGGGCTGGTCAAGTCGCTTGCGCTTTTCTTAGTGTCTAGCTCCAGCGCCTAGCCCCTCGAGGTCATAAGCCAATCCATCAAGAAGGTAAAACCCAACCTTCTCGACGTCTCGTCTTATGCTTGTCGGGGCTGGTCAAGTCGCTTGCGCTTTTCTCAGTGTCTAGTTCCAGCGCCTAGCCCCTTGCACTTGCCTATTGAAATTGAATTTTGAAAAAAGAAAGAAAATTAAGTATAATAGATTTTAATTCGAAAAACGAAATATTAGGGGGATACTACATTTTATGACACTCACATTCGATTATCTTAATCAGCCATACCCATCTCAGCGCAATACAGTGTTTGCTAAGAATGGAATGGTTGCTACTTCCCAACCACTTGCTGCTCAAGCAGGGCTGGATATTTTAAAAAAAGGGGGCAATGCCATTGATGCGGCAATCGCAACAGCGGCATGTCTTACAGTTGTGGAACCGACTTCAAATGGTATAGGAGGAGATGCATTTGCCCTCGTTTGGACAAAAGGCGAGCTGCACGGACTGAATGCAAGTGGTCCTGCCCCACAATCCATCAGCATTGAGGCTTTAAAAGAACGTGGACATGATTCCATGCCAAAACTTGGTCTCATCCCAGTAACGGTTCCTGGTGCTCCATCAGCATGGGCGGAGCTTTCTAAAAAATTTGGGAAACTACCACTCTCAGAAGTTCTTCAACCTGCAATTGACTACGCGGAGAAAGGCTACCCAGTATCGCCAACCCTCGGAAAGTATTGGAAATTTGCATATAATGCCTATAAAAAGAACTGCACCACCGAAGAATTTACTCAGTGGTTCGAAACATTTGCTCCAGATGGACGAGCGCCAGAAATCGGGGAAATCTGGTCTTCCCAAGGTCATGCTGATACGTTAAGGCAAATCGGAGAAACAAATGGCGAAGCATTTTATCGAGGGGAACTTGCCCACAAAATGGCAGATTTTTCGAAACAACACAATGGCTTCCTTTCGTATGAGGATCTCGCATCCTACCAACCTGAATGGGTACAACCAATAAAGGTAAACTATAAAGGCTATGATGTGTGGGAAATTCCACCGAATGGACAGGGGATTGCAGCACTGATGGCGCTAAACATATTAAAAGACGACACATTTACCGAACGAGACACGCTTGAAACCTATCATCACCAAATAGAAGCAATGAAACTAGCTTTTGCAGATACGCAAAAATATGTGTCTGATCCAACGACGATGACTCACACTTCTGAAGAGCTACTTTCTGATTCTTTTGCAAAAGAAAGAAGGGGTCTCATTACCGATAAGGCACTATCACCTGAGCCAGGAACTCCACCAAAAGGAGGAACTGTCTACCTTGCCACTGCCGATGGGGATGGAAATATGGTATCCTTTATACAGAGCAATTACATGGGATTTGGTTCTGGGATTGTGGTGCCAGGAACAGGAATTGGTCTTCAAAATAGAGGCCATGATTTCTCCCTTGATCCTGAACACGAAAACGCACTAGCACCAGGAAAGAAAACATATCACACCATTATTCCTGGCTTCCTGACAAAGGATAATGAAGCAGTGGGGCCGTTTGGAGTAATGGGAGGCTACATGCAACCACAAGGACATATGCAGGTTGTCATGAACACCATCGATTTCCACCTTCACCCACAAGCAGCCTTAGATGCTCCAAGATGGCAGTGGATGGAAGGAAAGAAAGTAATAGTAGAGCACCACTTCCCACAGCATCTTGCACAAGCACTCGCACGCAATGGCCATGACATACAAGTAACACTTGATGGAGGCAGCTATGGACGCGGACAGATCATCTGGCGGGACCCGAAAACGGGTGTACTTAGCGGGGGAACAGAGTCGCGTACTGACGGCAGTATCGCATCCTATTAAACTCATAAATAAGGGCCTGAACTCGTTATGTGTTCAGGCCTTTCTGAAGGGGGAAAATATACATCATGAAGCAGTGGGACATATTCATCGCATTCTTCCGGAGCGGAATGCTTGGTTACGGGGGCGGCCCGTCCAGTATTCCACTTGTTCATAAAGAAGTGGTGGGGACATATAAATGGATGTCTGATGATGAATTCTCAGATATCCTAGCCTTAGCGAACACCCTACCAGGGCCAATAAATACTAAAATGGCAGGGTATATCGGCTATAGAGTGGGTGGCTACCTAGGGATGTTAAATGCAATCGTGGCATCCATTGTTCCGACCATCATTTTAATGATTATCTTACTAACTACGCTATCCAGCTTTAAAGACCAACCATGGGTACAAGGAATGACAAAGGCGGTACTACCCGTTGTTGGCGTGATGCTCGGCGTGTTGACATGGGACTTTGTCACAAAATCAAAACAGGGATTAGGCTGGACAGGTGCCATACTTTTAATTGTTACTAGTTTCCTAGCTATAGAAATTCTTGATATTCACCCTGGAATTGTCATCATCATCTTATTAGCTGCTGCTGTATTAAAGAAAAATAAAGCGGAAAAAGGGGAGGCAAAAGCATGATTTATTGGGAGATTTTCCTCGCCTTTTTCATACCAGGTATCCTAGGATATGGAGGTGGCCCATCGTCCATTCCACTTATTGAAGAGGAAGTGGTGAGTAATTACGGTTGGCTGACTGTCACTGAATTCAGTGAGATGCTGGCACTCGGAAACGCTTTGCCTGGCCCAATCGCAACCAAAATGGCAGGTTACATCGGCTACCAGCAGGCAGGATTTCTTGGTGCATCTGTTGGCGTCTTTGCAACCGTTGCCCCATCACTGATCATGATGATCGCACTCATGAGTCTTTTCTATAAATTCAAGGATTCACCAAGAGTCAAAAGAATGTCCAACTACGTGCGCCCAGCCATCGCACTACTACTCGGGGGAATGGCCTACCGCTTCTTCGTCGAATCATACGAAATGAGCGGTACATTCCAAACCACCTTTCTCATCATCGCCAGCTACCTACTACTAGAGAAATGGAAAGTCCACCCCGCGCTAGTAATTGGCGGAGCACTTATATACGGAGCACTACTGCTGTAGCGGAAGCAGGGGGACGGGGGGAACCGTCCCCCCGTTCCTTATAACAAAGGAGGAGCTAATCATGATAAAAAAACTACTATTAACCGGTTTTGAGCCATTTTTAAATTTTAAGATCAATCCAACCGAACAAATTGCTACGGAACTGGATAATCAGGTTATCGGCCACTATAAGATTGTAAGCCGTATACTCCCCGTCGATTTTCAAGAATCAGCACATCACTTATTACAGCACATAGAGGAAGTACAGCCGGATGCGGTCGTATGTCTAGGACTTGCGGGAGGGCGCACACATATCACCCCGGAGCGGATTGCAATTAACTGCAAGGATGCAGGCGGTGCCCCTGACAACAAAGGCGTCATTCTCCAGGACACACCTATTGAAGCAGATGGCCCAGCCGGTTATTTTTCTACCTTACCAATTCGCAACATTGTCAACCATCTAAACGAAAATCACTACCCAGCTAAAGTTTCCAACACAGCAGGAACATATCTATGTAACAACGTCATGTACGCAGCATTACACCATTTTGCACAAAGGGGTGAACCTGGGGAGATCCCAGCCGGCTTCATCCACATCCCGGCCTCTCACAAACTAGCAACTCAATTGCCTAACACCCCGAGCTGGTCACATAACGATTTGACGGATGCAATCAAACTTGCAATTGAAGTGATGTGAGGTGGGGATGGCCTTTGGGTTCATCACTTTGAATGGATGGGGATAGCCAAGGGTGGAGCGGCGAAAAGTGTCGTTTTATGTCACTTCGTCGATATCTGGCATGTTTTCGTCGATAAATCCGAGTGACTGTCGATAACTGCCGTGGTTCCGTCGAAAAATCCGCGCTGCCGTCGATAACTGCCGTGGTTCCGTCGAAAAATCCACCTGCTCGTCTATAAATGAAATCAATCCCGAGAACATCGGGGCAGCTCTACTTATCGGTTTCATCCGGCTCTTAAAAGGAGCCCTTTTTCTATTTTTTAAAAAAGACATTCCGGGAATCTCCAAAGGATTCCCGTTTACCTCCAAAGAACAGCCCTTTTCCATCAAAAGTATCTCAATCACCTCAAAAGCTTTTCAGAAAACCATCAAAGATCACCAAAATACCTCCAAAGCTCCTTTTATATTGGAACGACCTATTACTTCTTCAATGGTACTAATACAACCCGGAAGATGAATATTCTTTAAAACGTGGAAATTCCAACATCGGAGGAGACAGCATGATGAGGATTCTGGGTTTTCTAGTTCTTGTTTGTCTATTCGTCCTTTCTGCCTGTGGTAGTGACCCTATTAAGGAAGATTTAATGAGTTATGTGAACGTGGAATTATTGGAAATAAGCTCCATTGAAAGGGAGGCGATCGATTCATACTCAAGCGTCTCAGGAGAGAACTATACAGACGACTGGACTATGTATGAAACCATGGACACCATTTCCATCCCCACCTACGAATCATTTGTTGTAAAACTAGAAAGCATCCGTCCTCAAACAAAAGAACTCCGAGAAATTCATGAAATCTATATTGAAGGAAGCAATGCTCAGCTCCAGGGCTTTAAAATGATTCGAGTAGCGCTTAAACTTCAAAGCCATGACAAAGTTTTCGAGGCAAATGAACTTCTAGACAAAGGCCGGACCAAAATTCGTCAATTTCAAACAGAGCTTGAAGATTTGATGGAAGCTTATAACGTAGAGTATGAAAACGAACCACTATAACAGCCGTGATATGTTTGCGCGGTTGTTTTTAGTTTGTTACGCTCCACTACTTGCTGGCAGCACATCTAACTATCGATTTGTAAGTCCTCAAGTAAGAGTGCAAAACTTATACCATACTTCTTCTTATATTTTCAGGAATCATAACAACCTCTGTTTTTAAGTCAACTGATTTAAATGTTCTCTAAATATTGTTTCAACAAACATTCTTTCGCCTTCAAGTGTTACAAGTACATCTTTCATATTTTCGTTTAGAAATTTTAACCATTCATCTTCATCTACACGTTCTGATTTCCCTTTTTTAACTCTAAATCTTGTTAATTCTACATTCATAATAATCCCCCAAATGAAAATTGATTTTGTTCATTTTTTCAAAAAAATATTAATGTGAAATAAGCGATTAAAAAAAGAAAAGGAGCCAATAAAAGGCCCCCACTCTACCTATCGTAAGTACTCCCGTACGACTTCCCGCATATCATCATACACAGAACCCCTAAGGATAGGCTCGTTGTTCAGAAAATCACTTAATTCAGTAAGTTGAGCTTGTGACAAGTGGTCCAACTCCATGATTATTCCTTCCTCATAGTGGTATCTCATCAAATCATATACAGCAGGTACATATAAAACTTCAAAGCTATTATTCTTCCACCAGCCCAATAAAGAAAGGTACTCATCGATGTTCACGATACCCTCATCCATCACCTCAGTCGTTTCCTCCACTTCTACCTCTTCAATTGGCCTAGGTGGGGAGGTAGGAGAAGGTGGTGGTATAACGGGATTTCTAGGATTTTCCGGCTCCGTCGTTGGGGTTGGATTTGGCTGCGGCTGCGGTTTCGGATTTGGTGGTGGTTTTGGATCTGTGACAGGGCTCGGGTTCGGATTAGGTTTAGGTGGATTCGGTTGACTGTCAGGTGGTTTTTCTGGCTCCGGCTCTGGTATAGTCTCAGGTGGGTCTGGATTTGGAATAGGATCAGGATTTGGTTCAGGCTCCGGCACGGTAGGTTCCTCATTATTTGTGGTTACGGTAAATCTATCATTATTGGAACCTAAAGACTCGGTAAAGCCAACTCCCGATAGTCCTATCAGTAATACACCAACCATGAGAATAGTAACTAAAATCCTCATATTCATTACCTCCCAAAAAACGTATCAATTCAAAATATTACCTCCATTATACTGGTTCTTTGATTTATATTACATATTTTTTCAAAATTCTACATATATTTTAGCGAGAGGGAGTGTACTTTTAGTTTCATAAATCTTCAGTGGATTCTAGTGTATTACTGAAGGTTAACGAATCCAAATCAAAGGTGTGGCAATTATCTCTAAAAGTTAGCGAATCCCCATCAAGGGTATTGCGATTCCATCCCTAAATTCTTCTGACTAAATCTCCAAACGATGCATACTCCTACCTTTGTACTAATACACATAAAAAGTAATTTGTATAATTTGGAGGTGTTGACTTCAAAGGGTGCTTGTTTCATAATCTAATTATTGGGATTATTCAAAATATTTCTGTTTTAATACAGTTTGGAAAGGAGGGGAGGCTTGGAGTGAAATAAAAGCGCTTACAAAGGAAGGGGTGCGTGAATGTGAATTTCTTTTATTTATTTCTTTTCGTCACGGGATTGTGTATTTTCTTGGCTATTAAGAAACAAAGGCCAATTTTGCTTGCTGTTCCCGTAGTGACCCTTTTTACGTTTGCAGTGGTGCAAGTTGCGTTAGTACCATTACCGTTTCTCGACACGGTAAAATTTATCTTCAGTCTTAGGTAGTTTTTTAGCTTTAAAAGAAGATGCACGTAGCAAAGGTATAAAATCCGCTAAATTTAGAGGAGGTAAACCGTTGAAAAAAATCGATAAGTCGGTTGCAGATGCATATTTTCGTGAAAAAAACATGTATATCATGATTTATCTTGCAATTTGGTTGATTGTTTCATTTGGAGTCGTCCTGTTTGCAGAGTCTCTTCAGTTCACCATTTTTGGTGGCTTCCCATTCCACTATTACATGGGCGCACAAGGTTCTATTTTAGTTTTCATCATCCTTTTGTTTGTAAATGCTAAAGTCAGTGATAGGATTGACCAAAAATATGGCATTGATGAAGAAGCGAATGAAGCACTTAGCGCCGGAAAAACATTTGACCACTAATCTACCTTCCTATGAATCTCACCATAGATATCCGTATTTGTAGAAAAATATAGTAACACCCATACAAATTTAAGGGGGATGTACGTTTGGATAATCAGTTTATTGTTTCTGTGTCCATAATTCTTGTTACTTTCGCACTCTACATCGGAATCGCCGTCTACAACAAAGCGCGACAAACATCAGACTTCTACGTGGCAGGACGTGGAGTTCCACCAATTTTCAACGGTATGGCAATCGGAGCTGACTGGATGAGTGCAGCTTCGTTTATCGGGATGGCTGGAACAATCATGCTACTTGGTTATGATGGACTTGCCTACATAATGGGATGGACAGGGGGATACCTCCTACTAACTTTCCTTTTAGCTCCACAGCTTCGAAAATCGGGTCGATATACGGTCCCTGAATTCATTGGGGATCGCTTTGAAAGTCATGCTGCCCGTGTTATAGCAGCTCTTTGTACGATTATTATCAGTTTTACTTATTCAATAGGTCAGCTATCAGGGTCTGGGGTTGTTATTGGACGCCTTCTTGAAGTGGATGCAAGGATAGGAACAATGATTGGGGTTGTTCTTATCGCATTCTATGCAGCGTTTGGGGGAATGAAGGGGATTACATGGACACAAGTTGCCCAATACCTCATCCTAATCATTGCCTATTTAATTCCTGTTATTTTCATGTCCATGCAGCTTATGAATAATCCATTACCATGGATTTCCTACGGGGAAGTTATGTCGAAAATGGGTGAGCTGGACCGTGAATTAGGAATAACAGAGTACTTTGCACCATTCACGAACGATACAAAATGGCAGTTCCTTGCCTTAATGTTTACATTAATGGCAGGTACAGCTGGATTACCTCACGTTATTGTCCGTTTCTATACGGTTTCGACGATGAAAGCAGCTCGTTGGTCGGGTGCTTGGGCATTACTTTTCATCGGGTTACTTTATCTTTCTGCGCCAGCATATGCGGCATTCTCTCGTTTCATTTTAATGACAAGAGTGGCAGGTCAGCCTATTGATCAGCTGCCTGCATGGACACAGCCTTGGGTGAATACTGGAAAGCTTCAAGTAGCTGATACAAATGGAGATGGTATTCTCCAATGGAATGAGCTTATCATTGCCAATGACATTGTCGTTATGGCTACACCGGAAATTGCGAACATGGGTGCATTTGTCATTGGGCTTGTTGCCGCTGGTGCGATGGCTGCAGCGCTCTCAACTGCCGGTGGATTATTGATTGCGATTTCTTCTTCCTTTGCACATGATATTTATTACCGAGTGCTTCGTCCGGATGCATCGGATAATAACCGACTATTGGTTGGGCGTATCACCATTGTAGCAGCCACGCTCTTAGCGGGGGTTATTGCGCTTGACCCACCTGGAGCCATTACACAAATTGTTGCCTGGGCCTTTGCGCTTGCCTGCGGAACCTTCTTCCCTGCACTCATCCTCGGAGTATGGTGGAAACGGGCAAACGCAAACGGGGTCATTGCCGGGATGCTCGTAGGTCTAACAGTAACACTTGCCTATATCTTTGCTGCGAAATTCGGAGGCTTTACGATTCTTGGAATAATCGACACAGGTGCTGGAGTTTTTGGTGCTGCCGCAGCAATCCTAACCAATATCATCGTATCTTTAAGCACAAAGGCACCATCGCAAAAAGTACAAGACGAAGTACAAGACCTTCGCTATCCAGAACAAATGACATACAAAGATGGCGATGTCTGGATGAATAAATAAGATAGGTACACTAAAATGTGTCGATTTGCTAAAAAGCGTTATTTCCCGAGCAATTTAGCGAGGAGGATGCTTTTATCGACAAACAAAATTTTTGGAAAGACCGTACATGTTATTAACGACATATTTCGCGGGAAATGAAAGTATTGCTGGTAATTCTAAAGAACTTAAGCGGAAGAAAAAAATATTGACATTGCTTTTAAATCGCATATAATAATCACTAATATCTTTATACGAAGCGAAAAGCGATGAATAGAACGAGTAGCATGGACAGAAGCAGACAGAGAGTAGCCGGTGGATGAGAGGCGCGTGTGGAGTCGATGTGAATACATCTTGGAGCTGTGTACCGAAATCAACAGGAGGATACACCGGGGTGGCTGCCGTGACCAGGGCCAAAGTATCGCCACACAGGGCCGTACTTACAGAGGAAGGCTATGTGAGTAGCTTTCGAATAAAGGTGGTAACACGTCAACCAACGTCCTTTAGGGTTTTTCCCTAAGGGGCGTTTTTTTATTTTCAAAATAAAGGAGAGAACAACAATGATCCAAAACCCAGAAGTACAAATGCCCATTATGTTGAAAGGAGTCCACACTATCGTCGATGAGGGGGAGCTCTACGACAAGTTAAAACGATCTTTTGACGAGCAAAAACCACTTACCATCAAACTTGGTCTTGACCCTTCTGCACCAGATATCCATTTAGGCCATGCAGTTGTCTTAAGAAAGATCAAACAAATGCAAGATCTTGGTCATCATGTGGTCATTATCATTGGGAATTTTACAGGTCGGATTGGGGACCCCACAGGGAAAAAGAAAGGGCGTGCTGCTTTGGGTGATGAGCAGGTAAAAGCGAACGCCCAAACGTATTGTGAGCAAATTTTCAAAGTGTTGACACCTGAAAAAACGACGGTTCGTTTTAACAGCGAATGGCTGTCTAAGCTCACATTCGAAGAGGTGATGAAGCTTGCCGCGACTACTTCTGTTGCTAGAATGCTAGAGCGGGATGACTTCCAAAATCGTTACCAGAACCAAACCCCTATTGGAATTCATGAGTTTTTCTACCCGCTCATGCAAGGGTACGATTCGGTGGAGCTTCAAGCCGACATTGAACTTGGCGGAACCGACCAAACCTTTAACGTACTCATGGGGCGTACCCTTCAGAAGCATTGGGGGCTAGAAAAACAAGTGGCGATATTTATGCCGCTGTTAGAGGGTCTCGATGGAGTGGAGAAAATGAGCAAGAGTCTAGGAAATTACATCGGGGTACAGGAGGCACCTGAAGTAATGTTCAAAAAGGTGATGGAAGTACCTGACGAGTTAATCGTAAAATACTTTGAGCTAGCTACAGATGAGCATCCCGATATGGTTGAAAAAATTAAAAACAGACTAGCAGACGGTGAAAATCCTCGAGATATTAAGCTAACACTAGCCAACATCATTACAAAGCTATACCATGGCAGCGAAGAGACTGCGAAAGCACAGGAGTTCTTCGAAACAGCTTTTCAAAAGAAACAAATTCCAGACGAGATACCAATCATGACCATCCAACAAGGGCAAAACACGATTGATCACATCATCCCAAATTTAGTAGAAGCTCAACTGATAAAAAGCAAGAGCGAATTCCTTCGGCTTATTGCACAAAAGGGTGTTTCTTTTAACGGTGAAAAGTTAGAAAAAGAAGGAATGGCTCAAGGGATTATAAGTGGTGACGTGTTACAAATCGGAAAGAAACGATTTGTAAAATTTTCAATTGTATAAAAATGGTATACTATGATAGAAGAAAATAAGAGAAGCGCCCAAAACCGCTTCTCCTTAAAATGGGGAAATCTTATGATTACAAAAATGAATATAAACAATGTGAAGAACGCGAAGGAAGTGTTAAACATCCAAATTCCTTCCTATAAAGTCGAAGCAGCCATCATAGGCGTTGACGAGGATGAACTTCCTCCATTAAAAGATACAGTGGAAACGCTGCAACAAAGTGGGGAAACATTCTATGGCTATTACATAGAAGAGAAGGTTTGTGGTGTTATTTCATTTATGATAGAGAACGAGTTTGTGAACATTCACCGCCTTGTGGTACACCCTGATCATTTTAGGAAAGGGATTGCTTCACAGTTGCTAACATTCGTGTTAACAAACTATCCTGCTAAAACAACTAAAGTTGCTACTGCTGTAAAAAATACCCCGGCTGTTATGTTCTATGAGTCGAATGGATTTCAAAAAGTAAGAGAAGTTTTTATCCATGATCAGCTATCTTTAGTGCATTTTGAAAGGGAGGGATTGGATGATTATCAATGAACCGTTATATCCATACAAAGAACCATTAGCTTGGGAACGTGAATTATTTCAAAGTAGGCAGGTTCGGCGGCTAAAGCATTTGGCTCATTTTGGGGCAGGGGCATTTATTTCACCTATTTCTCATTCACGATTGGAGCATACAGTCGGAGTGTGGAAACTATCTGCTCATTTTTTTCCTGAAGATCTAGTTTTGAGGGCAGCGGCAATATTGCATGATGTTGGTCATTTGCCTTTTTCCCATTCCGTCGAAAAAACATTAGGGTTTAACCACCATGAGTTAACGACACAATTAATTCAAATACAAGAAATCTCCTCTATTTTGAAAAAGGCCAACATAAATTCTGTAGATATCATAAATTTTTTAAACAACCCTTCTATTCTTACAGGGTATAAGCAAACATTAGGACTTGATCATCTTGATAGTTTTTTAAGAGATACATACATGGCTGGGACAGGTGACGTTCTTTCGAGAGAAATTCTGCCACGATTGACTTGTACAACAAAAGGAGTTGAAACGGATAAAGAGTCAGGATTGTACCTAATGCAATTAATTAAAAGGGATCATGAGTTATTTTTAGATCCAGTCATGGTTGGGATAGATAGGTTGTTAGCTGAAGCTATTAAACATCATTGGAATGAAAGTTCTAGTTCAAAAAGTGGATTTACGGACCTTACTGATTCAGATGTTCTCAACATGCTCAAATCCTCCCCGTCAAGTGAAGCAAGAGAAATCATCGATACTATTTTATATGAGCCCTCAAGAATTCAGATAGTCCATAGCGGTAATGGTATGGGGTATCCAATAACTATGAGGAAGGTTTATGATAAGTCACCATTGTTTGCTGGAGAATTGTTAATTCATCATTGTCAGCAAGCAAAGGAGATTTATGCAAGTCTTTCAGAATTAGTATTTGAAAAGGAAGTTTGTATGTAGGAGGCTACTATCTTGGCACAAGTAAATCTGATTGAATTATCCACTACCAGTTTAGAAAAAGAAGGCTGCTATTGCCTGCGAAGTAAACCGAAGTCTGAAGGCTACCGAAAGAAAAGTGAGTGGCTCAAGAGCCAATTCCAGCATGGCTTGAAGTATGTGAATCTAAAAGAAAATGGCAAAGCTGCCGGGTTCATCGAGTATGCTCCGATTGAAGCGTCGTCACGGGTTGTCTACGGAGAAAATTATTTGGTCATTCATTGCCTATGGGTACACGTGACTGGAAAAGGCTATGCCTCCAAGCTGATTCAAACGTGCCTGCAAGATGCGAAAGAACTTGGAAAAGCTGGTGTGATCGTGGTTACGAATCCAAGTACATCCTGGACACCAAGCAAAGATATTTTTATTAAAAACGATTTTAAGGAAATTGCAAAGGCACCATATGATTTTGAATTGCTAGTCTGCAAATTTGGCGATGCAGCTGATCCGTACTTTCCGAATAATTGGGAGGAGCGGCTTCATCATTATGAGGAACTCACGATTTTGCGGACCAAGCAGTGCCCCTATATTGAAGTGGCAACTGAAGTTGTGTTTGCAGCTGCTGCAAAGCTAGAGATGGAACCAAGAGTTGTGGATATACAAAAGAGAGAAGAATTATTAGCGATATCGCCAACTCCTTACGGGGTGTATGGAGTGGTTTATAAAAAGCAGCTGGTGGCTTTTCATAGACTTACAATGAAAGCAGTTATGAAAAAAATAAAGGAGATCGATAATGAAGCCTAACATAAAATCAGAAGTTGATATTCTCCACCAAGCATTTGTGAAATCTTGGTCCATAGAATCAAGTTCCAAGTGGCAGCATGACAACCCAGCAAAAGGTCAGTGTGGCGTAACTGCACTAGTGGCAAATGATAAACTTGGCGGAGAAATTAAAAAAACAAAGCTAAAGGAAGGCTGGCATTTCTACAATGTCCTAAATGGAAAGCGACACGATTTTACCGTTTCTCAATTTAAGGAGGAGATTGTATACATGGATATGCCATCCAATCGAGAAGAAGCTTTTGCAGATACGAATACCATTCAATACGATTACTTAAGAAATAGCGTTACTAATTTTATGGAAATAGGGGGCTGAATAGATCTACTCCCCCAGTTTCTTACCTAAAATCTCCCCAGGCAACCCGTCAATCTTGCAAATTTTCTCTGTTACAAAATCTAGCTTCGTTAAAATTTTTTTAGAGGCAGCATTGGCAGGGTCGATAATCGCTGTCAATTTTCTTACGGATGTTTGCTCTGCCTTATTAACTAATTTTTTGGCAATCTCTGTCCCATATCTTTTACCCCAGAAAGCTGGCAAAATCATATAGCCAATTTCTGCTTCTTCTTCGTTTTCTTCGTTCCTGGTCAAATGTCCTAATCCGATATAGTTACCGGCATCCATTATTCTAAAAGAACCAAACAAGTCATGCAGCTTGTTTCTTTTTAAAAGCTTCTCGTAGTCAGCTTTTGCTTCTTCTAAAGGTATAGCTCTTTCTGTAATTTGTGCCATGACTTGTTCATTTGAGACAAGTTGGTAATAGTCAGGAAAATCGCTCTTTTCAAATTTTATAAATGATAAATTGTACATCTGTATCCTCCGAAATGCTCTGTTTTATTCAATATTAGCATGAATTGGCATCGTTAGGTTTTATCTGGGAGCATAAAAGGAATTATTATCTATGACGTATGAGGATATCGAAGCAGAAATTGACAATGATGATTAAAAAAGGACCAACTTTTCTTTTGTAGATTTTTTAATCAGAATGAATGCTTGCTTTATTCTGCCTTACATAGATATGAGCTGAACAATCTGGAGCGAGAAGAAATCATGATTTGTATGTTAAAGGAATTTTGGCAACAACCAGAACTCATAGAGTGGTCAAAAGAAAAATACTTGTATGTAACCATAGTGAAACAGGCATTAACTTTATGTCAGGAAAGAGTAATAGGAAAAGTTGCCGAAGCTTACTAATAAAAATGTGGGCTTCTTTTTTATGAAGGAAAGCAGGAATGAGCATCTTTTTGACAAATATGTATAGTATAAAAAAGGAGGCATGTGACGATGCAAAAGCTTTTTCAATATAACTGGCAAGTCCGAGAAGATTGGTTTAACTGGTGTGAAACCGTGCCAGAAGCTGATATTTTAAAAGAACGCGTTGGGGGAGTAGGGGGAGTTTTACATACGCTATTTCACATTGTAGATGTTGAGTACAGCTGGATTTTGAATATGAAGGGGGAAGTGGTACCTGATGTCCCACCATTTAAAGAGTATGCGAGTCTCCATAAAGTGAGGGAGTTCTCACGGGAATACCATCATAAAGTTGTTCGCCCGTTTGTGTATTCATGGAAGGATGAGATGGAAAAAAAGACTTTATTAGATACCGACTCGAGCGGACAAACCTCCATTTACAAACAAGGCGAAATCATGCGCCACATCCTTGCCCACGAAATTCACCACATCGGCCAACTATCCATCTGGGCAAGAGAAATCGGCAAAAAACCAATATCGGCAAACTTCATCGATAGAGGATTGTCTTAGGTCGCAGAGGATGAATAGGATGTTTCGGGCAATGATTAATGGCAATGGAAAGCAACGAGCTGCTTATACTGCCATCATGCAACTAAATATTTTGAGCGATTTGAAAGAGTATAATCCAACACTGTGTGGGACTATACCGATAGGCATTGACATAGAAGGCTCTGATCTTGACATTATAATGGAAGTACATGATTTGGAGACATTTGCTGCAAGGCTTCAAGCATTATACAAAGATAAAGAAGCATTCCAATTAAAAAGAACGGTGATTCGGGGTAAAGAGGTTGTTAAGGCGAACTTTCATTTCAACGAATTTGAATTTGAGCTTTTTGGACAAGCGCAGCCTGTACAAGAACAATATGCTTATCTTCATATGATGATTGAAAATGAATGTATGAAAAAGATGCCCAGTTTGAAAGCAGAAATTATCACCCTAAAAAAACAAGGCTTCAAAACAGAACCAGCATTTTGTAAGGTGTTGGGAATCAAAGGTGATCCATATGACGGTTTGATAACTTATTGGGAAACAGAGGGACGATTCAATTAGCGCTAGAATCGTTCCTCACTTACCTCAAACATCAAACTCCAATGTGGCTCTTACTGTTGGCCAGTCAGCATCGGCGAGCCAGACGATGATCTTGTGCCTGCCGGGCTTTAGGTTGTTCAGTGGGATATCAAAGCTCAGCTCTTGCCCTGCGTTCACGGCAATTTCCTCATAAATCATCGTGAACATCTTGCCTTCTGAGAATTTTTCAACTCTTACGCCATCCCTATACAGGATGTAATCATATCGCTGCCCGCTACGGAAGGTTACCTTTTCGGCAGCATTCCCCGTATTTTCTACTACAAAATGAAGCATCAAAGAATCAGGGCCAACCTTTGAATAGCTAAGCTTTGCTTCTAATGTCATGTCACGTCACTCCCATCTACATAAATATTTATGATTAAACTATTCTACATATGCGAAGAGATACCTCTTCTTTAAGATCAAAACCGTTTCCGCAAATATTTCATAATCCCCCGCTTCAAGTTGCTTTGAATAAAATAACGAAAGATGCATATTCTGCTAAACGCTCACTCCTGAAAAATTATTATCATTATTATAGCATTTCTATATAAGGGAACCATTCACGTAAAATTAGCCGCCAACTTATATAAAATCCCCTTAATTACACCAATATTTCAAAAAAATCAAATAAAACCCTTGTCCCTCTTGACATTGTTAGCATAAAGCTCCAACCAAGCTAATAAACTGTTACAAACCAAACATATAAAGAGAGTGTTTGAGGTGAGGGCGTAGATTGTCTCGAAGAACTATAACAATTATCCTAATTGCTTTTTTATACAGCTATAACTATTTGCACTTCGTTACATCGGAATAGGCGGGTCTCATTTCACACTTCTCAACATCCACATTTTAGGGAGGGCGAGTGGTGTGCACGATTACATCAAAGAGAGAACTATCAAGATTGGAAAGTATATCGTGGAGACGAAGAAAACAGTTCGCGTGATTGCGAAAGAATTTGGAGTTTCCAAAAGTACTGTCCATAAGGACCTGACAGAGAGATTGCCGGAGATCAACCCAGATTTAGCAAATGAAGTAAAGACAATTCTGGATTACCATAAATCCATAAGGCATTTACGGGGTGGAGAAGCAACGAAGCTCAAGTACAAAAAGGAAGAGGAAGTAGTCAAATAATAAATCAGCAGAGGAGATCCGTGGGATTTGCTCTGCTGATTATTTTTTTCCAAATCTTTAAAAAACCAATCATCCTATCATCTCGTCTAACAATAGTGAGCGCGCGCACTTTACATTTCGACAAAAACAATTAAATACTGACAAGAAATTATTGTTAATATTCACCTTTATTTTGTAAAATGTGATAGAATATACAACTAGGACTATAGTTAGTGTTCGTTTAGATATTAATTGATTTCGGACATTCGGATAAAAAGTCGCAAAGCATGATGCAGGGAGGAAAAAAGTAAGATGTTTGCAAGGGATATTGGAATTGATTTAGGAACGGCGAACGTGCTGATCCATGTAAAAGGAAAAGGCATCGTTCTAAATGAACCGTCCGTTGTTGCACTGGATACCAACACAGGAAAAGTACTAGCGGTAGGAGAAGAAGCCCGCAAAATGGTAGGGCGTACACCTGGAAACATCGTTGCGATGCGACCGCTAAAAGATGGGGTTATTGCAGATTTTGAAGTGACAGAAGCGATGCTAAAGCACTTTATTAAAAAACTGAATGTGAAAGGCTTCCTATCCAAGCCACGCATTTTAATCTGCTGCCCAACGAATATCACATCTGTTGAGCAAAAAGCCATCAGAGAAGCTGCCGAAAAGAGTGGCGGCAAAAAAGTATACTTAGAAGAAGAGCCAAAAGTGGCGGCAATCGGTGCTGGCATGGACATCTTCCAGCCTAGCGGAAACATGGTCGTCGATATCGGTGGCGGTACGACGGATGTTGCTGTTCTATCCATGGGAGATATCGTAACAGCAAGCTCCATCAAAATGGCCGGCGACAAATTTGACGCCGAAATTCTTCAGTACATTAAAAAGAAGTACAAGCTACTTATTGGTGAACGCACAGCCGAAAACATCAAAATAGAAATCGCAACCGTCTTCCCTGGTTCCCGAAATGAGGAGATCGATATTCGTGGCCGTGACATGGTAAGTGGCCTTCCACAAACCATCACAGTCAAATCCGCTGAAATCGAAGAAGCGCTGCGCGAATCCGTTCAAGTCATCGTTCAAGCAGCGAAAAGTGTACTAGAACGCACACCACCAGAACTATCCGCAGACATCATCGACCGCGGTGTCATCCTAACAGGTGGCGGGGCATTGCTGCACGGAATGGACCAACTACTGGCAGATGAGCTAAAAGTCCCGGTACTTGTAGCTGAGCAACCAATGGACTGCGTGGCAATCGGAACTGGCATCATGCTTGACCATATCGATCGTTTGCCAAGAAAGAGCTTGGCTTAACACTGAGACGAATAATGCAATGGCATATTGTTCATTTGAAAATCCGAACTAGTTCAAAATTCTACCAGAAGAATTTTGAATAATAGTTCGGATTTTTTTGTTGAAAAAATTTTCACCCTTTATCTTTTGAAATGAGGAAGTTAACGCTGCCTAGTTCAAGCAACAAGTTCCTCAAGAATACTAATGCACAGGATTTTCTGTTTCTATTGCTCCGCATTCCACACAAAGCCTTCAAAAAATTAACAGCATACTAAATCCGCAATTTTAGTTTACACACCCACAATTCTTCGTTATCATAATCCCAGTTGTTTATGTATTTTTAATGAAAAAGGAGATCCATATGTCTTCCAAACACCCTACCTCAATAAATAAAAGATTCCGAACAGAAATTGAGGGGCTGCGTGCTGTTGCTGCCCTTTTAGTAGCTGTTTATCATATATGGCTTGGAAATGTCTCAGGTGGAGTGGATGTTTTTTTTGTTGTGTCTGGTTTCTTGATTACTACTTCATTATTAGGGAGAATCCAACGGGATGAATCAATTGATTTATTCGACTATATATTAGGTCTGGCGAAACGTCTGTTTCCAGCAGCCTTTTTCGTCTTGTTAGTAGTAACTATTGTAAGTATGGTTTGGCTTCCGCAGGTGCAATGGTCACAAACTGTTCAGGAAATTATTGCATCAGCTCTTTACTATCAAAACTGGCAACTTGCCTTTAACTCAATTGATTATCTTGCTCAAAATAACGAGGCTAGTCCAGTTCAGCACTTCTGGGCTATGTCTATTCAAGGGCAATTTTATATAATTTGGCCAACTGTTGTTTTTGGTTTAGCATTACTTCTACACAAAATAATAAAAGTAAAATTCCGCAATACTCTAGTATCAGTTCTTTTTACTGTTTTTGCAGTATCTTTGTGTTACTCGATTTACCTGACTAACACAAATCAAGCATATGCTTATTTCCACACCTTTACCCGTGTTTGGGAGTTTGCTCTTGGTGGTATAGTTGCGGTCCTAGGGTCACAGGTGGTACTAAAAAAACCAATCAGTTTCTTCATTGGTTGGTTGGGACTATTTGCAATTATTCTTTGTGGTATCGTTCTACAAGTGTCCACTGTTTTCCCAGGATATGCGGCATTGTGGCCAACCGGTGCTGCAATTTTCATCATACTTGCAGGAAACACAGGCGGTTCATATGGTGTACACAGATTCCTGAGTATTAAACCGCTCATAAAACTGGGTTCCCTTTCGTATGCCTTATACTTATGGCACTGGCCAATTCTTATTTTTTACTTCATTCTTTCAGGAAAAGATACGGTTTCGTTGACGCATGGTCTTTTAATTCTTGCGTTTAGTATTGCCATGTCATATGTAACAACCAACTTAATAGAAAAACCAATCCGATCCATGAACAAGAAAAGTCCGAAATGGAAGAGAAGTTCGGTAGTTTTAGCTTGTATGATACCCACTATCCTTTTGGCAACCACTTGGTCTAATCAAATTGATAAAGTTAATGCAGAACTTGCAAGTCTTATATTGGATGCAGACTACCCTGGTGCCTTAGCGACGTATCAGCTTCAAGAAACAAAAGAAGATATTGATTTTCTACCATCTCCACTGCAAGCGAAAGAGGATTTACCAAAAGTGTACATTGATAATTGCCACCAAGGAATTTCAGGATCTGAGTTGATTAGTTGCGAATATGGAGTAATTAATAACCCCGAATACACGATTGCGATTGTCGGAGGTTCTCACTCCGCTCAATGGCTCCCGGCACTGGAACAAATAGCGGAAGAAGAAAGTATTAAAATCATTAATTATACGAAAAGCTCTTGTCGATTTACTGCTGAAGATGTGAGTGCAAGTACGAATGAGTCATGTGTCCAATGGAATAAAGAATTAATGACTACACTCATTGATACAAAACCAGACCTAGTCTTCACCACTGCTGATGTAGGAGTACTGCCAAAAGTTCCAAATGGCTTTGTTGAACAATGGGAAAAGCTAAAAAACGCAAACATCCCAGTATTTGCCATTAGAGATAATGCTTGGTTTGATATTGATGTGCCTTCGTGTGTAGAAGAAAATGGTTCGGATTCTTTGGAGTGCTCTCTTGAAAGAAATACAGCACTACCAACTGAAAGTCCTTTTAGTAAATTAAATTATGTTCCTGAAAACGTTCATTATGCAGATTTCACCGATTATCTGTGTGAAAAAGACTACTGTAAACCAGTAAGAGGAAATGTACTAATATATAGGGACAAGCACCACATAACGGCAACATATGTTAAAACAATGGCACCACTAATAAAAAAAGAAGTTATGGAGGCATTGAATAAATAAGGCGGGAATTAGTTTAAAAAACGGGACGAAAGGTATAAAAGAAAGACAGGAATTCACAAATGGAGGTGCTTCCTATGCTTTCAAAACTTTTAATAGAGTGGCATATACTAAGAAAGAACTAAATACCATGAGCTCCTAATCGATGACTGTAGAGACGAAACAATAAAGCAAAATTTGATTTATAAACGGAATTATCACCAAAAAAAAGTAATGGAATACCAATAATGTGCTGGTATTTCAGAAGTTATTAAAATAATGGAGGTCCTTGTGTGTAATCAAGATTCTTGGTCACAAGGGCCTTCGTCATATTCCAACATTATTTAAGCTACTCAAAAAAGAATCAAAATCCTATAAATTGTAAAAGTCGCGAATAACTCTAAAACTCAGCAAATAAATCACTAAAGTTTCAAATAAACCCAAATCTCCCCATAAAACCCCCATGAACAAGCCATCAAAACATCTCCACCCCCACAAAATCCCACCTCTTTCCAAAAACATATATCGACAATTCGAAATTTGTACTATAATAAAAGGTAGAAAAGTATGCACGTACAACAAAATTTGAGGTGACCATATTAATGTTGCGAGGATTTTACACAGCGACCGCGGGGATGATCTCCCAGCAGCGTCGCATGGAAATGCTGTCGAATAATCTGTCCAATGCCAATACGCCAGGCTATAAAGCCGATCAGTCATCCTTACGAGCGTTCCCAGAGCTGCTCATGAAAAGAATGGAACAAGCTAATATTCCAACAACTAAGCCGATTAACTTTGCACAACAGCAAACTATCGGCCCTTTAAATACAGGTGTTTACTTGCAAGAAACAGCACCGAAACATGTGCAAGGGGACATGCGTCCAACAGGCAATGACACCGATATAGCCATTCTAAATCAACAGCTACCAGAAGGCTCCTCTATCTTCTTTACGGTGGAAAATCAGGATGGTACTCCTAGATACACAAGAAACGGAAACTTTACACTTGATCAGCAAGGCTATCTGACGACAAACAGTGGCCAATATGTACTAGATGAAAATAATAACCGCATTCAAATTCAGTCCCGCCAATTTGATATGCAACAAGACGGCACCATCCTAGAGAATGGCATCGTGAATAGTCGCATCGGCATTGCCTTTGCACCAAATGCATACGACCTCATAAGGGATGGCAACGGCCTTTATCGTTTGGAAAATAATGAAGCATTGCCACAAGCTGCCGGGAACCCTGGAACGGTATTTCAAGTTCTGCAAGGTCACATTGAACGCTCCAACGTGGACACGGCTCAAACGATGACTGACATGACTTCGGCGTTCCGAGCGTTTGAAGCGAATCAAAAAGTGATCCAAGCATACGACACGACGATGCAAAAAGCCGCCAATGAAATCGGACGAATAAATTAAACTCGAAAGGAGGACCTATGAACATGAGTAGAATTATGCTAAACGCAACAAACACGATGAATCAGCTTCAAAAGCAGCTGGACCTAATCGGACATAACATAGCCAATGTCGATACAGTTGGTTACAAAAACAGAAATGCAACCTTTCAGGAGCTGCTTACCCAACAGAACAATAACCAAGCATTAAACCAATACGAAACAGTGCGAAACACGCCACTTGGAATCCGACTTTCCACTGGAGCTGCACTTAGTCAGACAAAGCTTAACCTCTCCCAAGGTGCGATGAGAACGACTGATAGAATGCTCGACTTTGCGCTTACACAAGAGGATCAATTTTTTACGGTTCAAGTGACAGAAAATGGGCAAACTAGTACCCAATTTACGCGAAATGGTGTCTTTTATTTGTCGTCAATTAATAACAATGAAGTGATGCTGGTAACAGCCGAAGGACACCCGGTACTTGATAGCAACGAAGCTCCGGTCATCCTTCCGGAAAATATAAAAGAAATTCAGTTGCAGCCAGGTGGAGTCATCACTGCTGAACTGACGAACGGACAAGCCCTTGCACGTGAACTCGGTCTAGCCCAAGTCATTCGTCCGCAAATGCTTGAGTCCAGACCAGGATCCCTGTTTGCTCTTCCAGCTGCAAATATCGCTAACCCACAGGATGTGTTGACGTTGATGCAAGGTGGTGCACGTGGTGATATCGGCATGAGACAAGGCGTATTAGAGCAATCCAATGTCGATCTCGCGACAGAGCTAACAGAAATGACGCTCATGCAACGGTCCTATTCATTTAACGCCCGCTCTGTTCAATTCGCCGATCAGATGATGGGCCTTGTGAACGGATTGAAGGTATAATATAGAATTTGGAAAGAGGAGGTTGCGCATTCACATGGGAGAAAAGGAAGAACAAAAGAGCTTAACAAGAGAAGAATTGCGCAAAGCTCAGAAAAAGCAAGCAAAAGAAGAAAACACAGAAGAGGTAGTGGAGCAAAGTCGCCCAGAAAGAATCAGATGGCGTATCCGCTTAATCCCTATATGGTTGCGTCTAATCATTATCCTTGCCGTGATGGCAATTGCTTTGATAGCTGGATCCATGTTTGGATATGCAGTCCTTGGTGGAGGAGAACCAATGGACGTATTTAAAAAAGAAACTTGGCAGCATATATTAGATCTTGTAAACAAAGAATAACAGGAAGCCAACATTCCTCCCTAAGAGGAAAATGGCTTCCTTTCTTATTTCTACCTGTGTAAATCCTTTCTATTTCATTTTACTTCCTATATAATTACAAGTAACTATTAGTAGGAGGTACTAAATATATGTATGATATTAATCAAATCAAAGAAATCATCCCACATAGATATCCATTTTTGTTAGTGGACAAAATTGTAGAAGTAGAAGAGGGCCAGCGTGCAGTTGGGATTAAAAACGTGACGGCTAATGAAGAGTTCTTTAATGGACACTTCCCGGATTTTCCGGTAATGCCAGGTGTACTAGTTGTGGAAGCACTTGCCCAGGTTGGCGCATTTGCAATGCTAAAAAAAGAAGAAAACAAAGGGCGTCTTGCTTTTTTTGCTGGAATTGATAACTGCCGTTTTAAAAGACAAGTAGTTCCTGGGGACCAGATTCGACTTGAAGTAGAAATGACGCGAGTACGCGGCAGCATGGGAAAAGGCAAGGGTACAGCGACGGTTGACGGAGAGCTTGTTTGTGAACTGGAAATGATGTTCGCTTTAGGACCAAAGAAGTAATTTAAAAAAATTGCAGTTTTCATGCAAACTTTCTTAAAAATTGGGGAATATAAAAAGGGACCAAGCATAATGAGCTAATAAGGTCTAGAATTTCCATTTTGAAAGGAGAAGGTTTTCATGAACAGCAAATGGTTATTGAAACTTACTGGTACTGCTTTAACGGCGGTGTTAATTACAGGATGTGCAGCAAACGATCAGGACGTTCCTCCACCAGAAGAGAACCCACCAATGGAACAACCTACAAATCCTGACGTGGAAGATGATATGAACGATATCGAAGAAGATGAGAATCAAATGGAAGATGATGTAAATGATATGGAAGAGGATACTGAAGACCAGCAATAATCCTTTTCTAATACGAGGGGCAGTTTATAACTGCCTCTTTTATTATGCTCTTTTTCCTCTTTTTCCCCTCGCGACTGCAGATCCCTTCTATCCTATCCACCTATCACATAATCCATATGTTAGTTATTTTTGTCACTTTGTTCATAATTTGTAGAACTTTTCAACTAAATGTCATACATATTAATGACAAACCTATTATCTCTAAGCATCTTTTGATAAAATATTATATGTAAATTCGAAATAGTGTAACTATCGACAATATTCTTCAATAATTCGACAAAAAGCGATTTAATTGTAAAATATTACACCAGTTTTGACATGCTTTTAAACTTTTCCCCTCTTTTATTACAAGGAAATTACATTTATTATATAGATAAATGTTAGATTTTGACCTATAATAGTTCAGTATGGAAAAAAAAGAAGAAAAAAGAAAAATATATAGACATTACCAGTAATGCCTAAAACTACCCGGAGGTCAAAATGGAAGAAACAATCAGTCTCAAGGAACTTTTTCACACAATACGGAAACGACTTTGGCTCATTGTCCTAATCACTGCCATCTTCACTACATTAAGCGGACTAGTGAGCTACTTTTTAATAACACCAATCTATCAATCTCAAGCACAATTATTAGTAAACCAAGAAAAAGCAGACCAAACGTCATATAACACTGGTGATATTCAAGCAAATATCCAGTTGATCAATACATATAACGTTATTATTAAAAGTCGAACAATCTTAGATATAGTCAGTTCAGAATTAAACAATACTCATACAAGCTCACAATTAACCAACATGATAACAGTGGGAAGTGTGCAAAATTCGCAAGTATTAACCATAACAGTGGAAAATCCTGATCCTGTTATGGCCGCGAACATCGCCAATACAACTGCTTTGGTTTTCCAAGAACAAGTCGTAAATATTATGAATGTCGATAATGTAAACATCTTAACACCAGCACAGGTTGGCGAGAATCCATCGCCCATTAAACCGCAGCCTGTTTTGAATATGGCTATTGCCTTTGTTGTAGGGATGATGGTAGGAGTCGGTTTAGCTTTCCTACTAGAGTTTTTGGACAACACCGTCAAAACAGAGCAAGATATTGAAAAACTACTTGGCCTGCCTGTCATTGGAACGATTACATTAATAGAAGAAAAAGACATACAAGAGGCACAAAAAATTGCTAGAAAAGTAGCAAGAACGAGGGGTGAGACAGTTGGTTCTTAAAAAAATCAAAAATCGAAAATCGGCTGCTACGACTAGCAGGCATTTAATATCCGATAAATTGCCGAAGTCTCCTATCTCTGAGCAATATCGAACTATCAGAACAAATATTCAATTTTCTGCAGTGGACCGCAATCTGCGCTCTATCATGGTAACTTCTTCTGGTCCATCTGAAGGGAAATCTACTACAGCTAGTAATATGGCAGTAGTGTTTGCCCAACAAGGGAAGAAAGTCCTGTTCATTGATGCCGACATGCGTAAACCAACAGCTCATTATACCTTTCAACAAAGTAATGTAACAGGCTTAACGACAGTGTTAACAAAGCAATCTACTTTAACAGAAAGCATTAATCCAACTAGGATTGATAATTTAGATATTTTAACAAGTGGACCCATTCCACCCAACCCTGCAGAATTACTTAGTTCAAAAGCGATGCAAGAAATGCTGGAAGCTGCTTATTTGCAGTATGATATGGTAATCTTTGATACTCCTCCAGTACTTGCGGTAACGGATGCGCAATTACTTGCCAACAAATGTGACGGAACGCTAATGGTTGTGGCAAGCGGTTCTACCGAAAAAGAAAGCGCCCAAAAAGCGAAGGAGTTACTTGACGCAGCACAGGCGAAGATCCTTGGTGTGGTATTGAACGGAAAAAAACGACAAGACGGTGCACTTTACTATTATTATGGAGGGAAATAGCCTTGTTGGCTGTTCCTCTTCTTTTTGTACTAAAAAAGGACTATAAGACTATGAAAGTAACAAAATAAGGGAAAAGGAGGTATATCATTGACGTATAAAAAAAGGCTTTCGCTTTTAATAATTGTCGATTCATTAATTGTCATATCATCTATTTATGTTAGTTTTTGGCTGTTAAATCCTAGCACTAGCATTTTTAGCTCCAAAACATTACTACTAAGCTCCTTATCTCTTATTATATGGCATCATTTATTCGCATACACATATAAGCTCTATCATAAGGCCTGGGAATATGCGAGCGTAGGAGAAATCATAACGATTCTGAAAGCTGTGACTTATTCCGTTGCGGTAACAGGATTTGTGCAGCTATTAGCAGTTGGGCATATCTATATTAGAGCACTTTTAATCACCTGGATGTTACATATGATCCTCATAGGTGGCTCCCGCTTTTCATGGAGGGTATATCGAGATATTTATTTCAAACCGAGATCTAATAAGAAGCGGACCTTAATTATCGGAGCCGGAGCTGCTGGAAGTATGGTTGCTCGTCAGCTTCTACAAAACAAAGAAGCGGAACTCTTTCCTGTAGCTTTTGTTGACGATGATGAGAAAAAGCATAAGTTGCAAGTTTATGACATTCCTGTAATGGGGAGTGTTGCTGATATAGAAAAAACGGTAGAAAAAATGAAAATAGACAATATTATCATTGCTATTCCCTCTCTTGGTAAAAAAGAAATAAATACGATTTATCAAGAATGTGTGAAAACCGATGCAAAGACTAAAATTATTCCAATGCTGGAAGATTTAATGTCTGGAAAAGTTTCTGTAAATGAAGTCAGGGACGTAGAAGTGGAAGATCTATTAGGAAGAGACCCTGTAAAGCTGGATATGAATAGCATTTCAGAGTCGATAACAGGAAAAACGGTACTTGTCACAGGTGCAGGTGGTTCTATTGGTTCAGAAATTTGTCGTCAAATAGCTAATTTTACCCCAAAAGAACTTATCCTTCTTGGTCATGGAGAAAATAGTATCTATTCCATTGAACTAGAGTTGAAAGCAGATTTTGCCGACCAGATTATCATTCATACCGAAATTGCAGATATCCAAGATCGTGACAAAATATTCCTAATTATGGAGAAATATATGCCGCATGTTGTTTACCATGCAGCCGCACACAAACATGTACCTTTAATGGAACGGAATCCAGAAGAAGCGGTGAAAAACAACATCTTCGGTACCAAAAATGTAGCAGATGCAGCAGACACTTTTAGTGTAGGAACCTTTGTACTTGTATCCTCTGATAAAGCGGTGAATCCTACCAATGTTATGGGAGCAACGAAGAGATTTGCGGAAATGGTGATTCAAGAGTTAGCTCAATTAAGCAAGACGAAATTCGTTGCGGTCCGTTTTGGAAACGTTTTGGGAAGTAGAGGGAGTGTCATCCCGTTATTTAAAAAGCAAATACAAGCTGGTGGTCCAGTCACGGTCACACACCCTGATATGACAAGATATTTTATGACGATTCCGGAAGCTTCTCGCTTAGTGATCCAAGCTGGAACTTTAGCTAGAGGGGGAGAGATATTCGTTTTGGATATGGGAGAGCCAGTAAAGATTGTTGACTTGGCGAAAAATCTTATTACACTTTCAGGCTATACCATTGAAGAAATAGGTATTAAATTCTCAGGTATTAGGCCTGGAGAGAAAATGTATGAAGAGTTACTCAATGAAAATGAGATTCATAAAGCAGATATATTCCCGAAGATACATATAGGGAAGGCTACAGTAAAAGAAAGAGAGATATTGAATATTTTTTTATTGAATTTTAAAAATATGAATGAATTAGATTTAAGAAAATATCTTCTTGAAGTAGCAAATAATAACGAGCCAGAAATCAAGGAATTATTTAAAAAAAGAATAAATGTTTAATTTATTTGAATGAAAAATAAATATTATATGATTATCTAGAAATTATTCTCATTAATATAGAGGGATGAAAAATTAGATGGGTAAATTAACTAATAAAAAAAGAATTTATCTTTCTTCACCACACATGAGTGAAGAAGGTTATGAAATGCAATATGTAAAAAATGCGTTTGATACAAATTGGATTGCACCACTAGGTGAAAATGTAAATAGTTTTGAATGTGAACTAGCCAGTAGAGTAGGCTCAAAAGCTGCAGCAGCACTATCTTCAGGGACAGCAGCTATCCATTTAGCTTTAATAGCTGCTGGAGTAGAAAAAGGAGATGTAGTGTTTTGTCCAACATTAACCTTTTCAGCAACAGCAAACCCTATAATATATCAAAATGCAACACCAGTTTTTATTGATAGTAACTTTGAAACTTGGAATATGTGTCCTCAATCTTTGGAATTGGCATTTGAAAAATATCCTGAGGTTAAAGCTGTAATTATAGTACACCTTTACGGTCTTTCTGCTGACATGGATAAAATAATGGGAATCTGTAAGAAACATAATGTTGTAGTTATAGAGGATGCTGCTGAATCTCTAGGAGGCTATTATAAAGGGCAGCATACTGGTACATTTGGTGATTATGGCATTTTTTCTTTCAATGGTAATAAGATTATTACAACCTCTGGAGGAGGTATGCTAGTTTCAAATAATGGGGATATGGTTGAGAAAGTGCGTTTCTGGGCAACTCAGTCAAGAGATCCAGCGAGACATTATCAGCACAGCGAACTAGGGTATAATTACCGGATGAGTAATGTAGTTGCCGGTATAGGCAGAGGACAGTTGAAAATACTTGGAGAAAGAATAGAAAAAAAGAAACACATATTCGAATATTATAAGAGTGAATTTAATGAATTAGCAGGTGTTGAATTCATGCCTGTTAATAAATGGGATTCACCAAACTATTGGTTAAGCGCAATTACTCTAAATGGGAAAGTTAAACCTTTGGATGTTATGGAAGCCCTAGAAAAAGAAAATATTGAATCAAGACCAGTTTGGAAACCTATGCATATGCAACCTTTCTTTCAAGAATATGACTTTGTGGGTACTGATATATCAGAAAAAATATTTGAAAGAGGCATTTGTCTTCCATCCGATACAAAAATGAATGAACAGGATTTAAAAAGAGTTTCAAATGTAATTAAAGGGTTGTGGATGAATTGACAGAAAAAGGTAAAAATAATGCAAGGATGTACTATAGATATTTTAAGAGACCTTTGGATATAGTACTAGCTTTAATTGCGGTTATTATATTGACGCCTGTATTCATAATAGTTTATTTACTTGTGAAATGTAAATTAGGAAGTCCAGTCATATTTAAACAAAAACGACCGGGTTTAAACGAGAAAGTATTTGTAATGTATAAATTCAGAACGATGACGAATGCAGTCGATAAAGATGGGGTACTCATTCCAGATGAAGAGAGGCTTACAAGGTTTGGTTGTTTCCTAAGGTCAACTTCTCTCGATGAACTTCCTGAACTTTTTAATATTCTTAAAGGAGATATGTCTTTAGTAGGACCAAGACCATTACTTGTTCAGTACCTTCCGCTGTATAACCAACACCAGAGAAGACGCCATGATGTAAGGCCAGGTTTATCGGGATTAGCTCAGGTGAGTGGTAGGAACTCAATAAGTTGGGAAGAGAAGTTCAATTTAGATGTGGTTTATGTAGAAAGTGTTAATTTTATTGGCGATTGTGAAATAATTTTTAGGACAATTAAGAAAGTTTTTGTGCGAGAAGGGATAAACTCTGTATCATCAACTACAATGGAGCAATTTCAAGGTAGTGATAAGGAATGAATAACTAAATGAATAAGAACTTATTAATAATTGGCGCAAGTGGTCATGGGAAAGTAGTTGCAGATATAGCGCTAAAAATAGGGAAATGGGACAGTATTTCTTTTTTAGATGACAATAAAAATAAAAAAATATCAATGGGGTTAAATGTAATAGGGAATACAACCAGGTTTGTGGACTACATTAAAGAATACGACATTTTTGTAGGAATAGGCAATAATAAAATTAGAAGAGAAATATATAATACGCTTAAACAAATTGGTGCTAGTATCCCAACTTTAATACATCCAAACTCAGTCATAGGAAGCGATGTGAAGGTTGGAGAAGGTACAGTTATTATGGCGGGGGTAATAATAAATTGCTGTACTACTATTGGAAAGGGTTGCATTATTAATACAGGTTCTACATTAGATCATGATAATGAGTTAGAGAACTTTGTCCATTTATCTCCTGGGGTACACCTAGCCGGTTCAGTGAAAATAGGAAGTGATTCATGGTTAGGAGTTGGAAGTGTAGTGAAAAATAATATAGAAATAGTCGAAAATACAACGCTAGGAGCTGGAGCAGTTGTTGTAAAGGATATTAATGAGGCTGGAGTTTATATTGGAATACCAGCTAGGAGAGTAAAATAATGAAAAAAAAAATTTGGATTTTTAATCATTATGCAACAAAAATGTTTGATGAAAAAGCGGGAAGGCACTTTTGGTTTGCAGAGTACTTAAAGAAAAAAGGGTATGAACCAATAATATTTTGCGCCTCTACTATTCATAATTCTCATAAAAGAATAAGAATTGAGAGTAATTATAAAATTGAAGAAAAAAATGGGATACCATTTGTCATAATAAAAACACCAGATTATAAGGGAAATGGTAAACAGAGAATAATAAATATGCTTTCTTTTTACAAGAATATTATCCCTATTTCTAAAGAATATGCTAGGTTAAATGGAAAGCCTGATTTAATCTTAGCTTCAAGTGTTCACCCGCTTACTTTGGTAGCTGGGATAAAGTTATCAAAAGAATTTAAAGTGTCTTGCATTAGTGAAGTAAGGGATTTATGGCCAGAAACTTTAGTAGCGTACGGATCAATTAGTCCTAATAGTTTAATCGCTAAATTTCTATATATGGGTGAAAAATGGATATATAAAAATTCAGACAAGATTATATTTACAATGCCAGGGGGCATTGATTATATAAAAGGTAAATCATGGGATTTGGAAAGTGGTGGCCCGATAAATTTGAAAAAGGTCAAGTATATAAATAACGGAGTTGACCTAGAATCATTTAATTTTTTAAAAGAACACAATAAAATTGATGATGAAGATATTAAGAATCAGAATATATTTAAAGTAATATATACTGGTTCAATTAGCAAAGCAAACAATGTAAAAAAACTTGTAGACATTGCAAAATATTTAAGTGATAAGAATGAAAATCATGTAAAAATCTTAATATTTGGCGAGGGGTTACAAAAGAAAGTATTAGAAGAGTATTGTTTGAAAAACAACTTACAAAATATAGTTTTTAAAGGGCATGTGGATAAGAAATATATACCTTTCATTTTAAGTAAATCCAATCTAAACATATTTCACTTTGAGCAAAATAGTTTAAAAAAATATGGTGCAAGTTTAAATAAAATGTTTGAGTACTTTGCAAGTCGTAAACCAGTATTGTCTGATTGTGAATTTGGTTATGACTTAATAAAAAAACATAATTGCGGAACTGTTATTGATAATGGGACCGTAGAACAATTAGCAACGGAGGTTTTAAGAATATCAAAATTATCTCAAATTGAGTATGAAAGTTATTGTGATAATGCCTATAATCTAGCGAAATCTTATGATTTTAAGCTTCTTACTGATAAACTCGAAGGTTTATTTGAATACAAAAATATTTAATAGTGGTAAGTTAGGGGATGAAAAATGAATTTTTTTGTACATGAAAGTAGTTATATAGATAATGGAGTAGAAATTGGTGAAGGTACAAAGATATGGCATTTCAGCCATATCCTTTCGGGGACTACAATAGGTAAAGCTTGTACATTTGGTCAAAATGTAAGTGTTTCAAGCAATGTGAAAATTGGAAATGGTGTAAAAATCCAGAATAATGTTTCGGTTTACGAAGGAGTAGAGTTAGAGGACTATGTATTTTGTGGTCCTTCAATGGTATTCACAAATGATTTAACTCCAAGAAGCAAATATCCAAAAGGTAAGGCAGCATATAAAAAAACACTTGTGAAATATGGAGCTTCTATTGGAGCAAATGCAACAATTGTTTGCGGTAACATCATAGGAAAGTGGGCCATGATTGCTTCTGGTGCAGTTGTTACTAAAGATGTTCCAGATTACGCACTTATGGCAGGAATACCAGCAAAACAAATAGGATGGGTTTGTGTATGCGGATTACCTATGAAGAAGCACCTAACGTGTGATGAATGTGGAAATTCCTACGAAGAACATAATGGAAGGATAAATAAAATTAGGAGAGATACTAATGGAATTTAGAGATTTAAAGATTCAATACGAAAATAATAAAGTAGAAATTAATCATGCAATACAAGAGGTTTTAAATCACGCGAATTTTATCGGAGGCAAGCAGATTACAGAACTAGAAAAAGAACTGGCAGACTATGTTGGTGTTAAACATTGTATTACTTGTGCTAATGGTACTGACGCCTTATCACTAGTTCTAATGGCATGGGATATTAAAGAAGGGGATGCGGTTTTTGTTCCTAATTTCACATTTTTTGCAACAGGAGAAGTAGTATCTTTCAATGGAGCAACTCCTGTCTTTGTCGATGTAGATGAGAATACATTTAATATTTGTCCCGAAAGTTTAAAGTTAACTATAGAAAGAATAGTAAAAGAAGGTAAACTTAACCCAAAAGTTATTATACCTGTTGATTTATTCGGATTACCTGCAGACTATGAAGAGATTGAAAAGGTAGCACAAAAGTTTAATTTATTAGTTTTAGAAGATGGTGCACAAGGTTTTGGTGGTAGCATAAATGGAAAGATGGCTTGTAGTTTTGGAAATGCTGCAACTACGTCTTTTTTTCCTGCGAAACCACTGGGTTGCTATGGGGATGGAGGAGCCATCTTTACTAATGATGATAGTTTAGCAGAATTAATTAATTCAATTAAGGTACACGGTAAAGGGACAAGTAAATATGACAATGTACGAATCGGTGTTAACTCTAGACTAGATACGATACAAGCTGCAATACTTCAGGTGAAATTAAAGGTATTTAGAGAACAAGAATTAGATGCTGTTAATAGTGTATTCCACTCATATAATAATAAATTACAAAGTATAGTATCCACTCCTATTATTCCTAATGGATATTATTCAAGTTTTGCACAATATACTATTAAATTAGAATCAAAAGCAATAAGAAATGAATTGCAAACAAGATTATTGGAACACAATATTCCTTGTATGGTTTACTATGCTAAGCCTATGCATCAACAGAAGGCTTTTTCTTCAAGCTCTTTTATTGATAGCGATTTCTATGTAACAAACTTACTTTGTGATACTGTACTTTCTTTACCAATGCACCCTTATTTAAAAGAAGAAGAAATAGTAGAAATTTGCACAATTATCAAAAAATTTATGTTAGAAAGAAAGAAGTGAAGATAAAATGAATTTTGCAATTGTGGGGTGTGGATTTATCGCAAAAAAGCATGCTCTAGCGATAAGTCAAATTGAAGGAGCAAAGCTTGTATCTGTTTGTGATAAAGTATCTACTGCAATGGAATACTATATATTAGAATATGGTGCTTATGCATATACAAATATTGAAGATATGCTTCAGAATGAAGTAATAGATGTTGTTTGTATTTGTACTCCAAGTGGATTTCATGCTTCTTTGGCAGTACAACTTGCAAATGCGAAAAAACATATAATTGTAGAGAAGCCTATTGCTATGAATTTAGATGATACTGAGAGAATAATAGAGGCTTGTAAAGATAATAATGTAAAACTGACAGTAGTACATCCAAACCGATATAGACCAGTAGTTAAATTGCTCAAAAATATCTTAGATGAGGATTTATTAGGAAAAATAAGTCATGCAAATGCTACAGTTAATTGGAATAGAAACCAAGAATATTACGATCAAGCACAATGGCGAGGAACAAAAGAGTATGATGGTGGGGTTCTTATGAATCAAGCGATTCATAATTTAGATTTGTTACTGTGGTTTTTAGGAAGACCTGATCAAGTTTTCAGTTATGAGGCAACTCGTTTAAGAAATATTGAAGCAGAAGATGTTTCAATTGGGGTTATAAAATTTGAATCAGGAGTATTAAGTACGGTAGAAGCATCTTCAACTGTATACCCTAAGAATTTTGAAGAGTCCATAACAATCTTTGGTGAAAAAGGAACAATAAAAATAGGAGGTCCCAATGCTCTATATTTAGAGCACCTTGAAATTGAAGGGAAATCCCAAAGTGAAATAGAATTGCTAAAAGAATCGATTAGGAAAGATCCTTGGGGTACACCAGGTCATCAATTGTTAATTGAAGATATGATTTATGCGATTAAGAACAATAGGCTACCTTCAGTAACAGGTGAAGAAGGGAAAATGGTACTTAAACTAGTTTTAGATTTTTATAAATCTGCAATGACAAATCAACCAATTCAATTTATAAAGGAGAAAGAATATGTTGTCAACTAAGTTAAGAGGCACAAACCTCTCAAAAGATCTTATTGAAAAATTAAATAATAGAACTGCTGTTATAGGTGTAGTTGGATTAGGTTACGTTGGACTACCGTTGGCAGTTGAAAAATCTAAAGCAGGATATAATGTAATAGGGTTTGATGTACAAGAGTCTAGAGTTAATGAAGTAAATAGCGGTATAAATTATATTGGAGACGTAGTTGACCAAGAGTTGCAAGAATTAGTAGTTAATAAAAAGTTAAAAGCAACTACTGATTATTCGTTAATTAGTGAAGTCGACGCGGTCGCTATATGTGTACCTACACCACTAGATATATACAAACAACCAAATACTTCATATGTAGAAAGCTCAGCTAATGATATAGCTAAATACTTACATGAAGGTATGCTAGTAGTTTTGGAGAGTACTACATATCCAGGTACAACTGAGGAATTACTTAAACCGATTTTAGAGAAAAGTGGTTTAAAATGTGGAGAGGATTTCTTTTTAGCATATTCACCTGAGCGCGTGGACCCAGGAAATAAAGAGTTTAAGACGAAAAACACACCTAAAGTTGTAGGTGGATTAACAAAAGAATGTACACAAGTTGCAGCAACCATGTATAGAAACGTGTTAGAAAGTGATATACATGAAGTATCTAGTCCAGCAGTAGCAGAAATGGAAAAAATATTAGAGAATACATTCCGTAATATAAATATAGGACTGGCAAATGAAATGGCAGTTTTATGTAACAAAATGGGGATAGATGTGTGGGAAGTAATTGATGCTGCTGCAACAAAGCCTTATGGGTTTATGCCCTTTTACCCTGGACCAGGATTAGGGGGACATTGTATACCTATTGACCCTTGGTATTTAACTTGGAAAGCAAGAGAATATAACTATCATACTAAGTTAATAGAAATTGCAGGTGAAATTAATAATGATATGCCTGAATATGTAGTAAAAAGAATATCTGAAATATTGAACAACAAAACTATTCCATTAAATGGGGCAAACATAGTGGTGTTAGGAGTGGCTTACAAAAAGGACATTGATGATTATAGAGAATCCCCAGTATTACCAATTCTAGAATTACTAGATGATGCAGGCGCAAGTTGTGTTGTAGTAGATACTTTTGTAAAAGAATATAAGTTTAAAGGTGAAAAAAGATCTCCTGAAAAAAATATTACAGATTCATTATTGGAAAGTGCAGATCTAGTGTTAGTTGCAACAAATCATAGTAATTTCAATTACAGTGAAATCCTATCCAAATCCAAGGTGATTTTTGATACAAGGAATAGCTTCTTAGGTATTGAAGGGGATAAGAGAAACTATTACAAATTGTAATTGAAAAGTAGGACTTGTATGAAGAAATCGGGGAGCACCTATAACAAAAACATATTAAAGTTATTAACAGGAACGACATTGGCACAAGCTATACCAATAGCTATTTCGCCCATATTAACAAGGCTATATACTCCGGAAGACTTTGGAGTATTAGCTTTGTTTATAGCGATTACAACTGTAGTTGGAACAATTGCTAACCTTAGGTACGAATTAGCAATTGTATTGCCTAAAAAAGAAGAAAATGCAGTAAATCTAGTTGCTTTATCGATTTTAATTTCGTCAGTTATAAGCCTTTTATTCATGTTATTAATTATAATTTGTTATGAAGATATAATTTATTTAATTGGAAATGATGAAATTGGAAATTGGCTATATACAATTCCTATTGCTATATTTTTCATAGGGATTTTTAATGCTTTAAATTATTACAATACAAGATTAGAAAATTTCGGATTAATAGCAAAAGTTAAGGTATTAAAAACATTAAGCTTGTCCATATTCCAAATGTTATTTGGATACTTAAAATTTGGGTTTGGTGGATTAATAGGCGGCCAATTAATTTCTCATATTTTTTCAAATGGAAAACTCGCATTGTCGTTATTTAAAAATAAGGTATTGATACAAAAGATTAATATTAAGCAGATGATTAAATTGGCCGTTAGATATAAGCGCTTTCCTTTAATAACAATGTGGGCTTCATTTGCAAATACATTATCTCAACATTCTATAACATTTTTCTTATCATTGATTTACTCCACAAGCCTACTCGGTCAATATTCTTTAATTCAAAGAATATTAGGTTTGCCTACTTCTTTGATCGGAAGATCAATCGGACAAGTATTTTTGCAGAAAGCAACAAGTGAAAAAAATATACGTGGAAATGCAAAAAAAATATATGTTTCAACATTAATGAAATTATTGGTAATATCATTACCGATATTTACAATAATGTTCTTCGTTATTGAAGACTTAATTAGATTTGTTTTCGGAGAAGAATGGGGAATAGCAGGTGTATATGCAAAATATTTACTGCCATTATTCTTCCTAAGGTTCTTAGCTACTCCACTGTCCTTAATTAACATTATTTTCGAGAGACAAAAAATAGATTTAATATGGCAAAGTTCTTTACTAATTTCAACAGTATTAATTTTCATCTTTTGTTGGTTATATAAACTTAATATATACACCTTTTTCACTGTTTACAGTGTTATAATAAGTTTTAATTATTTTATAATATTAATAGTCACTTACCAAGTTTCAAAAAATAAAACCAAAAAATGATTAATAAATTTATAAAAGTTTAATATTTTCCTTTTTATGATTAAAGAGGACAATAAAAATGGTTTTTTTGAGAATTAGCTACACCAATTTATTTACCATTCCTAAAAAAATTAGTCTTTGATTTAAATATATGTTTTTTATATAAAAGGATTTGATAATTTATGAAAAAAGTAGCATCGATTGTATTAAATGACTTTAAGAATGATGCAAGAGTATTAAAAGAAGCAATAACATTACAGAAAAATGATTATTTTGTGATGGTAATTGCATTACATTCGGACAAATTATTAATCAATGATGAAGTAAGTGGTATCAAAGTTTATAGAATTAAATTAATGACCAAAAAATTACCTAAACTTTTATTTGTACAAGTGTTTAAATACATTGAATTTTTTCTAAAGAGTGCAAGGTTTTGCAAAAAGATGGATATTATTCATTGTAATGATTTAGCTCCACTACCAATTGCAGTATTTACTAAAATATTTTTAAACAAAAATATAAAAATTGTGTATGATGCCCACGAATACCAAACTGAACGCAATGGGTTAAGAGGCATAAGAAAAGTTTTCTCTGAAATTACTGAAAAAATACTAATAAAAATTCCAGATCAAATAATTACAGTCAGCGAAGGAATTGCTCAAGAATATAAAGATAAATATAATATAAAAAAGCCAGCTATTATCTACAATTGCCCATTTTATGTTAACGATATAAAAAGTAATATATTTCGAGAAAAGTTCGGAATTGCAAAAGATAAAACAATATTTCTATATCAGGGAGGTTTGTATAAAGGAAGAGGATTGGAAATTACTTTGTCAACTTTTTCAAAAATTAGTAAGCACAATGTACTGGTGGTTATTGGATTTGGCCAATTAGAGCACTTGGTTAAACAGTATGCTGATAAATATGAAAATGTTTTTTTTCATGAGGCAGTTTCAACAATTGAGTTATTGAGTTATACTGCATCTGCTGATATAGGGTTGTGTTTAATAGAGAACACCTCACTTAGTTATTATTATAGTATGCCTAACAAATATTTCGAATATTCGATGGTAGGTCTCCCACTAATTGTGAATAATCTTTATGAACTTGAAAAAATAACTCAAAAATATAATAATGGCTGGATTATTGATTTAACTGAAGAATCTTTGAGTAAAACAATAGAACATATAGGAAGTCAAAATATAAGTGAAATTAATGTTAAAAGTCTGAATGCAAAAAAGTTAGCAAGTGACTACAATTGGGAAAATCAAGAAAGAAATTTATTAAAGCTTTATAATGAGTTGTATTAAATTAAGGAGGAAAAATGGATATACTTCATATATGTTCAGGTTATCCCGATACGAATCTATATAAATGTATGTTGGAAGAAATAGATAAGAAAAAAGTAAACCAAATTATGTATGTTCCCTATAAATCTGAGTTTATTCAAAATAAGAGACTATTATCTAACCCTAGTAATACAAAATTCATATTCTCTAACCCATATAATAAGCTGGATAGGATTTTATATTTCACTAAAATTGATAAGATATTTTCAGATATTAAGATAAATATTGAGCTTGGTAATATAAAAATGGTTCATGCACATTTTCTTTTTTCAAATGGTTCTATAGCATATAAATTAAAAAAAACTGCTGGAATTGATTATGTAGTAGCAGTAAGAAATACTGATATTAATTATTTTTTTAAATATGCAATTCACTTAAGGAGTTTTGGTTTAAAGATATTAAGAGAGGCGAAATATATCATCTTTCTATCCCCCGCTTACAGAAATTTTATGTTAGACAACTATATTCCTCTTAGTATTCAAGATGAAATAATTAAAAAATCATTAGTTATTCCAAATGGGATTGATGATTTTTGGCAACAAAATAAAAATAAACACAGAAGTTCCTTATGCGAAATGTCAAGGGTTAAGCTAATATTCATTGGAGAATTAAACAAAAATAAAAATGTACACTCAACTATTAAAGCATTAAAAATACTAGTCGATCAAGGGTTAAATGTTCAATTTGACATTATAGGTAAAGGAGATAACTTCGAAAACTTAGAAAGCCTAATAAAAGAATTAAATTTACAAGATCACGTTAATTTTCATGGTTATATAAATGACAAAAGACAGCTATTAAGGTTATTGAGGAGCGCTCACATATTTGTCATGCCTTCATTCAGAGAGACATTTGGTTTAGTTTATATTGAAGCAATGTCACAGGGGCTACCAATAATATATACTAAAGGGCAAGGGGTAGACGGTTATTTCTCAATAGGGCAAGTTGGATTTCCGGTTAATCCTAATAACATTCGAGATATATCAAAAAATATATTAAAAATCATTCATGACTATAATAATTTATCACAAAACGCATTACTTAAATCTACAGAGTTTGAATGGAATAAAATAGTAGAAGATTATATTAATATTTATAAC
>NZ_CAKJTJ010000004.1:0-26582 GCF_917563925.1 Sutcliffiella rhizosphaerae
AATAGCTTTAGCTATAACTATTCCAACGGCTTTTTAGAGGGGATTAACAACTTAACGAAAGTTATGAAACGGAACGCTTTTGGTTTTAGAAGCTTTCAGCGTTTTCGAGCAAAAATACTCTTAACACATAAGTATAAAAGATTGGGTACGCATATTGGATAAGGGTGAAGTAAAAATCACTTCACCCCAACATTTGACGTAGAACCAGTTTTTTCCACAATTTCGTGTTACAAAGACTTTTTGTTCATCTACCTTCATTCTATTATTTAGAAATAAGATGCTCACATCTCCAGCTTGTCTATTTATGCCAGTTTTATTTCAATTTTCCCCTTGCATCAACTTTCCAGATATCCACAACCTTATCCTCTTCCAGCACCGTATATTCTTCAAACTGATTCACAACTGTGCATGCATGGTTTGGTATTATGCGTACTTTATCATTTAGTTTTAAGTCTGGCTTTTTCTCAAAAACTGCCACACCATGCTCTTCTGAGAGCCTTTCGATGGTCAATTCTGGATATCCCACGATATATCCGTAACCACGAACCGAGTCAAGCCCATGTGCTCCCTTATCAAGGCACAGTGTTTTACTACCGGCATCCAATACAATCCGATCCTCGTATACTCCTACAACTGAAGCAAGGACAGACAAGGCACAGTCTTCTCTCTTTGCAACTCCCAATCCAACTTGAATATTATCAAAAAATACGGCATTCCCCGGACGAACTTCACTAATTCCTGGACATTCACCTGCAATCCGGTAGGTTGGTGTGGAGCCGACACTTTTGACTGGAATAGGAATTCCGGCACCTTCGCAAGCCTCTGCACTCGTTACCACTGCATTAGCCTCTGCAATGGCAATCTCCTTTATTTCTTCAAAGCTCTTCGCCCCATAAGAGTGGCCAGCATGGGTAAAGATTCCTCCGATGCGGAGCTGGGATAAAAATAGGACTGCCTTTGCCAGGTCGACCACCTGCTTTCCAGGTTCTACTCCACATCGGTTTAATCCAGAGTTGACTTTTATCCATACTTCTATGGTATAGCCGGATTTTTCTAACCCTTTTTGAAGAAGTTTAAGTTGTTCTACACTATCTATAGAAACTTTTACATCAATGTTTTTACGTAAAAGTCCGATTAGCAGTTCGATTTTGATTGGACTTGATATGGGATAGGCAATCAAAATGTCATGGATACCTGACTCTGCCATTACTTCCGCTTCCTCTATTTTGGCGACGGTAATCCCAGTAGCTCCGTGCTTCATTTGTAGTTTTGCAATTTCAACTGATTTATGTGTCTTAATATGCGGTCGTAGTGATACCTTATTTTCTTTTGCAAAATTACTAATTGACTCGATATTTTCCATTACCTTCTGTTTATCTAGTAAAAGTGTTGGTGTATCTATTTCATGGAAGGTACCTGTCATGTTTTCTCCCCCCAACCTTTTTTTCTCACTATATCATGCAAATATTCGATTCACAATTAATCACATGAACCAGTTGGAAATAGTACAACCTTTTTTGCATACATTGTTAGAAGTATTCTGACAAAGGATGGTAAGGATGGCAATCATTTCGGGGAAACAATATATTGAAAGAATTGATGCACTTAAATCAAACGTTTGGCATAATGGGCAACAAGTAACGGGGAAAATATCAGAACATCCTGCGTTTTCAGGAGTAATGAAAAGTCAGGCGGCACTATATGATATGCAACACGATCAAAAGTATAAAGAGATAATGACATTTACTTCTGATACAACTGGAGAACTTGTCGGTACCTCCTATTTAAGACCAAAAACAAAAGAGGACCTTGAAAAAAGGAGAAAAATGATTCAGCTTTGGGCTAAATCCACCTTTGGCATGATGGGAAGATCACCTGATTACAAAAACTCAACAATTATGGCACTTGCCTCTTCCGCACACCTTTTGGATGAACAAGGAGAAGAGTTTTCAGATAGGTTACGAAATTTTTATGAATATGCCCGCCATCATGATCTTTCGTTTACCCATACTTTCATAACCCCTCAAGTTAACCGCTCTGCTATGCATTTTGAAGATGATGACAACATCGTTGCAGCGAGAATCGTCGCTAAAACATCAGAAGGGTTAATAATAAAAGGGGCCAGACTCCTTGCTACTCAAGGCGGTATAACGGATGAAATCATTATCTCTTCTTCTGGATTAAAGATGTTTGAGGAGCCTTTTGCCTATGCCTTTAGCATCCCTAGTAATACAAAGGGCTTAAAATTTATCTGTAGAGAGTCGTTTTCCTATGATTCGTCCTCCTTCAATCATCCACTAGGATCACGATTTGAAGAAATGGATGCGATTGTCGTACTAGATAATGTCTTAGTCCCATGGGAAAGAGTATTTGTCTTTGAAAATGTAGCAGTAGCAAATAAATTATATTCCATCAGTAACTTCAAGCCGCTTGTTTGTCATCAGGTTGTCTCGCGCCAGGTAGTGAAGGCTGAATTCATTTTAGGAGTCGCCCAAATGATCGTCAACACTATTGCAATTGGCGAGTATGGGCATGTTAAGGAGAAAATAAGCGAAATCATTATTGCATTGGAAAATCATAAAGCCCTATTACTTGCTTCTGAAATGAATGCCAAGCTTGATCAATTTGGAACGATGGTCCCAGATCTCACGCCACTTACAGTTGCCACTGTTCAGTTTCCTAAAGTTTACCCTCGCTTTATGGAAATCCTACAGCTGCTTGGTGCCAGTGGTCTAGTTTCCATCCCTACTGAAGCGGATATGGCTGCACCGATACGTGGAGACATTGATCAATACTTACAATCTGCTACTTCTGATGCAGAATCACGTGTAAAGTTATATCGCTTGGCATGGGATATAAGCATGAGTGCCTTTGGTACGAGACAAACTTTGTATGAACGCTTTTTCTTTGGCTGTCCGACAAGGCTCGCAATGGGTCTTTACCAAGAGTATGATCGATTGCATTTAGTGGAGGATGTAGCGAAAAAATTTGAAATTAAATAACTGTTTTTATACTTTCTGTCATGCAAAAATCTCGTGCATGACCCTTTTTATGCTTTCTTATGTTTTCTGAATATTTTATACTTTATCTAGGAAATCTAACCTACTAGGGGGATAAAGAAATGACAGAAACGATGATTCAGAAAGAGAAAAGAACTAGAAAGAAACATCCTTTCTTTTGGAAAGCTGGTGCTGTGATCGGAGCGTTAGGCACCCTTGGCCTACTGTTTACTTTTTTACCAATCAATAAACTTTCTCCTAAGCCATTCTTTCAAAATAACGGCCGTCCACTTGTAATTGCTCACCAAGGTGGTGAACACCTAGCACCATCCAATACCATGGTTGCTTTTGAACAAGCAGCAGCTATGGGAGTGGATGTACTTGAAACAGATATTCATATTACAAAAGATGGGTACCTTGTTGCTATTCATGATCCAACAGTTGACAGGACCACCAATGGGCAAGGAAAAGTTACCGACCTAACATTAAAAGAGATTCAAGATCTCGATGCAGGTTATCACTTTTTAGATTTAGAAGGAAATAACAGTTTTCGTAATAAAGGAGTCCAGATTCCTACAGTAGAGGAAATGTTTCAAGCATTCCCTGATATAAAAATAGAAATAGAAATTAAGGATACGAATCCACCAGAAAGATATGAAGAGATTTCAAAAAAGCTTTGGGAATTAGCAGTGCAGTATCAAAGAGAAGATTCGTTACTCGTGGCCTCTTTTGACCAAGAGATTTTGGCTACTTTCAACGAATATACCAATGGGAGAGTTGCTATAGTGGGAGGGAGACAAGAAATAACTCGGTTTGTTATCTTCCACAAATTATTTGCCCGTGGTCTATATGTTCCTCAGGTAGATGCTTTTCAGATGCCAGAACAAGAGAGTATTTTCGACCTGACCAATAAACGGCTTATTAAAGATGCGCAGCGTAGTGGCGTTCAAGTCCATTATTGGACAATTGATGATAAAGAAACGATGAGTGAGTTATTGGAAAAAGGAGCAGACGGAATATTGACGAATAGACCAGACCTATTACTTGAAGTTATGCAAGAAATGGGCATATAAAAAAGAAGGGGTGTCGGATAAGTATTTAAAACTAGCCATGTGGAGCTCATAAGTTTGCGATGTACTTTTTGATAGAAAGAATAAATCTCCTATAACTGTTCTAGCTGTTTATTGGAGAAAAAGGTAAAGACTCCAGCGGGAAAGTAGCGGTAGTCTTGAGACCCCAGAAGGCAAAAAACGCCTGAGGAGGCTCAAGACTGCCTCGCAGAAATCGAAGCCTTTTGCGGAGATAAACAGCATCATTTTATAGAGCTTTTCTAATTAATAGGGACTGACCAACGAAAGTATTCACTTTCTCGACAGCCCCTGATTGGTGATATTAGGAGTGGCTCGATTTTGAGGAAGAGCAATCGTTACCTCCGTTCCAATTCCTTTTTCACTCGCAAAAGATATTTTTCCATGATGATTTTCAATAATACGGAAGCTTGTCATTAGACCTAAGCCAATTCCTTTTTCCTTTGTTGAATAAAACGGCTCTCCAAGCATTAAGAGTCGTTCTTTTTCAATCCCAGTACCATTATCACTTATTTTTATACAGATGCTTTCATTGTCCGCTTTTTCAATAAAAATTTGTATTCGCCCTGAATGTGGCTTTATAGCATCGAGAGCATTCTGTATTACATTAATAAACACCTGTTTTAGTGAAGATGGGTCACCCTGCACCAGGAATTTTTCATCTTTTTCAAAAATGCACTCAATGGTTTTACTTTGAAGAATCGCTTCTGTTTCCAGCAACTGGATAACCTTCTCCATTGTTTGGGAAATATCTATCATACTTACCTTTTCATGATGAGGCTTTGCCATTGTTAAAAATTCAGAAATGATATTTTCTACCCTTTGCAATTCAGCTAATATAATTTTTCCATAATTTTCATTATATTCTTTCGTCATTTGAAAAAGCTGGATAAATCCTTTAATCGGAGTCAATGGATTTCTTATTTCATGAGCAACTGCCGCAGACATTCTACCGATTATTGCAAGTTTTTCTGATTTTTGAAGTATTTCATTAGCTCTTATCCGTTCATCAATATTTCTAGAAATGGATATAAATTCAGATATCTCTTTCGTATCTGGATCAATGATTGGTTTAACTGCTGACTCAAGCCAGCTATGTGTGCCGTCTTTTTTTATTATCCTGTAAGTCATAAAAACGGATTGCTTCTTTTCTAACAATTCCATGTGTTTATCGTCACAGTGTTGTCTATCATCGATATGAACAAAGTCATTCGGAAATTTTCCCATCAGTTCATGTGCTTCATATCCCATTGCTTCTTTCACTGCAGGTGATGCGTAAATGTAAGATCCGTCAAGTCGATGTATATTAATGACATCAAGAGAATTTTCTGCAATTAATCGATACATCCGCTCTGAGTGTACTCGATCTGTAATATCTGTCACTTGAATATGATATAGCTTTATTAATGGTGTGTTAGAAAAAACTCTTCTTAAATAGATTCCTAATTTTTCACTTTCATTTATCATCATTCTTTTTTCTACTGGCTTGTTTTCTGGGAGCCATTCCGTTACATCTAGAAGGAATAGCCTAATCCATTCTTGCTGGGGAAAGCCGAAGAATTCATAGAATGCTTGATTACCATCTATCATTTGAAAGTCTTCTGAGTAGATTATTTGTGGATTGCTGCTTTGATAGAACAACTGTTCATAAATGTTCTTTGGCATCATACGTCCTCCTGCCTTTAGCAGCGAATTACCTCTGCTTTATTAGAAAGCTAATAACATGAGAAACCGCCTACTATCTTAATATAAAAATAACGAAAAACACAAATGATATCAATAATATTCTAAGAAAATAATCGTCTAGGATTTAATTGGAAATCCTCTAAAATGGAAGGTTTGTATTAAAAGTCATTCAAAAATATCATCTTCATATATAATTGCTCAATAATATTCGTTGAAAAAAAGTCAGAAAAAAACGTAACTCCTTCCTTGTAGGATGAATTACGCTTTTTTGGAGAGAATTATGCTCCCTCTTTCATTTCTTCTAGTAATTCACGCTTTCTTTTTCTGCCTTCTATCCATGCGAATACCATTGCAGTTAAGAGAAATATACTTGAGATTTGGAATAGTGTTGCTGTTTGAACAAATTGGGCCAGTACGCCAAAGACAATACCACTCAAGCCTATTCCTAAGTCTATGGAAGAAAAGAACATCCCATTTGCTACTCCTCTTCGATTTTCAGGAGTTATAGATAAGGTCCAGGACTGTAGAGTAGGAATTAATGAGCCGAAACCAACTCCAAACAATGCACCTGCTATGATAATGAACAGGTTAGAATGTGCAAAGGAAAGCACCCACATACCTACAAAAGTGAAGGAAATGCAAAATAACACTAAACCACGAGGCCCATGGTTATCAAACCATTTCCCGGCAAATGGACGTGAAAGTGAAGCCATGATCGCGTTTACTAAATAGAAAAGAAAAATCTGATCAATTCCTCTTTCCTCACCGAAAATGACAATAAAAGTAACAATAGAGCCATAACCAAACGTTGCAATAAATGTAATAAGGGCTGGATACCAACCGGTCTTTTCCACAAGTGAACCCAAATAGGAAAATTTCAAATCTTCCCTTTTCACTTTTTTGACTGATTCCGGAGTTTGATAATGCACGATAGCAAGCATGAAAAGTGCAATGACACCCAACACTCCAGATACAATAATTAAGTTAGAGAACGTCGTAACCTGATAAAGGTATATTCCCAGACTCGGTGCAACAATCATCCCAATCGTAATCGATAAGCCGTAGTATCCCATTCCCTCCCCTAAGCGAGAGCGAGGAATAACATCTACTGCAGCTGTTCCATTGACGGTTGTCGACCAACCCCATGCAAGACCATGGATAAAGCGGAACAACAAAAAGATAACGACTATTTGAGACAATGGATAAATGATCGTTACAAGTAAAAGAGCGACCGCACCAATTAAGACAAGGGATTTCCTCTCTTTATATTCAAGCATGTAGCCGATAAATGGTCTGCTTAATACAGCACCAATCGAAAACAACGCAGTAACTAATCCTATTTCCAAACCGCTAGCACCTAGTGATTTAATATAAGGTGGCAAGGTCGGTATAAGCATCTGAAACGACATGAAAACAAATAAGTTTCCTATCATCAGCATAATAAATGATTTCGTCCACAATATTTCCTTTTTTTGAATTGGTACCATCGTCACACTCTCCTAATATAGTAGGTAAAACTTTCCCAACGAAGAAAAAGAAAAAGAATCTCCATCACCGAAGATCCATTTTCCCATATCAATATCTGATCGAACCAACTATATATTTCGTCTGTCTAAATAATAACATATTTGACTAAGAAAAGATATGTGTAACACTTCCCTATTTTGATGTTTGAGTTTTCTGATAATTGGAGTTGCTATACCTAAAGGTAGGAAATAAGCTTACGAGAATATTTTCTTTAAAAGGCGGATGCTCTTTTCAGAATATGGCGGATATAAAAATTTCAAATCGAATTTTGTACTTTTCCTCATGACACTTTTCTGATGCGAAAAAGTTTCAAAGCTTTTCTTACCATGGTACGCCCCGATCCCGGAAGTTCCAACTCCCCCAAAAGGTAGATTAGGATTGGTCAAATGGGTGACGGTGTCGTTCACACAGCCTCCACCAAATGAAGTACCTCCCATTACCATTTCTTCTACCTCTTTATTTTCAGTAAAAACATAAAGCGCTAATGGTTTTGGTTGGTTGTTGATTGTTTTCAATGCTTCGTGCAAATCTCGATACTCCAAGACTGGTAAGATAGGACCGAAAATCTCGTCCTGCATCACGTTATCTTCCCAGTTCACATTATCCATAATAGTTGGCTCCATATAAAGAGCTTCCGTGTTTACTTTTCCACCAGATACTACTTTCTCTCTTTCCACTAAGCTAGTTAGCCTTTCTAATTGACCCTCGTTTACCACTCTTCCATAATCTTTGCTTTTTTCTGCATCTTCTCCATAAAAATCTATTAGTGTTTTCTTAATGAAGGTTATTAATTTACTTTTCACATCTGTATGAACGAGCAGGTAATCCGGTGCCACACAAGTTTGCCCAGCGTTCATGAATTTACCCCAGACAATTCGTTTTGCAGCTATTTCCAAGTTAGCGTCTTTGTGAACGATGCAAGGACTTTTTCCACCAAGTTCAAGCGTGACTGGCACCAATCTTTTAGCTGCAGCCTGCATAACGATTTTTCCTACCCCGACACTACCTGTAAAAAAGATATAATCAAACGGAGCATGTATAAGTGCAGAAGTCTCATCCTTTGCTCCTGTAACTACACTAATATAAGCCTCATCAAAATACTCGTGAATCATCTCCACTAATACGTTTGTTACATTAGGAGTAAATTCAGAAGGTTTTACAACCGCACAGTTACCAGCAGCAATAGCTCCAATTAAAGGCTCCAATATCAACTGCACAGGATAATTAAACGGTCCGACTATTAATACCGTTCCATAAGGCTCTGAGTAAATGAAGCTTTTAGCACCTGCATGTACGAGCGGGGTTTTCACTTTTCTCACTTTTGCCCAGCTCTTCAAGTTTTTCATAAAATATTTAATGCTGTCCTTCACAAAACCAATCTCAGATCCATATGCTTCAAAAATAGATTTACCAAGGTCCTTATTTAAGGCATCCATCAAATCCTGTTCATAATGAAGAATCGCTTTTTTTAAGGTGGCCAGTTGCTTTAATCGAAAATCAATACTCTTTGTTTCGCCATTTTCAAAGTAGTGCTTATGATTCATTAAAAGTTTATCTACATGTTCTTGAATGTCGTTTGAAGTGCTATGTACCATACTTTTTCCTCCTCAAAATGTATCTAATAACTATTTTCTTCTAAATAGAAGTAAAATGACAAGTTTTTAGAATAACAAAAATAGAGTACCAATAATCCGGCACTCCACGATTTTTTCAATCTTCATCTTTAATATCTATATCCTCTGGTATAGGCTCACTTTTCCAATCCTCAACAAGCTCTTTATATGTTTCCAGCTGCTTTAAATGAGTAGAGAATTGGTCCTTATTAATTAAATAGTCGTCTCCATCGAATAGTGCACGAATTTTCTTTTGCTGAATTAATGATTTCACATAATCTTCTGAGCAAGATAAATATTCTGCGGTTTCTTTTATAGATAAATACATACTATTCCTCCTTGTTTCAAGATAGAAAATAATAGAATGTAAACAAATAGACTAACTGAGATTTCACGTCTTTATATTGTTTTGAACAATTTATTTATTGTAAGCGATAATAAGGAGTTAAGCAACGATAGCAGCTATTATCTAACAAAAAGCGTATCTTTTCAACAAAAATGTTTATATTTTTCAGAATAATCTGTTGATTTTTTACTTAAACGTGTTAAACTGTCAAGAATGAAATTTATTACCCACATGGAGGAGAACAACATGATTACTTTTTTTGGAGCACTTATTTTTCTCATTTTAGGCTATATCTTTTATTCGAAATTTGTAGAACGTGTATTTGGCATTAATGATCAGCAACCTACTCCTGCCTATACAAAAAGAGATAACTTTGACTTTATCCCAATGCCTTGGTGGAAAGGAAACTTAATTCAACTTTTAAACATCGCTGGTTTGGGTCCAATCTACGGAGCAATCATGGGGGCCCTTTATGGACCAGTTGCTTTCATTTGGATAGTCATCGGCTGTATTTTTGCAGGGGCAGTTCATGACTATTTTTCCGGTATGTTATCCCTTCGCAACAATGGGGCTCAGTTTCCGACCATTGTTGGAAAATACCTTGGAAAATTTGTGAAATCTGGCATATATGTCATTTCCATAGTTTTAATGCTACTGGTTGCTGCTGCCTTTACCGCAGGACCTGCTCAGTTAATTGCCCAATTGACACCACTTACGTTCACAATGGCCATCTTAATAATTTTCGGTTATTTTTTACTGGTAACATTACTACCAGTTAATCAAATCATCGGCAGGTTTTATCCATTTTTCGGGGGGATTCTATTATTTATGGCTATTTCAATTGCAATAGCGCTCATTTTTTCCGATCGACAAATTCCAAATCTAACGCTTGAGAATTTACACCCTGAAGGGCTTCCTTTATGGCCATTACTGATGGTTACCATTTCATGTGGAGCTATTTCAGGATTTCACTGTACACAGAGTCCCATTGTTGCCTGCACGATGAAAAAAGAATCAGATGGACGCAAGATTTTTTACGGAGCAATGATAACAGAAGGAGTATTGACGTTAATCTGGGCTGCAGCTGGAATGGCATTCTTTCATGGAACAATTGGACTAAGCGAGGCGTTAGCTATAGGCGGCCCATCCTATGTTGTAAATGAAATCTCCACCTCATTACTTGGTACCCTAGGAGGTATACTGGCGGTCGTGGGCGTAATCATGCTTCCTATTACAACCGGTGATACTGCACTCCGCTCTTCTAGAATGATTTTAACTGAATTGCTTTCAAAATTCTTCAACATGAATGGAAAACTAAAGGTGCTAGCTGTAACACTTCTATTGGCAACACCTGCATTCTACATGGCAACGATTGATTATACCTTCTTATGGAGATACGTAGGCTGGACCAATCAACTTGTAGCCACCGTCATGCTTTGGACAGCGACCATGTATCTATTACAAGAAAACAAATTTCACTGGATCACTGGTATCCCTGCCCTATTTATGACCGCTGTTGTCACGAACTATTTGTTCTATGCTCCAGAAGGATTAAATATGGACTATCGCCTATCACTTATCATCGGTGGTTTTCTAACTTTAGTGGTGCTCGTCTGGTACATAAACAAAATCGTGAAATTCCGGAAACTCAATAATATGGGCATCAATGAGAATGTCGCTTGATTTAAGGAAAACACAAGTGCCATTTTCCCCCCGAGAAGGTTGTTTATCACATACTTAACCGGATCGGCTTAAGTCCTCGAGAGGCTTGGCGTTAATATTAGAAAGTTAGTGTAGCGCAAGGCACACACTTTGAAATGAGGGGGGTTCTTCTTTTCCATCCTGCATTTGCTTTTTGTGGGACTGAAATTCGGGGTTTTCTCCTTTCCGTCCTGCATTTGCTCTTTGCTGGACTAAAATTCGGAGTTTTCTTCTTTTCAGTCACGCATTTGCTCTTTTCCTGACTGGAATTCTAGTTTCACGAATTTATAGTCCTGCATCTCTTGATTAAATAACAACAATTTTCATGAATATAAGAGGAAAAAAAAGCCAGAAGGGAATAGGACTGTTTCCCTTTCGGCTTTTTAATTAAATTAATCCGTTTCTCTTCGATTTTTTCCTCGCACTTTTACAAATCGATAAGCTAAGTAGGCGATATATAAAGGAATCGCAATGTAAATCAAGTATGGATACTGTGCATAAGTACCTTTGTAAATCATAAATAAGGAAGCTCCCAAGAACAAGGTCACAATAGTACCGTACTTTGGAAGAGGGACATCCTTGAAACTCGGAATCTTTATTTTACTGACCATCAAAAAGCAAAAAGCAGTAAAAATGACTGTAGTGACTATTTGCGGAATAAAGTTTCCGAACAATGTAAGCAAGGCCAAGATACCACCAGCTGCTGTAATTGGTACTCCGGTAAAATACTTTCCAGAGGACTTGGTCGAACTAATATTAAAGCGGGCAAGTCGATATGCCCCAAATAAAGGAAATAAGCCGGCAATTGCGAGGCCTAAATATCCGAATTGGTGAAAATAAGTATAGTAAATCAAAAAGGATGGTGCTACTCCGAATGTAACGACATCTGCCAACGAATCCAGTTCTTTACCTAATTCACCGTCTGCATTAAGCATCCGTGCTAATCGTCCGTCCATACTATCTAACATCATCCCAATTAAAATTAGGATTGCTGCGTTGCTATACTGCCCACTAGCAGCAAATCCAATGGAAAAGAATCCACAAAATAAATTCCCAAGTGTAAACATATTTGGGATGCTTTTAATAAAGCGGGTACGCATTTGCATTGATTATCATCACTCCGTCAACATTGAAAGTCATATATTAAAGACCTAAAATAATTAGTATTATGTTTAATTATACCATTCCTATTGAATGCTAGTAAAAGTAATTTTCTGTAGGGATAGCATTCTTTGGTTAGTTCATATCATTATCAGCGAAAAGCTCCCTCAACAAATGCAAGGGAGCTTTTTCTTTATTATAGCTTTATTTTAATATTAAATTCTTCCCCAACTACTTCATTATTTTCATCCATTGGTGCCTTTATGATAATCTGGACCCATTCCACTTCTTCTGCTTTTGATTCTTCCAAAAGGTAGGCAATGGTGCCTTGTTTCTTTTCCTCTGGGGCAAACTTCTCATCAAATTGGCTGCTTATCATAGGATTCGGAACTTCAATTTCTTCTCCAGTACTAGTAACAATGGATGCTTGGTATGCGTCAAAATTCAATGGAGTTGTAGATTTGTTTTCCACTTCAATATTTACTTGAATATACTGGATTTCATCCATTTCCAAATATTCTTTGAAACCGCCATCGAGTTCACCACTGATAGCAGAGACACTATCAATATTAACATAGAAGGATTCTGTTTCTATTGGCTTTAAGCGACTGTTTCTAGCATGGAATGTAAAACTTCCACCTTCTGTAATTGCCGTTTCTCCAACGGGTACCATGTTTTCATCCACTTTGTCTTCGTCAACTTCTTCTGCAAATTCCTGTTGGTTTTCTTGTTCTGTATTTTCATTTTTATCCGTATTACATGCTGTCATCATCATTACCATGAATGCTAGAAGAAAAAGAGTCAAATACTTTTTCATTAGTTGGTCCCCCCATATGTCTAATTACTATAATCTGTATAATGAAGATTATACTGCATGTTTTCATAGAATTGCTAGTTTTCCGACAATATATTTAAAGCTATACGTGCGATTTTTTTCATAATAGTTTAACACAAAAAAGAGCCTATCATAAGATAAGCTCTTTTTCCAAATCACCCTTCTAACAATAGGTCTTCTGGGTCTTCAAGTAATTGTTTTACTTTTACAAGGAATTGTACAGCATCTTTTCCATCGACAATACGGTGGTCATAGGAAAGTGCAATGTACATCATTGGTCTTACTTCTACAGTGTCATTGCTATCGACTACTACTGGACGTCTTTGGATCGTGTGCATTCCTAGAATACCAACCTGCGGAGTGTTCAGGATTGGAGTGGAATACAAGGAACCAAAGATACCACCATTTGTGATAGTGAATGTTCCACCTTGAAGGTCTTTCAGCCCCAATTGGTTGTCGCGTGCTTTTTTACCAAGGTCACCAATTGATTGTTCAATGCCAGCAAAGCTAAGTTTGTCTGCATCGCGAACAACCGGAACAACTAGGCCTTCCTCTGTAGACACAGCTACACCAATATCATAAAATTTCTTCAACACGATTTCGTCGCCTTGAATTTCCGCATTTAGTAATGGGAAAGATTTTAATGCTCCGATTACTGCTTTTGTAAAGAAGGACATGAAGCCTAGTTTCACACCATTCTTTTTGAAGAATGCATCTTTACGACGGTTACGTACATCCATAACAGCTGTCATATCAACTTCATTGAACGTCGTAAGCATTGCTGCAGTATGTTGTGCTTCCACAAGACGCTTTGCAATTGTCTGACGTCTTCTAGACATTTTAATGCGTTCAATACGGTCATCTTCTTGAACAGCTGGTTTTACTGCTGCAGGCTTTTCAGCAGGCTTATTTTCTGGTTTTGGAGCATTTTGTGCATGGCTATGTGCTTCCACATCTTCTACACGCACGCGGCCCATTGGGTCACGGAAGGATACTTCATCAAGATCAATTCCAAGCTCTCTCGCTTTTTTACGCGCAGCAGGAGATGCTACCGTTCTAGATTTTGCTTTCTTGTCTTCTGTAGGAGCTGCTTCTTTTGCAGGCTCAGCTTTCGGAGCTGCTTCTGCTTTCACTGCTTCCTCTTTTGGAGCAATTTCTGCAGTTGCACCTGCTTCACCAAGTGTTGCAATAACTTGTCCAACAACAACATTATCTCCTGGTTCTGCTTTTAATTCTTGTAAAACTCCTGTAAAATCACTTTTTATTTCTACATTTACCTTGTCTGTTTCCAGCTCGGCAATGGTTTCTCCCTCTTCAATGGAATCACCTGGTTTTACTAGCCACTCTGCTATCGTACCTTCTGTGATAGATTCTGCTAGCTCTGGTACTTTAATTTCAATCATTTGCTTTCCCCTCCGTTAACTTTCAAAGAATCTTCAACAATCCATGCTTGCTCTTGTTTATGAATATGTGGTTCACCTGTTGCCGGGCTTGAACGTTTTGGACGTCCGATATAATCGACGGAAACGCCGTCTTTTGCGATTTCATGAAGGTTCGCCTTCACGACCGGCCAAGATCCCATGTTCTTCGGCTCTTCTTGGACCCAGACAATTTCATTTAGGTTCGGGAATTGCGATGCAAGTTCTTCCACTTCTTTTTGAGGGAATGGATAGAGCTGCTCTACACGTGCAATATGAACATTTTCTACTTTTCCCGCACCTGATTCTTCTACTTTTGTTGCAAGATCGATTGCCACTTTACCTGTACATAATACAAGTCGTGTAACCTTCTCTTTATTTCCACCAGTACGAGGCTCTTCTACTAATAGTTTAAATTGTCCATCTGTGAGCTCTTTCACATCTGAAACAGTCATAGAGTTACGCAATAAGCTTTTTGGCGTCATAACAATTAGAGGTCTCGCATCCTCTTTCGTTGTAAGCTTTGCCTGCCTTCTTAAAAGATGGAAGTATTGAGCAGCGCTTGTTACATTTGCGACAATCCAGTTGTTTTCCGCAGCAGAATTCAAGAAACGCTCCACACGTCCACTGGAGTGCTCTGGACCTTGACCTTCATAGCCATGAGGTAGGAGCATCACTAGGCTAGATTTTTGACCCCACTTTGCTCTTCCTGATGCAATAAATTGATCAATGATAACTTGGGCAACGTTCACAAAATCACCAAACTGCGCTTCCCAAATAACGAGAGATTCAGGGGATTGTACGCTGTATCCATAATCAAATCCTAAAACAGCAACCTCGGATAAAGGACTATTGTGGATAGACATGGAAGCTTTTGCTTCTGGCAGTTCATGTAATGGAATAAAGCGTTTACCAGTCTGATTATCATGTAAAACAAGGTGACGGTGAGAGAATGTTCCACGTTCACTATCCTGTCCAGTTAGACGAATTGGTGTGCCTTCTGCAAGAATTGTTGCAAAAGCAAGCGTTTCTCCAAGAGACCAGTCCACTTTGTTTTCATTTGCTAAAAGACTTTCACGTTTTTTCATAATACGTCCTAGTTTAGGATAAACGTTGAAATCTTCAGGATAACTTACAAGATTGCTGTTAATGGACTTCAATAAATCCTCTGCAACAGCTGTGTCTAATTCAGGAACCTGATCACTAATTGGCTTTGGCACCTGCTTAATTTTCACATTGTTCTCGTCTTCTTTACGAAGTTCATCAAAAATCCGTTGAAGCTTCTGCATGAAGTCTGTCTTTTTACTCTTCACATCATCCTCAGTTACAGTACCTCGGGAAACTAGCTCTTTTCCATACTTATCTGCAATATTAGGATGGTTGTTAATTTTTTCATATAAAAGAGGTTGCGTTACGTTCGCATCGTCCATTTCGTTATGTCCAAAACGGCGATAGCCAACAAGGTCAATTACGATATCCTTTTTAAACTTTTTGCGGTATTCGTAGGCAAATACCATCACAGATAGACAGCTTTCTGGATCATCGGCATTTACGTGGATAACAGGAATTTCGTATCCCTTTGCTAAATCACTTGCATATTTTGTTGAACGAGAATCACCAAAATTCGTTGTGAACCCAAGTAGATTGTTCGCAATAATATGAATCGTACCACCTGTTGCATAGCCATTTAGCTTTGTTAGGTTTAACGTTTCTGCAACTACACCCTCACCAGGGAAAGCGGCGTCACCATGCACGAGAACACTGAAGGATGATTGCTTATTTTGCTTCGGATATCCTCTTTCAGAACGGTCTTCTTGTGATGCACGAGCTACTCCTTGGACAACCGGATTGACAAATTCCAAGTGACTTGGATTATGTGCAAGGTTAATACGAACGACTTGCTCCTTTTCACCAGTTACTTGACGATCCGCACCCATGTGGTATTTCACATCGCCTGACCAACCAAAGTTAATACCACGGGATCCTTCTGAAGGTACAAGCTCTTTATTCGGAGAATGATGGAATTCCGAGAATATTAGCTCATAAGGTTTTCCTAATACATGCGCCAGTACATTCAAACGTCCACGGTGCGCCATTCCGATACTAATATTTTTCGTACCGTCCTCACATCCGGATTGAACCAATTTATCAAACATTGGTACGAGCATGTCTAAGCCTTCGATAGAAAATCGCTTTTGGCCAACAAATGTTTTATGCAAAAATTTCTCAAAGCCATCTACTGCAATTAATCTTTCCAGTAATTCAATACGGTCTTCTTTAGTGAACGATCGCTCAATTCGTGTCTTTTCAATATATGAATTCAGCCAATTTTGCTCATACTCGTCATGAATATGACCAAATTCATAGGCAATAGTTCCAGTATAAATACGCTTGAGATGTTCATATGCCTCCCATGCGTTAGAAATAGCTTCTGGAGCATCTTCCCATACAAGATCAACTGGAATTTGCAGTAAATCTGTCTTATTTAAACCATAAGTTTCAATATCAAGGAACCCAACGTCAAAGTTTGTTTCCTTTTCAAGAGGGTTTATATTAGCAGCTAAATGACCAAGTGTACGGATATTTCGCAATAGCTTGTTAGCTGCAATAACCTTCTTAATTGCAGCCTGAGGTGCCGCTTGCTGTGTGACACTTGTATCTGCATTCCCGCTTTGTGCATTTGAAATGGAAATGGAATCCATTCCAGGAGGAGATCCTAATTCTTCAAAAAGCGCACGTATAGATGCGTCTACTGATTCTGGATTCTCTTGGTACTTGTCATACATGTCATAAACGTAGCCCATATTGGGACCATAAAAGCGCTCCCAAATTTGTTCTAATTCAACCTTGCTCATTACTACATGCCTCCATCTTAGGCTGTGTCATTAAGAAATGCCTTTGTTTAGTTAATATATAAAGGATTGGGTAATAAATGATGTCTTGCCATCATCATGTGGCAATTCTCCGGTGCATTTCCAAATTTCTTATTATTTACCCTCCCCTATTTCCTTCACACCTAAATTATACAGAAAAAACTTTATTTTCGCTATAAAAACGTTTTCATATTTTGGACAAATTTTCATTAGCATTTGAAAATAGTGGTTTTTTTCAGAATATTATAAAAAGAGTTCGAAATGAATTAAGGTTCATTTGAGGTTGAAATTGTTATATTAAACGCTTGTAATCGCTTACAACAATGTCCTTTGTACTTAGTCCATGACAAATTTCTAACAAACTTTTATTTTATCTATTAAGAAAAAAACCATCCAAAAAGCTCAACGTTCCAGCTTTTTGAACAGTCCATTAATGAGATTAGCTTGCTTTTTTTATAGGGGGTTTCCCATCTTTTGTAGCCTTTAATTCCTTGTTTAATTCTTTTACCAATCCATAGCACATTACTAGCACAATGAATGTAAGCGGTAAGGCGCTGACAATAATCGCTGTTTGTAATCCTTGTAATCCACCAGATGCCATTAATACCATCGTAGAAGCAACCATAAGAATTCCCCAGATTACTTTCACATTATTTGGTGGGTTAAGTTTTCCCCCAGTTGTTTGCATTCCAAGTACGAAAGTGGCTGAGTCTGCCGAAGTCACAAAAAATATTGCAATAAGGACGACTGCCAAAATGGATAACAACGCACCAAATGGAAGTTGTTGTAATACGTAAAACAATGCTGTTTCCAAGCTTTGCCCAGAAACATCTAATCCTTGAACAAATTCGAGATGAATCCCGGTGCCACCAAAGACAGTAAACCAGAGTGCGCACACAAAAGATGGCACCAGCAATACTGCAATTGTGAATTCCCTTATTGTACGTCCCTTTGAAACACGGGCGATAAACATCCCGACAAATGGTGTCCAAGAAACCCACCATGCCCAATAGAAAATGGTCCACCCCTGTGTCCATGCAGCTTCGGTCGCATCAAAAGGCGAAACACGTAAACCCATAAGTGCAACATTTTGAATGTAGCTTCCAAGTGTTGTTGTAAACATATTTAACAAAAACAACGTTGGACCTAATGCAAGAATAATAAAAAACAAAACCACTGCTAATGACATATTTATGTTACTTAAATATTTGATTCCTTTTGAGATTCCTGAAATTGCTGAACCAATGAAAAGCACCGTAATGATGACCATAATAATCACTTGAACCATGAAATTATTTGGTATGCCTATCAGGTATTCCAATCCGGCATTTATTTGTTGGGAACCAAGACCCAATGATGCCGCTACACCGAATAAAGTTGCAAAAACCGCAATAATATCGATGGATTTTCCGATAGGTCCTTTCACTTTTTCACCAAGCACAGGAGTAAGTGTTGCACTCATTAATCCTGGAGCATTGTTTTTAAACTTTTGATAAGCTAGTGCTAATGCAACGATTGCATAAATTGCCCAAGCATGCAGGCCCCAATGCAACCAAGTATACCTTAACCCCGTTATCGCAGCTTGCTCTGTACTTCCTTCCCCTAATGGAGGTGTAGCAAAATGAGAAATCGGTTCCGACACTCCATAGAATAATAGACCGATACCCATACCTGCGGAAAATAACATCGCAAACCAAGTAGGGCGGTTATACTCAGGCTCATCATTTTCTTTTCCAAGTTTGATTTTTCCATATTTACTGAAGATCATAAATGCGGCAAACAAGAGGAAAAACGTAGCAACTAACTGATAAAACCAACCAAACTTTTCTAATACAAATCCCTGTGCAACTGACATCGCACTTCCAAGTTGCTCAGGAATTAGAACGCCTATCAACACAAAAACGACGGCAATTCCAACTGATATCCTAAAAACTGATTTATCCAATACACATCAACATCCTTCATTAATATCCTTAATAAATACCCTAGCAGTGCTTTTTATTAAACCATATATCTTGCTTTTTCTAAAAAGCGGGAAATTATGCTATTTTACGATATTCCTTGATATTTAGGATTTTGGATAACTCAACTCGCTTAGTATTAGAATATCTGGGGGATGGTGATGAATACTCCTGTTTTCACTTAACTGAAAAGCAAAAAGGTGCTCCATCCGAGCGAAAGCAAGGCTATTCCAGCAATAAACCAATAAATCCTGCCATTTTTGTGATTATATTGATTAAGCATTAAATTGACAAAAGCAAGCGTAAGTGTCAGTGACAACAACCACGGAAATATCTCCTGCTTGCCGCTAAATCCTGCCCATATGAGGATGGATGTGGAAATGATTGTACCTATAAATAAGACTAGTTGAATCGTAGATTTAATCGCTCTCACCTCTTAAATTTGTTTTACACCACAGTGACTGCGGCTGTGCGCAATACTTTTTATTACAGTTTAACATTAGGTTTGCGATATTCAATAATTTTCCTTTTATTTTGATGGGTATGGATGTGCAATCTAGTTATTTGGAGATTTCAAGGCGTTATTTGGAGATTTTATTATGATTGATAATTATTAGCTTGCTAGTTTTTAAAAGCCCTCTCTTTTTTGGTAATCGTAGAACCTTGCGTGGTCTTTCTTAAAATTTTGGAAGTAATTTGTGAACCTTGGGTGGTAATTCATGGGCCTTTCGAAGTAAATCGCAAACCTTTGATGATCATCCGCAAACCTTTCGAGGTATCTCACAAACTATTAATGATTACCCGCAGTCCCAAAAAAGCTTGCTTGGCTCAATGGCCAAGCAGGCTGTTTTACTTTAGGCATACCACTTATGCCACATTTTTCTGTTGTTTCCTCGGACGAATGTGTCGATGCGGTTTTGACCCCATGAGACGGCAGCTGGGGATGATTGGACTCCTCCTCGTGGTGCGCCAAGGTTGCCCCAATTGCTCCAGCGTGAACCGTTCCAATATTTCTGCCATAATCGGTCATCATCGCCTTTAACGAAAACATCGATACGGTTTGGTGACCAGGAAGCTACAGCTGGGGCTCCAGAAAAGCCGCCTCGTGGTGTACCGAGGTCTTCCCACTGACTCCAGCTGAAGCCATCCCACCATTTATGCCACATACGCTCATTCATGCCACGTACAAAGCAATCAATCCGATTCGGTCCCCATGAGACAGCGCCTGGTTCACCTGTTAATCCACCTCGAGGGGATCCTAGGTTTTCCCACTGACTCCAACTGGATCCGTCCCACCATTTGTGCCACATATTGTTATCACTTCCTTGGACAAAACAGTCCAAGCGGTTTTCTGACCAGGACGCCACTGCTGGGGCTCCTTTAAATCCGCCACGTGGAGATCCTAGGTCTTCCCATTGACTCCAGCGAGAACCATCCCACCACTTATGCCACATGTCATCATTTACACCACGGGCAAAGGTATCAATTCTGTTCGGTCCCCATGAAACGGCTGCTGGGGAGCTTCTTAAACCTCCACGTGGAGCACCTAAGTCATTCCAGCGACTCCAACGTCTGCCATTCCAAAATTTTTGCCACATCCGGTTATCTTCTCCGCGAGCGAAAGTATCAAGACGATTTGGTGCCCATGAAGATACAGCCGGTGCCCCTCTCATTCCTAATAATGGTGCTCCCAGATCCTCCCACTCCCGCCAACTTGCGCGCATATCCTGTTCATCTGTTCGATAATAAGGATATGGATATGGTCTTGGTCGAGGATAATAATAATGTGGACTTGGAGAATAATATGGATAATAGTAAGGTGCATGGTAATATGGGTAATGGTACGGATAAAATGGTCTTGGATAGCCATAATATACTCGTTCATCCACCGAAGCTTGCAGATTGTCACCAACATTTTGTTGTGAATACATACAAAAACCTCCCTATCTAGACTTCTGCCTAATAGCTTATGCAGATGAATAGAGGGGAGGTGCCTGTTTTATTAATGCTGTTTTCACAAACTTTGTTGCTTTACGAACAATTACAAGAAACTCGTAGCCTTGATTATAGAATATATTGTGCAATGAGGCGATCTAGCTTGCGGATGTCCACCTTTTTATTAATGTTTAATTTAAAGTTTCCAGCCTTTGTCCACAACTCTAACTCCGCATTAGCATCCAACATTCCTCCATTTTCGGAGGAATACATGACGATAGATTTAAACGGAATGGAATACACTTCGACCTTTTTGCCTGTTAGTCCTTGTTTGTCTGCGATTATTATCCTTTTGTTGGTAACTACTGCCACATCTCTAATCGTCTTATATGCAACCTCTGCTGTTTCACCATCAATCAAAATTTCTTTAATCTCTTTTGTCACCTGGGTCTCTTGAATAAAAGTCCATGACATGAGTGCATTTACTGCCATTTTTATTTCCTCCTTTGTTCCATCTCATATGTTTTTGAAAGTTTTTTCCATTTCATAGAGTTATTTACTCATGAAAAAGTTTGCACCATTTGCTCCAGTAATTCTTTCTTTTAACGAAAACTAACTACAAAATTTAGTATGTATTCATATAGGAAGACAATTATTATTCCAGCACAAAAGATTTGCATGGTCGTTAAAATATGCAGATCAAGAAAATTTCTCCTATTAAATTCAAGAACAGCAGTATCAATAAAAAAAGATATCCCACCTGCATGCTTTTATCGGAGTGCCTTTTTTCTTTTGGCGTCATATTTCTAAAATTTTTTGGCGAACTTTAGAGAAACTCGTAATATTCGTTACTGTCGTGCTCTTTTACTGCAAGTATATTACACCAGTCTTCTAGAAAAGAGCCTACTAAAAAACATTCCCTTCACCCCTCACTATTATAGTTACATAAAGGAAGGTTAAAATCCTCCTTTTTAAACAAAAAAACGCAAGTTACATCAATAAGACGTAACTTGCGTTTTCACAATTAAAGCGTATGAAATTCTTCTACAATTAGATTTACAAGCAGGCTTTCTTCCTCTAAAGAAGTCACTTCTATTACCGCTTCTTTGATTCCAATTTCTTTAATCAATTTTTGAATCGTTACAGCTTCTTCGTCTTCTATCACATCGTAACGAAAAGCGGCAGCAATAGCCTTCACTAGGTTTACTGGTGGTTGTCCAAACAACTCCAAATATTGTTTGGCAGGACCAACCAAACGGTCATTTCCGCCAAGCTTTCTTAGCGGAGCGCGTCCTACACGTGTTACTTCATCGATGATATAGGAATTTTCAAAGCGTCCAATAATTTTCTCGATATATTCCTCATGCTCTTTTTTATCAAAACCGTACTTACCAACTAGCATCATTCCTGTTTCCTTTAATGCTGCTTGAAGGAAACTGCGTACATCTTTGTCAAGTAATGCTTCATCAATGGTTTGATAGCCTTTATGGTAACCAATATAGGCAGATGCGGCATGTCCTGTATTGACTGTAAATAATTTTCGTTCAATGTACGGTGTAAGATCCGCAACAAAAGTTATTCCTTCAATAGAAGGTGTGTTACCTATTATAGCGGATTCATCTACTACCCATTCATAATATGGTTCGACCTGTACCATTAGTTTGTCTTCATTCGTTTGATTAGGAACAATTCGATCTACTGCTGCATCCGGGAAGGCAAAGATTTCATCGAAGCTTGTTGCTTCTTCTGGTGCGAGCTGGTCATATACATGCTTTTTCAAAAGGGAGCTCCCTCCAATTAAGTTTTCGCATGCGATAATATTAAGCGGTTCTTTGTTTGTTTCCAATCGTTTACGTAATCCACTTACCAATGATTTTGCTATAATTGGCAAAATGGAAGGTCCTACTGCTGTAGTAATGATCGCTGCTTCAACAATAGCAGCCTCCAATTCTTCTGGGTGTGTCATGCTGTTGATTGCTGATATATTTTTTACTACTAGTTCTTCTTGTGACTCGTCTGCGAGTACAACACGGTACGCTTGTTTTTCGTTTATCAGGTTCACAATTTCACTGTTCACATCAGCAAAAGTCGTATGGTAACCCGCTTGATACAGCAATGCCCCGATAAATCCTCTTCCGATATTTCCTGCGCCAAAATGTAGTGCTCTCATATTAGTTAACTCCTTCAAAAAGCTCCAGGATTTCTTCTGCAGTTTGTGCTTCTACTATTTTTTGGACATTTTCTTCTTCTGAACAAACAATCGCGATTTGTGATAGAATCTCCAAATGTTCGTCCCCTTTACCCGCAATACCAATTAGAAGCTTCACTTCATTTCCATTGAAATCTACTCCATTTGGAACTTGAACAATCGCGATTCCAGATTCTTTTACTACCTTTTTAGCATCCTCTGTCCCGTGAGGAATCGCAACAAAGTTCCCCATGTAAGTAGAAGTTAATTCTTCACGTTCCATCATTTTATCAATATATGTTGGCTCTACATAACCGCGGTCCACTAATAACTGACCTGTTTTTTTAATGGCATCCTCTTTTGTTCCTATTGTTGCATTTAATACGATATTTTCTTTGTCTAAAATTGGTAAACTCATTATTTAAACACTCCTTAGTTCTGTTAATTTTTCATCAAAAAATTGATTTAGCTTTGTTGCCAGATAATTTCCTATACTTGGATCTTGAGATTCAAAAAGAGCAATACTTTCGTCACTCTCTATAATAGTGGCACTAACATAACTTAGCACTTCTAACGTTTCTTTTTCTGCGTTTTCAGGGGCAAGTAATAACAATACAGAATGTACGTCCATGTTAACTTGATCCATCCCTCTTGTCTCACAGGCCTCATCCAATGAGTAAATAGTGAAAGAAGGCTTTATTACAGCTTGGCTTTTGGCATGGAATAGTGCAAGTTTTGTACCTGGGATTCCAAGTCCACCGAGTTCTTCTCGTCTATAGAGTTCGTTTATTACTTTTTCTGTTTCTGTTACTATCTCACTTCGCATCAACTCATGACATAGAGCGTGTAAGGCATCCTTTATCGAAGGCTCGTCTTGTTGTTTCATTAAGAAAAAACCATCGAGCAATGTGGATATCGTATTTGCATAAATGGACATTTTTTTAAAGGTGTCTATTACTTGGTCTTTTGAAAACTCTTGAACAGACAGCTTTTTTAAAGGGGTGTCCGTGATATCCATTAATTTGTTTTTATACTTTTGATAGATATATTTTTTTATTTTGTCTACTTCAGATTCCGTTAAGATAGGATTCACGATAAAATATTCCCTATCCATTTCTGGTAGACGGATGGTCGAAATAATCAAATCGTAGCTTTCCAGATCCATTTTATTCAATTCAAATAACGATACATTCTTACATGTTTTGATATCAGGAATTTCCTTTTGAAGCCTAGTGGCGAGCATTTTGGAGGTACCGATACCAGTCGAACAAACAACAAGGGCATGTAATGGCTTACGTTGGTAAATGTTTAGTAGTACTGAACCAAAATGTAATACCAAATACCCTACCTCTTCTTCTGGAATATCCAAGTCCGGAAAAAGGATGTCTACCCCTTCGTTTACGATAGCAAACAATTCACTGTACTCTGTTTTGATCCTGTCTAACAATGGATTGGTGATTCTCATATTTTGATTGATCCTGAATAGTGCTGGACCAAGATGGGCCACTAATCCCTGAAGTAGCGAGGGATTGTCAGATAGTGATTGGTGTACCCTTTTTTCAACATAGGAAATCAGGCTTCTTGCTTTTACCGAATCGTGCATCCCAGTATCCTCGTCGAAAAATTCCTTATCCTGCCTTAACTTTGCTCCACGAAGGTGCATGGTGATATAGCCAATCTCGGCTTTTGGGATAGTCGTTTGATACACCTTTTCTAGTTTTTCAATTATTTTCTCTGCTGTCTTATATTCTTGTGTTTGCTGGAGCTGGCTAAGATAGGCCTGATCAATCGTAATATTTTCTCCTCGCAAAATTCTTTCCATCGCAAGAGCAAGATGGACAACAAGCCCCATATAGGCACTATCCGCGATAGAATAAGAAAGCTCCTTATTAATTTCATCAACTGTCCGTTCCACTATGTGTAAATTCTTTTTTTCCACAAGGCCTAGTAGTCGTTCTGAAATTGGATCCTGTTGGCTTTTTTTCTGGATACTTTCCCGAATAAGTGACAATAGCTCGTATTCATCAACATTGTCGGTGATAACTTTACTCATGGCCCTTCGCTTCGCTGTTTCATCACCAGCAATTTCTACGCCATAGCCTCGTTTTCTGATGAGAGTCAAGCTTTTAAATGGTTGTAGTCGCTCCTCCACCTTATTTAAGTCATTACTGACAGTGGCAATTGTGACCTTCAGCTCATTTGCAAGTGCAATGAGCTTCACTGGCTCAATAGCTTCAAGCAACGTACATAATATGATAGTCTGTCTTTCTTCTGCTGTGTACTGGTTATGATCCACATTAAAAAGAAACAGCTTTAAATGTTCGATATTTTCTTTTTCCCCGATTATTTGGACGCCAACCCCTGATTTTTTTATTAAAGAGAGTTGATATTGAGCAATAGTATCCTCAACATCTTTTAAGTCACGATGAATCGTCCGGGTGCTTACATCAATGGCCTTCGCAAGGTCTTTAACAGTCATTTCTTTTTCAGAAGATAAAAGAATCTCTAATATCTGTCTTTCTCTTGCGGTAATGTACATAGTATTCCTCCAATCCCGATGGATGGTGACAAAATTAAATTACTATGTTCTATAGTTTCATCATAAAGGTAATTTTTTATTGATTCAATAAAAGGAAATTACAGTTTCGTCGGAATAGTTGTTGCCATGTTTTAAATGAATGCACAAAAAATCTTGTATAGAGGTGTTCAAAAAAGTAGAAATATATGGGGATTTGGAGAAATTAATCAAAGCTTGTCGAAAGAACAAGGCGCATTCTATCTTCGAAAGCCAGGTTTTCTCATTCCTTTTAAGTGCCCGGTTTTTTCATTTTGCGATTTTCCGGGCGCTTATTTTCCTTTTAAGTGCCCAGTTTTTTCATTTTGCGATTTTCCGGGCGCTTATTTTCCTTTTGAGTGCCCGATTTTTTCATTTTGCGATTTTCCGGGCGCTTATTTTCCTTTTGAGTGCCCGTTTTTTTCATTTTGGGATTTTTCGGGCACTTATTTTCCTTTTAAATGCCCGGTTTTTCATTTTGCGATTTTTCGGGCGCTTATTTTCCTTTTAAGTGCCCGGTTTTTTCATTTTGCGATTTTCCGGGCACTTATTTTCCTTTTAAGTGCCCGGTTTTTTCATTTTGCGATTTTCCGGGCGCTTATTTTCCTTTTAAGTGCCCAGTTTTTTCATTTTGCGATTTTTCGGGCACTTATTTTCCTTTTAAGTGCCCGGTTTTTTCATTTTGGGATTTTCCGGGCACTTATTTTCCTTTTAAGTGCCCGGTTTTTTCATTTTGGGATTTTCCGGGCACTTATTT
>NZ_CAKJTJ010000004.1:26682-247342 GCF_917563925.1 Sutcliffiella rhizosphaerae
ATTTTTCGGGCACTTATTTTCCTTTTAAGTGCCCGGTTTTTTCATTTTGGGATTTTCCGGGCACTTATTTTCCTTTTAAGTGCCCGGTTTTTTCATTTTGGGATTTTCCGGGCACTTATTTTCCTTTTAAGTGCCCGGTTTTTTCATTTTGGGATTTTCCGGGCACTTATTTCCCTCTGAATTTTCAGTTTTTAAAATCTCTGTTTTTCGTACTTTCTATTCCTTATGGAAACCTCATTATCACACTACTTATTATGTAAAGACTGCTTTCGCAAACTTTGCTGCTTTTACGAACTTTATTAGATACTCGTAATTATCGTTACTGTCGTGCTCTTTTCCTGCCGTTTAGGTTAGGTCAAAAGGACAAGTTTTCAATGAACATTCAGGTAAAAAGTCCAGAACCCGACTTTTTACCGGTTACTAGCAACAACAATCTTTTAGAAAAGAGCCTATGTAAAAAAGGAAAGAGCTCACATCACGAAGCTCTTTCCTTTGGAGTATTACTTTTTCAATTTTTCAATTAGCTCATCATATTTAGGACTGTTTAAGAAGTTGTCTACGGAAATATGCGTTGCATCTGGATGCTTTGCTCTTGCACGGTCCGTTAAGTCTTTATGTGTGATGACGATATCAGCGTCCAACGGAATATTGTTGATCGAAGAATTCGTCACATCAATGGACAAGTCTGCTTTTTTCACTTTGTTTTTCATGATGGAAGCACCCATAGCACTTGAGCCCATTCCAGCATCACATGCGAAGATGATCTTGTTGACTTCTTTTTCTTCCACAGGTGTTTCTTCCTTTGCAATAAGTGTGCTTGCTCTGCTTTCTTTTCCTTTTAACGCAGAAGTTTTTTCTGTTGCTTTTGTAAGATCGTCATCTGTTGATTTAGATCCTTTTAAAATAATGGATGAAATTAAGAATGATACTGCTGCTGCCACCAGGACACCCGCCATTACTGCCAAGAATCCACCTCTTGGAGCCATTGCCATGACTGCGAAAATACTACCAGGAGATGGTGCTGCCACTAGTCCACCATTAAATAGTAGAAGTGTGAATACCCCAGCTGCTCCCCCACCGATAGCCGCTAAAATTAAAGCTGGCTTCATTAAAATATAAGGGAAGTAAATTTCGTGAATACCACCGAAGAAATGAATGATAGTTGCACCAGAAGCTGATTGTTTTGCCATCCCTTTACCGAAGATGACAAATGCTAGTAAGATTCCGAGTCCTGGTCCAGGGTTTGCTTCAAGTAAGAACAGGATGGACATACCTTCACGTGCAGCCTGCTCAATACCAATAGGACCAAGGATACCGTGGTTAATGGCATTGTTTAAGAATAAGACTTTTGCTGGTTCGATGATAATACTTGCCAGTGGAAGTAGGTTAGCTTGAACTAGCGTTTCTACACCTGCAGCAAGCGTTTTGTTTAAGGTTAATACGATCGGGCCAATACCTTTGAATCCGATAATTGTTAAGATCCCGGCAATAATCCCGGCTGAAAAGTTATTAACAAGCATTTCAAATCCTTGTCTTACTTTTCCTTCAATTGCTTGGTCGAACTTCTTGATGGCATATCCACCAAGTGGTCCCATTACCATTGCTCCAAGGAACATCGGGATATCCGCTCCGACGATAACACCCATGGTTGCTGTCGCACCGACTACCCCACCACGAAGGTCATAGACGATACGTCCGCCTGTGAATCCAATCAAGATAGGTAGTAGGTAGTTGATCATTGGGCCAACAAGTTTAGCTAGTTCCTCATTTGGCCACCAACCAGTTGGAATAAATAATGCTGTTATTAATCCCCAGGCGATGAACGCCCCAATGTTCGGCATGATCATCCCACTGAGATGACTACCGAAGCGCTGTATTTTCACTTTGAAGTTAGAGTTTGACTTTGCTGTTGCTTCAGAGCTCATAGTTTGTGCCCCCTTAATTATTAAAAAGTAGTATTGCTTATTTCTTATAGTAAAGCGGTTTCATGAAAGTTTCCATTGTTACTAATGACCTATTTGGCAAGATAATTGTTGACATAATTAAAATAGAAAGAGTAATAAAGTGGGAAGCCCAAGTTAATCAGGTGTAGTAATGCCTGAGTAGACAGCGGAAAAGAGTGGTTTTGTTATTAATAAAAATTATTGCCAAGTTTGAACGAATTATTAATATTCGTGCAAAAACACCTGAAAAAGATAAAAACACCAAGGTTTCCCTTGGTGTCAGACTGTTGACAAACCCAAATTATTTGTAGATTTGCATTTAACTGTTGCTCTTCGTTGCAGATGCTTCGCTTTCCGCGTGCGGTCCGGGAAGGCTTCGACAGCAATTTATCGCACGAAGAAAATGTGGTAGCATTTTCGAGGAGTCTTCGCGTCTTTCACTACGATCAACATAGGAATCGCGTTAACTTAAGAAAAGTACCTTTGTCTACACACTGAGACCGAGGTTTCCCTTGGTGTTCTAACAGCTAATACAGTATTCTCATTTTAATGAACTGATAAGTTTTAGTTCATCACCCATTTATCCTTCATAAACATTATTCTGCCAGCAATTACCGCGATTCCTACGCATAATAGGTTACTTCCAATCATTATTCCGAGATGTTGGTAATTAATGATTCCAAAGCTGAGTTCTTTTAAAATCGTAAATATGTTCATGAGTGGTATAGCATAATGGTGGAATTCAAGTTCGTTGATACCGATGCTTGAGATTATCATAATCGGAAATATTGCAATCATCATGATCGGCGAGCTATAGCTTTGCGCTTCTTTTACCGTTTTCCCCATGATGCTTGTAACCATTTGCAATGTGCCCATAAACATTGCATACACGATGGATACCAAAATGGCAAAACCAACAATTAGGAACGTATTGTCCCCAAAGGAAACCGCAGCCTTCATATATTTCGTTAAGAAGTTAATTTCTATTGCTACAACTATTAGTGTGATAATACCTGTAATTGATCCGACTGTGGAAATCGTCATCCATTTTGCAATTAATAATGTCAAGCGATTTATTGGTGTCATTAAAAGGGCTTCCATCGTCTTTTTCTCTTTTTCTCCTGCAAACAAATCGGATGCAGCCGGAGAAGCACCAACTCCTATGGCAAGAGCAAGAATTAACGGAATCAGCATTGCTATCATGTTGATACCGGCAGTTTCTTCTGTAATTTCTATTTGCTCGATAGTGAATGGTTGAACTAATTCTTGAGGTGTACCTTCTGCCTCCAATCGATCAGCAACAACAAGCTTTTCAAAGTTACTAAGTGCTGCCGTAACTTGAGCCATTAATATTGAAGAATTTTGACTGAAAGAGTTCCCAAGGACCGTGACATTTGCCGCTTCCCCATTTTCTACTTTTTCAAAGAAACGCTCTTCTAATACTAATGCTGCCTGCGCGTCTCCTTCTTCTAGCACTGCTTCTGGATTTGCCGATTTAATAAATTCAATATTATCCATTCCTATGAACAGAGCTTCTTCCTGTCCACCAAAACCGTCATTCACGGCAAGGGTAAAAGTTTTCCCTTCCCCATCTGAAAGCATGTTTTCGTAAAATAATACTAGACCACTCATCATAACTATCGGTAGCAAAACGGTTAATAAGAGGGTACGTCTGTCTCGGAAAGAATCTTTCATTTCCTTCAAATAAATTTTAAGAAGCATAGTGGTTGTTCCTCCTTACAAGCTTGCTCATGAAAATATAGTTCAGATCTTTACTTTCTTCTTCTTTGTATAGAGCTTCCAGAGAACCTTGATAGACAAGTTCTCCTTTATGCATCATTGCTACAGAGTCACATAGCATGCTGACTTCTTCCATAATATGGCTCGAAAAAATAATCGTTTTGCCTTCACGTTTTAACTGATGTACGAGCTGCCGAAAAACATTGGATGACGTAATATCAAGACCTGTTGTCGGCTCATCGAACAGGATAATCTCTGGATTGTGGATCAAGGTTCTAGCGATCGCCACCTTTTGACGCATCCCTTTGGAAAAACCACCGACTTTCCGATTCATGTAATCCCTCATACCGAACATTTTAGCCAGTTCATCGATACGAATTTTTGTTTCGTGTTTACTCATTCCATATAAAGCTGCAAAATACTCCAGGTTTTCTCTGGCTGTTAAGCGGTCATAAAGTCCTGTTTCACCACCAAACAAAACACCAATTTTCTTCTTTATCGCATCTGGATTTTTGATAGTATCATATCCTCCAACTGTTATGCTGCCATCAGATGGTGTTAGCAAGGTTGCAATGGATCTTAACAATGTGGTTTTCCCTGCACCATTTTCTCCGAGTAAACCTACAACTTGTCCGTTACTTACAGAAAAGCTAACATGTTTTAATGCGGTGATATGTACGTTTTTATCTTTAAACTTTTTTGTTACTTGATTAATTTCAATCATTTCATTCACCTCAACTGTTTCATATTCTTGGTACTATCATACAAACTAATTCTCATCAATTCTCTAACTTTGTCGTGAAAAATCCATTTGATGTCGTGAAAATAACCTATTTCCCTCTAATAATGGTAAAATAAAGATAAATCCATCCGTTAGCAGTGTGTCGAGCACACCTATATTTTCAAACTTGATTAATTAGTGTCCGAGTTATGATGAGCATGTGTTTGTCAACAGTTGGAATATCTTTCTTTGCAAGGTGAGGCGGTAACAATGAGAGTTGGACTCGTTGATGATAGATATATTGATTTAGATAAATTGAACGGCATTGTGGCAGCCATTCCGAATGTGGAGATCGTTTTTTCTACTCAATCTGCAGAAGAAGCCTATAATCAAATAAAAAAGGAAGCGATCGATCTATTAATTGCAGACATCGAAATGCCGAACTTGTCAGGTTATGAGCTTGCGGATATCATCCATTCCCACGCCCTAAACATCTCGGTCATCTTTGTTACTGGCAGTAGTGGCTATGCTGTACATGCTTTCGAGCTGAACGTGCATGATTACATAATGAAACCATATCCGAAAGAACGACTTGTGAAAAGTATTGAGAGACTACTTGAGAAAACAAAATCTGCCGAAATAGCCGGCAGACTCTATCTAAAACAAAAAAATGATATTCATATTATCCAAAAGAAAGACATTATTTTTATTGAACGTTCCGGACGTTCGACTACTATTTATACGAAAAGTGGACCTATTAAAACCTATCAAACATTAAATGAACTTGAAGGAGAACTACGGGAACGTGATTTCCTCCGTTCTCACCGCTCCTTCATTATTAATATCCATTACATCAAAAATTTCTCCCTCTATGCAAAAAGTTCGTACATCGTTACCTTTGAAGGTTTAGAAGAACAAGCGATGATTACAAAGGACAAAGTGGAATTTTTGCAAGAGAATTACTTTTAAAAGGTGGATTGATCTTGAGTACTTCTTCTATGTATTGGAGAGCATTTGCTGCATTTGTTTTTTTACATCTACATGTCATTGGCGGTGAGTGGTTCCCCTTTTATGTGAGCCTAATCTTAGCAGGTATAATCGCTTATTATTTTCACAAAAAAGTTTTAGTTGAAATAGAAAGTCTAGGCTGGCAAGTGAACACTTCCTTAACGATGGTCCAGGTGATAGTCGTGTTGCTATCTTACTTTGGAATGGATGCGCTTGTGGTGTCAGTGGTATTTTTTATCATCTTTGTCGTTTTGGAATATTTACGGTTATCACTTGGCCGGAATATGAGCGAAAAGAAACGAGAGCTTCTTCAACACAGAGAACAGCGGCAGCATATCAATGAAACATTCCGGGTAGTGCGCGGAGAGCGGCATGATTTTTTAAAGCATGTATCTGCCGTTCATTTTATGTTGGAAAATAACGAGGCAAATGATGCAAAGCGTTATTTGGATGAACTGGTGGAAAACTACGAAGAGACGAATTACTCCATTAAAGGTGAGCGTGGAGTAGTAGCTGGAGTTCTGCACCAAATGTACCGTCGGGCAAAAGCTGCCGATATCTCCATTGTTTATGATTTGGATGTTCCGCTATCAACATTGCCAATTCGTGATCAAAAAATGGTAGAGTTAGTAGGCAATCTATTAGGGAACGCATTGGATGCTTGTGAAGAGTATCAACTGAAACGTGGAGAACAAGCGCTTGTTTCACTGCAATTCTACAAGCGGAGCGGATTGTTTATACTGATATGCAAAAATAGTACTCTTCCTGTTCCTGTCGATGTCTTGGATTCACTATTCTATACATATGGCAAAACTACAAAGAGTGGAGAACATGAGGGACTAGGAACGAAATTAATCAAAGATATCGTCACAGATCATCAAGGTTTTCTCGATTTTGTATGTAAAGATGGAGAGTTTACGTTGAACATTAAAGTTCCTGCGATAAAATAAGCCGCTTGAATAGAGGTCTTGTTCAAGTGGCTTTTGTATTTGCAGGGAGTTCGTCATTTATCTTGTTGTTTTTTCGTAATATCTGCTACTCTTTACAGTAGGAAGTTGATATAAATGAAGAATCCATCTATCTAGAAAGGTGGCCTGACATGAGCCTTTCCGAAAAAATAAAACAACTCCCTCCTACTCCAGGAGTCTATCTAATGAAAGATGCTTTGGGACAAGTCATCTATGTGGGAAAGTCGAAACGATTGCGTCACCGGGTCCAATCTTATTTTCGAATCACATCGAATCATTCAACCAAAATTCGTAAGCTCATTACCCATATTCATGATTTTGATATCATAAAAACCGATACGGAATTTGAGGCACTTCTGCTCGAGTGGCAACTGATTCAGGAAATCCGTCCAACCTATAATCGGCAGATGAAAACGCCAGAAGCATTTACCTACTTAACAGTTAAAAAAGTCGGCAAGCTTTACCGGATGCGTATGTCCACTCATCCCCTGCAAGAAAGTAATGGTTGGAGCTTTGGACCTTATAGCAGCAAAAAGGCTGTAAACAGGGCTATTCAAGGACTAAAGGAAATGTACCAATTAGAATGCTCAAATCCAGCTATCAATGGATCGCCATGTTTGAATTATTCCATTGGTCTTTGTCGTGGAATTTGCCTTGGAGGAAAAGCAGTTGACGAACATAATGAAATACTGAGGAAATTCACTTCACTTTTGCTTGGAAAAAACAATCAGCTACTTATGGAAATGCAAGCAGAAATGGAACGGCTCTCCCAAGCGCTTGACTTTGAAAAAGCGGCTACTTATCGTAACTACATTCAAGCATTCTTATCCCTTTTACAAAAAGAAGAAGTAATGGATTTTACAGAAGGAAATCATCAATTTCTTGTTGCAGAAAAGCTAGATAATGACAACGTTAAGATTTTTGTTATTTGGCGGACAGATGTCTTATTTAGCAAGCTTTATAAACAAGGTGCCAACTTGGAAGAAATAGAAGTCGATGTGCTTCATACATTACATCGTGCCACTCCTATTCAGCCTGAGCAAGTCGGGCGTTACGAAATAGATAAAGCACAAATTATCTATAGTTATTTACGTAGTGATAAGTGCCAATATAAGTTATTGACTAAAGAGGAAATACAGTCGTTAGGGGAAATACTGGTGGACTGGTTAAGCTGTAGGAGCTGTCCAGAAAGGGAGTGAATATCTTTCTGGCAGTACCTTTTTAATAAATAGGATCACACTCCACTCCCTTTAGAAAGCGAGTTCATACACTAAAAAACGCTCGTTTGCATTTTTATTATATCCTTCTAATGGAACCTCTAATTTATAAGAAAACATCGGATGTTCCTCCAAAAAATACACATAGTCAGGGGCAGGATAATATAAGATAATGTTCACAGGCCTGTTCACCTTTTCCACAGAAAGCAAAATATTGTTGATAACACTCCGGAATATATCCACAGTAAAAGGATTAAAGAAATAAAATCGATTGGCAGATAACATAATATCAAAATCCTCTGCCATCACATGTTCAAAAGCAATCTTTTCTTTATATTTTCCCCGGTAATCGGCCAGGTTCATCAAACTATCTTTATAAAATAACTCATTCATTTCAATTCCTGTCGCCTTAGCACCAAACTGATTCGCCACATAAAAGTTTAGCCGACCTTTACCGCAACCAAAGTCGATAAAGTGGTCTTGAAGCGTTACCTTATATTTCTCAAAAAAAGCATCTAGCGCTTCATATGGAGTTGGCTCGTACCGATGATAAGTATAGGAGCGATGTATGCCCATCTGAATATCCGCGGTTTTAATATTCCAATTCTCCTCATAATTAACTGTTTGCATGGGACATCCCCCTTTCGCTAACATCAATCTAGCAAATCCATTTCATAATGTAAAGAAGTATACAAGAGAGAGAAGATACCAACTACATCACCTTACTTGCTCACCAATCCCGTGCCATATGTAATGAACCTCTTCACACTGAGAGGCAGCATCCTGGGTAAGCCAACCGGAAAGATCTCGTAGTCTGCGCAAGTGCGCCTCAACTGGAACAATGCCACGTCCCACTTCCAGCATGATTAAAATAACCCGCCCTTCTCTTTCCATCTCTGCTTGAGCTAACTCCTTCAACAGTGCAAGAAACTTTTTTCGAACAATAAAATCATCATTTTCCACTTTCAACGCTTCCTCCAGCCAAATTTCCCATCCTTCTAGAACCAAGTTACTTCCTTTTTCCCACGAATCTTTCCATCCGTCAACTGCCTGACTTTCATAAGCAGAAAACCATACTAACTTCTCGTTTTCATATGTTTTTCTTACCATGTTTCTTTTTCCACTATAGGCACCGCCGATATAGAGCTGCATCTCCACACTCCTGTCTGTTCCTCTAATCTTACTAATACACCTTGACCGTGCGTTGGCTGTGGTGCTTCCCAAAAGGAATTTGTCCCAATATATCGGGAGAGCAGATAGCGAACAACACCACCATGGGTAACAAGGAGAATGCTCCCCTTTTTTTCTGCCAAAAGGTCCTCCAAAAATGCATCTACCCTAGCTGTAAACCCTGTCCACGATTCTCCATTTGGCGGACTGACTTTTTCCAGGTTGTCGAGCCACTTACAATAGTCGGGATTCTCCTTAAGTTCATGGTACGTTTTGCCTTCCCAATCTCCGAAATTCATTTCTCTTAATCTCACATCAACTACTTCTTGCTTTTGGATGTCTAAATACCTTAGCGTACTCCTGCATCTTTTCAAATCGCTTGTATACACCGCATCAAACATAACATTCTCAAGACATTTCTTTACATTCTCAAGTTTTCCAAGCTCTCCTATTAATATATCTCTGTCTGTATACCCAAGATAGCGCTTCTCTCTGTTCCAATCTGTCAGCCCGTGACGAATGAGATAGAGATCCATACAATGGCGAGCCCCCATAGTTCTCCTCCTTCAATTGCTGTTCCCATCAGATCTCCATTGCTACCTTTAAAAGTTTTCATCATCCACCTTCCAAATATCAAGCCAAACAGTAGATAAGCAGGGAGTAGGAGTAGATATGTCGGCATGAGGATAAATAGTACTGCAATAGGGATGAAAGCGATGATCACATCCACTTTCGTTAGATTCTGTTTCCATTCCCATGCAAGACCGTTTTGCTGGGCAGTTGGATAAAAATACATAAGAACCACTGCTAAAAATCTTGAAAACGCAAGAATAATAAACAAAGTAAATAAATGTAAATAAGATGATTCCAATAGTAAATAGATAAAGATAGTTTTCCAGGTTAATAAAAATAGTAGACTTAATATACCAAAGCTTCCTACTCTAGGGTCTTTCATAATCTCCCATTTCTTCTCCAATGGTGCATTGGACCCAATCGCATCCCCAACGTCCATCCACCCGTCCAAATGCAACCCACCTGTTAGCCAAATCCATACAGTTAGTACTAAAAACGCAAGGACCCAAAGAGGAAGATACGTATGTAAAAATAGGACAAGCATCACTAGTATACTAGACAAAATAAGGCCAGCAACAGGATAGCATCTGAGTGCCCACCTGCTAGTTTCTTTATTCCAGGGACACTCCAACGACACTGGAATCCTTGTTAAAAACTGCAATGCCAGCAGGAATCCATATACTCCATTTTTCATTTGTGTATCCCTCTTCCTTTCCAATACTTGGGCAAACCTGCTCGAACTTGAATTACCTCATTTGAATGCTCCACTAGAAATCTATGTAACTTTTCCAACTGAATAATATAGTTTCTGACAAGCTCATACGGTGAGGGAAGATCTTCATTTACATCATTTGAGACAATGAATAAAGTTAACTCTTTCTCAGCTGCAATCCTCTTCCATTCATGTACACATTCTAAGCACTCCTCAAGGTCAAAATCAGCTTCTCCAAACATGACATTACTTAACCAAATGGTCAGGCAGTCCAGAAGAATCACATCTCCATTTTTACAAAGATGTAAGACTCTCGCTACGTCACACGGCTCTTCCACCAAATCCCATATGTTCCCTCGAATTTGTTGATGGATTTGAATACGCTGTGTCATCTCCTCATCACTTTTGTTCGCAGTCGCCAAGTAGACGAGACGAGTTCCCTTTTTCACATAAGTAGTTATGGCCAGTTTTTCTGCAAAACTACTTTTTCCAGAGCGCGCCCCACCTGATATAAATATAATCATTGGCTCCTTCTCCAATCACGAAGAGTATCCATTAGTCTAGTATTCTCCGTTTTAGACCGAACTGCAAATCGCATATATCTTCCTTGCAGTCCTTTGAAATTATGAGTATGTCTCGGCAAAACTCCTCGCTTAAACAAAAAGTTGAAGATTTCATTTGTCCGCTCCGGTTCTCTTTTATCCTGAAGTAAATAGAAATTCACCTTGGTCGGAGACATATAAAAATCATATTTTTCATAAAAGGCATGCAGTATTTCTATTTCTTCCTTAAGCCATTTCAGTGTTGTTCTTACAAAAGTGTCATCCTTTAATAGCTTCGGTGCCACAGAATCTGCAAGCGCATTTACACTCCAAGGAATCTGCGCTTTTTCCATGGCTTCCACCACAGATTTATCTCCAAGCAGAAATCCTAGCCTTAAGCCAGGGATCGTATACATTTTTGTTAAGGAGCGGAGTAAGATTAAATTCGGATAGCTTGTTAAGAGGAACGTCAACTCCTCTTCTGGAACAAAATCAATAAATGCTTCATCTACCACGATATAGGTGTCACTGTTCAACCCTTGGTCAAGTAACAGCTTCACTTCTGCTTTTGGAATAAGTGTGCCTGTAGGATTGTTAGGACGACAAAGGAAAAGTACATCAATATCACGCAAAGTATGGAGTAGTGATTCCATTGGTAGTTTAAAATAGTTTTCAGCTGTTAGTACAAAACTCTTCACATCCAAATGATAGTGCTGACATGCCCGTTCATATTCAGAAAAAGCCGGATGCACAATGGCTGCCCGTTTTCCTTCAAAATATTTTGCGGCAAGAAAAATCGCTTCTGCCCCTCCATTTGTGAGCAGGAGTTGTTCTTTTGTGACTCCAATGAAAGAGGCAAGTTCCTCTTTACTCGCAGCATAATGCGGATCTGGATAGCCCAATAGCTTGTCCCATTGTAATTCAAGCTCGCCTTTCAACCATTGGGGTGGTCCCAATGGATTGAGATTAGCGCTAAAATCAAGTACTTTCATACTTTCGTCCATTTTGTAAAGCTGCTTCATAGTTGTCGGCTGTCCCCCGTGATCTGGCCATTTCATGTTATCCCCTCCGTCCATAAAAAAAGTAAAAATAGTCCAACCAGCAAAAATCCAATCCAACCACCATGCATATAACGGATGGATGTTGTGATATCAGCAATTGCTAGTTCTCTCATCGGGTCCCCCATCCTTGCACGGTCTGACTTTACCCCACGATAATAATTGATACCTCCAAGCTGAATGCCCATCAACCCTGCAGTCATTGCTTCTGGCCATCCGCTGTTAGGACTAGGATGCTTTCTGGCATCTCGCCATGTAATCATCCATGCTGTTTTTCGCTTTGAGTTTTTAATAAAAATAGACATGAACCACATCGTTAAAGCTGTCAGTCGTGCAGGGAGGAAATTTGCAAGGTCGTCTAATCTTGCAGATGCCCAACCAAACTGCAAGTATTTTTCACTTTTGTACCCAACCATGGAATCCAACGTATTGATAGCACGGTAAGCCATCGCAAGTGGTGCTCCGCCAATCAGTGCCCAAAAAAGTGGCGCAGTAATTCCATCGACTGTATTCTCCGCAACTGTCTCTACTGTCCCTCTGACAACTTCACATTCTGAAAGTGTTTCGGTATCTCTGCCGACAATCATGCTCAAGCTTTTCCTCGCTTCTCCTATATTGCCTGTTAATAAAGGCTTCAACACATTTTTCCCCGCATCTGAAAGTCCCTTAATGGCAATAGTCGTCGATACTAGATAAATTTCTACTGCTAATCCTGCCCAAAAAGAAAGCTGATGTGCAACAAATACAATCGCAAAAGTCAGAGCATACACTGTAATCACCACCGTTGTGGCAAGCAGTACTCCTTTTTGCTTCTTGTAACTCCCCTTATTCCAACTTTTATCTAAGGAAGTAATTAACTTACCCATTTGGACAACTGGATGTGGTAGCCAGCGTGGATCTCCCATTAGTAAGTCAAGCAAGACAGCCCCTAACAGAACGATACTCCCTATATAAAAATAGCTTTCAAGCATTTAAACCGACTCTTTTCTGATATGTCAAAATAGCTTCTGTTACGGCTTTATAAACAATATGCCCTATCCCTTTACCTATTAGAGTGCCTGATCCTGCGTATGGAGTAGGTTCTCCATGTTGGGTTACTGCCAACACCATCGCATCTGTTGAAGTACCGGTGGCTAACGTGTTTGTTTGTGGATCCATAATCTGCAGATCATGCATCGCTTTCGTTTTTGCTTCCACTGCAGAGAGAAGTCCGTTCACTAACGCTCCATCTGTTAAGTGTGCATGAATAAACAGCATGATATTAATTGTTCCGATTGTTACTGGTATTTGTTTAAGAGCTGTCTTTGTGATATCAACTGCGTTACCAACCCCTGCCGTTACGACTGCCATCAGTTCCAAATCTTCTATTTTTTCCTTTTGGACCACCACATCAGAGAGCTGCACAGCCGTCATCATCCCAACCGTCTGCTCATGAGGGATAGATCTCTCTGTGAGCCACTGTTGGATGTCATTTATCGGATCGTTGCAATGATAGGTTTTGGAAACATGGAAATTACAAAAATGCTTGTGCCACTTAATCCCTTCACCTACAACACCATTAGAAATTGTCCGCAGTGGAGCAGAAGATTTTATATGCACATATTCTTCATCTTGGTAAAAAGAGAAATTTTCACTAAATGCTACTACTTTTTCTTTTTCGACATTACCAGGTGTCATTAAGAGCTGAGGTTTTGGGACAACTGGATGGGACTCTGCTTTTATCAGAACTTCATATACTTTTGCGAGTTGCTCTTCCTTTCGCAACGTTTCAGAGTCACCCACCTCTAAAAATTTGCCACCATGCAAAAGTGCAAGACGGTCTGCATATAAAGAAGCAATATTCAGGTCATGCAATATCGCAAATACTGTCAATGATCTTGTCCGTTGCCACTCCTTTATAAGATCGAGCATTTGAAAAGTATGCTTAATGTCCAGATGATTGGTCGGTTCATCAAGGAGGAGAATTTCCGGTTCTTGCGTCAGTGCTTTAGCCAATAACACCCGCTGCTTCTCCCCACCACTCAAGTTTCGGAACTGTTTATCTTTATACTTTTCTGTATTGGTGAGCTGCATTACTTCACGCATAATAGTTTTATCCTTCGTAGACAAGCTTTTTAAAAAGCCAGTCTGATGGGGATATCTGCCAAGGCTAATGATTTCCTCTACCGTGTAATCAAAGGAAATTTGAATTTCCTGCGTGAGAACAGCAACTTTTTTCGCTTTTTCTAATTTGGAGTAGTATGAAATGGGGTGATTGGTGAGAAGGAGTTCTCCCTCTAACACTGGCAATTGTCCTGTTACAAGTTTGAATAAAGTTGTTTTTCCACTTCCATTTGGGCCGAGTAAGGCAAAGAATTCCCCTTTTTCAATATGAAGATCTATCCCGTTAATAATGGGCTTTTCAGAACTATAGCCACCTACTAGGCCTTGGATTTTAATCATGTGCCTTCCCCTTTCCAATTCTCTCTCTCACCAAAAGTGCGGCAAAAACTGGTGCGCCAATTAGGGCCGTGATTACACCAATAGGTAATTCTTTTGGTGCAATAATGGTTCTTGCCATCAAATCAGCGAGGACTAGAAAACCACCACCAACGAGCATTGATAAAGGCAGGACATGCCGATGGTTCGGTCCTGTTAAAAGACGGACTAGATGTGGGATGACTAACCCAACAAATCCAATAGAACCAGATACAGCTACTGCTGATCCTGTTAAAAGGGAAGCACCAAGTAGAATCAAGATTTTTCCTCGTTTAACATTTACTCCAATATGGTCTGCTGCCTCTTCCCCAAGTGCCATCGCATTGAGTTCGCGATAATGCAAAAATAGCAGGATTGCCCCTACTATCATGAATGGAAAGATAAGCTGTACATGCCCCCAGCTACGCATTCCTACACTTCCATACAACCAATAAATAATTTGGGTCATGGAATCCTTGTCCCCTAGAGCAATAATTAAAGAAATGAGAGACCCGATAAAAGCGCTAATGATAATTCCAGCGAGGATAATCGTTTCGATCGCTAAGCCCCTGTTACTTAAACGGACAAGTCCAAATACCAATAATAAAGACAACAACCCACTAATAATTGCGACCACAGGCAAGGTAAAGCTACCAAGGCCAATAATGGTTATGTTAAAAAACAGGACAGCCACTGCTCCAAGTGCAGCTCCTGAAGAAACTCCTATTGTATAAGGATCTGCAAGTGGATTTCGTAATAATCCTTGGAAGGCAGCTCCCGCAAGTGCCAGAGAAGCCCCAACAAACATCGCAAGTAAAACACGCGGAAAACGGATATTCCAAATAATCATTTCCTCGTTCTTCGGAACATCTGCCAACCATCCGAACCCAAAGGCATTTTCACTTAAAATATGTAAGATCGTAGGAATAGGGATGGCCACACTACTATTTAATAAACCAAGAAGGGCTGTACCAAGTACAAACCCTCCACACAAAATATAAAGCCAGACAACTTTTTCACTCAAAAATCTCCGGATAGATAAGCTTAGCAAGGTGCTCCACTCCTTCAATTAAACGTGGTCCTGGTCTTGTTACAGTATCACTGTCCACATCATGAACTTCCCCACTCTTTATAGCAGGAACTTCTGCCCAACCAGCACGTTCCAAGACACCTTCTTTTGGGTTATCCACATAGTATCCATAAGTAGTGATAATAACATCAGGATTAAGCTTTACGATTTCCTCTTCCGTCAGTTTGACCCATCCTTCTTGATCACCAGCTGCATTCTCCGCCTGGATTGCTTCAAGCATTTCATGCATAAATGTCCCCTGACCAGTCGTAAAAATATCAGGAGCAGGAGAAACCTCTACCCAAACTTTCTTTTTATCTGTCACTTCTTTCGCTTTTTCTTCAACGGCTGCTAAGCGCTCCTTCATGTCAGCGATTAACGCTTCCGCCTCTATCGTCTTACCAGTTGCTTTTCCAATTAACTCCATCGTCTCATATACATCGGCAAAGGAAGATTCACTTCCTATAACAACAACTGTTATGCCAGCCTCTTCATATTGTTTAAGGATAGGCTCATGATTTTGGTAATGATAATCGGTCACAAAAATTAAATCAGGTGTCAAACTTAAGATTAGTTCCACATTCATATCCTGTCCGCCAACCTTTTCCACATCTGCAGTTTCACCGGGATAATTACAATAATCGGAAACCCCAACCATCTTATTACCTAATCCTAATGCATACGCTACTTCCGTTGTACTCGGTTGCATAGATACAATACTTTCTGGTTCCTCTTCAATGGTTATTTCCTTCCCTGAATCATCCTTAAATGTGACTGGGAATAACGATTCCTGTGTCGCTTCCTGCCCCTTAGCAGGTTGTTCATTAACCGACCCATTTGCTTCATTTGATTCTGCTCCACATCCTGCTAATAACCCCAGAGTCAGTGCAAGGATAAAGGCTAACATTTTACTTCGAACATGTTTCATTTTATTTTCCCCTTTTTTATTTTCTAAAATAAAAAAACGCCATCCCAAAGGAAAGCGTTGAACGTTAAAGAGCATATTAGATATCCTGCTTCTCAAATAGATTGTTAGTAAAATAGAATCTATCAAAACAGAAGTGGCTGCACTTTAAACATCCTTTTCCTCGAAGGAGCTTAAAAGACGAAATAGGCAGGTCTCCTGACTTACGCTTCATTAGTCAGCTGCGCCTTCCCATGTACTTTTCATACACAGTGGACTTATGCAGCTTCCTTCCACGCTTACAGTGGCGGGACCGTGTTGGACTTTCACCAACTTCCCTTTTCACCCTACCGTCACAACTTAAAAGCTGCACCCCGATAGGGAACCTATTTGTCATACTATTCGTTTTTTTATCCTGTCGTTATTATAAAATAACTTTCTAGAGTTGTAAATTTTTATATTACTAAACTTTTCCTGAAACACCAGCTGATTCGAAAGTGGCCATCTCTTTTACAATATTAGTAGCCGCCAAAAGGATTGGAAAAGCAAGCGCTGCACCGGTTCCTTCTCCAAGTCTCATCCCAAGGTCAAGTATGGGGTCTTTTTTTAACAGCTTAATAGCATATTGATGACCATATTCTGCTGACTTGTGACCAATAAAGAGATATTCTGCTGCTTCTTTATACAAACGCGTAGCAATTAATGCAGCAACAGTACTGATAAAACCGTCAATTAGAACAGGAATTTTTCGTTCAGCTGCAGCCAAAATAGCTCCAGTGATTCCCGCAAGTTCAAGACCTCCTATCTTTGCAAGTACATCGATGGCATCATCGGAATTAGGTTGACGTTTCACAACGGCTTGACGGATAACCTGTTTTTTATAGTTCTGCTGTTCTTCTGTGATACCAGTACCTGCACCAACTACATGCATCGCATCCATTTCACTTAAAACAGATAGAATAGCGCTGCTGCTTGTCGTGTTGCCAATACCCATTTCACCCAGTAAGAGGCAATTTATTCCTTTGTCCAGCATGCTAGTAGCGATATCCGCACCAGTTTCTATTGCCTGCATTGCCTCACTGCGACTCATCGAGTCCTCTTTTAAAAAGTTCGCAGTACCGTAGCGGATTTTTCGTTGGAGTAAACCTTTCCTATCTATATCGGTTGCCACACCAATGTCCACAATTTCAAGTTGGGCATTAATTTGACGAGCCAACACATTGATTGCGGCTCCTCCATCTAAGAAATTATGAACCATTTGAGCAGTCACTTCTTGCGGATAAGCAGATACTCCTTCGGTAGCGATTCCGTGATCAGCAGCAAAAACTAAAATTCCAGGCAGAGTAATATCTGGTATCTTATTACCGGTAATCCGGGAAAGCTGAACCGCAATTTCCTCCACGATTCCAAGACTTCCTTGTGGCTTTGTTAAAGTATTAAGATAAGCACCCATGTTATCTCCTGCTATGTAGCTGACTGGCTTTATGTTAAACGATCTCATCATATATACATCCTTTTTATCTAAAATAGATTCGGTTTTTCGTAGAGTTGGAGCGCTTTTTCAATGATTTTTTGCATTTGGACAAAGTTGGATGCTATTTCGGACATATTGCTCGCCCAATCGGACAAATCACGCCTCTATTTCCTATTTTTATACAAATAACTTATAGATCTTATTGGCATTCGGAAAAACACTCAATTAATATGGACATAACACCAAAAGCCCCTTCTACCTCTCCTGAAATTCTGCCATTCTTCTTTTTATCGTCTCCATATCTAGATGTTCTCTCACTACATCAGCGAGACGGTCAAACGACTTCTCCCGCAACTGTTCAAACGAAGCTCGTCCATGAATAGATGACAGCCCCTTAGCTTTTCTTATCTTATTCAAATAAGCCTCTCTAAACTCATCATTTTGAAAAATGCCATGAAAGTACGTGCCTATAACATGATCAATTTGTATACCTTCCACACGATTCTTTAAAGACACAAAAGGCGACGTGCCGGGTTCGACTTCCGAAACCCCCATATGAATTTCATATCCTTTTACAGGTATCTCTTCTCCCAGAAATGTTACCATTCCTTGAGACAATACCGTAGTTTTTTTGTTGGCAAGGAAGGTTTTCATCGGCACAAAACCTAAGCCCGACACAACTTTTAGCGATGATTCCACTTCATACTCATCAATAACAAGCTCACCAAGCATTTGAAAGCCTCCACACACACCAAATATCTCCACACCTTCCGCTTTGGCTGCTTGAAGCCTATTGGCCAACCCTGTCTCATGCAAAAAAAGCATATCACTTAAAGTGTTTTTACTACCAGGTAGAATAATGATATCTGGACTTCCAAGCTCCTCTGCTTTTTTCACATAGCGCACATGGCAATCCGGCTCCGCAATAAGTGGGTCCATATCGGTAAAATTAGAAATTAACGGAAGGCGGATCACCGCAATATCAATTTCTTTTTCCTCGTTCTTGCTTGTAGAATAGCTATCTAAAATAACGGAATCCTCTGCTTCAATGTTTAAGTTAGGGACATACGGAACAACCCCTAAAACTTGCAAACCTGTGTATGCTTCAAACCACTCCAATCCTGGCTGAAGAAGCTTCACATCTCCCCTAAATTTATTGATGACTACACCAATGACCCTCTCTCTATCTTCTTCCTCCAACAGTTGCAATGTTCCAACCAAGCTAGCAAATACACCGCCCTTTTCAATATCCCCGACAAGTATGACTGGTGCATCTGTTAAATTGGCTACTCGCATATTTACGAGCTCTCTGTCATTCAAATTAATTTCAGCAGGGCTGCCAGCGCCTTCTATCACAATTACATCAAACTGATTTTGCAACCGGTGAAACGATTCTGTTATGAGCTGCAAGCCTTGTTTATAAAAATCCTGACGATATTCCCCTGCTTTCATATTTTTGAATGGTACCCCATGAACAACTATTTGAGATTGATAGTCACCAGTAGGTTTAATTAATATTGGATTCATATCGGTTGTGGCTGTTACACCAGCCGCTTCAGCCTGTACTCCTTGGGCACGACCAATTTCCCTTCCATCCACTGTGATATAAGAGTTTAAGGACATATTTTGTGATTTAAATGGCGCTGTCCGCAAACCATCCTTGGCAAAAATCCTGCACAATGCAGTTACAATTGCACTTTTCCCCGCATCCGAATGCGTTCCCTGCACCATAATTGGCGTTCCATCAAACATGCTGTTTTACCTCTAAACAGCGCTGAATCCAGTTGTCCACAAGCTTAGGTTGGGAAGCAAAATGGAGATGAGTGTAGCCAGCTACAAGATTATCCAACAAGTATCCTTCCTGAGCAGCACCACGAGTTCCCTTCACTTCATAAGCCTTTGGATTGGCACCTACTGGATGAAACGTCGAGTAATGGAATTCATGCCCCCTTGCAATTTCCCCTTTTTGTAAAAGAAAATTATCGCCTATGCCTTGAATTTCCCTATAACCAAGTGCAGCCAAATGCTGCTGCATGACGACAGTACCAGGGATAATACCAATCATCTCGTGACTCTTCCCATCTACCTTTACCAACTCGTTTGCTAAATACATAAACCCACCACATTCCGCGAGCGTAGGTAATCCTCTTAAAATTGCTTCACCAATGGAATCTGCGCTATTTTGTTGAACCGACAGCTGTTCGGAAAACTCCTCTGGAAAACCTCCCCCAATATAGAGTCCATCCACATCCTCAGGTACCCGTTCATTTTTCAACGGAGAAAAATACACCAATTCTGCCCCCATATGTTCCAAGAGCTCCAAATTTTCTTGATAGTAAAAGTTAAACGCCGCATCCCTTGCAACAGCAATTTTCACAAGTTTCCTTTTTTTAGGTAATGTAAAAATACTGTTTTTAACGTCAAAATCCTGTGCACCCTCAGCAAGTTCTACAATCTTCTCCAAGTCCACCGTTTTTGTACATAACTCACCTAACTCTTCAAAAAATCCATTAAGATCGCCTCGTTCAATAGAAGGAACTAAACCAAGGTGACGCTCTGGCATCACTATTCCCACTTCTCGTAACATATAGCCTACAACCGGAATGCCACACTCCTGTTCAACAGCAGCTTTAATGAGTTGAAAATGCCCTTCACTTCCAACTTTGTTAGCAATCACTCCTGCGATAAGTACGTTTTTATTTAACAGCTGATATCCCTTTACCATCGCAGCTGCACTTCTTGCCATTCCGCTACAATCAACCACTAGCACAACTGGACTTTTAGTAAGCGTGCTAATTTCTGCTGTGCTTCCTGTATCACTTCTTGGATCTTTTCCGTCATAAAAGCCCATTACACCCTCAATAATAGAGATGTCGGCTTCTTCACTCCCTTTTTTGAGTACTGCTTTCACCGCCTCAAGAGGAAGCATCCAGCTGTCCAAATTTCGCGAAGGTCTCCCAGTTACTGCTGTATGATAGGAAGTATCAATATAGTCAGGTCCACATTTAAATCCTTGTACCCGTAGTCCCTTTTGTTGCAGGGCAGCCATCAATCCAAGCGTTACGGTTGTTTTGCCTACCCCACTTCCTGTCCCCGCAATTACGATTCGTCTACTCACTATTTCTCCCACCCTCAGATTTATTAAAATTCAATGCCCTTTACAGCAGGTATCCCTTCATCATAATAGTGCTTTTCTGCTCCTATTACAGAAACAAGATCCGCAGCACTCTTAACCTTTGAATGAGCACTTCTCCCTGTAATGACTAAGTGCACATGATCTGGCTTATTTTCTATCAAGTCCACCACTTCATCTAATGGCAGCACATCATCAATTGGAAATGTTTCTATCGCAAGTGCATTATTCAATTCATCCAAAATCACCACATCATATTCTCCACCCATCACAGCCTCTTTCGCTTGTGGCCATGCACTTTTTAAAGCTTCCCGATGTTCTTCAGGTGTTTTTGTCCAAGTAAACCCAATACCAAGCTGCTTCACCTCTACACCTAGCTTCTCAAGTGCAATTTGCTCTCCATATGTGCGCTCTGGTGACTTAATAAACTGAAGAATTTTCACTTTCATCCCCCTGCCGACTGCACGGACTGTCAAACCTAGTGCTGATGTGGTTTTCCCTTTTCCATCACCTGTGTAAACTAACGTAAGACCCTTTTGTTTTCTTTGTTTATTCATGTTCTTCTCCTCCATCATTTTAAATTTCTAAAAATAAAAAACGCCTTTCTGCAACAGATGCAAAAAAGCGTTAAAGGTACATTCTTTTTATTAAAAAGACATAGGTCATTATTAATGAATGTCACTTCAAGCATTCCCTCCTCGCAGAATCCTTAAAAAACAAATAGGCAGGTCTCCTGACTTACGTCTCAAGCACTTTACTGATCCTTCCCATGTAAAATTACACAGTGGCAAACTTCAGCAAAACTTAACGCTTACAGTGGCGTGGCCCGTGCTGGATTTTCACCAGCTTCCCTTTTAACCTTTTATAAAAAAGGCACCTAAATGTTACAGCATTATGTAATTATCTTCAGGTTAATTGTAGCTTATCTGTGTATAAAAGTCTTTCGTTTTTTAAATTTTAGAAAAGTGGTTGCTCTTAATAATGTATCGGGAAAACCTAGCTCCACTTAAATTTTGGTAAGGCTTCTTGACTGCTAAAAAGCAAAAAGCCCATCCCCACCAACGCTGGCAGGAATGGACCTCCGTTTAATTATTTTCCACTAATTTTGCCTTTAGCGTAGGTTTTTCTGTAATATCTCCCATAGGCTCTGGTTCAGCTTCCAGTGGATCTGGAGCCTGTGTGGCACGTTTAATAAAGAACGCCAGTACTAAGGCGACTACAGCAATAAAGGTAGAGACGAAAAATGCAAAGTTAATACCCTCAAGCAAGCCTTGCATTAACACCTGTTGCTCGACAGCTGCAATTGCTTCAGGTGTAGGATTTGCACCCAAGTCAGACATAGCGCCGCCAGTCAGCTCACGTCCATAGTTTGCAGCTCTTGTAGACATCAGTGTTACCAGTAGAGCTGTTCCTATTGCACCAGAAACCTGCTGCAAGGTGTTGTTCATTGCGGTACCGTGCGGGTAAAAGCGAGCAGGCAGTTGATTCAACCCGTTCGTTGATACTGGCATGAATACCATAGACATACCGAACATGCGGACAGTATAAAGAATCAATAGCTGAGTGTAAGTCGTTTCAAACGTCAGCTGACTGAAAAAATAAGTGGTCACTACGGTAATTGCTAAACCAGTTATAGCCAGCACTCTACCACCATATTTATCGAATAGCTTACCAGTAATCGGTGACATCAATGCCATGACAATAGCACCTGGAAGCATTAATAAACCAGCGTCAAGTGGGGAGATACCACGGATATTTTGCACATAAATTGGTAGCAAAATCATCCCCGAGAACATGGCCATCGTCACCACCATCGATATGGCAGAGGATAAAGCAAACATCGGATACTGGTATATTGTAAAGTTTAACATAGGTTTTTTCTGTCCAAGCTGGCGCAAAATAAACCAAACTAGCGCTGTGACTCCAACAGCAATCGTACCGTACACAAGCGGACTATCCCAACCTCTAGATCCAGCAGAACTAAAACCGTATAATAGCCCACCAAATCCAACACTAGATAGAACTACTGATACTAAATCTAAACGGATATTCTGCTTTTCCTTTTTATCTTTCAATAAGAAAATTCCGATAAAGAAAACGGCTAATGCAATGGGAGCAACTACATAAAATAGCATTCTCCAGTCGTAATGCTCAATTAACCAACCGGAAAGAGTTGGACCAATGGCTGGAGCTCCCATCATAATGAGTCCAAAAAAGCCCATAGCCGTTCCGCGCTTTTCGATTGGGAAACTGACAAGCATCACGTTCATCAATAGCGGCATGAGAATGGCGGAGCCACAAGCTTGAAGCATACGACCAGTCAATAAAATACTAAAAGCTGGCGCAATTCCCGCTAATATAGTACCGACCGCAAACAGTCCCATCGCAACAATAAATAAGTTTCGAACAGAATATTTTTGAATTAAAAAGGCTGTCGTCGGAATTAAGATCCCGTTGACTAGCATATAACCAGTGGTCAACCACTGAACGGTGGATGGACCAACCTCAAGTTCTGCCATAATGGAAGGCAGAGCAATATTTAATAATGTGTTATTTAAAAATGCGATAAATGCTCCAATCATTAAAATGGCAAGGATACCATATGGCGGTCTGCCTGTTGTTTTTTCTGCTTGTTGCATACATACCCCTCCGTTTTATACTTACAGTTCAAATTTTATACTACTATTTCACCTTCGTATATTTTATACCATCAGTCTATTTTTAGCAATCTTGAAATCTTTGCTAATTTGGTATTTGTTAAAAGCAAAAATATCATGTACTATTATTTTTGTACCAACAGTCTATTTAATAAGGTGATAAGATGAAAAATCGAAAACAGCATGTTCTTGCGTGCGCCCATAAACTATTTATTGATAAAGGTTTCCAAGCGACATCCATTCAAGATATCTTGGATGAAAGTAAAATCGCTAAGGGGACGTTATATAATTATTTTTCTTCAAAAAACGAACTTCTAATCGAACTTTTTAAAATGTTATATATAAAAATGGAGAAAGAACGCGATGACCTGCTATTAGGCGAAGATCCAACAGACATTCACGTATTTGTGAAACAATTCGAACTGCAAATGGAAACAAACCGCGCAAACAAACTTATCTCCCTTTTTGAAGAGGTCATTTTTATCAACGATCCAGAATTGAAGCAATTTATTCGCAATGGGCAAATGAGAATGCTCTCATGGGTCCACCAACGCTTTGTCCAAATTTTCGGATACGAAAAACGAGACTACCTATGGGATTGCGCCATTATGTTTCTTGGCATATTAAACCATAATATTCGGTACTACTCCATGACACATAATAAACTAGACATTCCTCGAGTCGTCCATTTTAGTATTAACAGGTTAGTTAACATTGTGGAGGATGTTTCTAAAACTGGGGAGGTACTGTTAGAAGCGGACGTGATGGATCGGTTGTTCCCAGAGGACGCTTCCAAAAGCCGTGGGTCATTGTGTCAGATAATCAATGAGCTCAAAACAGATATTCGGGACACCATTGAAGGAGAAAAAATCACGGAACTTTTAGACTTTATTCACGATGAATTCTCAGCCATTAACTCGAGAGAACCGCGTAGATTTCTAGTGGAAAGTGCAATGAAGACACTTGGAGAATATGAGGTTGTTCATAGGCATAAGGGTTGGAATAAGTTAAAGGATTTAGTCCTTAACTAAGGGGTGTAGCAGAAATACTAAGGGGAAAATAAGATAATAATATAAAAAATCCGAGCTTTAATTCAAAACTGAAAGAATTTGAATTAGTCCGGATTTTTTTATCAACATTTTTTCAAAAATTTTATGCTTTATAAAATTGGACATATTAGATAAATCTATGCCTCCTTTGTAGTTGTCGTGTAAGTTGACATGATAATATCCTTATCTTCCAATACTCTCTACAATATCTATATCACCAAACCTTTAACAAAAAACAACCTATCCTCAAAAATAATAAGTGTTGGGAAGGGGCAAGTGCCAATGGGAAATTTAGTGCAAAATACTAGGACATTTCTGAGAAACATTCACAAAACAGAAAAAGGCTAGAAGCATTTGTGCCCCAGCCCCAACAAAACTTATTTACTATCAATACTTTGCTTTTCGATATCCTTGAAAAATGTCAGATGCAGAAGATACTATATAGATCACAATTGCTCCCCAAGTAAACCAATGCAAGTTGGTGATTATCCCAAGTCTTTCTTCAAAATAGGTGAAAAACTCTGGATTAAATATAGATAAATTGCTGAAGATCAAGATAAATATCGAAAGGGAAATGAAATGAATGACAGCATTGATGGCAGCAAGTTTTTTCGTCCATTCCCCAAGTTTCCACTTGTATGCAATAAGACCAATCTCTATAAGGATAACAAAAACAACTAGTGGCCAATAGGTAAGCAGATTACTTTGGACAAATAGAGGTACCTTCATTTCCAAGCCATTTGCACCTTTTTCAAATACTCCAAGAAAATGATTTGCATTAAAGTAAAGTGATACCCAAATAACGGTCCAAATGAGACTACCAAAAAGCTCTATTTTTGAAATAGCCCGTTCTTTTGGTATATAGGAAACTTCTTTTAAATCATCTGGGGTCCATTCTTTCCAATTTGCTGTAATTGGAGTTGTACTTGTTGATTTTTCTACCCTTTCTGCTACTGCAAATGTTAAGGTAATCCAAAAAACAGTTTGCATCACAGCTCCAAGACTACCCCATATTCCTTCTCCGATAATGGACAATAGGAAATTGATTACCTCTATTTCACCTGAATGGGAATAGATTGCGACAAATGTTGTGATACTGAACGAAATGATGAGCACAATCGGAATAAGTAATTTCAAAAGACCTACATACACATCAAAAAATCTGGGACCTATCAAATGCATGGGCTTTTCATTATATCCATTCGCCATTTTTGCCGGATGCCCAAGCTCCGTAAGTGCTATTTTTACATCCTCTTCTGTATAATCATTAGGCAACATATCTTCAATGGTCGATCTCAACTCCAATCCGATATCTTCTCGCAGTTTTTCCGGCAGCCTTATGGTCACTTCCTGTACATATAACTCAATCAGTTTCATTTTTTTCCTCCTCCTTCAATAATATCGTTAACTCTTTAGACATCTTCTCCCATTCCTTTCTTAACTTTTCTAGTACCTCAATCCCATAACTGCTCAATACATAATATCTACGAGGTCTACTTTCTATTTTATCCCAGCAGCTAGTAACTAGCTCCTGCTTTTCCAATCGGCGGAGCAATGGATACAATGTACTTTGCTCAATGGTAATTTCACTTTTCTCTAACAATTGCACAAGTGAATACCCATACTGGGGAGTTCTCAATTGACTTAAAACTGCAAGTGTCAACGTTCCACGCCTAAGTTCGGTTGTTAATGACTGTAATAACGTATCACTCAATGTAATTTCACCTCGCCTCATACACTATGTGTCATACAGTATAATTTATACTATGTATCATACAGTATAAAGGTGAAATATGTCACCTATTTATGGAAAATATTTTTTTAACTCTTATACTTGAAGTAGAGATAGTAGACTTTAAGTTGCAAAGGAGGACGGAAATCGACGTGCAACATATGTAATTAAGGAATTTTTTATAAAAATGCTCTATCCAAAAAAAATCGGGTAACTGAGATAAAGTACTTATGAGGATTATATTAATAATTACAAATAGCAATAAAGGAGCATGAGCAGTATGACAAAAGAGATGGTCGTCCAGATAAGTGATTGTAAACTTTTTGCAAGATTTGCAGGAGTGGAATATGAAGATAAACCTACTATTATAATGGAAGCTGGGTATGGGGATCACTCAAAAGTATGGGATTCCATCATTCAGGATATTTCCATTTTTTCAAGAGTACTAGTTTATGACAGAGCTGGGCTTGGTAGGAGTGACTTCAGTACAGCACCGAGGACTAGTCGTGAGATGGTAAAGGAATTACACGAGCTCCTTCATAAAACAGGAGTAAAACCGCCTTATCTTTTGGTTGGACATTCATTCGGTGGAATTATTGCACGCTTGTTTGCAACAGAATATCCAGATGAGGTATGGGGACTTATTTTGGTTGACTCGACGCCAGAGGATTATAGAGAAAGGTTTCTTCCATTAATGTCAAGTGAGTTCCAAACGGCTTACAGCAAACAGTTCATCCATGAGTGCAATTACGATGAATTTATGGAAAGTTTACAACAAGTCAAAAAGTCTAAGAAAGAATTATCTATTCCGCTAATAGTTCTTTCTGCGGGGAAAAAAGCACATTACTCCAAAGAATCACAAGCATTATGGCACGAAATGCAACAGGAAATCCTTGAGATATCGACAAATGGTGAATTCATTATTGCAAAAAATAGTGCCCATTATATTCAACATGATGAACCGGAAATCGTGGTTGATGCAATAAAGCGATTGATAAGCATCTATTAAAACTAAAAAAGCTTTTTCATCGATCATTTTTATACTGGTTATGAAAGGCTTTTTTTATATCTAGGTACGACCGCTCCCAATATATCAAAAAGATCCTTGAAAATATCGAATACACCAGCTGACCCATTAAACTCAACCCGAGATCTGAAAATTATCGGGGACTCTAGTAATCGTTGCATTCTCCATTATTTTAAGATATTTGTGTAAAATCGGGTCATGTGCCCTGCTAAAATTAGGAAATTCTCCCCTTAAAAACATGAATATTTTCAATTATTATAAAAATTAAATCTATTTACTAGGAGTGATTGTATTGAAAAAGAAAAAGAGATTAATAACGATGGCCTTAGCTGCAACTTTGGCATTCGGGGCGTTTAATGTTCAAGCGAATGCACAACCTACAGCCATTGCAGAGCAGTCATTCCAGGGAGTCAACGGGCTGGATAATAAGATATTAAAGCAAATTAATGTGGACAATATCTACAATCATATCGCCCATTTAGAACAAACCCCACGTGTAGCTGCTTCTCCTGAGGAATATGCAGCGGTGCAATACATAAAACAACAGTTCGAAGCGTATGGGTACAACGCAGAAATACAACCATTTGAGTTCTTTGGCTTTACTACTCCACATACAGTTGCGCTTACTGTAAACGGGACAAGCTTACCAGCTGGATTTTTTACGTATACAGCAAGTGGTGAAGTTACTGCTCCGCTAGAATATGTAGGACTTGGGAGATTAACAGATTTAGAGAATAAAGATTTAACAGGAAAAATTGCCCTTATACAGCGTGGTGACATCCCTTTTGGTGAAAAGGTGCTTAACGCTGCAAGAAGTGGTGCAGAAGGAGTCATCATATTCAACAATGCTGCTGGTTCTTTAAGTGGAACATTAGGTGGAGCAAGTGAGGAATATGTACCAGCAGTTTCCCTTTCCTTAGCACAAGGACAAGCATTAGTGGCACAGCTTGAAAATGAGGAAGTGACAGCCTCTATTAAAGTACTTGGGGCTTCATCTGGGTTAAGAACTTCCCATAATGTCATTGCATCGAAAAAAGCAACCAACAAAAATAAGGATAACGGGAAAGCGATTGTGTTAACATCCCATCATGATTCAGTTCCTGGTGCACCAGGAGCAAATGATAATGCCTCTGGAACGGCAATGGTGCTAGAGCTTGCACGAGTTCTTAAAAACCAACCAACAGACACAGAAATCCGCTTTATTACATTTGGGGCTGAGGAGCTTGGATTAATTGGTTCCCGTCATTATGTGAGTAATTTACCAGATAGTGAGCTTAATAGAATTGCAGCAAACTTTAACCTTGATATGGTTGGAAGTCGGGATGCAGGTGACTTAGTGATGAGAACGGTTGATGGACAAGCGAATCTGGTAACTGAACTTGCACAAGCGACAAGCACACGACTTAATGGAGAGCCTACACCATTCGCCCGTGGAGGAAGCAGTGACCACGTACCATTTGGAGAGGCGGGTATACCTGCTGCATTGTTCATCCACAGCCCACTTGAGCCTTGGTATCATACACCAGAAGATACGTTGGACAAAATCAGCAAAGAAAAATTGCAGGACGTAGCACAGATTGTTGGAACGGCCATTTATGATTATGCTCGATTTGATAATCAAGGACCGAAGCCAAAACGAGTGAAGCCAGCTAGTATCCCACAACAAATGTATTTTGAAGAAGACGTACAATAATAGGTTGGGCCTTGGGTGGTTTATTGCTGCCTAAGGCTTTTCATATGTTCAATTGTTTCTGTAAGGCCTTGCTCGTAAGAAGTCCACGTTGCTTTCGGTAGAAATTTCTTTAGCTTATCACCACAAAGAATGGTTGCTTCCTCGTTAATATATTGTAATTCAGATGCTTCTCTAATATCCCTTCCTGCAAAAAGCCCCAGAAATTGAAACATTTTTCCTGTTATAAAATAAAATCGTTTTTCTTCACCTAGTAGTGTTTTTACAAGACCCTCGAGTGTTTTCCCTGTGATTGGTTTTATGGCAGGGACATTCCAAGACTGACCGTAAGCATATACATCAAGAGCCAAATCCACCATAATTTGAGCACCGTCATATGTATATAGAAACTCCCTTGGGATCTCCTTTCTGCCTATATAACCTGCTCTTTTTTTCGTAAGAAGCTGCTCTAATGTAAAATGCATATAAGTATTGTCTGCGTTAGGTCCATAAAAATCAGGGAAATGGCAAATAAATGCAGGGATTTTCGCTTGGTCCACCACCTTTCCCATCTCCATGCGTAAACGCCCTTTTTTTGTAGTTGGCATTTTGGGCTTATCTTCCATTATCGGTCTTCCACTGCTGCTCCCATATGCATAAATGTTATCCACTACCGCAAGCTTTGCCTGAGTTTGTTCCGCTGCTTGCACAATATTTTCAGTGATGGTTATTAAGTCATTTTCCCATTGGTGATAAGGTAGATTAAGAGCATGAAAGATGATATCGACCTGAGCTGCAGCCTCGATAATCATTTCTATATTCCTCGCATCCCCACTAACAATTTTGACTGAATCTAGATGCTGAAATAGTTCCTTCAATTTCTCTTCCCTCCTAGCAAAAGCAACCACTTCAAATTTACGCTTTACCAATTCCTTTACTAACGCATAGCCCATCCCACCAGAAGCTCCAATTACTAATGCTTTTTTCATCATATACATCTCCTTTTTCAAATTAACCAATGGTCAATAAAACTCAAAAATTTTATCCTAAAGCCTTTAGGATAAAATTCACATGTTCATTTGCTAATGTTTCCACTTGATCATATGTCTCTTCCCTACGACAATAATGACTAACAAAACCGTGTAAAGAAAGGAAAACGGACCATATTTCTTGAATGTTCAACTCGCGGCTGGACCATTGCATAAGAAAGCTTGCAAATACTTGATAGGTCTCATTCGGTCCTTCCAACACATAACTTTTCACTTCTTTATCTGTCATCATAAACATCATTTCATATTGACTTTTATGAGTCAGACCAAACTTTATAAAGGTCAAAAATAGTTCCGTTAATTTTTTTTCATCAGAAAGATTCTGGTCTGATACCTTTCTTATTAAGTCGTTTAATAATTGGAAATCCTTTTCGATCATGGCATAAAACAAATCCGCTTTGTTTTTAAAATGATAATAAATAGCACCATGGCTGTATCCTAATACAGAAGCAATTTGTCTCATGGAAACCTGCTGATAACCTTTTTGATGAAAAAGATCACGGGCTGCTTTCAACACCATTTCCTGAGTTAGTTCTTGTGTTACTGCTTTTCTTGGTGACATTAAAAATCCCCTTTTATTGACCATCGTTTAATTAACTATATCTGTTTAGAAAGCCCAAAGTCAAGGTTTATTTCGTTATTATCTTTCTCCACCATCTCACACAATCTATAAAGATAGCTTACTCCTCGCAATTGCTGTTTTAAAAGATAGTCGAGATAATCAAGAGAATCCTGCATCTTTTGTATGGCATCATTGACATTATGGTAGTTTAATTCATCTAAAATGTCGCGTACAATATCTAAGGAATAAACGGCATTTTGCAAAGTACGTATAATAAGAAGCTTTCGTAGATCACTCTTGGAATAACAACGGTAGCCATTGTCTGGATTACGCTCTGGCACTATTAGTTGTTCTTTTTCCCAGTGCCTTAAAGTAGACATAGGCACTCCAATTGCTTCTGCCGCTACTTTTATTGAGTACCATTTCTTGTTTCCTTTCGGTGCATCTATCTCATAGTTTTCATCTTCTAATAGTTGCAGAGCTTGTTCTGCTTTTATTTTTTCTTGATATAGATCAGACTGGATTTTGCTAACCTTCCATAAGGTTTCAGAAATTTTACCCCTTTGTATGAGAGGCATAATCTCGCGAATGACGTTCATCCCAAAACCTGTGTTCATTGCCCTGATGCAATCAAAATACGCGACATGTAGCTCTGTATACATCCGGTATCCGTTTTCATTTCTGTTGACCTCAGGAACAATTCCCCATTCCTCATAATGACGCAAAGTGCTTGTGCTTACCCCGAGCCTTTTGGCAATATCAATTGGCCTCATCGGTATCCCACCTTTAAACATTCATGTAAAACATTAAAGTAACATGATAAACTTACCTTTATTATACCAATTATTTATACGTAAAACATTATCACTTGCATCAATGTTGTAGAATAAAGTAGTAATTTTCAAAAAGGAGTGAAGTGAATGAGTCAATTTATTGAGATTATCGGGGCACGCGAACATAACCTGAAGCATTTATCTCTGAAAATCCCTAAGAATAATCTAGTGGTAATAACAGGTCCCTCTGGTTCAGGAAAGTCAACTTTAGCTCTCGATACTTTGCAACGAGAATGCCAGCGCCAATATATGGAGTCTATGGGAATGGCTGCAGATGCACTTAGCAAGCCTAAGGTCGATTCCATTATTGGTTTGTCCCCCTCTATTAGCATCGGTCAACATAACACCAATCGAAATCCACGTTCCACAGTTGGCACCATCACGGATATGTATACCTATTTAAGAGTCATATTTGAAAAACTCGGGGAGCGCACTTGCCCTACCTGTGAAAGATCCGTTCCACCAGTTATTGATAAGGAAGAGTATGAAGAAGGTTTAGGCTTCAAACAATTCATCCATTGCCCTCATTGTGATAGTAAACTGGAAAAATTAACACGCAGCCATTTCTCCTTTAATAAACCGGAAGGCGCCTGCGAAATCTGTGATGGGCTTGGAAAAGTTAGTGAACTAGATCTTGATTCCGTTTTTCAAAAAGAACTTGGTTTAGTAGACGATGCCGTTACCATATGGAAAGGACAGTACCGGGATTATCAACTTGCCATTGTAAAGGCTGCAGCTGATTATTACGGGGTTCCCCTCGACTTCCATCAACCATTAAAGGACTATACAGATGTCCAAAGAGATCTTTTGTACTATGGGGTGGAAAGTGAACAATTTATCGCCTATTTCCCTGACACCAAGCCCCCAAAGCAGGTAGCAAAAGGAAAATTTGAAGGAGTAATAACAGGCATTTGGAGAAGATTTCAGGAAAAAGCAGGGCAATCTGGTGAGGCAGCTTTATTTTTCTCTAAAACCTGCCCTTCCTGTTATGGAGAAAGGTTGAAAAAAGCTAGCAGAGAAGTGTATGTTGCTGGGTCCTCCCTCCCTTCTCTAACAAAGCAATCACTTGAAGACATTCGAAATTGGACTGAAGAGCTTCCTCGAAATTTTAATGAAAATAGTTTGATTGTGCTTGAGCCTTTATTAAATGAATTAAAAATAAAGTTAGATCGCATTCTGTATGTCGGATTAGGCTATTTATCATTGGACAGGCAGACAGTCACTCTTTCTGGTGGAGAAGGACAGCGCCTTCGATTGGCAACCATTCTTGGCTCTGCGTTGACTGGCGTACTTTACATTTTGGATGAGCCAACAGCAGGACTTCACCCTAAGGATACCCATGGGCTTTTAAAAGTGATGAAGGAGCTACGAGATCTCGGAAACACAGTACTTGTCATAGAGCATGATGAAGAAGTGATGAGAGGTGCCGACCACATTATTGATATTGGACCTGGTGCCGGAAAGTTTGGTGGAAACCTTGTTGGTGAAGGAAGTCTCGAAGAATTGATGAACCAGAAGGAATCCATCACGGGACAGTTTCTAAAAGAATCGATTCGAGCCAAATCAAATAGAAGAACAGGAATCGGAAAAAGTTTGACCATTCATCACGCTACCAAACATAATTTGAAGGATGTTACCGTATCCTTTCCGCTTGGAACGTTAGTTTCTGTGACAGGTGTGTCTGGATCTGGGAAATCATCTCTGGTCTTTGATGTTTTAGCGAAAGGCGCAGAAAACAATATAGATGGCTGTGAAAAGATAACTGGAATGGAATACGTGGAGAATGTCATTACAGTTGGACAATCCGCACTTACTAGAATGCAACGTTCCAATATTGCTACTTATACAGATGCTTTTACGTTCATTCGGAATCTATTTGCTTCTTTGCCCGAAGCCAAAAGGAAAGATCTCAAACCTAAAGATTTTTCGTTTAATACGCAAGGTGGCAGATGTGAGCATTGCCAAGGACTTGGATTTGTATTGACTAATATGCACTTTCTCCCTGATTTGGAGGTAGTATGTCCAGCATGTACAGGGAAACGTTTTAAGGAATTCATTCTAGAAATTATGTTTAAAGACCAAACCATTTCCTCCATACTGGATATGACGATAGAGGAAAGCATGGAACTATTTAAAGAAGAAAAAAAGCTTGCTCCGATTCTTCAATTATTATGTGAAGTAGGACTCGGCTACCTTAGCTGGGGACAATCTGTTACAACCCTTTCCGGTGGTGAAGGTCAACGATTGAAACTTGCCAAAGAATTATACAAACAAAAACCGAATCATACTTTATACTTGCTTGATGAGCCAACAACCGCTCTCCATCCGACTGACGTCAAAAAATTATTAGTACTATTAAATAAACTAGTCGATGCAGGAAACACTGTCATCATTGTGGAACATACGTTAGAAGCTATTAGGGAATCAGACTGGGTGATTGACATCGGGCCAGAAGGAGGAAATCAAGGCGGACAAGTCATTGCAGAAGGAACACCAGAGCAAATTGCCATGAATTTTTCCTCGCACACTGGAAAGTTCTTAAAATGGACACAATAATATAGAAACATTTCCCTTTTATAGAAGTAAAGATATGGAGCAGTTTCTTCAGCTGCTCCATATAAAGGAGGCAACGCCATGGAACAAAAATCTAACCTAAAAAAATTTATCGCTCTTATACTATCTACTAGAATTCCAAAGCTAGCCCTGACTCTTGGGCTAATCGGAAGTCTATTCACTACCTTGGTAGGGCTATCTATCCCACTTTTAACAAAGGAAATGGTTGATGGCTTTTCAATGGAGTCACTGAGCATCACGATTATTATCATTATTGCTGCGGTATTTATTGTGCAAGCAGTGATTGACGGGCTGTCCTCCTATTCACTTGCATACGTTGGGCAGCGAATTGTTGCAGGACTTCGAGAGAAAATGTGGTTCAAGCTCATTCGCCTGCCAGTCAGTTATTTTGACAAAAAAACGAGTGGGGAATCCGTCAGCCGTGTCGTTAATGATACTGGTATTGTGAAGGATCTCATTTCCCAGCATTTCCCTCAGTTTATTAATGGGGTCATTACAATTATTGGTGCTATTATTATTCTGCTTGTCATGGATTGGAAAATGACCTTACTGATGCTGGTTTCCGTTCCAATTACCACCATTGTCATGATTCCGCTCGGCACAAGAATGTCTAAAATATCCCGGGGCATGCAGGACGAAACAGCAACTTTCACAGGTAACATTCAACAAACTTTAAGTGAAATCCGCCTAATGAAAGCTTCCAATGCTGAAACTGCAGAAGGGGAAAAAGGACAAAAAGGAATTCATAAACTACTCTCATTCGGCTTAAAGGAAGCAGCAATTTTCTCTATCATTGCCCCATTAATGTACATGGTGGTCATGATTGTCATAGTGATCATTATTGGTTATGGAGGAATTAGGGTTGCAGAAGGAACGATGACAACTGGTTCTCTTGTTGCCTTTCTACTTTATCTATTCCAAATTATTTTTCCGATTACATCCTTCACAATGTTCTTTACTCAGCTTCAAAAAGCAAAAGGAGCAACAGAAAGAATTATCGATATTTTAGAAATAGAGGATGAACCTAGTCAAAAAGGGACAACACTTGATATAACAAATCAACCCATTGTAGTACGTGACGTTTCGTTCGGCTATAATGAGAATGAACCTATTATTCAAAATGTATCATTTGATGTAAAACCTGGAATGATGGTGGCTTTTGCAGGTCCTAGCGGCGGTGGAAAAACAACATTATTCGGTTTACTCGAACGTTTTTATGAACCAACTTCTGGAGAAATTTTAGTAGGACTCACCCCCATCAAAGAGTTATCCATGAAGTCATGGCGCGAACAAATCGGCTATGTATCACAGGACAGTCCGATGATGGCAGGAACCATCCGTGATAACTTGTGCTATGGTTTAGACAATAATGATAACATCACTGACGAGCGCCTGTGGGAGGTTGCCCGCATGGCATATGCTGACCAATTCATTAACGAATTTGCAAATGGACTTAACACTGAGGTTGGCGAACGTGGCGTAATGCTCTCAGGTGGTCAGCGTCAACGTATTGCCATTGCACGAGCATTTTTACGAGATCCAAAAATTCTGATGATGGACGAAGCAACCGCGAGCTTAGACAGTCAATCAGAAGGAATTGTCCAACAGGCATTAACGCGCTTGATGGAAGGCCGCACCACCTTTGTTATTGCACATCGCTTATCCACCATTGTGAATGCTGATAAGATTATCTTCATTGAAAAAGGCAAGATTACAGGTGTTGGCACACACCAGCAGCTAGTAGAATCGCATAAGCTGTACCGTGAGTTTGCAGAGCAACAATTGACTTGATATTGGTAAACTTAAAAGGATCCCTCACCTGTTATTATAGGTATGGGTCCTTTATTTATGTTATTGAAACACTATAATAAAACCTGAACTTCCTTTAATCAGCACATCTTGAAAAAAACTTAATTCTTACTTTTCAATGGAAAGTAGATTGACTATTAGTTGAGTCTTGGCTAATTATTGATGGTTCGCAGACCTTAAATCAAAAGTTCATGCGGAAATATGGGAAGTTGGTGAGGAAATGAGAAAAGTTCCTGCCAAACTAAGCAGACTTCGTGCGAAAGGGTTCTACAGGAGATATTTGCATAACAACATAAAAAAATACCCATTAAAACGTGAAATCCCGCACTTCCTTTACAAAGGAAGGCGGGATTTTTCCATTTTTCTATCATGTACCACAATAAGTACGGTACCCAAGTGCTTCTACACCTGGTGCAACACAATAATCGCCTTGTTCAAGTGAATATGCAAATGGATTTCGCAATACCTTCACTAAATTCTCCATGACACGGTAATTACCATGTTCAACTGCTGCTTCAAGAGCAGTTTCAACACGATGATTGCGCGGAATTATGGCAGGATTATTTTTTCGCATCAACTCTCGGACTTCTTGTTCCCCTTCCCCCTGCCTACTCAATCGTGCTTGCCATAGCTTATCCCACTCTTCGAAACTTGGTTTGCCTACCAATCCTGTTTCTTCTAAGTTTCCTAAAGTAAGCCCACGGAATGTATTGGTAAAATCCGCTTTTTCCTGAAGCATGACATTTAAAAGCCCTTCTGCCAATGCTCCATCTGCTTCTTCTTCTCTAAACAGACCAAGTTTAGCACGCATTCCAGTGAGCCATTGATTTTTAAACAATTCCTCGAATTTATATAATTCCTCCTGTGCAAGCTCTACTGCTTGCTTTTGTTCTTTATGGAAAAGCGGAAGCAGCGATTCGGCAAAACGAGCCAGATTCCATCCACCAATGCGAGGTTGATTTTTATAGGCGTACCTACCTTGCGCATCTATTGAGCTGAAGACAGTGTCAGGATTATACGTGTCCATAAAAGCACATGGTCCGTAATCAATCGTTTCTCCGCTAATGGTCATATTGTCTGTATTCATCACTCCATGAATAAAACCAACAAGTTGCCATTTGGCTATCAAGGTAGCATGACGTTTCATAACTGACCTGAAAAAACCAAGATAATCCCCTCTATCAAGAGTGGGATAATGACGTTCCATTGCATAGTCAGCGAGGGCACGCAATTTTTCCATATCACCCCAGTTCGCGACATATTCAAAGGTACCAAAACGTAAATGACTGGATGCCACACGAGTTAATATTGCGCCAGGCAGAACTCTTTCACGAATAATTTTTTCACCTGTGGATACGACTGCAAGGCTTCGGGTGGTCGGTATCCCAAAACCATGCATCGCTTCACTAATAATATACTCTCTTAGCATCGGGCCAAGCGCTGCGCGACCATCGCCGCCCCTGGAGTAAGGCGTCCGACCTGATCCTTTTAATTGCAAGTCAAATCGCTCACCTCGAGGTGTAATTTGCTCACCTATCATAAGCGCACGACCGTCACCTAACATCGTAAAATTACCAAACTGATGACCAGCATAAGCTTGAGCAATGCCAGATCCCTTATTAGGTAAAGCGTTTCCGGCAAGGATTTGAATACCTTCTTCACTTTTCAGTACATTTGCATTCAAGCCTAACTTTTCCGCAAGATCTTCGTTTAAAACAACTAAACTAGGTGATTCTACTTCATTTGGTTCTACTTTTGAAAAGAACAAGGAAGGCAGCTTCTCATAGCTATTGTCAAAATTCCAGTCGATAACTACTTCATTATTATTATTTGTCATCTTATCTCCTCCTTTTTTCTGACTTCTACTTACATTTATTATACCCTTAGCGTACAGAATGAATATGAAAGAGCTCAACTTTCTCATCCGAGGAAAAAAATGTTAAAATACAATGAACATATACTTTAACTAAGGAGCCATTAAAATGAACATAACATGTAAAGAAACAAGGGTTATTAGAACCAGTCGGGTATTTCCAAATGATATCAACAATCATCATACATTGTTTGGTGGGAAGTTACTGTCGGATGTGGACATGATTGCTTCCATTTCTGCCTCCCGTCTATGTCGATGTGAATGTGTGACAGCCTCCATGGATTCCGTTGACTTTCTATCCCCTATACGACCAACAGATGCCGTCATTTTTGAATCATTTGTCACTTGGACTGGGAAATCCTCCATGGAGATATTTGTGAAAGTAATTGCTGAAGGCTTAACCACAGGTAACCGAACAACCGCCGCTACTGCCTTTCTAACCTTCGTAGCATTAGATGACAATGGGAAACCTACTACTGTCCCATGCATCCATCCCGAAACGGAAGAAGAAAAATACTTACATAACACAGCCGACCAACGTGCCATAGCCCGAAAACAAAGAAGAAACGAAAGTAAAGAACTAGCAAGTAAACTTGGTCAGCAAACTTTGTAATGGAGGGACGCGTTTTGACGATTTGTTCATGCTAAAAAACCCATCCAACATGGCTGGATAGGTTTTTAAAAGATAAATTTACTTTATTGGCTGATCACTTTCTATTCTTTGTTCAATTTGTAGAGCTTGGGAGAGCAGATGAATAAATGTTTCTAATAAAGAGGAGTTTTCAAAGTGTGCGGTGAGGTGGCGCTTGACTTGCCTCGCAACATGTTCACGGGCTTGATAGTCAAAGTGGTAGAAATCTATTATTGGAAAGTAGAGCCCATCTCCAATAGGTAGTAGGGTTCCCAATACGATTTCACCAGATTTTGGTGGAATGGCGGTTCTATCATAAATAACTACATCTAGGGTTTCATTTGTCAGAATATCTACGAGTACCATGTTACGATTGTTGTACATATATCCAACATAATAGAACTTGGTGACGGCCTTTTCCCATTCTTTTAGCCACGAGGTAATAAGAGGTTTGTCTTTTAGGAAGGTAATATTCTTGGCGATGTAGTCCTCAACAAACGGGACTTCCATCCCATGATTGACTTGATACAAGATTCTCCACCAAAACAAATTTTGCAATAAAGCAGGGCGTTTTTCTCCACTTATGCGATGTTCATCAATAAACGCCTCTAAAACGCTCCGTGCCTCAGAAAAGTGTTTTTGTACAATATCTTGCGCCAATTCATTATAGATTTTGATTAAAAGCACTTCTTTCAGCTCTTCTGAAACTGGCAAATCGTGGCGAAACTCTTTTTTCATCGACTCAGATTGTTCAAATTTCACAACATTGTCAACTGGCTCATTTTTCTCCATTCCCTCTATCCTTTCATATAGTAAATTTTCATACAAGAAAGGATTTCGACATGAATTTACAATTACCTTTATTTTACCTCAAAAAAGGAGGGGAGGGTTCTTTTGCTAACAAAGCATGCAAAAGAACCTCCTTGAAAAAATTAATCTCTTTCTAAACGAATACCAATAATTTGGGTACAGTCAAAAACCAAGGTAGATCCAGGTTCAGTAGTCGGATCGGAAAAAATAGCACAACAATTTTTACGATCAAAGCTAATAAACAACACGTCTTCTACCACAGTCCCCCCTTTTAAAAACAAGTCTAATTCTGTTTGTATCTGCAGTTTACGTAACTGATCACAGACACAGCCTTCACATTCATGTTTCTTTTTTTTACAACCACAGTCATGTTCTTCATGCTTGCTTCGTTGACTTTGATAATAATATTTCATTTGCATTTCCCCTTTTTGGTTTTTTAGGATATCCTACCATATAATATGTTTCATATAAGATTGAGCTTGGACGGATAATCTAGTAAAACAGTACATTTATTACTATAATCACACTATTTCTATTAATCTATCAGACAGGAATTTAGAAATAAAAAGCCCAACTTCTACATCTCTAGAAATTGGACGTCGCATACAATTGACTATTCTATTTTTTCCATCACCGCAAAGTAATTTTCTTCTCCATCAGCAAAATTAAATACTTTTCCAGATGGCATATTAACTATTTTCCCAACCTTTACACCCTTACTTAATAGTTCCTGATAATACGATTCCAGATTCTCTGTAAAAAACATCAGAGAAGGTGTTCCAAGATTTAATCCTGGAGACATTTTCGCGACAAAATCTTTATTATGCAGAATGATACTTGTTTGTGTCTCCTTAGTAGGAGCCACTTCAATCCATCGCATTCCCTGACCGGTATTTTCCTCTGAAATGATGATGAATCCTACTTTCTCTGTCCAAAAAACTACTGCATCATCCTGATTATTCACATACAACATTACTTGACCAAGCTTACTAATCATTCTCTATTCCTCCTAATTAAATATTTGATGTAATACTTACTATTTCTATTAAAGGACTGCTCTATCCTTTACGAAACCGGGGAAAAAGGGTTATATTTTTAATAATAAGCTATAATAAGTAAGAAATTATCAGAATGAAGGGCATGATACTTTTGGTTGTTACTAGAAAAAAAATTATTTTAAGAGAAACTAAACAAATAGTCATGATTACGATTGGAGCAATAATTGCCGCAATTGGACTTGAACTATTTTTAGTGCCAAATGCCATATTGGATGGTGGAATCATTGGCCTCTCTATCATTGCCGCAGAATTATCCGGCATGAAAATGAGTTTATTCCTAATTCTTTTTAATTTACCTTTTCTTTATATTGGATACAAAAAAATGGGTAAAAAATTCACCTTACATACATTGTACGGCGTTATCGTACTATCAGGATGCACCGCATATCTACATCACTTTGAACCCGTAACATATGATTTATTTCTAGCCACCATTATTGGGGCAGTTATACTTGGTACAGGTGTAGGGCTTGTTATCAGAACGGGTGGAGCATTGGATGGCACCGAAATAATTGCAATCCTTATAAGCAAAAATCGTCCAGTTTCCGTGGGTCAATTCATCATGATTGTTAATGTGTTCATTTTCATCCTTGCTGCCCTCTTAGTTTTCACTTGGGAAACAGCTATGTATTCCATCATCACCTACTATATCGCCTACAAAATGATTGATATCGTTGTGGAAGGATTAGAAGAGTACAAGTCTGTCACCATCATTTCAGACAAGCCTGAAGAAATAGCACCTGAACTAAATGCTAAATTGGGTAGGGGTATTACTTATATTAAAGGTCAAGGTGTATTCTCCAACGAACCAAAGAAGCTCATCTATACGATTGTCACTAGAATTGAACTATACACCTTGCGTTCCATCGTAGAAGAACTAGATCCAAAGGCCATTATCGCCATTGAAAATATTGCCGATATCAGTGGCAGTAACTTCAAAAAAGCTTCTGCTCATTAAACAAAGAAGGTTAGGCATCATTGCCTTTTTTACGATGAAGAAAAGAGGGACATATCCACCCTCTTTTTTGTTTGCTTTTTATTTAAATCATCTCCTAAAAAAAAGACCATAACTTAGCTTCTTTCGTATACTCCTTTTCTCTTTTACACAGGCTGATGTCTGTGTTTTTTTACATTTTTAAAAAAGGAAATGGAATGATGTATAAAGAACTAATAATAGAAAAAGCTGATTTTCTTGTCGTGTTTTGCAACGGATGGAAATGATGAGAGATGGGTACTTCGGTTTGTTTAGGCATCTACCCATAAAGAAAAAGCTAACTTTGAATTTAGTAACAATATGAAAGCTCCTGCATAAATAGAATTTTTCAAAGTTGACGACGCTCTTTCAATTTTTTTATTTTTGTGAGTTTTTTTGAACGATTTGCATCAAAGTTAGTGGTGGTGTGGAAAGGAGTTAGAATAATGGCAGTCATTTTGGATGTTCCTAGGGAAGAGGAAGTAGAAAAAGAGCGTTTAGTAGAGTTGGCTAGAACAGGAAATCAACATGCGTTCAATGAACTTGTTCGTTTACATAGAGCACGTGCTCATGGTTGGGCTTATTCTGTTACAAAAGATACTTTTTTAGCAGAAGACATCGTACAGGAAGCTTTATTCAGAGCTTTTCTTAAACTTGGAACATTAATGGACACGAAAAAATTCACCCCTTGGTTACGTCAAATTGTCCGAAATGAAGCATTGATGAAAATAAGAACGGCGAGTTATCGGATGGAAGCTCCTAGTTCAGAAAACGTCGATTGGGCAAACATTGATCAAATTCTGTCTTTTCTCTCTACAAAAGCAACTGAGAAGGCAAAACAACAAAACCCAGAGGAACACCTTCTTCGCTTAAGTGTAATCGAGGGCATTTGCTCGCTCATGAGCTGCCTTAGTAAAAAAGAAAAAGCCATTTTTGAGGCATATTTTTTCGAAGATCTTCCACCATATAAAATTGCGGAACTGTTTCATACAACAAAAGCCAATATATACAGTACACTTTCCCGCTCAAAGCTCAAAATCCAAAAGGAAAGACGCAGAATTTGCATTCAACAATTTGTGCAAAGAAAAAAATTGGATGGGGCGACTAGAAGAAAAATACTCAGAGAACCTGATATGTAAAGGGGGATATCCTCATGAAAAAGGCACTAGATAAGGAGAAAGATTGGGTAAGAACACAAACATCCGCAGCAGCGGTAATTCACGGAGTTATAAAATATACAGATAAAAAGGATCTCAGCTTAGTAGATGTCATCGGATTGACGGGTCATGCTTTTCGAATTAACATTGATCCCATTGAAGTGAATGTTGCAGGACCGACAGCTTTCCCAGGGGGATATTTGATAAGGAAAAATCTAACTAACCTCGGTTTCATTAGTAACCTTGCAGATCCGGAGGCACCTGTCCCACCAGACAAATTAGAACGGACCCTCCAACTTATTCAAGACTCCATTGACCGTGGTATTCCTGCGATTACATTTGATTTGTTTATTCCTGAATTTGGATTAATTTATGGGTATGACGATGATTTACAGACTTTTTATGCGAAAGATTGTTCAAAAGACGGGGAAGTTTCATACGAAGATTTTGCAAATATAAATGGAGTCCTATACACTACCACCGTCGGGGAAAGCCTTCCTCATTCTAAATACGAAATGCTTCGAATGGCGTTAGATACAATACTAGACCACTCCTACGGAAGAGAGTGGCAACATATTTTTCAAGATAAGTATGTCATTGGATTAAAGGCATATGACACGTGGATTGATGTACTTCATAGACGCCAAGCAGATCCACATGGAAATGCATTTAATGCCCTAGTAGTATCTGATGCTAGGGAATTTGCAGTAAAATTTTTGCATGACCTGAGTAAAAATTGGGACGGTACCAATATCGTGGAAAGAGGGGTAAGGAAATTTTCATCAGAAGCAGAAAAGCACTTTTCAAAGGTTGCTAACGCTCTTGTGGAACTGCGGGAATTATTTCCCTTCCCAGGAGGTGGCGATCCCTTAGACAGTATCAGGGTGGAAAAAGGAATTGAGCTACTTACAATAGCCAAGAATGCTGAAATTGATGGAATTAAAACCCTTGAAACACTTGCTAATTTTATGAAAAACTATTATGCAGAAAAGTGGATTCATTAAAAAGAGATGGGGGAAAACGAATGATTTTTGATAAAAAAATAATGGAGCTTGGAGCATTGAATTTAGTAGGGTTCAGAGTATGGTGTGAACCAAATGAATATCCAAAGGAAATCGGTCAGGCTTCAAAGCAGTTAGATAGGCGCATAAATGAAATTAAGAATCGGATTAATCCTGACAAACGATATGGTGCCTTTATCGTTGATCCTTCCACTCCACAAGAAGATGGATACTGGGTTGCAGTTGCGGTAGCTGCAATTGAAAATACACCAGATGATATGGTCTCTATCATCATTCCACCTCAAAAATATGCTGCCGCTACATACCATGGTTCTAATAAAAATATTTTCGAAGCATATGATCACCTTCACACATGGGCCCATTCTCATGGATGGGAGAGAAAAACGGACAAGTGGCATATTGAAATTTTTTCAGACTGGGAAGACCAAGACAAGCTAGAGGTACAACTATTAGATACGATACAATAAGGAGGCAGTTCCTATGGAAGAAAGATTAGTTAGAATTGGCACGACCTATTTACCTGTAACCAATGTGGAACGCTCTGCTGATTGGTATGTGAGCATGCTTGGGGCAGAACTGACCTATCAAGATCAGGACAAGGCGATTATTAACCTTGCAAATCAAAGTATATTTCTAGTAAAATCACCCGATCATCAAAGTGCAAACTTCATAGATAGTTATGGAAATGAGCAATTCTCTATTACATTTGAAGTGGATGGCTTAAAAGCATTAGAAGAGCTTCGCCTAAGTTTTATTACTAATGGCATTCAAACCGGGGAAATCGAAAACCGCGGGCATGCAGGACGAAACTTCGTATTTCAAGATTTAGACGGAAACAAGTTTGATGTGTGGAGCGAACTCAGCCTTCATTGGAAATAAGCTAGCAGGAAGCATAAGACTAGAATAGTTCTTATGCTTCCTACTTACAATCTCTCGGTTTACTTCCATCCACTTCCGTTTTGTCCTTTTGCAATTGATTTTTTTTATTAATTTCTCAAATAAGGAAGAAGGTTTTTTTGTGTACTTTTATTGACCATATCCCTATAAACCTCTATCCACTTATCTGCTCCATTTTCTTCGGAGGAATAGCTTACTTTATTCCCATCATAGTCTTTTAAATGAACACTATGCGCTTTTCGTAATATATTCATTGCTTTTGTTCCAACTGATTCTTTCAATAGTTTTATTAAATCCTCCTTAGAGCTATCTACCTCTTCCAACCAAGATATCGTCTTTTTCACTTCTTCTTCATTCTCCAATTGAGTAACAGCTATAATAAACTGACCTTTACTGAATGACTCTGTATACTCGCTAACAGTTCGAAGGTCTTCCTCTGTAAAATAACCAACCTCATCCAAAATACGATTTTGAATATCTCTAATTTTATTAACTATTTCTTCTTGACCTTTTCTAGTGATGACGACTGTCTGAAAGCTTTTCAACGTCGCTTTTGTAAACTCTGGAGATGATTCATCAACTAATTCCCCTAAAAAATCAACCACCAACTCAAATGGCTTCATGGACTTTCTTGTTTTCGGAATCATAACAGTAATTACAGCATTAATATAGTTATTGTATGATTGAATCCTATGTAAGGTTGAATTGCCTCGTCTTTTGGAACCAACTCCCCTTCTTCCGATAAAATGACTCCTCCCACGCTTTTTCCAAAGCGTAGATAATCTACATGAAGGTAAATTTTATCTTCATATTTAAAAGCATATTTATAAATGTCCGTACTTTCTAGGAACTTCTTTTTGTTGTTTATTGATTGATTTATTATAGATGTGAGTGGGGTTTTAAACATAAAAACTTTACTCCTTTATATTTATTAAACAACCATTCTTATTAATTTATTTCTTACTATACTAATTTCTTAGTCCTGACAATATATTGTCTCTTGTACTTTGACGAACAATATCACGATATACTTCTTTAATTATCGTGTTAATTAAAGAATGCAACAGCTTGTTCAAGTGGTTTTAGGGATTTTCTTGTTTCAGGAAGGATGATTCTTATTACTGAATGTATGTGGCAAAGTAGGGTTAATGCTTGAATAGCTTCTTCTCGAGGTATAAACTCTCCATCTTCAGATAAAATTAAGTCCCTTTTTAATTTTGGAGTAGAGTTAACTTTAAATATAGTAATTCACCACTTTTCATAAAAAAATAAGTAAAGGGACGTAACTCATACTCCCCTTATGGGAGAAGAAGAGCCGTCCCTTTCTCCTTACATTCCTCGTTGTCTAATTTGGTTTATATGATTTTTACGCATAAAAGGGAGTGCAATAGCTACAATGATAATTCCCCATGGTGGAGTAGCTTCGTCTATTAGATAAAGTATAGCCGATAAAGGTAAGATGACAGCATAGATTAGACTCATCATAACTTTATAAAAAAGGCGCCATTTCTTTTCTTTCTTAGACATCGGGAGTTCTCCTTTCTAGTGAGCAGTAAACATGTCTTTGTACCATCCGTTAAATTTGAGGGTTAGGATTATGATACCAATCGGATATACAACACTTGCAATGATTAGTTTAGCGATAAGAACTCCGAAGTAACTATCGGTGAAGTTAATTGCCAGCATCGTAATAGACATACTCAGAACTGTATCAAATACTCCAATTAATACAAGAATGAGAAGAATAGCGAAGAAATGTTTTTTTGCCAGACTTGCAGCCCGTGAAAAACCTTTTTTCCATCCAAATCCACTTTTTGTCCAAACGTATGGGACAAAATAAAAGAATACTAATAGGACAATACCAGGAATTAAAAATAGTGTACTTCCCAAAACAACCATTAATGTGAAAATAGCGCTAAACATAAAATAAATGAATGCATTATCTAAAAAAGTATGAAAAGACTTCCTTACTAATCTTTCCTCGCCTTCGTCTTCCAATAGTACAAATTTTATATATGGAACTTGAATAATAGTCAAGACTAATAAACTCATAAACGCATTTGCGAAATCACCCAAAATCATAATATCGTCGACAGTTGTTACCGCATAGATATAATTAACAAAGAATGTTTGAAGTAACATTAATGGAAGCATAATAATAAACGCAAACAAAAGAAACTTATCAAAATACTGTGTATAGATACCTATACCTTGTTTTAATGTTTTCATATTAGTTCCTCAATACTGGTTTTATATTTTTTTCCGTACTTTTTTTCACCATATTTCGGTAAACTTCTAACCATTTTTCTGCTGCCTCCATAATATTACTAGGGTATGTAACACTTTTTCCATCATAATCTACCATATGAACTTGGTGTGCCTTCTTCAAGATATTCATAGGTTTATCTGCTACCGTTTCCTAAAGGATTCTTATCAATCTTTTGTTATTGCTAGTTGATTTTTCTAACCAGCCGTTCATTTTAACCTCTTCTACATGTCCTAATAATGTCCTAGCAATAATGAATTGACCCTTTGTGAAAGCTTCGCAATGTTCTATAACCTTTTCTAAATCAACTACTGTTAAATACCCAATATTATCTAAGATATTGTCCTGAATATCCCTTATTTTATAGACAAGCTCTCCTTGCCCTTTTCGTGTTTTTACAAAAGTTTCATAACTTTTTAAAGTTCTTTGAACATACTCAGGAGAATCGTTATCTATTAGCTTACTTAATTGAGTTACTACTTCTTCGTATGGGTCTATTGATTTTCTAGTTTCAGGAACCATGATATCAATGACATCTTGAATTAAGGAATTATTTTGGTTAAAAATGAATGCAGGCTGCAATACCTCTTTTCCAGGTATGATTTCCCCGTTCTCTCCCAATATCTCTAGTATATCCAACATGTAAGTACATCTTATTGTTATACTTTAAAGCAAAATTAAAACAACTGCTTTCTCCAATACTTTTTTCTTCATTTTTATTGACTAGGTTGTATTTGATGAAGAATTTATTTTATACATTAATACCATCCATATATTTGTTTATATTAATTTCTTAATCCCGGTAAGACATTATCTTTCGTGCTTTGATAAACAATATCACGATATACTTCTAAATACTTCTTAACTCCCTCTTCCCCTGGCGGATATAAAACCTCCTTATGATAATAGTCACTTGATTGTTCTTTGTATGCTTTTTTTAAGATACTAATAGTACTCTCACCTATACTATCTTCTAGTAATCTGATTAATTTTTCATTATTACTTTTGTTTTCTTTTAACCAGTATATTGTTTGTTCTACATCTTTGATGTGATCTAGCCGTACCCTAGCAAGTTTAAACTGACCGACATTAAATGATTCACAATACTCTCGCATAGCTTGTAAATCCTCTTCGGTGAAATAGCCAACTTCATCTAAAACTTTGTTTTGAATGTCTCTGATTTTGTATATAATTTCACTTTGAACTTTTCTTATTTCCAACACTCTTTTAAAGTTGTGGTGTGTGCTATTAACAAACTCTAGTCCGCCCTCTACCTCAAGTTCGTTAAATAAAGCAACTACTTCTTCAAACGGTTTTAGTGACTTCCTTGTTTCTGGAATCATAATGTTAATTACCCCGTCAATATAATTGTTGAAATGACTATGAAAAGTTAGAGCCTGAATGGCTTCTTCTCTAGGAATAATGTCACCATCTTTAGATAAAATTAGCGTTCCCTTTTTCTTATTCCCGTACGTTAAGAAATCAACGTTTAAGTAAATCTTATCCTTGAATTTTAATGCATAATCATATAGATCTGTTTTTTCTAAAAGCTTTTTCTTACTATTAATTGCTCTTTTTATTTTTGAGGTACGCTGAATTTTATACATTAAGTAAACCTCTTTCAACAAGTATTAGAATTGTTTTCAAATCTATTTAAACCAAGATGCTATTTTACTACCTACATTCTTTATCCCATTTCCTATATTCTTAACAGTATTGACTGCAGTATCTTTAATTTTCCGCCAGTTTCTTGCAGCTTTATAGACAACGCTCCCAAGAGATAGAACCGTACCGACAGCTAGTAAACCAGCTGCAACTACTTGCCCACCTGGTATCATCGCTACCGGAGCAGCCAATCCTGAAATAACACCACCTGCACTACCAATGGTATTCATAATTGCATCCGCCCTATCCCAGCCTGATGTGCCTTGAATAGATTGGGCATTATTCCAAGTATCTGCTACGGAGAATGGCAGAAGCGCAGTAGAGACAATTGCATTTGTGGCAGAAAAGCTTTTAACAGATCCTGCCATTTGAAGCGCATCATCAATTCTTCCTGCCCTGGAAAGGTCTCTTATATTTCTTAGAGTTGAATAATCACTTATAGCATCATATGCTTTTTTGGAACTATCCACTACATCCTTAACCATAAAGGCACTGTCAAAGAAGTCGTTACCCTTGGTAAAGGTTTTTACCCCCGAAAGGAACATCCCTTTCTGAAAGTCTGTAAAGTTTCTCAATGCATCTGCATCATCAGCCCTGACCATTTTGTCTGCGAAGTTTACTGTTGAACCAACTATATCTTTTGATATAAATTTTATTGCATCGTACGTTGATGGTCCAGTGGAAGAACCAGAATCAGAACCTGTTCCTGGTGCAGCAGTTTCTACACTTGATGGAGAGTTTCCTGCGTATTGGTCATTACCATTGTTTTGAGACGGATTGTTTATGGATGGCTGGTCTTGATCAGGAATCGGCATTGGCCCTTGAGCAGGGGGAGAATTAGCAGAAGTGTTTCCTTCTAGTCCCCCTGTTGGGCCGCCTCCCTGCCCTTGAAGCTCAAGGTCCCACTGTTCAAGCTCCCAAGCAATAAGTTCATAATTCCTTACTTCCCATGGGGTTAAATCAGGATTGTTATTTAGTTCCCAGGCAACCATTTGGTGTTGAGTGAGAACCCATTGTCTTAACTCCCATTTTTGGAGATCTGTTGACGACGGATTCCATTCTCTCATTTCTGTTGGTGGTTCAGGTTCCCATTTTTTTAATTCCCAAGGCTTTGGTGTCCATGGTTTTGGACTCCAAGCATCTGCTGTATGCACAAAGGGGACGACGCTTGTCATGAAAAAAATAGCAATTGCAGCAAAGGCTATAAATATTCTTTTCATTTTTTATCCTCCGTTAGATGGGGCCGCAAGTAGCTAAGTTGAATGTCTATAGTTGTAGACTTCCCATTTATTTAATATTGTCTTTTCCAATTACGCCATTGACTGTCATTCATTTGTTTTAGAAAAACAAATGTGGGACTAACACTTGATTGTTTGACATAGCGATTTCGTTCGGGAATGTATTGATCAAATTGTAAGGCTGTAAAACGAACGGATGTTGTCACTTCAATGCGATAATTATTAGTAAATTCAATTTCAGTACCATCCAAATGTCCGTCATTGTTACGGATTGTTCGCTCCACTGCTTGAGGTATTTCCGCCTTTGCATTATTGAGCGCCAGCTCTATGTAATCCTTTAAAAACGGATTGTTGGACTTTAATTCTTCTTCTAGCACTTCGTTCACAGCTTTTAAATTGAGCTCAAATTCTAACCAATCTGACGTTCCTCTTAATTGCTGCTTTCTTTCTTCAATCTTGTCTTGCAAATTTTCCGCATCAATTAGTTCGTCAATGAAACCTGGAAGGGATCTATCATAATTTTCAATTTCCTCCACTAACTTTTCATAGAGTACAGATGCAGCTGCTAAACTAGCTTGGTCAGAATAATTAGAAGCCGACTCCTTTACAACAAACACTTTAGCAAAATGAAAGACTAGGAGAAATAGCAGTGACATGACAGCAAATATGCCAAGTGTCAGTAGAATAACATTACCTCTTTGATCTTTTAAACTTTTCATATCAATCTAAAACCCTTCCACTTACTGTCCTGGATATATTAACAGATGGTGTATTCCGAACCCACTTTTTGGGGATGAAAACAAGCTCTAAATCAGCATGAACGGTAACTTGAAATTCCTGTGAACCTGAGTAATTGTTCACAGAGACACTTCTGTATTTAAGGTTACTTCCTGCCTGCAATGTATCGCGTGCAGCAGTCCTTGCCTCCGATTCTCTTGCCGATAGCGAGAATGCTTTTGCAGCATCATTGGCAGCGGATTGGGTAACAATGACACCATAGGCACTAATCATAAATTGCCAAAGAATGATTACCATAAGGAGCATTAACGGTAGCATCCCCAAAAATTCTATCGTTAATGACCCTTTTTCGTTTTCCTTCCACCCTTTTATCCAATGCATGTGCTCATCCTCCTGGTTTGCCTATTAAACTTGGAAATATAGCTGAATAGAAGGGGATACCTTCTATTCAGGATATTTAGTGATTATTGACGATTCTGCTTATATATCTCGTTAACTTCTTTCATCATTGAATTGTAGTTATCTTTGTTCAATTCAAATAGTTTACTATACAAGTCTCCTACTTCATTTTCTTGTATTTTACGTTTTTCTCTTAATTCTTCCTGCATCCAATCTCTTTGCTCATACGAAATTTTATTTTCAATACTTAAGTTTGTAATGGCTGTACTTGCTGATAAGAAAAATTCGATGTTATTAGACATCCAATTTTGTTGCCAATGTGCCACACTCCAGAAATTATCACTATAATTTCCCATTATTTCATCTCTTGATTTTAGATGCCATGCCTGCCATTTCCTTACTTCTTCTATTGATTTCGTAAATTGTTCATTTAATTGAGATTGATTTTGGGCATCTGCGTAATTTCCATCAGCTGCCTCAGCAATTTTCTTTAATTGCTCTCCTTCTTCAGAACTTACTCCAAAGCCAATTATATTAACAACAGGATCAATACCAGATGCTTTTATTGTTTTTGCAGCTTCAACAGGATTTCCGTCACAGGTTTCAATTCCATCACTGACGAAGTAGATGATGTTCCGACTATTCTCTGCACTGAATTTCTTTAAATCTTCTGCTGATTGCAGCAATGCATCAGCCAATGGTGTCCAACCAGCTGGCTGAATAGGATTTAACGCATTGTTAAAATTACTTTCATTATATTGACCAATTTCATATATTAAATCGTTTGCTTTACAAGACAATTGTTTATCGGTATCAGAACCTGATCCTTCATGACCATACACCCGCAATCCAACATTTGCATCCTCAGGCAAAGAAGCAACATATTTACTAATTGCTTCTTTCGCAATTTCCATCATCGTTTTATCTCCAATATAATTACCCATGCTTCCACTTGCATCTAGTGCAATAACTACATTGTATTGTTCTTTTTGGAGATTTTGATCGATTACCTCATCTGGGTTATCGGAGTTAAGTATTTCCATCGATTCAATTAATGAATCCGGAGACTCATAATCTACTTTAAATAGACTATAAATATAGTTAAGATATTGCGCCACTTCCTCTTCACTTGCATCTTCGGCTAAAGCAGGAAGTGTTTTCAAATAATCTTTCACTTCATCTGTAGTGCTTTTAATATGAGCAAATTCCCCTACAGGATAGTTGACAACTCCTTCAATCGTTTCAGGTATTGTATCTGCATTACGAATTGTTTCTAAAAGCTCTTCGTTTTCCACATTATTATCGGCTACTTCTTGGGTGGTATCTTCTTCCACTTCATTATCCTTTGGCTCTTCAGAAGCAGTATCCTCAGGGTTATTTGTTTCTGCATCTGTATTTCCTGTTGAATTATTTTGGCAACCTCCAAGGATGAGCAGGATAGAAAGAAGCACTAGCAAGAAGATATTTTTCGCTAGGGTTCCTCTCATAAACGATTACTCATTCCCAACTCGATTAATTAATTCAGAAATCTTGCTTACCATCGTACTAGCAATATTTCCTCCATTCCCATCCATTGCACTTGCAACTGCCGCCATTAAGAAAAGAATAACCAAAGCCAGCGCTACCCACTCAATTGTTTGTGCTCCACGCTCATTATTTACCACACTTTTAGCTTGCTCCATTACACCTTGAACTTTCTCTACCATAGTTTGCATTAATTTTTTCATTTTTATTTCCTCCTATAAAAATAGTATTTTGTCAAAATCAAACTTGTCACTTTTAGTTCTAATACTTTCTTGGAAAATTAAGTGAATAGTAGTTATCTCTACATCACTCCTCTCAAGAATATTGTTTTAGAGCATATCCAAAATGTTGTTATCACCGTAAATAAGGTTCAATACCACCAGACCTAAAATAAAGAGCATGATTGTTGGTGCGATGACAAAAGAGGTAATGAGGGTTACTTTAGGTGAGGCTTTTGCCGCTTTTTCTTTCACCTGCTCGATACTTACCTTTCTGATTTCCTCCGCCTGTATTCGGAAGGTTGTAGAGACAGGTACACCAAGCTTTGTACCTTGTAATAATGATTTAATAAAATTCTGAAAATCTACATTGTCATTTCTTTCTAACATGTCAGCGTAGGCTCTTTCTCTAGGAACTCCGATATTAATTTCACTCATTAGTCTGGCAAATTCATCTCGAATTGGACCATTAAAATGTAGGATGGTTTCCCTGATTGCTTGATCAAGTCCTGCTCCCGCCTGAAGACTAATTGTGACCGTATCTAGAAAATCTGGTAGGTCTCTTCGCAATTGATTTTGTCTTTCTTTTGCTTTGGAGCGAATCCAAATAATTGGTAGAAAAAAGCCAAGGAAAGGTAGGGCTACAAATAGTATATTTGAAAAAGGCAAACCAAGAATGACCGATGTTGCCCCTGCCAAAAACCCTAAAATGAAGAATACTATCTTGGACCCCTGCAATCTTCCTATTGTTAATTCATAAGGATATCCTGCCTTTTTTAAAATGATTGCCAGATCAGCTGATTCACTAAAAAAGTTAATACGCTCTCCTAGTGAGGCAAAATCATCTGCATATTTTGATATTTTTGCAATTAGCTTACTTACTCGTGTAGTTCTTTCAGGCTTTCCCAAATAGGAGCTTTCCACAATTACTTCATTAAGATGATTTGTGAGAAGTTTCTTCTTCGTGTTGTATGTATAAATATTGACTAAGCCTAGTAAAATACATAGCCAGAACATGATTACAATTACTAAAATTAAAGAATCCATTCATCTACACCCTTATATTTGTAACTGCGCGAACGAGTACAAATGAGATTATTAATCCAATGGTAAAGATTATTAACAATATCATTCCTGGTAAGGTAAAAATAGGGCTAATAAAACCATCCATTACTGTATTCATCATAAAAATCATGACGATTGGCATTGCTGGGAGAATGTAAGAGATAAACCTTTGTTCGGCTGTCATCGTTTTAATGGTTTGTTTTAAGATTTTTCGTTCATCAAGTGTTCTTGCCATTTCATCTAGAACGGCCGAAAGATTTCCACCAGATTTCCGTTGAATTAGGATGGTTGCAACAAATAATTTAAACTCTTTTGTTGGAACTCTTCTTTCGAGTTGTTTTAGAACACGCTCCATATCCACTCCTAGGCGTAGGTTATGAGCCATGTTTTTAAATTCTTCTCCTGCAGGTCCTCCAACCTCTCCTGCAACGACTTCGACCGCTTGATTGATCGTTAATCCTGCCTTTGTACTATTGGCCATCATTCGGCAAACTTCTGAGAGCTGATCACTCATTCTGTCCATGTATTTATTTTTACGAATGATGAAAAATAGGAAATTCGAACAAATACTAATGATGCCTCCAACTAAAAAACTAGTAAAAAAACTCATATTCATTACAGTGAACATAAAGATTCCTATTGCAAATCCAATTAATATTAAAATGGCATAAAACTCTGAAGGTAAAAGTGTAACATTTGCTTGCAGGAGCTTTTCTTTTACTTTCGCTGCTTGTTTGGAAGTGTCAAATCGATCCCCTATGGTAGAGATAAAGCTTGTGCGCTCTTGATTCTTCTGGAAATGGGCACCAAATACTTGCTTGATCTCTTTTTTCTCTTTTCGAAATCCTAGATATGCGTACATTCCCCATATAAAAAGCAAAGCAGCTAAGCCTGCTAAAGAGGCTTCAAACATCATAGGGCTTTCACCTCCATTTGATGAAACATTTGCTCATCAATTTCCAATCCATACATTTTCAACCTTTTTAAACATGCTGGAATCTTACCTGTTGGTCCATAATAGCCGTCTGCTTTGCCATTTTCCTTAATTCCAGTTCGGTAGAAACGGAAAATTTCGACTATTTCCATATCACCGTCGGAAGTTCTATGTACTTCTGAAATACTTGTGATTCGACGACTTCCATCTGTTAGGCGTTCCCCTTGAACGATAAAATCAAGTGCTCCAAGGATGTATTCTCTTATTACAGATGTAGGCAAATCCATACCTGCCATGATGACCATCCCTTCAACTCTTCGAAGTGCATCAAATGGAGAATTGGCATGAATAGTTGTTAAGGATCCTTCGTGTCCTGTGTTCATCGCTTGCAGCATATCAAATGCTTCAGAGCCACGAACCTCTCCGACGATAATACGATCCGGTCGCATCCTTAGAGCATTTTTCACTAGATGCCTAATCGTAATTTCACCTTTGCCTTCGACGTTTTGTGGTCTAGCTTCCAAACCAACAACATTCGGCTTGTCGAGGCGTAATTCTGCGGAATCTTCTATCGTAATGACTCGTTCATTTTGTGGAATGGAACTACCTAGAACGTTTAGTAATGTGGTTTTCCCACTACCTGTACCACCAGAAATTAAGATATTATGCTTTGCTTTTACAACAGCTTCCAAGAATGACGACATTTCCTCACTTAGAGAGTCAAATTGGAGTAAATCCTGCATTTTAAACGGATCCTGTCTAAATTTACGAATAGAAACAAGCGGACCATTTAAACTGATAGGTGGAATTACTGCGTTTACACGACTTCCATCTGGCAATCTGGCATCAACCATTGGTGAACTTTCGTCAATCCTTCTTCCAATTGGAGCAACAATTCGGTCAATAACGTGACGGATATGTTTATCATCTCTAAACGTAATAGAGGAAAGCTCCAATCTCCCTTTACGCTCCACATACACTTCTTGATGACCATTAATGAGAATTTCGGTGACGGAAGGATCACTAAGCACCGATTCAAGCGGACCGTAACCAACCGATTCATCAATGATTCTAGAGATCAATAACTCTTTATCATGCCTAGAAATAATGACCTTTTCTTCACTCATAAATTGAGAGATTAATTGCTCAATCCGCAACCGCATTTCCCCTTGGGACATACTGGTCAGCACTTCTAAGTTTGATTCTTTAAGAATACGAGTTTTATAGTGATCTACTAACTCATTAATATATGGATTTTCGTATAAAGTTCTTTCTGTTTTTTTTCTGCTAGAACTTTTCCCTTTTCTATCAAAAATTGACATCCATATTCATTCCTTCATTATCCATTTTTCTTACTCAATCATTCCGCTAACCCATTTTCTAATATTTTTAGCAAATGGAATTATTTTCTTTTCATCCGCTTCTTTTCGTAATGGTTCACTTTTATTAACAAACGATTGAACCCCTTTTATATCTCGCTTCAACTGTACTGCAGTTGGATACTGAAGCACATCCTTGACATCATTAGGCTTAATTTCATTCTCTCTTCCAACTTCATTAAATACGAGCTGCACCCGTTCTTTCATATCCAAGCCTAACCTTGCAAAAAGCAATTCCACTTGCTTCAACATGCTAATAGATGGTGTATCCAAATTTAATACGTAGAAGATTTTATCTGATTCCTCCAAGGCTGTGAGTGTTTGTTCATTCATTATCACTGGAAGGTCAATAAGGACGAAATCATAGCTTCGGCGGCATGTTCGAATAAGCTTAGAAATAAATTGATCATTTAAACTCTCCGCAACCTCCGCATCTCTAGGACTCAATAAAACCTCAAGTTTGGAAAAAGGCTCTCGTTCTGAAACATTGCGGATATGGGATTCATTTAACTCATCTAAAACTGGGAGTAAATCTGCGATAGATCGGTTAGACTCAATAGATAGAAATGTTTCTACCCCACCATATTGTAAATTTAAATCAATTAACAATACTTGAGCGGTTGATTCAAATTTCAATGTTTGAGCAAACGTGGAAGAGATCAGTGTTCTACCACTTCCTCCTTTACCGCTGTAAAAAGAGATTACCTGGCCTCGACCTCGCTTAAATGTTTGCTGCGTCGCTGCTGTTTCTTCATATTGTGATTTACGCTCTGTGGCAGTATGCAAAATACTTTCTAATCTGCCATTAAATAATGTCCATTCATCTGGAAAGACAAAGAAATCAGTCGCACCAGCTCGCGTAACAAGTCTCAAAAGTTGGAAGTTTTGTGAACCAGCTATAAATATCACCATTGCCATTGGATTTTCCTGATGAATATACTCAATGGCATCCACACACGACGATTCATCTTCCGTTTGAACCACAAAAACCAAATCAGGAGAAAGTCTATCAAACTCCCCTTTTAACTCCTTGTAACTCACTATTTCCATTTGACCCTCTTCCGAAAGAACTCGATGAAGCTGATCTGCAATCACTTCTTCTTCACTAACGATTAACATTTTCAGTTTATCTTTCATCTTTCCGTCCCCCATCTAGTTGTTGCCGTCATTATCTTTTTCTTTGTCATCTTCTTTCTCTTTATCTTTTTCCTTATCATTCTCTTCTTTATTCGCTTCTTCTTTGTTTCTATCATCTATTTTCTCTTCTTCATTAGATGCTTCGTTGTTTGTTTCTTCATCTACTATCTCTTCTTCAGGCACTTCTTCTACTTCTTCACCTGTATCATTTATCGCATTTCCATTGCCTACGTTCGCTTTAAGTATACGGATGCTGTCTGCGTAATTTTGCATATGTATGAGTTTAGGTGCATCTTCTGAGTTGATTTCAACCGCAATACCAGAGAAGTCCCCACCGCTTTTTACTTCACCGGCAACCAAAACGTCTGTCATAAAAATTTCTGTTTTGGAATCACCGTCGAATTTGTGAGAAACAATGATGTCCACACGATCCAATGCTTCTAAGCGTTCATCAAATCTTACTCTCTCCGTTTGGCTTATTGTAACAATACGGTTGTTCTCTTCCCGGATACTATCAATGGGTTTAATCATACTGGAAGTAATTAGCTCCCCTTCTGAAAGTGGAACCACTGATACCCTGTTCGCAAGTTCTGAAACATCGGTTATGTGGGATTCATTCACAAATCGATTTGGAATGTCCGTGGTTGTTACTTGATTAGGCTGAATGACCGCCCTTGATGGGATATTCTCTGCTGCTATATAGACTTTTGTCATACCACCAAGCTCGGTATTAATTGCACTTACCTTTTGCAAAAACAGAAATCCTGCTGCAACAGCAAGCAGTAAAGATAACGTTAAAAAGATAATGGCTCTTCTTTTAGACTCCAACATACGTATTCCCAACCTCTTTCTGGCAAATTTTCATTATTTTGTTAACAAAAATAATCTCTTTTGGATATTAATACCACATTAGTCAAACTTGAAAACTATTTTTTTGAAAATTACTAACATTTTTTCGCTTACTATTTAGTACCATGTGTTCAAAAATTGGTCAATCTCGCATGACTATTGTCGAATTTTGTCTAGTAAATACATCCTAAATTTCGCCATATGACCTTGTGACTTGCCTCCCGTTATTATCTCTAATTCAAAATAATTTTCTCCTTTTTCCTGTTTGTATATGTAAAATAAACCCATTATTATTTCAATACCATTACACAATGTGAAAAACATTAAAAAAAATAGGTAAAAAGTTCTGTTTTTTGAAAAACAGAATTTGTAAGCCCACTTCTAGCTCTTTCAATGACAAATTTCCATCTAAATGAAATAATATTATTTAGAGAGAAATGTCTCCACTTCTTTTATTGTTTGTAATTCAGAAAGGATGGTTTAGTTGAAAATTGTTAGAAATCCTGAAGCTGTACACCAACCAGTAGCACCTTATGTTCACCAAATAGAAGTAACAGGGCCGAATAGATGGTTAACATTGTCTGGACAATTAGGCATGAGAGTCGATGGTACTGTACCTGAAGAACCGATAGAACAGTTAAAAGTGGCACTAAGTAATGTCCAGAAGAACCTTATAGCAGCAGGTATGGATGTTCAAGATTTGACAAAGGTAGTCTTTTATTTAGTAGGAGAATATGACATTGATGCAAGGAGAAAAGTGATAAGCGATTTTTTTGAAAATCATCTTCCATGTACAACACTTCTGTATGTTGCCGGTTTAGCAGCACCAGCATTCAAAGTAGAAATCGACGCTTGGGCTTGCAAAGGAATAGAATAATAAAAAAATGGGGTCTAGAAATTTACTTAGCCCCATTTTTTTTATGCTCTATTTCTTCACCTTTTGCAATGCAGTCTTCTCGGTAATCTCCCTTCAATAGCATCTGTTAGCAATAACTCCCCCTCTGAAGGAAATATCTCTGGCTATTTGGGCACTGTATCCGTCACCATCAGCCTTTGTCCCGTAATAGTATATTAAATGAATATTCTTGGCACAGTCGTATTTGTTGCAATAGATTCTTTGTGCAAACAATATGACCTATATGAAAACCAGTCAGGCTCTTTGCTTAATTGGGGCAACCAAAAGGAGTGTAAGCCATGGACATCTGCGTTATAGGAGCCGGTTATGTAGGGCTCACCACCTCTGCCGTGTTAGCGGAATTCGGACATAATATTTATTGTGTAGATAACCATTCAGAAAAAATACAGAGACTTCAAAATGGGATTGTTCCTATATACGAGCCACAACTAAATGAGATACTCCATAAACATAAGGAGAGGGTTACATTCACTACAAGTTTACCTGAATCCATACATCAGTCATCTGTTATTTTTGTGACCGTCGGAACACCGAGCCTAGCAGATGGGGGCACCGATTTAAGCTTTCTGTCTTCCGTTTTCACAACCCTTGCGGAGCAGCTCCAAGACTATAAAACCATTATTATTAAAAGCACCATACCTCTAGGAACAAATAAAAAAATGCACGACTATCTATTGGAAAAAGGAGTAAGCCCTTCTTTTTTCAATATTGTATCCAACCCTGAATTTTTGCGAGAAGGAACCGCTATTCAAGATATGTTTTACCCAGATCGAACAGTCATCGGTATAGCAGAAGATGACAATCGATCCGAAGTTATTTTAAAAGAAATCTATCAGTCAATAAACGCACCATTTATCGTTACAAGCTGGAATAGTGCTGAATTGATCAAATATGCAGCGAACGCATTTCTTGCCACTAAAATATCCTTTATTAATGAAATGTCCAGAATATGCGATGTATATGATGCTGATATAATGGAGGTTTCCAACGGATTAGGTACTGATCAGAGGATCGGCCCTCTCTTTTTACAAGCAGGCATTGGTTATGGAGGATCTTGTTTTCCTAAGGATTTGCAAGCACTTCAACATTCCGCCACAAACAAACTTGTCAATACTCCGATTTTGGATGCGGTTCAAGCAATAAATGCGACTCAACTAGATTTTTATATAAATAAATTACAAGAAACGCTTCCTTCTTTTCCAAATAAAAAAGTCACAGTTCTTGGAATAGCCTTTAAACCCCATACAGACGATATTAGACATTCACCAGCTATTGCACTCATACATTACCTGCATGCGCTCGGAGCAGATGTTCATGCGTATGATCCAAAAGCATTTTTACCAGCAGAGTTACGCCATAAAGTTACTCAGCATAAAACGATAAAGTCTGCTTATCTTGATTCTGAAGCCATCATCATAGCAACCGAATGGCCAGAGATTTGCCAACTAGATTGGATGGATGTCAAGACTCATCTAAAGGGCAATATCGTGTTGGACGGTAGAAATTGCATCAATAAGGAAGCTGTTAGGAAAGCTGGATTAATCTATAAAGGGGTGGGACGAGGATGAGAATTCTAGTGACAGGTGCCGCAGGTTTTATCGGTTCCCATTTGTGTGAGGCACTGCTTAAAGAGCACACATATGAAGTGATAGGGGTGGACACCTTTATCGGACCAACTCCCCCAGAGCATAAAATGAGAAATATCCAAACTTTAATGAAGCACTCCCGCTTCACCTTTAAAAAAATGAATCTATTAGACGAAAGTCTACCTGATTTATTAGAAGGTGTGGAAGCTATTTACCACTTAGCTGCTATACCTGGCGTGAGATCAAGCTGGGGAGCAGAATTTTCCCCCTATGTATACCATAATATTTTAATGACCCAACGCCTTTTAGAAGCAGCGAAAGACAAAGCTATTCATCGATTCATTTATATTTCTACTTCCTCTATATATGGAGAGAAAACTGGAATGGTAACAGAAAGAGCCTTTCCAAAACCTCTGTCTCCATATGGCATTACCAAATTATCAGGGGAACATTTATGCCGTGTTTATGAAAAGAGCTATGACATTCCACTTGTCATACTTCGCTATTTTACGGTTTATGGGCCAAGACAGCGTCCAGATATGGCCTTTCATCGCTTTATCAAACAACTAATTACAAATCAACCAATCACCGTTTTTGGAGATGGAAACCAATCAAGGGATTTTACCTATATCGATGATTGTGTAACAGCTACAAAAGCCGCCTTAACAGCAGAAGATGCGCTCGGTGAAACCATTAATATAGGCGGAAAAGAGAGAGCATCCGTACTGGAAATAATTGAACGTTTAGAACGTATTACTGGTAAAAATGCAAATATTTCTTTTTCTAAAAAAGTAAAAGGAGAACCTACACATACGTGGGCAGATATTCGAAAAGCAGAGAAAATACTAAACTATTCACCGGTCATTCCCTTAGCTGAAGGATTAGTCAGGGAATACCACTTTTTGCAAGGTTATTATGGAGAGGATATGCAATGAAATTAGCTATTATTTGCACAGAGAAACTACCAGCTCCTTCAATAAAAGGAGGAGCTATTCAAATGATGATTGATGGGGTAACCCCTTTTCTTTCAAAGCTATATGAATTAACGATTTTTTCCGTCTCAGATCCTGAACTCCCTAATCAAGAAAGTGCTAATGGGGTTACGTATATCCGGTTTCCACGTGAAGACTATCGACAGCTTGTTGCGAATGAACTTTTTCTCCATCAATTTGACGTAATTCATATATGCAACAGACCAAAAAATGTGCTTCTATACAAACAGTCCTCACCTGATAGCAAAATTGTCTTAAGTCTCCATAATGATATGTTTTCCCTTAAGAAACTGTCTGATGAAGAAGGAAACGAAATCGTGGACGCAGTTGATACTATTACGACGGTCAGTAACTATATAAAAGAAACCGTTGTGAAACGGTTCCCTACTGCAAAACCCAAAATAATAATCGTATATTCGGGAGTTGATCTATCTTCCTACCCTTTGCGAAAAAGCAAAGAATGGTTCAAGATTAGAGATAGATTCCGAGAAATGTATAATCTTGAAAATAAGAAAGTCATATTATTTGTTGGCCGTTTGAGTAAAACAAAAGGCCCTCACCTCCTAATTCAAGCAATGCAAGCATTAGTTAAAAAACACGATAATCTTGTATTACTGATTGTTGGTGGGAAATGGTTTAGTGACGACGGAATGAATCACTATGTGCAGAGTTTATATACAATGGCGAAACACCTTGGAGATAAGGTGATTTTCACCAAATACATTCCAGCAGAAAGGATCTCTGAAGCCTTTATTGGAGGAGATATGTTTGTCTGCAGCTCCCAATGGAATGAACCGTTAGCTAGAGTACATTATGAAGCCATGGCAGCAGGAATCCCATTAATCACCACGAATCGCGGAGGAAATGCAGAGGTAATTCTCGATAACTTTAACGGGCAAATTATCGATGACTACGACGATCCAACTGCATTTGCAAAAACCATACACTATGTACTAAAAGAACCAGAAATCTGTGAATGGATGTGCCACAATGGCAGAAAATTTATTGAATCCAATTTCACCTTTAAACACGTCGCCAATCGTCTCATCACTGTCTATGAAAACACACTGCAATTGAAAGAAGAAACAGAGATTCCCTGCGACACAAGTGAGTCATACCAACTAGACTGAGCCCTATAGGAAAAAGAGAAACGTATCAGGTTTGCAGCTCAATAATCAAAGGCTCTAAAGTTAGCCATTGTGATTTTCAGATGAACAAAAAAGTGCCTGCCTCCGTCAAGGAATCCTGGCACTTTTTTCGTGACAATCTATTATTCTTCGTCCTCTTCGTCTTCGTCTTCTTCGTCTTCATAGCCTTCATCCAAAGCCACAGCTAGCTCTTCCGAGGCATCATCATCTTCAGCATCTTCTTCATAATCTTTTTCAGATCCATCATAATACTCTGCTGCTATTTTAACCTCAGATACATCTCCATCTCTAATTGCTCTCAAAAGGGCTTCTAACGCATCTTTTGCACTAAGATCTGGAGATAGTTGAAATCCATTTTCAAAATCCAGCTTAAGTTTTGCTTTTCTTAACTCATTTGACATTTCCTATCACTCCTACCCAATATAATAAAATTTGATATATTACAAATTTATGCATACACTTAGTACTTTCATGAATATTTTTTCAGAATAAAATAGAAACTAATAACCATCGTCTTGTCAAGGTTAAACGACTCGCACACGCTTTTCAGATTTCATGGATTATTTAGGACTAGATTTAATATTAATTGAAATCCAAGGCAACTTTAAATTGCTATCTTCCACAACGATAGTTACTTTTATTTTTGGAACTTCGATTTCTTCCTCTATTACTTCTTCTTCCTCAAGTTCTTCCTCAATATCCTCTTCAAGGTTCTCCTCATTTTCATGTTCATAATCTATTTCCTCGACTTCTTCCTCCACTTTAATTTCTATAATATCCTCATCATCCAGAACTTCTTCATCTTTTGAACGGTGCTTATTAGTGGATAACTTACCACTCAGAGATAATTCCACTAAGGCATTGCTTGACAATGCTTCTAGCTGGGAATGAACAGTTGTTTCATTTAAAACGAGCTGATCAGGGTTTTTAAGCATCTTCTCGTATTCAGCCATATTCCATCCCATTGGACCTGGAGGTGAGAAAACGAATTTCTCAAGCTCCAGCTTTGGAATTTTTGAGTTTTCCGTCATTTAATTTCCCTCCCTATTGGTAGAAATGACTTCTTTATAGATGGAAGGGTACTGTTTTAGAAATTCTCCCTTTGATTCTTCTAATGCGATTATATTTTGCAGTGCCCAAATGTATTTTTCATCCGACCAAGATCTTTTTTGAGCTAAGAAATACTTATGGGCAATTGCACAAAAGAGATGAGGGAATTGAATATCTATGGATAGAATTTCGTAGTATTCTTCTGATAAAGGGTTAGTAGTTTGGTAGGCACGTAACAAATCAAATACTAGATTATCATCCCAAACGGAGAATTTTTTCATCATTTTATTTAAGATTATGCGGATATCCCGAGTAGGTAAATCGTATGTTACTGAATGCAGTTCCTTCATAAACAGCTCTTCTTCCATTTCTGTAAATCTCGCTAAAGTGAAATCCTGCTGACAAAAGCCTTTTAAATTACTAACTTCTCTGGATATATTAGTATAACTAGGGTTTTCAAGAGCTATTAATGCCAATTGAGCCCGAGTAATCATCTCATCTACATGCGCTAAAAATAATTGTGAAAATGCATCTTCAGGATACGATTGAGCAATTGTCTTGTTTCCTTCAAGTTCTTGAAGCTTCCACCGATATAATTTATGCCACTTCCCTAGTCTGCCGCGGGTTTTGCTCTCTTCTGAAGGAACGTATCCTTTGGAAGCCTGATAGAAGCTACCGGCAAATTTCATCGCCTTTAGCATTTGCTCTTTGTTATAATAAATGACCTCATTGCCTTCCACTTTATCAAAAAGAACATAACTAACAGGACCCGCACCGATACAAATCCCACCATTTTTTGTTTCATGAATAGGCGTTATCGCAAGCCCCTGATTGTATAAATGCTGATGAGCACCTGCTAAAAATAGCATCCTCTCAGGTTTCATGTTTGCTTGCTTTAAAATTTTTTTCCCTTCTGTTGTATCCACTTCCCAAGTAGTTCTTCCGCTTCTGCTAGATACTAACCATACATCAGAAACCTCTAATGGATAAAAATCGAGTACTAGCTGCAAATGATCCTTTTCTACCTCATGATGTTGCTCCAAAATTCATCACCTCTCTTTAATTACTATTCGCTTCGTTATACACTCTCATCAGATTATTTTCTACATTATTCCAGCTGAATTCCTTTTCAACTTTTTCGCGTCCATTTCTACCAAGCCTTTCTCTTTTATTAGAATCAGATAAAAGGGAATTTATGAGCGATGCATAACTTTCTGGATCCTCAAATTGCTCCACAACAAATCCGTTTTTCCCTTCATTAATGACTTCCGGATTTCCTCCACGCTTACTCGTAATGATAGGCAAGCCCGCCGCCATGGCTTCATAATGGACCCTTGCTAATGGTTCCTGCCATTGGGAGGAACAAACAAAAACTTCCGACATCGCAAATAATTTCGGGATGTCAACAGGTTTTACAAATTTAATAAACATGACATTCTCCTGGTACATAGCGCCTAGAGTATATAAATGTTTCACATAATTGTTGACCTGATCATCACCAAACCACTTGGACCCGATAAAAACCATCGTGACATTCGGATGTTCTTTCTTGATAGACGGAAGCGCTTGCAGCAGTATATGTGGCCCCTTAACCTTACTAAGCCTTCCGACAAATAGAATAACCTTTCTATTGGATAGGCCAAGTTCACTTCTGATGTTTTCTCTAGTATTGCTTCCCCTAGAAGTCCATGGTGGTTGGAAAGCATCTAAATCAACTCCAGAATACACAGTGTTTACCTTTGATTTTGCGAAAGGAAAGCGGTTTGTAATAGTACTTCCGATATAATCACTCACCGTCACTACCTTTGATACAAGATTTAAGCATTTCTTCCCTTCTTCATCACTTAATTTCTCAAACGTAAACATTTCATTATGGACACTTAGTACTATTTTGGATTCTGGTGTTGCCTCTTTCACTGCCTTCACCCATAATGGCCGATTACACAAATGGATAACATCATACTTTTCCTGCTGTAGTTGGGAAATGACGGATGATAAGTAGTTTTTTTCATCAAAGCGAATGTAACGTACATTTCCTCTCTTTTCCTGATTCTCAAGCTCCTCATGCTGAATGGAAAAAACAGTGACATCATGTTTCGTTCCAATTATGGCAGCAACGGAAGATATATATATTTGAATGGCACCACCACGAATTGCCGGAACAGGAAGTTTTTCAGTAGCTATATAGGCTATTTTCATTTGCAATCTCCTTTTTCCTAAAAACGGTAGTTTATATGTATGTTATGGATGAGCAAGTTCAAAAGTACCATCCGCACCCCATTTGTTCTGGAAAAAGGGCGATTACCTTAATTTCATGGCATACGCCGAAAAAGCACTACTTGCGATAACATTTCTATGGAAAAGTCCATACCTTAAAGAAAAGGTACTTCCTACTGGAAGAATAAATCAATCTTAGTTCGTCTGAAAAACAGGCGACTAAAGAGGATGGTGGAACGTTTGTTGGAAGAAAATAATCCGATACAAGATGAAACTGCGGAGGAATATGCACTGACTCCCGAAGAAGAACAGAAGCTTATCTCACTAGCTGAAACAATCATCAAAAACTGGGAAGTAAACGTAACTTCCGTAGAAGTCGTACAAGGCGGACAAATGGCAATCGTATGGAAAATCCATACTACAGAAGGTCCAATCTGCTTAAAAAGAATACACAGACCAGAAAAAAAAGCATTGTTTTCCATCAATGCACAAAATTATTTAGCTGTAAAAGGTATGAGGGTACCAGGAATCATTCCAAACAAGAATGGAGTACTTTACACTAAACACGGCCCATTCCTATTTGTTGTATATGATTGGATCGAAGGACGACCTTTTGAATTAACCGTTCAAGAGGACCTCGAATTTATCATGAAAGGGTTAGCAGAATTTCACACTGCATCCATCGGTTATAGACCGCCGGAGGGGATTCCTATTTTCACCAAATTAGGTCGTTGGCCAAATCACTACATTAAAAGATGCCAACAAATGGAAACATGGAAGCTCTTAGCGCAATCACAGCCAGATGATCCGTTTTCCCAGCTTTACTTAGCAGAGGCCGACACTTTCATCCAGGAAGGACGAGATACACTTAAAAGATTATTAGATTCCGAATACCGAGAATGGGTCGGAACAGTTAAAGCTACGCCAAATCTCTGTCACCAAGACTATGGAACAGGTAACTCTTTACTAGGCAATGACGGCCAAATATGGGTAATCGACCTTGATACTGTATCCTTTGACCTTCCAATCCGTGATCTGCGGAAAATGATTATTCCGTTATTGGATACGACTGGCGTTTGGAACGACGAGCAATTTAATATCATGCTGAATGCATATGAATCTATCTCTCCATTAACCGACGGGCAAAAGGAGATTATGTTCATCGACATGCTCTTCCCATACGAGCTTTACGATATTATCCGTGAAAAATATGTAAGAAAAACCCCCATGTTAGAAGCAGAATTAGCAGAAGCATTTGCATACGAACGGATTAAATCTGAGGCATTAAATCAATTGATTAGATAGAGTGCTGGATGTTATAAAAGTACCTGTGAATGGCTGAATCTCTATGGATAGAAAAGATGATATTTCTGATTGCTGAACTTCATTGAAATAAATGCTGACTTTTTTCACACACGCAGTTTGGGTCTTCATCCCCTTTATGAAGGCCTTTTTTTCCTTCTATACAAGCAATTTTGGTCTCCATCTATATCATGATCGTATCGTATCCAACGCTGGCAATGTATCTGGGTGAATCGAAATTTTGCTCTACTTAGAAAATTACCAATGAGGATAATGCGCCTATTTTCCATCTGGATAGGCTCATGTTCCAATAAAGAGCAATATGATATCGAGATTCTAAAAGAAAAAGGTGATATGCGATGACAAATTCGATTCCACCATTAAATGAACAAAGACAATTATTTGGAAACCCGTATGACATGCAGAATGTACAATCATATGGACACGGATACCCAGTTCACTATCCATCTTATGGGTTTGGACACCATTTTCCATTTCATCACGGACACCATGGGCATCACCATCATTACCCATGGCATCACGGGCACCACGGTGGGTACGGAGGTTATGACGGACCATACCATGGCGGCGGTGGGCAGTTCCCTGGTGGACCGGGTTACGGAGGACAATTTCCTGGAGGTTCGGGCTATGGAGGACAATTCCACGGTGGTATGGGGCATGGTGACTTTGGAGGACAATTCCCTGGCGGGCCGGGTTACGGAGGGCATTTTCCTGGTGGACCAGGTTACGGAGGAGAATTCCACGGCGGTTCTGGACACTGGCAATGATAATCTCGATTTGATGTTAAAAATACTTGTTGGGGGATAATCTATCTCCCTTTTTCTATTTATCAATGTTTAAACAAAAAAAAGAGATTCCAGTAATGACACTGGAACCTCATTGATGATTTTACATCCGGAAAGTCAGCAGACAATTCGTCCCGACGTTTCCTAAAACAAAGCCTTTAATAATTCCCAGAAGCCTTTCTTTTTTTCTGGTTCTGCTTGTTTAGTTTGTTTTTCTGGCTTTTTGATGCTTTCGGTTTTGATTACGAACTGGACGGATGAAACATTTTCATTTTTTGGTGAAACGAACGATACAGGTTTGAAATCAGATTTGTCGTATTCCTGTATCATTTTATTGATTTCTGCTTGCATTTGTTTCGGTAAATCTTTCGTTTCCTCATACAATTCTTCTGTACCATCTTGAAGTTCCCCGACTCCATTATTTAACTCACTTGTTCCATCTGTTAGTTGAGCAATACCTGAATGTAACTGTGCGTAGGATGAGGATAATTCGCTCACGCCACCTGTATAGCTTACTAATCCAGAATGGAAAGCATGGTAGTTGGAAGACAAGGCTTCGATGCCTTTTTGTAATTCACTCAGTCCGCTGAGATCTGTTTCTTTTAGGGAAGCAGAAATGTCATTAGCAATCGATGTTAATGCTCCACTCATCTCGCGAACAGCACCATCCACCTGTTGTAAAGATGGTTCTACAGCTGCAAAGGCCTGCTCTACATTTGCATAGGTCCCTTTTACTTTTTGGGCAGCTGCATAAGAAGCAACCAGTTTGTCTAATGATTCAGAGTCTGCTCCACTTTGATACAGTGCGGCAATTTCCTTTTCCGAAAGCTGATTAGCTGGAATCTCTTTGATTGCTCCGTCTAATGCCCCATATGCAAGGGAGTAGTTCTTTTGCAAACTACTAAGACCATTTGCCGCTTCTGTCAACCCTTCTGCTAATTGAAGAAGGCCACTTGGTAACTTACTCAAACTAGATAAATCAATATCAGCAGTATCTCCTGAGAGTCCTGCATTAATTTTTTTCAGAGCATCTTGTATAGAGCTTGAGGCATTGACGATCTCAGGTGAAGATCCGCTCAGTTTATTGATTCCATTATTATATTGTGCAGAACCGTCCCTAAGACTTGATGCACCATTATTTAGTTGAGCAACTCCATCTTGTAGATCCGTGACGCCTTCGTTTAATTGTCTGATTGCATCAGATAATTGTCCCATATCTTCTGTCATATTTTCTGTTCCACTAGTATCTATTGGTAAGGTCGATGGAACAGCCGCTATTTCCACACCTTGAAATTCAAAATCCTTCACTTCCGCTTTAACAGAAAGCTTCTCCTCATGTCCAGGCATGACTGTAAATGTGATTTGCTTGTTTTTCCCTGCATTTGCAAGCATCCCACCATCAGCTTCTAAGTTTTCATAAGTGCTTGGCAACATAAGTGAAACCTGTAATAAATAGTTTTCAAAAAATACCGAATCAGCATTTTTATTTTCAGAAGTCTCAATATTTATTTCTAGCTGACCAGACTCTCCTGCCATGTTTGCCGGTTCGACCTTATGCCCATCTAGTAAAAAAGTTACCTTCACATCCCAAGGCAAGACGGTTCCTTCTACCATATTACCTTGATAATAGAACTTACCTTCGTGTGCATCAAAGCGGACATTTTCGTCCTCTTGTTGCAGCTCTGCTATGTCTGTTAGATTTTTCACACTGCTGTAGGTTCCATAGTCTAGAATCTCACCAGCTTGTGCTATCTCTAGGGTATTTACAACATAAATTGATCCTAAGTCACCATTAGCTTTTAATGTTGCGTAAATAACTTCATCTTTTGTAGTGACATGGCCATTTGTTTCTGCTTTTACCCCTTCAGCAATACTAAGGAAGGAAGGGAAGAAGATCATTCCTGCAAGCGCTACATATAGTATTTTTCTTTTACTCATCATCACTTCTCCTCATAGAAATTGGCTTTATAGGTGGTTTTCTTCACAAGCTTATCGCACACTAACAACAGTGCGGGTAACAGGATTAATACCATCACAAAGGCTAGTAAAGCTCCTCTTCCAAGTAATAATCCAATAGAGCCAACAATTGGATTGGAAGATGTAATCCATAAAATAAATCCAACACTTGATAATATGGCAGCAGATATAGAAATAGAGAATGTCTTCTCATCTAACGTTTTAATGATGGCATTTACTGCAGACATTTCTTTTCGTTTATGAGTATATTCCTCTATAAATAAAACCCCATAATCCAAGGTCGCGGCAAGCTGTACCGTACTTACGATTAAGTAACCAACAAAGACTAATGGTGTATCTGTAAAATAAGGAATCGATAAGTTTATCCATACTGCCGATTGAATGGCAATGAGCAATATGACTGGAATACTGAAAGAACGGAAACTTACCAACAACACAAGGGCAATCGTTCCAACGGTCAACGCATTTACGAGTGTATTGTCTTTTGTGACAGTATCTTTGATATCATATAATGTCACACTTTCACCTAGGCTCAGAGCCTCATTACCATAATAGTTGGAGGCGGTTTCCTGTACTTTTTCTACAAGGGAAAAAGGTATGTCCCCCTCTGTCCCTTGGTTCGTATTAATGATAATTCGACTGTAATTTTCCGAGTAAAATTGATCGGTGATCGATTCGTCCAAATACTCAGGCGGAATAACTGGGTCGACCATGTTGACATAAGAGATGACACTTGTAACATAATCAAGCCCTTCTAAATCCTCTACTAACTCCTCTTCTTTTGGCACATCTCCATTCGGAACGAGCAGAACTATCGGGGTCGTTTCACCAAAATTATCTTGAATCAACTGATAATCCTTTCCTGCTCGAGTATCTTCAGGCAGTTCTCCAAGTCCATATGTGAACGTTGTATTACTCTGTGCTAAAAACGCCGGTATAATGAGGGCAAATACAAGTAATATACTAGGAACTTTTAGCTTGATAACCTTTTTCCCAATGCCATCAAAACTAGGAATAAAGCTGCGATGTTTCGTTTTCTCCATCCATTTATAAAAATACAAAGTCAATGCAGGCAAGAATACCATGACACTGATAAAACTTAAGACAATCCCTTTTACAAGGTTTAGCCCAAGATCTGAACCAATTTCAAATTCCATAAATGTAAGGGCAATAAACCCGAAGAATGTAGTAGCTGCACTTACTGCAATTGCTGGAAATGATTTTTTCATCGCAAGCTCCATCGCTTCTTCCGGATTATTCGTCTTTTTTAAGTAATCGGAAAAGCTATGAAGCAAAAACACCGCATAATCGAGCGAAACTGCGAGCTGTAATATTGGTGCCACTGATTGGGTAACGAATGAAACCTCACCAATAAAAATGTTGGTTCCAAGGTTAATCAAGACGGAAACTCCAATTGCGGTAAGGAAAAATAGCGGCTCTATCCATGAATTAGTGGAGACAACCAGAATGAAAATGATAATAGGAACGAGTAAAAGCGCTGCATACAAGGACTCGTTCCCAGCCATTTTTTGTGAACTGGCTGTATTAATAGCCTCTCCTGCAATTGCTCCATCCTCACCAATCATTTCATAAATGGCATCCGTAATTACAACTTCATCGCCATCTCGTACACTGATAGAGTAAAGTGCATGGTTATTTTTATAGTAGGTCTCCACCATCTCTATATCGGCCATTTCCAACGGTGTCTTCAAATCAACGACATCATCCAGCCAAAGCACATCGGAAACACCGTCTATAGTGGACAACTCTTCTTTGAACGCAAGTGCATCCTGAATGGAAATGTCCATTATCATTACTCTTGTATTTGGAACCGAGCCTGTAAACTCTTCTTCCATAATTTCCATCGCTCTTGTAGATTGAGCATCTTTTGGCAAATAATCAACCATATTATAATTGACTGATACAAAAAACTGCGCAACTGTAGCAAGAATCGCAACTAATGTAAACGCAAGTAATACAGCCTTTTTATGTTTAATGATACGTGATGCTATATTTATCATGTTTCATCCTCTCTCTTGTGCTTTTCGGCTTTTCACTTTATCATTATATAAGACACTGTGTTGGATATTCAACAAACAGTTGCGCATCCGACGTTATATAGGCAACACAAAATATATTTTTGTTGGATAATGGAAAATTTTTTGGGAGGAAGGACCGTTGAAAGCATGAGCGAAAAATTAGACCGGAGAAAAAAATATACACGTAAAGTATTGAAGGAAAGTCTTATGACGTTATTGAAAGAAAAATCAATTGGAAGTATTACCATTAAAGAAATCTGTGAAATAGCTGATATTAACCGCTCGACTTTTTATGCTCATTTCTCTAGTCAATACGATTTACTCAATTCTATAGATGATGAATTTACGGAGGATATGGTCAAAACGTTAAACCAATACAATTTTTTAAAAGAAGATGAAGCATACCAAATGACTGAGAAAATCTTTGAGTATATTGCCGCTAAAAGTGAAACTTGTAAGCTGTTACTAAGTGAAAATACCGAAGTTCAATTTCAGAAAAAGGGCATGCAGATCGCCAAGCAGTACATCCTGAAAAACTGGCTTACCGACAAAAAAATAGACCCTGAAACCTACGAATACCTTAGCGTATTCTTCGTCAGTGGCAGCATTTACACCATCAAGAGATGGCTTGAAAATGATATGGACAAAACCCCAAGTGAAATGGCCGACCTCCTCCACCTTTATATCAACCGTGGCCTATCTGATATGCGATAGAGAGAAACGAGATGGTTGTTGTGCTTTTAAATCGAGGACCACAACAACCGTCTTTGCTTAAGGTCCCAAGAAATAATAGCCAAGTGCCATGAAAATAAAGAAACTAAAAGTCATAAACAAGTTTAAAGCTGCTAACAGATATCTCTTAGCCAAAAGCCCAAAAGTCAGTCCAATCGGCCCAACCAAAAAGGTCAACATCCAAAAACCAGAGCCGTATTCAAACACGATATTTGGTACCAACCAAACAAATTACAGACAACCTATAATACGTTTTCTTACTCACGATAAATCCGCCCTTTCTAAATTCCAGGAACTAAAAGTGTCGTCTCCATACCATTTACCATGCAAGAGAACTCATAGATCGGTTGATAAAAACCTTTTGAATCTAGCATATATGTTATTTCTATTTTTTGGATATGTAACGTTTCTATTTTTTCATCCTCAGTGTAGTATGGAAATTTCCAGACACTAGTTCCTCATATGCCTCTAGTTCGCTCTTCATTTCGATATTCTTTATTTTGTCATAGGTTATTAACCGATTTTCAATGGACTTTATTGTATCATCCTCGTAATATCTAACCGTTAACTCCCCATCAATTAGCTGATTATCACTTACTATATTAGGCGCATTCCATTTATATGCTCCTGTTTCCATTTTTTTAAAAAAAGTATCTTGAGGTATCACGATATCTAAATCCATTAGCCTATTAATTAACGTTTCTTCATCAACATCTTTTGGCTTCATACCTTCGTTGTAAATAGAAAAGTCCGTGTAATCGTAACTACCACCAAGCGCCTTAAACCGTAAATCGTTACGATAAATCCCCTCATTTTGATAGTAAATTGTCTCCATATCTGATACATGAATACCTTTCTTCTCAAAAAAGGTAGTAGCGAAAAGGTCGCCTTCTTCTTTCGTGTATACAGGTGCCTTATAAATTGGGGCTGAAATTACTGATTCCTCTAGTTCAATATCTAGGATGGTAGTCACTTGAGTCATATCAACCTTTTTATTAGGAACAATCGAAAGGTTGCCGAATTCTTTTAGATGATAATAAGTTAACAGACTACTAAAAAGAAAAACTATAAGAATTAGAGGGATATTATATTTAATTACTTGTTGAAATCCTTTTGACCTCATCCTAGTGAATCCCATAATTATTCCATAACCAATAATTGCACCAAATACATTATTTAATAAATCATCCACATCGAAAATTCCAAAGCCTGTTACATATTGAAAACTTTCAATAGAAAGGGTAAAGATAATCGCTACCCCAACCGTCCACTTTATTTTTTGAAAAATAGCATGGAGTAGTGGCAAAAGTGTGCCCAGTGGTACAAACATAACAATATTCAAAATGACGAATTGCCAATGCCTTACGCTTGCATTATGCCATGCCTCACGATACGAATTGAACAGAGATAGACCAATCCAACCTTGATAATTGGACCCTCTGCTGCCTAAAAAGGTCACACCTATTACCATGATGACATATCCCATCAGCATGGTTCCAACAAGGAGTTGCCTTTTTGAAATTTTTTTATTTCCCCCCAAAAGTTTTCTGTACACTATAAAATATCCAAAATAAAAAAGTATTACTAAAACCACGACAGCTATGAACGCTAGAAAAAAATTCTCCCCAATGATTTCGATAATTTCCTCAATCCTCATATTCTAACTCCTTCTTTTCTTCTTTCTCATCTATTAGACGAACTACTCAGGGAAAAGTTTTTTTATAGTTTAAAAGGTACTTTGCTTTTCTATTATTTTTAAACTCATAAGGGATGGTTTTCCAACTTAACTTATAGACAAAGACTAAGTACTAGGCAGGTTTAAACTAGCATTAGATTTATCCCCATAATTAACACCCCCCCCATTTCAACCATTAGCTGAAATGGGGGGGGTCTGCGGTTTGTGGTCATCTTTATAAATGCCCAAAACAATCCAGCTCAAGATTCCCTTCAAAACACTCTCTATAAATCTGTTCAATATCCATCTTGGTTAATCCGCGGGGATTATTATTCAACAGCCTATCAATTTTGCTTGCTTCCTCAGCCAGGGCTGGTATGTCTTCTTCTGTTACCCCTAAATCTTTCATACTTGCTGGAATCCCTACATCGCGAGACATTTTATTTAATGCATAAACCGCTCGATCAGCTGCTTCGCGTAAAGATAAGCCATCGACATTCTCACCCAGTACTTTAGCCACTTCTGCAAATTTCTCTAAATTAGAGATGACATTATATTTCATCACATATGGAAGGAGAAGAGAGTTTGCAACACCATGCGGAACCTTAAACTTGCCACCTAACGGATACGCCAATGCATGAACTGCTCCCACGCCTGCATTCCCCAGAGAAATTCCAGCCAATAGACTTCCCATAGCCATGTCCTCTCGCGCACTCAAATTCTCACCATTATATACAGCTGTTCTAATAGAGCGAGTAATTAGTTTGATTGCTTGCAAGGCGATACCATCCGTCAATTCATTAGCTCGCAACGCTGTAAAGGATTCTACAGCATGGACAAGTGCATCCATTCCTGTAGCAGCTGTGATAGCTGGTGGTACACCTAGTGTAAGTTCTGCATCAACAATAGCTACATCTGGCAGTAAATATGGAGATACAATTCCTTTTTTTACATTATCCTTAGTATCCGTAAAAATGGCATTCCAAGTGACCTCTGAGCCTGTCCCAGATGTAGTTGGAATGAGGATAAAAGGTATGCCCTTTTGTGCCACCTTATCAATACCAACTAAATTACGAACATCTACATCATTTGTCATTAATGTCGCCAATACTTTGGTTACATCCATGACACTTCCACCACCAAATCCGACAAACAGATCATACCTTTTACCTTTAATCTTTTCAGTCATTGCTTCCAAATTTTCGAATGGTGGCTCTGGAATAACCTCATCTATAACATCAACAGTGAAGTTAGCTTCTTTAAGAGGAGCGATGACTTTATTAACCAGACCATTTTGATTGAGAACATTGTCTGTCACAATTAATATATTTGTAGCTCCTAATACCCTAGCTTTTTCCCCAATTTGCTTTACTGACCCAGTACCCAGTACTAATTCTGTTGGTGTTCGAAAAATAGTTATGCTCATTATTTTTCTCCTCTCAATCTTTATATCATTCGATTCCCTATGAATTTGATTTCTAAAACATTCACGGATAGCATCTTACTACACTCTACCTGAATGAGTAATTCTAAATATTGAAAATGAAGAATTAGACTGGAGGGAAAAATCATAGAAGAAATACTTTCTACATTAAATGTTGTCACTGTTTTCTATCCTTATCTATTTTAGACCCTAAAAATAGATACATGATCTTGTAGCTCTTGTGCCATATTGCTTAAAGCATTTGCAGAAGCAGAAATTTCCTCCATTGAGGCATTTTGCTCCTCTGCTGATACAGCAACCATATGGGAACTATCTGCCGTTTGTTCTGATATATTTGTAATCCCCTTCATTTGTTGCACCATTTCCTCGGCACTTGCATTTATCTCCTCTGCAACTGTAGACACTTCCTGCGCTTGAGATGTAATTCCGGCGATCATTTGCGTAATTTCCTGAAATGACCTTCCTGTTTCATTTACCTTTTGAATTGCATTTTTGACGGAGCTTGTACCTTCATTCATTGATTTAGAAACATTTAGAATTTCTTCCTGGACTTTTTCAATAACTTGGCGAATTTTTTCAGTTGCATCACTAGATTCTTCTGCTAATTTTTTCACTTCAGCTGCTACTACTGCAAAACCACGCCCATGTTCACCAGCACGTGCGGCTTCAATTGCTGCATTTAACGCTAATAAGTTGGTTTGACTAGAAACTTTGGCGATAAGATCGGTAATTTCTCCAATTTCCATGGAGTGTTCTTTTAAACTAGTAATATTAATGTCAATTTCTGAAACACGCTTTTGTACAGTACCCATTTGAGATACAGTCTCCAATACCGTTTCGTTTCCAGATTGAGCTTTACTGTTAGTATCTAAGCTTAAACTTGTTACTGTTTGAATTGCTTGAGAAGCTTGCTCCATTCCCTTTGCTACCTCGGTAATGGATTCATTTGCAGCTACTACACTCTCCACTTGGTTTTCTGAACCACTTGCTATTTCTTGTATGGCTTCTGTTATCTGCTCGGTTGCTTTAGTAGTTTGCTCTGATCCTGCAAGAAGTTGTTGTGATGAAGTGGAAACCATTTCAGAAGCTGTTTGCACCTTCCTAATTAAATTTGCAAGGTTTGTCCCCATAATATTAAAGGAATTTGCCAGATCAGAAATTTCGTCCTTTGTTTTTACCACTATTGGATCAATTGTTAAATTCCCCTCAGCCACTTCTTTCATTCCTTGATTAACAATTTCAAGAGGCTTTGTTATCATACGTGATACTACAAAAGCGATAAATAAACCAATTAAAAATCCAACTAGTAGAAAAAGCATTCCTTCTTTGTATGTAATAGATGAAAATAGGCTAATTAATACACCTTGTACAAGTACTACCGTAAAAAATCCTACATAAAGTTTCCTTGCAACAGTCCACTTAAAACTAATCATAAATGCCCTCCTGAGACTATTTAACTGTACTCCTAGTTATTTACTACTAGTTAATCATAGAATATAAAGATTTTTATTTCAATAATATTCAGATAATTAAAGGAGGGGTGGTGTCACAAGGTTAGGTACTAAGCAACAAAAGACCTATCCTCTGCTTATTTATAGCTTGAATCTACTGATTAGTTCATTAAGTTTTTCCGCCTGCCCTGCAAGGTGGTCTGCACTGCCTGCCACTTCTTCCATAGAGCTGCTTGTTTGTTGAATGGAAGCTGCGGTTTGCTCGATACCTGCGGCTGATTCTTCTGATACTGCTGCAATTTCTTCAAAAGATTGGTTTACTTCCATTGTGCTAGTCGTGATACCAGAAAGATTTTGAGAGATTTGCTGAATATGTTCTCCCATAGCCGATACCGCTTCATTGATAACTGTGAATTTGTCACCTGTTACCTTAATTTGAGAAGTTCCTTTTTGCACTTCTTTATAGCCCACTTCTAATGAGGTGGTTACTTCGTTTGTTTCTTCAAGAATACTCGTTACAATACTCGTAATACTCATGACAGATTTCGAAACCTCCTCTGCCAATTTCCTCACTTCATCTGCAACAACAGCAAAACCTCGGCCATGCTCTCCAGCACGTGCTGCTTCAATTGCAGCATTTAGTGCTAATAAGTTGGTTTGATCTGCTACTTCTTTAATAACGGACACTAATTGCGAAATTTCATTAGAACGTTCATTAAGTCCATTTACCTTTCCAACTGCATTTTGCACAATCCCATCAATCAATGCCATTTGTTCTACAGAAGAATTCATAAACTCTGTCCCCTCGCTAGATAAGGATTGAATATGATTGGAAGATTGATAGATCTGCTCCCCTTTTTGATTGGCTTCCTTTACTTCAACTGAGAAGGACTCCATCGTAGAAGAAAGGGTGGAAGCAGAGTTCGCCTGTGCCTCAGAACCAGATGCCAGCTGTTCCATTGTGGACGCTACCTGCAAGCTGCCATCCTTCACTTCATTTGCAGATTGTGTTAATTCTTCACTTTGACTGTTTACCGTTTGAGATACTATATTTATTTCATTTAAAAGCTCCCGAATATTGTCATTCATCAAATTCGTATCTTTTACTAGCTGACCTATTTCATCCCTTGCATTCGTTTCTAAAGGTGGTTGACTAAGATCACCATTGGCAATTAAGTTCATCCGCTCCATCACTTTTTTAATTGGTCTTGTAATTAAGCTCGCAGTAAATGTACCTATAACTCCTGCTAAAACTAGAACTAGGACAGAGACAATAATTCCTGTTTGGGCAGTAAAATTACCATAAGCAATGATATTTTCTCCTGCTTCCTGAATTTCTGTTTCTCGTTCAGCAGTCAAATCTACATACCCTTGCATTATTCCCCTTGCTAGAGGTTGAACTTTAGTTACAATAATTTGTGTTGCTACATCTCTATTTCCATTATCATATTGTACAAAAACTTCCTCACGAACAATTCTTTCAAACTCTTTGCTTTGATTAATCATTTCCCTTGCTTTTTCAGAAGTACTTAAAGATAAAATTTGCTCCTCATAAGGAACACTCTCTTCCGTAAATCTATTAAAGTCTTCTTTATAGCTTGAATCCCCTAACAGTACATATCCTCTAGTCAATGCGATTCTTTGAGAGATATTATAAGCCATCTGTTCGTTTGCAATTAATAATGGTAATTGTCTATTAATCATATCATTGGTATCTTCATTAATGTTTTTAATGGAAAACCCATTGATTCCAGCCAAAATTAACGTCAACAAAGTTACAAAGGCAAAACCAGTCAATATTTTTATTCTAATACTCTTAAAATTAAATAGATTCTTCATTCTTGCACCTCATTCATTTAGTATGTTAATAAAATGCTATTTAAATAGAATTTACTTTCACATCCCTTTTATAATTCACTGAATATTATGAAATATAGAAACCTACATACCCTTACAATAATCATGTAATAAATTCCAAAAATATACATTACCTATGAATTTTTGAGTACTCTTCCTTTATATCGATAACTTTCTTCTACCCTTTAGCAATTATTAAAAAAGAAGCAAGGTAACGGTTCTGTATGTAAAAACAGAAATCGTCCCCTTGCTTTTTAGGTTTCTTCCTTGTACTGTTTTGTATGAGAAATTAATATAATTGATGTTACCGTGCCCCATCCTACCTTACTTAAAACGTTCATTTTTCCAGAATAATCATTAATCAACTTGAAACAGATGGTCAAACCAATACCTGTTCCTTTTTCTTTACTAGTAAAATAAGGCTCTCCTATTCTAGAGAGTCTAGCTTTCGAAATCCCTTTACCGTTATCTGTTATACGTATCCTGATGTTCCCATCATACTCATCAAGTGTAAGCTTTATACTCCCTTTTTCAGAAGTAGCTTCAAAACTATTTTTCAGGATATTTATGATAACTTGCTTAAAATGAGAGGGATTAAAGTAAGCCATAGGCTCGTATGTTAATTTATTTACCAGAACAAGGTCTTTATTTTGCTCTAAAGCAACCGCATCATAAAGAAGTTTTAAATTATTTAGTTCTTTAACAATATCTATATGGGTAAGTTTCTTTTCTCCCTGAACTTGTGCTTCGGGCTTTGCCAGAAGCAACATTTCTTTTAACACTCCATCTATACGATCAATTTCGTCTAATATTATTTCTTTATGCTGTCTTTCCTTCTTTTCCTCTTTCATAATTTGAATAAATCCCCGTATCGTTGTAAGAGGGTTACGTATTTCATGTGCAATGCTTGCAGCCAATTCTCCTATGACTTTCGATTTTTCTGAGGAAAGCAACAATTGTTCACTTCTTTTTTGGTTTGTATAATCCATACCAAAAAATAAGGTATACGACTCTTTGTCTAAATGTCTTAAAACCTTTGATCCCCACTCAATATATACCGCTTCACCATTCCTATTAATTCGCTGAAGTTCTCCAGACTCTATTACTAAATTATAAGGTTGTTGTTGTAAAAGTTTAAAATCTTGCCCTAATATCTCACCTTTTCTAGTTGGTGATAAAAGGAATTCCATTGAATCGTTCATTTTAACAATTTTATTTTCACGATTAAGAACCATTATAAAATTTGGATTAATATTCATTATTTCTTCTAACAAGCTACTCTGCCTTGCTAAATTTTGATTTGCGGTGTTGAGCCTTTGAGCTTGCATTTGAAAAAAACCTAAGAATAGTACAATAGCTACCAATATTGAATTAAAGCTAGAAAAATATAGTGGCAAAACTCCGAAACCGCTAATAACCCCATTAATAAATACAAACACGGCACCTATAACAAGCTTTTTATAGAACGTTCTATAATAACGATCCTTGACCTTAAAAGAGAGAATAAAAAGGAAAAACGTGTGAATAAACACGAATAAAATATTTACCACAAAGGTAATGTTAAGTGGGCCATAAATAGGAATAAGATGTGTTGGAGCAAACATCCTATCAGGCATTATGGAATATTCCTGAACACCAATGTTTGTAAAATTTATTAAATACACGAACACACTAAAAGAAGTAACAATCAGAAAAACAGGATAATTAAAAATTTTCTTGAATCCTATTAAATTAGGAGTTTCTTTTACAAGATAGTAACAAAAAAAGTACATAATAGGCATAATCATAATAGGGCCAACTCTAAAAATTCTAAAAAGAATATCAATTATTTCTAAATCAAAGAATTGGTGAGAGTATAGTAAAGATATGTCTAGTTGCCAAAAAGTCAGCATTAGTAAAAATAAAGCTAATGCTCTTGATAAAGGAGATTTGGATTGAACCATTATAGAAATAGAAATAATTAATGGAATCATTGCAATCGCTGATAATAGTAAAAAATTCATTAGGACTTCCCTTTCTCAATCATTAAACAATTGTTACTTCCCCCGTATCCTTGGGAGGTAATGAGAACTTTTTCAACCAGCTGAAAAATAACGTCAGTAACTATTGGTACTCCTGGGTGTTGTTCTGTATCACAAAATAATGTTGGTGGAATAAAATTGTCCCGAATGCTAATTAGTGCCGAGACAATTTGAAAAAGACCAATTGCGCCCATTGAATGTCCTACCATGCCTTTAATGGAGGTGATCGGAATATTAGTACTCTTGAATTTTTGCCGATATAATTTTGCCTCTAGCTCATCAATACGTTTTATACCAAGTGCTTGACTATTTATATAAGTTGGAAAATTTTCAAATATACAGTAATCAATCGCACATTTTAACTGCTTTCCTAAAGGATCTGACCGATATGCAGAAAGTCCATCTTGAGTTAAAAGTGAGCGAGTTATTTTTCCATATATACATGACGGTTCTCTATCTGGAATATCTGCCCGTTCCAATACCAAAACTCCCGCTCCCTCGGAAATCATAAATCCTTTTCCTTTTGAAAACGGACCATGGGGAAAGCCTTCTTCTCTCCATAATTGTAAAAGTCGCAAATCGGAGAATCCCCCTAAAATCAAACTCTCTAGAGTTGAATCTGTAGCTCCGACTAGACAAACATCGACTTGGTTTGATTCCAACAGGATTTTCGCCAGATGAATAGCATCCATTCCTGAAGTACAGCTGTTATTGAGAGTAAAACTCATTCCATTTAGTCCAAAAGCAGCACTCAAACTAGAAGATAGAGAATAGTTATTCATGTTGCCAATTGTGTATGGAGAACGGTCTTTTTTATCATTCAACTTTATGATTTCGGAAATAGTGCCTCCTGAGGAACCTACTAAAACCGCTGTTCTATGTTTAGATAATTCAATGTTTGCCATCTTAATCGCTTCCCGTGCGGTATGTAGCAACATTTTCGCTGTTTTAGGAAGATGACTAAATTCTTTGGGGTAGGAAGAAATATCAATATCTTCCTCTAATACTCTACCTAAGTAGGTGTACTTACCAAAAATGTTCTCCTTCTTTAATACAAAAGATTTGTTAAAAAGGATATCCCTAAATTGATCACTATTATTAAATCCAGGACCCATAATTCCAAACCCTGTAATACCTATCTCCATATGAAGTTTTCTCCTTCAGGGTGTTTGCTAATTTTCATTTTACAATTTTCGACTAAAAATGCAATTACTAGTTTCATGATTTCCATAAATGCTGGGATACAAATGCTTAAATGATAGATAAAAGAAAAGGACGGAAATGACTGATAATCACTACAATTTGAATTCAAAGAGCATCAAAGGAAATGGCTTTTGTTTGCCGATTGGAAAATATGTTCATAGCCCACAATATAGATTCCTTAACATTTTTATGGAAAATCTACCTTCATCCAGTGTTAGTAATTAAATAATATTTTACCTTAATGTAAGTTAGTTCCTTTTAGGTAAAAAACCTTTTGAAAAGGGAATTCATTTTCAGGAAAGGATTAAGAGAACCAATATTATCAGAAAAAAGAATCCCTGGAATTCGACCAAAACTGGGCAAATTCCAGGGTTTTTGAGTTGGGAAATAACGTGGAAATGGGGGTGAAGTTGGAGTAGAAAAAGACGAATCCCTATAGATACGGAGCAGACACAAATTATCAAATTCATTGTGATGAGCAACACGTTTCTCCGATTCTATAAATTGTATACCTATCACATCATTAGGAACATACCCTTCCTCCGTCATTGAAAATAGCTTTTCAATCGTTTGATCAACTTTCCTCCATGAGCTTTCCCTTTTCAAGTGAAGAACGAGATAGTCATACTCATCGGTTTTCTTGCGTTGATCCCATTTCCACCAAGAGAGATCCATTGGCAGTGTTCGGCCTTTTAATTTATCAAACTTGGAATCTTCCACATAACACTCAAATCCAAGCATTTCACCAAGTCGTGCAAAGTAATCGATTTTCCTTTGGAGAACATCGATTTGTTGTGATTGTGTATTTAGGTAATTCCTAACATACCCTTCAAAATTTACATGTGGTTAGATGTTGTTTTTGAACCTCTCTCAATCTCTTACCTTAAATGGTGCGGAGCTTGATTCGGAAGTAATAGAAACGTCCCCCTGCTCTAACTCTATTAGCACTTCTTCACCAAGTTTAGCTCCTGTTAGTTTTACTCTTCCGGGAGAGGAGAAGTCTGCAGGCATGTAGCCATTGAGTGGCATGTCTGGGAAGAAGAGGCCTAAAGTTTGGTACGTTTCGGCGATCAATTTACTGCAGGTGTAATCGTTGCTCTGAGAGGTAATATGGAAGAACCTTCCTTCAATTACTTCTTCAATCATTTTCCATTGTGAAGGATTAGGGATGCCATGAACTTTTTGCATATAGACAAATAGCTGTTCTTCGTCTATGTTTTCCCCCTCTAAATTTATAGAACGTAATGCATATTGGGGTGGTTCATATGGATCAAGGTCTTTCCCATATGTGTTCAATCGATCAATTAACTTTACAACTTTCGGTCCTGTCTTGTGATCGTGAAAATAGACATCTTCTAAATTTGTTAATGCAGTCGATTCAAAGAAATATACCTCGCCCGCAGGATCAGGACGAACTACCATCCCAACATGAGACCACATGCTGTGTTCTAGCTTTTCTACAAGCTTACTAATAGAATATTTGCCGCTAAACAATACCAAATCCCCTGTTTTCAAATGTGGAAGAAGTGATTGATATGTACTTGTTTTCATAAATTACCTCCGTTGACAATATTTTGATAGTGAGTCATGGTATAATTATATCGAAAAATTCGAAATTTAAGGAGTATAGTTGAATGAAATTTATCTCTTCCAAACTATTAATACTCTTCTTTTTCATATATTTCCTTCTTTCCTTTCCTTTGTATTCCAAAGCTACCACTGATCCTATCGTGGTTCCGGAACAGTTTACTGAAATATCCCTTACGAAAGAACTTCACATATATTTAGATAATAATAGTGAAATGCCAGATGAAGAAATTCTTCAAAAACAAGAGGAGTTCCTATCCCTTCAAGAAGCAAATGTTTCCGGAGATCTTTCTGACGTTACTTATTGGATAAAAGTAACCCTCCTGGATGAAGCTTCTTTTAATCGAGAATTACTTCTTGAACTAAAAAAGCCACATCTTAGTTCGGTCGAATTGTTCTCAGTTAAGAATGAGAGTCTTCTTTTAGAAGAAAAAATGGGCTACCAATACCCATTTAATATGCGGGAAATCGATCATCGAAATTTGGTGTTCCCCCTTCAATTATCGTCTCAGCAAGCTGAAACATTCTATTTGAAAATAAAAACAAATAGCTTTTTCCAGGCACCGGTGTCGTTATGGGAGCCAATCGCTTTTTCTGCTGCCAATTATGAAGCACAAACATTGTTCGGTATATACTATGGCGTCATGCTAGCAATGATAGCTTATAACAGCTTTTTGTTCTTATCCTTAAAAGATCGAGCATACCTTTATTACATCTGTTTCATTATGGGATTCATGATGCTACAACTAATTTGGGATGGTTTTGCATTCCAATGGCTTTGGGGAGATTACCCATGGTTTGCGCTTCGATCTAATGCATTTTTCATCATTTGGAACTCCTTGTTTTCCTTACAATTTGCCAAGCATTTTTTACAGTTGAAAACCTATGCACCATACCTTAATAAAATAGCAAATATTTTTATTACAATCTGCTCTATATTACTTTTCGTACCCTTTATTTTAGATGTAACGACCAGCACTAGAATTAGCATGCTTCTAGCAACTGTTTTCGTCATACTGCTGATAACTACAGTTATGAAAGTAAGATTATATACAAGAGAAGCTAAGTTTTTTATCTTGGCTTGGTCCCTATTATTTTTCGGAGTGATAATAAACTTACTGGCAGCCTATAAAGTCATTCCACTAACTCCCATAGCTTTATATGCTCCAAAAATAGGTTCATTAGTTGTGGTAATCGTTCTGTCACTTGGACTTGCAGACAAAATAAAACGAATTACAGCTGAAAAGGAACGGGAGGCAAGAAAATATTACATTCAAACTTTACTCCAAAACTCTTTTAGCCAATTAGGAAAAATAAAGGACTTTCCGACATTAATTGAACGAGGATTACAAAGTTTAATGGCCGTAACCAAATATGAAAAGGGTATTTATCTTGTGTATGAAAATGAGGAATGGAAACTGATTAAAAAAACGAGCGAAGACATAACCATTAATCAGCCCATACCTTTATACAAACCGTCTCTTGAAAAAAAACTAACCAATCTCGATATCCATCCTGAAGCATTCGGCATTGAGGACGATATTAACACCCTCTTCTGTATTCCCATTACTACCGAGCAACACACTGGTATGTTTGTCGTCTATTCAGAGGAATGGACTGAACTACAAAGCTTTGAGGAAGACATCATCTTCCCATCCTTTACAGAACAACTGACCTTATTTATTAGTAATATCAAAGATTACCAACTTTTAAAAGAAACCGTGATGTATGATCATTTAACGAAAGTTTTTACTCGCAAGTATTTTATTGAAAATGCCGATGACTTAATTGTTCATGCCTTCCAATCAGAACAACCAATTTCGTTACTACTATTAGATATCGATCATTTTAAGCAAGTGAATGACAACTATGGGCACGCAATTGGAGATCTTGCTATTCAATTTGTAGCGAAAAACATTCAAGAGGTATGTAAAGAGAATGGCATAGTAGGAAGATTTGGAGGGGAGGAATTCATCGTCCTTTTACCAAACACCACTAATAAGCAAGCTTCACAAATTGCAGAAAAATTAATTAACGCCCACCGCCAGCAGCCTTTCGTACTTGAAAATGGGCCATCGCTTTCCATTACGATCAGCATCGGTGTTTGTACAAGCGACCAGTACCTTATGAGCTTGGAAGACATGTTCCAATGTGCGGATGAAGCTTTGTATGAGGCCAAAAACCAAGGGCGAAATCAGGTAGTAGTATACTCATAGAAATTTAAAGAGGCGTGAAGAATAACCCTTTTTATGTTTTATAAAAAGAACCAAACCTTCATTTATTGTAAGGTTTGGTTCTTTTTCAATCGAACTATAACATTTTCATGACATTCTTTACCGCTTTTACAGACTTATCAAGTGCATTTTTTTCAATATCGGTCAATTGCAGTTCAATGACACTTTCAATGCCATTTCCCCCAATGATCGTTGGCACACCTAAATAAAGGTTTTCATATCCATATTCTCCTTCAAGATAAGCAATAGAAGGAAGAATTCTCTTTTTATCTTTTAAAATAGCTTCTGCCATCTGGACCATCGATGCTGCTGGTGCATAGTAAGCACTACCTTTTCCTAACAATTCTACGATTTCTCCTCCGCCTTTTCGAGTCCGTTCAACAATAGATTCAATTTTTTCAGCAGATAGAATTCGATCTAGTGGAATTCCTCCTGCATAGGAATATCGAATTAATGGGACCATTTCATCTCCATGTCCACCGAGCACAAAACCCGATATATCTTCTACTGATACATTTAATTCCTCAGCCACAAACGTATTAAAACGGGCAGTATCTAACACTCCTGATTGACCAATTACACGGTTTTTCGGAAACCCTGTTGTTTGATAGCAAACATATGTCATAGCATCAACTGGATTGCTCAATACAATGATATAGCTTTCTGGTGCATATTCCTTAATATTTTCCGATACTTGTTTCATAATGTTAGCATTGGTAACGACAAGTTCATCCCGACTCATACCCGGCTTTCGTGGTAAGCCTGCTGTTATAAGCACGAGGTCTGCACCTTGAATATCCTGATAGTCGGCGGTACCAGTCATTTTTGAATCGAATTTTTGTATAGGACTAGTTTGTAGCATGTCCAATGCTTTTCCTTTTGTAGGTTTTTCCTGTTCAGGTATATCGACAAGTACAATATCTCCAAGCTCTTTTTGTGCCAACATCAATGCTGCTGTAGCCCCAGTAAATCCTGAACCGATTACTGCTATTTTTCTTCTTTTAAAAGCCATTTGAAACCCTCCGTTTATTTTTCTGTGAAGCAATGTTGATCATGGTACTTTTACCTCTATCTGTAAAAAAGAATTACCCAACTATTACACGCCTTCGTTAGGTAATTCTTCTGAATGGTTTTTTGGTTTTCTTCCAGTCTTCTTACGCGGTAGTTTATTTTGTTGGGTTTTATTAGATTGAAAAATACCCCCTATTCCCTTATCCGGGTTTGGAATGACATGAGCTGACACCAGTTCTCCGACTCGGGTTGCTGCTTCTTTCCCCGCATCAATAGCAGCTTGTACTGCCCCAACATCTCCTTCTACCAAAACAGTGACAAGCGCAGCATCCACTTTTTCCTGTGTTAGTAATTGTACATTTGCTGCTTTTAGCATGGCATCAGCAGCTTCAATGGAGCCAATTAATCCTCTCGTTTCAATCATTCCTAATGCTTTCCTCATGCTTGCCGCCTCCTTCTATATCGACTGAATCAATTATTCCTATTATGAGGGCGTCAATAGGCAAATTTGCTTCCGGCATCATATTTGTTGCTGCACTACCGTTAGTTACCATTACTCTATCCCCTACTCCGGCACCAATTCGATCCACTGCAATATATGGTTCTTTTGTGGTATCACCATTTGGACGTTCAGGCTGTACAAACAGAAACTTTAAACCCGTTAGGTTTTCTTCCTTTCTTGTAGCCCATACGTTTCCTATAACTGTACCTAATTGCATCGTTAATCTGCTCCTTTGGGATCGAGTCTATGGATTGTTTTTCTTAATTCTCGTGCAGCATCACGGGCTAATGGAGTAATAATCGTGGCCGAAGAAATATAGATGATGTCCTCTTCTTGTAGATAAATATCTCTCTCTGTTAACAGGGGGCCTTCAAATGTACTAACATCTTTAGTGCTTTCCTTAGTTGCTAACCTTTCTTCAAAAGCCGCAAAAGATTGAAAGGAGACCCCAAAGCTCTCCAACTTCTTTTTATATGTTAATAGTTGGGACATGTATTCATTATTTACTACCTTTCTTTCATCTTCATATATTACTTGTTTCAGCATTTCTGTCGGGATGATGGTCGTATCGATTCCTTGCATTAAAATGGAAGCTAATCTGGACGTCTCTGGAGTATCTGTAATTCCTAAAGCTCCTTTTACAAGCAAGTCTCGTGAACCATGTAGAAAAAGGACTGCATGAACATCATTTGGGACTGTTTCATCTTCCACACTTTTACTAATAATGTTCCATGAATGTTCCATGGCAGGAGAAGTAATGGTTTCATTGCTTTTTGATTTATATACAAGTAAGTTCCGTTTGGTAACAACTTTTGTATTTTCATCCGTGATTGGCAACCGTTTTAAGACTTCGAGAACTATTTGTTCTACTAACTCTCTTTTATTCATGAAGATCCCTCGATTTTTGCTAATATGCCGTTTGTATCTTTTCCTATTAAACTAGCATTTGCTTCATCTGTATCAATATGCATTTCCAATTCATATCTGGAAGAAACACGTATTAAGACCTTAGAAAAAGCGATTGGCCTTTCTGTGGTCGTCGTGATGGTGACATACTCTCCATTCTGAACGGAAAACGATGCGGCATCACTAGGATTCATATGGATATGTGCCTGAGCAATGATTAACCCTTCTTGTTTATACAAGCTCCCTTTTGGTCCAACCAATGTGATGGGAGCAGAGTTCTTAATATCCCCAGACTCCCTTAAAGGAGGTTTTAAACCAAGTTTAATGGAATCAGTTGCACTTACCTCCACTTGCGTACTTTTACGTACAGGACCAAGAATACGTACTTTTTCAATACTTCCCCTTGGTCCAACAATGGTAATGGTCTCATTCGCAGCAAACTGTCCTGGTTGGGAAAGGTCCTTTTTGTGAGTTAATGTGTATCCTGACCCAAACAATGCTTCCACATCAATTTGGGTCAAATGGCAATGCCTAGCAGATACCGCAATAGGAACAGATCGTGGTTGAATGGATGGTTGTTTGGCTAATTGACTGACCACTTCCTCTACAATCGCTTTAATCGCCGTTTCATTCATCATTACGTGCTCCTAAGCTCTGACTTGGTTATGCTTCTATCTCTAGCTTTGGTAAAATGCTTTCTAATTCATTGTGTGGACGTGGGATAACATGAACGGATTTCAACTCTCCAACTCGTTGGGCTGCGGCTGCACCTGCTTCCGTTGCAGCTTTCACTGCTCCTACATCTCCTCGCACAAGAACCGTAACGATTCCGCCTCCTACATGAACCTTTCCAACCAAATGGACGTTTGCTGCCTTTACCATTGCATCCGCTGCTTCTATTGATGCCACTAATCCCTTTGTTTCAATCATTCCTAATGCTGTCAATTCTCTTGCCATCATCATTTCCTCCTCATACATTCATTTGATATTTTTTGATTACTTCACTCACTAATTCGGCTATTATTTTTGGATCGATTTCTTGTTTCGGATCTATTTTTTCTACTACACTTTTAACAATTTCATCTATCTGTTGCCCATTCTCATTTTGAGAGTTCAAAGTCTGGTTTGAAGATAATGATTGCTTTGGAATGGATATTTCCTTTATCCCATAGGCCATTTTTTTCACATTGAGTAAATGTCTTGCTGTTATATTATCAGAGGTAATATTCCCTCCATAGGAACCGCATCCTAGTGTAAGGGATGGCATAAGTGCTGTTGTACCCCCTACTGCACCAATTGAAGACAGTGTGTTTACTAAAATTCTTGAAACAGGCATGGTTTGGGCAAATTCCTTTGCCACGTTGTCTTCATTCGTATGAAGCGACAAGGAGTGGCCTCTACCTCCAAGATTGAGAATGCGTAAACACAAATCTTTTGCTTCTTCATAACTATTGGCTGTATAGAGAGGAAAGATTGGGGATAGCTTCTCAATGGAAAAGGGAATGTCCTTTCCTATTTTCGTTTCCTCCACAATAAGCAGTCTCGTATCCCTCGGAACAGATATTCCTGCCAGACTAGCAATCTTTACAGCACTTTGTCCGACAATTTCTGGATTAAGCTTCCCAGGTGTAGGGGAGATCAGTTTCTCCATTTTTCTTTTTTCTTCTTCATTTAAAAAGTATGCTCCGTTGTTTTTCAATTCACGAATCGTCATTTCTTTAATGTTTCGATCGACGACAATCGCCTGCTCTGTAGCGCAGATTGTCCCATTATCAAAGGTTTTGCTATCAACTATCATCTTTACTGTTTTTGCAACCTTGGCGCTTCGATGTATATAGACTGGGACGTTTCCTGGTCCCACCCCATAAGCAGGCTTGCCGGAGCTATATGCTGCCCTGACAAGTCCACCTCCTCCTGTCGCTAAAATCAATTGGACATCCCTATGCATCATTAATTCTTCTGTGGCAGCGAGGGATGTCTTCTCAATCCACCCTATGATTCCTTCTGGTGCCCCTGCTTTTACCGCCGCTTCTAAGCAGATTCTTAGCGCTGCGATTGTACAATTGACGGCACGACGGTGAGGACTAACAACAAGGGCATTTCTTGTTTTTAACGAGATTAGCGCTTTAAAAATAGCAGTAGAGGTTGGGTTGGTAGTTGGAATGATTCCAGCAATGACTCCAAACGGATCTGCGACTTCCACCACTTTATTTACACGGTCTTCCTTAATAATCCCCACCGTTTTTTCATCTTTAATAGATTCATATACCGCTTTGGAACCAACTTCGTTTTTAATCTTTTTATGTTCAGCGACACCCATTCCTGTCTCTTCTACTGCCATCACTCCAAGCTCTAAGGCTTTTGCAAACGCGGCATCTGCGGCACTTTTCACAATGGCATCAACAGCTTCTTGTGAAAAAGATTGATAGATTAATTGCGCTTCCTTTGCTTTTTGGACGACCATTCTCATTTTTTCTAATGACTGTTGATTCTTCTCAATGGACATTTATAGCATCACTCCTTTCTGGAAGCATTCCCTAATTAATAGTGAAGTGGATTTTGGGCAACAGAAAGAATGGCTTCACGAAAGGCATCTGCTGCTGCCTGGCAAGCTGATTGAGAACCTGTTAACAAACCACCCCCAAAATTTGTTTCAGATGGAGGACCAAAAAATTTCACTAAACGAACATCCGCTGCTTTAATGGCTGCATCTAATCCATAAACTGCTTCTAAAGGAGGAGCAATTAAATAAGCAAGTGGCTCTCCTTGTTGGATTCCTGCTTCTTTTGAAAGATAGGAACCTGTTCTTGCCACAACATATGCATAGATAGCATGAGTTTTTTCCTCATTAATGGCTTCGAAATATGCGTCTGATTCAGCAGTTTGGATAATGGAGTCCATGCCGCTTTTCACTTCATCAGGAGTGGGTCCTGCAAGTATACCGATCATTTCTCCGGATAATGGCCCTGAAGCATGAGCAGATCCTGCGTAAAATGATTTAGCATACACAACTTCCACATCTGCTCGCTTTGTTGCTTCATCCAGTGCTGTATAACCGACATCATCTACGCTAGAAGTAAATACAGCTAAGCTTCTGTGATTCGGTTTCAATTGAAAGCTTTCAGCCAGAACACGATCGACATTCGGAATTATTCGTATCGCTAAAATTTCAGCGTGTATTTTGGCTAATGACAAAATACTGACCCCCTTTCCTAATTTTCTTTCTGTACAAGAGATACACCGCTAGCTTCATAATGAAGAATTTTTTGGATAACGGTACCTAAATAAGCACCCGCTTCGACTGGAGGAATTCCTCCTTTATGGATATTTGATATGACCATGCGATCTGCCTCAATGGTCCCTTTCCTTGGTTCATAACATAAATACGCACTCAAGGACTCTGCACTTACCAAACCCGGACGCTCTCCAATCAGCAATACGACCACCTTGGGACGTAATAATTCTCCAATATCATCCATCACAGCTACGCGTCCTTTTTCGATAAAAAATGAGGTTCCTATCTCCAATCCCATACTTTGTAAAGCTTGCTGCAAGGACAAATAAACATCTTCCACATTTTCATCCACCGCTTTGGAACTTAACCCATCTGATACCACGATTTGCACAGCAGGGGCATGCTTACACTTTTCTTTAATAAGTGCTTTTGCTTCATCCGAAAGCTTTCTTCCATAGTCAGGGCGGCGAATATACACTTCTTTATCCGTCACTTGTGTATGTACTTTAAACAGTTGAAGATTCTTCAGTAGCTTCTCTTGTACATCTCCATACACTGCATCCACTGCCGCAGCATGATCATAACGGAATTTTAACCATGATTCAGTTTTGGGACGTAATCCCGCTCTTCCAATTCCGATTCTTGCCGGTGTTTTACTTTTTAAAAATTCTAATTCCTCTTGATCGGCAGGCTCCTCTAATCCTTTTATTACCCGATTGATTTCTTCTACTGGCACGTCATCCGTTTTCCTTGAAGGCGGTGTGGTTTTCTCTACACTAGTAATATAAGGTTGGATGGAAATCAGTTCCTGAGTTTTTGCCTCGGAAATTGGTAAACTACTTAGGTTTTCTAATTTTGCTTTTTGTTCTGTATGTGGCCAGAATTGGACTCCGCCATTCTTTTCAGTGACCTCTGTTTCTATAGATTGCTGAGATTGAAGCTTTTCTACTACCAATCTGGTTATTTGTTCTAACAATTCAGGATTCATCGGTAGCCCTCCTATCTTGTAAAAATGGTCGGATCTCCAGCTATCTTGCTAAGCTTTCCATTCTCGAAAATCCCCATTTTCTCCAGCCATTCTTCAAATAGAGGTGCTGGTTTTTTATTCAATGTCTGGCGTAATGTTGCTACGTCATGATAACTCATAGATTGATAGTTCAGCATACAGTCATCGCCCATTGGTGTAGCAATGATAAAATTCACACCAGCTGCAGTAAGCAATACACCTAAATCTTCTATGTCATTTTGATCTGCTTTTATATGGTTGGTGTAACAAATATCGACGCCCATCGGAATGTTGTGCATCTTCCCCATAAAATGATCTTCAAGCCCTGCCCGAATTACTTGCTTACTGTTGTACAAATACTCTGGCCCAATAAATCCCACGACCGTGTTTACGATAAAGGGATCAAAGAAGCGAGCAAAGCCATAATTTCTAGCTTCCAGTGTCATTTGATCAATGCCAAAGTGAGCTTCCGCGGACAATTCTGAACCTTGTCCCGTCTCAAAATATAATCGTTGTGGCCCGGTTCCAGTACCATGTACTTTTGCTAATTGATTGGCTTCCTCTAACATAGAAGCGGTAATTCCAAAAGAACGATTGGCAGCTTCCGTTCCGGCGATACTTTGGAAGATCATATCCGCCGGTGCTCCTTGTTTTATTGCTTTCATTTGAGCTGTCACATGTGCCAACACACAGTTTTGTGAAGGAATTTGCCATTCTTGGATAAAATCGTGGGTGGCATGGAGAAGCCGTTTCACACTTTCCACTGAATCATCTACTGGATTTATGCCAATTACCGCGTCCCCAATTCCATATGCCAGACCTTCTTTCAAAGAAGCAATCATCCCCTCTACGTTGTCGGTTGGATGATTAGGCTGTAACCGAGAAGCAAGTGTTCCTTTTTGACCGATAGTAATATTACATTTTGTAAGGATCTCTATTTTATTGGCTGCATGAACCAAATCAAGGTTGGACATGATTTTTGCTACCGCTGCAATCATCTCGCTATTTAGTCCAATACTCAGGCGCTTTAAGTCTTCCCCAGTAGTGTCATCATGCAGGATATACTCTCTTAATTCTGATACTGACCAATTTTTAATAGACTGATAGATTCGTTCATTAACCTGACCCTCTATAATCCGGGATACTTCATCTTCCTCTGGGTTGAGTAAAGGATTCTCTCTAATATCACCAAGCATTATATTGCTTAGAACTTCTTTAGCAGCTATACGCTCTTGCACGGTTTCTGCTGCAATTCCTGCTAGGCGGTCCCCGGATTTTTCTTCATTTGCTTTTGCCAATACTTCTTTTAAAGTCGAAAATTGATAAACAGTACCTAAATAATTCGTGCTTAATTTCACCTTCTAATGCCTCCTTTCCTAGCTGTTATGAAAGGTTAATGTTTTTATTACAACTGGAACCACATTTGTTTGTAGCACATTTCCAATATCGAGATAATCACCATGCTCTACACGTATTTGATCAATGCACACGACACTCTTTGTTGGATCTTGAACATTCAATGTTTGTCCCAAAACTTTTGCATGGTCACTTTCTAATACGAGGACAAGTGGTTGATCTTGGTTTGGTTTATTTTTAATTGCGGAAAGGATCGTTTCTGCTAGTCCTTGAATGTCCTTAAACCCCATATGTGGCAACTCCGTAAAGTAAAGCGCAAAATTTTGACCTTCTCTTTGAGCATCAAATATATCAATTGCTTCTTTAATACCTGTAGAGATTTTTTGAATGCCTGTTTCAAAGTGATGCTGAAACCTTATTTGATATACTGGTAAATTCTTAATAGGAAGCTCACTTGCTTCCACTTGAATCGTCGCACCGCTTATCTCCGTTGTTTGAGTACCTGCTCCCAGCACGGTAGCACGAACCGTTTCTTCTGGCTGTATCCATGTCCATTCTTGAAGCTGTTCATTCTCTTTTAACGTCAAAGCAAGCATTTCACCTATATCATCATAAACAGCAGAGACAGGCTGCCCTTCTTCTAGCCTGTACAGACATTCACTAATGCCTCCCGAGAACATCACTATTTCTACTACATCATTCCAGTTTGGCGGATGACCTAATAAAAGATTTTTATCTTCATTCGTTAGTTCTTTTTTCAACATACGAACGATAACATCACTCATGTATTGGCATATCTTCCTCACATCTTGATGGCCTTTGTCATCACCAACTGATAAAGAAGAATTCCAGTGATTTAATACTTCTTTTACTGGTGAAGAAATATGTGTGATTTTATTATTCTTAAACTCTATTAAGCGACCGCCAATATGCAACGTACATGTGCCGCATAATCTACCCGATTTAAATACAGCAATATTAGCCGTTCCTCCACCGATGTCTATATTAGCGATCGTCTTTCCTGTTTTTCTTGAAAAGGCAAATGCACCGGATCCCTTTGCAGCAATGATACCCTCCAAATCTGGACCTGCTGTTGCAACTAGAAATTCCCCTGCATGTCCAGATAGATGATGTAGCATCTCTTCTGCATTCTTTTTCGTTGCTGTTTCGCCTGTGATGATAACAGCTCCTGTTTGAATATCACTTGTTTTAATCGAAGCTTCCCTATACTCTTTTTCCACCAATGCATCCACTGCCTGAATATCAATAGTGGACTGGGAAAGAAGCGGGGTCCGGTAGATGGGACTTCTGTAAATAACCTCCTTATCAATAATTTCTATTCTTGGCATATGTGTTCCGCCAGCCATATTCATGAGAGAGAATTTACTGATTACAAGCTTTGTTGTGCTCGTTCCAATATCGATTCCCACACTTATTATTTCTTCTTTTTGTGGATCATATCGCTTCATAAGCTACATCTCCCAAAATACTTCTTTGCCAAAGGGCTCATTGATGTACAAACAAAAAGGCACCTCATACTAACTACCTGTAAAAGATAGCTGTATAAGGCGCCTTTGCCGATTATTATTTTATATAAAGAATATAATTTATATTCAGAATTTTGTAAAGGGGTTACATGAATATAACATAATCGGATGGGTTTTCCTTCAAATAGCTTTCCATTTCCTGGTGAGATTGACAGGTTACTAGCTCTTTTATCTCCTTTACCCCCTCCCCCTTTAATGAAGAGGTAATAACGATTGGACCTTTCGGGATTACCTTTTTTAACTCTGCTATGGCAAATGGTACATCGGCATCCTCTTCATCCGATTTTGTCACTATTCCAATAGGGATTTTATTTAAGCCATGGCTGAAGCCAGGCGGAAATATAGTCTTTCTTTTTGTTGCATCCTGTAGAAATAAAATGTGAGAAACCTCGAGAGCAGTTGCCATGATATTTTTATAGAAAAGAGGATTTTCCGTATATTCACCAGGTGTATCGACAATCCAATCATAATAGTGAAGAGACTGTGTTTTTACCGCCTTCCTCTTTTGGCCAAGAAGAGCATGGGTCAATGTTGATTTCCCTGCTCCAATGGATCCAATGAGCATGGCACGGTTTTTTCTTGTCATATAATCCCCCTTTTCATTTTTATGATTTAGTTATATTTGCAGGGGTATAACTAAGAGTATCGTGAAGAAAGCGATTAATTTCTCTCATAGACATGTCCACTTCCGAAACACTTCCGACAATAACAAGGCTTCCTGTAAAGCGATCTAAAAAACCAATTTTGACATTTGCTGCTTTTGTTGCAAGGTCGCCTGCGATAATCACCGTTTCACTAGGGGTTAACGTTAATATTCCTAGTGCACCCGCTTCTTGTATCCCCAATTTTTCAAACATATCTGGATCAGGGTTTGCAATCAAATGACTTAGCGTTACTTGTTTACCAGGTACAAATTCTTGAATAAACCGTTTTTTCTCTTCACTCATCGGGAAAATCCTCCTTGCTGTTTATGATCTGCTACATTGATTTTGTTCGATGGTCAATAGTAAAATCCTTCTCCATATATTCGTCTTTTCCAATAATCCCTGCTTCCCGATCCTTTTTCTCTAATTCCAAAGCTTTCGGGACAGACAACCAATAAGCCAGTCCAATTCCAATCACACCAGCTGCCAACTTACCAACGATAATCGGTAATATCAAACTTGGCTGGAAATTTGCCGTGAAAGACAGGTGATCACCTAGTAGGAATGCCGCACAAACTGCAAACGAAATATTAATGACTTTATCTTTTGGCGGCATATTCCGTACTAACTTAAACATAGCTAGAATATTAGCTATGGTCGCTAGAATACCTGCACTTCCTTCTTTACTTAATCCGAATTTTCCACCCATCGCTTCAAGTGGTCTTCCTGCATATTTTTGAAGTAAATAGACCATCGGGAAGGCACCTGCCAGCATAATTCCGATATAACCAGCAGTTTCAAGTGCACGGAATTGGTCAACTTCGTCTGCCATAATCGGGTCGAATCCCCACGCTCCAAATACGGCTGAAAATACCCCTGTAAAAATTTCAACAATGGAAAATACCAAAACAAGCTTAATTCCAGCGTCCAAAAATTTACCAAACCACATAAATCCTTTAATCATCAGATCAGGGAGGAAATATAAACCAATTGCGATTAAAATAACAAAAATTAAAAGAGGCGATAAATTCAGAAACATTTTCAAGTAAGAAATGGTAAATTGATATGATGATTCCGAAGAAGTCGAAACGATTTCACGAACTTTTGTATTGGTTACTAAAATCAATACACTGGAAATGAACGCACCAATTGGAATCGTCAATACACCCGACATGATTCCAAGTGCCATGTACTTATGGTCCCTCTTATCCAACATGGCAAGTCCCATGGGGATAGAGAAAACGATAGTTGCCCCTGCCATGAATCCGACAATCAAGGCCATTATCCAGCCTTCATAGGATTGCTTTAATACCTCAGCCAACTGATAGCCACCCATGTCGGATGCCAAAATTGCCGTTGCAGCAATGGCTGGATCTGCTCCGATTTTTGCGAAGAATGGTCCACATACTTTATCTATGAACCATGACAAATATGGAATGGAAGCCATAATTCCTGCGGCCGGGACAAAAATATGCCCTACCGAGTGCATCCCCTCCATGAATTGCTTTCCAACACCTTCCTCACTATTAATGATAGCGCCAATTGCACCAATTACCGCACACACCATAATGATATAAATGACAATGTTTCCAACCAAGACCATAGCATACCCCTCCAACATTTAATTTATTTTTTCTATTTCAACGGAAGATTGTTTCTTGGCTTTTCTTCAAGAAGATATATATTCGTTCCTTTCATCCCCTCCTAAAAATGACAAAAAGGTACTAGGTGGTTTTATTTTGCTTAAACCACTTAGCACCTTTGCTACTTTTATTTACTTGTTATGTGTTGTACTTTAGAATAATGGTTTTGGCTACTTTTTCAAGTGTAACTTGCCTGTCCATGCTGATAGTTCGCATTCTACTATATGCAACTTCCTCAGTCATCTGGAACCGTTCCATCAAAATTCCTTTTGCTTTCTCCACAATCTTCCGGTTTTTTAATCTAGTATTCATTTCTTCGACTTTTTGTTTATATTCGTTCGCATTCTCTGCCTGCTTCAGCGCAATCTCTATTGCTGGAATTAAACTTGCTTCTGAAATCGGCTTAACTAGATAGCCTAAAATATTTGCCTGTTTCGCTTTATCAATATACTCTCGTTGGCTGTAAGCGGTCAGAAGAATAATAGGAATGTTGAATTTAGATGATATGATTTTGCTGGCTTTCAATCCATTTAGCTTAGGCATTTTTATATCCATCAAAATTAGATCTGGCTTAAGGGAAAAGGCCAGCTCAATAGCCTTTTCACCATCCCCGGTTTCCCCGACAATTTCGTAACCTGCATCTTGTAGCATCATAGAAATATCTAACCGAACGATCGATTCATCTTCAACAAGCATAATTCTCTTTTTCATCCCATCACTCGCTTTCCATAGGGAACCCTATAGCTGCAATCGTTCCTGACTGTGTTTTACGAATGGTAAAATGACCGGAAAGATCGTGTTCCGCCATCATTTTGACTACCTCCAGCCCCAGTGATGGCTTGGAGCTTTCAGAGTATCCCACCCCATCATCCTCTACTTGTACGTTCCATTCAAGTCCATTGGCATAAAAGGTAACATGGATATTTCCCGAACTGCGATTTTGGAAAGCATGATTCACACAATTTTGGATGAGTTCATTTATAATAAGGGAAACAGAAACAGCTTTATTTGATTTAATGGTCAATCTTGGACCTGCATAGCTAATACTAATAGCTTTTGAATCTTCTTGTGGCTGTTCCACTAGCATATTGCCTATTTTCTCAATTAAACTATAAACCTCGACATCGTCCTCACTAGAATTGGATAATATAATTTCATAGACATGAGCGATACTTAGGATCCTATTCAAGCTTTCCACAAAATGAACTTTGCTTTCTTCAGGCACACCTCTTCGCATCTGTAAACGCAGCAAGCTTGCTACCGTTTGTAGATTATTTTTTACACGATGATGAATTTCCCTTATTGCTACACTTTTTACAATTAGTTCTCGCTCTTTTTGGCGCAGTTCTGTCATATCCCGAAAAATGATAAATGTACCTTCCGTTTTTTCTCCCAAACAAATTTTTTTCACTTGGAACGTCCGGTTGGTTATTTCGACCTCTGTTACTAATAAATCTTCTGAATTTTGTAAGATAGGATTTAAACATGGGAAGTAGGAAATGAGGTCCGTTCCCACATTACAATCTGTAGAACATACTTCTGACACAAGGTTAATGGCGGCCGGATTGTAGTAAAGCAACTTACCTTTAGGATCGATGAAAAATAATGCCTCTTCAATCACTTCGGAAATGATAGGTCTATTTTCTGTCATTCCAATCAAAATCTCACTTAACGTTTCCGTTGTTTTTGATAGCGCTTTCATTTTATCTTGGTGCTGCAATTTTTCGCTGATGTCTTTTTCCATGATTAAAGTTCCTATAATGCGGTTACTTGCCCCTTTTATAGGAACGACACTTTGTTCAACTGTTTTTCCCTCTTGCGTAATGGCTCGGTTAAGAAACATATTCTTTCCTGTCCGCAACGAATAGAAAACTGCTGGTTCAAACGCCTCGTATGCAAACTTCCCTACAACTGGATGTTTGTATACTGATTTGGCTGTGGTTGGTGCTGCTTCTGCAACCACAATGGCATGTTTTCCCTCTATAGTTGGACAATCAATGAATACATTGGCTTGGTTCAAATCTGCCATAAATGGGAGATTACGCGATAATTCTTCTATTTTTACAATATCATCTTCTATTAAATTAGTATGAAGATGACAAAGCGACTCTACCAAGGTGGTGTTCGTCATAAAAATATCTCCAAATTCCCTAGAAAATAGTTAGAATATAGTGAATATTATATTTTTTACAAAAGTATTTGTCAATGCAAGTTTATTCCTCTAGGAATATTTTACTTAGTAAAAAGTCTCGGATTTTATTCACCTTTTATTCTAGCTAACTTAACTCCACTTGCCTTATAATGTAATGACTGTTCTAATAAATCTGCTAAGTAAGCACCAGCTTCCACGGGAGGAATACCACCTTCATGGATATTTGAAATGACCGTACGATCCGCTTCTACGGATTTCTCATTAGGTCGATAAATGAAATAAGCGCTGACACTCTTGGAGGTTGCTAGACCTGGACGCTCACCAATGAGAGATATTACAATCTCACAATCTGTAATGCTAGCAATTTCATCTTGAATCCAGACACGACTCTTTTGGATAAACACCGGCTCTCCTACTGAAATGTTCTTCACCTTTAATCCTTGTAAAAGGGCAGGCAACAAATCTGGTATGGTTGCTTCCACTCCAGTTGAACTTAACCCATCAGAAATGATTACTTGGACTTGTTGTTTTTGTCGGAGGTTCTTTTGTGCCCACTCTATTGAGTGTGCGGAAAGTCTTCGTCCTGAGTCCAAATTCATCAAATATTGTTCCATCGATTCCGCTCTAGACTGCAATACAGGAAGGCTCATCGTCTTAATAAACTCTTTTGACACATCTTTAAACACAGCATCCTGTGCTGCTGCATGGTCAATTCGAAAATCTAAATAATTTTTCGTCTTCATCCTCGTTCCTGTTCGCCCAATTCCAATCCTTGCAGGGGTGATTGCCTGGGCTTTCTCTATATCTTCTTTCTTGATGGCATCATCTACTGTTACAATCTTTTCCGTTTTATAGATTACTTCATTTACTTGATGCTTTTTAGATGGTGTGGTTTCTACTATCTTTGTATCATTTTTCTCCAATTCCTTCATGACCATTTCCACGATTGCTTGAATATCCATTTATTTTTCCTCCTCCCTTAAGTATCGTTTTCAACCTTTAGAAAAGAACTAAGTAAAAATCGATAAATCTCCAGCGCTCTCAGTCAGACGACCATCCTTCATTATCCCCATTTTCTCCAACCACACCTCAAACTCTCGTAACGGTCGTAATCCTAGCATCTCTCTCAAGCTAGCATCATCATGATAACTTGTATCTTGGTAGCTAAGCATGACATCATCTCCACCTGGCACACCCATATAAAAATTTGCTCCTCCCAAGGCAGTAAGCATGCCAGCAATCTCCTGGTCATTCTGATCAGCCATCATATGGTTGGTATAGGTAGGGGCAATACCCATTGGAAGACTATGGAGTTTCCCCATGAACAAATCCTCCAAATCTGCTCGAATTACTTGCTTGCCGTCATAAATCGTTTCAGGACCAATAAAGCCTGAGACATTATTCACCATAAAAGGATACCAATGCCTTGCATACCCATACGTTCTTGCTTCTAATGTTTGCATATCGACACCATCATGTGCATCAAGGGATACTTCAGAGCCTTGTCCTGTTTCAAAGTAAAACTGGTTAGGACCAGTTGATGTACTATATTTCCTCATCATTTCAAAAGCCTCATCCAGTATCTCTTTTGATACCCCAAAATCATCATTAGCCTTCTGTGTACCAGCTAAACTCTGAAACATTAATGCAATTGGTGCACCTTTTTTCAATGCTTGCATTTGCGTAGTGATATGAGCCAACACACAGTTCTGAGTAGGAATATTCCATTTGCTCATAAAGTTATGTGTCATATGTAATATCCTTGAGACAGATTCCACAGAATCATTATTTGGATTTACGCCAATAACAGCATCCCCTGCCCCATAAGATAACCCCTCTTTTATACTTGCCAGTATTCCATCTAGATTATCTGTCGGATGATTAGGCTGACAACGAAAAGCTAGGCGTCCCTCTTCACCTATTGTCGTATTGCAATGAGCAGTAGGACGAATCTTTTGAGAAGCAAGTACAAGATCAATACTGGACATGAGTTTTGCCACCGCTGAAATCATTTCACTAGTCAGACCTTTGCTGAGTCGAAATAAATCACCAGTTTTTGTAGAGTGGGATAAAATATAGTTTCGAAGCTCCCCTACAGACCACTCTTTTATTTCCTTATAGATGAACTGCTTAATATCATCGTAAATAATCCGGGTTACTTCATCTTTCTCATATGGAATTACAGGATTTTCAAAAATCTCCTTCAAAGGTAGTTCACTCAACACTACCTTAGCTGCCATTCTTTCTAAAGAAGAATTAGCTGCAACACCTGCCATAATATCTCCCGATTTTTCCTCACTTGCCTTTGCCAGAATATCTTTTACTGACTGAAAAGTATAATGTTGACCTTTTATTTTTGTAGAAAACAACATACTGAAGCCTCCTTGTTTTTTGTAGAAGCCATTTTCTTTTCTAATCAAACAAAAAAATGCCAAACGAGTCCACTTCATTAGATTGACTTCGTTAGGCATCTTCACCCAGCACTATTCATTTTGTACTTTTGAGTATAGCAGAAAATATTTTTAAAATAAAGATAGTTCTGATAATTACTCAAAGCAAGGGATCGTTTTAACACTACCTTTTTTCTAAATATAGGAAACTTTTCCACCTGAAAAACGTCTAATTAAGGAGTAAATCTTATGGAGGTTGGTTGAATTGCGTTTCATACGGGTAATTAGTTTTATAGGAATTATACTGGCTTCTCTACTTTTAGGATGCCAAAGCAAGCAAGTGAACGAGCTGCGTGCACATGAAATTACAAGTGTAAGTATATCTGAATCTGCTGGCTTTAGTAATTTTAATACAGAATTCTTTATTACGTATGAGGATGAGAATTCACTTGCGTTTTTTGAACAGCTCTTCACACATGCCAAAAAAGAACAAGGTGTTGCAGACATGGCAGACCCTGAATACGACATGGAAGTTCTTTATTCTAATGGTGATAGACATACCTACTACCTTTGGGCTGGAAGTCCTGGAAACCAAAGTGTTTTAATGCAATTAAAGGACACCCATACTATCTACACAACATCGACTGAGCAGACACTTCAATTGTTAGAAATGCTGGATGGAAATTGATGTAGATATGATAGCAATTTTTAGCGAGAGTTAATTATGTGTGGTTGTTTATCCGTTGTTCATTAACTCATTTCAATACCCTTTTGGTTGTTCATATCTGACCAGAAAACACGTTAAATTACCCCAGCAGATCAGGAGGTTAAAATTTGCGTTATATACGCCTATATATTTTAAGCTTAGTGTTAACTTCTTTGCTCATTGGCTGTCAAAACAATCAAGTGAATCTGTTGGGCTCACAAGACATTACAAGCGTAAGTATCTCTGCATCTACTGGTTTCGGGACAACTAACACAGAATTCTTTGTCACTTACTCAGATGAGATATCACTTACTTTTTTTGAACAGCTACTTGCACAGGCAACCAAAGAGTCTGGGTCCGTTAATATGCCAAATCCCGAATATGACATGGAGGTCCTTTATATGGAGGATGAAAATGTCACCTACCATTTATGGGTAGGTGATTCCGGACATAATAGCACCATTATGAAAGCGGAAGACACCCACACTATCTACACTATTTCGGAAGACTTCACACTTCAACTAATTGAAATGATAGAAGCCAAGGATACCATGCAGGAATAAAGCGTTTAACTTAAAAGATCTCTTTTTTCGGAAAACTTGCGTCATGACATCGATGATGACCAAGATTCTTTTAATTGAATAAATGCCATCATTCCAGCGATGATGGCAAAAGTATACCTGCTTTACTTGAAAAAATGTTGTCATACCAAGATGATGACATTTTTTCATGGACCTAGCTATCCTGCAAAATCAATGCATTTAGCTTGCCTCCATAGACACAGCCGCCGTCAATGCAGATGCGATCTTGGTCTTGGTGATACCAAATGTCGTTGTTGCTTGTGGAGGTTCCGAAGGTTGGATGTTTATGTAGATGTGGAGTTGGGGTGTGCCCAAAGATAATCGTTTTGCCAGTATTGTTTTGCTGTTCCCAGAATTTCTCACGTAGCCATCGGAAATCCCATCTACTTGTTTCTTTCCAATCTTTTAATGAAAGGTCTACCCCAGCGTGAACATAAATATATTGGGAGTCTTCATAGTAGTTTGGCAAACTCTTTAAGAATTCGATATGTTTTGGATAGTGTTTTAAAATAGTCTCTTTTGCAAGTGGATTTTCACCTGAAACGTTGTAAGGATTACAAAAGCTCTCCACCGTTTTCATGCCACCATTTCGGAATAATCTACTTTGTGGGTCATACCCAGGCTCAGCTAACCAGTCTAAAAATATATCCTCATGATTGCCTCCCAAGACAATTACATTCTCACATTCAGATAATTCCATGACCAATTCTAGCACTTCTAGCGACTTTTCCCCTCGATCCATATAATCACCAAGTAGAATGAGAGAGTCTTTTCCCCGTTGATACGATTTCTGCTCTAACAATTCGCAAAACTCATCATAGCATCCATGTATATCCGAAATTACAATTGTTCTCATCGAGTGCCCTCCAATATATGCAATAATTTCCTCTTACTTTAGGCTAATACAACTGGATGAAAATGTCGATTCATTTCACTTTACGAGTATATCAATCCGCTGCTTCTAGATTCTCTAAACAATTTTTTATATAATAGAAAAGAGAAGTGCGCCAACACTTCTCTTCAATTTATTTATTTTTAGGAAGCCACCTATGCTTGTGATGGAGTATGGTGTTTTTTTTTCTTTATGGACAACAGCCATAGATAGCGCCTCCTATTTTCTTCTGTCAGTTCCAGTAAAGAGAAGTCCTAAGAATAAGCCTAATCCAATTAGGAAAAAGACCATAAATGAGCTGATGGCAATATACATTTCACCGGTAGCAAAACCTGCCGTAAAGGCCACAAATAAACTAAATGCAAGAAGCCCTATTGCTACTGAGTAAAGTATGGCCCGTATTTTATTCATCGCATATTTTTTCTTTGTTTCTCTTGTGAGCCAGCTATATGTGACAAGTGCTATACCAAACACAACAAATATTGCCGGACCTGCCACAGACTGCAACTGTAGTCCCATAAAGAACAGCATTGCCGTTGTTAAAATACCGAAAGAAATAATGAGTATCCCAGTAATCAATCCAGCTGCAGAAATACGGTCTGTCATGGATGAATAGACTGCTTGCTTCGCTTTGTCCTTCCCAACTTCCCGCATGTCATCCACCAATCCACTTAGATCTCCCATCGAGCTAACCGCTTCGTTAAAAGCTTCCTTCTCATCCATTCCAGCTTTTTTATAATCCGCAATTTTCTCTTTCAGATTAGTTGTCAACTCTTCTTTAAGATCAAATAATTGCTGACTCTCCCCAACACCAGAAAAGAGATTATCCACATATGAATGAATCTTTTTATCCAAATCACGTTGGTTCTTCATTATGATCTATTCCTCCTTCTATTAATTGTTGTAATACCTGCTTTGCAAAACGCCATTCTTTTTTATTTTGTTCATAGCGTGCTGCTCCGTCTTCTGTTATCCGGTAGTACTTCCTTCTTCCGCCTTGCGTTTCATCTCCCCAATACGATGAAATGAATCCATCCTTTTCAAGGCGGCGAAATGCTGTGTACAACGTCGCTTCCTTCAATTCGTATTGGCTTTTACTCAATTCAATAATGGTCTTATAAATTTCATAGCCATAACTGTCTCCTTGACGAAGGACATTTAAAATAATCGTATCCGTATGACCACGTATCAAATCAGTCGATATTTTGGTTACCACATTACCTCACCTCCTACTATATAATTTATAACATATTACTGTGCGTGTCAAAGTAATATTTGATGTAATTTTGATTTTTGTGGTAATTTTGACAAGGGTTATACGGCGTAGGCTTTTTCTGATGCTTTTTATGAGATTACGAATACTTTTCCGCTTTAAATCTTGGGTTATAGATCGTTTCAGAGTGTTATTTGATATTTTCAAGGGGTATTTGGATATTTTCATGATGTATTTAGATATTTTGGGAGGTTATTTGGATATTTTCTGGCGTTATTTAGATATTTTTGAGAGGTTTTCGATATTTTCTTTAAATCCATCAATTTTCCAAGCTAATTTAAGTTGTAACAATGCAAATAAAAAACGAACCTCTTTTCAATAAGAAGGTCCGTTTTAGATAACTATTTAAAAAATTTACCCAACGCCTTACCAGTTGCCTTTCCGGCAGCTCTACGTGCAATTCTTTTACCTACAGTTCCTTTATTTACTGCATTAATGTCACCTATAATTTTTGCAATAAAGTATAGCCAGCCCCTTGTTTTGTTAATGCTCATTTTCCCACCTCTTAAAGTTATTTACTCTCCTTCTTTTGGCTGCTAGCATTTTCTTTGGTTGTGCGATAAGTACTGACTTTTTCTTTAACAAGCTCTGAATCTTGTTTTTTTGAAAGTAACTTTACAAATACGTCTTCTACCTTATAGCAAACGGTTTTATATATCCCCATAACTTTTCCATCCTAACTAATCATTTTTTTCGCAACATAAACTCGTCGTCCTAACCATGCTAACCCAATGGCCACTACTCCACCTGCCGCAGCATTTGTACTTTTCCTGACATAGTCTTCGTATTCTTGAAAACCCAAATCATAGTAATGATTAAAAATGATCTCGCCCTCGTTAAACTTACTTGGCATAGATTTTTGATTTCCTTCTTTCCCAAGAGTGAATGCAAAATCCTTAATTTCAAAGACAACATCATTTGATTCGAATCCTTCTTTATGCCACGCTAATAATTTTTCATTACTTAAAGAAGGTTTCTGATATTCTAACATCTTGAACGCATCATGGTAGCCTCGATAAAAAAACTCATCTTTTAGTTCATTTTGACCTTCTTCATATCCTTTTTCATATTCTTGGATAAAGTCTTTTTCTTTCGTGTCTGGTAACGAGTAGTTATCTTTTTTTCCATCGGTAAGACCTTGGTTATACATTTCAGCTTTTTTTGCTTCTCTTCTTTCATTCCAAGCCTCTTGAAAACCTTCCTCAAAAGATTTAATTAATAGAGCACTGTGTGTAAATGCACCTGGAATTTGAATATCATCCTGTTTTTGTCCTAATGCATAGCCTGCATCGTATGCCTTCTTTTTTTCCGCTTCTACCTCTTTTTTTCCTTCTTGGTATCCTTTGGTGTATCCTGCTGAGTAACCTTTTTTATATGCATTAGACCCTGAAGCTGCTGCGCTATTAGTATTACTCTCATTTAATCCATCCTTGAAGCCTTGTTCATATCCTTTTTCTTCACCATTTGCTTTGTCTATTTGGTCTTGTTTGTATTGTATTTGTTCCGGGCTATTATTTACTTTTGTTCGATCATAGCTAGAAGGAGGCTCACATGGAATACCGTCACCATCCCGGTCGAGGTCCTCTGGATCATAACTTGCTGAATAACCTTTTGCATTCCAATACTCTACTACCTCATCAAAGCTGGAAAAATCGGAACAGTTTTTATCTGTTCTAACAGGTGCAGGAGCTGGAGCTGGTGTACTTCCGCCAGAAGAGCCGCCACCATTATGGTAATGATATCCCGTGCATAATCCCTTTGCTATGGATTTTTCGCTGCAATTATGTCCTCCATTAGAATCGGTTCTTCCTGAGTGTGCTTCGGCATAATCAGTTATAAATATAATAGATAAAAATAGTAAAAACCCTAGTAGATATTTCAACATACCTTTGTCACTTCTCCTTAAATGAAGCAAGAAAAAAGCCAGTAGTAGGAAATAGAACTGGCCGCTTACTTTCTTTACGTATTTGATTTTTAAAATCTATTAAACAACTATTTCACCACAATAGAAGTTGCCTTACTTTGGTTACCAGCTGCATCTTTTGCGGTGATGCTTAAACTTGTTTTCTTCGGTTGCTTCGAAATTTTCACTGAATAGTTTCCAGCTGAGTTTGCTTTGGCGGATCCTAAAGTGATACTGCCTTTTTTTACTGTGACTGTTGCACCATTTTCTGTTTTTCCTTTAACAACTGTAGAAGTGGAGTAGACGGCATTTATACTTGGCGCTGCAGGTGGTGTTTTATCAACGACTATTCGTTTTGTCGCATCACTCACATTTCCTGCTGCATCTTTTGCAGTAATACTCAAGGTGGTTCCTGCTTTTTGTTTTGCAATACTAACAGAATAGGTTCCATCTGTTTTTACCTTCCTTGAGCCAAGTGTCTTGGAACCAGCTTTTACCGTTATCGTCGAACCTTTTTCGGCTGTGCCCTTAACGGTTGTCGCATTATTCCCAACTTCATTCACTTTTGGAGCTGCTGGTGGGGTGGTATCAACAACTGTTTTCGTTGAAGCCACACTCACATTTCCTGCTGCATCCTTTGCAGTCACACTTACAATTGCACCGGCTTTTTGTTTTGCGATGGTTACGCTGTACTTTCCTTCACTATTCACTTGAGCTGACCCAAGCGTGGTTGTTCCTCTTTTGACAGTTACTGCGGAGCCTTTTTCGGCTGTACCAGTAACTTTCGTGTCATTATCCCCTACCGTGTTTATTTTTGGAGCAGATGGTGGAGTTTTGTCTATTACAGTTATAGTAGTCGCCGTACTCGAATTACCAGCAGCATCCTTTGCTATAACAGATAAAACAGATTCAGCAGCTTGGTTGTTTATTGTTATGGAAAAATTTCCATCCGTATTGGTAGTTCCTGTGCCAATTGTTATTTTTCCTTTATTCACAGTAACAGCGGAACCCTTTTCAGCCTTCCCAGTAACTGCTGTCGAATTATCAGCCACTTGATTGACAGTTGGTGCTCCCGGTGGCGTTACATCTACCACTTTGACGGTTGTAACCTCGCTTACTATTCCTGCTTTATTTTGAGCAAATACCTTAAGCGTTGTTCCTCCAGATTGCTTAGAAATAGAAACGGAGTAAGTCCCACTGTTTGTGACTAGAGACGAACCAAGTACTTGGTCTCCTTTTTGGACATATACCGTTGTGCCAATTTCGGCTGCTCCTGTTACATTTATAGATTGATCTGTCACCTTATTTACTACTGGTGCAGGCACAGGCAGATTTACGTTCACTTCCTGTACAACTGAATTTGTATTTCCCGCCTCATCAATGGCAGTTAATTTCAACGTATATATACCGGAAGATAATCTACTCGTATCCCATCGGCCTAAAACCTCATTATTTACTTCGGAAGTGCCTTGTGAAATCAGCACCCAATTTTTCGGATTGCTCCCTGCCCCATAGTCCAAGCTATATTCTTTTAGCGTATAGTCTGTTACTGTTCCGATTATATCTACAATTTTATATAAAGAATCGGAGGATTTTGGGCTTACGATCTGTACTTCCGGCATGACATCATCAAAAAACGTAATAGTTCCTGTAAATACATCCCCAAAGTATCCGGATTCTCTACTATACATCTGCCACTTTAAAGGAATCGTTCCTAACGGATGTTTCCCTATTACTTTTATCTGAAAAGTTTTGAGTTCATTCGGTGCAATTACTTCTCCTTTTATAAGCGGCTCTGCCTCAAATGACTCCAATCCATTCACAGCTTTAAGCGCAAAGCCCTTTTCCACTGTCCAAGGTTCCGTTCCTGTGTTTTTCATTGTGATGGTCATTGCTGGATCTATAGTTACGGAAGATCTTTCAGGAGTCGAGCTTGTGATTAGTGATGCATCTTGTTTAACTCCTAATGAAAACGGAAAGGGTGCAGAATAACCCGTATAGTTCCCTTCCTTATCAATTGAATTAATAGAAACATAGATAACACTTCGTTGTAAAAGGCTACTTGATGTGACAGAAATTTCATTCTTATGTGCATTTACTTCTGCTATAATATTTGCATTATCTGGAGTGGTCCCTATTCTTACCCGATATTCCTTTATATTGGTATCGGGCGTATCCCATACAAGTGAAACCATTCCCTGTGAAAAATCTGTCAAGCTAATGTTTTGTACTGGATTTGGTGCAGTACGATTAGGAACCGTAACACTTACTTCTTCGGAGGCGCCCGAATCCCCAAACTCGTTATAAGCAATTATTTTAAAATAATAGCGATTTGGATCCTTCTCCGTTCCACCTGCATTATTGTATAAAACACTTGGGTTATCAGGAAGATTGGTTCCTGTTTGATCAAGTTTCAATCGGTATGCCCCAACCTTAATTTCATTGGGACTTGGCCATAGTTTTTGGTTTAACGAACTCCATTCATTCGTCATGCCGATATCAATGGTTTCATACTCTTTTCCATTAAAAATAGAGAGCTTATATCCTTTCGCTCCTTGAATATGATGCCATGACAAGCGAACATAGCCTTCTTTGGAGTTTGCTGATAAACCATACGCTAGTGCGCTATGGATCGCTGGCCTAGGTGTGTAGTTTATTTCTAATCGTGGGGCTATGTCCATTTGATTGTAGCTTTTATTAAGATAACCTTTACTCTTATAAAATTGACATTAACTACCAAGTTCGTTCCCCATGATTGCTAACCCATAATCTTTTTCAGGGGCTTGATACCATTCAGCGACCAGTTTACTAACATCCCATTTAAAATGTCCGCCATCAACACCAATGGGGAACGTTTTATCTGCATAAGGATTGCTTAACGCAGGCTGATCCGCCCACGTAACATCTTCCCCATCCCAAGGGGTTAATACCTTATGGACACTATAACTTGAATCAATATATGTTGGATCAAAATACCCCCATTTAACAGGCTTATCTACTTCAAACATATGTAAAGATGCATTTTGGATTAAGCCACCATTTAAATCAGGAAGCATCTTACCAAACTTCAATAATGTCACATTATGTAGAGTATCCTGTTCCCCAGCAACCAGATGCTGTTGCGAAGAGAGGTTATTTGTAGGATCTTCTTCTGAAAGAGAAATTTGATAGACTGGAAAACTTCCCCCCTCCCCATCTGTAGTGGGAATCCACTCATTTGCTATGGGGTCTTTCAAATAAATTGGCGATGTAAAAACAGTTAATTTATTCGTTAAATTGGGATTACGGGTTGTTTCCGAGAATTCCGTTATACCTATAATCGAATTAGCACTTACTGATAAAACAGGTAACAATGATTGACCTACTAGCAATGTGATAACCATAAACTACTACTCTTTTAGTGGCACGATTCAAGTAATTCTTCTCCCTTTTCTAGTAAAATGACCAACTCCTATTATATTTATATCCTTTTTTTCCAAAATAAGCTATCTGTTTTTCGATGGGTATTTTTTACAATTGTTTATATTGAAGTTTAAGTAAAAATCGAATAAAAAAGGGGATTTCTGTTAATATGTCGAATGTTACACAATGTAACTTTTTCCATAAAAAAGGAGGGGAATCTGGTAAAAATCCCTTGCATCTTCGTTTGGCAAGGCTTCGTACCAGCTAATTATGAAGACAATAATGGAAAGTTTGGACAACAATACCATTACATCATTTTTCAAAAGCTTACAGGATACGATAACCATTGATATCGAAAAATGCGACGGAAAAGCAGTTTTCACAGAGGAATTATGGGATCGAAGCGGTGGTGGTGGGGGAAGGACAAGAGTAATCACTAATGGCAACATCATTGAAAAAGGTGGAGTGAATTTTTCTGAGGTATTTGGGATCTTGCCCCATGCTGCAGCAGAGGGATTAAATGTGGACAAGAATCAAGAATTTTTTGCCTCTGGTGTATCAATAATTATGCATCCCAAGAGTCCGAAGGTTCCAATTATTCATATGATCGTAAGATACTTTGAATTATCTAATGGATTAAAATGGTTTGGAGGCGGAATCGACCTGAACCCAATTTATATTAAAAAGAAAGATGCAAACTTTTTCCATCAATCACTAAAATCTGTTTGTGATCAACATGACCCTTCCTATTACCCTCACTTCATACAAATTGCGGATGATTATTTTTACATCAAGCATCGCAACGAAACCCGCGGAATCGGAGGCATTTTTTTTGATAAACTGACACCTTCTGCGGAATGTTCCATTGAAGATCTTTTTTCCTTTATAAAAGATGTTGGCCTTTCGTTCTCCCCCATTTATTTAACTTTAATCAACAACAACAGGGATATTTCCTATAGTGACAAGCACAAGCAATGGCAGCTTGTTCGCCGAGGACGCTATGTAGAGTTCAACCTTATTTATGACAGAGGAACAAAATTCGGGCTTGATACAAGCGGAAGAATCGAATCTATCTTTATGAGTCTTCCACCTCAAGTCAATTGGCTATACAACTTTCAAGCCGAAGAGGGCAGTGAAGAACAACATACCCAAAGTTTGCTCAAAAAAGATATGGATTGGATTAACTTAGAATAAACATTACTAAGGGCTATTTTCATAACCTAAAAGGAGGGATGCAAATGTCAGATAACCATGATAATCCAATAGTAAAAATCAATGAAAAAGAACATCCAAAAGTGAAGATAGAACGAAAAGAGGGAGAGCCCACTGTAGCCTTTAAAGGGGCTAGCTGGGCGGCATTAGTAGTGGGAGTTTCAGCTTATCTTATCGGTTTGTTTAATGCTCAAATGGAGCTGAACGAAAAAGGATACTACTTTGCTGTCTTAGTATTCGGTCTTTATGCTGCAGTCTCCCTCCAAAAAGCGGTCCGGGATAAAGAAGAGGGAATCCCGGTAACGAGTATTTACTACGGCATCAGTTGGTTTGCATTAATCGTATCCATTTCCTTAATGGCGATTGGATTATACAATGCGGGAAGTATTATTTTAAGCGAAAAAGGCTTCTACGGAATGTCATTTGTCCTTAGCCTATTTGCAGCAATCACGATTCAAAAAAACATTCGCGATACACAAGTGGCTAGAGAGAGGAATTAGGAATCAGGGGACGGTTTGAATCGTCCCTACTTCGATTTTTTGAATAAATATCGCTTTTCTCCGGGCAGAATTTGGTTTATTGAATTTTTTAATGAGGTTATCGATATTTTCGAATAGGCTCTGCTTTTTCGTCATAAGTAGCTGTGCTTCACCCTATCACTCTACCATCCTCTGGCAAGGTCCCTTTTTGCAACCAATCTTCCACCATATGATTAAAGTAGTCAGGCTTTGCTAAGGAAACTCCATGGCCAACCTTTGGTATGATGATACCTGTGCAATTGGTATTGGCTGCTACAATTTCCCTTGCAGATTTTATCATAATAGATTTTTCTTTTTCACCAACTGTCACCAATATCTTTGTATTTGCTCTTTTAAAATCTTCCGGAATTCCAAATGACATGTTTTCTTCTAGGACTCGAACAAGCGTATCAAGTTTGATTTGACAGCTTTCTTCATAATATCTTTCAAAGTAATCCTCACTTACATATAATGTTTTTGCTTGTAGTTTTGAAAAGTATTTGTTTTTGATTAATGGAAAAGATAATTGAATAGTAGGTTTAATTAATTTTTTGCCGATAGCCATTGGTCTGACGGAAGCACTATTAATAATGGCAAAATCAATTAATTTCGGCTTCATGCTTAACAGTTGAATAATGACTTGTGAGCCTAAAGAAAAGCCATTTAGTATAACCTTCTTCCCTTCCGCTTTTTCTTCAATTAATGTAATTATTTCCTCCGCACTTCCCTTTATGGAAAAAGGCATCTCATCATTATGTAACCCATGACCACGGAAAATAGGAACAATGCAATGGTAATGAGTGAAGTACTCCACCTGCTTATCCCACATCCAATCACTTACGCCACCGCCATGCAAAAAAACCATTAATGGGGCGCTTTTATCACCGTATTCTTTGTATGGTAACTTCATTATTTACACCTCATATCTATTAGGATCGCTCTATCTATTAAAAATTTGATATGCCACATAAGACTCTCTTTTCATATTTTCTCATGTACGAAAAATAAAATATAGGAATTTATTACAGTTAGGCCATTTTTTGAAGGGATTTATCATTTTATTTCGTTATCTCTCCTAAAGCGCCAGAAGTCATATAGATTCACTTTAATTATTGAAACAATCACATGGTCCAATACGTAAAATGTATAAGAGATTTTGTTAGGAGGGTGTTTATTGCTCCAATTTGATTTATATAAAAAAGATAAACGGTTTTATGTAAGCGATTCGAACGGTGCAGTAATGGCAGAGATTCAAAAAATAAGATCATATTCCTTTTTTCCTTCTTACATAACCAGTAAGAGCGATACATTATTTTGGTATCGCTTCTACTGGTTAGTGAGCATCTTATTCTTTTTCTACAGATATCGTTTTGGTTGCAATTGACTGTTGAAAAGCCTTATCGTGCTCCACCATAATCATTGTTGGATTAAAGCTTTGGATAAGCTCTTCAATCTGCATGCGCGAATAGATATCAATAAAATTTAATGGTTCATCCCAAATATATAAATGTGCTTTTTCACATAAGCTTTTGGCTATCAGCAACTTTTTCTTTTGACCACCGGAATAGTGAGAGATATCTTTCTCGAATTGTATTCTGTCAAAATCCATTTTTCGTAGAATGGATTTAAATAATGTTTCATCAATCTCATGCTCTTCTATAAAATCTGATAACTGCCCCTTTAGATAAGAGGTATCTTGTTGTACATAGGAAATGGTGAGGCCAGAACCTATATTCATTTGGCCAGTGTGCTGAATTGAATTTCCTAAAATCAGTTTTAGAAGACTACTCTTCCCGCTTCCATTCCTTCCATCGAGGACAATTCGATCACCCTGTTCCACTTTAAAACTAATTGGCTTATTTACAATTTGATCATCATAGTTGGCAGACACATCAGTCAAAACAATCAAATCGTTTGCGTGATATTCCAATGGTTTTAATTTTAAGGACTCTGTCTTTTCCAGATTTTTTAGCAATTTTGATTTTTCTTCAATGGCCTTTTGTTGTCTTGATTCCAGATTCTTTGCTCTTTTCATCATCTTTGCTGCTTTATGACCGACAAATCCCTTATCCAATTTAGAACCAGAATTTGTTGTCCCATTTTTGGAAGCTTCCACTTGATTAGACCATCCTGCTGAACGTTTTGAGGACTGTTTTAGCCTCCCTATGTCTTTTTGCAGACGTTGATTGGTTGTCTCTTCGTGTTCCTGCTGCCGATCAAAATTTAATTTCCAGGAAGAATAGTTTCCACTTTGTACTTCAATATTTGCCTTATTAATTGATAAGATATGGTCTACACATCCATCTAAAAAATGTCTATCATGTGAAATTAATATAAAGCCTTTTTTCTTCCTTAGATAATCAGAAACTATCTTCCGTCCATCTGTATCTAGGTGATTGGTTGGCTCATCTATTAAAAGAAATTGACCTTCATTTAAAAAGAGTGCAGCAAGCAACACCTTAGTTTGCTCACCATTTGATAAAGTTTTAAATGGCCTGTACATTGCCTCCGCATCTACATTTAAATAGGATATTTCACGAAGAAATTCCCAATCTTCGGCTTGTGGGCAAATTTCCTCTAATACTTCATGAGTTAACTTCTCTTTATTTGAAACTGGAAATGGGAAGTAATTAAATTCTACCGAAGCAGAGATGTTGCCACTGTACTCAAATTTTCCTAATAATAAATTAAAAAATGTAGTTTTACCTCGTCCATTTCTACCGATAAATCCAAGTTTCCAATCCGTATCTATTTGAAAGTTTACCTCTTCAAAAATATTGTCAAAGCTTCCTGGGTAAGAAAAAGTTAAGTTTTGTACTTGTATCATTGACATGTTTCTTCCTCCTTTGTATATCAACATTTTTACTTTTCATACAAAGTCGGTACATCCATCTGTTTTAGATTCTCCGTAAAAGTTTGATGGATATCATCGACTTATACGGAGTAGTACATGCGTTACAATCGTATCTGAACTGCTCATTAAAACCTCTCCTTTACTTAATGGGAGAACAAAAAATCCTCCCAAATTGTACTTGGAAGGATTAGTCTTTCACTTAATCTCAAATAAATTTATTTATCATAAAAACCATGACAAATAACCGATAAACTGATTAATAAAAATGGATAGACTAATCCTATATTTTGTAGTTTGAACTTATTCATTTCAAATAAAAATATAGATTAGTTAATCATTGTTCATCCATCAGCCCTTTCCTATTCATATATCAATCTTACCAACATTTTTCATGAAAGGAAAGCCCGGGAACAGTTTCTTTATGATTCCAAGGAAGCATACGACCCATCCCCCTCCTTCCGCTGACCCGCCTGAAGTTCTGGGTGGGCTTTGTGGAGGACAGATTTGCGAGTCATGATGAGCATGACGATGATAAGTGTACCGCCAGATAACATCATGATCCATTGACTAGGGAAGAGATCTAATAAGAAGCCGAAGAGTACCATTGCGAGTGGAACTAAGGCCGTGGACATTGTCTCCACAATCGAGAATACTCTTCCTTTATAGTCATCATCAATCTTCCTTTGCAGCATGACCTGTATCGGTGTATTAATGGTCATTAAAAGAACTCCCAAAGAAAACATAATGATGATATAAAAGACAATCATGATGGAATAGTTCATATTTAGGAGGAGTGGCAAAGAGATAGCTCCCATTAGAAGACCGACACTTATGATAGCCCTTTTTGCGACAACTAGAGGATATTGCACGTCTTTTTTCCGCATGGAGAAATAAACGGACATTAACAGCATCCCAATTGACAGAGCTCCTTGAGTGAAACCAAAATGCTGGGGTTGGAATTTTAGTTTTTCTATCAAGATGTAGGAATAGCCGACCTCATACGCTCCAAATAAAAAGTTGACGAACAGGCCGATCCAGAGAATGATGACGATGAGTGGCTGAAAGCGCAAATACTTGATACCTGCCTTCATACTTTGTAATATCGACTCTTCCTTGTTTACTTTTTTTTCTGAAGCATAAAGACGGAAGTTCATCGTAGATTCCAAAATGACTGCAAGAGAAGACAATACCATGTAAATAACAAGGAATACCGGAATAGGTACTACTCCATATAATAGACCTCCTATTGCTGGACTTCCAATGGCAGCAAAGGAGATGGCCATTTGATTTAAGGACATTGCCCTTTGTATTCTTCCCTTATCAATTAGACCGGTAATAGATGAGGTAAAAGCAATTGCTGAAAAAGTAGACGCGAGTGACAAGATAACCGTTGTTGTGTAAATGGCGAGAAGGGAAAGTCCATGTGTAAGAGTATAAATGAGTAGACCAAAAATGGTAATGGTTGTGGCAATCTGTGCTGTGATGACGATCATTTTTTTAGAGTAACGGTCTGTAATGGCACCAACGAATGGTCCTGCAAGTGCCCTCGGGAGAACATTACATATTAAATTGGTAGCAAAGCTTGTGGCTGAACCCGTCAATTGCAAAATGTAAAAACTGATAGCAAATGTGTAAACTTGTGCTCCAAATGTAGATATTAATTTACTCATCATAAATGTGTATAAATGGTATGTGGCTCGTTTGAGCTTTAGACTTTCTTCCATACTAACACCCCTATTTTTCAGAAAAGTTTAATTTAATTAAACAAATCATAACACGCTTTTACTTTTCTTTCAAGGAAAAGTTTAATATAATTAAACAAAAAGAAGAGGGAGTGTCATTTTCTTATGCTTGGAGATCGGATTCGAGAGTTAAGGAAACAACAAAAGATGACATTAGAAGGCCTGGCTGGCAAGGAACTTACGAAGGGAATGCTTAGTTTAATTGAGAACAATAAGGCAAATCCCTCTATGGAGAGTCTTACCTTTATTGCAAAGCAGCTTGGCGTAGATGTGGCGGAGTTACTAGGGGAAGATAGCTCTGGAGAACGAAGAGAGGTATTGGAGCATGCGGAGGTAATTTATAATACACCAAAAACAGAGCTTCCAGAAAAGTATCTTAAATTGTTAGAGCTAATTGAACCATTCATTGGCAAACTTGCACAAGGGTACGAAAGCGCTAGACTGTTGGAAATTTACAGCTATGCCCTGCAGCGGGAAAACAAGCATGGGTGGGAAAGTACGTTAAAAAAAGCAGCTGATATGTATGATCAGATGAATATTTCTGCTAACAGAGCAAGGATCGGTATCTTCCTTTCTGATATTCCATTCTTTGAGCGACAATTTGAAGAAGCTCTAAAAACATTTCAATTAGAACGAAAGGCTATTGAAGCGAAATACCCCCATATTGAACCTTTAACTCAACTCGACTTAGATTATAGTGAAGCCATTCTTTTGTACGCGGCAGGTCATACTAGCTCCGCAATTGAAACGACGGAAAGAGCTATCGCTTTCTCGAAGGAAAAACGAATCTTTTATCGCATTGATGACCTATACCGTCTGGCAGCTGCACATACACAAATGGAAGGAAATATAAAAGAAGGAGAATATTATCTTAATAAGCTGAAGATTTACGGGGAATTTGCCGATCACTCCTCCTCCCTTTACTTTTATAAACTGTTTAGTGTGATGAGATTAATATCAGATGGAAAATATACACAAGCACTTAGTCAAGTGGAAGAAAGCCTGTCAGATTCAGAAATACAAACATTTTATAAGCCATGGTTCTATTTAGAAAAGGCCAAAGTACTATACTATCTAAAACGCTATGAGGAAGCATTAACATTCATCGAAAAAGTCGTTATGCCGGAAATTTATCACCCGATTGATCTTTCAAGCTATTATATTAAAGAAACTTACCATGCACTAATCCTGTCAAAGCTAGGCAGAACAGACGAAGCCATTTCTGCAGCCAAAACTGCCGTTCACAACCTTGCACCCCTTCCAGATTCAAAGTTAAAGCAATTTAGTTTTGAGGTATTGGAGAATTTAACAAACGAGCATAGATAAGGGGATTTTTGAAGCTAAGGTAACAGGAGGAAAAACATATTTGTTTATTTTTGATTTTGGGGTGGGTTTCTGGGGGAGACGTGATGCAAATGTTTGACTGGGAATGGTGTGAAGACCAAACTCAGTCATGCAAGGTCAGAATGTGTGACTGAAATCATGATAATCATCAAACTTAGTCGCACAAGTGCCTCTTACTGGACTGAAAAAGCAAAAAACTCAAGTTTCAATCCAGCACCCCACTATCGCTCATCTAAAAATACGAAAAAGCCACGTTTAAGCACAATTCCCCTGCTAAAATATTTGTTAGCTAGTACAGGAGAGTTTCAGCACCAGCCTCAAACTCCCCCCGTACTCCCTTATTTTTGAAAAGTTTCACTACTCAAAGATTGATTCATAATACCGACTCCCTTTCCAATTACCTCATCTATGACGCGTTGGACATTGAGTCCGTCTTGGAAGGTTGGGAGGTGGGCAGGGTTGTTGCCGTTGATTTGATCAATCCATTTCCAGACTTCGTTTTTGTTGGTTAAGCGCCATGGGCGGAAGGCTTGTTCTGATGGCTTGTTGTTCCAATCAAAAGCTGTTACTTCTTCGAGTTCCATCTCGTTCCATTTTCCCCCTATCTTTGCATGGCGGAGCGATGTACCTAGCTCGCTTGTGAATAAATGAAGGCTGCCGTCACGGCCGTGAAGTTTTATGTCAATGGTTTGGTGTTTATTGCCTTGAGGTGTTACCCAGCTTGTGTGAAAGGAAGCTTGTACTCCTTTTGCAAAGCGTGCAGAAAACGAAACAGAATCAGCTGCCTGATCAATCGACTTTTTCATTGCAGTATCTACTAGTCTTCCATTTTCCATAAAGAAGAGTGTCCCATTTACTTTATTTATTTTATCCTGCAAAATGAACTGTGCCATATCTATTAGATGGGAGCCTAAATCCTGTAGGACCCCACCAATTCCGCCTTTTGAAATCGTGCCCCGCCATCCTGGAGGGCCATTCAGGCCATAGTCGCCTGAATATTCAAAATACGATTGATAGACATCTCCTATTAATCCTTTCGCCACCACTTCTCGCAGCTTTTGGATGGCTGGATGCTCACGGTATGTGAAGTTTATTGCATTTACGATTCCTTTTGTTTTTGCTGCTTCATTCATCTCATACGCTTCTATCGCATCCATTGCCATCGGCTTCTCACATAACACATGAAGCCCTTTTGCTATTGCCGCAAGAGCGATTTCTTTATGAGAATCGTTTGGCGTTATAATACAAATTCCATTTAGGTTCTCGTCTTCAAGCATTTGGCGATAATCTGCATAAACCCTTTCCACTTCGTACTTCTTTGCCATATTTTGTGCGCTTTCCCCCGTCTTGCTACAAATCGCCGCTATTGCTACATCTGGATGCATTTGAAGAACAGGCAAATACCACAAATCCGCAAACCAACTAGCTCCAACAACACCAACGTTTACTTTACTCAAATGGTTAATCCTCCTTTTGGGTCAGAGGGACTGTCCCCACGACCCATTTCCAACGTCTATTCGCATCCCTGTTGTTGCTGACTTGATAACACATTCCATAATCTTTTGATTTTTGTAGCCGTCTTCGAAAATTGGTACGTATTTCAAGGACGTTCCTTTTACATAATCAATAAAATCTTGTAATTGGTTTAAATAATATTGTTCAGGGACAGGTATTTTTACAAAACCAGATTCCAGATTTTCTTTTGATATCACACAAATTTCTATTTCATCGGGTGTTTCACAACCTACCTTTACTGTCCCTTTATCTCCAAAAATAGTGACCTCTAATTGGTTGCCTGAACCAATCGCATTCCTTGATGTCACAAATGTACCCATCGCACCATTTTCGAAGGTTGCTTGGAAGCTGGTAAAGTCGTCTACATCCACTGCTTGTGTTCCACCTCCGTCTACCCTTCTTTCTTTTACAAAGGTGGTCATCATTCCTGCAACAGATTTAAATTCCCCAATAAAATATCTGGCGCTGTCGATCATATGTGAGCCTAAATCTCCTAAGGCACCAGAGCCTGACATTTCTTTACTAAACCGCCAATTGAAAGGAATCTCAAAAAGAGGGGCACCCCATTGTTGCAAATAGGAAACAGAAATATGACGGATTGCTCCAAGCTGTCCCTCTTCCAACATCTGTTTCACAAAACGAAATGCTGGAATATAACGATAGGAGAAACCTACCATACAAGGAATAGGTTTTTTCTCAAAAAGCTCTTTTAGCTCGACAGCCTCTTCAAAATTGACTGTAAAAGGTTTTTCCGTCATTAGAGGTTTTCCGTACTGAATGCATAGTTTAATTATTTTCGCATGCACCTTATTGGGAACGATGGAAATGATAGCATCAACCTCGGAATCTTTAATAAGAGATTCATAATCTGTAAATCTACGTTCACTTGGTACCTCATACTTGTTGGCCACAGTATGAAGGGCTTTCTCATTTACATCACACAGTGCTGTAACCTTCACATCGTGTAATTTTGATAATAGATTAAGATGATGATTAGCCATTCCCCCTAATCCAATTATACCAAACTTCATTTCTCCCATGTTTTACTCCCCCTTTGTTTACTTTAGCGTAAGCGCGTTAATTCGATTGTGTTAAAAATGTATCTATCTCTTGTGCTGCCGCATGCAGTCCTTCTTCTACTGACATATTTTTGGAAAATATCAGTCTCATATAGCGAGTATATATTTCATCTATTTTGCTCCATTCCGCAAGTGGAGGACGTAAGAAGGCATCATCTAAGCTTTCCACATATGTTTGTAAATAGGGGTGATCATCATAAAGGTCTGCTACTTCCACATGTTTATTTGTCGGTATAAGTCCTGTTTCAAGCAGCATTCTTTGCGGAGTTTCGGTTGTCATCCATTTTAAAAAAGTCCAGGATTCCTCTAAATGCTTGGTTCCTTTTGTAATGACTAAATTTTCTCCACCTAAAACAGAACCTCTTCCTTTTGTAGCTGGAAAAGGGGCAAGGACCGTTTTCTCATAGAGCTCCTTCATGACTTCTTTTTGGCGTATGCTGTAAAACCAGTGACCTTCATCAATGACTGCATATCTTCCATCCAGCACACCTTCCCATGTAAGCGGGTTTCCTGTAATGAATCCATTTGGAAGATGTCCTTCCTCATACATTTGAAGCAAAATGTTTACCGCTTGCACACTTTCTTCACTATCCAAGTACCCAGTCGCCTGTTGATAATTTTCATCCAACAGCTCACCACCAAACGCATAGAAGTAAGCTAAGCTTTCCCATGCAGAAACCCCACCAATCCCGATGATATAATCATGGTCCTTCACTAAGGTTAGAAGGCCGTCTATCGTAGTAGGCGGAGCTTGGTAGCCGGCATTTTCGAGCAATTCTCTATTATATATGGCAACTTTTGTGTTGGTATTCAGCGGAACACCATAATAGGCATCCACGTAATAGTTTGATTGCAGTGGTACATCATAAAAAAGGGATTTCAATTCCGCAAAATCAGAGAATTGGCTAACAGGATAAATTAGATCAAGCTCTGCAAACGAAGGAAGCCAAGCAATATCCATTCGGATAATATCTGGTGGCTTATTGGCAGATGCACGTGAAATCAGGGCAGATTTTAACTGATCGTTATGGGGTTGGCGAACAGGTTTCACGATAATAGTTGGATGTTCCTCTTCAAAAAGCGGGATGAGTACGTCTTCGAATACCTTTGTTTCTTCTTCATTATATGTGTGCCAAATGATAATTTCAGTTGTATTGTTTTGTTCCTCCAGCGGCTTACTGCGAGAATCTAGTATGCTTAAATTGCTGCAGCCCGTTACAAAAAGCAAACCTGAAAGTAATAGAAATGAAGCTATTCGTTTTCGAACCATCACCACTTACACCTCCCTCTATTTATGGTGCTCTAACCGATAATCCCCAGGAGAATTCCCTGTTGTCCTTTTAAACAATTTACTAAAGTACTTTACATCACCAAACCCAGACTCTCCGGCCACCTCATACACTTTTAAGCTAGTATTCTTAAGCAGTTCCTTTGCCTTTTTTATGCGTAAATCGATAACATAATCAATAAAATTTTGATGCAAATATCGCTTAAAAAGTATACTGAAATAATTTCTACTTATATGAATATGTGCCGCTACCTTTTGAAGTGTTACTTCATCTGTATAGTGTTGATGGATATACTCCAACGCTTTTTCAATTAGTTCATTGTCGGCAAATGGCTTTTCATCCTGTTTCGCCATTACCATTTCACAGTCCTTTATTTGCTGCTTTAATTTTTCCAATAAGTCCTCTACTGTTTCTGCCTTCTTTAACACAGAACATTTATCTAGTAAAAGAGCTACATCCTCGATCTTCCCCATGAATAACTGCGTTAGAATATCACAGGCCTCATCCTTCAATTGATCAGGTTCCATCATTTCCTCTTTCCGGTGTACAAAATGCACCTGCAAAAACTCCATCACCTTTTGCTTATCATAGGGAATGAGGAATTGCTTTAACTGATCACCCTTTAATCGTTTGGCAACATGTTTATTGGAAGAAGTATATGCGAAAATTTCCTCATTACTTTGATAAAACCTTCTTTTAGAAGCTTCTTTACAAAATGTAAAGCTCTTTTGTAGATCGTGAATGGATGGAGCTTCCTCATGTCCAATCGTAAAACGAATCGTCGTTTTCGCTAGTAACCAACGATGTAATCGTTGTGGTGCATCAGGAAATGCCGGAACCACTACCACTATATCGGCATTATTTAACTGAATACAGATACCATCTTTATAGTCTGAATAAAATGATTCTTGTATCTCATCTAACAGATAGGACTGATACAGCTTTCCTTTTCGCTCCACGATTACTTCTGAACCAATCATTTGAATATACATGACCGTCATCGCTTGTTGAGAATTCCATATGGACTGAATAGATTCTTTTTCACCTTGAAGCAACATCCGCTTGAGCTGCTGTTCGACTCTTTTTCGTTGTTGTAATGCCTTTGTTTCATTTACTAAGTGAAGCTTCTCTTCAATTACTCGCTCTTTCTTTAGTAGACTTACACTTTTTCGTATGATCTGTAAAAAATCCTCCGGTTCTAATGTTGGCTTTAATACATAATCGACGGCACCGTGCTTTAAGCCTTCCCGAACATATTCAAAATCGTTATAGCTACTTACTAACACAACCTTCACATTGGGGTAGCGCTTTAACGTTTCTTTCATCAGTGTTATTCCGTCCATAATCGGCATTTTAATATCCGTAATGAGTAAATCAACAGCCTGTTCATCCATGGCTTCCAATGCTTTTTCCCCATTTGGAAAATCACCAAGCAATTGAAGCCCTTCCTGTTTCCAGTCCACTGAAGCTTTCAAGCCAAAACGAATTACAGGTTCATCATCCACAATCATGACGTTATACATGCGCTTCACCTCTATCTTTTTGCTTTAAATAAAGCTTCACGACCGTACCTTCTTTATTACTTTCTATTTCTACTTTTGACCCTGAATCAAAGTATAGATTCACAGAATCATATACATGATGCAGCCCGATTCCAACAAATGAAGCTGGGGACTGCTGTTGTAATTTTTCCAATGCCTCTTTCTTCACGCCAACTCCATTATCCATTATCTCTAAGCTGATACCATGCTCCACCCTTTTCCCAACAATTCGAATCGTTCCGTCCTTTCCAGTCGGAACAAATCCATGGAAAATCGCATTCTCCACTATTGGCTGAATAAGCATTTGTGGAATAAGGAAGCCTTCTATATCCTCTTCAATGTCCAGCTCTAAATAAAATTGTTGTTCATAACGTATTTGCATAATTTCTATAAATTTCTCGACAATATTAAGCTCTTCATGGAGAGTAACAAATGTCCCCTTTTTCCCCATATTCGCTTCTAAAAGTCTTATAAGAGCAGACATGGCGGTATTTGCTTTTTCCTTTTGATCCAGCTTCATTAACCATCTAATCGTACTTAGCGTATTAAAGAGAAAATGTGGGTTAATGCGATGCTTAATGGCTCTTAGCTCTGCCATCTGTTTTTGACCTTCCACTTCTTTCACCTGTTCTAAAAGTTGCTCCACTTGGTTAATCATTTGATTGAACTGTAAGCTCATCAGCCCAATTTCATCGGTAGAGGCCACTTTCGTCCGCACATTGAAATTCCCTTCTCCAACCTGTTTCATTTGTTGAGTCAATATTTTAATTGGTTCGGTTACACGTTGTGCCGCAAGTAACCCGATAATAATTGCAACCACTCCAAATAGGGAGGTGGTGAAGATTGTGATCATTTGAATGTCATTTAATTCGCCAGTAATTTCCTCAATCGGCACAATACCAACAATAGTCCAGCCATTACTTATCGGTTGTTTCACCCCGTAGTAAGCGGTTTCATCATGGATAAATTCAAATTCATTGACCTGCTTATTTTGAATATGTTGCAAAAGTTCTTCATTTTTCACTGGCTGTTGAATATTTTCTAAGGCAGAGTCCACCATTACTGCCCCTTTATCATCTACTACGAAAAAGCGACCAGTTTTCCCAAGCTTAATTTGTTCAATTTTTTCGAGAATGACTCGACCATCCAAACCAACTTGAACATATCCGATATTTCGTAGCGTATTAAAATCCTTTAATACTCTATTCACCGTCACGACCAATTCTGTGTTTTGTCCTGCTCCACTTAATTGATCATATTCCAATCCACGCCACACTAGTTGCCCATCTTTAAGGATAGCTTCTGTCGCCCAGTCCTGATACGAGAGCTTGTATTGACTAAGCTTGTAAAAGGAAAATGTGCCGCTCCCCCAGCTTGTTCGACTATCCTTAAGTACATATATGGTTCGGACATAGGAACTAGAATACACAAAGGAGTTTAACAAAGAATTAATGTATTCATTATTGTTACTTCTTTGCGCAAGACTAAGCTCCTCCTTATCTTGCATCACAATATCCTGCATCTGTTCATTACTATATAGTAGATCTGACATATCACTGCCAACTGAAAAAATATACGAAAGAGAATCAGCTGCTTGTCTTGCTATTTGCATAGAAGATTCCCTGACATTTTCCTTTACTGCATATGAAGCAGATTGATAGAAAAAATAACTATTAAAAATAGTCGAGATGAATATGACGAGTAAAATAGAGAAAACTACTTTTGTGGCAAATCGGTTTCTAAATTCTTTCCGTAACATCATCTCAACCCTTTTCAAATCGTTCCTATTTTCCTACTATACTATCTTTCCTAACCAGAGTTAGCAATATCACACTTATTGGTATTCCACCACAACCATATCCCAATATTTTATTTGTGGGATCGTAAATTCAATCGTTTTTCCCTTTTGCTTGAAATCTAGTTCTACTGCAGACCCGCTGTAAAAATCAGGAGAGGCAATCCATACTTTCTTTACCTTACCAGATGTTTCTGTTTCCACTTTCAAATCCTCTTGTATAGAAGGCTCCACTTGGGACCCGTCATTGTCCCGCCAATCAACGGATGTCGCATCTGTTAAATTAATGAACTGGATAATGTCTTTGTTGTCTTTTTGCTTCGTGTAGCTCCAAATCGCACCGCGTTCCGCACGGTTAGATACCTTCATTTCTTCCTTATTTATCGTTAAAGGCTTTGTCACTTCCTCCGCCCCGTCACGCAGTAGGTTTTGATACGCTACTTTAAAGTCATAGTAATGGATTAATTGCTCATTTAGCTCATCAGAAATGGATAGTTTTTTATGTGGAAAATATTCCTTCGAAAGCATATTTTCCCCTAGCTCCAAATGAGCGCCTCCTGCCGCAAAAATGACTGCATTTGTTAACAAGACACCAGGTGCATTAAATTCCCCCATAGAGTCTGATAAATCATAATTCATATATGCAGCTAAAACGGTATTCAGCTTATAGTCACTTAACTTATCATTTTGGTCGATTGCGTCTTTCAAACTACCATACGTTTGGTGAGAATCCCAAAGCTCGGAGTAAAGAAAGCTTACTGGCGCTTGGGTAGCAATATATCCTTGAGCATATTGAGATACAGCATTCAGGACAAGATCTACCTGCAACTCTTCCTTCGCTTTTTTCACGAAAGGAGCATATGTGGTCGAAAGGTCCACTCTCTTTCCTTCCCCATCCCAAAGTGTCCCTCTGTCACCTAATTGGTCCACATGCCAGCCGTCAAAATCTAAATGCTCGAATACTTCCTTTTCAGCATCAATGATAAATTGCTGCCATTCTTCGTTTCCTGGATTCATTAGATATATATCACTTGCCCAACTATCTGGCAGTGGATGTTTATCTTGATTTTCTAAAAGTGGATCCCGGAAAATTCCCCACTCTTTTTTCACCCCTTCTTCTTCATAGTTCTCATATGCACCGAAAAGAAGGTTGTAGTTCATAGTCTTCATGTTTTTCTCATGAGCGAGGGAGATATAGGTTTCTATTGTATTTCTGGAAACTTCGCGATTCGCAATGTCTGGCCATGTAGCAGCCACTTCCCCGTTTTCCATTTTCAACGGTCGTTCATGCTTAAACTGCCAATCGTAAAATTGAAGACCATTGATGTGAAAACGATTGAGCTTGTCAATTACATTTTTCTGCTCTGCTTCTGGTACTTCATAAAAATCTGCTAAATATCCATACCGTGGGAATTTTGCCCAATCAGAGGATACATCGACTGCAATATTGGAGTGATCGATAATTTCGTCCCCATCTTTCATATACACTTCCACCATATAGCCAGTAAAGTCATCCTCTTTTGTTGTCCATTCCCAAGTAACAGAGGTGTCACCAGATAATAGTACTTCCTGCTCTTCTATGAGCTCTTGTAAATGAAGGTAACGGACCACAAGTGCACCTTCCTCTAGTGCATCCTGTAATGTAAGCTGGAAGTTCACCTTTTCTCCTGGCTCATATGCTGCTTTATCAGTTGTGATATAGTTTATATATTCACCTTTTTTCAATTGTTCTGATTGAAATAATGGTGAAGAAGCTTTTGACGTACAGCCTGCCATGACACCTAATAAAAGTGTACAAGCCAGCATTAAGCTTACCAATTTTTTCATTATCCTTTTACTCCTCCTTCAGATGCTCCCGCTTGCACAAACCGTTTCTGGAAGATGATATAGATGATAATCACTGGTAATATTGCGATGATGGAGGCAGCGAAAATCCATGCCCAGTTACTCGCATATTTACCTTGGAACATCATTAAGGCAATCGGTAATGTTCTCATTGCTTCGTCTTTAATAATCGTCAGCGCAACGAAGTACTCATCCCATGTTCCAGAGAAGGCGAAAATAGCCATCGTACCGAGTGCTGGTTTAGATAACGGCAAATAAATTCTTCGGAAGATGGTCCAGTTTCCCCCTCCATCCATCAAAATCGATTCCTCCAATTCCTTTGGAACCGTTTCGAAAAAGCCTCGTAAGAAGAACGTCGAACCTACTACTCCTCCACCGATATAAATTAACCAAAGTCCCCAATACGTATTAACTAGCCCAAGTGATTGAATAACTGTAAACTGAGGAACAATCGCTAATACTAGTGGAATCATCATCGTAAAAAGAAAGGCCCGGAAAACAAATTCTTTTCCTGGAAAAGTAAAGCGTACGAACGAATAAGCGGTCAATGCTCCTAAAAACACACTCCCGACTGTTGCGACCCCAGCAACAAGTAAACTATTTAAAAAGTAGCGAAAAAAGTTATTTTTCGTCCAAACAATATCATAGTTTTCCAGATTAGGAACGGCTGTGAAAACTTCATGCGGTCTTGGGAGAGAATACGCGTTTTTTACAAATGTGGTCATTAACATATAGATAAACGGAGTGACAAACACTAAAACCCCGATGATTAGAACGGTATAGACAAGCAGCTTTGGAAAAATGTTTGTTTTCATCGAATTTCCCTCCTTTTCTTACATGAACTTCTGTCTGCCAAGTTTTTTCTGCTGCGTGTAGGTAATGATAAAAATCGTAAGACCCATCATGACCCCAAGTGCAGAGGAATAACCGAAATTAAAATTATTAAATGCTTGCTTATAGATCATACTTTGCAATACTTCCGTCTGCCCCATCGGCCCCCCGTTTGTAATGAAATATACTTGTGGAAAGATATTAAATGCTCCCATGACAAGGTTGATCAGGACAAATGCCGTAATCGGGCCAAGCATTGGGATGGTAATGTGCAGGAAGGATTTAATGCCGTTCGCTCCATCCACTGATGCTGCTTCATATAAAGTTTTCGAAATCCCTTGCAATGCTGCAAGATAAATAACCACGGTCCAGCCTACCGTTTTCCAGATGTGGAAAAGCCAGATAACGACCATCGCCGTCCATTGGTTTTGCAGCCAGCCAATCGGCGAATCAATAAAACCTAAGTGTAAAAGCGTATAGTTCACAAGTCCGTTCTCTCCGTCCGCAAATAAATAACGGAAAAGAAAGGCAACCACAATCCAAGAAGTGATAATTGGCAAGTAATACAAAGTACGAAAAGTAATTTTATATTTAATAAATTGAAGATTAATTAATACAGCAAAAAACAGCCCCAAAAACCAATTTATCGGAACTGTGACAACCGTGTTCAGAAATGTATTTCTGACGGCATATTTAAACGCCGGATCCGAAAATGCCTTTTGATAATTTTCAAATCCGACAAAAGGACTTTTTGCTCCAGGCATAATGTTGTAATCTTGAAAACTCATAATAATTCCTTTTATCAACGGATATATAACAAATATTCCCGCACCGATAAGCCCTAAAATAATAAATGGAAAGACTTGCGCCCATTGTTTCACACCAATTTTAAAGCGCTCGGCAAAGCTTTTCTTTGGAATAATGACGACATCATGTTTGTTTGTATTTAATCCACTATCCACTGGGCTCCCCCTCCTTCTTCCAACTTTGATAAAAGGTGGGGCTGTCCATATATGCTTATATGCCCGGACAACCCCACCATTAATTTTTATTGAAGTAAAGCCTCTGCCTGTCTTGCTGCATCATCCATGGCAGTTTTCGCATCCATTTCGCCACGAATCACCTTTTCAAAGTTCAGGTTAATAACCGCTTCAATCTCTGACCATTGTGGAACTGGCGTACGCGGTAAAGCTGTTTCAAGCTGTGTCACATACTCTTGGATAAACGGATTTTCTAAAAATGCAGGGTCATTCGCTGCATCCATATTGGTTGGTATCAATCCTGTTTCCGCCATTAGCTTTTGCGGCTCTTCCGTCAGCATCCACTGGGCAAACTTCCATGCCTCTTCTGGATGTTTGGAGTTAGCAAAAATTACTAGGTTCTCCCCACCGATAACGGAACGGCTTCCTCCGTCACCAGCCGGAATAACACCACGTACCGTATCATTTAACGCATCAAACTTATTGCCTTCTTCATTCATTAAAATACTGAAGAACCAAGGACCATCATCAATCATCATATACTCATTATTTTGCATGCCATCCCATGACCCTGGCTCCCCACCAAGAATTGTTGGTGCCGTAAGTCCGTCCTTATGCCATTGCTCGATCGTTTCAACAGCTTTAATACTCTCCGGACTATTAATAAACCCTTCAAATTTTGTAAAATCATCATTTGTTAATGTTCCACCTAGACTCCAGAAGTATGGTAGGAAGCCCCATGAAAAGGAACCACCAATTCCAATTCCACCCTTTGATCCTGCAGCTTTAGCCGCTTTTGCAGCCTCCACCAACTCATCCATTGTTTGAGGGGCATCAGATAAACCCGCTTTTCCTAACAATTCCTTATTATAAATAGCAATTTTTGTATTCGTATTTACTGGTAACCCATAATATTTTCCATCATATAAATTTGTAGACATTGGAGCCTCAAATACACTATTTTTCGTTTCTTCAAAGCCCTCATAGGTGCTTAAATCTTGAAGTGCACCTATTTGCGCAAACTCAGATGTCCATACAATATCCATCCGCATTAAATCAGGAGCTGCATTCCCAGATACACCGGCAATGACTTGCTGCTTTAGCCCTTCATAAGGCATACGGGTCAGCTTCAACTGGATATCCGGATGCGCTTCCTCAAACATCGGCTTAATCTTATCCGTTAACACAACCTCTTCTTGATCACTATAGGTGTGCCAATACTCAATGACTGTTCTATTTCCTGAACCTTTATCCGTTGAACCAGAATCACTGGAACCACTACATGCACTAACAAAAAGCAGTGCTGAAACAGAAAAAATAGCTATTAAAGTTTTTAATGATTTCACTTTTATACCCCCTCTAATTTTCTAACAATTCTATTATCTAAAAGAAATTAACTTTATGAAATCGCTTACATTATGGAGAAGGTGTCTTTTATTTGACTGTTTGTGGAAGACAGTGGAGGGAAAATGAAAAAAGTGTCTTATTTCTCTGTAGCGGGGAGAGAAATAAGACACTTCGGGTTGGGTCAGGGGAACAGTCCCCCCGACCCACAAAAACGCCATTTTACTTTTAACGTAAAATGGCGTTTTTTTCATATTTATTTTGCGTTCTGATCTGGCTCATGAATTCCAAATACATTTCCTTCTGTATCTACGTAATACCCTTGCCAAGCCATTCCAGGCAGTGCAAATTTTGGTACTGCTACTTTCCCACCATACTCAAGGATTCGTTTTTCGATGGCATCATAATCTGCTACGCCTAGTGTACAAGAATAACCATTTAGTGGTTGGTTCTCCTCAGGTCGTGGCCCATTTCGTTGCATGAGAGCACCGTTTATTCCCGGCTCGTTCTCATCACCAGTTACTGCCCCAAAATAAGGCGTACCCGCATACTCACTCCAGTCCTGAAAAGACCATCCAAACACCTCACCATAAAACTGCTTTGCTCTGTCCATGTCATCCACATGAATTTCAAAATGTACTAATCTACTCATTCTCCTATACCTCCTGTTTTGGGTCAGAGGGACTGTCCCCACGACCCGCTTTCCGTAGTTCCTCTAAATCAAACTTCTTCATTTGCAGGAATGCCTGCGTAATACGTGCACGTTGTTCTGGTGTGGAGTTGAACATCATTTCGTCCATCTCACTCGGGACAATCTGCCAGGAAACACCGTACTGATCTTTCAGCCAACCACATTGTTCGGCTTCAGGAACAGCAGAGAGCTTTTCCCAATAGTAATCAATCTCTTCTTGTGAATCGCAGGACACCATAAAGGAGACTGCTTCATTAAATTGGAACGCATGCTCTTGTGCACTATCCATCGCTGTAAACCACTGATTTTTAAGCATAAAATCAGAAAACATGATAGAACCCTTTTTTTCAGATTCCATTCCTTCAGGGTACCTAACTAGTTGCCCCTCTTTTGCGTTTTTAAATACGGACAAGTAAAAACTTCTTGCTTCTTCCGCATTGCCACAATTGTCACCAACAAACAAAAATGAAGGAATGATGGGGGGACGCTCTTCCCCATCTGGATTGGTGAGAATGAGCTGCCAGCTAACCCCATACTTGTCTTGAATCCAACCATACCGCTCACTGAACGGATACTTATCAAGTGGCATTAAGGCTGTCCCACCATCGGACAATTTATTCCATGCCTCGTTTAACTTTTCACTCGCATCCTTGTCTCGTGATGGGTCAAAATTCACCATAAAAGATATCGAAGGATTCAATTGGAAGTATGGCCCCGCACTAATTGACATAAACTTATGCCCCCAAAGCTCAAAAGAAACCTGGTCGCAGTCTCCAGATGGTGTGTCCTTTATAGTTGTTACATTCGTAACCTTTGATTCAGGAAAGACAGTGGTGTAAAACTCCGCTGCTTCCTTGGCTTCCTTGTCCAACCATAAATGGGGAACGATTTTTTGATTGGAAACTGACATTAGTATTCCTCCTCAACATAAATACTCTCCAAAAGTCTACCAACTATACTTTTACTTATAGCATTTAATTCTATAAGTATGGAGGTTTTCCTTCTTTTTGGGTCGGAGGGACTGTCCCCCCAACCCAATGACTGTCCCCCCAACCCAATCACTTTTTACTAGATTTGCATATATTACTAGTGAAGCAAGAAGGAGGTGATTCTATTGAAATATAATAATTATAAAGGTGACACAGCAGCTACACGCTTTCAAAAAAAGAATGATAAAGACATCACGATAAACGTTGATTGCGGCAGGAATGGAGATAAGGAAAGAGTCGTTGCCTTTCGTGCTGTGAAATCAACAGATCAACCAGTAGAGGCAAATGAATCAGTGAAAATTACCTTTGAAGAAGAACAATTTGATTTAGGAAACACCTACAATAACATAACTTCTACCTTCGTACCACGTGAGAGCGGAGTCTACTATGTGTCTAGTAGCTTTACCTTTGCACCTGATGTAAATGCACGCTACCGCACGAGAGCGGATATTGTCGTAAATGGAACTACCGTTGCGGCAGATAATGATTTCTGGAACCTCCTAAATGTCTTTAACGTTGTAAATGTCTCCGCAGTACTATACCTCCAAGCAGGCGACCTAGTGGAAATCTTCGGCCAAAGTTCCCTCAGCGGAACCATTTTGAGTGAGGTAGAAAATATAGCGAGTACATCCTTTGAAGCATTTAAAGTATCCTAATATTCCTTAACTGAATCTATTTTACAGAATTAAACTATCTCCTGATACTAGTCCAGTCATATTTACTAGATTTGCATAAATTAATAGAGGTAGAAAAGGGAGGTGAATCAATTGAAATACTATTATTATAAAAATGATGTTGCGGCTGCTAGGTGTAGAAAGCCTCATAAAGATTGTAAAGATATTACGATTAACGTTGATTGTGGTAAAAAAAGAGATAAAGACGAAACTGTAGCCTTCCGTGCTGTAAAAGAAACAAACCAAACCGTTCAAGCCAATGTGCCAGTAAAAATTACCTTTGAAGAAGAGCAATTCGACTTCGGAAATATTTACAACAACACAACTTCTACTTTCGTGCCTCGTGAGAGCGGTGTTTACTATGTAGCAAGTAGTTTCACCTTTTCCCCTAACAATAATGTCGGATACCGCACAAGAGTTGATATAGTTGTAAATGGGACTACCGTTGCAGCAGACAATGACTTCTGGAACCTACCTAATGTCCTAAACATTGTACATGTCTCCGCCGTACTAAATCTCCAAGCTGGCGATCTCGTTGAAATCTTCGGCCAAAGCACCACTAGTGGAACTATCGTAAGTGACTTTGAAGCTATTAGTACAAGCTTCGAAGCATTTAAAGTTTCCTAAGAAGCAAGGGGACGATTTCCCCTGCTTTTTTTCATACCTCTAATAGTTTTGTAAAAAAATATAAATTTAGCTATACTTTGGATAATACTTATTTTTTTTGGGGAAACAAATTGAAGAAAATTTCTTGGATACTATTGCTTTCCGTTTTTATAGGATTAATTGGATACTTTACATATGCCAAAACGGATATTTTAATAAAGAATGTTACCTATCCCGCATCTTGGGAAGAGAATGAAGCATTTGCCACAGGTGACCAAGAAGGGATAAAAACGGTTAAAAATGAGGATGGTTCCATCACACAGTCAATGAATATATTTACATGGTATATAAAGAAGAAAGAAAAAGAACAGGAAATACTTAGAACAATAGATTTAATCATAGAAAGTGAAGAGCATCCTTCTATTCATAATATCTCCCATAATGAGGAATTGAGTAATCTTTTCATTATGGTGGATCGGTCAACTTATGAAGAAAATGCCTTAGTAGATGGCTTTGTACCTATGTTGTTAGGCATGCATTGTGCCATTTATCAGCTATATAATGGTGCCACACTAGACAATTACCACGTAAAGGTGACGGTTCAAGACTTTGATACAAAGGAAATAATAAACGAAGTTCTTGTCCCTTGGTGAAAATACAAAAGAGGAAGCATGAGGTGTGCCCCTCCGCTTCCTCTACTTATTTTGAATGAGTATAGTATGATGTCGCTCTTCATTTTCGCAACCAACTAGTTGATAGATTTTTTGTTCCCCTTCATTTGTAACTATTATGCTTTCACACTTAGTCTCCTCTATGTATTGTTCCCCAAAATCATCGTGTCGTGTATCAATAATAGAAAACAGTTCCCCATCAACGATTCGCAACTCGTGAATGATTGGATCGCCCTCATCTGTATAATCTATAACTTTTACATTAGCTGCATTACTATGAGCCATATCTTCTATAAAATTATCAAGTATTTCTAGATTTTTAATATCACCATGTGAATTTACAACATCATGAGCTGAAGGGGTATATTTGCCACATGCTGAAAGAAAAAGGATAGCTATTATAAAAATGGTAGATTGCTTTATCGTTCTCACTCCTCCCTACCCTAACAGCTTCATAAACACTTTCTCACTAATTATCTCTATTTTATAGCCCGCATTCATTAGTTTTTCTGCTTGAACGAGCTTACTACTTTTTCTTACAGAAGCGTTTGAGCCACCTAGGATAATATAATCCGTATCTACAGAAATATTGTTCAGCGATTCCCCACCTTTAGCTGCCACCATTTCCGCGGCCTGCTTTCGGGAGAATCCTTCTAGTTTACCTGTGAATACCATCTTTTTCCGTAAAAAACATGACCCTTTTCTGCTTCTCGATTCGTTTGGATATTCCTCAGATCCACCTTCTTCCCACTCTTTTTCCCGACTTTGGATGTACGGAAGCTAGTAGGTGTCAGTTCCCCGACGCGAATGCCTGTTTTGTCTATTAAAGTCTCTTCATCTTCAATATTGCCAAGCTCTGTTAAATGAACGACGAGTTCTGCACATGCCCTTGCATCAGCCAATGCGTGGTGATGCTGATCAAGCCCAATGCGGAAATGCCTGCACATCGACTTTAACGTATGCGAAGACAAATCCGGTAACAATTTCTTCGCAAGCTGATAGGAACACATTAACTGCTTTGGTACCGGCGTCACCCGATAACGCTCCAAACTGTCCCTCAGCACATATCCGTCAAACGGAAGGAAATGAGCAACCAACAACTTATTTTCAAGCTTGTTCTTTATTCCTTCATAAAACACATCAAAGGTGGGAGCATTCACAACATCCTCCTCCGTAATCCCATGAATCATCGTATTACGTGGATCAAAATACCCTTCCGGATTAATCAGCTCATACACCGTTTCTTTTACTCTATTATTCTCCACAAACACCATACCGATAGAGCATACACTCGTACGATCAGCATTAGCAGTTTCAAAATCAAAGGCAACAAAATTCTTCATGCTCTGGCTCCTTTCGGAATAACAGTTCTCTATTTCAATGATACTATATTAGAGGTGGCCCTTACATCACAGGGAAGCAGCCTTTACGTGCAAAATATCGAAAAAGTGGATGAAAATATCGATAAACTCATCCAATATATCGAAAAGCACACTGAAAATATCGAAATAGCTGCTGAAAATATCAATATCTTGATTGGACGGCACTGTTTGCAGCAGGATTTCCACCGGTTCAGGTCACAAAAAGATGGAAATCTCTAAATACCGGCTACAAATCTTCAAATAACCACTTGAAATCCCCAAATTCCTGGCTGAAATCTCTAAATAACCTCGCAAAATCTCAAAATCAGTAGAAGACTTCTAGAGTAGATTAAACACGACAATCTTTCTAGCCGTTTGTTCTACATCTTCTGTTACCCATACCCTTACCCACTGATTTTTCTTGAGATCAACTTTGTCCTTTATTTTAAAAGACATAAACCCAACACCTGTTATTTTGGTGTTCTCCCTAATGAATACTTCTTCCAAAGGATAACTTGCAACCGCTCTTATGATAAATAGGGTTAACATTTATACATTCGGATAGAAATCTACGATAATATCTCCCATTCACACAAACTCTATTTTCACCAGAACAAATCGAAATAACTAAACTTGATAAAAAATGCCCATTGCAGTGACCTTACAAGTAATTTACAATTAGATAGGATTTTGGAGTCAAAGGGGGAAAATGGAATGAGTAAATTATGGATGTTAATGATATTAACAGGGATGCTTGTCTTGGCAGGTTGTTCATCTAACAGTGAAAAAGAGGTAACTGCAGAAGAGAAAGAAGCCAAAGATAATACCGAAGAATCTGCAAGTGTGGATGAAGGACTACTTGATGTAGAAGTAACAATTCCATCTGAGATGTTGGAAGAAGCAGATTTAGACGCAGTAGTTGCTGAAGTGGAAGCAGAGGGAATTGAGGTAACCAAAAACGAAGACGGTTCTCTTACATACAAAATGAGCAAGTCCCAGCATCAAGAGATGATGACGGAAATGGAGCAGGCTATCAAAGAATCTATCGAAGAAATTAAAACTAGTGGAGACTATGTATCTATTAAGGATATAAAGCATAGTAACTCTTACAATGAATTTACCATTGTTGTCGACAAAGCAGCTTTTGAAGACAGCATGGACGGTTTTGTAACGATAGGGCTTGGCACGTTAGGAATGGCTTACCAAACCTATGATGGCGTTGCACCTGATAAAAATAAAGTGCAGCTCTATTATGAAGACGAAGAAACAAACGAAGTATTTGATGAATTTTTGTTCCCAGATGGTTTTGCTGAATAATTATCTTCTAAAAAAGTCCAAGAAATGCAGAGAGTATGCAGATCTTGGACTTCTTTAATTTCGGAATTTTAATTGGTTTACTAATAAAACCTTAATTAGAATTCATGAAGGAAGCCGAAGAACCATCGAACTATTCTTCTGCTTCCGCATTTTACTTATTAGCCACTAAATCAAAGGTTCTTGCAACTGCCAGTAATTCTTCTTTGTACGTCAAGATGTCATTTACATGGTCAATTTTATAGGTTGTTCTTCCTGGATCATTAAGTTGAAGGTATTTTTGGCTACTATTAAAACCTAGTCGACAAATCCATCTTCTAATACTGTCATCTAGTAAAACGTTAAAGTAACTCTTGTTATCTCGATAGAAAACTCTGGAAGGATCTATCTCTTCTTTTAATATTAGCTTTACTATTACATATCCTTCAATTTCTTCTTCAGTAGTTATTACTTCATCTTCTTGTGTTGTGTTTTCAGCTGGGGATAGTTTTTCTTTCTCTATCTCTATAGAGGCTTTGATGTCTGGAGTTGTGTCAGTAGAGGAATTGAGTGCTTTTTGCAGTTTTTCACTCACTCTTTCATTTACATATTGCTGCAATGATTTTTTAACAAGGTCCTTAAAGTTATCAATGACCTTCTTTGTTTTCACTCCGGAATAAATCTCATTAATAACAACCTTTACAAATTCCTCGGAAGGTTCCTCCCATTGCTTAAATAAGTATTGTTTAATCTCTCCGGTATATTTCAATTCTGATGCTGTAGTCAAAACATTAACAACGTCAAAATCCTGTTTTCTAAATTTCGCCAATTCTAGTATATCTACATCCTTTAAATTTAAGAGGTCAATAACAAAGAACGGTTTCTGATCCATTTTATTTTGCTCTTCTAAATCAGTGAAAAACCTGTATTCTATTCCGTTAGTCAAAATTGCAAATTTTGCATTTGTAGTACCGAAGTATCTAAATAGCTGGGAATCATGCTTTGTCAAAGCTTCATTAACGCTTTTGGCCTCGATCAGAATAACTGGCTCATTCTCTCTCATAATGGCATAATCAATTTTTTCACCTTTTTTTATCCCGACGTCCGCTACAAATTCAGGAACTAACTCTTCAGGATTGAAAATATCGTAACCAAGTATTTGCAACATTGGCATTATCAATGAAGTTTTTGTAGCCTCTTCTGTATGAATATTTTCTTTCACTCGTTGAAGCCTGCTAGCTAAATTTTTTATTTGCTGGTTAAACTCTGTCAAATAAATACACCCCTCATTATTAATCTAAAAATAAGTTCTACTATCGTTCTGTAAAAGCTTGTCTCGACGGAAACTCTTTGATCAGCTTTATTTATTAATTCCATCTACACCCTCCTTAGTTATAGGATTAAGAAACTATAATGATAACTTTCTACACTGTGGGACTATTTACCTTTTTTTCCAATAACAATAGTTATTTCTACTAGTCATGGAAATTGAAAATAAATATGTGTGAGAGTATAGATAAAAAGGACTTCTTAATTTTGGGGCTTTAAAGTAATTTTTAATATTTGTAACTTTTCCTACTGTCACTCGTTGTAATAGTAAAAAGAAAGAGAGGGGTGGGTGAATGGAGCAACATTCTAGGAAACAGCGGATAAATAGCTGGTATGAGGTTTATAGCAATGATGTGTTCAATTATGCCTTTTTTATGATCGGCGATCGGGAACAGGCTTTAGATATAGTGCAGGATACTTTCATCCGTGCTTATAACAATTTGGAAAAATTTGAGGGTGGTAGGGAGAAAAGTTGGTTGTTCAGGATCGCAAGAAATCTAACCATTGATTACATAAGAAAGAATATAACGCTAGCAAACTATTTAAGTTTTCTTCCTTTTGGAATGAATAATTCAGAGAGATCAGCCGAAGATATTGCTATTTTTAATGAATCTGAAAAACAGTTGTATTTAGCATTAAGTAAGATCAAGCCTTCATTCAGGGATGTCATTATTTTACGAAAAATAAAAGAGTTTTCGATTGGTGAGACTGCAGAAATTCTAGATTGCTCTGAGGCAAAAGTCAAAGTTGATTTATTCAGGGCACTGAAGGTTTTGCGTAAAGAATTGGAGAAGGAGGGATTCAAATATGAAGCAATCTAATCACTTGAATGAACGAAACTTCCAATCCTTAAATCAAAAAGTAGTGATGAATGAAAAGGACCGAAACAAAGCTCTACAGACAATCAATCATAGAATGGAGACTCCGCCAGTCATAAAAAAAGCTTCCACTCCAGTTAGGTATTATGTTGCATATGCCTCGGCAGCACTACTATTTTTACTTATACTGATTCCAACCATTATATATAACTTTGACTTAAAGGGAGAAAGTGTAGCATCAAATACAATCCCTCCCGAAAGGCTGGAGGAAATCCTTGCCCCATATCAATATCATGAAATTCTCCATGTACAAGAAGTAGATACAGGTGTGGTTGTTTATTACACCCATATGATAAAAAATGATATAAATATTGAAGAATTAAATGCCATGTTTATTAAAAAAACAGAGGATGGTTGGGATGAGTCCATGGAAGGTGGTAGTCACACTTTCTTAGAAAAAGATGACCTCAGTCACCAACTAATAATTCCTTCAAGCGAAGAATCTCCATTTCCTTTAGTTTTTGGGAAAATCCTTAATCCAAGTATTATGGCAGTATTTGTTAACGATGAGGAAGCAGAGATCATCACTTCAAAAAGTGAGGAAAAATATTGGTTTGTATTTGCCGATGTAAGTCCTGATGAAATGTTCGATATAAAAGGATTAAACAACAAAGGGGCATCTATTTATTCCATTTCTACTCAATATCCAAGAAGTGGAAGTACCATCCTTGAAGAAGCAAATCAAAACGCTGTGAATTTTGAGCTGACTGAGGAGGAATGGCAAGTTTATGAGCTTTTAAAAGAGGAATTCAATAAACAACATCTGAAAGACCTTTCCCCTATAAGCATTGCAAAAATCTACGTGCAGGCTTCACTAGATGAAGAATTGGAACTTAGTTATGAACTTCACACTGACAGGGAAGATGTTATGCAAGTTGATAGGGAGGAATATCTAACTGAGTGGGAACATTCATCGCCTGAGCAAATAAGAGATACCTTCTTCGGCATACAGGATGGAATCTTTCATGATAATGGGGATAGTGGTTATATAAGCTATACGAACACTTATGGACAGCAGTGGGGGTTTCAAATGTTAAAAGAAGAAGATGGTAGCTGGAGTGTGTCATTTCTTCCACTTCAATAAGGAAAGACCACGGTATATTCTCCGTGGTCTTTTGTATGTGTCCATTATTCCCCTGAAAAAATAGATTCCAAGTTGAAATCTAAGTCGTAAAGGAAACTAATGGTTCTTTTAAACTCCTGCCCCTCTTCACCACCATATACATGATAACCAATATCAAAACTATTCGGTTGGGGGTTATAATAGATAAAATACATTGGAAGAGAGGCCAAATCTGCATTAATATAAGAAGGTTCTTCATGATCAGTAAAGACGAATATATTATCCTCAGTCAGTTCAACGTCTGTACCGAAGTCCGTTTTCACCTTATCAAATTTCCCCTCTGTTAATAGTTCTATGATATTTCTTGATTTATGATCTAAATTCTGAACGTCACCACTAAAATTTTCTATCTTTTCTTTTAAGAATGCATTCTCACTTTTCATCTTCTCAATCTCTTTTTCTATCTCAATTGATTTTTGATCCTGATTAACTTCTGGGCTACTAACCTCATTGTTAGTGCATCCGCTAAGTAAAACGACCAATAACAGAATTAACCCTAGGTTTTTCATAGTTTTACTCCTTTCATATGACGGAGAAGAATCAATCCCCACTTACCATATATTTTATGGTCCGGTCGTTGTTAAATCCAAATATGATAGAGAATTTCCCTTCTTCGCCAGGTGTTCTATTGTAAAAATAATAATTAACTTTTATTTCATCACCAGAATAATCAATGTAAATAAAACGCATTGGGTAATTGATTATATTTGTGGGATTATTTATCTCAAACCCCTCGTACCCTTCAAACTCAATTCTGTCGTCTTTTACGTTATATTCCACATTATATCGTTCCTTCAATTCATCAAAATCTTCACTTCCTAATAGGGATATAATGCCCCTAGCAGTGTGTTCAAATGTTTGCAAATCTAAGCTCATTCTCTCGAGGTTTTCTCTTAAAGCTTGGTTTTCTTCATTTAGTGCATCTAGTTCCTCCTGGAGAGCACCATTGACATCCTCTGGGGCTGATAGAAGATCACCATCATTGGTTTGTAATTGAAAGGCAAGAAATATCATCGCGATTAGGGCTGCTGTAAGTCCAATTCCATACAGGGCTATTGGCTTTCTAACTGACATTTTTTCTTTTTGGCGTATACGGGAAAGAATGATTGCTTTTTTTTCAGGAGATAGTATTGGTTCTGGGCCGATATAATCATCCACACCTGACTTCCACTTATTTCGACTCATTGAAGTTCTCTCCTTTCAGTTTATCTTTGAGTTTGGTTCTAGCCCGAAAAAGACGAGATTTCACGGTGTTTAAGGATATGTTAAATAGGTCGGCAATTTCTACCATGGACAAATCTTTATAATAATATAAAATAATGATTTCTCGATCTTTAAGAGGGAGCGACAATATTTCTTGACCAACCATGTAATTCTCCGTCTTTTTAATTATCAAATCCTCCGTGTGCTCCGCGCCTTTAAACATATTGGTAAGTGTGGTTAGTAATTTACTCTTTTTATAAGCTGCACTTCTTAGGTAGTCATAACAACAATTTATGGTGATTCGAAATAGGTACGTTTTGTAACTGGATTCTCCGCGAAATTTATCCTTATTCATATATAATTTCATGAAGACATCCTGTACAATATCCTCAGCAATTTGATAATCTTTCACATATGTGTAAGAAAGCCTCGCCAGTTCTTCTCCGTATTTATCCATTAATTCTATATAAAAATCTTCCTCTCCATTTCCAACGGGATGAATACCATTCATTGTTGTCCTCCTTTCTTTCAATAAATGATTGTACTTATTAGACGGAAAATAAAAATTTCGGTTCTTCTTTATTCTAAAAAAGTCAGCTATAGCCGTTAGCTGACTTTTACGATTCTTATATGCCGAGTGGTTCATGATTCCTTAATACGTCAATTTGTTTCTTTACCTTCTGCAAGTAATCCTCCGATAAAAAACCTTCTGCTCCACGGAAAATTTCTACTTCATACTCAATAGGTGGTGGAGTTTCAGGATCTTTATTTTTTACAACAAAAGTTAATGCTACTATATGTTGACCATTCATGGAGATGGAAACAAAAGTGGGTCTATACGCAAATGGCACTCCTTCTCTTACATACAAGTATTTTTCAACTACAGAAACAGGAATTTCGTATACTTTCCCTTCTACCGCTCCATTTCCATCCTCGACAATGTCCGCGCGCCCCAAATTATCTGTTGGGGATTTTCTAGTAAATTTTAATGAGTAATTGTCCAACACACCTACACCAACTATTTTTCGGAAGTATCCTCCAACGCCTGCCTCATTGATTCGTTTAAGATCCATACAGCTTCCATAGGCAAAATATCGCACTGTTTGCATTTCCTTAATCATGATGTATTCCTTCCAATCACCAGTTGGAATACGTCGTTTGAACAAATCTTTTCTCCCTATGTACACATATGCCGATATAGAACCTTTATCGGTGTGAATGGTTTGTGTCACTCTTTCGTATAAATTGTTAACTCTCCCCTGTTCGTACTCTTCTAAAAGGTCAAGTTTTACTAGTTCCTCTTCATTTACCTCATACAGCTCTCCGTAAACTGTGCCTGATTTGTCCGCAGCAAAAGCTGGATAGCCATAGCCTGTGTCATATAGACTACCATCATCTGTCCAACTCTGTTCCGCTAGCAGTCTAGCATGTTTCAGTATCCTTGCGTTCTTTTCTCCGTTCCGTAATGTGCCGTACACAAATACTTTCAATGACTATCACTCCTCTCGAACAAAAGGATGCAAGAGATCCCTCCCCCGCATCCTTACCTTTATCAATAACACTGCAACGTAAAAGCCACTCTATCAAACTGTTTCTTTAAAAGATCCTCTTTTTCCATACAGAAATATAGCATTCCGCTATCTCCCCACATCAAGCCTAATTCCTCCTCGTCTGAATCAATCTGGAATAAAAGAACTGGGTCTTCGCCATCTTCAAAAAGCTCTTCAAACACATCATTTTGAATGTTCATCGGTGCTCCCAGCATATAATGTGCAGACTCCATTATGCCGTTCTCGTCCTCCGGCTGCATCAATGCTTGACGAAATTCCCAATAGTTTTCTTCTTCCTCTTCATTTAAAAAGTTGATATCTTCTAGATACTCTGGAATACTCACCATCGATTCAAACGCTATATTAAAAGATGGTAATGAAGAAAATTCGCCTTTAATTGGATTATCTTTTCTCTTTAACTTGCTGAAATCTCCGTTATAATATAAGACTGTAAAACAACCTTCCTCATCCTCAAATCCCCAAGGTTGCTCTTCTACATCGTAAAACAGATATAAGATTCCGATGTCAGGCAGTACGTTGTTTTTATCAAACTGTTTTGCGTCCTTTAGATTGACTTGGAGCATAAATGTCAAATTACTTTCTTTATTCCTTGGAAACTCCCATTCTTCAGGTAAATCTGGTGAACCACCTATCTTAGAGGAACCTAGTGGAATATCATTGTCATTCTGCTGTATCTTTTTCATTTTAATAGAGCTTTGGAATGAAGCGATGATGGATGATTTGTGGCGCTCTAGGTCGTAGGTTTTTAATAATTGGTCGATTGGTTGCATTATTTTTGGCTCCTTCTATTAAACTTAATCCTCTACATCTAGTAATAAAATCTTTTTCTCAAAAGCCCCACGGGAGATTGCTTTTCCCTTGCGAATGTTTTCCACTTCTTCTATAGAAGAGCCATGAAAGTTTGCTAGCGCGTGAATCACCTCTAATAGGTCTGCAAGCTCTTCCACTGCTTCCTCACTGGATTGGGCAGCGCAATACTCATCTAGTTCTTCGTAGCTTTTTTGTTTAAGATACTTTTTGTAATCTTGATCAGATAAAACTTCTATGGAATACTTCTTCCCAGTCGCTTGGATAATTTGCGGAATGTTATCTCGGACTAGTTTGTTGTATGTTGGCATCAGGGGGTACCTCCTGAATTACATTTTTTATTTTCTCTATGGTTTATATATTATAGTATCTCTCCGGACCTTTAAATACTTCTTTAACATGCCAGTATATAAAGTCATCCTTTGGATAGTAACTGGGCTCAATCGGATTCATTAGCTCATTCCCGTGATACCTCATCAGCCATTCATCAAACCCATTCCCATGCGCATCCTGAGAAACAACCATTCGACGATCATTATTGATTGTAAAAACCCCTCTATCAAAAAGTTTATGGTGCAGAGAGCATAGTGCAATGCCATTCTCCTCCACATCTGGCCCTCCTGCTTGATGCCATTTGATGTGAGCAGCTTCCACTCCTACTAAAATATGCATCAAACGGACATTAAATCCACAGACAGCACAACTATACCCATATGCCCTAAGAATCTTATCTCTAAATTTCGAGTCTCTTTTTCTCCTTTTAGTATAGACAAAGGAGAAGTCCAATCCGACCGCACTAACAATATCATCATGTATGGAAGCAGGAAAATGCTGATCAAGAATTATCTGAGCAAGCTCTGGAATATGATCCATATTTTCTTTGATACTATTAAAAACTTCAGGAACAAAACCTCCTGAAACACTTTCTTCGAGCAACTTTCTATTATTCGGGTTAGACAGGTTTACAGTCTTGTCCAACTCCCAGATTCCATCTCTTGAAAGCCTTACAAAGGGCTCCTCGGGATGATAAGATTTTCTGATTGGCCCAAAATCTACTAACAACTGCTTTAAATCCTGACCTACTTGCTCATATGGCAAAAACCTTGGATTCCCCCTCTGCAACTGGCCCAACGCATATAATAATAATAAAGGCTTATGAGGGGCTCTTTGGTTTCCTTTTTTCCAGATCGTTAGGTTGCTAATTGAGTTTTTTAGTTGTTCTAGATTCATGCGATTTCCCTCTGCTTATTTGTATATGGATACTAATTTTATCCACTGTCCCATAGATATTTTTTGCTGTCTATTGTAAACCTTTATATTTTTTAAAAACGGAATGACTTATAGTTTCTTGTTTACGTTAGGGAATTCGACAAAAGACAGCAATTCCCTTCCTTATTTCTGTAAATTTGCAGATGTCCTCTTTACTTATTTCTTATTCTAAAATAAGCTAAAATCAAGCTAAAAATTGGAATAAGGTGGTTCTATTATGAAAAAGACCGTAAATGTTGTAGGTGCAATTATTGAAAATGAAAAAGATGAGTTTTTTTGTGCATTAAGAAGTCCAGATATGTCCTTGGCTAATTACTGGGAATTCCCAGGTGGAAAAATAGAAAAAGGAGAATCTCCTGAACAAGCGCTCGTTCGTGAGTTTGAAGAAGAATTTGCTTGTAAAATTCAAGTGGGTTCAAAAGTAGAGGATACAACTTATGAATACGAAAAGGTAATTGTTCGCCTTGAAACATATGAAGCAAAATTAACAAACGGACAACCAATCGCTCTAGAGCATGCGGAAACAAGATGGGTTCCACGTCTAGAACTATTAAAAATGAATTTTGCTCCTGCTGATATTCCAGCTATAGAGAAACTAGTAAAAGCTCAAAACTGAATGAAATGATGTGAAATTTAATGGTGCAACAGCAATTAATAAAAAAAATTGAAAGTTCTCTTTATAAGGGATTTATTGACCAGAGTCGACCAGTATCTGCTCAATTTAAACCAAAACTTTTAACCAATAAACATCAAGAAAATGTGTTATCTACATTACTTCAAGAAATGAAAACCTGTCTTTCATTTACTTTCTCTGTTGCCTTTATTACTGAAGGTGGTTTGGCAACTTTAAAAACGTTACTGTATGACTTAAACAGAAAAGGTATAACAGGACGTATTTTAACTTCAACATTTCTAAACTTTAATCAACCTAAAATGTTCCAAGAACTTTTAAAATTGAATAACGTAGAAGTTCGTTTAACTAGCGAAAGAGGCTTCCATTCTAAAGGTTATATTTTTGAGCATGCAGATTACTACTCTTTAATTGTTGGGAGTTCAAATTTAACTGACAGCGCATTAAAGGCTAATTACGAGTGGAATGTATTTCTAACTTCTTTAGAAAGCGGAGAGATAATAAACCATTTTAAAAATCAATTTGAAGAAGCATGGAGTGAAGCTCTCCCCTTAAATGAAGAATGGATTGCCAATTACAATCAACATTATAAAATACAACCATTCGTAAAAAGCTTTGGTTCAAATACTTTGGATCTAAAAACTGAATATCTTACGAACGCATTAGCAGATAGCCTTACGATTCAACCAAACAAAATGCAGACAGATGCTTTAGAGCAATTAAAGAAGCTCCGTGTTAAAGGAGCACAAAAAGGTCTGATAATCTCTGCTACAGGTACTGGGAAAACATTTTTATCTGCCTTTGATGTGAGAAACTTTTCTCCTAAAAAGATGCTTTTTATTGTTCATCGGGAGTAAATCTTGAAGAAAGCAATGCAAGACTATCGAAAGATTCTAGGCGGACATGAAAATGATTATGGAATTCTCTCTGGTAACACAAAAGATACTCAGGCAAAATATCTATTTGCAACTGTCCAAACTATCTCCAAGGAGAATTACTTACAAAAATTCACTAAAGATCAATTTGATTATGTTTTAATAGATGAAGTACATAAAGCAGGAGCTCAATCTTACTTAAATATTATTAATTACTTTACTCCAAAGTTTTTACTAGGAATGACTGCAACACCTGAACGTTCAGATAATTTTAATATATTTGAGCTGTTTGATTACAATATTGCATATGAAATTCGACTACAAGCAGCCTTAGAAGAAGATATGCTCTGCCCATTCCATTACTTCGGTGTGTTGGATTATGAAAAAAATGGACAAATCATTGATGAAACATCAGAACTTCGAAATTTAGTTTCTTCAGAGCGTGTCAAACATATTCTAGATAAAATCAATTACTACGGTTACTCAGGTGATCGTGTTCGTGGATTAATGTTTTGTAGTTCAAAAGAAGAAGTTCGTAATCTCTCTAATGCTTTTAATGATGAGGGTTTAAAAACAATTGGATTAACTGGAGACAATTCTCAAGAAGAACGTGAGGAAGCCATACGCAAATTAGACACCGGTGAATTTGATTACATTTTAACTGTAGATATATTTAATGAAGGAATTGATATACCTTTCTTAAATCAGATTGTAATGCTGCGACAAACACAATCTAGCATTATTTTTATTCAACAGCTGGGACGCGGTTTACGTAAACACGATTGTAAAGACTATGTAACGATTATTGATTTTATCGGAAACTACAAAAATAACTATCTAATTCCAATTGCTCTTTCAGGTGATCAAACACTAAATAAAGATAACATTCGCCGAAAAACAGTTAATACTGATTATATCCAAGGGGTATCAACAATTAATTTTGAAGAGATAGCTAAAAAGAAAATTTTCGATGCTATTAACAATACAAATCTTTCTACTTTAAAAACATTACGTGACACATATACCGAAATAAAAAATCGTCTAGGACGGATTCCTAATCTATTTGACTTTATCCAGCAAAACTCCATTGATCCAGAAGTTGTTGTTGGTTATTCTGGTAACTACTATCAATTCTTATTAAAAATGAAAGAATCTATAGCTTCAATTACTGAATATGAAGAAGCTGTATTAACGATGATTTCTAAAGAGTTTTTAAATGGAAAACGAATTCATGAAATTTTATTAATGGAAATGTTACTTTCAGACCATTCGGTTTCTAAAGAAGATTTTAATAAAAGATTAGTAGATTTTGGTACATATGTAAATGAAGCTACTATCAAATCTGTAGAAAACATGTTCTCACTAAAATTTCATGTACAAAATGATGTGAAAAAGTATAAATACAAGCCTATTGTTGAAGTTATTCATGGTAGCTATCAATTTAATGAAGAAATTCAGAAGAGCTTAAGAGATACGAATTTTAAGAGTTATATAGAGGATATTGTAAAATGTGCCTTTCTAAAAAATGATAAGTACGATAATACCCGCTCACTAACATTGTTTGAAAAGTATTCTCGAAGAGATGCATGTAGGTTACTAAATTGGCCACACGATGATTCTTCTACCATTTATGGATACCGGGTGAAACACAACACATGCCCAATATTTGTCACTTACCATAAAAAAAATGAAGTAGAATCTAGCCAAGCTTACGGAGATGAATTTTTAGCACCTGAACTATTTAGGTGGTTTACCCGTAATCGTTTATCATTAGACTCACAAGAAGTTAAAAAGATCCTATCACATAAGGATACAGGAACAGAAATTCATCTATTTACTAAGAAAGATGATGGTGAAGGGACTGATTTTTACTATCTCGGTCAAGTAGAAGTTGCATTAGAAAGTGCAAAGAATGAAACAATGCCCGATGGTAAAGGAAACTATCTTCCTGTTGTAACAATGAATTTAGTTCTAGAAGAGCCTGTGCAGTATGATATATATCATTATTTAGTGGAAGAATAGAATAATAGAATAATAGAATAATAGTTAAAACCAACTCGAGGATTTTTTTATCGAGTTGGTTTTCTTTCTATTAAAACTATTAAAAAACTCGTACTATTTTAAGGATTTAAAAATTTTTTGATGATTCATTAAAATATTTGAAAAGAAAGGACCACTTATTCAAGATATTCTTGTTTTACCTTTTAAATATAATTACAATCATTGCAGATGATAAAGTAAATTTAATCGAAATTGTAAGAGAATTAACAAGTAAACCAAAGCCTTTAAATTTTGAGTCATTTCCTCAAATAAAGAAATTGTGGGATGATTATAAACATTTACGAAGAAAGATAAAAATTTCTATTATTGTACGAAATAACAAATATGAAAAAATGCCCAGAAATTTATTTTCTGAGCAATTTTTATATGATCAATTAAGTATCTCCACCTCAAACCACCGTTCAAAAGGTTCCGAATACGAGGTTCAATTTTTATTACAGTTTATACTTTTAGATCTTTAAATTAACTATTTAGTCCTCAACAACTCTCACCACGTCATGTCCACATTTTTGGCATTTTCCTTTTAAAACAATTCCAAATTGATGGTCTTCAATTGTAAAATTATCAATTGTAACGACATCTTTGCAATGCCCACAAAAAACATTTTCTCTAAGCTTATTTCTTATTTCTTTAGGTATGGAGAGCCATTTTTTATTTGCATCCATGTATCAACAACCTTCTTTCACTTGGATTTTTATTAAGTCCTTATTCTATCTCAAATCCATCCAACAAAGCCCTTACCTCATCCGTTGATTTCGTATTCATCAATTGATTTCTCAATTCCCCAGCTCCACGGAATCCTTTGACGTAAATTTTGAAAAAGCGATGGAGACCTGAGATGGAACGTGGTACTTCTTCGGCATATTGATCTTGAAGATCTAGCTGCAATCTTAAGAGATCGAGGTATTCTTTGCTACTATGCTCCTTTGGTTCTTTTTCAAATGCAAAAGGATTTTTGAAAATGCCTCTTCCGATCATCACGCCATCAATTCCATATTTTTCGGCGAGTTGTAGTCCCACTTGACGGTCTGGAATATCGCCATTGATGGTTAGTAGTGTATCGGGGGCGATACCGTCACGTAATTCTTTGATTTCTGGAATGAGCTCCCAATGGGCATCTACTTGGCTCATTTCATCTCTTGTGCGTAAATGGATGGATAGATTGGCAATATCCTGCTTTAGAATATGGCTTAACCACTCCTGCCACTCATCGATTTCGTGAAATCCAAGTCGTGTTTTTACGCTGACAGGCAATCCGCCAGCTTTTGCTGCTTGAATAAGTTCTGCCGCCACGTCTGGGCGAAGAATAAGGCCACTCCCTTTTCCTCTTGATGCCACATTCGGTACAGGACAACCCATATTTATATCGATCCCTTTAAAACCCAGCTCTGCCATGCCAATACTCATTTGGCGGAAATATTCGGGATTGTCTCCCCAGATATGTGCTACCATCGGCTGCTCGTCTTCTGTAAAAGTCAAACGACCACGCACACTTTTCATGCCCTCTGGATGACAATAGCTATCTGAATTTGTGAACTCGGTGAAAAATACATCAGGTCGACCGGCTGAACTTACTACGTGACGAAACACGACATCTGTCACATCTTCCATTGGTGCTAGTACAAAAAACGGTCGTGGTAAATCACGCCAAAAATTTTCTTTCATGTCAAACTCAAATCCTCTCTATAGATACAACTGACAGTTAAATTATATTATTTTACACTTATATCACGCTTCATTATTTATAATCAAAAATCTTTGTACAAATCAATAATGTTTATTTTAACGAAAAACGGTCTTAAATGGTATTTTTATAAACAAAAAAGCAGGTGGTAAAAAAAGTGAATCGAGGGGACAGTCCCCTCGACCCACTTTTCACAGGAATCGTTATTGCTTATGCTCTTCTCAATCTAAAGTAATACATCCAGATTTTCGTAATAAATGTTCCAAACATAATAATAACGAAGAAAAACAATAAGCGTATTGGTATCAATTAGAGTCCACGTCTCATCTCTCCGAAACCCATAACTTATGTTCATGCTAGCAATGAACAGATACATAAGAACCATCGGAAGGAAAAGTACTGTATAGGAAAAAGCGATTTTCTTGGCGTGTTTCATTTGATGAGATTTGTCGCTATACATGAGTGGTGTTTCATCATCTTCATACTCCATGCTCCAGATAGTCCACTTTTGTAATGCGGAACCAGAGTTAAATTCTTTCGTCCATCCTGACTGCCTGTGAATCTCGAAATAGCTGTCGTTGGAGAGATTTTGATAGTCTGCACAGTATTTGATTTTTTGTGGTTTTCCCTTTAGAAAAAAGAACGTGGTGCCGAGTTTATTTACGCGGTAAAGGCGATTTCCCTCTGCTGCCATTTGTTCTAGCCATTCCTCTAGTTTATCAGGAGAATACATCCATCCAAACTTTCTGCGTTTGATGAGAAGACCATCTTGCTTCATTTGTTTTTCTTCTGTAATTGTATAATGTTTCTTCTCTTGTTCATTTTCACCAGAGTATGGGGTCATAGTTTCCGAAGATAACGCTTTATTTGTTTTCCTTATTTTCCAGACAGAATAGATTAAGAATAAGTATAAAGCTGTCGCAAGTGCCGAACCGATATAGGTGATGAACCAGTATGGACTGTCTACCTTTTCAATCGAACCTCCTGAGAAATACACTGTGGAGAAAATAAATACGTTCATCACTAGTATGCAAGTAAAGTAGATGAGTAGAGCAATAAAAGCGTACATAATATAATTGTTTCGTTTTATGATGCCTTCTCGACTCGTCGATGTGTGCAATTCTTCTAGCGGTCTTTCATTTGCAAGGACATACCACTTTCCACTTTGCGTAACCTTTTCCCAGCCATCATTTCGCATTGTTTGGGATAAGGTCACGTTCTGAATTTTATCGTATCCAATCCGATAGGTAATATCCATTGGTTCTTCGTTTTTGAAGGTAAAGCCTCGCTTGAAACGATGTAACTCGCTAAGTTGAAAGCCCTCTTTCGCCTTTTTAGTAAACCATTGCTCGGTTTTCTGAACGTCATAGCTCCATAGCGGCCTGAAGCATGTTTTCATAAAAACTCCCCCTCGTACTTTAATGCATTCCCGTGAAGCTCCTTCAGTCTCTCAATTTCAGCAGTAATTAACGCCTTTCCGCTATCAGTTATTTCATACACCGTTTTCCGCTCCGCATCCGAAAATACCGTAATAACCCCGTCCTTCTGCATTTTCGTCAACGTTCCATATATCGTTCCAGAGCCTAAGCGTATTCGACCATTCGAAATTTCCTCCACATGCTTTATAATCCCATAGCCATGTCGCGGCTCGGTTAACGACAGCAAAATATAAAATGCTGTCTCTGTCATTGGTATGTACTTCTTTATCACATTATCAATTTCCAATATAGTAACCTCAGCTTTCTAATTACATCACGGTGAGATATGTCATGATACGACTATATCACGACGTGACATAAAAAAGCAAGTGGGTCGAGGGGACAGTCCCCTCGACCCACTTTTCAATATGCTATTAACAAGACCGCTCCTGAAATTAATAAATAAACGGATCCTAAGAGCAACGAAAATGCGAATTCTTTTGACTTACGTTCAAAAATTAAAAATAAAATCCCATAAAAGATGGTTAGTATTAGTACTATAATGGCAGTAGATTCTAGTAAGTTATAATCAACAGAAAAATAGTTTTTTGCGATATCAGCCACAATAAATGTGACAATGGGCACTCCAAATGCTAAAAAATAGTTATTAGATATCGGTCCATCTCCTTTTTGAAAGGTGATTTTCCTTGAAATTAATTTTACAAGAAACTTTGAAGTATAATAGCTAATTATACAAATTGCCACGATCGTAATAATTTCCAGCATTAAATATCCCCCTTGTAAATAATCTAATCACTCTAGTTTACATCTCCCAAATAAACCGAAGCTTTTTCATTCTTCACATACATGGATATAAATTTTGTAATCTCTTTAGGATAGACTCTATATTCTTGTAGTTCCGAAATAGATATCCATTCCACACCTACTTGATAATCATCAGGATTATTTGGCTGTAAGGAATTATTTTCCTCCACCTCAAGTTTGCAGACAAAGTAAAATTCCACTTGGTGAGCATCATAATGGGAAGAGGCGAATTCATGATTTTTCCCTATGTACTCCCGAATATGTAGAAGGTCCCCAACCTCCACTTGTTCCCCTAATTCTTCCATACACTCTCTCAACAGTGTATCTCGAATTGTTTCACCATGCTCCTGTCCACCACCAGGGAAAAGGTAAAAGTATCCATCGTTATCTTTATTTTTGGTGAGCAAAATCTGATTATCTTTCAGAATTATCGCTTTAGCTGAATTCCTTATATTCCTTTTTACCACCAATTCACATACCTCGCCTCAGCTCGATTAAATAACTTATCTCCCATAAGATTACCTTCTTCATCGAGTGCTCTATGAATAATCCCGAAATTCCTATTATGAATACGGTGAAAAGGAACTTCCACGGTTTTCTTTTCGTAGCAATTATTATAAGTAAATACCCGATTAGCATAATCGCTATTAACATGAGTAATGTAGTCATGAATGAATTTTTCTCCCTTTTTACCTTCTAGATATTTCATTCCTTTTTACAGGTGATAACAGTAAACTCCAATGGCGGTTTATTTTCATTATCTTTATCTGGCTCTTTAATCACCGAAATATCTACTAGGCCGTACTTTTCAAATTCTTCTTTCACAGAGAGTTCATCATAGAAGAAGATGTTCACTCCATTCATTGTCTCATATCGATTTTTGCTCAGTTCTCTTCCTTTTCCATACATGGGGGCATTTTTGGAAATTGCGGTGAAAACCATATATCCGTTTGGCTTTAACTGGTTATAGCAATCTTCTATTAGCTTTTTCCGCTCCTTGCTATCCAATAAATGAATGAGCGCAAAACAGAAAATGCCATCATATTTATTTTCATCAAATGGCATGTCTGTTACGGAACCATGATGAATGTTCAAACCAAGCCCATTTTCTCGTGCCAAGTCAATTGCCGTTTTTGATATCTCAATCCCCGTCACATTCATTCCGTTATCTAAAAATACCTTTGCATTCCTGCCGTATCCAATTCCGGGTATCAAGACATTCTTCACATTCTTTTCTACAAAAAAGTCTTTTGTCATAATTGCTGAGTCTGTCGGTTCCAATCCCCACATCATTTGATTATCGATAAAGCTTTCTTCCCAGAATTCTGTCATAAAATTCTCCTTTAGGTTTTGAGTTTTTGATTATGATAATCGAGTTGCAATTAAAGTTTCTTCCGTAGCTGTTCCGCTTGAAAGAGTGCCACCTTATCTTCTAAAATGTCACCAGGTTTATTTCCCTTGCCAATGATGTATCCTTTAAATTCCACACCCATGAATTCAAAGATATATTTAAATTGCTCCACCATTGGAAGTCCTTTGATAGCTGGCGCATCTCCTCCGACGGCAATTACGTATGCTTCTTTGGTTCCCATTTGTGCTTTAAAGTCGGGAAATGCAGCATCCCGCATGGAGTGGGACCAGCGATCAACAAAGTTCTTCATCGTGCCAGTCATACTGTACCAATAGATTGGTGTGACAAAGATGAGCGTGTCATGCTGCAAAACTCGTTTGATGGTGGAAGCATAATCATCTCCTCTATCTTGAAAACCATCCTCATCGTGGCGCATATCCTCAATAGGTAAAATTCTATAATCACGCAAATAAAATTCTTCTACCTCTATTCCTTGAATAGCATGCTTAGTGAGGATTTCCGTATTTCCTTCCTTGCGTGTTCCTCCGTATATAATGGCAATGGACATTTTACATCTCCCTTTCCTTATTTTGTAATTGGTAAATTAGGCTAATTATATCATGAATGGATCAGAGGGACAGTCCCCTCGACCCATTGGCAAAATGGTGATACATTTTAAAAAAGCAACATCCTGCATAGACCATCGGTAGATTCGTCTGAAAAAGTGAAGGATTTCTGCATCTGAGGAGTTTTTATAATAGACTAGCAAAAGGGGTTATGGGGACAGGGACTTTGAACGAATAAAAGGGGGAATTACAGATTAAGAGGTTATTTACGGTCTTTTCGTTGTTGGTGTTAGGATTCCATATGGTAAGTTTTCTTGTATTTTGGCAGGACATTCCGAATACCATAGCCATTCATTTTACGAATGGGGAACCAGATAATTACGGTTCTAAATATTTATTGTTATTTATGCCCGTTATAGGTCTTTTCATGTGGTGGCTATTAGGTAAGTTGACACATAACCCGCAAAAATTGAATTACATAAATTTAACAGAGAAGAACAAGAAAAAACAATATAGGATGGCAGTGAATATGTTAATTACCATTCAAAACCTATCTTTCATGCTTTTCCTATTTGCTAATGAAGCACTTTTAAGATATGCTGCAGGCGCTTCTCACCAAGTCTTTTTCGCCCTAAGCTTAGCTTTACTATTCATTATTTTGTTGACTCTTTTTTATAACTTAATTTGGGCAACTAGTTTAAAAGAATAAGTGGGTCAAGGGGACTGTCCCCCCAACCCATCTTAAAATACTTTCCTCTCGTATAATACCGTAGTAAAGCACCAAGAAATAGCATAGGCTGCCATTATGGCGATGGTAACTGAGGTATATAATGTTGGTGTGGATAAGCTTAGGATAAAGTTAGTAACAGCTGATAAATGTTCCGTTGCAAACTGCACAACGGTTGGCCCAACTGCAGCCAAAAGAAGAAAACTAATAATAACTACGGTCGTGATATGACCAGGCTTGAGTATATAAAATAGCGGAAACGTACAAGCTGCAAACGTTAAGAAAAGACCTGCACCAATGGCAATATCCATAAGGCTAAAAGGCTTGTTGAAAATAGATAAGGCAAGGCTTGTCACTCCAATAGCTAACAGCATATAGATAACTGCCCCAAGATAACGGGAAGCAATAATTTCTTTTCGTGTGTAAGGTAAGGAGTTTAAAAGAATGTTCACCTCTGCTTTTTCATCATAGGCATAGGCGTTAAAGGGAATGAAAATACTTGATACTAGGAAAATAAGCGCCGGATGTGAATCCATAAAAATGAAAAAAGCAATAAAGGGAACAAACGTTAAAAGTAGTTTTTTCTGTAAGATTACATCACGTCTGATTAAATTAAACAACGCTCCCACTTCCTTTCATGTAATACATAATATCCTCAAGAGATGCCTTTTCAATGACAACTTCCTCACCAAACATTTGTTTCACTTCTTGAATATTACTCGTCAATGCCTTAAATCCTATGGTGGATCGGTGAATATGAACAAATGCTTTTTCTGTGTCCCGGTCAAGGAGCTCGTTTCCACCTTTTACAATGGCATAGTTATCAGCTACTTCGTGAATAGATTGATTAAATACTAGTTTCCCATCTTGAATAAAGGCGATATAGTCGGCAATTCGATCTAAGTCAGTTGTAATATGAGTGGAAAAGAATATGGTCCGACTTCCATCAAGCATTAACTCCTGCAAGAGGTCTAGCAGCTCTCTTCGAAAAATAGGATCTAATCCTGCAGTTGGTTCATCCATGATAATAAGCTTGGCATCATGAGACAGCGCAAGAGCTAAGGAAGCTTTCATTTGCATTCCTTTTGAAAAGCTTTTAATTGGTTTGTTAAGAGGTAGTTGAAATTTTTCTATATATTGATTGAAGGTAGCATCGTCCCAGTGTTTATAGGCAGGACCAACTATACGCTTAATATCCTTCAGATTCATTCCTTCATAAAAAACATTTCCATCGTAAACAAAGCCAATCTGCTCTTTAATTTTTTTCTCATGCGTTTTGTAATCTAATCCAAAAAGCTTTACCTCTCCACTATCTGGTCGTAGTAAATTCATCATCATTTTAATGGTCGTAGATTTACCAGCACCATTTGCCCCAATAAAACCGGTTACGTATCCTTGCTTCACTTTTAGGTTAATGTTGTTAACAGAAAATCCCGTAAATGTTTTAGTTACATCTTTTAATTCTACTACATGCTCCATATTTTCACTCCTCATACAGTATTGTCATTAGCTCTTGCAATTCATCAAAGGTTAGCCCGATCTCTCTGCTGTTTGCGATGACCGCACTCAATTGCTCTTCAATCACTTTGAGTTTCTTTTCCCTGATGACCTCTAAATTCTGCTCTGCGACAAAAGACCCTTTACCAACGATGGAATAAATAAACCCTGCTTTCTCCAGTTCCTCATAGGCACGCTTTGTTGTTATCACACTGATCTGTAAATCCTTAGCAAGCTGACGTATCGAAGGCAAAGCCGTTCCCTCCTGAAGATCACCTGCTAAAATAGCCGTTTTAACCTGAGTGGTGATCTGCTCATATATCGGCTCCTTGGAACTATTAGAAATTATTATTCGCATTCTTATCCCTCTTTTTCAATGGGTGTGTATATATTGTATATATAACATATACACATTATATACACACCTTTAAACATTGTGCAAGTGGATTGTGATTCGGAAGGAGAGTTCGCGGTCATTAAAAAGGGGACGTCCATATTTAATAGTTACAAAAGCTTTATTGCCTGGGGGTTATTTTCTTTTTTGAGTGCCCGAATTTCTCGTTTTGCTGTTTTTCGGGCACTTAATTTCCTTTAAGTACCCGAGTTTCTCACTTTGCTGTTTTCCGGGCACTTAATTTTCATTTGAGTGCCCGCTTTTTTCATTTTGCTATTTTCCGGGCACTCAATTTTCTTTTGAATTCCCGAATTTCTCATTTTGCTGTTTACAAGCACTTAATTCCCTTTTATTCATGTTGCACACCTTGGCATTACAATAAATATTTTTAATAGAGGAAGGATCACCTCCAGACCCCTCGCCCCATTAGCACAACTCCCAAATCACGTCATAAAATAACGTGTACTCTTTCTTCTTTGAATTCATAAGAGTTTTGTACTAAAATAGATTAGTGAGAATGATTATCAAAATCAAAATGCTAATAAGTGGTCAGAGGTGGGGCATAGGGACTGTCCCCTCTACCCATTTAGGAGGACTTCCAATGGAAAAGAAAAAATCAAACATAGCAGAGATTATTCGCGAGCGTCGTTCGATAAAAGCTGGATACACGGATAAGGAAGTGACAGAGGAAACAGTTCTTGGGCTATTGGATGATGCAATTTGGGCACCGAACCATGGACTGCGAGAGCCATGGCGGTTTATTTTTGTATCATCTTCTGAGAAGCAAGGATTTGTGGAGGATTTAGTCAAAACATTTCCAGCAGAAATGCAGGAAAACAGAAGAAATTATTTTAGCCAGCCAGCAGCATTTCCTTATTGTAATAATGAAAGAGGATCCAAGGCAAAAGCAATGGGAAGAGAATTTTGGTGCAGTCAGCTCATTGATTCAAAACTTTCAATTGCTTGCATGGGAACAAAAGCTTGGGGTTGTTTGGAAAACAAATCCTCATATTTATGATCCGAAGGTGCACAAACTACTTGGGGTCCAACCAGGAGAGAAAATCGTTGGATTCCTTCACTTAGGATATTTTGAAAATGTACCTCTAAAAAGAGAACGAACATCAGCAACTGAGAAGGTGACAGTTTATAAAAGTGGGTCGTAGGGACTGTCCCCCCGATCCACTAACACCATTCCATTAAATATTCCCCATGACCTGTGTTTTCATCTAGTAGTGTTTCTTTTATAAGAAAACCGTTCTTTTCATAAAATCGTATTGCGGATTTGTTTTCTTTATAAACCTTTAAGGAAATGGTAGAGTATTTGCCTTTAATAAATTGTAGCAGTTCTCTTCCATAGCCATTCCCTTGATACACAGGGTCAATAAATAGTGCTGCTAAGTAATTGTCTACCATTGAAACAAACCCAGCGACCTCGTTTTCATGGTATATAACATAGGATTGTGCCATTGGAATGTACTTATCTCGCATCTCCTGTTTTTGGGCGAGCCAATAGTTACTGTCAATAAAACTATGTGATTGCACAGAACCCCGGTACCATATTTCCGTTATAGTATCTACCTCGTATTGCTTTAACATTTCGATTTTCAAGCTTCTCATCCTTTAATGAATTTTTAATACTATTATGCTATCAAACAAACTCCCATCGCAAATAAAAAAAACCGCCAGCATTCATCTACTGACGGTTTGTGGGTCGTGGGGACTGTCCCCCCAACCCACTTATCGGTTATGGTACTTACTCAAAAACTCCCGCACTTTTTCCGGATCTGCTACTAATTCATTACCTGTATCTACTAGCGGGCTTACGGTTGATACGGCTTTTTTCTTGTTGTTTTGATAGAAGCTGATGATTTCATCCTGATTGATGGAGTACAGGATTGCTTTTCTTAAGTCTTCGCTGTTGGAAACTTCACGATTTTCTGTGTTAAAGAGAAGATAGATGACAGCGTTACTATCATTCTTTTGTAAATAAAGCTTTTCATCGTTTTCTACTAGGTCATATTTTGTTTCAGGAACTCCATTGAATAAATGAATTTCGCCATTTCTTAATGCTGATAAAGCACTGTCCGGATCCTGAATGAATTTTACGATGACAGTTGAGATGTTCGCTTCATTGTCAGTTCCAGGCATATAGGCTGGGTTTTTCAAGAAGGTTGCTTCATAATCGTCTTTGCTTTTTAAGATGTATGGACCACTTGCATATAAATGGTTGTCAAATTGTGCACCTTCTGTAACCGTGTTTTGATCTCCATAAGGAATATCGGTTGTAGGGTCGAAGCTTGCAACATCATATGTGTTGATATTTTCAACCTGCTGTTTCGAAACAATTCCTGCTGATTGGTGGGCTAAGTAATTTAGCACCTGCGGGAATGGTTTGGAGGTTGTCACCTTCACCACCTGGTATTTTCCTTCTTGATTGTTTGCATCATTTTTGTCTGTCACTAGCTCGCCAATTTTCGCATCAATGCCTTGTTCCAGTGCTTCTCTTACGGTTCCTTCTCCACCGGACTGTTGGGTAGAATCCAATACGGAAAGGTCTGTTACAAGCTCTGCATCTTGAATGTGCTCATGCAAACTGTATGTGCGATGATCTGGGACGGATTCTGCATTGCTTGCACGTTGTAAAGAGAATATAACATCATCTGCCCCAACGCGCTCCCCTGTATCTTCCGCTTTCTCATCTGTAATTTTGGCAAAATTAATATCATCTCTCAGCAGGAAGAAATACTCTGAATTTCCATCTGCGATTACATGATTTCTTGATAGGGAGCCATCAGAGGTGACTACATCATCATCTGTTAAATTAACTAACCGAACATACATATTTGTATTTAGCGTATTGATAGATCCATCGTTCCCTTTGATCGGATCGAGGGAGGTGAGTGTTCCAATCGCTTGTTGTGTAACAAGCGGGGTGGAGTCTCTTTTACTTGTATCCTGATAATCTATCGTTTCCCATGCGACTGCACGTGATTTTGCAAGTCGAACGGTTTCTTCTTTCAGGATTTCCGTGTTTACTCCCTGCGCTTTAAAGGAGTTGTAAAGTGGTGCAATATATGCCTGGTCAAACACAAGGCGCTGCTCTAATTCTTTGTAGGTAGTGGCAAATTCTTCAGGTGTTTCTGTACTTGCCTGATCAATTAATCGATCAACCTCTTCATCAGACATTATGCTGTTTGCTCCCTCTGATTTAAACAGGGCACGAACGGCATAGTCTGGATTACCCGTTACCGTGGTCCAGCTAGAGTGAGCGATATCATAGTTACCTGCATCCTTTTGGGCAGTAAAGCTTCCATAGTCAGGCTGAATGTTCAGCTTCACCTTAAAGCCATTTTTCTCTAACTGATCTCGTACTATGTTCAAGTCATCCTCTGAGCTTGCCATTCCCAACACTTCAATTTCTACTGCCTCGTTCGTGTTGGCCACTCCATCATTTGCTTTTTCTTCCTCACTGACACTTGATTTTGTATTGATGCATCCAGATAAAACCAACAGCACAATCATTAAAAAAGTTACATACGTTTTCTTCAAAAAGATCTCCTCCTACTTAAAATAATTAATCAACTTTCGGGTCTAAGGCATCTCTTAATCCATCACCAAGAAAATTAAATGAAAGAACTAACAGGATAATAGCTACACCGGGGTAGATCGCTAAATAAGAGTGCGACTCTAAATAAGTACTTCCTACCTTTAAAATATTTCCCCATTCTGGTATGTGAGGTCCAATTCCTAAACCAAGAAAGCTTAAACTGCTTGTGGCAATTACCGCTCCACCGACCGTTAAGGAAGATTTCACAATCATCGGTGCCATGGAGTTTGGGACAATTTCTCGAAAAATGATGGAGGTATTACTAGCACCAAGTGCACGCGCGGATTCCACATATTCATAATTCGATACCATCAGGACGTTCGCACGCATCGTTCTTGCATATGTCGGTATGGCGCCAACGCTTAATGCGATGATTAACGTAGTCGTGCTGGAGCCAAATGCTGCGATAATAACGATCGCCAGTAAAATACCGGGAATGGCATAAAGGATATCCAATATGCGCATGATGATATTGTCCGTATGACGGCCATAGTACCCTGATATCGCCCCAAGTGCTCCACCAATTACAAACGGAATGAATGTGGACACAATTCCAACAATTAGAGAAATTCTCGCTCCGAACACAATCCTCGAAAAAAGGTCTCGGCCAAAGTTATCTGTGCCTAGTGGATAGGCAAGACTTGGCGCTTGCAAAAGGGCTCCATAATTATTTTCTACTGCAAGGCTATAATCAAAGGTAAAATAGCTACAAATAGAAATCGAAAAGGCAAAAACAATAAAAAACATCCCTATCATGGAAGTCGTATTTGCGGATATCTTCTTTAAAACTGAATAAAATGCTTGGTTGACCGCCCTGTCTATTCCATATCGTTTCTTCAAAATAAAATAGCCGGTCAGAAGCGCAAAAAGATTTCCGGTAATCGCCGTGATAAAAAGGACAATAGCGATAGGAACTGCTAACTTTTTTTGTCTTTCCAATACGTCAAATGCCAATGCTCCTAAGGTAACAAGATAGATAAATAGAATAATTAACAATAAGAGCATGGCGATTGGAAAGCTGTCTGACACATAAGGTTTAAAGAGATTTAATGATGAAATTCCAATAATAAATAACTGCGTCACAAGCATATAGATTGCATACACATACTCTGGTGTAACCTTTCTTTTTACCAGCAGGAACCCCGCAATTGCCGTGAACAGATTACCTGTTAAAAGACTTACAATTTGGATGATTCCTAATTTCCTAGTAGCGGGGCGTACAATCCCAGCTGTTCGTAAATCATGTCTAACTTTCCACCAGATTACTAGTTGAATCAGGGTAAAAAGCGCAAAAAATGCCGTAACAAACATCCGCACTGAATCCACTACAAATGGCTGAAAGTCTACACTAATCACAAGGAACAGGAATGTAACTACGAGTGACATAACAAACGCAAACCCTGCTTGCTTATATTCTGCAGAAAGCTTCAACGAATGGGATTTCACATACTCTGGTACCTGCTGCATTTCTGCTTTCATGGCATCACCTGCTTTACTAATGTTTCATTTTTGTCCGAATGCGTGGATCAAAAAACGCATAAAGGACATCTATGAGTAAATTGACTAGCGAAATGGTAATAGCGATATATACAACTCCCCCCATTACACTGGGGATATCCGGAATAAATTGCTTATCGACGATGAAGCTCCCAAGTCCACTAATATTGAAAACCTTTTCGGTAACTGCTGCTCCTCCAAGCATCCCGCCGAACAACAAGCCTATCACGGTAATTATGGGGATCATGGCATTTCTTACACCATGCTTCCAAAGAACGCGCTGCTTCGTTAATCCTTTTGCTTTCGCCGTTACCATATAATCCTCATGAATGATTTCGAGTGTGGACGATCTCGTCATCCTTGCAATAGATGCAGTGAGTGCAGTACCTAACACAACAGCAGGCATGATAATCGACAGCCAATTATTCGGACTGAAGGTCGCAGGTAGCCATTGTAGTTTAATAGAGAAGTTAAGAATGAAAATTAAGCCCTGCCAAAAGTTTGGGATGGATAATCCAATCAGTGCGATGAACATAAACGTATAGTCGAAAAAGGAATTCGGCTTAGTAGCAGCTATAATGCCAATGGGAATTGCGATCATGATTGCCATCAGCAAAGAAAGTACTGCTAACACCATGGTGATCGGAAATCTTCGCATAATACTGTCGACCACATCCTCATTTCCGGTAAACGACTTTCCAAGGTCAAACGTGACAATTCCTTTCAGAGCATTCCAAAGCTGAACGAAGTATGGCTGATCCAACCCATAAAGGTGGTTAAAAGCAGCAATCTGCTCCCGGGTGGCTGACTCTCCTAATATATTTGCTGCAGGATTAAAGGGAGATATGTACAGAATGGTAAACACCAAAAACGCCACTCCTATTACAACAAACACACTCATCGCCAATCTTTCACCAATGAACTTTATGTAGGGGTTTCCTAACAAGTAAAGAAGCACATACATGATTAACCCTGGAACAAACGTGAGGAGGACAAACCTTCTATTCTCCAATAACTCAGTAAAGGTAGTGTCAAAGGTCACCCTTTGCTTCCCCGCAGTTTGCAAAAGCTTTGCCACTTCCGCATTGATCTCCTTCTGATAAGTTTCATTTGCCCAGCGCATTGCCTCTTTAGAGATGTTTTCTGAATGAGACACTTGTTGAAAAAAGCTTTGCTTCCGCTGATGCTGAAGTTTGTACGTAGCTGCCAGCTGTTCAAACCTTCCCTTTTCCTCGAAAGATTTTTTTACTTTTTCATACATCTTTAAATAAGGATCCTCTTTCTTTTTGATTACGTACAACAAGGCAACGATTAGCACAACAGGAAATCCAACCACGTATACAAGCCATCTATAAACAGGGGCAAGACAGAGCTTTTCATAGCTTTGTTGTAATCCATTGCCAGCTTTAGTTGATGATGTCAGGTGCTTTTGATTTTGACTTTTTACAGCTTCCATTAGAAGAAAATTCACCCCCTCACTTTAAATTGCTAAATTCCGATAGGTATAGTATAGTTTAAATCATATTTATTACAAGATAAAAAATTCATTTTTTTAAAACTATTTTTTTCCATAAAAAGTAAACAAAACTAATTCGGATGGTGGATGATATTGGAAAAGTTATTGGATGTACAAAATTTAAGCGTATCTTTTCGAACTGGGAGCAGTGAATTTGATGCGGTTAAACAGATAAGTTTTTCCATCAATAAAGGAGAAACACTCGGGATTGTCGGCGAATCAGGTAGTGGGAAAAGTGTAACGGCCAAGTCCATTATGCAATTACTTCCTTCTCCTCCATCCTTCATAAAATCTGGAGAAATATTTTTTCAATCTGATAATCTCTTAACAAAAACGGAAAAAGAGATGGAAAACATAAGAGGCCGTCACATAAGCATGATTTTCCAAGACCCTATGACCTCTTTAAATCCAACCATGACAATCGGAAAACAATTAGAAGAGAGCATCTTAAAACATCAAAAGCTATCAAAAAAAGAATCTAAAAAACAAGCCATTGAGATGCTAAGGCTAGTTGGCATCCCAAACAGTGAGGAGCGTTATTCACAATATCCACATGAATTTTCAGGTGGGATGCGTCAACGGGTCATCATTGCCATTGCCCTCGCCTGTAATCCTGCCTTATTGATTGCAGATGAACCAACAACTGCACTAGATGTGACCATTCAGGCTCAAATTTTGAATTTGATGAAGGAGATGCAAGAAAAATTCCAGACATCCATTCTATTAATCACGCATGATTTCGGGGTAGTCGCACGGATGTGTGATCGGGTAGTGGTAATGAAGGACGGAGAGATAGTCGAGGAAGGATGCACCGTGGATGTTTTTGCCAACCCACAGCATAGCTATACAAAAAAATTACTACATGTACTGCCAAGGCTCGATGAAAAAAAGAAAAAGAAAGCTCCATCCATTATTAGTTCCACCAATCCTTCTGAACCACTGTTACAAGTAAGAGGATTAAAAAAACACTTCCCTCTTGGCAAAGGAAAGGTTCTAAGAGCAGTAGATAATATTCATTTTCATATCCAACAAGGAGAGACATTAGGACTTGTTGGGGAATCAGGCTCAGGAAAATCCACCACTGGAAGAGCCATCTTAAGGCTGCATGAACCAACTGACGGAGAAATACTGTATAAGGGAATTCCCATAAATCGCTTAACCAAAAAGGAATTAAAAATATTACGGAAGCATATGCAAATGATCTTCCAAGACCCATACTCTTCCTTAAATCCGAGGTATAAAGTAGAAGATATTATTGGGCAGCCATTAGATCTTCACGGACTTGCAAAAGGGTCAGTTGCGAGAAAGAAAAGAGTCGAGGAATTATTAGAATTAGTGGGGTTACAGTCTTTTCATGCAGAAAGGTATCCTCATGAATTTTCTGGTGGCCAAAGACAACGAATTGGCATAGCCCGTGCATTGGCAGTAGAACCAAGCTTTATCGTATGCGACGAACCACTGTCAGCACTTGATGTCTCCATCCAAGCACAAATTGTCACCCTATTGGAGGACCTGCAGAAAAACCTTGGACTAACGTATCTTTTTATTGCCCACGACCTTTCCATGGTAAAGCACATCAGTGACCGGGTAGCGGTAATGTATAGAGGAAAAATAGTCGAATTAGCAGAAAGCGAAGAACTATACGCTAATCCTCAGCACGCGTATACAAAATCATTACTAGAAGCCATTCCTATCCCAGATCCGACAATCGAATACAACAGAAAGACTTCTCATTATCAAGAATTTGACTTGGCAGATAGATATCAATTAAATAACGCCGAGCTAGTCGAAATTAAAGAAGGGCACTGGGTCGCAATGCCTTCAAAGCTTGAAGTGATATGAAAACTCCCCTCAAACATTAATTGACGTTTGAGGGGAGTTTCTTAATCAAATTTTATAGACGGATTCTCGTGAAGAAGCACATTTATAAATTCCTCTTTATCCTTAGGTGAAAGCTCGATTGTTTTATACTTACCATACATAATCGACAATCTGCTCATGGACAAGGCCGGAGCTGTAAATGGATTATTCACTTTTTCGATTTTTGTAATCTCGTTTATGTTTACGGTCGTACGATACGGTCCAAAATATACTTTAATCTGCCCGTCTTTCACTTTATAACCCGTCCCAAACCATAACCACATCAACAGTAGAATTAACGCCGAGGTCAATAATGCATCCTTCGTTGCAGCAGCACCTGCCAAATAAAATGCTATAAGAACAGCGCTACCTCCCCAAATTATTAAGCTACAGAAAAAATCTTTTTTCGAGGAAAAAAACATTTTACCCCTCCCTCACTCATAGTCAGATGTAAAACGCCATAAAAATACTAAACAATCCTACAATAAAAAGAACTCTCGTAAAAATCTTCTCCCCCATTTGCCCCATGAAATAGATGTTAACTAAAATATAGTAAAGTATGGTACTTACAAGCATAAATAAAATAAATTCATTCGTATATTTACTTGAGATAGGCAGGGGAATGACATAGGATATTGCTAATCCACCAAAAATCAATATACCAAAAATATTTAGTATCCTTCTCATCCTTACAGTCGGTTGAACTTTTGAGTCCAAAATGCACCTCCATTTATTTAGCCTTTAATAAGTATACGTGTATGCCGAAGATCCGTTTCATCAATCGTAACTACTCCCCAAACAAATAGGAAGCTACTACTTCCCAATCCGTTATTTCCCCATTTTTTATTTCATATTTTAGTAGCAAGTGACCACCGATATGACCATCATCAAATGGTGCGAAAACCCATTCGTGGGACAATACTTTTACTCTATCTTTTCTGAAAGCCATGACTCCTCCGAGAACTGGCTCATAAGGAATTAATTCTGTTTGTTCCAGCACTTTTTCTTTTATATCCTCTATGTCCCCTTCATAGTTTAATTTCTCTAGCTCTATCCTGGACTCCTCGGGGAATGCATTCGGTTCTATGACGACATCCTCCACATCCACAATTAATCCATCCGAATTTTCTTGTGTCATTAATTCCGCCTCTAATTTTTTGTTTTCATTTTCTAATTGGGATATGAGGGCAGATGTTTGTTGTTCATTGCTTTTATTATTCAAATAGAAATAAGCAGAACTTGATATCAGTAGCATCAGCATAAGTACGGTACTTACGACAGGAATATTTATATTGAATCGAGGTCTATCATTTTTATGATGAATCTTATTAAAAATATTTGTTTGGAGGCTTTCCATAGGCTTTAATTTTTCTTCAAGATAAAAATCTAAGCTTTCTTTTATGACTTTTTTATTCATGTTCATACCTCCCTAGCTTAATTTTCAGCTTTTCCCTTGCCCGATGTACTCTAGACTTTACCGTGCTAACTGGACAATTTAGTAAGGAAGAAATTTCCTCCATGGAAAAGTCTTTATAATAGTAAAGTATTATGACCTCTCTGTACTTTATCGGTAGCTTTAATATTTCTTGGCCCACATGATATTTTTCATTATTATCTAATACATGCTTTTCCGTTGTATGTAAACTGATAAAATGTTGAAAAGAGTTTAGTAGGTGGTTTTTTCTATATGTCGCACTTCTTAAATAATCGTAGCAACGGTTTATTGTAATTCTAAATAAATATGTTTTATAGGAAGAGTCTCCTCTAAAGGAATCCCAATGTTCAAACACACGTGTAAACACATCTTGAACGATATCTTCCGAAAGTTGTCTATCCTTCACATAAGAATAGGCCAGCTTCAGAAGCTCTTCACAATACTTATCCATCAACTTATGGAATAAAATGTTCATATCTAAGCTATGTACTTTTTCTATTTCAGCCATCTCTTGACCCTCCTATCTCCCTAAATTAAATATTTGACGTTTTAATAGGTACTTTGGTTGCAAAAAAAATTCATGTGTTCCTAACATGAAAAAAGTGCTAGGAAAGCCCCTAACACTCAAGTTTTTAGTTAACCCTTTTATAAAAATCATCAAGATAGTATTCAATGCTCGAACACATCAAACTCATTTTGTTTTTCGGAAACATCACACCATATCCACTATGCTTACCTATCCCTAATTCCCTTGCATAGCATTTAGGACATTCGATATATTCATCTCCATACCACCCCATACCTATTCATCTAACTTTTATACGGATGAGTGTGGAATTGGATTCACATCGAAACTATTTCATTACCAAAATATTCAATATTCAGGTTAAATCCTTCTTGTTTTCCGTGCTATTATATAGTCGGGAGTGATAGTATTTGGAAAATGTGACTGTTATATTTGCTTTTTTTGCTGGCTTATTAGCCTTTATTTCACCTTGTTGTTTACCGCTATATCCCTCGTTTATATCCTATATTACTGGTATTTCTGTATCTGATTTGAAAGATAATAAGAGAAAGAATAGTTTTCGAAAAAAGGTTCTGCTACATTCTATTTCCTTTTGCCTTGGCTTATCCTTAGTCTATTACATACTTGGGTTTTCTCTTGGTTCTTTAGGGGCCTTCTTCTCACAGCACCAAAGAGTTCTTACGATGTTTGGGGGAATATTTCTAGTAGCAATGGGATTATTTATGATGGGGATAATTAAGCCTTCTTTTATGTTTAAGGAATGGAAGTTTCGCCATAAAAAGAAGTCGGTCTCTTATATGAATTCTTTCTTTGTTGGCTTTATTTTTTCAGCAGGCTGGACACCGTGTATCGGTCCTATCTTTGGATCTATTATCACGTATTCAAGTATTGTAAATCCTGCAGAAACTTTTATGAACGTTACTGCCTATTCTTTAGGCTTTTCCATTCCGTTCGTTATTATGGCCTTTTTTATCGGCAAGTTAAAATTCATCTTAAAGTATTCTTCTACTCTCATGAAAATTGGCGGCTTTATCATTTTGATACTTGGATTTATGATTTATTTTGATAAAATGCTCTATTTAAATATTTGGACTGCACAAATTCAATATTTTATAGAAAGCTTGTTTGAATAATTCATAGTAATTGTGAGGTATTTTGGGATGAAGTGGAATTCACTCATAGCAATAGGCATTATCTATCATTATGTGCAGGGGCAGTTTATACACATTTTAATAGCCCGAAGCATGCAACAACTTCAGAAGAGGATAGCATAGCGTATGATTTTACCCTTTCAACCTTAACTGGAGATACAATTACACTCTCTGATTTAAGAGGCAAACCAGTTATCCTCAACTTTTGGGCTACCTGGTGTGATCCGTGTAAGGATGAAATGCCTGTGTTTGAAGAATTCTATCAGACCTATGGAGAAGAAGTACAAATACTCGCAATCAATATTACAAGTAATGATAGTGAAAAAAAGGTTCGAAATTTTGTCGAGGAACATTACTTAACTTTTCCCATTTTACTAGACACAGAAGGTATTTTTAGACATTATCAAGTATTGAGTATGCCTACAAGCTTCTTTATTAATAAGGATGGCCAAATAGTAGACATTGCTGTTGGTGAATTGACGATGAATCGGTTGTTAGAACAATCGGAGAAAATCCGGGAATAAGGGCTGTCACGGAAACAGCCCTTCAGCAAGCCTTGGATCAATTAAATCAGTATCTGGTGGAATATATCCTAGCTGGCGACCGATTTTTACAATTTGTCCTTTGTGATGAAATTCGTGGGTGGTAGTGTGAGTGAAAAGCCAAAGCGTAGAAAATAAAGCAGAATCCCCTGTTCTAAAGGTAACAGGAATAGCTTCTCCCCAATTGTCTTTATAGTTTTGCAGAAATTCTTCCACAAGGTCATCTATTTTTTGGAAAAGCACTTTCATTTCATGTACGTTTTTCACTGTCTCCGGTTCAACCTTTGGTATTGTTTTACCAAGACCGTGTTTTCCAAGCCAAAACTGATAGCAGCCTGCAACATGCACATGCAAATTCCGAATGGAATCCCCTCCAAAGCTTTCCAGCTCTTTTAAGTAATCAGACTGCTCCATGCCCTCACAATAATCAAAAAGCGTTTCCCTTGTGCGTTTAATCCATTCATGCTGGTTTGCAAAAAACTCCATAATTCCTGGCTCCTTTTCAGATATTTACAAATATATCTCTATGTTACCTTAAATTCTATATAAAATTATATGTGTTTGGAAGTTAATAGAAAAAAACATAGACCTGCTCAGAAGCTTCCCAATCATCTGTAGACTGTGCAGACGTAGTAAGTTGAATAATAATGATCAAGCTTTAACTGAGATGATTTTAGATGAGGAGATTGATCAAGAAATCGGGGAAAATTCATTCACAGTTGTTGGAAGTAACGAAGAAGGGAATGCTGGATATCAGCTGAAAAATAAAAGGGCAACATTATATATGCTATTAAAACCCGAAGTCCTTTGATTGGAAAAGCCTACCTTTAAATGAGTAGGCTTTTGATTAATACATTAAGGCTTCAACACAACTTTTTTACAGGCATCTTCTTTGTTATTAAAGATGTGATATCCGTGAGCCGCGTCTTCTAAGGACATAGAATGAGTAATAATCTTCGTTGGATCAATGCTACTACCATGTTTGATTTCCTTGAAGAGATGAGGCATGTAGTGACTGCTGGAGCTTGTCCCATTTTTATATTAATATTTCTAATAAAGAACGGACCTAACGGGAACATATTGTATAAGCCACCGTAAACACCTATGATTTGAAGTGTTCCTGCTTTTCGAACAGCTTTTGTAGCAATCTGGATTGGTCCAAGTGTACCTCCTTGGAGCTTAAGCATTTCCATCAATCTCCACACAGTCAATGACTACATTTGCACCGCCTTTCGTTAATTCCTTAAGGGTTTCCCACATATCTTCGTATTGGGTAAAATCAAATACTTCTGTATGGTAGTTTTTTCTAGAATGTTCCAGTCTATTGGAAATGTAATCTACCGCAATGACACGTTCGGCTCCTTTTTGCCAAGCGAAGTGTTGAGTCAAAAAACTGACTGGATCACAGCCAAGTACTATGACGGTATCACCTTTTTTTCACCGGCATTATCAACGCTCCAATAGGCTGTTGGAAGGACGTCAGATAACAGTAATAGGGATTCATCCTCCAGCTCGCAGTCCTGTGGGATGACTAAAGGTGTGTAGTTGCCAAACGGCACTGGATAATTTCCATATTTCTCTGAATAACCAAAATAGCCTCCTGAATCATAGTACGGATATGCATTATCACATTGGCTTTCTAGATTATGCTCGCAGTAATGGCAGGAGCCACAAGCAACGGTAAATGGGATACCACTCGATCCCCTTTTTTTCACTTTCGTCACATCTGGTCCCACCTCTTCCACAATCCCCATTGGAGTGCAAATCAGATTCACATATTGCCATTGAAGTGACTTTGATTATGACGTCTTCACGATCTTGAATCACCGGAGCTTTTACTTTTTTACTGCTACGACATTTTTCCCTTGATAAGGACTGCTTTCATGATGTCCACCTGCTTTTTTAAAATTTAAATGTATCGTCCATAATCGGGTATTGCCATGTTCTCAAAATCTTGCACGAGTCTTGTTAATCCGTTCGTCAATTCTTCGTCAGACATTGAGGTGCCATGCCCTGTGACTGCTACTCTCGGATTCAATGCAGCTAGATTCTTCACGGATTCCCAAGCTTCATACCAGTCGGTAGTAAAATATCTAGGGGGACCACAAACTTCCTGCTGTTGAACAAGCACTTTATAAAGTGAGTCCTGTCTAACGGTAACGAATGCATCCCCGGCAATTAACGTACGGTCCTCCTCCAGAAAAAAGGCAACATGTCCTGGGGAGTGTCCTGGTGTATGAATCCAACGCCATCCGTCCATTCCTGGAACAGTTCCGTCAGAAGGGAGCATTTCCACACGATCTCCGAGATTGGTTGGTTCATTCGGAAACAGAGAGGACATTTTAGCGACCAATCCTCCTTCTACCGTTGGATCTGGTTCAGGATAGCTACTTTTTCCAGTCAAAAAGGGGAGTTCTGCCTCATGAGCATATATTGGAACATCCCAATGTTTCACTAGCTCGACTGATGCCCCAACGTGATCAAAATGACCATGGGTTAAAATAATGGCTTTAGGCCGACTATTCGGACCAAATCTCTTTTCCACTACAGAAAGAATCTCCACTGCAGATTTAGGCATCCCAGTATCAATCAGCACCCATCCATTCATTTGTTCTGGATTCCCGTAAAGACAAATATTCACCACCTGATTAGTGTAATAAAACAAATCCTTAGCCACCTCAGTCCCTGAATGAGCAGACACAGATGTAACTGGTATAAATTTATTATCCTCACTATAGTGCAAATCATTATTCACAGATTAATCACTCCTCTTCACATGCGATCTAATGGACCTGTTGCATAGTATTTGTTTTAAGAACAAAATATAATCATTATTACGTTGCGTTGCGTTCGTAAAGAATGTGGGTTTGGTGGAGGATAGAACTTTCACAGATATGTTACGAGGAGAACTTCCAAAAAGGCTTTCAAAATGCGTTTGAGAGACCCAAAAGCAGGTAAATTCAAAGTCCGGGCTTTCATTTCGCGTTTGAGTGACCCAAAAACAGGAATATCCAAAATTCGGGCTTTCATTTCGCGTTTGAGGAAGGATACCTCGCCCCACTTGGCGCAGGAGCGCCTAAACTTCCCAAAAATTGCATTTTCCCAAGGAGGTAGAGGCATGTGAGGGGGATGGGTGTGGTGGGACAATTAGCGAAATACGTCACATTGTGTCTACTCGTCGATATCTTCACCATTTTCGTCGATTTCTCCACCGTTTCCGTTGATATCTCCCCTGTTTTCGTTGATATCCCCATCACTTTCGTCGATATCTTCATTTCTACCTAGGTCGAGCACGGTGACAGCCCTCATTCCACTGTGATTTTGCCTATCAGTCGCCAGCACTGAGCACTTTCAACGAAAAATACTTGGCTTTCAAAAAATAAAAGACAGTTTCGACCTAATAAAGGTGAAACTTCCTTATTTTTTCTCTACTCACACGGTCCGGGAGAAATAATGTATTGGATAAGGGTTTCTTGTTCAAAGATTTTACCTGCAGAGTCCTTGTATTCAATCTTGACGGAATCAGTAGAGCCAGTGTCAGTTGAAGTAGAAGTTAAGGCAAATACAAGATTCCACTCCTCCTTTGGCTGAATGACCGCATCAACAGCTTCTATACGATCATCCCAATTCACCGGTAGTGGCAATTGGTCATCAGATGGTGGCCATTCTCCAAACCCTATCAGGGATTCATCATCTTCCAGCTTTACTAAAACTGCCTCCGTTAGTTCCATGCCTTCAGCATTTACGAGAGAGATATCCATAATTGTAATTTCCTTATCCCCTTTATGTTTGAGAAACGTATCCCCAAACATTCTGCTCTCTCCTTCCCCTCCAGGTACACAATCCATCCCATATGTCTGACCAAGGTCCAAACTATTTCCAACTGGATTGGAGTTAGAACATCCACCTATGAATAGGGCCATCAATATAAAAGAGAACCTTAATAACAAGCATCTAGGAGAACCACAGAAGATTATAACCCTAAGTATATTAACCTTCTTTTTCATTTTTACAACCACCTTTATATGTTATCTATATGAATTATTCTGAGAAGTTTTATATAAGATAAGGTATTTTTTTCTTTTTTTTAGAACATTCACGATAGCTGTAATAAATTTATTAAGGTTACCTAAGTAATAAGTACTGTTCACCGTAAAAAACAGTAAGGAACACACCTAGGGTTGTGTTGAAAATACATTCAGAGTGACACGTAGGGAAAGTGCTTCAACCCACTTCAAGCAAAAAAACAATCTGCAATAATGGCTCTGTCTATTAAAAAACAGTATATAGTCCTAAAGCTATTCTATCCTGTTAATCTTCTTAGCCACAGCCATAGCAGGCAAAGAAGTTTCTACTTCTTTCTTAATCCATACTTCAATATTATCACCTTTAGTTAGGTTTGCTGTGTCATTATATGTTAAATAAAAAAGGTTAGGCACTTCCTCAAGTTTGAGTAATTCTACTAAGCTTAAATCCTTTATTTCCTCATATTCGTTACTTTCTATCCCCTCAACGAATAATACTTGGTCTTCATTAACTTCTAATAGGAAACCCTTCTTACTCTCACTATTACCTATAACATTTGAACATCCAATTATAAATGTTATTGAGAGAATAATAGGTAAGAAAACGGAAAACTTCTTCAATGAAACACCCCCTATAAATTCATATACTCATAAACATTATAGTATTTATTAAAAATTATTATACGAGTCAGACCAAAACGTATCATCGTATTTTCTATTTATATATATTCCTGTAATTCCACTATACCCCTTAACTTTTCCGTAAGCTTTCATACTGTGATATACAGGTGCACCACTATCACCACCAATTGGCCAGGATCAATTTCACTTCTTAAACCACAAATCTTTATACATCACCCTTCCATTATTCATAAGGGATACTCCTTGTATGGAAGAATGATAGATGTTCACCTGTTGAGCACGGTGGTAAAATAAGTGGATTAGCTTTCTGTTAATAATTGTTTCTTCGAGTTCAAGTAGAAGGCGGAGCTGCTTGCTACGATCCGATGTATTTTCCACCTTTTGAATGGTTTGATCAATCTTATGCTGGAGATTTTCTTCTGCTAAATTGTATATAAAAGCATGAGGTATTTGAAAAAATCTGACATAGGAAAGCACGTCGTCCTCACTGAAGGCAATTCCACCGATAACCATATCGACTCTACTTAAAAATTCATCTTTAGCCAATTTGTCAATGGGAACAATTTCAGATCGGACGTTATATCCTTCTTTGATAAGTTTTTCTGCTACCCATTTTAATTCTCTTTCCACATTAGCTCCTTTTCTAATTTCCGTTCCACAGATAACTAACGTGTTTGAAAGATTAATAGTTGTTATTCTCTCTTCTTTTTGTCTAATTACCGCACTTTTTTCCGGCATGAAGCTTGTAGCTTGGGCGTTATTTTCAACTCCAAGGTAAGATGTAAGCTCACCCGCGTCTAATATTTCCATGATAGACTGTCGCAGCTTTTCGTCTTTGAGCGGCCAATTTTTCCTTAAGTTAAAAGAAAGATATGTTGCACCTTTTTCTAGTTTACGTATGCTCGTTTCTATTTGTTTATCGTTATTATTTTTCCAAAAAGATAGCTGTGTTTGTTTTGGATACAATTCAGGCAGGTGGATAATCTCCACTCTGTTTAGAAAAGGACGACCTTGAAAGTATTGTTCATGAGCCTCCAATACCATCATTGATTCATCATGGTGATGTAACTTAAACGGACCGGTTCCGATTGGTCTTTCACCAAGGTTTGTTTTACTATCCTCCGGGATGATGGCTGCTCGGATACTGCTTAAATAGTTTAGAAATAAGTAGTTGGCTTTTTTCAAGCGAAATTGAACCGAATAAGTATTTACCTTCATCACAGCTTCTACCAATCCTTTTATCCACGCTGCCTTTTCTCCTTGTAGATGCAACAATCGTTCAAAGGTAAATACAACATCATCTGCATCTAGTTTTTTACCGTGATGAAAGCAGACTCCTTTTCTCAAATAAAACGTCCACTTTAGCCCTGAATCATCAACCTCCCAAGCATAAGCAAGCTGTGGTTCAAACTCTCCCCCACTTGCATTAAATGTTACTAGAGTATTATATATTTGCTCTGCTATGTGAACATCATGTCGTGATACTAACTGATAAGGATCCAAGTTTTTCACAGCTTCATAGAAAGGATAGCGAAGTATATCCCTATTTTCTTTTGAATCATAACCTAGCTGTCCCTCTAGCGATTTTAAGAACTCCTCCCTCTTTCCATGTGATAATTGCTGCATAGGCTTTAAGGATTGCTTGTATTTCCCTTGCTGAAAAAGCTCTTGTGCCTTGATTAGTTCTATATCTTCCGTTTTCCATAGCAAAGTCAAAATAGATCGGTTTCCTCGACCTGGCCTAACCTCCCAAGTAATCCATCCTTTCTCTTTTAACTCTTTGATAATTTGCTTTGTGTACCGCTTGGAACAAAACAGTGTTGCCGAAAGCTCTTCCATCGTTGTTAAAATCGGTGTTTCTACTTTATTTATTTCATTTAATAGACGTATATAATGTTCTAGTAACTTCAATCCGACACTCCCCCTAAAAAAGGTGCTCTATCTTCTATTTAAATCGTACACTTTTTATTCCCCTTTTTACCAGATAAACTTATATTTGTTGATTTACGGAAGGATGGGATATTAATGGGGGAAAGGAAATTAGCTCCAACCTTTCAGGAGCCAAGCTTATGGAAAAACAAGCACTTTATGTTCCTATGGATTGGAAAAGTCATATCAAACTTCGGCTTTCAAATTTATGTGATCGCCTTGCCGCTCCTAATCTATGAATTATCAAAATCGGCACTTGCAATGAGCATGATGCGTGCCGTTGATTTTCTGCCTAATATTTTCATAGGAATGCTTGCTGGAGTGATGGTAGACCGTTTTAATAGAAAAAGGATTATGAAGTATGCCGTCATTATGCAAATTATTGCGCTATCTGCTGTTGTTTTACTCATTTTCTCAAATGAAATTGCTGTATGGCATCTCTATATTTTTGGATTTATTTTGTCCACTTCAGGCTATGCGTTTGGTAATTCGCAGCATTCTTCCATTCCTCAGTTGGTGTCCAAGGAGCAATTAACGGCAGCAAATGCAAAATTAACCTTTGTAGACACTTTTGTGTCAATGATAGGACCAGGAGTAGCTGGAATTATCATCGCTTTTTATTCATTTGGAATTAGCTTTTCATTCTACTTAATTTGTCTCGTTGTATTACTAGTACTTATATTATTTATACAAGTCCCACCAGTACAACGGAAACAAGAAAAGCAGACTTCTGTGTGGGAAGATATGAAAGAAGGTATTCAAGAATTATTCGGGAACAAAACACTACTTACACCTACTGTCATTACAATTTTCTCCAATCTTTCTGCAAGTCTTGTAGTAGGTGTTTTAATCTTTTACGCTGCTGATATTCTCAATGCTTCAGAAAAAGAAATTGGATTTATGTTCAGCTTTGGAGCAGTAGGAGGATTAATTGGAACCCTAGTCATTACCAGACTAAGAAAAAAGATGGGTCGGGGCAGAATCTATGCATGGTGTCTATTGATTGAAATCATTAGTCTGATGGTCCTTATTTTTGCAAACACATGGTGGTTAATTGGATTATCCTTATTAATTCGAAGCTTTTCTGTTATCATGTCAAATGTTGTCTACTTTACCATTCGCCAGGAATTTACGCCGAACCATTTGCTAGGAAGGGTATCGGGCACATCTTCCATGCTAATGAAGTTAGCGTTACCTCTTGGACTATTCATTGCAGGATTATGGGCGGAATTTTTGCCGATTCCACTCCTGTTCATTTTTTCTACTCTAATTATGACTGTGTTGTATATCGTTATTAAGAGAAGTGCATTCTTTTTGGTGGAATAAGCTGTAATTGGGAAAAACCGAACTCATTCAATTTTAATGTAGAATGAGTTCGGTTTTATTTTATATCTTTACATAAGAATATATCGTATAATAAGATATATATATAAAGGGGGCATCTTTATGTTTTTTAATACCACCATTAATAGTCTAAATGAAAATTGGACAAACATTTATTATTTACTTCATCACGTATATGAAGAAATATCGCATCAAGCTATTCGATTATTACAGCACATAGAAAAGAATAGAGAAACCACTATAGGAGATTTAGCAAAATACTTAGGTGTAACTCATAATACTGCTTCTGAACATATTAAGAGACTCATTACAAAGGGATTTGTTTCAAAAAAGAGAAGTGTTGTAGATGAGAGAAAAGTTTGTGTTATTTTGACGGAAAGAGGTAGCGAAATACTGTACAGAAATACACGATTAGATGATGAAAAACTAAATAAAGTTTTAGAGGGCCTGACGAAAAAAGATATTGAATTGATTGAAAAAGCATTTTCTCTTCTTAGTAGGGAAGCAAAAAAATGTTTTTAATTACAAAAATTTTTGTCTCAGCAGTCATCATTGGCATAGTTACAGAAGTTGCAAGAGTATTCCCGAAGTATGGTGGGATTATTGCAGCTTTACCCTTAGTTAGCTTACTAAGTTTATTTTGGCTATATTTACAGGGAGAGCAAACCGTTACACTAAATAAATTTGCTATGGGAGTATTATGGGGGTTTCCTGCAACTGCTGTACTACTAATTATCGTAGTATTTTCACTCAAAGCATCCCTATCGCTATTTATATCAATTGGATTAGGGGCTGGTGGATGGTTTGTTTTTTTAGCTTTTCAAGATTATCTGGTTAAGAAGGTGGGGCATTTTTTCTAAATTTCACTTTTGAATTAGTGGTCTTTACATTTATAGCTTTAGTAGAGAGAGCCACTGAGTGAATTCTTTTAGTTACTATAATTACTCTTATTAATTAATCACCTAACACAACATTAATAGGAGCCATATAAATTGGCTCCCCACTAAACCTTTACTATCTCCCGTTCAACCAAAGGAATGCGTTTCCGAGAGAAAATGACCACATAAGTTGATGCGATCACGAGCAGACCCGTCATTATGGAAAAACACAATAAAATCTGCCCAATTGATACTAAACCAGTGAATAAAGCCAGTAACACAATACGCAACAAAAGCCCGACTGCTCTCAATAATCCATCAACCCTGCCTATAATTTCATTTGGAATGCGGTCCATCATAAAGGCATTCCTAGCAACCCTTGCACCACTATTCCCGATAGCGATGAATAGCATCATAGATAGATAGCCTGGGATGGGCATGTACACTATAAAGGCAATAGCCATCGTATATAGAATCATGGACGATGCAATCAGCTTCTCATCCCCGAATTTCCTAGCAGCAAACGGAACGATAATCCCTGCCAGCACAGCTCCCAACCCATACACCATCCCCTGAATTCCGTAGATATTCCCTTCTACCTTCAACACATCTGCCAGATATACCGGAAATAGATAGTTTGAAAGCATTACCGAAATAAACGGCAGAGACGATGCTATCAGAAGCAAAAACATACCTGGATTTCTCTTTATAAAACTCATAGTTACAGATGAAGAGGCACTTACCTTCCTTTCGTCGGTTTTGACTACTTGGTTTCTAACATATGGAACTTTCACAAAAAAGTAAATGGCAAGTGCATACGTACCTACATCCAAAACCAAAATGTAATGGAGATCCCATTTTAATAGAAGAATACTGGCAATCGCTCCAGCAATCATACTTGAAAGTTGGCCCTGAACCTCCATTAAACCGTTCAAAACCTTAAATTGATTTTTGCAAAACAACTCCTGATTCAAGGCAAACATCGTTGGATAGAAAATGGTGTAATAGAGGCTGCCAATCATATAAATCATAATGTAATGCCATAGCTCGTAATCCATACCAATGAAACCGACAGCAGAAAATAGAACCAAAGCGATGAGGCTGACAATCTTACTGTTCACCATCATTCTCTTTCGGGAAACTTTATCAATTAAATACCCTAAGAAGGGGGTAAGAATAAAATTAATGATGGTCATGCAAATTGCTACATAGCCAAACACTTCATTCCCATTCTCGCTTGTTACCAATAGCCACGGAATCGCTATCATGGTAATCCCGCTCCCAATAGAAGATGCCACATTAGCCATAATAATATAGCGAAATCTTATATCCTTATATAAACTTTTCATTGGTGTACTCCCTCTCCACACTTGATACATTTATCATAAGTGTTAAAGAGAAACGCTACATTCTTCGAATGGTGGAAGTTTAAATACTACTTTGTGTCCAATAAAATATTAGATTTTTGCGACTAAAGATGTATATGTTTGCGAATTATACTAACAAACTAAATACCCCTCGTAAATTACCACAATATTAAAACCCAAAAAAAGTAATATTTCATTTAAATCTTATTGAATTGTTCAAAAAAAATAAATAAATTGGATTTTATTGAAAATTAATGGAACTTTTTACTACTATATTGCGTCTATATATGGGGTGCATTGTCATTACTAGGCGAAAGTAAAAGAAAAAACTCGAAGTTGCTATTAAACTACTTGTTTTTAGTCCTTTGTCCTGAACATATAAAAAAGGTACAAGGGGATTTACTGTAACTAAAGTGAACTGCTGTGTCCTAACTATTATAGGGGGTATGTACATGAATTTTGTCAAAAGGGGATTGCTTAGCATTACAAGAAACAAAGGTAAGTCCATTATTTTATTGTTGGTTATTTTTGTGTTAGGCAACTTAATTTCTGGAGCAATTTCCATTCAACAAGCAACGGGGAATGTAGAAACCAGTATTAAAGAAAAATTAGGAACAGCAGCAACGGTCGAACTGGATTATGATGCGATGAATGAAATACCCGATGACCAGTGGGGAGAGTATGAGATTGAGAATCTGAAACTTGACCTGATTAAAACAATTGGCGGGCTATCCTATGTAAAATACTATGACTTTAATTCCAATGCTTATTTAGGTTCAAAAACACTTCAACCTTACAGAGGCGATCATGAGGAGAATTTTGAAACAGACCCAGATTACTTTAGTATGGAATTCATGGTAAAAGGAATTAACTATGCACCAGTTCTTGATTTTGAGGAACAGAAGTCAAAATTAGTTGATGGACGTGTTTTTACAAATGAAGAAGTAGAAAACGGTTCAGCAGTAGCCATTATTTCCAAAAAATTAGCAGAAAGAAACAGTCTTCAAATTGGTGATACTTTTGCATTAAATAATCAAATTTACCTTCCAGAAGACGATAAGCCAAGAGTTACAAATGATTTAGTTTTGGAAATAATAGGATTTTTCGAGCCACAGTCAGTGAAAAAAGAAGAAGGATCCAACAAAGATAGAGGCATGTTTGATTGGATGGATATGGAACTTCAAAATTCTATGTATGTACCAAATGAAGTAGTAATAAAAGAAAATAGATATCATATGGAAGAATATGCAAAGAATGATCCGGAATTTGCTGCAATGATGGAAAATGAAGAAGCTTTTGATTACTACACTCCTATTTTCGTATTAAACAAGCCAGAAGATAGTGCGCCATTCGAAGAAGAAGTAACGCCATTGCTTCCAAACCTTTATATAGTCAAAAAAGCAAGTGATCAATACGAAACGATTGCTGCGCCAATTCAATCCATGTCAAAATTATCTAACTATGTATTAATTGCAGCAGTTATCACAACCATTTTAATTATCGGTCTTGTCGTTCTTCTGTTCTTACGTGATCGTAAAAGAGAATTAGGCATTTACTTATCGTTAGGTGAACGTCGTGGGCGCCTAGTTGGACAAATCTTATTAGAAGTGATGATTATCTCTCTTATTGGGATCACCTTGTCCTTATTCACTGGAAATTATTTAGCCCAGGGAGTATCGGATACGATGATCAACGCGGAAAAAGGTCAAAACAATGACGATTACTACATGAATCCAATTTCAGGTATTCATTCGAATTTAACTACAGATGACGTAATCGCATCGTACCAAGTATCACTAGATGCATCTTTCATCTTCTTATTTTATGGTGTAGGAATAACTACCATTCTATTATCAACCATCCTACCACTTATTTATATCATTCGATTGAATCCTAGAAAAATAATGATGTAAAAGAACAGGGCTGTTATTAATAGATACCCGAATGCAATGAAAGTTAAACATAAGATAATTTTAATTTTATCTTGATCCTAACAACCTGAAAGGTGATGAAATATGATATTAGAAGTGAAAGATTTGAATTATTACTACCAAGATGGTGAAAATCGCCGTTTTATTTTAAAAGATACAAACATCTCCTTTGAAAAAGGAAAGTATTATGCCATTTTAGGTCAATCCGGTTCAGGAAAAAGTACTTTTCTATCACTGATTAGTGCCTTGGATACGCCACAAAATGGATCTATATTATTTAATGGACAAGACATTAAAGGTATTGGTTACGATCATTATCGACGTAATAACGTGGGGATTATTTTTCAAAATTATAATCTAATTCCTACCTTTACAGCAGTAGAAAACGTATTAATACCAATGTCCATTACAGAAAATCCATTACCTGATGATAAATTGAATGTTGCATATAACTTACTAGATTATATCGGCATTGGTAAGAGTAAGGCGGATCGCAGGGTTAACCAACTGTCTGGAGGAGAACAGCAGCGTGTTGCCATCGCTAGATCACTAGCAACAAATGTAGAATTGATTCTTGCAGATGAACCTACAGGAAATCTAGACGAGGATATGGAACAAGAAATCATTGCTATTTTCAAAAAGCTAGCACACGAACATCAAAAATGCGTCATAGTGGTAACCCATTCCCAAGAAGTTGCTCAGCAGTCTGACCAAATCTTTCAACTAAAAAAGGGTGTATTGACTCCATATGAGTGATTTTTTATCCAAGTTTAATAAAGATAATTACGATAAGTTGGAAAACGAGCAAAACAGTACTAGGGAAAATATGGAGCAAAAAAAGGAAGAAAAACAAGAAGAAGCAAAAGTAGAGACACCTTCTTCCACTATTAGTAGCTCTGATAGCAAAACTACTGACAGTACCCTTTCTACTAATAGGGTAGAGAGAAATGTTGACAATTATGGAATAGACGAAGACGTAGAAGTGGATCCAGATTATAAGAATAAAAAGCGTCGTAAGCAAATGATGATTGCTGCTGGATCCGCTATTGCTCTTATACTGATCTTTTTCATTTACTATCAATTAGTACATGTCAAAATGGAAGACTTTGTGGACAAGCCTGTTTCCGAAGCACGTACATGGGTAGCGGAAAACGGTCTAGAAATGGAATTAACCCAGGAATTTAGTAATGAGTACGGAGAAAACCAAATTATTTCTCAAAGTGTTCCTGCAAAAGATAAGGTCCGCAAAGGAAAAACAGTCCAATTTGTAAGTAGTAAAGGTGCAGACCCTGATGATATTATTCCCCTCCCTGATTTTTCCCTGCTAAATCAAGGTGAGATTGAAAATTGGATTGAAGAAAATCATGCGAAAAATCTCAAAGTTGTCTACGAATTCAGTGATAAAATCGATAATGGGGAATTCATCCGAATGGAAATAAGAGACAGTAACATTAAAGCAGAGGAATATAAAAGGAAAGATAGCGCTGCTGTGTATCTGTCCAAAGGGAAAGAAGTCTTTGAGAAAAATATAGCTGTTCCAGACTTTACTAACAAAACGAAAGATGAAGTGGAACAATGGGCTAAAACAAACATGATTGAGATGGAATATGAAGAAGAGGATTCCAACACTATAGAAGCTAATTTAATAATAAGTCAAAGTATAAAAGCTGACGAAAAAATTGCTAAAATGGATCAAATGAAGGTGAAGGTCTCTTTAGGAAAAGCAACAATCATCCCAAATTTCTCAGAACTCACACCAGATGAAGCGAGTGAACAATCCGGATTTTTATTGTCGGTAAAACAAAGATTCCACGCCGATGTCTCTTATGGAAAGCTCATCTCTCAGTCCATTGAAGCAGGCACGAAACTAACCAATCAAGAGGATACAGCTGTCACTGTTGTATATTCGCTAGGTCGACCATATTTAAGGGATTACCGCGGTCAACTTGATGGAGATTTACCTCGTCTATTTTATGAAGACTATCACTCAAAGGGAGCAAATGTTAATTACATTGTAAAATATGTCGACTCCCCAGAAATAAAAGGTACAGTTGTCGATATGAGTGCATTCAATCAATTTATTGCTATGACCTACACAGTTGAAGTACATGTCAGTAATAATGTTTATACTTCCCCCGCACCAGTGGAAAATGGGGAAGGGAAAGAACTAGATTAAGAGAATTCTATCATAAGTAGGCGCTTCCCTAAATCGGGAAGCGCCTTATTGATTGGAAAACAAAGTGTGAATCTAAGGTCGCATTCTTGAAAAGAAAAAAATTCGAGGATCTATTACAGATTCTCGGACTGATTTATTTCAAGCAAGGCACAGCACTCTACATGCACCGTATGTGGAAACATATCCACCGGCTGCACTTCAATTGTTTTATAGCCCCCGTCCTCCAACACTCTCAAATCTCTTGCTAGAGTGGCTGGGTTACAGGAAACATAGACAACTTTTTTTGGTTTCATTTCGATAATGGTTTGGAGTAAGGCTTCATCACAGCCCTTTCTTGGCGGATCAACCACTAGGACATCTGCTGTGTTTCCTTCTTTGTACCATTTTGGAATAACGACTTCTGCTTCTCCTACAGAGAACTCAGCATTTTTGATTTCGTTCAATGCAGCGTTACGTTTGGCGTCTTCGATGGCTTCTGGTACAATTTCCACTCCGAACACTTTGCGTGCTTTTTGAGCGAGGAATAGTGAGATAGTTCCGATACCACAATAAGCGTCAATAACACTCTCTTCTCCGGTAAGTCCTGCATATTCTAAAGCTTTTTCATACAGCACCTTCGTTTGATCCGGGTTAACCTGATAAAACGACCTAGCGGAAATGGCAAATTTAATATCACCGATATAGTCATAGATATATTCGTTCCCCCACAGGACTCTTGTTTCATCTCCAAAGATGACATTTGTTTTCTTAGTATTGACGTTCTGAACAACAGACTTCACTTGGGGCAATGTCGTTGCGATTTCTTCTACAATTGCCTTCCTGTTCGGAATGTCTGGTGTTCGAGAAATTAGGACGACCATCACTTCCCCAGTAACGAGTCCATAACGTGCCATAACATGTCTTAATGTTCCTTTATGGGTTTTTTCGTTATAAGCTCTAACTCCATACTTGTCACAGATTTCACGGACGGTTTGTACGACTGTATCATTAATTTCCTGTTGGATGAGGCATTCCTTCATATCGATAATCTCATGACTGCGCTGCTGGTAGAACCCTGCAATTAGTCCACCTTCGCGCTCACCAATTGGAACCTGGGCTTTGTTACGGTAACGCCACGGATTATCCTCCATACCAAGTACTGGATAAACTGGCACTTCCTTCAGGTGTCCGATGCGTTCGAGAACACCCTTCACTTGCTTTTGCTTGGCAATGAGCTGCCCCTCATAGCTTAAATGCTGAAGCTGACAGCCGCCGCATTGTTTATAAATAGGGCATGGTGCTTCAACTCGGTAAGGACTTGGCTTATAAATCTCCTCTAAACGCCCGAAGCCATAGCCTTTTTTTAATTTGATTATTTTTATTTTGACTTCCTCATCCGGCAATGCATTTTGGATAAAAATCGGAAACCCATCTATTTTTGCTACGCCAGCACCATCATGCGTCAAATCCTGAACGGTGACATCGTAGTATTCATTTTTTTGTACAGGTAAGTCTGTCATATCAATTCTCTTCCTTCATGTTAAATGCTGTTTTTGATTGTACCATAAGGCGGGGTGAGGTGCTAGTTGGCTATAGGGGAGGAGAGGAATTAATGTGCTCCGGGATTTCGTGGGGCTGTAGTTGTGAATTTGTATTCCGTTTTGAGGTTGGCCGAATAAATTGTTCATTTGTCCAAATCTTCGAAGGTTTTGTCCGAAATTTTTTGTGATTTGTCCGAAAAAAAGGCTCATTTGTCCGAATTGAAATTTATGGTTATGTTGACCACAATAATTAAGAAGTTTCCTATTAATTTTTGTCCGAACCAACCTAAATAGTGACCGAAATCGCTCTTATTTTGTCCTAATCCTATAATACTTCGCCTTTTTTAGTTAAAAAAAAGGGAAAAACACGCATCTCCACTCAATTTTCCACCTTACTAGTAATTCCCACTACAAACTTAAATGCATTTCTCTTTTTCTTTGACTTTTTAAATCCTTCTCTTACATCTATTATAAATATCGACTTCCCCAACCACACTCTCATATATACAGAGTGCAACTTGATTGGTCTAACTATTCCTTTTTGCTCAAATTCGGTTCCATCCTCACTTTCTATTTCTGTCCTGACTAACCAGGTATTTCCTAATCCGAACTCAATGTATTTCAAATCATTATCACCTCTAGTATTTAATTAAAATGACAGTACCAGAAGAATATTTCCTACTTATACGTCAACAATTTTTCCTACCTTTACCAGATCCACCCTACTCTGACTCAAATACCAATTCGAGTTGGACTCTAAATTGATTTGAATACTTTCTATAGCTTCTTCATTTCCATTCAACCTTTTAACTATTCCACCGTCAGGAGAAACAATCATAGATGAGCAGCCTTGTTCAGGATGACTAATATTTGAAGATACAATATATCGTTGATTTTCAGCTGCACGGCTTATTAAATGGGAATCCCAAACCGGAAGTTTCTCTGAACCACTGACATTTGTAAGATAAAATATAATTTCTGAACCATTCATTGATAAAAATTTCCACTGTTCAGGAAAACGAATTTCTCTACATAGCTGAACCGCTACCTTCATTTCTCGGCCATTAATATCAAGGCAAAAAACAGGAAGTTCGTTTCCTTTATGTAATATTCCTCTTTCATGCATAGCTAAATTAACCTTTTTATAGATCTGTTTATTACCTCTAAATGATATAAGGATACCAGCATTAAACCACCTGTTCTGTTCTTTTATAAGGGATCCAAAAATTAAATGTACCTTATATTTTATCGCTGCTTTTTCTAATTCTAAAATTGCCCTTTCAATATCAACATCCCTTGTATCACATAAGAAATCTAGATTATGAGAATACCCTGATAAGCATCCTTCTGGCATAACCAAGATGTCATTTTCCTGTGCTAATGATATCAGTTTTAACATTTTCGTTGAATTCTCAAATACATTTAATGAAGGTCTAAAATGCGATAATGCAATATTTACTTTCAAAAGTAAAAATCACCTCCGACACCTACATACATTTTTCACCTGTTTCCGTTTATTCTTTCTATCTCCCTTATGCTACTTAATGTACATTTGTAAATCCATATCTATTTCTGCTAAACCCTTTTTATTTTTCTATCACATGTTCATTTATGTAATTAATCAACATCTGCCTGTCTTCCGGAAAGGACATTTCTAATCTTTTAATCTCATCTATACTTTTCCACGATATTTCATAAATAAGGTTGTCAGGATTCTTTATTTCAGGTTCCCCGCCAATGACTTCGACTTCAAAATAGTGTGCTACTACGTCTATTCCAAATGTATTTCCTTCTTTAATGAATAAAGGCTTAATTATTTTTACTTCATAGCCTGTTTCTTCTTTTAATTCTTTAATACAACACTCTTCATACGTTTCATTTCCTTCTATTCCACCAGAAGGGATAGACCATACTTTTTTCTCATCTAGTTTGCCTTGTAATACCATAAGTATTTGACCTTGCTCGTTCATACATAAACCGGATGCTCCGTACCATTTTGTCATCTAATCCCTCCGCCTTCTAACAGATTTTAAAGTTTTTCACAAACTCTCTAAACTTCTCTTCTTCCTCAATGTAGGGATGATGATTGGATTCTTTAAAAATTTTTAATTGTGAAGAAGGAATGTGATCTGCCATTTCTATACTAAATTCAACAGGGCATTGTGCATCATATTTACCTGCATAAATGTAGGTAGGTACTTTTATATTATTCAATTGATTTCGCAGATCAAAGTTTTTCACTTCTACTTTTCTAAAATAATCAAGATTTTCTCCAACAGTGCTTCCACTATTAGGGCGTTTCATCGACTCGTTTAATTTGTCCGCTGAATAATAGGACATTAAAGCCCACTCATAGCCTAATTTTTGCCGCTGTTCTTGCACTGTATCTGAGTTGTTTAACAAATCCATAATTTCAACAATTCGTGAAAAATGCTTATTCTCTGAACAGTATATGCTATTTTTGTGTGAAGCGTATGCGTTGCTTGCTGAAGCACATCCTACAACTATTTTTGTTAAAGAATGAGGGAAATTAATAGCATATTGTAGTGCCAGCATGCCACCAGTTGAGTGCCCAGCAAATGACCATTTTTCCAATCCTAAAGCTGCTCGAATCGCTTCTAAATCTTTAGTAGCTTCTTTCATACTGAGTTGACTTGAATGATCAGCCGTTACTGACTGACCTGCACCTCTTATATTTATCAAATAAACCTTATAGTGATTGGTAAACGGATTGGCGAATAAATTTCCACGCTCATCAAATGCCATATACATATGGGTAATAGCTAACGGTTCTCCCATACCGGCAGAAAAATACTCGAACGTACCTCTTTCCGTTTCTAAAAATTCTTGTTTCCACATTAGGTTCACTCCTCCTTCTTTTTGCTAAAATGTTTAGGTTTATTTAACCTGCTTAATGACATTAAACGATAAGCTAGTTAAAAGGAATGCAAGCCCGATAAGAATTGGCGCTACGAAAAAGATGCCTATTAGGTCGGTAGCAGAATTCCAAGGAACAAAAGAATTCCATAATCTCCCTGTAATCTTCCATAGGACAACAAAAAAACAAATAGTAAAGAAAAAATAAATAATTTTCTCAAGTATTTTAATCATAAATATAACCCCTTACATGAAAAAAATGGCTGCATCTTCATTATACAGCCATTTACTGTTATCTACTGTTTAATTATTGTATTTTTGGAAATATATTTACTATAATTTTCTCACCAATGGGAAAAGTGTACAATCTTTAATATTGTCGCAATCGGTTAACACCATCAGTAATCGTTCAATACTGAAGCCCCAACCGGAGATTGGTGGCATTCCGTATTCCATTGCAGTTAAATAATCTTCATCCATCTCCATCGCCTCTGAGTCTCCGTTGTTTTTTAAGAAGGCTTGCACTTCTAGTCTTCTTCTTTGTTCGATTGGATCGACAAGCTCGGAGTAGGCATTGATAATTTCTGCCCCATTTACGATTAGCTGGAACCGGTCTGTACGATTCTCGTTTTCATCATTAGCTCTGGCAAGTGGTGATAAATCGATAGGATGCTGCACTAAAAACGTCGGTTTAAATAGATGAGGGCGACAGGTTTTTTTGTAAAGCAAATCGATGAAATTCCCTCGTCCAAGCGACTCCGCTTCCTCATGTTCTAAATTAATATTTCTTCTTTGTGTTTCATCATGAAGTTCTGCAACATCCGGATATAGGTCTATATCTATTCCTGTATTTTTCAATATTAATTCTCTAAACGAAACCACCTCCCACTCCTGTGAAAAGTCTACTTCTTGTCCGTTAATGCTTATGGTGGTGGTTTGGAAGGTTTGTTCTAATATTTCCAAAACCATTTCCCTCATTAGCTTCATTGTATCTTCGTAATTCCAGTATGCGGCATACCCTTCCACCATTGTAAATTCTTGAAGGTGCTGCGGGCTAATCCCTTCATTCCGAAAACACTTTGCCACTTCATAAACCTTTGTAAAACCTCCAACTATTAACCTTTTCATATAGGTTTCTGGAGCAATTCTTAAATTTAACTCCGTATCCAATGAAAGATGGTGAGTCCTAAATGGCTTCGCAAGTGCACCAGATGAAGTATGCTGCAAAACTGGTGTTTCTACTTCCATAAAGTCTTTATCTTCAAAGAAATTACGGATAGCTCTTACCATTTTGCTCCTAGCTAACAGGCGATCTTGCGTCTCCTTTGTCATCATGAGATCCAAATATCTCTGTCTATACCGAAGTTCCACATTGCTTAAGCCGTGCCATTTTTCCGGGAGACTTCGCAATGCTTTCCCTAGAAAAGAATAGCTTTCTATTCGTAGCGTTTTCTCACCAGTCTTCGTCGTATACAAGCTTCCTTCTACACCAATAAAATCTCCGATGTCTATGTGATCTTGAAATTGTTGAAACTGTAACTCTCCAATCTCATCCCTTTTTAAAAGTAGTTGTAAGCTTCCTTGTATATTTGCAATGGTGAGAAAGACTAAATTTTTGAATCCTCTAATACTCATTATTCTTCCCGCTACTTTTACAGATGAAGTTCCATCCTCTAATTCCGCTGCTTCTACCAAATCGTAGTTCACCGAAAATTTCTCTGGGTAAACCGTAATCCCCTGGGTTCTTAACTCCTCTAATTTTGCTAGTCTATTTTCTATTTGTTCCTTACTCATCATAATCGCTCCTTATTTTTTCTTTCAAACAACAAAAAAACTCTCACCCCCAAGACTATTCATCTTGAGGACGAGAGTTTTAGCTCCGTGGTACCACCCCAGTTTATTGATATGTCACCATACCAACCTCTTCGGGTACGGCAATAAGAAAATATTGAGTATACCCTATCTCTATAACGGGAGATCCCGTCGCAGCATCACCAAGCGTCAACCCAGATCCGTGCGGAGCTCCGAGACTTTTTTCATTAGAATCATTATTGCCCCTTTCCACCAACAGGAGCTCTCTGTAAATAAAGATCATAACTACTCTTCTCTTCTTAGCCTTTACATTCGTATATTGAAAATTAGAAACATTTTATACTATTTAAAAGTTACAGTCAATGGGTAATGATCATCTTATTAATCTCTTCAAATAAAATAAATGCAAGCTGATAGATAAATGACTTTTAATTGCAAATGAGCGAATAAATTATGGATTGAAGTCCTTTGAGATTTTAATTGAGCTTTCCGATGATTTTGGTTTGATTTCTCATGTAGCTATAGCGTTTAAAGAAATTAACACTGAAATCAATAGTAAATATAATGAATTCAAAAAACTTCATTGACTATTAGTGGAAGTTTTGGTTGATTTACTTGACACCCATGGTACCTATTTTGATTTAAACATGTTTAAATCTTTTTTCATCTTCCATTCGTTAACATCCTGCAAAAAGGGCATACTAGAGAGGACAGATTTATACGGGTGGTGTGGCTAAACCTCTGTGGAGAATGGAGGTGAAGCCATGAGCGAATTACAAATTTTTCTTACTACCGGGATTTTTATTCTAGCAGTATTAAATTTTGTGATCGTTTTAATTAATTTAAACCAAAAAAAATAATCCACCCGTCTGCTCTGGTAAGTGAGATCGGGTGGATTTTTTTCGTTCGCCCACAGTAGCTATGCCACTGCGTTATCTGTCACGAGTCAAAGTGTTGGTCGCACTTTGACTCTCTTTTAATATGTGCTTCTAATATAAATTATATCACAAAAACTGCTTTCGTAAACTTAAGTGGGATTTTTTAGTAACACATAAAGTGAAACTCCCATGCCAGTGCTATAATTAAACTATGTATAACCATTGTTTCTCATGATATTTATATAATGAAATCTTAGAGGTGTTCTGTAATGACAAATCCAAAAGTTGAGGAATTTTTAAGTAAAGAAAAAAAATGGAAGCTAGAGTTCGAGGAGTTAAGAAAGATTGCTCTTGAATTTGAGCTAACAGAAGATTTCAAGTGGATGCATCCTTGTTATACTCATGATAAAAAAAACATTGTGTTAATTCATGGATTTAAAGAGTATTGTGCGATATTGTTCCCTAAAGGAGCATTGCTAAAGGACAAGCATGGCTTATTAATTCAACAAACGGAAAATGTGCAATCTGCCCGTCAAATTCGATTTACTAACGTTAAGGAGATTCTTGATCAGAAAGATGCCATTAAGGATTATATTGAAGCGGCTATTCAAGTGGAAGAGTCCGGACAAAAAGTAGAAATAAAGAAAACGGAAGATTACCCAGTTCCTGAGGAGCTTCAACAAAAGTTTGAAGAAATGGAAGGATTAAAAACCGCATTTGAAGCATTGACTCCTGGTCGACAACGAGCATACATTTTTCATTTTTCTGGTGCCAAACAATCTAAAACAAGAACAGCAAGAATCGAAAAATATATCCCTCAAATTTTAGATGGAAAAGGGATGAATGATTAATCCTATATTACATACAGAAGCCTCTCCTATCGTTCCTTACTTAGAACAAAGAGAGGCTTTTTTTACGGATTTAATTATGGAATTTTATGTTAAAATAAATATTAAAACAGGAATTTTTTTCATAGTTTTAAGGGGGGATTATCATGATTTTACATACAGAGATTTTGGGTGAGGGAGAACCAATTATTTTCTTGCATACAGGTTTGCAAACCGGAATGACTGATTTTGTAGAACAAAGAGAATATTTTCAAGCATCCTACAAGGTAATTCTTCCTGATTTAAGAGGACATGGGAAGTCGAAAACGAATGATATTTCAAACTTCTATGTGGATTCTTCTGATGACTTGTTAGAAACACTAAATTATTTTGGAGTGGATTCTGCCCATGTCGTAGGATGTTCCATTGGGGCACTTGTGGGATTGTTCTTTGCAAAGAGATATCCAGATAAGGTAAAAACATTGACACTCTCGGGTATTATGCCGAAAAAGCCAAAAAATTGGTCAGAAATTCAAGAACAGTCATTTCAAAAGCAAGCTTTACTGCTCGAAAATGATAATATGAAAAATTACTTCAACCAACTTCATGGTGATTCTTGGCCAGAGTTTATTCATATGGCCAAAAATGAGGACTCGTATCCTTTTGAAGAAGCTGCAAATCTAGCAGAATTAGAAATGCACATTTTATTTATGGTTGGAGAAGGAAATATTCATGAAACAATAGGTGCTATTTATTATCCACAAACAAATGAACAAGTGCACGTTTCCATCATTCCGTTTGCCTCACATTTAGTTCATTCCGAACAACCACATATTTATAATGAAATATTAAACCATTTTCTAACGAATGCTTATAAATAACTTATTAACATTGAGATACATTATAAAGAACGGAGAATTAGAATATGCTTTTTGTTGGAATTGCTTTTTATTTATATTGTTTTTCACTTCGATTACAGTTGAAAAAACATTAAAATCTATTGAAAAACAGAATGAACAGGTTCTAGAGCTATTGAAAGAAATTAATCGAAAAATATAGTTAATAAATTTTTATAATTACAGAATCACAGAAACACATATCCCCTTCATTATCGAGGTGAATTAAATTGAAGTTCTCTTATATTGATATTAAAAGCGGGAATGCGACTTGCATTTTCGAGATTGATAAAAAGAAATTTGAGTTTTATCCTTCGTTTCATTCAGATGGTCTAGGTGACTTTGTAACCTATCTGGCATCAGTCCATCCTCTTTGTAAATTAAGTTGGAAAGATGGTGCCTTCCATAAAACGATTGGAGGCATTCATTGGGACGCTGGACCGTTTTTATTATTTTGGGAATTTAAACGTGACTTTGAGGACTTAACAATTACGATAACTGAGAAGCAAAATTTTAAAGTAGAACAAACAAAGATTCCTCACTTGCCTAGAGAAATTATTAAAGCAACATGCGACTTTGAAGAATTTGTTATATGTGTAGTTAGGGAGTTAGACAGAATTATCAATCTACGCGGAATATTAGGCTATCGCCAAGAATGGCAAAATCACACGTTTCCATTAATGCCTTTGTAGCACTCAAGCATGCATTTCTCTATAAGAGACCTTTTGAAATAACCCAAAAGTCAAATGGTGCTTCTCTTAAGGATGAGATAGATTTATTGTTACAACCAATAGATTAATATTTTATAGAGTAGCAATTTGGGGAGGATTTCTTTTGAAACTAGAAACTGAACGATTAATACTGAAGCCATTAGTAAAAAATGATGCACCTAGAGTTAAAGTGTTAGCAAACAATGAAAAGTTAGCAAGTGTTCTTGGTCTACCACACCCATATGAGTTGAAACATGCTCAGGAGTGGATTGACATGCAACCTGAACAAATCAAGAACGAAACTGAATTTCCATTAGCAATAGTAAGTAAAATTTTTAATGAAATCATTGGCACTATCACTTTAAGAATTAATAAGAATAACAATAGAGGTGAACTAGGTTACTGGATTGGTTATGAATTTTGGGGATGTGGCTATGCAACGGAAGCGGTTAACAGAATGAGAGATTTCGGATTTAAGCAATTAGGCTTAAATAAAATTACGGCGTCTGCACTTAAAAGAAACATAGCTTCGACAAAAGTTCTAGTTAAAGCCGGTTTAATAAAGAAGGCACACTCAGACAAAACAGATTGCTAAACAAAGCATATGAGGATATTGATGTATTTGGGCTGTTAAAAACAGAGTATTATACCAGTGAAAAAAAAGCTAAACCAGGAAGGAGAGATCGTAATTTTTTATAAATTGATGGGCATTGAAACTGTTGATGAAAATACAAATAAAATAATCTATAGAGAAGCAGTAAGAGCAGTAATTATTCAAAACGATAAAATCCTTATGGTTCAATCAAACATTGGAGATTATAAATTTCCTGGTGGTGGCGTAGAAATTAATGAGAGTCACGAAGAAGCAATAATGCGTGAGGTAGCTGAAGAAACTGGCCACCTTAAACTGTTTAGTGAGAGATAAGATTGGCGTGGTTATGGAAAGATCTATAGATGATTATAAAGATAATGCTGTCTTTGAAATGACTTCACATTACTACCTTTGTCAATTGTCAGGGGAATCAGCTGCTCAGCATTTAGATGAATACGAACTTGAAGAGAATTATACTCCAAAATGGGTCAACCCTCGTGAGGCAATTAAACAAAACAACCTTGTTAAAAAGCAACATCGTAACAGAAAATGGATACATCGAGAAAATTATGTTTTGGAAGAAGCGTTAAAAATAATGTCTAATAATAATACATTCTGTTTATCTTGAAAGAGTAGTATTTTAGCATGACATGTTTATCCAGTAATGTACTTCAACTTTAGGCAGCACCGGTCAGTTATGAAATATTATGTAAATATATAATAAAGTTGTAAGTGTTTTATTAGCCAGAGTGGAAGGAGAGAAAGGTTATGGAGATGATCTTTGGCATTTATTTCTTTATTATGGGTTCGGTCGTAATGCTACTAAGTTTAATTATTACTTTTATATTTAAGAGAGTACCATTCTACTTTACTGTGATTTTTTTCATGCTGGTAGGAGTTATTTGTGCAAATATATTTGGAATGCATGACGGAGCATTGGGTGTTGCAGTGTTTAATGGATTTACCTCCCTTTTAGCAGTCGGATTGGTTAAATTAGGGTTCTATGCTGGACACGTGGCGGAAAAAAGGATGAATAGATAAATTTCTTTCCCCCATTGTGTTGGACTGGTTCGTTAGTAATCATAAATTAGGAGAGATAGTTAATGATAATAAGAAAAATATTGACTATACTGTTGGCAACCTTTATTTCCCCTATGCCCATAGCTATTTGGGACCTAAGTTCAGGATTTGGATTCTACTGGCTTTTATTTATTTTTGGAACTCCTTTTTTATTATTTTATGGAATGCCTGTTTCTTTTCTTTCTGATATTGTAACAAAAAAGGCCACCACACCTCTTAAAAGGAGTCTCTATGCTTTGTTCATACATATCTTTTTTGGATTAGTCCTTATCATTCCTTTTTCTTTATTAATCAGTGAACCTCTCACAATGTTTTGGAATGGTGGTATAGGGAAATTATTGTTCATTTGCTCTACTGTTTCGTCATTCATCGTTTGGACTATTGATGAAATACTTAGAAAGGTTGCAAATTGGGAAAAAATCCAGAGTGCTATGTAGAAACTGTGCTGAAATTCTTTTTTTAAACGGATCTTGGAGGGAACAACTTGAAGATAAATTATTCGAAACAACCACCTGAAAACTTTGAAGAGTTATTGGATATATATGATTCATTAGGATGGAACTCACTTAATTTAACTGTTAATGATTTGGAACGGATGTGTAAACAGAGCTGGTATGCAGTCTATGCCTTTGATGAGCAAAAATTAGTTGGAATGGGTCGTGTTATTTCTGACGGTGTCATTTCTGGAGTAATTTGCGGAGTGTGTGTGTTTCCAAGCTATCAGTCAAATGGGATTGGGAAGGAAATAATGAATAAGATAATCGATCATTGTGAACAACATAAAGTAATTCCGCAACTGATGTGTGTAGAAAATTTAGAAACCTACTACTCTAATCTAGGATTCAAGAAATTTTCCATTGGAATGACAAAGAATATTAGTCGATAATACTCTCTTCTTTTCGTAACCTACATTCGGCTTTTCTCCGCATTTACGTTATAATACAACCACACTCAAAAACGAAGAGATTGGATGAAAGCATGCGACCACAACTAAATCTAAAAGTGAAAAATAAATATGCCAAGCAATACAAGAACGGTTTTCCCCTCATTCAGAAACAGTCCCTTATTAACTGGAATGAATTGAAGGAAGAAGGTACTCTTGTAAAGCTGGTTGACGAGCAAAATCAGTTTCTAGGTAAAGGGTATTATGGTAACCAAAATAAGGGATATGGATGGGTCGTTAGTTCCGATCCCCAAGAAATGATGGATGTAGCTTTTTTTAAAAATACTCTGCAGAAGGCCATTCAAAAACGTTCTGCACTTATGAAATCAGAAGAAACGAATGCATTCCGTCTTTTTAACGGAGAAGGCGATGGAATCGGTGGTTTTACCATCGACTATTTTGATGGATTTTTAGTCATTAACTGGTATAGCCACGGCATTTACTCCTTTAATTCTGTGATTCTTGAAGCACTGGAAGATGTGATGAATTACCGCGGAATCTATGAGAAAAAACGTTTTTTAGCTGATGGTAAATATATGGACGATAATGATTATGTAACTGGGCAACAAGCACCTTCTCCCCTTATCATCAAAGAAAATGGAGTAAATTTTGCTGTGCACCTGAACGATGGCGCAATGGTAGGCATTTTCTTAGATCAACGTGAGGTAAGAAAAACAATCAGAGATAAATACTCACAGGGCAAAACAGTCCTGAACACCTTTTCATATACAGGAGCATTCTCCGTTTACGCAGCTTTAGGAGGAGCCAAAAAGACAACTAGTGTAGACCTGGCGAAGCGAAGTCTTCCTAAAACAATCGAACAATTCCAAGTAAATAACATAGACGATAAAACGCAGTCCATTTTAGTTGAAGAGGTTTTCCATTATTTCAAGTATGCCAAAAGAAAAAACCTAAAATTCGATGTAGTCATCATGGATCCACCAAGCTTTGCACGCTCCAAGAAAGTAACTTTCCGGGCAGAAAAAGACTATACGAGCCTTGTATCAGATGCCATTGCCATCACGGAAAAAAATGGACTTATTGTTGCGTCCACAAACGCTTCCACATTCGGCATGGACAAGTTCAAAGGCTTTATCGACCTAGCTTTTAAACAAAACAAACAGAAATACAAAATAGTAGAAGAATTTTCGCTTCCAAGCGACTTTGCTACCATCAAACAGTTTAAGGAAGGCAATTATTTAAAAGTGCTTTTTATAAAGGTTGTTGGGTAAGCTTTCGCCAACTATTAAAAAGGTTCTGCGTTATCAATTTTGATAAGCAGAACCTTTTTTAGTGTGTGGACTTCTATCCCCATTTCTTACTCCCCATACGACTTTCGATAACCATAAAATTTCCTAAACCCTAATTTCTCATAAAAGATGGAAGAAGAGCTCGATGCCAGTAGCTCCATTCTCGTTTTCGGGTATAAACTGTGGATATATTTCAATAGTTGTTCCCCGATTCCTAGCCCGCGGTATTCTTGATTTATCAGTATTTCACAAACATAAAGCGTTACATACTTATCTGTCATCCCTCGTACATATCCAACAAGTATTTCCCCGTCATACACGACATACTTAATCGTTGAATTTTGCCAAGCAATTTTTGTTTCCTCTTCTTTTTGAACTAGGTTGGACCAGCCTTCTTTCTGGTTTAGCATGTGAATGTCTTTAAAGATTTCTTCCGTATATGCCTGTATCTTAAAATTTTTGTTGTGAACTGTAATAATTTTTCATTCACTTCTCTCGTTATTTTTAGTCTGCATTCCGAACAATTAGGTATGCAATCAGCCCTAGTGGACCGGTTGCAAGTACAATTAGTGCCCAAAGACAGCCGATATTCATACCACGTTTATTTTTGGCATCGATAAAGACCCAAAACAGGATCAAGTAACTTGCAAGGTAAAATAAAGGTATAAGAAAGAATAAGGAAAGCTCCATAGTTTTCACCTTCTTATTTATGTTTTTATTATTTACGTTTACAAGACTGCTTTTGTTTCATATTTGCATTTCGTTTATATCTTTTTAATTAGGGGAAAGTAAAAACAATTTCACTTTATACATATTTGGGAGGTTCTGCTTTTGAAACGATTGTTTGGAGTACTGCAAAAGGTCGGAAAAGCGTTGATGCTTCCGGTTGCTTTGTTGCCGGCAGCTGGTATATTGCTTGCGCTAGGTAATGCATTGAAAGAGGAAAATTTATTGGAGCTCATGCCGTTCCTTGGGGCTGGCTGGGTACAAATGATCGCCAATATTATGGATGCGGCTGGGGGGATAGTGTTTGATAATCTCCCTGTGCTCTTTGCAGTCGGTGTCGCCGTTGGACTAGCTGGTGGAGAAGGGGTTGCTGCACTTGCCGCGATTATCGGGTACCTCATCATGAATGCCACGATGGGAGTTGTGCTCGGTGTCGATGAAAGTATGCTCGAGAACCCGGCTTATGCGAGTGTACTTGGAATTCCTACCCTTCAAAGTGGAGTATTCGGTGGAGTTATTGTTGGAATTCTAGGTGCATTTATGTACAACAAGTATTTCAATATTGAGCTTCCTTCTTATCTAGGTTTTTTCGCTGGGAAGCGTTTTGTGCCAATTGCAACCGCTGCTTCTGCAGTCGTTCTTGGAATTATTATGTCATCTGTTTGGCCGCCTATTCAGGGGGGACTAAATACATTATCAGAAAGTATGATTAATACGAATCTGACATTTTCGGCGTTTATTTTTGGAGTTATTGAGCGTGCACTGATTCCGTTCGGACTTCATCACATCTTCTATTCTCCGTTTTGGTTTGAATTTGGTTCATATACGACAGAAGCTGGAAATATTGTCCGAGGGGACCAAGCGATGTTCTTTGCACAACTCCGTGATGGAATTGTACCAACTGCCGGAACCTTTATGACTGGTAAGTTTCCGTTCATGATGTTCGGATTGCCAGCTGCCGCTTTGGCCATTTACCATACCGCTCGCCCAGAAAAGAAAAAGTTAGTCGGCGGTATTATGGCATCTGCAGCACTCACTTCCTTTTTAACAGGAATCACAGAACCAATTGAATTCTCATTCCTTTTTGTGGCACCAGTATTATTCGCCATCCACACAGTATTTGCCGGACTTTCATTTATGGTCATGCACATATTAGATGTGAAAATTGGAATGACATTTTCAGGCGGAGTCATTGATTACCTCTTGTTCGGAGTTGTTCCAAACAGGACTTCCTGGTGGCTCGTCATTCCAGTCGGGCTTGTGTTCTCGGTCATCTACTATTTCGGCTTCCGCTTTGCGATTACGAAATTTAATCTTGCCACTCCAGGTCGAGAAGATGTAGAAGAGGACGAAGATGGTACTACTACATCCACAGCAGGTGATTTGCCTCATGATGTATTGGAGGCGATGGGTGGAAAAGAAAATATCACTCATTTGGATGCATGTATCACAAGACTTCGTGTATCCGTTAACGAAAATAGTATGGTCGATAAAAGCCGTCTGAAAAAACTCGGTGCTTCTGGAGTGCTTGAGGTTGGCAACAACATTCAAGCAATTTTCGGCCCTAAATCGGATACGTTAAAATCACAAATAAAAGACATTATGGATGGTAAAACGCCTCGTCCAGCAAAAATAGAACCAAACAAAGAAGTCGAACAGCAAATTGAAGAAGTTAACCCCGATGCTATGCAAACAACATCAACAGAAGGCGGATTCGTCATACCAATCAAAGGGGAACTAAAACCACTTGATGATGTTCCAGATCAAGTCTTCTCTGGAAAAATGATGGGCGATGGTTTTGCAATCGAACCTTCAGAAGGACTTGTCGTCTCTCCTGTTGATGGCAAAATTATTAACCTGTTCCCAACCAAGCATGCGATTGGTATTGAATCGAACGAAGGACACGAGATTCTGATACATGTTGGAATTGATACGGTAAACTTAAAGGGAGAAGGCTTTGAGGCGCTAGTCGGACAAGGAGATTCCATAACGAAAGGCCAGGAGCTCCTGAAATTTGACCTTAATTTTATCAAAGAAAATGCACCAGCCGTTATTACACCAATAGTGTTTACCAACCTAGAAGATAACGAGAAAGTTAAATTGAATAAAACAGGTGATGTAAATAGGAAGGAAGAGGGTATCGTGGAGATATCGAAAGGTTAAATAAAAACACAAGTTCAGCTTTATTATGCTGGGCTTGTGTTATTTTTCATCTAGAAATATTATTTCATCCGCGACTCCTTCGAAAAGGTCATCTGACATGCTTCTAAGTGGGAGAATAACAGCGACTTGTTTTTCTTTAATTTCACTGATAAGAATAAGTTCCCCATTTTCGCGTTTAATTACTGTATCTTCTGTAAGAATTGCTCTATATCCGTATGTAGGGTCGTCACTTCCACCTGTATCATTGCGCTTTTCCCATTCCGTAATATCAAAAAGGATGGCATTTTCCATCACATCAATAACAAACCCCATCATAAGGTTTTCTATAAATGGACCATATGCTTAGCAAGTCTAGGTGGTGAATTATCCACTTTTGTCCAAAGTATGTTAAAAAGGATAGCGCTGACAGCGAATATAACTAAGGGCGTTCCCATGATCAGGATTACTCTTCTATCCATCATATAGCACTCCCTTTAGCAAATGTAGTAGTGCATTATTCAAAATTATTCTTAATAAAAAGAACTTCTTCTTCTGCAGTGAGGAAACCATATGCTTCCCCGATAGTCCCACCTTCTAACCTCCAAAAATAGTTATGATCTTCTACTATTTTCGAGAAGTTTCCTGTTTTCCATCTTTCTGCAATCTGAAGCATTCGGTTTTTATTTACGAAGCTGCTGTTTGCGACTACTTCATGCACTTGCCTCACGGTATCTTCTGTCATTGGAATCGCACCCCATTTTTGCTCCGCTCTTACTTTTTGATGTGTCATAAGATGCATAATATTAATAATTACATACTCTGGTGTAGTAGCATCTATCTCTAAATCATACCGTGCTTCGCCACCGATGAACCCCGTCTGTTCTTCAATTTCCTGCTTTTCCTCTGTTTTGGGCACATCATCTTCCGGAGCTTTTTCTCCCCCTTTCTTTACCTCAGCAACAGCTTTATCTTGCTCCGCTTCCTCTACATAATGAGAGTGGAAAATAAAAACTAGTAATGCTGAAAGAAAAACAAAAGACATAATTGCTCCCCATTTGTTCATCCTATTTCCCCCAATACAATTTATCTGTTAGGAGTAATGGTTTCCTATAAAACCATATTTTCATAGATTGATAAATAATTCCACCTAATCCTAGTATAAATGGAAAAAAATGAAAAATCCATACAGGATTACTGTTGGCTCTTGTATGATGAAAAACATTGAATAAATACCACTACGTTGAGTAGAGAATTAATAACGTCCACCCATTTGCTGTTCTCCCATTTGGACTAAACGTTTTGTAATTTCTCCACCAACAGAACCGTTAGCACGAGCAGTTGTATCAGGACCTAACTGTACCCCAAACTCTTGAGCAATGCCTACCTTCATTTCATCAATAGCTGCTCTTGCACCTGGTGTAACTAGCTTTTTATTACTTAAAGATTCTTGAGCCATTTTTACCCACCTCCTTAGTTAGTTCATATAATCCCCTTTAAAGGAATTATTATGTAAAAATTACAGGAGATAATTTTTGTTTTTCTGATTGAGGGATTTTTAATGGAGGATATTTTTCGAAAAAATAGAGGTTTTATGGATTTATATGGTAAAATTATTTTGTAAATCAGAATTTTCCGAAAACATAAAAATGCGAGTCCAAGGGAGTAATGCGATTTGTATTATGAAAGTGTTATGTCTGCAATTTACACTATTTTATTTTGGTGGATTATATTTTTTATATTTCAAAGAATAAATAATCGGTACCCTGTAAGAAACTCTTGGAAAAAAGACATGTTACTCACTTTTATCCAAAGTGTTATTATTGCCTTAGTTGTAGTACCTATTATGTTGCATTTTATTAGATAATCAAAATGACACACATTAAAACGCAAGGTAAGCCCTTGCGTTTTTTGTGCTCACTTTATGTTAAACATCGGAAAATATTATAAATCCAACTTGTTTATTGAGCTTTATGGTTATATCGAACCTGGCCATAATAAGCATTTTTACCGTGTTTTCTTAAGGATTTTTTTCTAAAAGATTGTTGCTAGTAACCGGTAAAAAGTCGGATTCTGGACTTTTTACGTGCATGTTCATTGAAAACTTGTCCTAAATGCAGGAAAAGAGCACGACAGTAACGATTATACGAGTATCTAATAAAGTTCGTAAAAGCAACAAAGTTTGCGAAAACAGCCTTTCTTAAAAAATGTTTATCTAGAAGTATATGGTCAATTTGTTTGATATCTGGGGATAGCGCTATACTAAAGTAAGCTAATTTTGTTATTTCCTCCATAATCACGGCGTTTTCTACTGTTTTTAATGGATCTTTTCCCCTGTTAAAAGGACCATGACTATTAACAATAACACCAGGAATATAATTATTATCCAACTCTTTAAAGGTTTCTATAATAACTAAACCTGTATTTTTTCATACTCAGTTGCAATTTCTTGGTCAGTTAACTGACGAGTACAAGGTATTTCTCCGTAAAAATGATCTAAAAGAAAACCTACTATGAGAATTTATTTTTAATATGAAAATTTAATATCCCTCTCAAGAAACTTCCAAGCCTCCTAATATTGATTTCACTTCTTCCTTTTGTATTCAATCACTGGCAAAACAATCCCACATAGGATTGCCATATAAAATGGCAAAAACTTAATTCCCATTGGTTGCCCAAGAACGTATACTCCGAAAATTCCAATGATACTTGATAATACAATTCCAAGAATAAATCCTCCTACTAACCCAACAATAATGGCGATAAACTCTCTCATGCTTCTTGCTCCTTTTGAAAAGTAAGGTTAAAAATCGTATATAGGTTGCTGAGAGACGCCCCGAGGAGCATGAGCCCCATAATTGGATGAACTGCCCCAATCATCGGAAAGTGCCCTCTCATATTAGCCGTAAAATACATCGCAAACATCAGGATACCAACAGCTAATAAATGCCAGTAAACCGCTCTTGGCAAAGTACCAAGGATTGCTGTTAATAACAATAAAAACGGTATCGTAAAGCCAAAAACATGAACAAATAAAAAATGATGGCTCCAATTCGCCGCACTAACAAAAATAGCGAGACCCGCAGTAAAAAACTGGCCCACCACACATAAGGTATAAACGGCAGCCAAAAACAAATACAGATATTTCCCTATCTGTTTACGTAATGAATTCATATAAAAACTCCCCTTTAATCATTGATTTTTCCTACTGAATTCATCATACGGAGAATTCCTTAACGAACTATTGGAGATTTCTTAAATAATTCTTAAATAGAAAAAAACTCCATAAAAAAGCATGCTTTGAAATAGTCAATCAAAGCATGCCTTCTGTATTTTTTTAATACTAATTATAGTGATAACAACATGTATTTATATAATTCTACTAGCTTTCTTTAACTGAGAGAAGGAGTGGTTAAGATATTTTCAACTGTCATTCTATTCAATCCCATCATATTTGGCATTCTTGGCACAACCTTTATATAATCTTCGTGTGCTTAATTTAATATAACATTAACCGATCCGACTAAAATCAATGCAAATATAATGCCGCGTATCCAAATGAACTTTTTACTTATACCGGCTTTTCCTTCCAGGTGATACATGTATTGAATGGTTAAAATAATACCTAGTATCGTTAATGTTGAACCATATGAATCCTGTCCATCAGCTATAAAAAAGATAAGTCCAAAATAGATAAGAGTAATATCGATTGTCCCTATTATCATGTTTAAATAAAGGGATTTCTTTTCGCCGCTACCTATAATAACCATATTTTCTAGGTTTTTCTATTATTATATCATAAGAATTACTCTCTAAACCGATATCCTACACCCCAAATGGTTTCAATGTACTCAGGTTTGGAGGGATTCTCTTCAATCTTTTCCCTGATTTTACGGATATGAACGGTGACAGTGGAGAGCTCTCCCATGGACTCTAACCCCCAAATCCGTTCGAAAAGATGTTCTTTTGTGAAAACTCGGTTTGGATTTTCTGCCAAGAATAGAAGCAGTTCATACTCCTTGGCAGTCATGGTTTTTTCCTGGCTGTGAACATAGACTTTACGGGCGTCTGTTTGGATTACTAGATTGCGGATACGTAATTCTTCGTGAACTGCTTTTCCGCTGTTTATTAAGCGATCGTAGCGTTGAATGTGCGCTTTTACTCGCGCCACTAGCTGCATCGGGTTGAACGGCTTTTCGATGTAATCATCCGCACCACGATCAAATCCCTTTATGACATCAATATCTTCTTTTCTAGCAGTAACCATTAGGATGGGGATATCTGAAAATCCTCTGATTGCCCTGCAGATTTCAAATCCATCAATCCCTGGAAGCATTAAATCGAGGAGAACTAAGCGGTAGTCAGCAGTCTTGATTAATTCCAACGCTTCTTCCCCACTTGCAGCAATGTCACTTTCAAATCCGTGTACCTCCAGATAATCCCGTTCCAATTCGGCGATGCTTGCTTCATCCTCTACTATCAAGATTTTGGACATATGCTTGTCACTCCTTTTTTCTAAAGCGAATAAAAATACTTGTACCTTCACTTTGGGTACTTTCTGCCCATATAGTCCATTTGTGCATATGGATAATTTTTTTCGTAATCGCAAGCCCTAGTCCACTTCCCCCGGTTTCGGAGTTTCGGGAAGGATCTGTACGGTAGAATCGGTCAAAAATGTATGGCAGTGATTCTTTAGGGATCCCAATTCCATTATCTCGCCATTCCAGTTCCACATAATCATGACCTGTATGGAGGTTGAGATGGAGATGTTTTTCCTTTTCGGTCATGAATTTCAGGCTATTTGCTGTAAGGTTTGTGATTACTCGTTTTAGCTGATCACGATCGGCATCAATCACGTAAGATGAATGATGATCCGTCTCAAATGTGACCAAACCATTCTCCTCTTCAAAATAAAAGCGGAGCTCATCGACGACATCCTCCAGGTAGCTTTTCAAGTCTAGAGGAGCAAAATGAAATGGCACACTTTCTAATTCCAACTTGGAGAAAAGAAACAGCTCTTCAATGAGTGTGTTCATGTCCTCTGCCTTTTTTTCTATGGTAGCAAGGTATTTTTCCCTTTTTTCTGGTGTATTTGCCACACCATCCTGCATGCCCTTCACGTATCCTTTTATGGAAGTCAGCGGAGTTTTCAAGTCATGGGAGATACTTGCCATCCATAATTTCTGATTTTCAGCATAATGTTCTTCTGCTATTTTTGCTCCTATTAATTTTTGACGCATCTGCTCAAAGGTTTGGGCAAGGGTTTGCAGCTCGTCCTTTCGCTTTAAAGGGGGCATTTCATATTCCAGGTTTCCCTTACTGATTTCTTCTGCCGCCCTCATCAGCTCCCGGATTGGCTGGATGATACTTCTGGCCACATAATAGGTGAGCAATCCGTTCGCTAAAATTAAAATAAGGATAATACCAAGGAACCGAAGACTTAGAAACAGCTGTAATCGCTCCCCATCAGGCTGTCCCCGGAAAATATGGAACATGATCGTCCCTAGAAAAATTTCCAGCAGGAAAAAACCAATGATAGGAAGAATAATCATTGCCACGTTGGATAATAGTAATCGTTTTCTGATCGTCATCTCGTTTCATCTCCAAAACTGTGCTTATTCTTCTATAATATGTACTTATTATAAGCGACTGCTTAACAAATCCTTAAATAATTCTTAAATTCTGGGACCTATTTCAATTAGATGAAACAAAATTATAAATATTGAAACGAGACCAAAGCATATTCTGTTAAAGTATAAGTAAATCGTTTCCAAAAGGAGGATTTTAGCATGACGGAACAAGAGATTCCAGTGGGAAAAGTGCTTACATACCCAGATGGCCGGTCGGTGACGTTTCTAGAACAAGACGGTGATATCTTACTATTAGAACATCGAATCATGAAAGCGGGTGCAATGAATGGACCACATTGGCATCCAGAGCTCACCGAAACGTTTTCCATCCAGGAAGGACAAATGCAGTTTTTAGTGGACGGAAAAGAGACTGTTCTTAGCAAAGGTGAGACGATAACCATTCTTCCAAACCAAGTACATCAGTTTTGGAAAATAGGCGAATCCGAGTTAGTTGCGACACATGAAATCAAGCCACCTGGACGTCACTGGCAAATGTTTGCGCTGACCCATAAGCTTGAGATGGAAGGAAAAGTGAACAAAAAAGGAATTCCGCTCAACCCTTTATGGCTAGGATTGGCATGGGAAAGTATTGACGGTTATCTTGCTGGACCACCAAAAGCCGTCCAAAGAGTGGTGTTGGGTGGCCTTGCGAAGGCAGCCCGGGGGTTGGGGTATACTTTTTAAGCGGGATAACAAAAGGCTAGTAATGGTTGAACCACTACTAGCTTTTACAAAGGCTGTTTGCGCAAACTTTGTAGCTTTTCCGAATATAATTAGATACACGTTATAATCGTTACTGTCGTGCTCTTTTCCTACACGTAGTTTCAGTCAAAAGGACAAGTTTTCAATGAACATGCAGGTGAAAAATCCAGGAACCGATTTTTCTAGTGAAAAGTCCAGAACCCGACTTTTCTAGCAACAATCTTTTAGAAAAGATCCTAATAATAACATGAAAAGGCTTGTTAAATGGTGGATCTTGCTTATCGGTTCTCCATTTTGATCAAGTCCCTAACCGATTAAAATATTTCCGTAATCCTTCTCCTAACACATTGAAAGTAAGGATGACAAACGTGATTGCAAAGGCAGCCGAAGCAGGGATCCATACAGCTGTATAAATATCTTTCCTTGCTTCTCCAAGTATTGTTGGCCAGTTATAGCTTGTGTTGATGAGTTCTCCATAGCCCATACCTAGCATTACGAATTTTTGTGTGATGAAAACGGAGAAGATTCCAAGCTGGCCAATAATCAGAGTGACACGGCCGATATCGAAACAAAAATTTACGAGCATGTTTGGTAATATAGTTGGCCAATAATGGTTAACAGACAATTGGAATGGTGATAGACCAACCATTTTTCCTGCTTCCACATACGGTTTGTTTTTTACCTGCTGAAGCTGATCTCTAATGGAAACTCCGACTCTCCCCACTTCAACTAGAGCAATAATAAACACGACTATCCAGAAGCGATTTTCAGCAAAAATAAGCATAGGAAGGGTTAAAAACAAAATAGAAACAAAAATGATTGGCATGCTTGAGAACATTTGGTCCCACACATTAAGTATATTTGACACTACTTTTCCTTTAAAGGATGCAATGGTGCCGAGAATGATTCCAATCAAGTAACGGATACTCGTTATAAGTAAAATGATTAACATGGTATCTCTTGTTCCCATAATAATCATACTTAGCAGATTACGCCCTTCACGATCAGAACCAAGAGGGAAATCAGCAGATGGCTCAAACGGTGCTTTTATCACAACACCCTGACCAGGAAACAACAAACGATTCGGTTCGATACCTTCTTTTACATATGTAAGATGGGGCCCTATAATTGCTGTAACGATTAGAGTGACAAGGAATACTCCTCCGATTATTAAGTTCTTATTTCTCCACCACATGTCCTCACGCCCCCCTCTGACTAAATTTCGTCATTAGAACTAATTTTAGGATATGAACAACAAGTATTGTCGCTAGAAAACATAGACCAAATCCGATGACTAAACCAGGTTCAATTTGACCTGATCCTAGGCCAACTTGATTTTGCCTACCACCTAAAGCAATAAAGATACGATTACCAGCCCCTGCATAGCCAGTGAGATACTCAACCATTAGCATGTTGGATATAACAACAATCATGATGGTTGGTAGATGTGTTACAAGGTCCATCATGCTATTTTTAAGAATATGGCGGTTAATAACTTCTTTTATTTTGTTTCCCTTTGCAAAAGCAGTGCGAATATAATCCGAGCCATCCTGATGGAGAAGTGACATGCTAGTCAATCTCGCCACGTACATCATCGGATAAATTGCAACTAAAAGTGCTGGAGCAGCAAAACTATACCAATTCTTATTACTGAAAATTAAGCCCATTGGCAAATAGTAAAAGGCTAAATAAAAAGCAATGATGACAATAAAAAAATCTGGGATAGCTTGAAACAGCCAAGTTGTACCATTCCCAAGAATATTTTTCTTCGAGTGCTTATTTTTGTAATCGAAAATACCCTTATAAACTCCTAGTGTGATACTAAGCAGGAAGGCTATGGCGATGACAAGTAAGCTTTTCGGATAATAGCGAATAAGCTCTTTTTCCACAGACGTCTGGGAAAACATAGTCCCTCCTAAACTTTTATGTTCTTTTATATGCTGAAAAAAATGAACAATATTTGCCTTATACTCTTGGAAAAAAGGTTGAATACCAAGATGAGCCATTTCAACTGTATTACCCAGGTAGAAATTTTGCGTTCTCGGGAAGAGTACGAGTAAAATCATAAAGATGAGTGCCATGACTACCGAAAAGCTAAGTTTAATGGTTTCTTTTTTTATATCCATTATATCCCCCTTAATTGTTTGAAGCTAACAGTGCTTTGAAGTACGTATGTTTAGATTTGTAGAGAATGGAGTTGTTGCTTCCATTATGGGTATAGATCTCCGTCCCTGCCTTCAAGAAATTGCTATCGAAATCTTTTTCTGCCAAGCTTGAATCTGTGTCCATATCCACAATATTACGTTTTACCATCCCTAATAGTTCACCTACTTCAATTTCATCCACTTCTTCTCTTGTCAATTGATAAGACTCCCCATCAACTATTACAAATTCATACGGCCATGATGCTTCTTTTGTAGTAATTACCTGATTTTGCTGGATATTGTTGGGGGCACATCCAACTATGATAAAAATGAAGAGTGGAATGATACAATTTGTTATTCTCATAGGTATCACCTCATTCTGTTAGACGTGAATTCTATGTGGACTGTTTCAATTTTTATTTCTGGAAGTAAGGTGGCTAACAATAAATGTGAGTATGATGGTCAACGGAAGTTTTATGTGGAAGTTCAGAAAGATGCCTGTAAAAAGATAGCCTTTTGTTTTTTGTAAAAACGTTGCCTCAGCTATCCAATCGATTACATATGTAAAACCTAATATGTCAGGCAAACTTATAAGCAGGTAGACTATTAGAAAAAATGTCGCTATTTTAGGGAGATTCATATAGCATGACCCCTTTGTCGGCAGGCGGAGCACCTCCCATTTTTCTCTTAATATGCTAATTATTCCAATAATTTCATTTTGTTGCAAGAGGGTATTTCATAATAGAGTGAATACTTTGTGAATATCTCAGACTAGAAGTTTAGTATTGCTTTTGCCATCTGCTTATCACGGCCTTTTCACTCCCAAATGAAAATAGGTAATTTGCTTTTTTTAAAATGGGAAAGTCGGGCTACTTGGAGGTAGAAATACTGCCAGGATTAAATATTGCTTATTTCGGATTTATTATTGGTGATTCCGGATTAAATAATGGCTATTTCGGATTTATTATGGTGCTTTTTGGATTTAATATCTCATATTCTGGATTTAATTCTCATATACCTGTGGCGGGGATGACGGCTCTTTCCCTCTTTGTCACCAACTCGCAGCTTTTCCGCACGAACTTTAATGGTTTCCGCACCAATTCGTGGCTGTTTGGCACCAACTTTAGCAATTTTCGCACGAACTCGTTCATTTCATGAGAACAAATGCATTTTAAATAGAAAAACGCCTGAGCAATCTGCCCAAACGTAAAATTTTTCCCTTAATTACCTATTTTCATTTCAAACATCACCATATCTACCGCTTGGATGCCGTTTTCATAGATGGGTTCTGGATATTGTAGAAAAAAGTCCTGTTTAATTCCGTATATTCTAAATCCTGCTTTTTGATAGAATGCAAGGTTTTCTATACTGGAATTAGCGGTACCTACGATGACTTTGTGATAGCCTTTTTTACGAAGAAGCTTGATAGACTCAGTAATCACTGCTTTTCCATAGCCTTTGCCACGATATTCTGGAGCAAGTGCTATGTTCTTTAGTTCTACCACCTGCGAATTTTCTGGTAGGAACAATACCACACCTACCGTTTGATCTTCTAGCATAATCGCAAACATTTCACCTTCATACAAATACTTACGAATCATTCCTTCCTCATCAGCTAAAAGTAGGAACGGCATGTAGTTTTCTCGGTTTTCAGATACAAGCTTTAGTCTCATTTTACTCCTCCAAATGCGAACCCACCTTCAGAATGGATGGTTTGTCCGGTAATCCATTCGCCTTCTTCACTTGCTAGAAATTTAATAAGACGCGCGGCATCTAATGGCTCTCCAACTCGACCAGATGGAAACATTCCCGCCAAGCCTTCTTTTATGCCTCCTGTCATCCAGCCTGTGTCTGTTGGACCAGGGTTGACTGCGTTGACGGTTATTCCTCGCTCTCCTACCTCAGCTGCAAGGGTATATGTCATTGCCTCAATGGCACCTTTCGTTGTCGCGTAGGACAGTTCCCCTGGCATCGGTCGTTGGAATTGCCCGGATGTTAGATTAATAATGCGACCGCCTTTTCCTGTTTGGAATTGACGGGCGAAGTAACTACTAAGCATGGTAGTTGTTCGAATGTTTACTAGATAGTGTCTGTCTAGTTCTTCTGCCGTTATATTCATATAATTGTCGCTTGTAGAATAACAAGCATTGTTTATAAGGATAGAAGGCATTCCAAGTTCTTGATTGACCTGTTTTAATAAATGTCCAGATGCATCAAGCGTAGTTAGGTCCAATTCTATGAATCCAACTTGGACTCCTTTTTTCTCTAATTCTTGTTTTAAAAGCATAGGTTCTTCATTTTTTGAACCCCACGGCATGGCTGCGTCGTACCCAGTATAGTATGTGAAGAAAATCGGATGTCCTGCATCAGCTAGCTCTCGGCAAATTGCAGCTCCAATCCCCTTTAAACGACTCGCCCCTGTCACAATGGCAATTCTATCTTTATTTTTTTCCATAAAATATCCCTCCAACTTGGGGCACTAAATGCTTTTGGAGTTAGGCGAGATGTTATTGCCAACAAAAAAACAGGCACCAAAGGCACCTGTTTTTCGATGGGGAATCCAACTCCTCCACATGTGTCCCTTTAATGAAATACTAGATAGACAGACCGGTCCTGTTAGTAGGAGCGTTTTTCTGCCTTATCTAATTAGCTTGTTTTCATTAAAAGTTTAGCCACATGGGTTAAATGTTAATTCCCCTTCCACTCATCTCTACGCTTATGGTAAATTTAACTACCTATTTTGTCAAGAGGAAGCAGAAGGACGGTTCTTTTGAAACCTAGCAATATATGTTACTTTACAACTCGGTATCGAAGGTGGGTCTCACTCGCAAAGGCCGATGTTTCTATCCGCTCCAACCTAATACTCTCTCCAAGTCCACCAAATAATGAGATACCGTCACCCAGTAGCAGGGGTACTACATCTAATACGATTTCATCCACTAGACCAAGTTTGAGGCATTGCCGGGAAATGCTGCCGCCCAAAAGAGCGACACTTTTATCGACAGCGCTTGCTTTGGCAGCTTCAACAGCTTGCTTAATATCGTTAACGACGAAATTATACGTGATACCATCTTTTTCAATCGGTTCATGGGATTCGTGGGTCATGAGGTATATGGGAATTTTCAGCATACCACCGTACGGTATCTCTCCTTCTTCAATCGTGTTTGTTTTATTGGCTCCACCAACTACGGCACCTATTTCCTCCATTACTTTTTTGACTACTGCGTAATCCTGGTCTGTAGCTTCAAAATCGAACATCCAATCGATACCACCATCTTTGTCTGCCATGTACCCATCTAGTGTTATTGTTGCGTGAATAATAACTTTTGCCATTATTACATCTCCTTTTATTTCTTAGTTTCTACTTGTCAACAATAATGGATTTTTGAATGTACATGATACCGTGCAAGTAGTGCTATCGTTCAAACATTTGTTTACCTTTCGCTGATTTGATTGCTTAGATTTTGGTGGTCTGTGCAGAGGCTCTTCTTCATGTGGAATATCTCTAACAGGCAACAAGGTTTATCTATAGATATTAGACATTTACTATCAAAATCCTTTGGTTTTCCTAATCAGATACTTATTTTTTTCTGGCCAAGTCCGTTTCCATAAATTTTTATGGAGAAGAAAAGGGAATAACATGTAGATAATCTTAAGAACAAATTAATACGGATGTAGCCAAGTCAGTAGCTGTTATGGACTTCTACATAGCAGAGCTTGTTGAATTACTTTCTTGAATGAACACCGTCCAACCTCCCTTATAAAATTAGACGACTGTACTGATAACTTTGGCTCGTTTATTTTATTTAAATTTTTATCAGCCTATGTAATTTAGCTGATGAAAAAAAGCCTTGTTGATTTCTTTCTTTAGAAACTACAAGGCTTTTAATTAACTTCAAGTAATTCTAACGTTCTTCTTTCACAAATACACAAACCTGTTTACTCCAATGAACATTTTCCACACAATGCCCTTTAATGGAATATAGAATATATGACAGCTTTCTGTCGCCGATTAATAACCAAATGAAAGGAAGCACAGAATACGTCCCTTTGCTACTTTAAAGTAGTTCTGATTTTTGATTGCTGATGAGTGTTCCGATGTTTTCTCCATGGCAGATTGCTTTCATGGCACCTTTTTGGTTGAAGTTGAAGAGATGAACAGGAAGCTTGAAGTCTCTTGCTAGAAGTAGTGCCGATTGGTCCATTACTTTTATATTGTTTTGTACGACATCATCATAGTGTAAGGTACGGTACATTTTAGCATTTAGGTCTTTATTGGGATCCGTGGTAAATACGCCGTTCACACCTTGTTTCGCGACAAGAAGTGCGTCACACTTCATCTCCACTGCACGCTGTACACTCGGGTAATCTGTCGTAACAAAGGGCTGCCCGTTTCCTCCCCCGAATAGAATGATATAGCCTTTTTCAAGATGATTTATTGCACGTAGGCGAATATATGGTTCTGCTACAGAAGGTGCTGGTACAGCGGTCATTACTCGGACTTCTTTTTCCGTCTTAGTTTTTAAGACTCCTCGTAACATTAGGCTATTAATAATGGTTCCAAGCGTTCCTATGTTGTCTGCCTCCACTCTATCGATTCCCCAATGACTCGCCATATTTCCTCTAAATATATTTCCGCCACCAACTACTACACAGACCTCAATACCACGCTCACTTAACGAGAGTATTTCCCCCGTGATATGCTCCAGCATTTCCACACCAAAGCTTTCGCCTTCTTTTCCTTGCAATGCGCCACCACTTAGTTTTAATAACACTCTTTTGTACATCATTCTATTCCTCCCATTCGAAATGCCTTGACCAGCCTCAAGGGACTAGCATGGAGCTAGACACTGTTCCACTTTTACTTTCTTAATCTGAAAAAAAGGAGCCAAAGCAAAATGCTTTGACTCCTTAAAAATAAAATTGGAAAAAGTGATTGACTGCAGAAAAGTTGATTTTAACATTTCCATCACTCCCTCCCATTTCATTACATAAACTTTCCATATTATATGATAGATTTTTTGTTTTGGGAAGTAGTGTACTCTCTCCCCATCACAATTCTCTTTTTAAAATACCCAAATATTCTTTCCATGGACCAACATCATTAGAATATCTTTTTGCTATTACTCTAGTTATTTGGTTGAGGTGTGTTAAATCGTGAACAGCCCAAGTAGCGATCAATTCCTTAAGTTTAACCTCGCCAAGTGCCGGATGGAAACCCTTTCTGTCAAGAATGTCTTCATCTACAAGAGATTTCAAAGTTTCGAGATTGTCCTCCCTTCGTTTCTTAAATTCGTTTAATTTTTCTGCTAGTGTTGTCTCAGCCTTTTCATGTAAGTGGGCAAACCGGTCAAATTCAGGAAATGGGTTTGTGTCTCCTACTTCTACTATGAATCGGAGTCGAGGAATCCAATTTTCTTTCTCTGCCTCGATCAAGTGATCGACTACTTCTATTCCACTCCAAGTACCCTCCCCTTCGTTACAAGTGAGAAACCCTTCAGGAAGACCAGTTAACATTTCATTTAATACGCGGGGTGTTCGTTCCAACATACTAACTGCCTCTACTAATTTAAAATTCAATCCGACCACGCTCCTTATTAGATTTCTTTTTACATTCGCCCTTCTTGTAAGGTATTCCTCCTATTTAGGGATACGTCCAAGCATGCCAACCAGTTATTCATATTTTATTGAAAGAACATTAATGAAGCGTGTTGCTTCCATAGGAGTGATGTTTGTTGGATTTTCGTATTCGTACGCAGTTTACCTTTTCTGCGAGTGATCGAAAATTGAATAGAATTTTAGAAAGTCTAGCTAATGAAGGTATTGCTGTTAATGGGTATTTTCAGACATTGGTTGGCAAGAGGTATCATTTTGTACGAATGGTAGTTGGTTACACTGACGAGGTGACGAATCATGATGTTCCAACTGGCCGTACCATAATGGAACAAGCAGAAGTTCATTATAAGGAGAATCAAGTTATTCAGCTTCTCGAAAATGGAGCTTGTATTCCTAACACTTTTTGGCGCCATAAGCGGTGCCGAGCTCTTTATCTAGGGGAAGATAATACTTTCTATTTGGACGTTGCCAATGTCAGTAAGACAATTGAGCTTCTTTCAGAGGAAAATTCGTACCGCGGTCAGGATTAATACCCTATTCATTTATTCTTGCAAGTGATAAGAGATGCGAGAGATGCCAGAAATAGTGGAAGGCTTTGAGTATTTAATCCGCACCCAATTTTCATTTGAACTGGATGACGTAACGTTAAGTAACATCTTAACAGACTTGTCTAATTAGGACATTAACATCAATGCCTATTTTCACAGCAAAACAACCAATCATATTCATTTATTAAAATGGTAATGGGAACTAGCAACACGGAGACGTCAAATGAATGGAACGTGCTTCGGGGAATATTAAAAGGACTTGGTCTGCCATTTAAAGACAGACAAGTTATTATAAGCTCCCAGCAGGTCAGTCTAGGCAGTTAAACGATCTATTCGGCGCGCTCTGGTGTAAGTTGGACATTGAAAGTATGTATCTTGGTGGAAACACAAATGTGTTCTTGGATACCTCTGACATGGAGCGCGCCATCGCCATTTTATCTGAACCAGTATTAATTATTTGTGAACATAACCCTTAGTAGGGAACACTGTCTTTAATGGGTGTTGTTATGTTTTGGAACCAATCAGTTTTGGTCACCGCATATCCTACCGAATCGAATAGCTTATCATTCTGAGGCCAGGCACTGCGGTGATAGGCTTCTTTTACATATCCACAGCTATGGAACGTTTTGCGCATCGCAAAATTATCATGCCTTGTATGTCCTTCGATGCGGATGAGATGTACGTAATTCGTGAACAAGTAATCCGTCAACCACTTTACCGCATGTGCACCACGCCCCTTACCTCTGTATGCTTCTTTGATGCGGAGGTCAAACAGGCAACTCTCATCCTCCAAATCAAAGCTTCTAACCATTCCAATTGTTTCATTGTTCACCTTAATCAAAAATGTTTTTGTTCCATTCTCCGTGTAGTTTCCTTCTTTTAAGGACTGTTCTATTTCTTCTTTATTTGGTTTCTCATTGCCATGAAACGGCCAGGATTCAGTTGTTAATAGTTGGACAAGTTCATTCTCAGTATTCGGTGTCAGTTCTATGTAATCCTGCATATTAGTTTCCCCCTGCTTCCCACTCTTCTCGCAAAAATCCCATTCGAATCGAGTCATATAATTTCCCTTGATACTGTCGAACATTACGTATTTGTGCCTCTTTGGTAAACCCTAGCTTTTCGCCAACTTTGACCATCCTATGGTTTCCAGACCAAGTTGTATAACCAACACGAGGAATGTTTGATTTTGTTTGGAAAAGATGTGTCGTCCAAAGCTTAATTGCCTCTGTCCCATAACCTCCATTCCAAAACTCGGGGAGGTAAATGATAATCCCCATCTCCAACCAATTAGAAGGCTCGTGCTCCCAATAATAGATAACACTGCCAATTGTTTGTTGTTCCGGGGATGTTTGTATCAAATAAATAGTGTCCATACCCTCATTGAGCTTCTGGGTCATTTCAGTAATATAATCTTCTTTCGCAATGTGTTCAAGTGGAAAATATGGGGCGTCCCACTTCTTATATTCTGGATACGGATCTCCATACATTAACTGCCATAGTTGGGGAAGATCTGTTATTGTAAGCTTTTTCAGCTGAATTTTGGTGCCAGAGATGAGATCTGGTGATGGTGGTGTTTGCATGGTTTTCTGTCACTCCTTTTGATGTGGTTAGTATTTGTATGTAATCGGAGGAAAGAGGTTTCGTTTTTTGGCAGGATTGGGGAATATGATTGGACTTGAGAATACAGTTGTTCTCCACATAAAGGCAATTACCACTTGACATACACTTGCGAAGAGCACATTTAATCGACAACTACAACTATTCTTATTACTACTTTAATATAAAGAAAATTACCCCTATGGAAGTCTATTCTTTATTCTGATAAAAATAAAAGGTACTTGATCTACAACAAGTCTTTATAAAAATAATAGCGTTATTAATAATGAGAATCACTCTATTCAACATTCGATTATTGATCAAAGAAAGGTTCACTACTATTTTCATAGACTTTTCAACTAACTTATTATTGTATTTAAATACTTTTTATTGAATATTTATTAATATTTTATGATAATATGAATATAAACGGACGTATGAAGGTATCAATTTTGAAAGAAGTGTGTTTTTTTGAGTTTATTTTTTACGTATCTTTTAGCTGGCCTTGCAATTGCAATGCCAATAGGAGCAATAACCGTTGAAATGACAAAGCAAGGTTTGAAAAAGGGTTTTTTGCATGGTTGGGCAGTAGGGTTAGGTGGAATAACGGTCGATCTCTTTTTAATTATTGCATTATATATGGGATTGGCTTCTATACTTTCTATCCCTTACATTCAAATACCTATGTGGCTTATCGGTGCTTGTTTTTTAGCATTTTTAGGTTATGATTCTATCAAAAACTCGAATCAGGATATTGCATTAAATGGCGCGAAACCAGAAAAGTCATTTTTCAAATCCTATCGTAATGGTTTATTAGTAGCTTTGTCACCAGGAAATCTTGTGTTTTGGATCTCCGTTTTTGGGGCTGTACTTTCCGATTCCTATGATACGACACAACCGAGTAAATTTTTAATTGTCGGGGCAGGTATATTAGCCGGTATCCATAATACATGATGTAGGTCTACTTTCTATAGTAGCGATTACAAGGAAAGTTATGAATCAAACATTAATAAAGTGGGTATCGATTATTGCAGGATTGATTTTAATTTGTTTTGCAGGATACTTCTTATATGAATTTATTTTATCCATAAGAGGAATCATTTAATTTACTAAACTATAGTCTAGGGCTGTCCAGAAAGTGCATACTTTCGTCTGGCAGTCCCTATTTATTAGAAAAGGTTTCCCTTTCCTCCTCTTAACATATATTTAAACAATCCAGCGCGATCCTGGAACATGGATCAGCGCTTATTTGCAATAAATTTTACTAAGAGCAGGAATTGCCACAAAAAACAGGAATTTTATATTAATACTATATATCACAAGAGTTCGAAGGAGAGAAGCAAATGAAAAATCCTACGAGAGACATTTATGATAAGTTAGCCAATACTTATCAAAACGATATTGACGAGACGAGTCCTTATAACGCATATTATGAACGCCCAGCTATGATGAATGCTTTGCCACACCAATTAAAAGGAAAAAAAGTGCTTGATGCCGGTTGTTCTGCTGGGTGGTATTCATCTCAATTATTGCATCAAGGGGCGGAAGTTACCGGAATAGACGTAAGTCCCGAAATGGTGAAAGCTGCGAAGCATCGTTTAGGGGAAAAAGCAACAGTCATTTGTCATGATCTTCAAGAAATTCTTCCATTTAAGGACGATTCCTTTGATATGATTGTAAGCTCACTTACACTTCATTATTTAAAGGATTGGACTTATACATTTCAAGAATTCAACCGCATTCTAAAAGCAGCTGGAACCTTTTTATTTTCGGTACATCACCCATTTATGGACTATACCAGGCACGGTTGTGAGGATTACTTTAAAACCCAATTCTTATCAGAAACCTGGACCAAACCTAACATTACCATTGATGTTAGCTTTTACAGAAGACCCCTGCAAAGCATCGTAAATGAAACTACTCAATTTTTCCATATTGAGAAGCTGATTGAACCCCAACCGCTAGAAAAGATGAAAGATGTGAAAGAAAAATCTTATCACTACCTTAAGACCAGCCCACATTTCCTTATAATTAAAGCTGCGTCAAAAAAGATAAGGGAAATCTAGCTCTTGAGTTACGTTTCTTATTTTCCAATTATGGTGAAAATTATTAAATTTGAATCTAGGTCCACTTAAATAAATGAAAATTTGGAGGGATAGATGTGAAAAATGCTGCACTTTTAGTCATTGATGTCCAAAGAGGAATGTTTCCTGAAAGGAATGAAGTATATAACGGGGATAGGTTAATTCATAATTTGAAAAGTTTATTAACAAAAGCACGCGCTAGTAATACTTCTGTATTTTATATTCAGCATAATGCTACAAAAGGATAACCTTTAGAAAACGGAAAAGGAGGTTGGGAAATTCAGCCTGAGATTTTGCCCGAAGAAAAGGATGTTATTATTCAAAAGTTTACTCCAGATTCTTTTTTACATACATCATTAGATGAGGAATTAAAGAAACAAGATATAAAGCACGTAATCTTAACAGGAATCCAATCAGAAGTGTGTGTAGATACTACCTGTCGCAGGGCTTTTAGTTTAGGATATAAAGTGACATTGGTTTCCGATACCCATAGTACATGGGATTCAAAGGAGATCACAGCTCAACAAATAATAGACCATCATAACCGGGCTTTAAAATGGTTTGCTGACGTTTATCCGGCAAGTGACATTCGTTTTTAATTATGTAAATGGAGGAATTTAATTGAAAGGGTTAAAACTATTATTATCTATAACTTCCTTACTATTACTTGGAGTATTCGTGTTGGATAACTATATATCTATAGATGGTTTTATATGGAAGCTAATTATCGTCCCTATCATTACCATTATACCAGGGTTAGCAGCATATTTCATAACGAAAAAATGGTGGTCGGCTATTCTCTTTACACTTATTTTAACTATCATTACAGATGTATATTATAGTTGGATTTCCCATTCATCTGTCTCTCTAAGCTCTTGGTGTATCCTGTTACCACTTATAGTAACCGGGATTGTTGGAATGATAGAAGGAATTAAAATTTCTTAATTGGAGTTGATAAAATGAAGGTTATCGGTCTTATTGGCGGGATGAGTTGGGAATCTACTGCTGTTTATTATCGAATGTTAAATGAAGAGGTTAAGAGAAGATTAGGGGGTTTACATTCAGCAAAATGTCTTTTGTATAGTGTGGATTTCCATGAAGTTGAGCATTACCAATCAGAAGGAAATTGGCAAATGGCTGGTGAATTATTGGGGCATGCCGCACTCTCTTTGGAAAAGGGAGGAGCAGATTTTATAGTCATTTGTACGAATACGATGCACAAGGTTGTAGATGATATTCAATCGAAAATTAACATTCCTCTTTTACATATCGCAGATGCTACCGCGACTCAAATTAAAGAGAATGGAATTAATACTGTTGGGTTATTAGGAACAAGATACACGATGGAGCAAGATTTTTATAAGTTGCGCTTGGTGGAAAATCGGATACAGGTTCTTGTCCCACAAGTAAATGAAAGAGAGATAGTAAACAAGATAATATACGAGGAATTATGTTTGGGTAACATTCAGCAAAGTTCAAGAGATTACTATAAAAAAGTGATTCAAAGATTAATTAAATCCGGCGCTAAAGGAATCATATTAGGCTGTACAGAAATTGGATTACTAGTGAAACAGGAGGATTCTGATGTACCTCTATTTGACACAACCTATATACATGCTATGGAAGCAGTGAATATGTCGTTAAATGAACACTTTTGATTGAATTAGATATAAAAAAAGTAGGAATAATGGATGCGTAATAAAAAGTTACGAGGTTTAAAACGAAAGACAAGAATGATTAGTTTACAAAATTCAGCAGGAAACGAAATATTTCCCAACTGAATTTTATAATGGATACTGGCATCTACACGTACCAGCTGCACAAGATTTTCTCTCTTCAAATAATACCCCACTTGGAATAAAGCAAATTTGTATAAAAACTATACTTTCTAGAACCGAACATTTGATTAAAAGTAAGCTGGAAAATTCAGAAGATGTTGGTGTAGTTGCAGCAATATATTCCACAAATTTATGGAACTCTCAAATTATCGTCTTTTCTGGAAGTTCTCACTTTAAGGGTTTTTTTAATAGAAATGACGAGTATCAAAAATGGATTCCTTTTTCTAAGGAAAAAGATATTGTCAGTGAATGGGGGATAAATATCCCTAAAAATATGATTGTAATGGGTTTTAGAGAAATAATCAGATGAAAATATAGAAAGTTATCAAGGGGATATCTGGTTTATTGGTGAACTATGAAAGGATAGCTTTCTAAAATATCGGTACGTAAAATGTTAAAAGGGGCTGGGACAAAAATGTTTTAGCCTAAGACAAAACCGAACTTATTTGAGTGATTGATCAAATATGTTCGGTTTTTTAGTATAAAAATATGCTTTTATTTTTTAGATTACACTAGCGGTTGATTGGAGGGCAAGACGTAGACTCCTGCGGGAGAAGTGGCCAATGTGAGA